>CAVWTH010000020.1:0-76254 GCA_963757675.1 uncultured Verrucomicrobiae bacterium | reverse complement strand
CGTTCGCTCGCCTTCCTCGATCAAGTTCCAGAACTCGCGCGTTTCGCCCAGTTGCGCATCCTCGGAAACAGGCAGTTTGCTACGGAAAAGGAAATCGCGAAGCGTGTTTTTGTGCAAAACGCGATGGACCTTGATGCCTTGGTCCGTTATGGCGAAATAAATTCGGTAATTCTTGGCGCGATACCGGTAGAGTTTTTTCCCCTCGCGCTCAATCACGCCGAAGCGCTCGGAATCAAGCTGGTCCAAATCTTCGGGTAGAATTTGGAACTCGGCCAGCAACTCAAGCTGCAATCGTTTCGGCAACCCCGAAATCTCGGCTGCGCTCAGCTCGTTGAAGATGATTTGGAACATCGTTTAATGCTTAAAGGACTTGGTCGCTTCTTTCCTTCTTGAATAGGACCAAAGAGACTATAACGACTAAAGGTAAACTCGCCGCACTCGCGCGCCAATGCGCGTAATAATTTCCCATGTGATTGTCCCAGCTCGCTCCCCCAATTCAGCGCAGGAAATCTCTTCACTTCCATCGCGTCCCATAAGAACAACATCGTCGCCCACCTGCGCATCACGGACCCCGCTCACATCGATCACAATCAAGTCCATCGTCACCCGGCCGAGAAGGGGACAACGATTTCCGTGCACCAAAACAGCAGCGCCGCGATTGGAAAGGTGCCAGGGATAACCATCAGCGTAGCCGGCTGATAACGTTGCGACCCGCATATTTCTCGGCGCGATAAACGTGCGGCCATAACTGATTGAGCTGCCTTTCGGCACGTCGCGTACCAGGCAAATTTTTGTTTTCCATTTCATCACAGGCATGAGCAACTCCTGAAATTCCGGGAGTGGCGAAATTCCGTAAAGCATGATCCCGGCGCGCACGATCTCGAATGTCGGCTGATTGAAAGCGAGTGTCCCGGCGCTTTGCAACACGTGCGCCTTGTAAGTTCCGGGAACTTCTACACGGATTTGCTCAACGATTTTCCGGAAACGGACGAGCTGATCCCGAGTGTATTCTGCGTCTTCGTTCGATACCGGCATATGGGTCGAGATGCTGTGGATCCGAATATTCGGCAGCGCCGCCGCGCGTTTGAAAACGTCGCGTGCCTTACTCTCCAAGACGCCCATTCGGCCCATGCCGGTGTCGATTTTGAAATTGACTGACACCGGCTTGAGTCGATCGAAGGCATGGGCTTCCTCCAAACTGGAGATCGTCGGGATAAAACCGCGCTCGGCGATTATTGGGCGTTCCTCTGGAGTTGCCGGGCCGAGAATGACAACGGGATGCGGCAGCGAATCACGCAGCGTCACGGCTTCTTCAAGATTGGCGACGCCGAATAATTGTGCGTCACCGGCCAGCGCTTGCGCTACACCGACTAAGCCGTGCCCGTAAGCATTCGCTTTCACCACGGCCAGCATTTCGGTGGAGCCGATTCGATCTCTCACGACCTTCGCATTATGCCACAACGCGGCGCGATCGATTTCAGCCCAGCAACGGTATGTTTGTTTCATTTTGGTAGTGTGACGTGTGGTTCGCGCATATAAATTGGTTCCAGTGGCGGCAGAAAAAAGCTGTGTCGCCTGTCCTCCGCAAGTTTAGCCAGCACGAGAGCCGAAGGAAAATGGATCACCAGTTGATCAAATTGCGGGAGCAGCTCGGAAGAAAACACCGGCATCGCCGGTTCGAACGATTCGAGCTTCGCTTTCAACTCGGGCCCGGATAGCAACGTCGGGCCTTCGATCAGTTCATTCCTGAGGATACACGCAAGGAAGAAAGATTTCCTGCGCGCATCGCCAACGATGCAATATTCCGCCGCATCGGATTCCATTGCGCAGATCGACGGCCAGCCAATCAAGTGCGCCTCGCTACAAAGTTGTATTCCGATCGCGGCCGAGATCGCAATGCGGGTTCCCGCATACGAGCCGGGGCCGAGCCCGACAATGATCGTCTCCGGCGCTCCAAATTCTTTTCTCACAACTTGAAGATTCTCGAAAAACGCCGCGGAATTTTTTCTGTCGTTAGGCCATTCGCGCACGAATTCTACTTGTGCGTCCAGCCAGGCAACGCTGCCGCGGGCGGTAGAAAGTTCAAGCGCAAGGATTTTCATCGAAATCGTTGAGAGTTATGATCCGCTGACTTTCCGATTTCATTTCAAATGAAATCCAGCGTGCATGCTCGGGAACCAAATTGGGGAAGCGATCGGCCCATTCGATCACTGAAACGCCGTCACCAAGAAAGTAATACTCAAGGCCAAGCCGCGCTGCTGATTCTAGATTTTCCAACCGAAAAAAATCGAAATGATAAACGGACAATTGCCCTCCTTGGTACTCGTGCATGATCGTGAACGTAGGGCTGGTTACCGCGGCGCTGCATCCCAATGCGGCAACGAGACCTTTCGTGAACAAGGTCTTGCCACTGCCCAGCTCGCCTTTGAGAGCCAGCACCGAACCGGCATGGATTTCCTTCGCAAGTTTCTGCCCCATTGCTTCCGTTTCAGCGGGACTGTTGGAAATGAACGTAGCCACGGGGCAATTTCGTATTGCGTGTTGCGGATCGCGGAGTTAGCGCGCCAATTCGAGTCAATAGTAGTTTCGGATATTTTCGCCGCCACTCTCGTTCCAGTCGACTTCTGTCGCGCGGCGAAATGGCGAAGAGCAATTCGTAGTCCTCGCCTTCGCAGATTGCGTCAGTGGTCGTTGCGCCACGCCCAATCGGCAGATTTTCCAAGTCGACGTCGAATCCAACTTTGCTGGCACGGGCGAGTCGGGGAAGATCGGCTCCGAGTCCGTCGCTTAAATCCATCATCGCGTGAATAGAGAAATTTTTTGTAAGCCAGCGTGACTCCGCAATGCGGGGAAGGAATTTCAAGTGCTTTTGCTTTAGCGCGCCTCCGAGCCGGCCTGTAACAAAAAGAGCGTCGCCGGATTTTCCGCCACGGCGCGATACCGCACGAGTCCCTTCCACAAACCCGATTACACTCACCGAAATCGCGATCGGCCCCGGTGTGCTGCTTGTTTCGCCGCCAACTATACGAACTTTGAAGCGATTCGCAGCCCGGCGCAGCCCACGATATAGGTTCCTTACCCAGACGGCAGCCGTTTTGCGCGGAATGATGAGCGTGATCAGCGCAAATTGAGGCAGGGCTGAGGCCGCAGCAAAATCGCTCAACGGACGCATCATTGCTTTCCATCCGACGTCCAGCGCATTCGTTCCCCGCAAAAAATGCACGCCTTCGACAACACAGTCCGTTTTGAGCACGAGATGTTTATTGGCGCCAGGAATCTCCACGACGGCGCAATCATCTCCTGCGTGCGCGAAGGTCCTCCGGCTTTCTCCACGCGGAAAATGAAGCAAAATTTGGTGGAGGAGCCGGTCTTCGCCCAGAGCACCGACATTCATTGACGAAAAAGCTCTGGAAATGCGAGGGCAGTGAGAGTGAGCGAGTTGAAAAGCGAATGCATTGTCATTGAGATCAGGATTGATCCGCTCCACTCGTAGGCAATCGCAAGACAGCAACCCAGAACGAACAATGGTACGAATGAGGGAAAGTGTGCGTGGGCTGCGGAGAACAACAGTGCACTAAGCACCACTCCGAGAAGGCAACCAAAGTAACGTTTGAGTACGCCGTAGATGAAAAATCGAAAAACAAATTCTTCGAACACCGGCGCGATCGCCACCGCGAAAACAATTATCAGGATCCGCTGATCGATCGTGCGCGATCCACTGAAGAACTCGACAATGCTCTGCTTGCTTGAATCACCACCGAAGAACCGTTGATTAATTGCCTCAGATAAACCGATCAACGGATACGCAAAAAACAGGAGGATCGCTCCGGTCGCCAAGGTTCGAAAAAAACTGATTCTGAAAAATCCGGCCAATGCTTCCACATCAAAGCCGCGGAACTGGAGAAGAGTAACGATGACGAGCACCACGAAAGCGATGAAAAGGAAATTTGCCAGAAGATTGCGCGCGCTAAACTGAATCGACGGCTGCGAAACTGTTGAGCTGATGGTCAACAAAAGAAAAAGGGCCAGCAGTCCGGCGAGAATTGCTTCCGGCAATCCGAAGCCCCGTGGCGGCGCGTCAGTTTCGGAGTTCCGGGTCCGGCCACTGATCTGATAAATCAGTGACAAATAGATGCAAGTACTGGCAATCAGGTAAAGAGCCCAAAGTAAACCCAACACGAGGCTCGGGGCGGCTCCGAATGCCGCGAAGAGATTCCCAGATAGCATGCAGGGTGTGCTGTGGTGTACGCTACACTCAGCGCCTAGGGAGCGTAGTAACTGGGCAGGAAATAAGCGCGCCCTGATTCCAGTTGCGGCACGAGTTGCTTCGGAAGTTGCAGTTCGATCTTTGACTCCGATTGTCCAAATACCCGGAAAAAGCGGGCGAGGCTAAAGGGCGGACCGTACTTTACCACTTTGGCATCCGGCGTGTTCGCCAGTTGCTTTGCTTTCGTGAAGGCGTCGTCCAATTCACCAAGACCATCGATCAGTTTGTTCTGTAACGCTTCCTTGCCTGAGAGGATCCGGCCATCGGCGATAGTGTTGCGCAGAAGATCAGCCGGCAGATTTCGCTCCTTCGCCACGATGCCGAGAAATTTGTCGTATGTACCTCATAATAAAATTCTGCACGAGCTCGCGTTCCTCCGGTGTGATCGGTCGCGCTCCGTTGAGCATGTCTTTAAATTTACCGCTTTTAAAAACGACGGACGCGAGTCCGATCTTGTTAAACAGCTGCTCGTAATTCAGCGTCTGAATGATCACGCCGATGCTCCCGGTGATCGTCGTTTCATTCGCCATCAGAAATTTGCCGCCACATGAGACGTAATAGCCGCCGGAAGCCGCCAGCGAATCCATGTAGATGACCACCGGTTTCTTTGCGCGCGTCTTCACGACCGCGGTGTAGATCTCGTCAGAAGCGGTGACTTCTCCGCCGGGGGAATCAATCTCCAGCACAATGGCTTTGACGCGACTGTCCTCCCGCGCCTGTTGCAGCGCTGCGCGCATGTCATCCACCATCGAATCGGTCACGCTTCCCGGGATCGAAGAACTAATGAGGCCGCGCATCGTGATCACAGCGATTTTATCCGCGCTGCCCTGTGCGCCTCGGTGAAGCAAGATTTCGCGGAAGCGCGGGATCGGCTCGGGTTCCCGAGTACCGCCGAGGCGCTGAAACGCTGCAATCATTAGCACGACATTAGCGAACAGACTGCCGCACAAGGCGACGAATAAAAAGATGCTAAGACAACCCAGCCTGCGATCCGCTGCCATACCAGAACGAAACTGCCGGAGAACTGTCGCGCGCACAAGCGCTTTTCACTCTGGGCCTCTGCCGCTGCGGACTGAAACGTTAAACCGTCGGAAAGAGTTCAAGCAGGGAAAAGGCCTCGCCTGATTCAGATCCGTTCAGCGACGCTGAATTTGGGAAAATCTGAAGGATTGGCAAGAAAGAATCGCTGCGCTCGAATCAACGCATCGGCAAAAGTGTAACGCTGCCGACTGTCATTCCACGAATTCCGGTTGGATCGGAGCGTCGATGTATCCCTTGTTGTGCGCTTCGGCCAGAAAATTTCGAATCGCCGACCGTCCGATCTCACCATAATCCCGAGTGAATTCATTCACGTACATTCCGATGAATTGGCTGGCGAGAGGTGCGTTCATGTCGCGCGCGTACGCGAGCGAGTAAGCCACTGCTTCGTCGCGATGAGTGAGACCGTAGTCGATGCTTTCGCGAATGATCTCGCTGAGATCGCGGCGAACCGGCGGCGGAATATCTTTGCGCACGACGTTGCCGCCCAGCGGTAATGGCAAGCCGGTTTCGCGTTTCCACCATTCTCCCAGATCGACGATTTTTTCGAAGCCGGATCGCGCGTAGGTGAGTTGGCCCTCGTGAATGATAAGACCGGCATCGGCGCTGCCGTTTTCTACCGCATTGAAAATTGTATCAAACGGAATCACCGTGAACTCGAATTTGCCGAGAAAAAGCTGAAGGGCCAGGAAGGCGCTCGTGAGCTTTCCTGGAACTGCGATTACGCGTCCATGCAAGGATTCGCGAGCGGTGTCGTCGCTGGTTACAGCGTTACGGCCTTCAGTTGAATGGTTCGGCGTTGGACTTTTTCTGACCACCAGCGGTCCGTATCCATCGCCCATACTCGCTCCGCAGGGTAACAAGGCGTATGTCTCCGCGACATATGCGTACGCGTGAATTGAAACCGCGGAAATGTGCAACTCTCCGCGGCGCGCCCGCTCATTTAATGTCTGAATATCTTCCAGCCGATGTTCGAAGCGGTAACCGCGCAAATCGATCTTGTTCTTTGCCATCGCGTAGAACATGAACGCGTCATCTGGATCGGGCGAGTGGCCCAGGCTGAAGATTTCAGTGGGATTCTTGCTCATTTGGAATTCGTCATCAGAGCGTATTCGCGTTTGGTAGCTATACAAAGCGCTGTGTAACTCAATTTAGGTACT
This sequence comes from uncultured Verrucomicrobiae bacterium, assembly GCA_963757675.1. Lineage (GTDB taxonomy): Bacteria > Verrucomicrobiota > Verrucomicrobiia > Chthoniobacterales > UBA10450 > Udaeobacter. Next base: position 69,789 of record CAVWTH010000020.1, on the reverse strand, counting down.
CTCAATAGAGCCAAACGAATTTAGCTGTAGCCGCCTCTCTGTGAGAGGCGCCACCGAGACGCGCCATGCAGCGCCTTGGGATTGGCGCTTCGCACAGCGAAGCGGCTACAGTACAAAAAAAACAGCCGCCGCGCGAATTCGCGCGGCGGCTGAATTTGTATCCAGAAGTCGCTGACTTCTCTAACAGCGCTTCTTGATGACAGTTTTATTTATTGTTCACGACTCGTGGCGTAGGCCGAATCATTTCCAGTTGAGCGCTCACTTTCTGAATCTGCTCGGATTGCTGCTTGAGAGCTGCGGTCAGCGTTCGGATTTGCCCTTCTTGCAAAGCGATCCTCGCCGCTTGTTTCTCAGTCGTGGCTTTCAGTTGCTGCACGACCTGACGCTCTTTCAGCAGTTCCCGAGCCGAGAGAGGATGGCCCGCAGGCGCGACGCCGAGCTGGCCGTTTGAATCGACGACAACGGGGTCGCCGCTGACGGAGACACCCGAGATACCGGCGACATAGCAGCTTCCGACAAAGTTGGGATCGCCGATGCGTATTGTCCCACTCTCGCCGCCATTGGGATGGCCAGCGGCGACTGGGCCGGCGGTAGCACCAATGTAGATGTTGTCGCTCCCATCAACCCCGGCTCCTGCCAGATCTCCGATCACAGTGTTAAACGAGCCATGGGCATTGTCGGCGAAGGCGGTATCGCCAATGGCGACGTTTGAAGCGCCGTCAACGTTACCGCTAAGGGCATCAAACCCCATGGCTTGGTTGAACAAGCCAACGGTGTTGTTCCCGAGCGCGTTGTAACCGAAGGCGTTGTTTGAATCGCCGTCAACATTCGAGAACAGCGCTTGCGCGCCAACGGCCGTGTCGTAGTTCGCCTTGGCGGCTCCGGATGAGTCATTGTTCTGGAGCGCGAGATCGCCAACGGCGGTATTTTCAACGGCGCTAATATTTTCAAAAAGCGCACGATCGCCCATAGCATTGTTGCTAAATCCGTCAAAGTTGTTGAACAGCGCGAAGCCGCCAAAAGCACAGTTGTAGTCGCCGCTGTCGTTAAACTCCATAGAGCCTACTTCGGTGGCCGTGTTTTCCGTGCCGGTGGTGTTCAGCAAGAGTGTCGCAGTGCCAACGGCCGTATTCGAATCGGCAGTGTAAAGATCAAGGCTGCCAGCACCAACGCCGGTATTGAAGCTGCCCCGTGGTAAGACTGAAGTTCGAAAACGCACCAAATGCCGAGTTTGCGACACCACTGACGAAGGGAAGGGCATTTTGCCCGTCCGCCGTGTTCAACACGCCGCCTACAACTCCTGGATCTGGCGTATTTACGGCAGCCTGCACTTGTTGGCAAAGCGCAAAGCTAACCAGGATGAGCGGGATGAGAAGGAACCCGCGCCGTAATGGCAGCGGGCGAGCTGGATCTTCGTCCGCATGAAACTAACGGTTTAACTTGATTCAATGAATACATGGATGCGTTCTTTTTCTTTCCCGGTCGTGTTTTGGTTGTTCTTTTGTGTGTGAATAAGATCCCAACAGACAAAAAACCCTACCAAGCAAAAGTCCCTTGTCTGTTTTGGAACCTTGCATCGTGGTACTGAATCTCGTCTTCGGGTGTCAATACTTTTTTAAACTCTTTTTGAAGGTGGCGGTTCAGTTTCTCCGTTCGGAAGATGGAGGGGCGAGCTTTTGGTGAGTGCGGGGATTCGAGATCGATCGTTCGCGCGTCGCAGGGGCTCCGCCCGCCACAATCTCGCATCACACTCCCGCGGATTGCTGTTTGCGTTACGAAGTCTGTTCCGGTAGCCTCAGGTGCATGGCACGCTCTGGTTTGGGTAAAGGTCTCGGCGCGCTGATCGGGACGCCTGCAGTCGCCGCACCCAGAGATGGAGCGGACGCCACCGAGCGAGTGCACCAGATGAACCTGGCGAGCATTGTTCCGAGCGCATTACAGCCGCGGAAGGATTTTGCACGCGAAGCGCTACAAGAACTGATCGAGTCGATCCGGCAACACGGGATCATTCAACCGCTGATTGTCCGTCAAGTTGGTGCGCGATTTGAACTCATCGCCGGGGAACGCCGGTGGCGCGCGGCGCAAGAAATCGGTCTGAGCACGGTTCCCGCCATAATTCGCACGGCTAACGACCTGGAAGTCCTTGAGCTTTCATTGATCGAAAACCTGCAACGCGCCGATCTCAATCCAATCGAGGAGGCCCAGGGCTACGCCAGATTAGCCAATGAATTTGGAATGCGGCAGGAAGACATCGCGCTCAAAGTTGGGCGTAGCCGGGCGGCAGTCGCCAATGCACTGCGGCTTTTGGATCTGCATCCGCAGGTGCAGATCTGGTTGGCTCAGAATCTAATTTCAGTTGGCCACGCGAAAGTGCTGCTGGCCTTGAAGGCGTCCGAAGAACAATTGCTCGCCGCCGAAACAGTTTTGCGGCGCAACGCCACGGTGCGTTCCACGGAGCGAATGGTCGCCCGCCTGCTTGGCATTGGGCGCGGGCGACGCAAAACAAGGCGCACTGTCCCCGACGCTGGGGCTATGGCAACGGCGGTAGAAGATTTACAAAATCGCCTGCAACAACACCTCGCGACCCATGTAACCATTCGTCACGCAGACAAACGCGGGCGAATCGAGATCGAGTATTACGGAACGGACGATCTACAGCGCATCGTGACTGCTCTGGGGCTGCCAGAGCAGGGGTGATGAAGTGAGGAAGCATTGGGCGTAATGCGTTCTGGACAAACATCATTTCTTCCCGCTGTTACTCCATTGTTTCTGCTGGCCCTGGCTTGGGGCGTATTTGCCGAGCGATCACGCGCGAAGGAGACGAAGATTTGGGAGGAATTCTCCGGCGAAAAGGCTCTGGCTCATGTTCAACGCCTCGTTGATTTTGGGCCGCATCCGGCCGGCTCGAACGCGATCGAGAAAGCCAGGGATTACATAGAAGAGCAGCTTCGGCAGTCCGGGTGGCACATAACACGTCAAGCCTTCACCGATGATACCCCGCGAGGCAAAGCGCACTTCGTCAATTTGATTGCCCGATTTTCCGGCGATGGGAAAGCGGCATCTCCGTCGTTTTTGTTAGCCTCGCACTACGATACGAAGTTATTCGACACGATCCAGTTTGTCGGCGCAAACGACGGCGGCTCCAGCACGGGTCTGCTTTTGGAATTGGCCCGCGTGCTTGGGAATTACCCGAACCTGGCCAGAAGAATTGAGCTGGTCTTCTTTGATGGCGAAGAAGCATACGAACATTTCTCAGACACGGACGGTCTGTATGGAAGCCGTTATTTCGCCAAAGAACTCCAAGCCGAGGGCGCGAAGCAATTTCGCGGAGGAATGTTATTCGACATGGTCGGCGATCGTTCTCTCGGCATTACGCTTCCGGCAGATTCACCTTCGGCAATGGCGCGCGATGTGTTCGCCGCGGCTGAAGCGCTGAAGTTGCGAAACTATTTCAGCTACCTGGATCGTGACCTGATCGACGATCACGCACCGCTGAACGCGCTTGGGATCCCGACGATTGATATCATAGACTTCGACTACTCCTGGTGGCACACCGTGGGGGACACGATGGATAAAATCAGCGCGCAGAGTCTTCAAATCGTCGGCTCCGTTGCTTTGTATTACCTTTCTGAACTCGCGTTGAAGGGTTGAAACGGTAAAGAGTTGAAGCTGGTTTTCCCGGTTCACTTTTACGCTTCAGTCGTTCACCAGACCCTGCGAAATTCAGCATTGCGTCGGAGCATTTTTGTCGGCAGGCTGGTCGTAAATCGCCGACCCAATGGAGCGTCCCGCCTCTACGTCCCAGCCAAAGCATATCAGTATCGGCGTGGTCGGACTTGGGATTATTGGTCGCTCAATGGCCGCGCACCTCCGCCGCAAAGGCTTTTCCGTGTTCGTTTGGAACCGGTCGCCACGCCCTGTTCCAAATTTTGTTGGTTCGTTGGGGGAACTGGCGAGCTTGTGCAACTACATCCAGATTTTTGTGTCTGATGACGCTGCTCTCCTGCAAACCGTCGAACAGCTAAGCGAAAAGCTCACGCAGCTTCACGTTGTTCTAGCGCATTCCACGGTCGCTCCGGATTCGATGCGTGCCGCGGCGGAACTGGTGGAACACCGAGGCGCGCGATTTGTCGAGGCGTGTTTCACCGGTAGCAAAGGTGCAGCCGAAAAAGGTGAACTCGTTTACTATGTCGGCGGAACAGACGAAGCGCTGCGTGAAGCGCGTCCCATTCTTGAGGCCAGTAGCAAACAGATCGTGCCCATTGGAGCGGTTGGCCAGGCAAGCGCCGTCAAGATTGCAACCAACATGGTCACCGCTGCAAGCGTCCAAGCCGCGGCCGAGGCTTTGGCGCTGGTCCAAGCGCACGGATTATCCATGGAAAAATTTATCGAAGCAATGTGTGCCAATGCGAGTTATTCGGGCACGCTGGCGATGAAGCTGCCAAAAATGGTCGGCCGCGACTTTGAGCCGCACTTTTCCCTCAAACACATGCTAAAAGACATGCAGATCGCAAGCCAGATCGCTTTGTCGCATTATCTCGATCTGGGGGTAACCGCTGCGGCGCGCGATCAGTTGGTCGAGCAAATGCAATGGGGTTACGGCGAGGATGATTATACGGCCGTTATGCGCAAATATTTACATGAGCCTGCGCCGGCATTTTACGAAGAGCCACAACTGCAACAGCCGGACGAGCAATCTGGTGCGGAGGAATCAATAGCCCCTTCAGCAGAGGCTGAGTCGCCAAAACTCGAAACTCAAGAAGCAGGCATCGTGGCGTCGCCGGAGTCTTTGCTTGGTTTCAGCGGAACCATGAACGCGACGGCTCCTGCTGCAGCGCCAGTGCCAGTGCGACGTGGATTTCTTAGACAGCTCCTTAGCCGTTTTTCGTCCGAACAAGAATGACGCAGGGGTCGGAAACGGGGCGAGCCATATTTGTCGATCTCTCCGCGCGCGCAAAGTTTCGCGTTACGGGTGCTGATCGATTTCGGTTTCTCAATGGGCAAATCACAAACGATTTGCGCAAAGCGAGCGACACCGTCGCGATCGAAGCGTGTGTTCTCAATGCCAAAGGCAAACTGAACGCGCACATCTTCGTCGCTACGTTTGGAGAAACTTTTCTGGTTGATACTGAGCCGGACCTTCGTGAAACACTCCGCGAGCGTTTCGAGCGTTACGTCATCGCCGATGACGTGGAGATTGAGGACGTCACGCACAAGTTCTCGCTGTTTCATCTTGCTACAAAGGAGTCGCCAATGCTCGAAGCCAGCCGTCGGATTGTTTCCGTGCGCCGTTTCGCAACAACGGGTTGGGACATCTGGACCGATCCTGCGTGTCACGATGTTCTCCGGCGTGAATTGTCTTCAGCATTTTCGTTTATGGATTCTGCTGCCGCAGAGGTAATGCGAATCGAACAAGGGTTGCCGCGCTGGGGCCGCGAACTCACGGAGGAGATTATCCCGATAGAAGCGAATCTTGAGCAACGCACCATTGATTATGAAAAGGGTTGCTACATCGGCCAGGAAGTGATCTCGCGGATGAAAATGTCGGGACAAACAAACAAGCGATTGTGCGGATTGATTTCGCCCGACGACAGACCGCTCCAGCCGGGGACGAAGCTTGCCGCTCCTTCAGCGTCGGGAAAGGAAGCTGGCTGGATCACGAGTGCTACACGGAGCCAACGCCTTGGAAAAGAGATCGCGCTCGGCTACGTGAAACGCGGTTTCAATAACCCTGGTACGAAATTAGAGGCACTCTCTTTGGATTCGCCCGGTGCAATTCGAGTCGAAGTGGTTTCGCTTCCATTTCTGTGAAGATCTTCGCCGTTTTCAGGTGTAATTCCTCTCGCGATCGTAATGAGCGGGCGGGCACCGAAATCGGAAAAAGAATTTTTGTTTTGCCCTCTGGCCGTGCATTCATAGAATCCTCGTTGCTTTCCGGAGAAACGATTAACCTTAACCATTTGCGCCGTCTGAACGAAGCATATCCTGAGCACAGTTTTCATCCATTGGTAGCTTGGCGGCTGCGCTGCGTTTGCGCGGAGGCCCGGTAGCGCCATGGCTAATTTTTTTCCACGCTGGACGAATTGGCTACCGATCAAACTGATCGTCTGCGCCATTGTGATGGCGTGTGGGTTGACCGCCGCCACTTGGTATTACGCCACGCCGAAGTACACGAAAATTGGATACCAACCGGTCCAGCCCGTACCGTTTCCGCATGATGTTCACGTCACCCAACTGGGGATGGATTGTCGATATTGTCACAGCTTTGTGGAAGTTGCCGCACAATCGAACGTGCCGAACACTGCGACGTGCATGAATTGCCACACGCAGGTTGCAAAGGACAATCCCAAGCTGCAGCCGGTGCAGGAGAGTTGGAAAAGCGGTGAACCGGTCGAATGGGTGTGGCTCTATCGCACGGTCGATTACGTTTACTACAATCATTCGGCGCATGTGAACCGGGGCATCAGTTGTTTCAGTTGCCACGGGCCGGTCAATCACATGTCGGTGGTTAAGATCGCCCAACCGCACAGCATGGCGTGGTGCCTGGATTGCCATCGCCACCCCGAAAACTATCTGCGGCCGGAAGATCAGGTTTTCAATCTCGATTGGAAACCCGGGGACGCTAAGCCGGCGGAGTTCGTCGCCAAGTACGGGCAGCCAGGCGACACGCGTGAAGATTTTTCAAAGAAGAAAACGCTCACCCAGTCCGAGATCGGCCAGACGTTGAAAGAGCGCTGGAAGATTAGTCCACCAACGAATTGCCAGGGGTGCCATCGATGACCACGAATGTGATTCGTTACACTGTTACACCGTTACATCGGATTCCGGACCTAACGGTTCAACGGTTTAATGATTTGATGAGGAGCAGCCGATGAAACGCGTGTTTCACCATCCGCCTGAGCCGGCCAACGGCACAAAATATTGGCGCAGCCTCGGCGAGTTGAACGATACGCCCGAATTTCGTGAGTGGTTGGAACGCGAATTTCCGGCCGGCACTGCGGAACTGAACGGTGCGGAATGGTCGCGGCGCGACTTCCTCAAATTGATGAGCGCGTCGATGGCGCTGGCAGGGGTTGGCCTAACAAGTTGCCGCAGACCGGAGTTGCATCTCGTCCCCTTCACGAAAAATGTCGAGTGGACCATTCCCGGAAAATTCCTTTACTACGCGACCGCGATGCCTCGGCGCACCGGCGGCATTCCGCTGATCGCCACGACGGTCGATGGGCGGCCGATAAAACTCGACGGCAATCCGCTCCATCCGGCGAGCGGTGGGGCCACGGACACTTTCGTTCAAGCGTCGATTCTCGATCTTTACGACCCGACCCGCTCGAAACGATTTGTTCAGAAAGGAAAGGGAAGCACCCACGACGAGTTTGAGAAGTTCCTTGGCGACCTTCGCAACAGCATCCTGAGCGCCAACGGAGATGGTCTGGCGTTTCTGGTCGAAGAGACGAATTCGCCTACGCGAGAGCGGCTACGCGGAGAATTGGAAAGAAAATTCCCGGGCGTGCGATGGTGCGTTTACGAGCCGCGCCTTGCTCAGGAAGCGAACGTTGCAATGCAAACAGGTTTCGGCCCCAACGCGCGAGTTCTGCCCAAACTGGATCGCGCCGACGTGATTCTGGCGCTGGATAGTGATTTTCTCGATTGCGGTCAGGGCGATCTGGAAACAGTTCGCACGTTCACTTCGCGGCGACGTGTCAGCGCGCCGAAGGACAGCATGAACCGGCTTTATGTGGTCGAGCAACGATTCACGCTGACCGGCGCGATGGCCGATCATCGCTTGCGTTGCCCGGCCAGCCAGATTCCCGCATTTACGCAGGCGCTCGCGAGCAAGATTCTCGCGGGAACGAATGACTCCGCTCTGGGCTCTTTGCTTGGAAGTTCCCAAGGTGCATCGAACGCATTCGACCAGCAATGGATCGACGGACTTGCCAGTGATTTGATGGCAAAACCGGGCGCGAGCCTGGTGCTCGCCGGCCCGACGCAACCTGTCGCGGTGCAATTGTTGGTTTATGCTATTAACGCCGCGCTGAAAAATGTCGGGCAAACGCTCATTGTGCGTCAGGTTCCGCGCAATCCGAAAACGATCGACATTGCTCAGCTTGCGACGGACATAAACGAGGGGCGCGTCAAACAGTTGTTCATTTTCGGCGGTGACCCTGTCTATAACGCGCCGCGCGGGCTGGTAGAGGATCCGCAAATAAAAGTGCCGCTCGATTGGGCGGACTTGCAAAAGAAAGTGCCGAACATTGTCCGGCTCGGTTATCACGAGGACGCTACGTCGGCGCTGAGCCAGTGGCATGTTCCGCTCGCTCATTATCTCGAATCGTGGGGCGACGCGCTCTCGGCCGGCGGCGATTACTTGTCGATTCAACCGATGATCCTGCCGCTTTTCGGCGGCCTGAGTGAAATCGAGTTGATGAACATGCTGCTTGGCGGAGCGAAGGCGCAGGGTCCCGAGTTGGTGCAAGAGACTTTTCGCCTAACGAATCCGCCCGGCGATTTTCAAACGGTGTGGTCGCAGTTTTTGCATGACGGTTCCGCTGCACACAATCAAAGCACGGATCAGTCCGCTGCGTTCAACGCGGGCGCAGCCGCAGCTCTACCGCCCGATTCCTTGTCGCTCTCTGCCGCGCCCACGCCGGAGTCGCCGGAAATTGTGTTGACCGGTAGTTACGGAATGGATGACGGACGCTACGCAAACAACGGGTGGCTCCAGGAATTGCCCGACCCGGTCACGAAGTTGAGCTGGGACAACGCCGCGTTAATCAGTCCTGCGTACGCAAAAGGGCTCGGTGTGGAGACGGGCGATTTGTTGCAGATCGTTGTCAACGAAAAAAGCGATGGTGGAATCGCGATGAAACGCGAGCTCGTCATCGCAGCGCTTGTGTCCCCGGGGCACGCCGATAACTCCGTCACGGTCACGCTGGGTTGGGGGCGGAAAATGCCGCAGTTTGTCGAGCTTCCATACGCAGGCGGCAACCTAAAAGAAAGAGCGGGCCTTTCAGAGCAGGCCGGGTTTAACGGGTATTTTTTGCGAACGGCGGCGAATCCACATGTAGCCGTGGCCGGCGCGAAGGGGATTGAAAGCGTGCAGGTGACAAAAGTCGGCCGCAGTTACCCGTTCTCAATCACACAGGAACACTTCAGCATCGAAGGTCGCGGTCTTGTTCGTGAAGGGACGTTGGAAGACTACCGCAAAAACAACGATTTCGCGAAAAAGGTTCCGGGCGAAGAAGAATTGCCGCATCCGCCGCCGAGTCTCTACACCCACCCGCCGCTGACCGCGCCACAGCAGTGGGGAATGAGCATCGATTTGAATGTATGCACGGGATGTAACGCGTGCGTGATCGCCTGCCAGGCGGAAAACAACATCCCCGTTGTCGGTAAACTGCAGGTGGCGCACGGCCGCATCATGCACTGGCTGCGCATTGACCGTTATTACGCCAGCCGCCAACCCTTCAATCAGGACCGGGGCGTGTGGCCGGAGCATCCTGAGATGGTGTTCCAACCGATGCCGTGTCAGCACTGCGAAAACGCGCCATGCGAAACGGTTTGCCCGGTCAACGCCACCGTTCACAGCGAGGACGGGCTCAACGTCATGGCTTACAACCGCTGTGTCGGCACGCGATTCTGTTCGAACAACTGTCCGTACAAGGTGCGGCGGTTTAATTATTTCGACTACAACCAGCGTCCGGTTGGCAAGAGAAAACTCGTAGGTGCATTGAACATTTACGAAGAATACTTCGCGCCGCTCACTGCGAAGGGTGCGCCGGACACGATGAAGATGCAGAAAAATCCTAACGTCACAGTGCGCATGCGCGGCGTAATGGAGAAATGCACCTACTGCGTCCAACGCATCGAAGAAGCAAAGATCCTGGCGCTCGCGCGCGCCGGTCCTTCGCCGGACAAGCTTATCCCGCGCGATTCGTTCACCACAGCGTGCGCGCAAGCCTGCCCGACCGAAGCGATTGTTTTCGGCGATATTAAGGACCCCGAGAGCGGTGTTTCGAAGATGAAACAACAGGACCGCAATTATCGGATCCTCGACTATTTGAACGTTATTCCGCGAACGAGTTATCTCGCGCGCCTTCGCAATCCAAATCCGAAAATGCCTGACGCGAAAGATGTCGGCATCGCAAGCAGAGTGGAGGCATGGCCGGAGTGAGCGTGACTTAATATGGACGGAGCACCAGCAGCAGCACCTGAGCAGGTCCAGCAGGCGGAGCGGCGAATTGCGCATGTTCCGCTGGTCCTGAACCAGCGCAATTTCAGCTGGCTGACGGAGCGCATTTCCGGTGTTGTCGAACAACCGGCGCCGCGGTGGTGGTGGGTGTGTTTCGTGACTACTGCCAGCGTTGCGACCTTCGGACTTTTTTGCATTGGGTACCTGATTTCCACTGGCGTTGGCACATGGGGAAATAATATCCCGGTTGGCTGGGCTTGGGGCATCACCAACTTCGTTTTCTGGATCGGTATCGGACATGCCGGCACACTGATCTCGGCGATCCTGTTCCTGCTTCGTCAAAAATGGCGTACTTCCATCAACCGCTCCGCGGAAGCGATGACGCTTTTTGCGGTAATCTGCGCTGCGATTTTCCCCGGCATCCATATGGGCCGGTTTTGGATGGCATGGTACATGGCGCCGGTGCCTAATAACTGGGGGATCTGGCAGAATTTCCGCAGCGCGTTGATGTGGGATGTGTTCGCGGTCTCGACCTATTTTACCGTTTCGGTCCTGTTCTGGTACACCGGCTTGGTTCCGGATTTGGCGTGCTTGCGGGATCGAGCAACCACACGGGTCCGGAAATTCCTTTTCGGAATTTTCGCGCTTGGCTGGCGTGGCTCGAACCGCAATTGGCGTCATTACGAAATGGCGTATTTGCTTCTGGCCGGTCTTGCTACGCCACTGGTTCTCTCGGTGCACAGCGTCGTATCGTTCGACTTCGCCTCGACAGTTATACCGACGTGGCACACGACGATCTTTCCGCCCTACTTCGTTGCGGGCGCGATCTTCGGCGGCTTTGCCATGGTGCTGACTCTGCTGTTGCCGGCGCGCGCAATCTTTAAGTTGCAGGATGTCATCACGCCGCAGCACGTCGATAAAATGGCGAAGATCATTTTGTTGACCGGCTCATTTGTCGGTTACGCCTACACCATGGAATTTTTCACTGCCTGGTATAGCGGCAGTCACTACGAGCGGTTCGCGTTTTGGAACCGCATTTTCGGTCCCTACTGGTGGTATTGGTGGTTTGGCATGCTCTTTTGCAACGTGCTTTCGCCGCAACTGTTTTGGTTCCGCTGGTGCCGCCGCAACGTGTTGGTCGTTTTCTTCGTGGCTATGTGCGTCAACGCGGGAATGTGGTTTGAGCGGTTTATCATTATTGCCGGCGGTTTGATCCGCGACTTCCTGCCATTGTCCTGGCGAGTGTTTCATCCGACCTGGGTGGACATTTGGACCTATATCGGCACGCTCGGAATTTTCACTTCGCTGTTCCTGCTTTTCATTCGTTTCCTTCCCATGATTGCGATGTCGGAAGTTAAGACCGCCGTGCCGGAGGCCGACCCGCATTACGGGGAACCCCCTGGAGTCCGACCGATTTCACCTGGCGGAAAGGAGCGCACACCATGATGACCTTCTGCAGTTTCTGTAGCCGCGTCTCTGTGAGACGCGCGACCTGGGTGTTGCACACATATGGGGTTTGCGCCTCGCACAGCGAGGCGGCTACAGGAATCCGCGCCAGAAAGGAGAGCACACGGTGACGAACACTCCGTACGGTCACAAAGTTTACGCTATGGCGGCGGATACCCGAGCGCGGCTGCGCTTTACGAGGCGGCGAAGCTTGTCCGCGATGCCGGCTTCCGCCGTTGGGATGTTTATTCGCCGTTCCCGATTCATGGGATGGATGAGGCGATGGGCCTCGGCAAATCGTGGCTCAGCGGCTGGGTTTTGTTTGGCGGAATCTCCGGACTACTGACCGCCGCGCTCGTTCAATTTGGGCCCTCATCGATTCTTTACCCTCTCGATGTGCACGGCAAACCAACTGGCTTTTTCACTGTGCCTGCGTTTTTCCCGATAATGTTCGAGCTCACAGTCCTCTTCGCCGCGTTCGCATCATTTTTTGCGTGGCAAATCATGAATCGCCTGCCGCGCTGGAATCATCCCATGTTCAACTGGGAACGCTTTAGCCGCGTGACGAACGACGGATTTTTCCTGGCGATCGAAGCGCTCGATCCGCGCTTTACGGAAAACAGTGTTTACGAGCTGCTGGAGCAAACGGGTGGCCAGCACATCACCATAGTTCACGAGGAATAACCAGTATGCTCCGCGGATTTCTTGTGATTTTTGTTTTGTGCACGATCGCGACGCTCGCAGTGCTTGGATTCCGTGGACAAACAGGTACCAAACCGCCGTTTGAGCTTTTCCCTGACATGGTGCGGCAGATGAAAGTCCGCGCGCAGGCGCCACTGGATTTTTTTGCTGATGGACGCGGGCCGCGTTTGCCAATAGCCGGCACGGTTCCTGTTGGCTACGAAATGCCGCGACCGAAGAAAGATGAGACCGCGCTGGGCGTTATGGAAGATGCACCAGAGGAATCGCAGACACGGGTCTCCTTCAGTGCCGGCACCGACTACGTCAACACCGGCAAAATGGGCGACCATTGGGGGACGGGTATCCCGCTGCCGGTCACGAGCGAATTGATGGAGCGCGGCCAACAGCGGTTCAACATCACGTGCGTGATGTGCCACGGCGCCGCAGCTGAGGGCAATGGCATCACCAAACAATACGGGCTTGCAACGGTGGTTTCGCTTCAGGACGACCGCATCCGCAAAATGTCCGATGGCGAGATTTTCAACACGATCACGAACGGTAAAAACACGATGATGCCTTACGGCCCGAACATCGTTGTCGCCGATCGCTGGGCGATTATTGCCTACCTGCGCGCCTTGCAACGCAGCCAGCACGCGACGGTCGCCGACGTTCCTGAAAATCAGCGTGCTGAACTGGACAAACCGGCGTCACCGCCACCCACCACAGCAAAATGAGCGAGCGTTTGGACACTGCACCGATGCCGGAAGGCGAATATTTCGACAGCCGTCGATTTACAGGGCTTTCAACTCTCCTCGGCGCGATTGCCGTCGTCACGCTGGCGCTTTGCGTCGTCGGAGCGTTCGTCAATCCGCATCAATTCAGTTACTCCTGGCTTTTTGCGTTTGCATTTTTCTTTACGCTATGCGCCGGCTGCTTTTTCTGGACCATCGTGCATCACGCCACGGACGCCGAGTGGTCCGTAGTGGTGCGGCGTCAATTGGAAAACATTGCTGTGTTGTTAGGGGTGCTGGCACTCCTCTTTGTTCCGATTCTGTTGCTGCGCCACCATCTGTATTCGTGGACGGACATCCCGCCCGGGCATGAGGCCACGCTGGATTCAAAGCGCGCGTACCTCAATTTCCAGTGGTTTCTCATTCGCGCGATTGTGTTTTTTTGTTTTTGGATCATCGCATCGCAACTGCTGCGTCGATTTTCCGCACGCCAGGACAAGGATGGGAACCCGCTGTTCACAATATGGATGCGGCGCGTCTCGTTCATAAGCCTGCCGCTTTTTGCGCTTTGTCTCACGTTTGGCGCATTCGATTGGGTGATGAGTCTCAACTACCACTGGTACTCGACCATGTTTGGCGTGTACATTTTCGCCGGGGCGGCGGGCAGCTCGATGTCGTTGCTGGTGCTCGTGATTACCGCTCTGCGGCAAGCCGGTTATCTCAAAAACGTCGTCACGCTCGAGCATTATCACATCATGGGAAAGTGGATGCTCGCGTTTACCGTTTTCTGGGCCTACATCGGCTTTGGCCAGTACATGCTCATTTGGTACGCAAACATCCCGGAGGAGACGCAGTTTTTCCTTACTCGAAATACGCAGTCGTGGTGGGCGCTGACCATGCTTTTGGTGATCGGCCGCTTCTTCATTACATTCGCGATCCTGCTGTTGCGCTCGATCAAAAAGCAACCGCACCGGCTTTGCATCGTGGCCGGCTGGATTGTCTTCATGCAAATGCTGGACATGTATTTGATCGTTCTGCCCGCGCTGCACGGAACAGGCGTGCATGTGAGCATCTGGGATTTGCTTTGCCCGATCGCCGTCGGCACAACGCTTGGTTTCGTTTATCTGCGGGTTGTGCCAAGAACTTCGTTGTTTCCGGTCCGGGACCCGCGCCTGATCGAATCCCTAACAACCGTCAACTGACATGGCCGACTCCGAATCGCTGCGCAGGATTGCCTACTCACCGACGCCATTTTCCACATGGCTGGGTATCGTGTGTCTTTTCGTTGTGTTTGGTCTCATCGTGCTTGCGGTGATTGGGCCTTTACCACGCGGAAGTGATTACGAAGAAGCGCGTGCGAAAAAGCGCATGGAAAGACTGAAAGCCTTGCATGAAGAAAACCAGAAGGCATTAACAACATATGCGTGGGTTGATAAGAACAAGGGCGTTGCCCGGATCCCAATCGATCGCGCGATGGAACTGACTGTTGCTGACCTGGCACAAAAAAAGCCAGTGCCAGCCGGTCCGATCGCCACACCACCTCCGGCGCAAGCATCGCCTGCAGCTGCAGTGATTCCCGCACCGGGTTCGCCCGCACCGGCTGGTTCGCCAACTTCGGGCGCCGCGCAGCCGTCACCTCAGGCGGGCGCGCCCGCTTCGCCGCAAGGAGCGGCGGTCTCCAGTCCGCCCGCTAGCGCTATGTTGCCGTCCCCGGCGGCCCAACATTCACCACCTCCGTCCTCTTCACCCGCGCCATGAACGCCACCGGAATTCCACTAAAAGAACCAGCCGTCTCCGCTGCTGCTGGCGACACGGGGCAGTTGGAGCGCGCGTACATCGATGCATCGACACGCTTGCCGGTGCTGATGTTTTATACGTCGGCTGTGGCGTGGTTGATCCTGGGCACCTTGCTGGCGGCATTGGTGTCGTTCAAGCTGCACTCGCCCGATCTCCTTGGGAATATCAGTTTCCTGACGTGGGGCCGGCTGCGTCCCGTTCACATGAACGTGATGGTCTATGGCTGGGCGTCAATGGCCGGGATGGGCACCGCCGTATGGTTGATGGCGAGATTGTGCCGGACGGCGTTGCGATTTCCGCTGTTGCTTGTCGCAGGCGCTGCGTTCTGGAACGTGGGCGTGCTAATAGGCGTAGGTGCAATCTTGCTCGGCGATAGCACCGGTTTTCAATGGCTCGAGTTTCCGCGTTATGTCGCCGTGATTCTATTTATCGCTTACACGCTGATGGCTTCCTGGGCAGTGCTCATGTTCCGCCATCGGCGCGGCGATCAAATTTACATTAGCCAATGGTATTTGCTCGGCGCGTTTCTCTGGTTCCCGTGGCTGTATGCGGTCGGACAATTGATGCTCTTCGTGGTCCCCGTGCAGGGAGTTTTGCAATCCGCAGTAGGCTGGTGGTACGCTAACAACCTTCTGTTTCTCTGGTTCGGCGCCATCGCTCTCGGCACGGCATATTACATGATTCCGAAGGTCATCGGGCGCCCGGTTTACAGTTATCATTTGGCAACAATCGGTTTTTGGAGCTACGCGCTTTTTTCGAGCTGGACGGGAATGACACGACTGGTAGATGGACCGTTTCCCGCATGGATGATTACCGCGAGCATTGCCGCCACGATTTTGACGATGATTCCTGTCGCAACGGTCGGACTGAATCACCACATGACCATGCAGGGATATTTCCCTCTGCTGCGCTACAGCCCGACCCTTCGGTTCACCATATTCGGCGCGATGTCGTACACGGTTTTCAGCGTGGTTGGTGTGTTGATCTCGCTGCGGTCCGTTGCGAGATACGTCAATTTTACTCAGGTGAGCATCGCGTATTCGCATCTTGGTCTCTATGCATTTTTCACCATGGTGATTTTCGGTTCGATGTACTACATCGTTCCACGACTGGTTGGTCGTGAATGGCGTTACGCGTCGCTGATTAAACTGCATTTCTGGGCATCGGCCTACGGCATTGGATTGATGACACTGATGCTGCTAGCCGGCGGATTTCTACAAGGGGCCGACATGCAAAACCCTGCGCTACCCTTCAGTGAAAGCATCGAAACGGTGTTGCCGTATCTTCGCGGACGCAGTCTCGCAGGGATTTTGCTCACCGTGTCGCATTTCATCTTCGCGTATCACTTCGGTCTGATGCTCTTGGGATTGGGCCGCACAGCAACTGTGCCGACCTTTCTCAACCCAGTGGACGCTGAGCCATCCGGAGGTCACTGATGAAAGGTCTAGCTCCTCTCATCCTTGGAATTTTCGGCACGTTCGCATTTTCGTGGATAGGGCTCACGGTCATTCCGAACTGGCAAATCGGACATCTCAATCCGGAATCCGATGAAGAGGGCACGGACATCTATCCGCGGCCACAATCGGGCATGTTCGAGCGGGGCGCACGAGTTTACGCTGCGAATGGCTGCGTTTATTGCCACAGTCAACAGGTCCGCGCCGATTACGCTGCCGACGATATCGAGCGAAAATGGGGTGATCGGCGCAGCGCACCGCGCGATTACATTTTCGATCGGCCAGTATTTCTCGGAAAAATGCGCATGGGTCAGGACCTCGCAAACATTGGCGCGCGCGCACCTGCGCCAGAGGAGTCTCCGTCGCCAGCTGGAGTCGCCAGTCCTGCCGCCGCACCCCCTGCGCAAGGAGCCGCGGTCTCCAGCTTGCCCGCCGAAGCCGCGGCGAAGGCGGGTCCGCCTGCTACACAAGCAGCTTCTCCTTCACCCGCGAGTTCGCCTGGAACAGCGCCCGCTACTTCCGCTCCGGGGAGTTCGCCGCCTTCCGGTGCCCCTGCGGCGAATGCATCACCGCCGCCCGGGCAACGAACGGGTGTCGCTTCGCCGTCACCCGGACAAATGGCGAACGCCACTCCAGGAGGAAGCAGCCCGGTGGCACCGACCGCGCAGACTCCCGGCGCGCCGTGGCCGATCCAGACAGAGGGTTTGCCGCCGATGTATTCTGCAGCCTGGCAGCATGTGCATCTGTATTCGCCACGCAGCATCAATCTCGATTCGAACATGCCCGCATACCGGTTCCTTTACCAAAAGCGGCGCATCACCGGAGAGCGTTCGGCAGATGCGTTGCAACTCTCAGGTTCGGACGCGCCACCCGAGGGGTGGGAGGTTGTTCCCAGTTACGATGCAAAATGCCTTGTCGCGTATTTGATGGCGCTCAATCAATCCCATCCATTGAAAGGAGTTAGATCGACCGGAAGTGCTTCGGCACCTGGCCCATCGCCTGCTACGGCGGCACAGGGTGCGTCACCGGGTTCGGCACCCGCCGGATCGCCTGCTGCTGCCAAAAAATGAGAACGCAATGAACGACGAACCGAAAATGCCGCCGCGCACAGGGCAGGGAATGGATTACGGCGAACAGGCCGACGTGCAACAGGTGCACGCAGCCGTGCAACGCGAAAAGCGCGAACCACGCGTCGGCGCGGAGCCGCTTTCAATCTGGCTGATCGCGATTTATGGCCTGGCGATTTTCTTTGGCGGTGCGTACCTCGGCCGTTATTCAGGAAACTTTAGTGGGGAAGCACTTGACCCGTACGGCGGCGAACCACAGGGGATGACAAAAGCTGGCGGACCGCAGGGCGCACAACAGATCGCGGAACTTTCGCCGCGCGATCGCGGCAAAAAGATTTTTTCTGCCAATTGCCAGACGTGCCATCAAGCGAGTGGGCTCGGCGTGCCCGGTCAATATCCACCACTGGCCGGTTCCGAATTTACGAATGGGGGCTCGCGGCGGATGGCCATGATCGTGCTCAAAGGTTTGCAGGGCCCGGTCAAAGTTAAAGGCCAGCAGTACGGCACGGCGGTCATGCAACCGTGGGACAAAACATTAACCGACCAAAAAATTGCCGAGGTCATGACCTACGAACGAAGCGAGTGGGGAAACAACGCCAGTCCCGTTACACCCGAACAAGTCGCCGCGTTACGCAAAGAACTGGCCAGTCATCCCGAATCATTCGTCGAACACGATATCCTCGCAGCCCCGGATGAAGATCTTCCCGGCGGCGCACCCGCCGCTGCTGCACCACCGAAACCGGGCGAAGCCGCAAAACCCGCCGCACCACCAAAACCGTAGCAGTTCGAAGCTAACCTTCGCGATTTGGCGTGCCGAGGATGTGACTCTTTGGCGGCATCATCACGTTGTCGAAATTTTGTGTGAACATCGCCGCCGCGAAAAATGCGACTGCTCGCAATGTTTCATTACCGACGTTGACGAGATCGTGTTTCACCGGTGTCGGGAGGACAAAAACGCTACCAGGTCCAACCGGATGCTTAGAACCATCTTCCATGTGCAGTTCGCCGATGCCGGCGATGATGTACTGCGTCTCTTCAGTGGCATCGGTATGCCATCCGAGCCGTTTCCCAGGCTCAATCTCGTAGACGATCGTTGAAGATGCTGTCGTGCCGTGTCCGCCGTAGACCGCGAAGGCGCCGGCCCAATGTACGGATTGATCATCTTCCGCCCAGACTTCGGTGCGCTTGAGTTTATCGGATGCAACAACTGGATTCATGGACGAGGCTAGATTTTGACGGCAGGTGCGTCAATTACATGGCCTCGGTGAGCGATTCCGCCATCGTTTTCATAAATCCGAAGGACGAGATGTCGAAGTTCGAAACAATTCCGAATGACAAAATGGTCAAAGGAGAGTCGATCTCACTCGCGGAGCGACGTTTTGAGCATTGCCATTTTCGTATTCGTGCTTGCTTTGGATTTCGATATTCGAATTTCGAATTTTGCTCGGTCCGGCCGCTACTATGCGATTGCTTCAGCGAGCAATTCGGCCATGTGTTTTGGCCGCACGTTCGTTAGGTCCGTGATTTGATGTCGGCAGCTTGTGCCCGAGGCGATCACTTCTGTTCCGGATGGTTGATTGTCGATTTGATCTAGCAAACGCTGGGCGACCTGCACCGAGAGATCGTATTTCTCTGCGAGCGCGCCGAATGCGCCGGCCATTCCGCAGCAGGCGGTGTCCAAGACTGTGGCTTTTCTTCCGGGCAAACGTTCGGCGAGTCTCGCCATGAAAGCCGGATTGAGAATCGATTTGGCATGGCAATGCGGATGAATTAGCGACGTTCGTCTCGTCGCGCTCGTTGAAACGAAGCGCATCCGGTTGTTGCGCAAGCAAATCGTCCACGAATTTCTCGAACAGAAAACAGCGCGCCGCGATGTTTTCTGCGTTGTCGATCTTTAGCTCGCGATAATCTTCGACGAACATCGACCAACAGGAGGGTTCGAGGAAAAGAATCGGAGTGGCCGCCTTCGCGAGGCTAGGCGGCCAAGGAGTTGAGGAGTGTGAGAGAATGTTGGTTGTCGTGCGAGTTTTGCCGCGGCACCGAGATTTCCCTGGCTGAATGCCGGTCGACCGCAGCATTTTCGATTTTTTAACAGCGACACTTCAAAGCCGAGTGCTTCCAGCACTTTCACCGCGGCGATGCCGATGTGCGGTTCGTGATAACGCACGAAAGTGTCGTCCCAAAGGATGACCCGGCCGCGTTTTGTAGCCGGATCGGCGGTCTCTGAGCGCCGGGGTTCTGCGTTGCGGCTTCCTCGCAGTCCGGGTCAGCGCCGCCGGCTACAGGATGCTTCGCAAACCACTGATCGAATCGTTCGGTCGCATAATGCGGCAACGAGCGTCTCGCTGAGATTCCAATTGTTTTCTCCATCGCGATGCGCACGGCCTTCGAATCGAGAAGACGATTCGCCAGCGTCGGCATAAGGCAGCCGAGTTTGCCTAACAAATCGACGTTGCTTAAAATTCGCTCGCGCAGCGGCAGGCCGTCCCGGCGCCATCGCGCGTAAAGCATTTCCGCCTTCAACAGTGCGAGATTTACGTTTGACGGGCATTCGGGTGTGCAACCTTTGCAGGAGAGACAGTTGCTCAGCGCGGCATCGAGCTCAGCGGATTTCAACGGGTCATGTCCGTTTAATCGGAGTTCTAGCGCCGCGCGAATGATGTTGGCCCGGCCGCGTGTGGACATGACTTCGTCGTGCGTCGCCATGAACGTCGGACACATGATGCCGCTCTGTTTAAGACAGCCGCCGCAGCCATTGCATTGCTCGAGGTTGCCGACAAACGACCTGTCCTTGAAGGCAAACGCGAGCACCGGCTGGAACGGAAGCTCAAGCGGGCGAGTAAAATTCTCGCGCAAATGATTGTCGATCCTGGTAGGGACATCGCGCTGTGCTGTCCAATGTGGGAGGGGCCTGAGCGCCCCGACGGTCGCGGCACTTCCCGACTTGTCGGGACCACATTGATTGACCTCGAAAATTTTCCCGGATTGAAATATTTTTTGGATCAAACATGCGTTTGATCTCACGCATTACGCTCCAGCAGCTCATCGCCAAGCTGCTCGCGCATGTATTCGGTGCGCGCGATGCCGACGCCGTGCTCAGCGGATAGCGAACCTTTGAACTGCCGCACCAGAGCGGATGTTTCATCTGCGACTTGCCGGAATTTTTTCAGATCGGCTGGGCTATGCAGATCGAGAACTGGCCGGACATGCAAGAGTCCGCTGGCCGCATGGCCGTAGTAGCTTGCCTCGAGCCCGAGCGGTTTCATGATTGCTTGCAAACCCCGCACGTACTCCGGCAGTTGCGCGGGACGAACAGCGGCGTCTTCGATGAACGCAACCGGTTTTGCAGGTCCGACGCATCCGGTCAAAAGTGACAGACCGGATTTGCGCACGGACCAGACCAGGTTCATTTGCGCCGGATCGGTCACGATCTTTGTGCGCAGTCCGATTTTTCTCGATTCAAGATCGACAGGTGTTCGGCGACAGACGATTTGGAGTGCGGCGACATGTCGCCGCTTTCAAAGCGCGACACGTCGCGCACTCCCATCCTCGTAAAATTCGACGATCAAAATCGACTCGCACGGTTTCGTATCCAATTCGAGCAAATCGCGCGCAGCCTGAAAATGCAGCTGGCCTTTGGTTTGATCCAGTAACGGTCGATCGATGTGTTCGATCGCGGCTGGCTTAAGATCGAGAAGTTCAACCGTCGCCTGCATTGCTTCCCCGACCGATGGGAAAAAGATCAGAGCCTAAACCTTTCTCGTGCGGGCAGGGGAGAAATCTTTAGTTCAGCGGAAAAAATTGCCGCGAGTGTTCCTTCGCTGCCAGCGAGAATGCTCGTCAGATCATTGGGAGCGCGCAGGAACCGTTCGATTCCGTAACCGGGCCAGCGTTTGATCAAACCTGGCGGCCAGCGCTCGGCCATCTCGGCACTCGCCGCGCGAACGAGGTTCTCGATTTCCGCACGCTCCGCTCAATGATTCATGAGTCGGTCCGATCTCTTCAACGCGACCATCAGCCATCACGATTTCCAGTGAGATCACATGATCGGCTGTTGTGCCGTAAATCGGGCAACGCGCGCCGGAAGAATTGTTCGCGATCATTCCGCCGAGCGTGGCGCGCGAACTCGTTGCCACATCGGGGCCGAAACAAAATCCGTGCGGCTTTAAAAAATCGTTCAGTTGATCCAGGACGACGCCCGCACCGACGTGGACGCTGCGTTTCTCCAGATCGAGATCGGTGATTTGCCGGTTGTGACGCGAGAAGTCGACGATGAGTCCTTCGCCAATCGCGTTGCCCACCAGACTTGTGCCGGCGCCTCGGGGAGTGACGGAAAGACCTGCATCTGCTGCTGCGCGGATGACAAGACTTGCCTGCTCGGAAG
Source organism: uncultured Verrucomicrobiae bacterium (assembly GCA_963757675.1). Taxonomy (GTDB): domain Bacteria; phylum Verrucomicrobiota; class Verrucomicrobiia; order Chthoniobacterales; family UBA10450; genus Udaeobacter. The sequence goes on along the minus strand of CAVWTH010000020.1, from coordinate 48,040 downwards.
TTTTCGGGAAGGCCGCACCGACCGGGTCGTACCTGGTAAATCGATGCGTCAGTCGAGTAAAGCTGACGAGTCAGATTATCAAAGCGCGCGTCGCATCCGGTTTGCTTGATTTTCCGTTTCTTGTGCAGAAGTCATTCTTCGTGGCACAAATTAGCCCGGAGTGGAAGCGCACGCATTAAGCCCGCTGTGTCCAGCGTCTGCGGAGAGTCCCTACCGAAAGATCGAGAAAATGCTCTTGCGTTCGTTGGTTATTGGCGCCCGCAACTTGCTGGAACTTGCTGGCGCAGGAGCAGAATTTTCACGATCGCAACTATAGCAAATCCATCTGCGCGTTCTCCGGTGCGGGGTCGGCGAAACGAACACCAACACCAATGAGGCGCACCGGCTTTCCAGTGCGACCAAATGCTTCGGTGAGGAGCGATCGAAACCCTTGCAAGTTTGGCGCAAGCCCGGCGCGTTCGGCAGTGGTGCGCGTGAAATCGTTGAATTTCAGTTTCACGAAAATTTTCGTGATCTCGCGCGTTGATTCTTTTTGCGCAAGATCAGCCATCAAATCCTGGAACAGTTCTTCGAGCTTTTCTTCGCATTGCTCGAGAGTCGTCAGATCAGCGGCGAATGTTTCCTCGGTGCTGAGCGATTTGCGCGGACGATCCGGTTCGACCGGGCGTTCGTCCATCGCCGCGACAAAGATCGTAAAGTTCGAGGCCAAATTTGCCGAACAGATCGACAAGCTCGGCACGCGAAAACCGCTGTAGCTCGCCGCAGGTTTCGACGCCGAGTTCCTCGAGTTTTCGCTCGCTCTTCTCGCCGACTCCCCAAATTTTGCGGACGTGCAGGTCTTTCATGAATTCCGGCACTTGTTCCTGCCTCACTTCGAATTGCCCGTTCGGTTTCTCAATTTCACTGGCGATCTTTGCGATCAATTTGTTCGGTCCAATTCCCGCGGAAGACGTCAGCTTGGTTTCCCGAAAAATTGCGCTGCGGATTTCCTGCGCCAGCGCTGCCGGAGCAGTCGGGTGCGCAGACACATCGAGATAGGCTTCGTCGAGCGATAGCGGTTCGATTATCGAAGTGAAGTGGTAAAGGATTCCGCGGATCACCGCTGCTTCGCGCCGATAGACATCGAACCGCGTCGGCAACACAATCAGATTCGGGCAGCGTTGCAGCGCCATGAAAGTTGGCATAGCCGAGCGGACTCCGAATTTGCGTGCCTCATAATTGCACGTGGTCAAAACGCCGCGCCTGTCTCGCGCGCCACCGACGCCGACAGGTTTGCCGCGCAACGAAGGGCGATCACGCACCTCGATCGCCGCGTAAAAGCAGTCCATGTCCAGGTGAATGATCGCTCGCGGCTTCTGTTCATCGCCCACATGAAAATCTCGCATAACGCAAGGCGGAGACCATCCAGCATTTTCTCGTTTGGGGTCGCAATTTCTCGCTTTGCAATGAGCGCTTCTTTTTCGATATTAGCCGCTGTAACTTTCTTCTGAAATGGATACTTCTACTTCCGTTGATATGCATCACGAGTCGCACGCGCACGACGCCGGTCACGAGCATCACGAGCTCGGGTTGTGGCGAAAATACATTTTCTCCACCGATCACAAAGTGATCGGGATTCAGTATGGTCTGTGCGGCCTCACATTCCTCTTCCTGGGCTTTTGCCTCATGATGCTGATGCGGTGGCAACTGGCATATCCCGGGCAGGCGCTGCCCGTGATCGGCAAATGGCTGCCGCAGATCTTCGGGCCGGGTTCAATGCCGGACGGGAAAATGACGCCGGATTTCTACAACTCGCTAGGCGCCATGCACGGCACGATCATGATTTTTGCCGGCGTCGTGCCGCTTGCCTTCGCTGCTTTCGGCAATTTTGTCGTGCCGCTGCAAATCGGCGCGCCCGATATGACGTTTCCCAAGGTCAACGCAGCGAGTTTTTGGGCGTTTGCGGTGGGTGGAGTGATCATGTTGATCAGCTTCTTCGTGCCGGGTGGACCGGCCAAGAGCGGCTGGACGTCCTATACACCGTTGTCGGACATCGCAGATACTGGTCCCGGCCACAATCCTCATATTCAATGGGCAGACGCTCTGGTTGATCGGATTTATTTTTCTGATCACCTCGTCGCTGCTTGGCGCGATCAATTTCATCACCACCATCATTCAGCTGCGCGCCAAGGGCCTGACCTGGATGCGGCTGCCGTTCTTTGTCTGGGCGCAATTTGTCACCGCGTTTCTGTTGTTGCTGGCGTTCCCGCCCCTCGAAGCGGCAATCGTCATGCAGTTAATGGATCGCGTGGCGCACACCAGCTTCTTCCTGCCGGCCGGCCTGGTTGTGAATGGCGTACCGGCGTATATCAGCGGCGGAGGCAGCCCGCTTTTGTGGCAACATCTGTTCTGGTTTCTTGGGCACCCCGAAGTTTACGTGTTGATTCTGCCTGCATTCGGCATTGTGGCGGAGATTCTAGCGAACAATTCGCGCAAACCCCTTTGGGGTTATAAATCGCTGGTGTTTTCAGTGCTGGTGATCGGTTTTCTATCGTTCATCGTTTGGGCGCATCACATGTGGCTCACTGGCATGGGCGCGGCGGTCAGCGCATTTTTCCAGACGACGACATTGCTGATCTCGATCCCGTCGGTGATCATCTTGAGCGCGTTCTTCATTTCACTATGGGGCGGTTCGATCCGATTCACGGTGCCGATGCTTTTCGCCACGGCGTTTCTGCCGATGTTTGGAATCGGCGGACTAACGGGAATTCCGCTGGCGTTTAATTCGGCCGATCTTTATCTGCACGACACCTATTACGTCATCGCGCATTTCCATTACATCGTCGCACCGGGCACTATTTTCGGGCTCTTCGCGGGCATCTATTTCTGGTTCCCGAAAGCAACCGGCCGAAAGATGAACGATTTCTGGGGGAAAGTGCATTTCTGGCCGACGCTGATCTGCATGAACTTGATTTTTCTGCCGATGTTTTTGCAGGGAATGGCCGGAATGCATCGCCGCTGGTACGACGGCGGACAGGGATGGAACGTCGCGAATGACCACACGATCTGGGGACTGACCGGGTTTGAATGGAACAAGCCAATCTCATGGGCAGCGTGGATCATGGGGCTCGCTCAGATTCCGTTTCATCATCAATTTCTTCTGGAGCATCAAGCACGGCGAAAAAGTGAACGACAATCCTTGGGAAGCGACGACGTTGGAGTGGACTGCGCCTTCGCCGCCACCGCACGGAAATTTCGCTCACCACGCCGGTTGCCTACCGCGGGCCGTATGAATACAGCCTGCCCGGCCGGGAACGCGATTTCACCATGCAAAATGAGCCAGTGGAACCCGCTGAGCGAACGCCTCGCAAACCTCCCGCAGAGCTCGTCCCCGCGTAGCTGAGTCTGCAATCTACTGAATCATGGAAATCCCGTATACAATTTCCACTCGTCCCGACACCGGCCTTTGGAACGCCAAGGTTGGGATCTGGCTTTTCCTGGCGTCGGAAGTCATGCTATTCGGCGGACTTTTTTCCGCCTACATTTTTCTGCGAATCGATTCGCCGCCGGGCATGTGGCCGCACGGATTACTCAACGTCCCGGTCGGCACGATGAACACCGCGATCCTGATCATGTCGTCCGTGACAGTCGTTCTGGCATGGGCGTCGTTGAAGATGCGAAAGTATAACGCTTATTGGTGGTACATGCTGGCCACCATTATCTGCGGTCTGATCTTCCTTACGGTCAAACTCGCTTATGAATGGCCGCAGAAGTTCGATCACTTCGGCATTTACATTAAAACGGAAGCACTGGGGAAATATGAACAGTATCTGGGCAACGAGTATGCCGCGGAGAAAGGCCTGCCGCCGCGGCTCGAGATTACCGGACATCTGCACAATCGCGCGGCGCTAAAGGATCCCAACATCAAGGAATACGAAGTCGCGCTCGATCCACTGAACGCAGATCCGACCAACCCCGCGATGGATCGGCCGCACTTCTGGCCGCGTCCTGCGACGGAAAAGATCGCCACGATTGAAAAGGAGGATGTGCAATACGCCACGATGTTTCTGCCCAGACACAGCGCGTATTTCGCCAGCTACTTCACGATCACCGGACTGCATGGATCTGCATGTGTTGGGCGGCGTGCTGGTGTTCATCTACATGTGGCTACCTGTCAGCAAGCGCCTTTACCAGCGCAACCCCGAACACCTGGCAAATCGCGTCGAGGTGAGTGGGCTTTTCTGGCACTTTGTCGATCTGATCTGGATTTTCGTCTTTCCACTTTTTTACCTGCTGTAAGTCATGAATAATCCGCCTGATATTTCCCAAGACTCGAAAGAATACGAGGAATACGCGCACGGCATTCGCAAGCACGTTCGGGGATATTTGATTGTGGGCGCTATGCTGCTGGCATTCACAGCCATCACCGTTGCTCTGTCGTACGTTCATTTTGGCACACAAAAGGCGAACATCGCCGTGGCAATGCTGGTCGCCACATTGAAGGCTGGGCTGGTTGCGGCAATTTTCATGCATCTCGCCGCGGAGAAACGGCTGATCTACCGCATCCTGATTTTCACCGGCTTTTTTGTGCTCGGCCTCTTCTGGCTTACATTATTCGCGTGGTACGATTACCCGGTCTTTCGTTAAATGTCGCTTAAGGCCTTCCATATTGTTTTCATCATTTTTTCGACGCTGCTCGCGTTGGGGACCGGCGTGTGGTGCCTCTGGGTCAACCTCGTGGAAGGCGCGCCGGTGTACGTAGCCGGTGCGGTCGCCTCGTTCGTGGTCGCGATTGCGCTGATGGTGTACGGCGTCTGGTTCTACAGGAAAATGAAGCGGCTACGGATCATCACATGAAAAGAGTCGCGTCATTACTGTTGGTATCAATGCTCTTCGCCGTACAGCAAGCTGTGGCATGTCCGTTCTGTTACGGCGCGAAGGACGGGAAGGCGACCGAGCACATGGCCGTTGCGATCTGGTTTCTGTTCGGCGCGGTGATGTCCGTCATGGGCGGAATCGGCGCATTCAGTTTTCATCTGTGGCGCCATGGCCGCATGCCCATCGAGCCTCATCAGGAGCTTACTCAGGAAGACTTGACCAAGTATGAATAGCCTGGCGCTGATCAATGAATTTCTGGGTCAGCCGCCGAACGCCTCGTCGCACGGATTTCAGATCGACCACATCCTCGAGTTCTGTCATTGGTTCATGGGCGCTCTGTTTGTCGGCTGGTCGGTTTTTTTTATTCTTCGTCCTGATTCGTTTTCGCAGACGGCGGCAGCCCACTGCGAATCATCTCGGTGTGACGAGCCCCATTTCGACGCATTTGGAATTTTCAGTTGTTCTGATTGAAGCGGTGCTGCTGCTGGGATTTGCGATTCCACTGTGGGGAAAGCGCGTGAATCAGTTTCCTCCAGGCAAAGATGCGTTGCTCGTGCACGTAGTCGCGCAGCAATTCAGCTTTAACTATCATCTGCCGGGCGCGGATGGATTATTTGGCCGGCGCGATGTGAATTTCGTTTCCAACTCAAACCCCCTCGGCCTTGATCCGAACGATCCGGCTGGCAAGGACGACATCGTCACGACGGGCGAACTTCATGTGCCGGTAAATCGCCCGGTGATTGCAGAGCTTTCCTCCAAAGATGTGATTCACGATTTTTTTGTGACCGACATGCGCATCGCCGGTGATGCGATTCCCGGTTCTCTCATTCCGATTTGGTTTACGCCAGTCAAGACCGGGAGCTATGAAGTGATTTGTGGTCAATTGTGCGGCCTTGGCCATTACGGAATGAAAGGCACGCTGGTGGTCGATACACCGCAGGATTATCAAGCGTGGCTGAAAGAACGCGCCGAACTTGCCGCCAGCGCACAAGCCGCTCCTCCTTCGGCATCGCCTGGCGCACCGCAGCCACAAAGCAAGCCACCTGAATCAGCCCCATCGCCTACTCCTGGCGGTTAAATTTTCGCGCCAGCGGCGAAAGCTTTCGGGGCTCGCATTTGTCTCATCCGTCTCATTTGGCCTATTCTACCTCTGTGGGTAGATCAACAAGATGGCTGAATCGCTTCGCATGGCTTACGTGCGGCGCGACGCTCCTGCTGATTTGCAGCGGCGGGATGGTGACCAGTAAAAACGTTGGGCTCGCCGTTCCGGATTGGCCGACCACGTTTGGCTACAACATGTTTCTCTTCCCGGTCTCGAAATGGGTAGGCGGGATTTTGTTCGAGCACACGCACCGTTTGATGGGATCGCTGGCTGGATTTCTTACGATCATTCTCGCGGTGTGGCTCTGGCTATGCGACGACCGGCGGTGGGTCCGCAACCTTGGCGTGATCGCGGTTATCGGCGTGATTTTGCAGGGAATTCTGGGCGGCCTTCGCGTCACCATGATGAAAGATCAAATCGGGATCTTTCACGCCTGCGTCGCGCAGGCTTTTCTGGCGCTGCTTGTTTTTATTGCGCTCGTAACGACGCAATTCTGGCGATCGCTTACGAATCAGCTCGTTGATTCACAAAAATTTTCGTCAATCAAGGGGCTCGCGGTTGCAATCACGGTTGCGATTTATATCCAGTTGGCACTCGGCGCGACCATGCGTCATCAGCACCGCGATCTGGCGATTTTGGATTTTCCTACCGCAAACGGCGCATGGCTTCCCGACACCAGCGCGACGGCCTTGGCGAAGATCAATGCCTGGCGCGACGCCCGGGCGTTGTCGGATGTGACTGCATTCCAAATCTGGCTGCAAATGGCACACCGACTTCTCGCGTTGATTATTGCGATTGGAATCATCGCGTTTTATGTGCGCGCTTGGAGACGTGGGCGTGGCTTTGCTGTTCTGAAGCGTCTATCAGTCTTCTGGGTTGCTCTGGTCCTTTGCCAGATTGCGCTCGGCGCATGGGTGATTTGGAGCAACAAAGCCGCCGACGTCGCCACGGCACATGTCGCGCTCGGTGCCGTCATGCTATCTTTTGGTGTGAGCATCAGCGCGATTTGCTGGCGAATCTTACAAACACAAACAGCACGACCGCCAGGCGCATTCAAACCGATCGCGGCATGAAAACAGCTACAATTGAAAATCCGACCCTCGCATCCTCGCGCCACGGCTTCGTGAGCGATCTCGCTGAACTCGTCAAAGCGCGACTGACGCTGCTCGTCCTGCTTACGACGGCTGTGGGGTTTTATCTCGGCTCGGAAACGCCGATTGATTACCGCTCGCTCTTTAACACGGTCTTTGGGACCGCTGCGGCAGCAGCAGGCGCGGCCGCTCTCAATCAATGGTGGGAACGCAGAGCCGACGCGCTCATGCGCCGCACGAGAACCCGTCCAATTCCGGCGGGACGGATGTTGCCGCTGCAAGCGCTCGCGCTTGGTGCGGCGCTGTCAGTTTTTGGAGTCGTATACCTGGCGATTGTTTGTAACGCGCTCAGTGCGGCTTTGGCGGCGATCACGATCGCGATCTACATCTTTGCCTACACACCTCTCAAACGCTCCAGTACCGCGAACACGGCCGTCGGCGCGATTCCGGGCGCTATTCCCCCGATGATCGGCTGGGCGGCTGCGCGCGGGGACATCGGTGCCGGCGCGTGGAGTCTCTTCGTGATCGTGTTTCTATGGCAACTTCCGCACTTCTTTGCCGTCGCATGGATGTGCCGCGAAGATTATTCGCGCGCCGGGTTCCGCATGATTTCGAGCGACGATTCCAGCGGCGAACGCAGCGCCAGCCAGAGTGTGTTTTTCTGCATTTTGCTTCTGATCCTGGCGGGCCTGCCCGCGTTTGTTGGAATTGTGACTTACGCTTATGAAGCAATCGAGCTTCTGTTGGGTGCGTTATTCGTCCTCGTCGCGATGCGTTTTTTGCGCCTGCGCACGCAGAGCGCCGCACGTTTACTGTTCATCGCATCTATTGTTTATCTTCCCTTGCTGTTGGCGGCCCTGGTTCTGACAAAATTATGAACACGACTTCTGCCACAATGAATCGTGCGCCAACACGCAGCGGCATCGTTTGGAAAGTAATCCTGATCCTTATCCCGCTTGTCACGCTCGGGGCTTTGCTGTGGTTGCGTGATGTCGAGGTGTCTGCTCTGCGTCAGCGCACTGTTTCCTCTTACGGCGCGGTGCCCGGTTTTCAGCTGACGAATCAAAACGGACAGGCTTTTGGGTCGGCGCAGTTAACGGGTAAAATCTGGATAGCGGATTTTATCTATACAACGTGCCCCGGGCCGTGTCCGATGATCAGCGGCCGCATGAGCGAATTGCAAAAGCCGTTGGAAGAAACGGATGTGCACCTGGTGTCGTTCAGTGTCGATCCGGAGAAAGACACACCGAAAGTGTTGCGCGGTTACGCCGAGAAATTGCAGGCTGAGCCGGGACGGTGGGATTTTCTCACCGGACCGAAATCCGCGATCTACAAACTTTCGCATGACGGTTTCAAACTAGCGGTTTCTGACGGGAACGACGCGCAAGGAATTCCTGTCCACAGCACGCGCATGGTACTGGTGGATCGGCATGGCCAAATCCGCGGCTACTATGACGCGACCGAACCGGAAGCAATTACCAAACTGCTCGCCGACACCAATCATTTGCTGCGCGAACAACCGAGATAATTGTAGCCGGGGCGATGACCCCGGCTGCCGCGGTCACCGCCCGCGGCTACAAATTACCCCACCGGTTCCAGCCCAGCGCTGGGTCCTTCATCACAGACCACGCGCAGATAATCGCTGTATTCGTTTTTCGGTAACCCATCGATGATCCCGGCAAGATCGGATTGACTAATGAAACCCATTCGCAGGGCTACCTCCTCCAAGCATGCGATCTTCAAGCTCTGCCGGTGTTCGATCGTCGCGATGTAATTGCCAGCTTCGAGCAAGGTGGTCGTGGTGCCGGTGTCGAGCCAGGCCATGCCGCGGCTGAGCAGTTTCACGTGCAGCCGGTTCTGCTTCAGATAAAGCAGGTTCAGATCCGTGATCTCCAGTTCGTTACGCGCTGATGGACGCAATGTCCTGCAAAGATCAACGACTTGATCGTCGTAAACGTAAAGCCCGGGCACAGCGAAAGAGCTTTTCGGTTGCTTCGGTTTTTCTTCGAGGCTGATCGCTCTGCCGTTGGCGTCGAACTCAACCACGCCGTAACGCTCGGGATCGCGAACTTGATAGGCGAAAATACATGCGCCACGCTGGATGGCGAGCGCGTCCCGGTAGAAATCAAGTTTTCCATAGAAAATGTTATCGCCCAGAATGAGCGACGCGCCGGAGTCTCCGATGAATTTCGCAGCGATCAAAAAAGCCTGCGCGATCCCTTCAGGCTTCGGCTGCTCAGCGTACTCGATGCGAATACCGAGGTGGGCGCCGTTGCCCAAATAATCTTCCAGCATCGGCAAATCTTTTGGAGTCGAGATGATCAGCACCTCGCGCAAGCCGCCTAGCATTAGAGTCGCCAGCGGATAGCAGATCATTGGCTTGTCGTAAATCGGCAGCAGTTGTTTGCACATGATCTTGGTGAGCGGGAACAGACGTGTTCCCGCGCCGCCGGCGAGCAGAATGGCCTTTTTCATTTTCGATTTTCGATTTTCGATTTTCGATCAGTGCAACTCCAACGCAAAAGGAGCTCCGCCCACTGTTGCCAGAAACGTGCGCCCGTAGTCAAATCGATCCCAGTCTTTTTCGTGACTAACCCGAGCGCCTTCCGCGGAGCAGACCGGAACGTGGTCTTATCAACCAGGAACGAACTGCCGAACTGCTCAATCAATTTCCGACTGCTCGCACGGCCGCCTGCACATTCAGCCAGAGCGTGCTGAATCCAGTTACGAGATAATTCTGACCGGGGCTCGATAGTAGCGCTTACTGTTACGTTCAGAAGCTTCTTTAGCATGAGCGCGCAGACCAGTGCATGCGAACTCGTAGCGTGAACGTGCGACACATTTCGCTCTTGAAGCAATTTTCGGAGCACGAGCGCAAAGCGGGCCTGCCGTAAAAAGGTTGTGTCTGGTGCACGGCTGCTCTGTTGTGCCCGGCCTTCTTCCAATTTTTGGGCGAGAGCTCGGTTTGCCCGCCATTCCGCTTCCAACACCATCGCATCCGGCAGAAATTCAAGCGACGATGCAATTTCTTTCATCGCGCGATTGCACCGGATGGTGGGATTGAGTTCACAGACAAACGGCAGGATCGGCACATTGCGCCGCTTCATTTCTTGAACCTCGCGTTCTAAGAGCGGCAATTCGTGATCTGGGCCAGCGATCGATCAGATATGCGATCTGACGGTTTTCGGTAGCTGCGCGTTTGTGGGGCGCATGTAGCCGGGACGAGCTCGATGTTTTCTCGAACATCTCAACCAGCGGCGCAACCGTCTGCTCAATTCGAAAATGCTGCTGAATCCGCGCACGCCCGGCCTGTCCGCAACGTAATCGCAAGTCAGGGTCGCGCAGCAATTGCTCAAGCGCGTTAGTGAGAGCAAAAGTATCGCTCGGTGAAACTAAAATGCCGGTCTCGCCCTGCACGACCAATTCGGGAATCCCAGCGAGATGAGTGGACACCACCGGTCGCGCTGACGCCATCGCTTCGAGAATCACCGTCGGAAACACGTCAGTGGCTCCTTGCGCGTCGGTAGTCGAAGCCAACGCGAAAATGTCAGTGGCTCGAAGTTTATCCAAGACGGCATTCTGCGACAGGGAGCCGAGCAAATTCACTCGCGAGGAAAGATCCAACTTTTCGATTTTCATCTGGAGCGCGTCACGCAGCGGGCCATCGCCAATGATATCGCAGACAAAATCGACTCCGCGGTGCGCAAGCTCGGCACAGGCATTGATAAGATCCTCGAAACCCTTAAATGCAACCAGGCGTCCGACGCTGAGGATGCGCGGGGTCGGATTACCGTTTGTCGAACCGGGCGCCGGAAAACGTTCGAGATCAATGCCGTTGTAAACCAGGTGAATTTTCGCCGCCGAATCTGGACAACGCTGGCGAAGCAGATCACGGCTGTAATCAGTTTCGGCCGCGACGAATTCCGCGGCGGCGCAGATTTCGCGGAGGAGATCGTCGCTGCCGAGGTCTTTCATAAAATCCTGGCCGTGCGCCGTGACGCTGAATGGAATCCCGGAAATTTCCTTAAGGAAAAGCGCAGTGTGCGCTGCACGATTCGCGAAATGGACGTGCACATGATCCACGCCGCTGCGCGCGAAAAAATCCGCGAAATACAGAGCGTTGCGCGCGCGCAGTTCTGCTTTCACGCCGGGTCCGTATTTTTGCTCGTGCTGCTGGACGAGCTTCTCTGGCCATTTGTTCCGCATGAGCGGAACCCGGCCCGTTTTCGCATTTTTTTCCCAGATCGTCAGAATTTGCTGTGGCGGCGCGTAGTGAATTGCCGCCCGCAGCCTGGCGATATGTTCATGGCGCAAACTGGTAAGCGGCGGATAAATCGAGCCGATCACAAGCTCCATGCCGCGCCGTTCCAGCGCCAGCATCTCCGCATCGCAAAACGTCTGCGAGATTACGGGGTACCGGGAGTAAAGATAACCGAGCCGCATTGAGATCCGGATGATTACGCGCACCGCGCCGAATAGCAATGACCTGTGGTGGCAGGCCGTGTCGCTCTGCATTTTGCGCGCAGAAATTCGCAGCCGACACGGCGTGCCGCCTAGCAGCTACGAAAACCGAACGTCTTTGCCGGGATCCATCTCGAAATCGAGCGCTAGCGAATCTTCCGTGTTCGGCTTGATCACTTCCTCCACGAATTTCACGTAGATTGAGTCTTCGCGGAAAATCGCATATTTGTCCATCGACTCAAAATCGATGGCGATGAAGAATGGCCACTCCATTTCCGGCTCGATCCGCTTGCCGCATTTGATGCTGAGGACCTCCGGAATTTTGAGGAGCTGCATCCGCGCGTTCATCATCATCTCCTCCACACGGGCGGGCGTGACCTCGGCGTTCAATTTGTAGAGAACGATGTGGTGAACCATGAGGGTAAAGCTAATAGGCGTTTCCAACGCGCCGTGCAAGTCCAATCGATTGCCCGAGCGAAGCCGGTTCAAGGAACGGCGGTCTCTAGTCCGCCGCCAATTTTAACTTGCCAATAATTGGGGCGCTTCATCGTGGCCAAAATCCGTGACAAAACATTTAATGGGGGATTAGTGTAAGTCGGCACGAACCATGATTTGATTCAATGGATGATGTCTCGCCCACCACACCCGCTGATTTCAGTGGTCATTCCGCTTTACAACGAAGGCTCGCACTTGAGAGAGCTTCTAGCGGATTTGAAAGACGCATTGCAAGACACCGGATGCCGATTTGAAGTGGTTCTCGTCGATGACGGCTCGTCCGATGATACGTGGGTAGAGATTAAGGATGAGGCGCGGATGTGGCCCGACCTGCGCGCGATCCGGCTGAGTAGAAATTTCGGAAAAGAGTTGGCGCTGTGCGCGGGCTTGGAACGTGCCCGGGGCAATGCCGTTATAGTGATGGATGGAGATGGGCAACACCCCCCGTCACTTTTGCCGCTCCTGATTGAGAACGTGGAGGACTTCCGGAGCAGATATTGTCGAAGCAGTTAAGCCCAAGCGTGGGCGCGAATCCTTGGCGAGTAAATTTGGTGCGCTGACTGTTTTACGTCATTTTGAACAAGCTTTCCGGCTTTGAATTGAAAGGAGCATCAGATTTTAAACTTATAGATCGCCGGGTAGCTCGATACGTGGCTGGCCATGCGTGAACGCAACGTGTTCTTCCGGGGAATGACTGCATGGATGGGGTTTAGGACCATCCAAATTCCCTTTGAAGTAGGTCCGCGCCGTGCGGGGAAGTCGGGCTGGTCTTACCTTAGGCGAGCGAAGCTCGCCTTGATTGGGATAACGACGTTTTCTTCGTTCCCATTGCACCTGGTGACGTTTGCAGGGAGTGATCTTTTTTCTCTTTGCGGTTGGTTTGGGAATCCAGACGCTCTACCTGAAACTAGCTGGACGCGCGTTTACTGGTTTCGCCACCGTAATTCTACTGGAACTCATCATTGGCAGCCTGTTGATGATCAGCCTCGGTATCATTGGCGAATACCTCGCGCGGATTTACGAAGAAGTTAAAGGACGTCCTCGTTACATAGTGAGTGAATCAATCGAGCCCCGAGCAGTGATCGTAGCGGTCGGCGCGAAGCCCACGAATTGATCCTTCGGAGATTGGAGGAGGCAATGCGTTCTCTCGTTGCTGTCTTTCTATTTCGCCGTGTAAAGCAGGTAACACCCGCTCTTCTGGATGACTTGGCAATTATTAGCGGGCACTTCTGAGTTCGACTGCGGACGATCGCGCCAGCCGGAGGTCTGGCTCCGTCCGGAAGGCGAACAAATTGGGATGTGGGTCTTCCTTCCACGGTCGCATACCAATATGCATCCAGTGTAAGCGGGCCCCCATCGCCGTTCTCCAGATAGATTGGCCGCTGTGGCTGTGCGACCGCTGCATCATAAGCGGGCTTGTAAGGAACGTCGAACTCATTAACGCGCTCCCTTCCTACTCGCCAGAAAGTAAGTTGAGAAATCGACGGCTTCTGCGACGGTCGCTACTGGCGTTCCGGAAAACCGCAGTCTGATTGGGCGCGACAGGCTCGTCGAGTTCGCAGCTGCGCCGCGATCTCATTTGCCGCCATTGTGCGCTTCTCCTCCTTGTGCCGTATGACTCTGCTTTGATTGAGCGGGCGCAAGCAACCTTTCCAGCGCCGGGATCGTAAGCACTAGCAGAAAGACTGGATACGCCATAACGTCTTTGATGAAATGGTTCGGTTGTGATCGCGCCTGGCAGGATGGAAACCGCAAGCCCATAGAGACAAAACGCCAGCCAAGGCTCCCGCCAGCGTCCGACAATGATTAGCCCAAGACCAAACATCGCTAGGACGAAGGTCGCAAAAAATATCGCTCCGCCCGAGCCTTGTACATGATGGCGCGGATGATAGTCCCCTATCAAAAGCAAAGGGGTCAAACTCTGCTCTTCCAGGTAGCGTCTGACAAACTCATAGGCAATTTCCTTCCAAGGTACGCCAGACCTGATGTACGAAACCTCATAGAGCCGCTTTGTTACCACGCCGGGATGCGAACGATTGAACAGAAGGAGTGGTAACAACGTGAGTCCGTTGGCCAGCCACACCTTGATTACGCCGATGAAACGGGGCTTTGGGGTTGCTAAAGAGAGTAACCCTAACGCGAACAAAGGCGCGAGGGCGCGGCCGGCGAAATAACCATACGTCACCAGCCCGTGTCGCACGCGACCAAGGCAATGTCTCGCCAGTCCCACGTTTCTTTTGGATTGAATGCGGTAGGCGGCAAGCAGGAACACGACAACGGTAAAAACAGTTAAATGCGCGTGAAGACCAAGCGGCCGATTTCGAAGAACCAGGGCGTCAATAGTGCACTCCCGGCGACGATTATGCCGATGTTTGGCTGGCCGGAAATGCGCATTGCCAACAGGCCAAGCAGCAGACACGCAGCGAACATCCAGAAAGCAGCGGACATTCGCGCCACCAGTAATGCTCGGAGGAATGAAATCGGAACACGATCGCCATCAAATAGATCGCGAGGGGTGCATATAAGTCGGGTTACTAACTGCGAACTGGTGAAAGAGTAGAGGAAACCGCGGACCGAATTCGCCGGCGCCCCTTGGGAGACAGATACGCGTTGTAGGCGGTCGCTGACTCGTCTAGATAGAAGCCTCGTGGATTTTGCGAAACGCCCCAGGTGTAGAAACTGAAAAGTAGGTATAGAATGACGACGCACAGCAAAATCGCAGGTCCTTTGAAGCACGGTCGGGGCGTCTCCTCTTAAAGGAATATTGTCCAGGAAGGGCAAGCGAAAAGGCTGTTTCGGTTACATGATTTTGTAAATCGATTACTGACACTCGGGCAGAAGCCGCGTTTATGACAAAAAGTTTGTCTTTTGCCAGCCCGAGCCCTGATGGACCTTGGAGGGGTGTCTGGCGGCGGGGGTGGTGGGATCCCGGGTGCTGTTCCGCTGGAGATCAAAAACGGGGATAGTGTTCATATGCGCCTCGACGCTTACACACGGCCTCTCGCTGGATCAAAAGCCAAGTCCTAATGGCCAATTGACTGTCCCCACTCGGGCACTGACATTTGGCCAGGAACCTCCCGTCTGAATCAATGACCTGAATCCGTCTGTTAATTGGATCGGCGACATAAACTTTATTGCTTAGTGGGATCGACAGCGACCCAACTAACGTATATGAACTGTCCATCGCCGCTTCCCTTGCTACCCCATCTTGCCAGGACCTGACCATCAGGATTGAACTTGACGATTCGAGTGCGACCCTGAGTCGACCACATAAATCGAAGCATCAGGGCCGATAGCGATCCGGCGTGGGCCATATAAGTCCGGGCGTCCACTCGGCGAGTGAAAGTCCCATCGGGTCCCAGTTTCTGACACGCAATGCTTCGGGTCTGTCTCTGCCACGTAAATGTTGCCCGCGCGATCGATTGCGATTCCATTTGGCTCTGCTAATTGTCCGTATCCCGGCTCTTTTGTTCCGATGAACCTGATAAAAGCTCCAGTTGGGAGAATTTTTCGATCCGCCAGTTATCTGTGTGGCGACGAAGATGTTTCCCGTACTTCAACTGCGATGGCGCGTGGGTTATTAAACCGACCTCTTCCAGTCCCATGTCCGCCTTGGAAGGCAGTCACTGGCGGCTCTATCAGGTCCTTGTTGTGCGAAAGTTTGCAGGAGAAGACTCTGGAACCCTGATAGATGACCAACCCACGGTATCGATTTTCCTTGTCTTCATAGATCTTGTGAAAATACCTGGTATAAAGGTATTCGTTTGGGTCCTTGATTAGTGGCCGTGGCGCACGCCTTCATCAAATGCGACATACTCGATTTGATTTTGCTTAAGCAACTGAAATACCCGTCGGGGATTTTTACTTTCGAACATGTTGACGATAGATCGGTTCACATTTTGCGGATCGTACCCCGGCGCTCCCGAGCCATCACAGCCAGCCAAGGAATATCCTTCGACCGGCAAGCAGAACCGGGTGGATAAGGAATCTGTCGGTAGAAAATATCATTCAGGTTTCGTATTTTTGCGGAGCCATCTCACCAAGTCATCCCTCTCGTAATTCATTTCTACGTAGGAGCTATTGCGAATCGCAAAGAGATCGATAGCGCCTCCAGCAAAAATAAAGGCTGCTACGCCGTGGCCCGACTGGGCCAAGGATCGGCACAGCTCCTTAACTTCCATAACCGCCAGAGTCCATAGGCAAAATAAATTCGCCACAACCAGCCATATGCTCAGAAATGTGTGGCTTGTACGATGTTTCGGCCCCCAGCTGGACACAAAAGGCAAGGATGAAACAAACTGCACGTGGCGAAAAAGAATCGCCGTTGAAACACGAGAGCCAGAATAATCGCGAAGAATTATCACCGGCCATTCCGCCCCAACCGTGAATCCGATGTAGCCAATCATTTTGGTGAGGGTCGGATTATGGACGCCGTCGCCCCAATGAAGGAGCGAGCTGTTGACCAGAGACAATATCGCCGGTCGGCAAAAAAAGAAGCTGAAGTAAAGCCATTGCAGCTGCGGTGATTTCAAGCAGCATCACTTGCAACCGACAAGGGAACAAAATCAGACAAAGAAGAGCACGGCAGCCGCGGAAATAAAAACGGAGGCGCTCCAAAGCGGCAAGGCACCCAACAGGATCCTGAGAAAATGAAGCCCCGGCTAGACCTTCACCGGCGTTCTTGGCTGTCGCGGCGAATCCAGGGAAGAAAGCCGACCGTCGCTGATCCTGCTCACCAGCCTACGTTTTGATGTTGGCTGTCCGTAGCTTGTGTTTCGGATCTGCTTTCGAGAGTATTGTCTAATTAAGAAGATCAATACAATGCAGGAATACTCCGATGGCGGTTGGCAGGTGTCGCTGGTTTACGAAAACGATCTGTGTCCAACTCTCGTTTCCTTGAAACGTCAGGAAGGCAATAGACGCGAGCGAACCGTGAAAAAAGAAAAGCGTCGCTCCGACGCGTCCGACAACCCGCGAATTGAAGAGCAGTTCGCCCACAACCATCATCAAGGCGAGCATGCTCGTGAGGCCGAGCACACTGAGGACATCCACGGCCCACGCCAGATTCAATCCGAGGATTTCCAGGTTCCCGGCCTGAAAATAGAGAAGAAAATCATAGGGAAGTGGTTGGCCGGAATGGTCCGGGCATTTGGGTGGGAAGTTGTGCCCAAAGGCAAAACTCTGCGCGATTGCCGATTGTAGCGCGAAGTCGCCAACCTCCATTGCGGAGACGCGGACGCGGCCCTGCTTGTTTACATAGAGCGTTCCTATTAAAAGAACGCAGACTGCGATGAACAGAGCGCCGAGCGTGATCCCATCGTACACCCGCCCGCCCGGGCGCGCGCGATCCAATCCGGGCTTTCGGGGGTTTTCTCGAAAGCCAGAATACCGTCGCAGCTGCGGCTATAAAAAACAGTAAGTCTGCCCACAGCAAAGGTTCAGCTCTCCAGGCAAAAACCAGACCCATCAGATACGTGAACCATGTGCTGAGTAAGATGCCAACCAGTATGGCCGCGGCATAACGGTGCGGCGCAGACAGGAATCGGTAAAAGCGCTGGCAAAGAAGATCGCCCAGAGCAATCGCTAACCCCAGGTAAATCAGAGCCAACATTGCAGAGAGTTGATAGCTGATCCGCCTTCGCAGAGGCTACCGCGGACAGGTAGTCGATAGTTGATAGCCAAAACTGAACCAGACCGCCCTCACTGATTTAACTCGATTATGCTCACCCGATCCTCAGACATGTTTAGGACGTAGAGCTTGCGGTTCGCCAACGCCAGTGCGGACGGTCCCTCAAGTTTATCCGGGGGCTTTGGCCTCAAGCTGCCAATTCTAATTCCCTTCAAATCAAAGATGATCACTGCACTCATATGTGTGCTCGACGCGTAGAGCCGGCCTCTCTGTGAATCGATCGCCACGTCTTCAAAGCCTGCCGGCTCTCCCCATTCGGGCACTGGCCACGTGCTTAGAAATATTCCATTCTGGTTAAAAATTTCTATGCGTTTGTTACGCGGATCGGCGACATAGACTTTGTTCGTCGTGGAATCCACCGCGACCGAAGTCGGATCGTCAAACTGGCCGTCGCCATTGCCTTTGCTACCCCAAACGGCTTGTGTCCCTCCGTCGGGACTCAATTTGGCGATGCGACTATGGCCTTGATCGACAACATAGATTGAGTCATCCGGACCAATCGCGATCCGGCGGGGCCCATAAAATCCGGGGGCCGGGCCTTTCCATTCGGCAAGAAGGTTACATCCGCGGCGAGTTTCTGAATACGATGATTCCCAACCTCCGCGACGTATTATGTTATCAGCCCGGTCAACCGCGATCCCATTCGGCGCAGCTAATTGTCCGTGACCAGTTCCCTTGGTTCCTATGATGTTAAGAAACGCGCCCGTTGGTGAAAATTTTTCGATGCGGTCGTTACCGGTATCGGCTACCAGGATATTTCCGCGGCTATCAACAGCAATTCCAATCGGCGAATCAAATTGCCCGTTTTGGTTCCCTTTGCCGCCTTTAAAGACGTTAGGCGACCCGTCAGGCAGTGATCTGGACTGGGATGGAGGCTGTTCCAGGTGTAGTAGGCAAAGCTTCTTCACCCGGTCTTGAAACTGGCGAATGTTGCTGTTCGGGAGGATTTAAGACATAGAATGTCCTTACTCTCTCGCCAAAGGAGAACGAAAGAGAATCTTCGGTCCCAAGATCGCGAATCGATTGGAACCTCGCTGATTATCCTGGCTGTCTTTGGATCTCTCTCCCAGATCAATTTCAGATCTTTCTGGGCCGGAACATAACTGAGAATCGCGCGTTTATTAGCATTCCATACGTCTTGTTCCGTCATCACCCAGAAAAAAGGTAGTCCAGAACAGAAAGAAAGAATCTTGGCATCATCGTAATCGTGCAAAAACAGATGGATGATTGAATAGGCGTCGTTTTGGCAGATGAATGTGTCGTACGGAGGATCAGGGAATGCCTCTGATGTCGATTGAATTCGTCGCGTTCCAGATGAGGGGGACCGGGGTGCTCCTGGCCGGCTACGACATGTTTTAAGAACCGGGAGACAGCGACCTCTCTCTTGCGCATAGTGGTGGATCGAAAACGGACTTTTCGTCTTGGAGTAGATGTATCGAACTGAAGGGACCAATCCATCGAGCAGTATTAACCCTGCCAATACCGCCAAGAACAATTTGCACGGCCTGGCCATCGCCGCAGCTTCAACAGCCCGGCAAATGTGAAACTCATCAGGATTACCCAGAATGGGATGGGCAGAAGCAGTCTGTTCTCTATGCATTTTGCGATGAAAGCGCCTACAACAGGAATTACGGCCAGCAGTGGGATTTCGAACCGCTTCTGCCAAAGCGCGAGCACGAAGCCGGGCACTAAGAACCAATAATAGGGCAGCGGAATTGGCAACGTGTCTGGAATAAAGAATCGAAGCGCCGGGATGCGTGAAAAAGCAGCTGCGACATTGATCGAGGTACAGGCTGGATACCGCTCGGAAACGGCGCTGTTCGCACGGCCTGCCAGAAATCGCGAAGAAAATTGGCTCTCATACTAACGTGTAGGCGTTGCGATTGAACGCGATATAGAGCAGGATCGGAACGGCAGCCGCTAAGAAGCCGTAAACGACGACAGCGAGCGAGCTCCACGTGCTCGTTTGCGTTAAGGCCCGCCGGTAGAAAGTGGCGTAAAGCGGCGCGGCAATGGCAAGCGCGAGCAGATATTGTTTTCCCGATATTGAGCTCGCTAGGCACAGCCCGGCAGCAATGCCTCCCAGCGAAAGATAAAAACGAGATGTGCTTCTAAATCCCAAGTGTAGGAAATAGAGAGAGACCACTGCTAACGCGGTCGCCATCGGGTAGCGGTACCCTGCGAAAGTATAGATGAACGCAAACGGGAGAAAATTCAGAATCAGAGCGGCGACAGAAGTAACGAGGTAAGACTCGAAAAAAAGGTCAACTAAAAGAAGCGTGAAGACGAAAATGGTGAGCCAAATGACGAACAGCGCTGCTTCATAGGATAGAATGTTAAACCCTGAACAGCTTGAGAAATCCACACGTAGTAATGAAACAGTGTTTCCCTTGAGATGGAGGGATGAAACCAGGAACGGGCTGATACACGCGGCCGATCACGTAACTCTTCAGATACCAGAAATCCCATCCAGACTGTCTGAAAGGCGCGCTTCCATTCCAAGGCGCCCTACGTGGAATCTCAGACATGCTAAACTACAAAGAACAGCAATCCAGAAGAGCAAGAAATCCAGTCCTCGGTTTATCGAAGCCTTTAAACCCGTAGCTAGTTCACGCGGACATGGTAGAAAGGCCAACACCAGAAACAGCATGCCAAGCAGCCACCCGATCGGGGCAGCACGTCGCCCTGAACCACTTTCCTATAGTCGGCTGCGGCCGGAGCCGCACAGATCACCGTCGACAGTAATGACAAGCCGAGTGAGAAAACCCGCGGCCTGAAAATCGTGATTTCATAGGCGCCAATTCTAAAGCCCTATGTCCGCTGGATGTTCGACCAGCTGTTTCAGATCGAGGCAATCACTGGCCGTTGGCGTTTAAAAGATCGATCGCGGTCACGCAATCACCGATCATGTTCAGGACTTACAGTTTCCCGTTGGCTAGGGCTAATGCTGACGGCCCATCGAGCCGCTCCGACGGCTTTGGCGTCAGCGTGCCAATCCGCGTGCCATTCAAGTCAAGATTAACACGGCGTCCGATGTTTGCACTGGATGTGTACATCCGACCTGGTTGGGATCTATGGCCAGGTCCTCGAAGCCATGTGGCGGTCCCTATTCCGGGACGATCGATTTGGTCAGGAACTTACCATTTGAATCGAATACCTGTATCCGTCTGTTAATCGGATCGGCGACATACACTCTGTTATTCCTTGGATCGACGGCAACAGAGGCGGTCGTCGTACCGTCCGTCGTCCCTTCGCCTTTTGTACCCCAAACCGCCAGCACCCGGCCATCCGCGCTGAGCTTTACGATTTGCGCGCGGCCTCGTTCGACGACATAAATCGAAGACGTCGGGGCCAATGGCGATCCGGCGCGGTCCGGTAAAACCTGCGTCTGGGCCCGTCCACTCGGCGGTTATAGTGCCGTCGGGCGCCAGGTTCTCGACAACGTGCTCGGAAGCATCCGCCACGTAGATATCGCCAGTCCGATCGACCGCGATCCCGTTGGGTGCGCCAGTTGTCCATAGGCGGTCCTTTATTTCCCATGGCGGCGAGAAATATGTCGGTAGGTGAAAATTTCTCGATTCGGCCGTTACCGGTGTCGGTGACCGAATATTTCCCTTGGCATCGACAGCAATTCCTGTCGGGGCATCTAAATCGACCTTTATCGCTTCCTCTTCCGCTATGAAACATGTTACTTACACCCTCCGGCACATAGCTTAGCTTGGGAGGCGGTTTGTCGGGCACCTTGTAAATTATCAATCCGTTGTACCTGCTGTCTTCGAACACCTTGGGAAAATAAGTGGCATAAGCTGTTCGTTGGGTCGCTTGATGAAATCAGCGTGACGGACAGTGCTATCGAACCGTATCTATTTGATCCCATTCTCTCTAAGAAGGCGATAAACCTTCCAGGGATCTCTGTTCTCAAACAGATCCACGTAAACTTTGTCGCGCTTACTTGCGTCATACCCGCGGACGAGGCATAGTAAGGCCAGCCATAAAACACGCGCTGGCCAGCTATCAAAATCGGATGATTAACGAAGCGATCCGTGAGCAAGATTTCCCGTGGCGTGGTGTTCTTTTTAAGCGAATCGATTTATGAATCGTTCTGATAAGTTACCTGCTCCACCCGGTGTTGGGATCGGAAAGAAATCGATTATGCCGCCTGGAATTATGAGGAGGGTGGTAGCAATCGCCGCGAACTTTCCAGGCAATGTGGTTCCTCCCAACGAAAGACGCCATAGTCGCGAAACCGCAAATGCGACGAACAGTTTCGCGATGATCACCCAGATATGAATGAATTTTTGGTTAGCAAGGACCTCGATCGTGAATTGGAAAGAAAACGCAACTGCAAGAAGGCTTAGCACTGCCAGAAGAGGCGCCTCTGCAGATTAGCGGCGACGACCAGCGCCAGTGCGATCAGCAACCATCTGAAGTCAAAGGTGAACCCAAGGGAAAATTCTAGCACGTTTATTGCGGTAGGGTGGTCTATCGTATAACCCCAGTGAAGGAGCTTCGGCACGTCGGCTCTTCCAACCCCGCTGCCGAGAAAAGCATCTGGGGCAGCGCAACGACACCTGAAGGAAGGCCAGCCCCAACATTCGGATTCGTCGTGGACAGAGGATGAAGAACAGTCCCAGGATCACCGCGGCCGCGAGAAATACGGCGCGGTTCCACATCGGCAGCAAGCCGAGAACGACACCGGAAAAATGAAGCCTGGCAGGGCAGCACGAAGAGGTTCCGAGGTAACAATGGTTTCCTCCGTCGTTTCTTTTCCTTCTGCGACGTCGGTCACCTCGTGTTGCACGTCTGGAACAGGTTCCCGCAGCGATGCATCCTCAGACACTGCGTTCGCCGTGGTTTCTGGCACCGCTTTCCGTCGGCGATAATCGCATCACTGGAGCCTGTGTCACAAATAGGAACACTCTGAGGGCAGGCTGTCCTCCAACTTTTGATGTGTGTCAATGGAGCCGGGCCGCCATCGGCCTGTGAATAACCGAGGCAAATTTAGAAGTGGGGTTCTGCAACGACGCCCTTTGGCGTTCTTTGCCGATACCGCGCGATAGCGGATGGCTAGGAATACCAGGACGAGCAAGATTACCCGATGCCGCTGGCGAAGTGCCGCTGATTGAGATAGGTCACCCGCGACCAGGTTCCCCAGGTTCACCGCGATACGGAAAGATCGTCTGAGATAGTCCCGTTGATGCGTAATAGTTTGAATCGCAGCGCGGACTGAAGCTTGCTTCTGAAGAAACGGAACGTAAGAGAGCGATCCGAAAAAGAAAAAGAGCAACGACCGAGTCGACCGACTGCGCGCGAATTGAAGAATACCTCCCCGAGGGTCATTAGGACCACGAGCATGGCCACGATCGTGGTGATGCTGAGGACGTTCAGACTCCACGCAGGATCCAGCCCGAGGAATTCAAGATTTCCGGCCTGAAAGTAGAACAAGAAATGGTAATGGATTCGGTCGCCGGAGAAATGTGGATACTCCGTTGGAAAATCGTGTCCTACGGCGAAGCTCCGCATCAGCGCGGTGTTTGGACCGAAATCGCTGTACTCAGGGTTGGCGATCTGGAGCTTACCGCCCTTAGCATTGAACGAGGCAAACATCATCCATGACACCAGGACGACGTATCCAATGATGAGTAGCCAATCAGCTATACCGGAACCTTTGGGCCGTGGGAGATACAATTCCGCTCGGTTCTCGCGGCTTTTGCCCGGCTTGTGTTTGATAATTGCGCTTTCCATTTGGGCCAGGACAGCACCGCGATCGCGGCGAGAAAGAACAAGAGATTGGCCCACAAGAGCGGTTGTGAGGTCCAAAAGAACGCGAGCCCCACCAGGTATGTGAACCAGGAACTGACCAGTAACCCTACCAGAATTGCTGCCGCACAGCGGTGTGCGATCGATGCAAATTGGAGGCCGGCAAAAGAAATCACCGACGCAAGCGGCCAACGCAAAATAGACCAGAGCCAGCATACCCAATTCCTCGCTGATTTACGACCCGCACTCGCCTTCGGCGTGGCAGGCACAGGCGCAAATCGTAAACGCACGATTTCTTTCGTCAAACATGTCTGCGGGTAATTGCGCTCGATGAACCGGCGAACCTGCTGCAACTCTTGCGGTGACATTTTTGCTACCGGTGGATTTGATCGTCCAAAGGAATAGCCACGTGGCTATTCCACTGATACAGACTGAAACAGTGAAAAGCGAGACCTCTGTCACGCTAATTTTCGGTGGTCCATTGCCCGTGAGCAAAGGAACATCCACGGGAGAAGAATCATGGCGTAGCGGTAAGCGAATTGCCAGCCTCCCGGATTTCCGTGGCACCAGAGCACCAACGTGATAATCCCAATCGCGATCCACGATATGGTCCGTACTTTCCACCTGCTCGGAAAAGGAGGAAGAGAAATGGACTGCTGAGGAAAATGGAACATCCAAAGGGAGGAAAACTAAGGAACGGAAAATCAGGATTGTCACGAAAACCTTCGAACAACATTTGGTGCACGTTCCCGGGAATGGAGTGTAGCGAAAACGACCCATGTTCGTACCAAGGTTTGCCGCGGACTTCAGGAATACGAAAGTACCGAAAATCGAAAATTGAATGGAAACGTGCGAAATTGTAAGCAGCCGTGAGCAGCGCTACGGTTACCGACAGAGTTAAAAAGTCGAACAGCATTGGTGCATTTTCACGAAGCGCTGCCTTTAACGTTCTCCACCCGCTCTGGACGCCAGCCGGCGAATTCGAATGAGCCGCTGACGATTCAGACATTGCAGGGCAACTGCTCTCATTGCCCGGTTCCGGCAGGCGAGGTGCTTGCTCTACAAGCGCTGGCCGGCGCGAGAAAAGATAAAGGTAGAAAGGCGCTGTGAGCAGCAGTTCCGTCCGATTTCCAAATGCCAGGCGAAAAAAGCACCCGCGATGAAAGGCGACGGTCGCACTAACGTAAAATAGAGAGCTGCGGTTTCTCCGAAATACGCGAGACCAAGAGCGATTTGCCAAGCACCGCCGAATCCAAGATTGCACCACGTCCAGGTTCCGAAAATTGGAAACAACGCCAATAAAATTGCCGGGCTAGAGGTTTCGGTTTTAGGTTGGAGTAGTCAGGTCCGAATGCTTTTGTGAGTTGGAAGAAGAAAATAACGAAAGCTCCAGCAATCAAAGCAGCCAGAATGCCCGCGGGGAAGTCGTGAATCAGCGACGCTTTTTGCAAAAGGACCAGCGGAACCATGCTGAGGACAGCGCCTAGCGGAAACGCCGAATAGTATCGGTCCCCGTAGGGAATCATTTCGTTGAGCCAGTCGGCCGGCTTTCCCTAGTTCGAGGTGTCCGCGCAGCAAAGCCGAGGCCATCTCGGCGGTATAATTCAACTCGCGCAGGGTCGGTTTGGTCAGAAGTAGAAGGCGATCGCGGCAAAAAGCGAGATGGCGATGGCGAAATAGACGTCGTGTCTATTTCGGCTTTTCGGTGTTTCCGCCTCCATGATCGTGCAAATATTCAGACTGGAATAATTGAGTATTTCAGAAGAAATCGCGATCAGAGAGTTGGGAAAAACGCTGGCGATCAGCTTGTCTGATGTCAGAGCTTAAAACCGGCCGCGACGGCGTCCCGGTGAAACATGCGAACGGTATCGAGCGAGAGTTCTTCGAGATCTTTGCCGCCGAGTTCGAGGAGTTTTTCGAATATATCGTGTGGCACGGTAACGATGTGGCAACGGCAGGCGGCAGCTTGAAACACATTTAGCACCTCACGAACGCTGGCCCAAAGAAGTTCAACGTTCGGCATATTATTTTTGATCTCGAGCGATTCCTTCATAAGGGGCAACGGATCGAAGGCTGTGTCGGCAATTCGGCCGCGAAACCGAAACGATGGCTGGAACTTTCGGATCCAACACAGCAGCAACCGCTTTTACCTGACGCGGCGTTAGTACCGCCGTTACATTTAACTTCACTCCTTCACGAGCTACCTGCCGGATTAACGGAACGGAGGATTCGCCACTGGTGTTCGTGATTGGAATCTTAACGTAAACGTTCTCCTGCCAGTGATGCATCTTGAGCGCTTGCTGTCGCATCTCGTGAAATCACAGAGAAGACTTCAAAGGAAATCGGCTTCGATTTGACCTCGTTTAATACTGCTTTGGCGAAGCTCTGGTGATATCAGTGAGGCCAATGCATTTATATAAAGATCGCAGATTTGTACGTGAGACCCTGGATATACGGCTGGCGTGAAAGTTCCACGATCCCCTGAAGGTCGGCACCGTGCAGCGAAGATTTTCACGGGCAGATCCAGCGACCCGTCCAGTCATCCCTTACAAGCCTAGCAAATGGCCAGCGCCGAATGCAAGCAGTTGCGAGGCACCTGCGTCGCGCAGAACAGCATTCACGGCGTCGCCAGAGAGTTAGTAACCGTGAAATCGGGTGGTTCCCGCAACGTCTCTCTGTAACTGCGCTGGATGAAGATCGCGCGACAACCTGCTGACGCGTGCGCAATCGATATCGCGCCACCTGTCGCCAATGACGTAACTTTCTTTAGGATCGATATTCAGCTCGGCTGCTGCTCGTAGAATCAAACCTGGCCGCGGCTTGCGACAATCCCAGCGGCTCGCCGTAACGCTCGCCCGCGTGATAGCAAACCTCAATCCGGTCGAGGCACCGGAACCGCTGATCGCATCTGGACATGCATCGCCTCCACCATTTTACGATTCTGCGTCCCCCGGCAGACGTCGGGCTCGTTTGTGATGACAATCAGAGAGGAAATTCGCGGCTTTCAGTCACACACATCCGTCCGCTACGTCTTCGTAGACTTCGAAATCATTGAGGCTTGAAGGAGGGTGAGGCGTTCCGTTTCGGACTACGGGCGGGTTCAGTTAGCCGAGTCACAATGAAGAAAGATTGCGCGGCGCCGCTGCCTTCATGCTTTCCCATTTTGTCTCTGCGATTTTGAGAGTGGGGTGAGAGATCCACAGGTGCCATACGACTGCCTGGAACGCCTCGGTGTGCCGCGTGACGAGTACGGGATTGACTGTTGGGATGACAATGGCCACGTCTGCAACGCGCGCGGTGTAACCTCCCGTCCCGACCGACAATTCCGAGAATTGCACTTGCCCGGTCCTTCGCGGGCTGAAGACGCACTCCCACCAAATTCGGACTGACATTTCTTTCCGCGCTGCCCCCGCCCACCGACAACACAAGAATCGCGTCTTTTTCATTCAGCTCGACTTCCCTTAAGCCATTGGGTGAAAATGGAGGCCCATCCATCGTCGTTGGTGCGAGCAGTCAGCTCCGAGACGTTGTGCGCATGGCGCGTCAGCGCTCGATACCAGCCAGCTTCCGGAAATCGTTCACCGCATCGGGAAGCATTCGCTGCGCTTCCTCCGACTCCGAGAATGAAAAGTCGACCGCCCGCGTGCGCGCACAGGCTGCGAGTAGTTCCACCGCTTTTTCGCAAAGCGCCGGGTCAAGCTTGGAGATGTTTCAGTGCCGCCTCCCTGGCTGATGTTGTTTCGAATAGCTCATGCCGGAATGGAAAGATGGTTTGTGCCGCAACAGGGAATCAAGTTCCGCAAGTCCCCTGGGCGGAACCGATCTCATAGAACCGCTGTTTCACTTCATATGCAGCCATTTGCTTTTCTTGACACAAGGCGCAAGTACAGCATAGGCCAGATCGAATGCCGCGTTGTCGGGAATCCGCGGTGAACACTGTCGCACTCAAAACGGCGATGCCGTAATCGATATAACGCATTTCCGGCGTACAAAGTTCTTTGTCGTAAAGACGAATTTCCCGGCTTTCAAACCATACATTGCTCACATCCCAGCGACCTCCGTTTTCCAACACTGTCATTAAGCCCCGTTTTCCCGCTCAGCACAAAGGCTTGCACGATCGCGGCATAATCGACCGGCATGTATGAGTCTCCGTAAACCACCAGAAATCGGTCGCCAAGCATGGGAAGCGCCCGCTTCAGCGCACCCCCGGTTCCGAGAAGTGTTGGTCCATCGAATGAATAGCTAATTTGCAACCCGAGCTTGTTTCCGTCGCCAATCTTCATCTCGATCATTTCGCCCAGATGGCCTACACAAAGCATGATGTTACGAAAACCTTCTGAACGCAGGAGCCGCAATTGATGGATCAGGAACGGTTCCCCTGGGGTCCACTCAATAGCGCCTTGGGCACTTCGTCGGTTGCGGGTCGCAATCGCGTGGCAAGTCCGCCCGCGAGGATGGCCACGGGCCAATCTGCCAACGCACTCTCTTTCACGTGTGCCGTCACTGAATCAGAATCTTTGTGCCTTCAGGCTCAAATCGGAAACGCACTTCCGCCAGTCCTCTCTCGCGCATCGCATGACGGAGGCGAGCTTTATCTTCGGCGTAGAACATGAGAAAACCGCCACCGCCGGCGCCGATCAATTTTCCGCCCAGCGCGCCGTTGGCCATCGCGGCCTCATAAGATTCGTTGATGAAGTCGTTCGTCATGATGGCCGAGCGTTCCTTTTTCCGTTGCCAGTGCACGTTCATCAGCTGCGCGAACTCGTGCAGATCATTGTTTTCCAACGCGCCCTGACTTTTCCGACCCCGTTCTTTCACGAAATGCAGGTTCTCCAGCATCGCTTCATCGGATTGGGTACTGTTCTCGTGCTGTTCCCTTCAGATTTTTGATGCTGAGCGCGTGTAGCCGGTAAAAAACAGCAACAAGTTCTCCTCCAGTTCGAGCGATGTCTCTTCGGAGATCTTAAGCGGTGACCCCTGCACACGGCCGTCCGGGAGAAACTCAAAGCAAGTGAGCCCACCATAGGCGGCGATGTATTGGTTATGTTTACCCACTGGTTCGCGCAATTTTTCCATCTCGATACAACAGGCCTGTTCGGCCAGTTCAGACGGATGAACAAGATTTTTGCGCAACGTGTGCAGTGCCTTAAGCAGCGCAGTTGTGAAACTACCCGATGAGCCAAGCCCCGACCCGGCCGGGATATCGGCCATGTTGGCGATCTCCAGGTTACGCTCCTGTACGCCGGCTAACTTGAGTGCTTCCCTGATGATCGGATGCTTTATCTCATCAATCGTTGCTCTTCCTCCAGATCCGAATATTTCAGGAGAAAACCATCCACAAACCGGCGATGGACGGTTATGTAAATGTACTTGTCGATTGCTGCAGCAATCAGGAATCCGCCGTGCTTGCGATAATATGAAGGCAAATCAGTCCCTCCCCCGCCGAGCGAGATTCGCAATGGAGAACGCGTGATGATCATTTCGGGAAGGCCAACATGGAAAAATCGGGGCCGCTTTTCCAGTGCTCCCGTTCGTCGGTTAACTTCGTGACGTTCTGCCCAGAAATTGATTCCATTTCGCCCGGGTTGCCGTCGGCACGTTGATGTTGCTTCCACGAGCCAGGCGACGGTCGTCAATGAGTTGATCACCACCGAGACGACAACCAGTCCGATAAGCAAATAGCGCAACTGAAATGCAATTTTGCCCTGCCGCAGGAAGATCAGAAAAGCGAAGACTAGAAATGGAAAAAGCTCCGCAATGTAACGTTGGCACAATCCCATGAAAGACAGAATCACGATAACTTGCAGCAGGAAAATCGCGGCGATGGCGCGGTCCACGGCGTCAGCGCCTCCGGGTCGCAGCAACATTGCCACGCCGATCACAGCTCCGAGCAGAATCCAGGAAGAGGACCACAAGAGCGAAGAGTACGTCTCAGTGAAAGGCATCACATAAAGATTGTCGTGCTTATAATCTTTTCGGTTCGCTTTTAAAAACGGGGCCTCACGTTGCAGTTTGGGACTTCGCAAGACGAAATAGTCCGCAAAGCTGTAAGGCACACGTTCGATTCGAAAAAGTCCGTGCTTTACCGCGAAATCGCGTTGAACCGGATTGATGTTATACCTCATGTTCATGCCGCTGAAGTCACCGAACCTCGCGTAGCTAAGAACAGGTAAAAAACGAATGCAATGCCGAGCGGCAGAAGTAGCGCGGTAATGTTCCGGATGGGCTGTCGGTGGAACAAACGAATGGCAAGTAGTGGCGCAATCAGGACAAAAGGCGCGCCAAATGTCCCCCTCGAAAGGAGAGCTGCGCCAGCGCAAAACGAAAACGCAAGCACTGATCGCGTTAACGCTGCGCCCTCAGTTGTTTGAGATCGGCACGCAAAATAGAGCGCAGCGAGGGACCACGCGAACCCCCAGATGATTGCTTCGTCGTAGATGGACAGATTGCCCAGCAACAACAGCAACGGTGAGCCAAGCGCGAACCCGATCATGCAGGCGTTACCGATCCAGTTATGCGCGCGTGACGAAAGCGGGGATGAACGCAACGCAGTTCTCACCAGACCGGCAAACGCAAACAGTGCGATGACTCCCGCGCAAAATCCTGAAATCCGCGACCATTTCCCGTGTCCGGCTGGATGGATGAAATTCAGAGGAATGCGAAGCAGCGCGGGGAACGGCCCAAATACATCCGTACTTTGCCGTTACGATCATCGTTTCATGTGCGCTGGCGGCTGCATCGACCCCCACATCGCCTCGCAAAAAGTGTTCCGCTTGCGAATCGTAGGCGCCACCGAGCACTTCCTTAACAAAAATGTCTCGACCCCCGGTCATGGTGAACAACCAGAAGACCACGCTGAGAACGAGAGCGACGGGCAGAAGATTCGGCGCCCGGTTTCCGTCAGTGATCTGCACAGAAAGTAATATATTGCCGGCTGAAATGCGATCAGTCGAGGACGTGATCAGTTTCGCTAGTTATGTCTGTCGGCGTTGTCCTTCCTGGCAGCTGCAAAGAGATTCAAACCGAACTTGTGATATCGCATTCGGATCCGACTTGGCTTGAACCCGGCGCGAACCAGCATGGGCCACAGATCGGGTTTGTCGTAATACATTTTGTGATCGTCGATCTCTACTTTCGAACTGAATCCGAGCCGGAATGCGGACCACTCGAGGAATCGCTTCCCGTTCCAGGTCGGGACATTCACCAACAGCAACCCCGACCGTCTGAGCAAGCGCCACGCGGATTGGATGACAAACTGCGGCTCAGCCAGGTGTTCCAACACCGAGATGAGCATGACGACGTCCACGGTTTCGCTTTCGAGGTTTGGCAACGTTTGTTCGATTGTGGCCTAGATGGAACGTGAATTTCTCCAGCGTTTGCAACTCCGGCGCGATCTGGAAATCCACTCCGATGCCTCGCTTTAGTTTTGGTTCCAAGGCGATCAACTGCGTGGCGCGATAGCCACACCGAGCTCCAAGACCTCCAGATCGTTGCGGCTGGGCAGATGCTGGCGTATCGCGCGGTGAGATAGCCACACTCCCAGGCGATCGACCAGAGTCAGTCCGTGCTGCCCATAACTTTCATGCGCGCGCAGAGTCACTGCCGGGATTTTGAGATGATGCGTTTTGCCACTTCCATCAGCAGGGCAAAGCCGAACGTTTGGAATCCGAGGATAACAAGCAGTAGACCGAGAATAGCAGGGTGCGAAATCGCTTCGAGTTCCAGTCCGTGTTTCAAATAGTGATAGGTCAGATTCCCCAGAAGCACCAGGCCCGCGACGCTTAGACCAGCCGACGCAATCATCCCACGGTCGAAGGTCATGATTTTTTGTAGCCGGTCCACGAACCGAGGTTTTAATCCGTGCATGACGCGCGCAAGAACCCCGATTTGAATTGAGCTGTAACCCAAAGTCGCGCACGTCACTCCGAGCAGCATCCAGTATAAGCTAAAGCCAATTCTTCCGATTCTCACCGGCCCGGCTGACAACCCAAGGGAAAGCACCAATCCAATTACCAGAAGCACAGCACCGGCCTTAAGCAGGAATGAATCTGCCGCGTAAACCAACATCACTTTCAGGTTGACCCAACCCGCGAGCCACGGCGATCGCCAGCCCACGCGCAAGTGATGGCTCAGTCGTCCTTCGCGATCCTTGTAAAACTTGATCGGCACTTCGGCGCTGGCGAGCTTCAACCGCGCCGCTTTCAAAACCATCTCGCTTGCATATTCCCATCCCTCAGACGTGATGTTGATTTCACCCAACGCTTCGCGAGTCACACCGCGTATCCCGCAATGAATATCGGAATAGTTGCTGCGGTAAATGCGGTTGAGAATCCAATTTGTCAGAGGCGTGCCAAAGTAACGGTGCAGTTTTGGCATCGCGCCCTTTTCGATGCTGCCTCTAAACCGGCTGCCCATGATGAACTCCGCGCCCTTTCGAAATTCTTCCACGAACGGAGCGATCTCGCGGAAGTCGTACAGTTAAGTCTGCGTCTCCCATTAGGATCCATCTCCCGCGCACATACGGAATGGCGTCGATATAGGCGCGACCAACGCCCCGCTTCGGCGTGCGGAGCACTTCGCCTCCGTGTTCGAGCACAATATTCGGCGTGTTGTCGGTTGAACTTTCGACAATAAGAATCTGACCCGCCACACCAGCGCGCATAAGGCCCTCCTTGCACCACTCGATGAATTCGCCCACGGTGACTTCTTCATTCATGGCAGGGATGACGATGCTTAGTTCTACGTTCCCGAGCGTCGTGCCTTCGGGTTGAAGATGTTCAATACCACAACCCGAAGCGGCATTCCCAGATTTCACGTCATTCAGCATTTAGTTTCTCCACTGTTACTGACTTGGCGATGTCGGGTCTGTAGCCAAATGATGGATGATGTTTATGGCGCCGCGTCGATGTCGGCTAGATCGCCGATCAATCACGGCTCTCACCAACGCGGCAAAAATCAATATTGTTAGGAGCGACAGTGGTTGAAGGTATCGCACAGTAGGAACCATTGTGAACAAAGTGATGGTTCCCAAGAGAATCCAGCTGTGGAGAAAAAGCAGAAAAGCGTATCCCTCCGACAGGAAAAGTATCAGACCGCTAGAAACGAAGGGGGATAGCAAGACAACTAGTAATATGGCTGCGCACGCACTTGGTATCGTTGCAAAAGCGTTCGCACTTTGGTGTCTCGGCGTTCCGGCGGCGACAAACGAAAGTGCGTAGCGACCCTGCTGATCTGCCTTTCCCAGGGGAAAGTAGTTTCTAGGTCGGATTTTGCAGATCTACGCATTTGACTGAAATCCCAGTAACCTAAAAATGTCTTGGCACCTAACGTTGCAACGCCTATTGGACGACGCAACAACGCGTGCAATGCTGTCTGCTTCGCGACCTGGTTTTGGATAGCAGCATTCGGCTCGATCTGTTTCCAACGGTCGACGAGATATCCAGGCATATAAAGCTGAGCATTCCTCCGCGTTATGTTGCCCAGTCCAAACTGGCCCCCTCTGCAATTCAAAGCGGATAAGCGGGGATCGGGAGAATCAGTCGGCTTAAGGGCCGGTGCCCACGTCGCTAGAAGGGTAAGGCCACTAGCATGCAGGTGGGGCCCGTGACCCGCTAGCCTGCCGTTGAGTTGTCGATAGCCCTGCTGTAGGAAGAACATGAGTAGAATGCTGAATACCAGATGCAACCCCGCCGGTTTCAACCTGGATACCTTAAATAACGTGGACGAATGGTTCCGAAACGCTGCGCGAATTTCTGGAAAAAAAGCTATAAGTGGCAAAGAAACCGCGCTTATCAGAACGACAAGTAGATAACTCATCCTGAAGCTTATCACGAGCACCGACATATCTGGACAATTGCCAGCTGCCAAAACCGTCGCTGCTTCAGTATAAAAGGAGAAAAGCAACGTAAGGACGTAGAAGAAAAGGCTAACCGTCTCCGTCATGACAGCATAGCGCTCCCATACCAATTGCAACGGATCGAGCGAACAGAGAAGCCCGAAAAGGTACCACAAGACCAGGAGCAAGCCCAAAAATCCATCGGCAGACTAGTGCAACTACGATTGCCGTAATGGCGCCGAGAAAAGCCTGAAGAATCAGCAGAGAAGTCAGACTTCCCGTCCAGAGCGATGACCAGCGAATGACATAGCCGTATAAAAATGACCGATAGGAGAGGATATGTTCACCCTGACAATGCTGTCCATAGGTAACTTCCTGAGTCTCCCATAAATAGCTTTGGTAAAGGATCGAAGGCGAGAAGAAGGAAGTTCAACGCCAGGATCACAAAGCAAAAGAACCACCAATGCGCGTCGGCGAGAAAGCCGGCATAGTCGATAGGCTTCCCGGCGGTTGTTGCCTTAGACATGGTACAACTCCTGACGTGGTAGGGGGTCCTGCGAGTTCTACCGCCCAATTTATAAATGCTTAGGCCTACTTTCTGAAGTCGAGCGCCCCTTTTTTGAGCGCGTACACGTAGCCGACCATCAGGATCGCGATAAAGCTCGAGCATGCTCCAGAAGATGCGCTGCCTTCTTTGATCGCGTCCCGATACACCACCGCCCACGGATACATGAACACAATCTCGAGGTCGAAGAGGATGAAAAGCATCGCCACCAGATAAAACTTAACGCTGAAACGCGGCTGCGGTTCGCCCTGTGGAATCATCCCGCACTCATAGGCGGTGTCTTTGGCCCGAGTGCGTTTTCCGCGCTTACCTACGAGAATGCTGACCAGCAGGGCGGAAACTGCAAACAGGGCGACAACGATGATTTGCAGGAGCACCGGCAAATAGTCGCGCAGCATTCGGAAACTTCGTCTGAAGCCAATTCGTCGTGAAAGGGGAACTTACTTTACGCCGGCCAGATGACCATTCTGCTGAGCAATCGCCTGAGCAAGAGCTGACGGCAAGCCCTTGTATTTCTTCCCATTCTTCTTCACCGCACCACGCGCCACGAGATTTTGCAATTTCTCGTAGGCTCGCAGTCGCAGCATTTCCTCGCCGCCGCTAGCAGCATTTCGCGCCCGAAGATTCTCGTGCACGATGTCGAACAACTGCTTAAACTCAAAGGAAGAACGCTTCGAGAGGACAGCGACCAGCTCCTCTGTTACCAGATCAGGAACACGACGGGAGAATGCATTTTTCTTTAGAATAGCCATAGGGGCGCAAAAATAACAGATTTTTGACAAATTGCAGCAGTTTTCTTCTGGCTTTGTTAGGAAATCAAAGTGTGCCGGAATGGCACAGTCGTAAGTTCGAAGGTTGCGCAACTTTGCGGCTTCGAACGAGGCAAAACAGATTCGCAGGATTTTCAGGGCGTGGGAGTTGGGCTGGATAACGGCGGCGATCCTGTAGGAGGGGCGCTCGAACCAGTCCGCCGCGCAGTCGCCCCGAAGCTGCTTAGGATCGCAACGCCAATTCCCAATTGGTCCAGAGTAATGGGTCCGATTGACTCAGCTATGTAACCGTCGCCGTCGTATCGCTGCGAAGAGACAATAGGGCTCAGATGTTTAGTGATAACTTCCGCGGCAGGGAGCTTGCCGGGATCGATAGAGTTCGCGACCGCCGGAACGAATGCCCCAGCCATTAACAGCATCGGGCGCAGCGAAGCGTCGAGCCGCGAATACAACAGCGCGGTGTCGATATAGGCAAAAAAGTTCGTGGGCGCAGGCAGCAAGCGTGTGGCTGCCTTATAAGTTTGGGACGCCGCAAGTTCAGGCGAGCCACTAGCGCTGCGCTTAATTGCCTCTTCCACCGACACTGGATTCAACCCGGCGATCAGGATTCGATCGGACAGGGCGATGGTAGGCGTGATCGCAACAAAACTCCCAATCGATTGCTTTGAAAAATACCGGACGCCACCTTTCTCTGTTTGCGACCAGCTTCCTTCTTCATCGGAGTGCAAAAGGGTTTCCACAATTTTCGCGGCCTTCGCTGCATCCGTCACCGGCAGCGTCGCAAGCAATGACGGCCAGTGGGCGTCTGAAGGCCAATCCGCCACCGACCCGAGCTCGATTCCGAATGCCGCCTTCCAATCGGCGGCGGTGATGCCGCTGTCGCTAAGCGCCTGAAAAGCTTTTGTCCCCGCAAAAGTCGCAGCTTGATTCAGCGTGTCCATCTTTTCCCCGAGATTGAGTAGCATGGCGAGGTAAAAAAATGTCTCTTTGGTTCCGAGCGACACCGACGAACGCGTGAGCGTGGTATCCTGCTCCAACTTTGGCATGCCCAGGAAAAGCACGTCGTGTATTTTTCCGTTCTCGAATCGCATTGAGCCGGCGACGCAACGCATTTTCTCGAGCAGCGTGCCCTCGCCGGGGGCGGGAGTTGATCCGACAGCCGCACGCAACGCTGCGAGCCGTTGCGAGAACGTTTTCGGCTGGAGATAAAAGAACGCCGCGCAGTTGGAGGGTCGATGCGAGATGGCTGCGCGATAGGCGTCGTCTTTGTCGAGGCTGTTGTCTGGATTTGATCCGCGGCGATCGACACGATCGAGCAATCGCTGCAGCTCCGGCACATCCGTAGCCGCAAAAAACCAAGGGGGATCGTAAGCCGTCGCAACACTAAACGTAGCCGTTTTAGCCACCTCAATTTGGTGACGTTGGTATTGCACATTCTCAGTCTTGAGACTTGAATTTTGCCCCCGTAACGCCGAGCGCCACCTGCCAATGATTCGCTCAACCTCTTCCTTACGCCCACGAAAACGGAAGCCGCCTACAAGCTTTGGATTGTTATTGTCAATGGAGGTTAAGGCGATGAAGGCATTTTTTGGTGCAAGCTGTTCAATTTCTTGCAGCGTTTGAGACATCGCATCGCTTTCTGGAACCTTTCCCAGAGGTTTACGCAAAAAATCCTGGACCGCAGGCTCGCGGTACAGCTGATATATGTCGCAATGCCGCCATTCCTCCAGAGCGCGGTTAAAATCCGGCACGTGCGCCACAAAAATTGTTTCCTGCGGCAGAAGCGCGGCCACCGGGGCGCTAGAGATCTTCTGGAAAAAATTCCAATAATACCAACCCGCGAACGCAGCGACCGTCAGCGCGATTAAAAGCAACAAGATTCGCTTCATAAAAACAACTGCCTCACGAGAGTGGATGCTGGATACTCGATGACGGATGGCCGATCAATACAAATCCCGCGGACATTCCGGAACCGGGGCCGGTTCGCCGCTACGCGCGTGGATGGAATCGCCGGTGCACGGCCTTGAGCCGTTGCTGATCGACATGCGTGTAGACCTGGGTAGTGGAAATGTCGGCGTGGCCTAGCATCTCCTGGATGATCCGCAGATCCGCGCCGTTTCCGAGCAGATGCGTCGCGAAGCTGTGCCGGAGAAGGTGAGGATAAACGTTCTTTTCGAGTCCCGCGCGCTGCGCATGTTTCTTCACGATCTGCCATACCCGCGCTGTCGTTAATTTTGTGCCTCGCTCAGAAAGAAAAATTTCGCTGCCCGTGCGTTGCTTTACAAGCGTTGGCCGCTCCGTAGAGAGATATGCCGCCAGCGCCTCGCACGCCTTTCGACCGACCGGCACCAAACGCGTCTTGTTTCCTTTGCCGGTCACGCGCACAACGCGCTCTTCAAGATTGAAATTCTCCAGGCGCGCATTTGTCAGCTCCGAAATGCGCAGTCCACTTGCGTAAAGCAGCTCGACCATCGCCCGATCGCGCAACCCGTGAACAGCATTCGTGTCGACGCTTTCCAGGAGCTGTTCCACTTGCAGCTCATTGAGCGTTTCCGGGAGATAGCGCTCAATCCGTGGCAGCGACAGCGCCTCCGTCGGATCGCGTTCAATGAGTCCTTTCACGGCGAGAAATCGGAAGAATATCTTCAGCGCAACCACGATCAGCTTGATCGACGACGCCGAAAGGCCGCCGCGTTTACGGTCGGCAAGATACTCGCTTAGCATGGGAAGAGTTACATTTCGCGCTTGCATGATCTTCTTTTTCGCAGCGCACCACTGCGCGAATTCGCCCACAGATCTTTGAGTGGAAAGCTGATAATTTTCAGAGAGACCACGCTCGACCGCCAGAAAACGGATGAACGACTCGATCTGTTCTTCCATCGCAACAAAGCTAAATGAGCGGTGGTTAGTGACTAGTAGAAATTTGTGAGGCACCATCGGGGCTGTAGCGTGCACTGTCCTCAGCGCAGCGGACAAAACACGTGATAAGACCGCAACGCGATCTCCGCTGGGGACAGCGGACACTACAGCGAGCTGCAAAAATGCTTCGACGCGCAGATGCCCGCCTGCAGCCGACCGTGAAATTATTGACAAACGAACATTGAATGCTGGATGTTTCGTACGATGAGCTTGGATCTCAACACCATCCTGAAGGATTGGCCTTACGAGAGCGGTACGATTAAAGTGCGCAAAATCACCGGGCTGGACGGGCGTGAAAAGTTGCAACTGCGCGTGGACCTTGGCGTGTTGCAAATGGAAATGAGAGGCCGCCCGGATGGCCGTCGTCCGCATAATTGCGAATCGCTCCTGGAATACCACCAAAGGCGTGCCACGCGGGCGGAACAGAAAGGCGACAGTTACGACCTTACGCCTGAGCAATGCGCGGAATTACAACAGGAGGGCATCCAATATTACCACCGCTATCTGAGTCTGTTTCAGATCAATGATTTCGACGGCGTCGTGCGAGACACACAGCGTAACCTTGATCTTTTTAGTTTCGTCAACGAGCACACGGATCGCGAAGAGTTTTCCTGGGGTCTTCAACAGTTTCGGCCTTACGTGATAATGATGAACACGCGCGCGAAGGCGTCGATTTTGCTCGGCCAGGGAAAATTTGCTGACGCCATAGTGGAAATTGAACGCGGTCGCGAAGCGATCCTGGATTTTCTGCAGCACTCAAACTTTCCGGAGCTCGCTTCGAAGAGTGCGGAGATCGCGTTTCTCGACGAGTGGCTTGAGGAAGTCAAAGCGAAGCGGCCGCTTTCGAAACTGGAGATCATGCAGCGCGAGATGGAAACCGCGATTGCAAAAGAGCTTTACGAACGCGCCGCCGAATTGCGCGATGCCATCAAGGAGCTCAAGGCGCAAAGGCAGACGTAATGCGCAGCAATGACTGCTTGGCGCCGTCGGCTAAATGGGGCCGCCGAAGCACTGCTCTCCTTGAAGCTCAATATGCCGTGCTCGCGGTTATCTGACCGAAGCCGGATCGTCTTTATCTGCAAATTGTGCCGGGCTCGAATGAAACGGACCGTCTTGCTTTTTGCCCGCATGAGAATTGAGTGCGTGACCGCCGTCACGCCCCCGCGTGCTCGCACGCCTGGCAGAAGCGCGCTGTCGCTGATGCCGGTCGCGCAAAAAATAATGTTTTGCCCGTTCGCCAGGTCGTCCGCCGCATAGACGCGGTCGAGATCTTTCCCATATCCGTCAGCGACGAGACTTTTTCGCTCTTTCTCGTCGCGCGGCCACATTCTGCATTGCATGTCGCCGCCGAGGCATTTGATCGCCGCCGCTGCGAGCACCGCTTCGGGCGCACCACCGATGCCCATGTAAACTCGACGTCATTTTCGGGTAACGACGGCGCGATGGCCGCGGCGATATCGCCGTCGCCGATCATCCGCAATGAGGCGCCTGCCGCGCGAATCTGTTCCACGATTTCCTTGTGACGCGGCCGGTCCAGCATCATGACCGCCACGTCCTGCACTCGCTTGTTCACCGCATGCGCGACAATTGCCAGCATCTCGGCGATCGGCATGTCGAGGTGAAGCGAATCGCCGCGTTTTTTCATGTATTCGATCACGCGCGGTCCGTAGGCCAGCTTCGACATGTAAAAGGAAGGGATGTCGCGCAGCGCCACTTTCACGCCTTCTTCGGGACTCGCTGCGGCGATGCAACTGATCGAGTTCGGCGCGCCCTTGGAAATATTTGTGGTGCCGTCGATCGGATCGATGGCAATATGAAATTCCGGCGAACCAGGATACCAGGTGCCGAGTTGTTCCCCTTTGAAAATACCGGGCGCTTCGTCCTTGATTCCCTCACCAATCACCACTTCGCCGCAGATGTTCATCAGATCGAACATTCCGCGCATCGCGTCGCAGGCTGCCGCGTCTGCCGCTTCTTTATCGCCACGGCCGAACCATCGCAACGAGTTCAGCGCGGCTGCTTCCGTCGCGCGCACAAAATCCAGTTCGATGACGCGCTCGATGTCCTGATAATCCTGTTTCGGCAGTCGCAGAGCCATTGGCCTTGATTTTCACGCAGGTCGCCCGCCATGACAAGACATCAAGAAGTGACGGTTTCCCAAGCCATTCCTTGCGGATTACCTACACGCTTGATTTCGATGCGATTTTTTACTTGGATGACGGTGTGGTCTGCTCACGATGAGGTGACCTCGTTAAGCGCGATTGGTCCGGCGGTTGGCGAACGACAAGGCGCGGTGGCATTCACCACTACCCACTGGAGTGTGGTGCTCGAGGCTCGAGGTGATTCGCCAGCGGCGGAGGCGGCACTCGAAAAGCTTTGTCGCATTTATTGGTGGCCACTTTACGGATTCGTAAGGCGTCAAGGGTACAAACCGGAGGAAGCGCAGGATCTCACTCAAGCTTTTTTCGCGCGGCTGCTTGAACGGCGGGACTTCGAAACGGTCAGGCGGGAAAGGGGACGTTTGCGTTCTTATCTGTTGGCGTCGATCAAGAATTTTCTCTCAAAGGCGCGGGATCGTGAAATGACTGTCAAACGTGGCGAAGGTCGGCCTCTCATTTCGCTGGACGATTTGCTCGCGCGCGAACGCGTCGACCAGGAACCGGCCCACAAGTTGAGCGCCGATCGTATTTATGAGCGTCGTTGGGCGTTAACGTTGTTGGAGCAAGTGATGGCGCGGCTCAGATCCGAATATGAAGCCGCTGGCAAACTCTCTTTATTCGATCGCTTGAAAGAATTACTTGCCCGGGAATCCGGTCAGCCTTCGCAGGCTGAGATAGCCGCTGAAATGCAAATGACCGAAAACGCCCTGAAACAAGCGTTTCACCGTTTGCGCCATCGCTATCGGCAGTTGTTGCATGAAGAAATTGCTCACACTGTCGCGGTGCCGGATGACGTTGAGGATGAGTTGCGACACTTCATTGCCGTATTGCAAACGTAACCTGTGAAAGAATTTCCGGCAGGTACAGTGAAGACGATCAATCGGCCGGAAAACAGGATGACAAATGCCGGAAAAGTTTGCGCAGAATGTGGGGCGACCGTATTCGCGGATGCGCCGGAGGGAGTTTGCAGCGTCTGTTTGTTTCGGACTGGTCTCGCCTCAACCGAGAACGAAAGCGAGGAGGCCCTTGAGCCAACGATCGCAAGGATGTTCAAAGATTTCGGCGATTACGAATTGGTAGGACAAATCGGACACGGTGGCCAGGGAGTAGTCTATCGCGCGCGGCAAAAAAGTCTCAACCGGACGGTAGCGCTCAAAGTGATTGGCCTCGCACACTGGGCGACAGAGGCACACGTGACGCGTTTTCGCATGGAAGCCGAAGCTGCCGCCCGTCTTGACGATCCGCACATCGTTCCAATCTACGAAATCGGGGAGCGCGACGGCGCTTGCTACTACAGCATGAAATTTGTCGAAGGCGGGCAGCTCGACGAAATCATAGGCAGCGAGCCGATGCCAGGCCGCAAGGCGGCGGAGCTGATAGCGAAGCTGGCGCACTCGCTTCATCATGCTCATCAGCACGGTGTCCTGCATCGCGACGTTAAGCCGGGAAATATTCTGCTCGACGCAAAAGGGGAACCTCACCTTACCGATTTTGGTCTTGCCCGATTGGTTGAATCTGAGAGCACAATCACTCGTACGCTGGAAGTAATCGGTACACCCAGCTACATGGCACCCGAGGAGCTGTTTGCAATCCAGAGTCAAATCGCGCAAAGGGTCGCTGAGCAGCTGAAACGCAAAGTCAGGCGCAGCGAAAAAACCGCGATCGCGCGCGCGCCGACAGCAGACCTCGTTG
Organism: uncultured Verrucomicrobiae bacterium; assembly: GCA_963757675.1. GTDB lineage: Bacteria > Verrucomicrobiota > Verrucomicrobiia > Chthoniobacterales > UBA10450 > Udaeobacter. The sequence goes on along the minus strand of CAVWTH010000020.1, from coordinate 6,645 downwards.
CATTCGATTACTACATTCACGCAAAAACACTTTTGTATAGCGTCAGCATCACCGCACAGGAAGTTTCAAAAGACTTCCTGTTTCAAGCGGTCGATCTTTTGAACAAAGCCGTGGCACGCGACCCGAAGTTTGTTTCCGCATATTGCCAGCTCGCCAAGGCTCACGGGCGAATCTATGCGTTCGATATCGATCACTCGTCCGCGCGTCGTGACCTGGCAGAAGCCGCTGTGCGCAACGCAGAACGCCTCGCACCCGATGACGGGGAAACACAGCTCGCGCGAGCGCGTTTTCTTCTTGATTGCGATTTGAATTTCGAGGCAGCGCGGAAGGAACTCGCGGTTGCGGAGCGTTTGCTGCCGAACGACTCGGAGCTTCGCCTCCTGGCTGGCTACATTGCCCGGCGGCAAGGACGTTGGGAAGAATCGCTAAGCAGTTTGGAAAAGGCAATTCAACTTGACCCGCGCAACTTCTCGCTCTGGCAGGAGATCGGCCTTAATTATCACTTACTCCGTCCGCTACCCCGAGATGCGCGCAGCCGCCGATCAGGCCGTTGCGATCGCTCCAGATGACGGACTCACCCGCGCGTTTCGGCGCTTTCGTCGAACTGGTTTCCTCTGGGAATACAGGTCCCCTGCACGAGACGATTCGCGACGTGATTGCGAAGAACCCGGCTTCAACATCCAGTATCGCCGACCTCTGCGTTCGACCTTGCCCTTTGCGAACATGACAATGCGGAGATCGCCCAAGCTCTCGCGGTGATCTCAGAAACGGGCAGCCAACCGGAATTTGTGACGTTGCCGCGTTCCTTTTGCCAGGGCTTGGCGGCTCGCGTGCGTGGCGATGAACCGGCAGCGCGCGCAGCGTTCATGGCTGCTCGCAACGAACTCGAGCGAACGGTCCGCGAGCAGCCGCAGTTTGCGTCGCCCTTGAGCGTTCTTGGAATGGCAGATGCCGCGCTCGGACGGAAAGAAGACGCAATTCGCGAAGGCAAACGCGCCGTCGAGCTCTGCCCGGTGAGCAAGGACGCAGTTGTCGGATCGGAACTGATGACGTTCCTCGCTGTCATTTACGCTTGGACTGGCGAGAAGGATCTTGCCATCGAGCAACTGGCCGCGACTGTGAAAATTCCCGGTATTCTAACCTACGGGCATTTGCGACTTCATCCTTACTGGGATTCGCTGCGCGGCGACCCGCGTTTCGAGAAAATCCTCGCCTCGCTGGCACCGAAGTAATCCGACCACTTGGATTACGCGCTCAAAGTCGCTCCCCGTTAACGCTTCAACGCCTTTAGCGAGCTCAGTTCGGCGAAGCCAACTTTCCGCGTAACCTCGCGCCAGATTTCCGGCTGTACAGTGCGTGAACGGCCCGAAATGATTACTCACTGAAGAGAAATCAGGCAAGGCCACCACAACCAAAGAGATTGGAAATCAAATATGAAGAGAGCAAACATCAAACAACACCTAGCAGAAGAGTTTCTTAGCGCTGGCGATTTCGGCGGCAGCGTTCGCATTGCCGGGCAGCGCACTAGCCGACAGGCCAGGGACAGCAAGCGGAAATTGGGATGACTGCAACGTCATCACTGACGTGCGCCAAGCCGGTCCGAATTTGATCATCACCGTCCTCATCACAGAAAATTTTACAGGTACCTTTAACGGCTCGTACCAAGGGGTTTGAGCGGGACGTCATCTGACGCCAGATGGTACCGCCACTTTCCACGGGAGCGGTACCTTCACTGGCACGGTCTCGGGACGGTCGGGAACGGTGGTCATGAGTTATGCAGGAACAGCCTTCACGCCCACGGCCACCGCAAATTGGGTGGTTGATCAAGGAACCGGCGATCTCGCCAGTCTGCATGGGCGCGGAACCTTTCAAGGTCACGAAACTGGCCCAACTCAGGGTTGCGACGACACATTCGCCGGCACTTATAGCGGACAGATTCAATTCGCGCCTTAATTCGAGCAGGGAAGCGCGCGCTCGCCGCGCGCGCGTCCCCTGTTCACTTTGCGCTGCCTGCCGCGACTCCGCGCACTAATGCGCGAAGAGGTTATGCGAGCCGCTCCTCTCCGCGAACACGTCCATCCGCGGTAGGCCGTCTTCAAGAATGATTGGGAGCAATGTCGCGGATGAGATTTTTGCGTTTTGGTTAATACCGACCTTCAGTAACGCGCCCCGATTCCACGATGTAATCGATGGCGCGCCGTCGAAGACAAGATTACCCAGCGAGTAGGCGATTGGGCAGCCGTGATAATAATCGAGCGGCTGAACACAGTGTGGATGCGAGCCGACTACGACATCGACGCCGTGACCAATTAACCAGCGGGCGAGTTTGCGTTGTTCGTCAGTGATTGTTTGGCTGTTTTCGATTCCCCAGTGAACGAGGCAAACGACAAGATTCGTCTGCGACCGGGCATCCCTAATCGCGGCCCCAAGTTTCGTTCGGTCGGATGCCGTGGCGATTTGAGCCCCGGACGAACGGTCGACATCGCTGATCGCGAGCAGAGCGAGTTTTTTACCATCTGGCAGAGAGAAAAAGCTCGGAGCATACGGACCGTGTTTTGCTCTCTCAACTCCTGGTGTCTCGATACTTTCCCCGAGTAGACGCGTTGCGCAGTCGCGCAAGGCGGCGGAGCCGAAATCAAGCGCATGATTGTTTGCCAATCCCATGGCGCGGAAACCAGCCCGACGGAGCAATTGCGCCGACTGTTGTGGAGCGCGGAAGGCGTATCGATGCGTAGACGCGCCGAGATTCGAAATCGTGCATTCCAAGTTTGCGGCAGCGAAGGATGAGCTGCGGAGCAAAGGCCCGATTTCTTCAAACGGATCCACACCGTTTTCAATCTTGGTGGCGCAACTGCGGCCCAACATTACGTCGCCACCAAACACGAGCGTCGCGGCAGTTTTTGCCAGCGGCACACGGAACAAATCAAAATGATCTTTCTTACGCTCTCTTAACAGTTCACCCAGCGTCAGCATTTGTGGAGCGCCCGAGAGTTGGTGCGCGACCAAATCGTTTTCATCAAGAACGCCGAGAGGTTCTCGATCCTCCATCACCGCTGCGATATGCGTACCGAGATGGACGATCGTTCCGCGCTGCAAATCGTCCGTGGTAATTTTCGCCGCGTCGGGTGTCACTGCTAGCGCGACAAGATCAAGATTCTCGCGCAGTCGCTTTGGGTCTGACCACGGAACGCGGTGGCCGCTACTACGCAACGCGTAAATGACGAAGTTCGCGCAATCGGCGCCAAGGTTTGTTTCGGGTCCGGTACCGGAATCGTTTGACAATTCACCGCTCCCAAAAAGATATGGCAGACCGAATTGTTCGCTGATCGAGGCGCGAAATCCGCTGCCGACGAATCGCCTTAACTCGATAATGGGCGTCTCCCGAATCTTCCCATCTACGACGGCGCGCGCTCGTAACCGCAGCGAGCCACAATGTAATTGCCGATCAAATAAATTATCGACTTTCGCGATCGGCAGCACCGAGTCGTGATGATCAATGGCAACTTCCTGCCAGGCTGGCCGAGGCGCAGCGTTGGCGACAAAACCAACTTGATCGGTTGATAGATTGCTTACGTTGCAGCGCATGTATTTCGGCGTAAGCGCAAACCATTCGATCTTTTCGACTTTTGTGGTCCAGGGCTCGGCGCGAAGTTCGACTTCGGCTGCTTCATGTGCGGGTACTCGCCACACTTCATCTGTGGAAGCCTGATGATTCTTTACCTCCAGATGTAAACGCGCTGCTTCATCATTCCAGACGCGCAATAGTTCCCGCCAACGCGCTGGATCGTGACGCACAAGGATGCGTTGGCATTCCGATAGAATCAGAGCCCGAAGATCCTGGGGAACATCTGCGATTTCGAATTGCGGCGGTATTTTTCCCTGCACGATCAATCTCTTCGCGAGTCTTGAGTGATCGTTTGCGACCGTGAGGAAAGGTTCGAATTGGATTCGCGCGGTCGGCAGTGCAAGAGATGACGTCAATGCGAGCTCCAGCAACCGCTGCGCCTCATGCTCATCCTGCAAGTAGGGACGCGAGATCGCGAATGTGATGGCGCGAAGATTCGGACGTTCAATTACAAAATTCCAAATCCGCGCAAACGCTGATTGTTGTTCTGCCGGAGAAAGTTCGGCGAAATAGTCCAGATCGATTGTGACGATCAGGGGCTCGGATGGAGCCAAATGTCTTTCGAGATGTTGGAAATCAGAGACCAAATAGGATTTACGAAGCGATCCACACTTCCGGGGCGCTGCTTCGAGATGGCCGTCGAGTAAGGCGGTTGCTTCTTGTGTGCGGTTGCCAATCTCAGCCGGAGAAAGTTTTTCGGCCGGCACCCAAATGACCTTGGCAACGGGTGCCGGCATGAGTGGCTCGATCCAGTTGAAACATTGGATAGCGCCTTTGCTGCGCCACTGATCGAGCAGAGTTTGTCGAGCCTCTTTGGACGGAACGTTGCGAAGTGCGTGGCGAATCTTATCGGAATCGAAAATGCCCGATGCGTCGCTGTGCGCGTCGAACAGGATGAGCGTGCACGGTTCATCAAGATCGATATTTTGCGTCAGCCAGTAGAACGTGCCGGCGTGATTGTCTTCGATGTAAACCGGCAAGCCGTTCGCCGCAGCAATCAAGCGAACAGCGGCACCGAATAATGCCGCCAACGACAGCGCGAGGACGCGCGCCTTCATCGCGCCGGTTGAATTTCCGGCTTGTTAGCGAGCGCGGCGCGCAACTGCACGAGCGAGATGCAGGTGTCACGAAATTGCGTACCGCGATGCACACCTTTGATCACCAGCTTGATCTTGCTGACCGGCTTCGTGTAGTTGCGTACCCGGATCAGGTAGGGATTTTGGAAGCGTTCGTCGGGGATGTTTTCCGTAAACGTGTGCTCGTCGTTGAGCGTGATTTCGAGCGCCGCAACCCGGTTGTTCTTCTGCCAGGGCTCGGCGTTGTCGTAATCGTAATATCCCGGCCGAATCAAAATGCCGTACAACGGCAGCGGACGTTTCACATCGAGTGTGATGCTCTGGCCAATGCCGTCGTCCTTGGCACCTTCGCACCAGGGAGTTTGCAGATCCCGTTGCGGATCGCCCTTAATGTTGACTGCGTCATAGCTGCGTTTGCCTTGTGGCGCGAGCGTCGAGCTCGCGGTCGCATCGTAGTCCGTGTGATCAAGAAAGTATTGATGTCCGCGAATGACGTACGAAGCGTGACGCCGGTTCTCTTCTTCCGAATAACCAGTCGGATACGAATCATATTTTGAATGAGCGACGATGCGGAGGTCGTCCGCAAGCGTTGGCTTCAAATTTGCAAAATCCCATTCGTAGCGCGTGTCGCTGATTTTTTTGAATCGCTCCTTCGGCTTCTCGGTCGAGACATCCTCGGGCTCGGGGTGCAGGATATTGATCTCAATTTTGGCTTTGCCGATTGGTCCTTTCCACGTTGCTGCCGGCGAGAGCGAATAGGCGAAGGTCGCGTTGCTGATGTGCGAATCATCCGAGACCGACTCGTCGTTCTCGGCATAGCGCGCCGTGTAACGAACCATCACCTCGCGCGTCTGATTTCGCTCGAAGGGAATAAGCGATTTCTTCCATGACTTGATCGTGGACAGTTCTTCTTCCCAGATTGGCCCCGAAGCCGCGTCGTCGCCCTGTTCCTCGGCTTTGCTGCTTCCATCTTCGGTTTGGGCGGTTTCCTGCTTCGCTTCGGTGCTTTCCTGGGTTGCTTCGCTGGTCTCTTCTTTCTTTGGGCTGCTCTTTATCTTCGGTCCCTCGACGTTGGTCGACGCCAAATCTTTTCCATCGACCATGATCCGGTAGTTCCTGATGTCTTCGCCCTTTCCTTCCCTGTCCCCATTTGGATTTTCTCCCCAGCGCTCAACCGGGAAAAAGAAATCTTGTTGCACCTTTGGTCCAGTGTTGTGCATGCGGTAGCGCACATCCACGTCCGCGTACTCTGGATGCAGATCGATCTTTAGTGTCTCGTTTTCGATGGTGATGTCGGTGTGACGGTCGTTCTTCGAGGCACTGGCATTACCCGTTCCCGGGACTCCGGTTTGCCACGCGCCGCCATTGCCAAAAAGGATTGATCCGCTACCGAGAAAGAACGCGAGGGCGAGACACAGATTTTTCATTTCCGACTCTCTTAGCATCCCGGCGGGCTGCGTGTCGAAGCAAGAATCTCATTCTCGGTTTCAAGGAGAGCGGGTTGCCTTTGGCTCGCCGTAGCCTTGGTAAGGGCGCCAGCCGGAACCGCATGCGGGCTTGCTTTCGGCGCGCCTTTTTACTTGGATCGTAATGTGACCCCTGCATCGCATGGAGTGACTTCAACAGCTGCGACTGATGCGAGCGGGCAACAGTTCAGAGCCGCGTTTAGGACTACGCACTGGAGCGTGGTCTTGGAGGCCCAAGGCGAATCGCCAGCGGCACAAGAGGCGCTTGAAAAACTTTGTCGCACATATTGGCGACCTATTTTTGCATTTCTGCGGCGACAGGGTATCCCGCCAGAGGAGGCAGAAGACATTACCCAGGGTTTCTTTGCGGAGCTACTGGAGCGGCGAAGTCTGAGTGCCGTGCGCAAGGAAAAGGACGGCTGCGTTCCTTTCTGCTTGGCGGACTAAAATATTTTGTCGGCAACGAGGAGCGTCAGGG
>CAVWTH010000019.1:0-25474 GCA_963757675.1 uncultured Verrucomicrobiae bacterium | reverse complement strand
TCGGCGCGCTGTGGCGGTACGGTCAGCGCGGATGTCGCCGAGCCCGGCGTGGGATCGGTCGAAGCTTCGCGAGGCATCGGAAGTCAATGGCAATCAGGGGCACAAGCCACGTGAGCCTGGCTAATCGCGCGCTTTAGAACCGCAAGTTGCACCAGGTAATAGACGAGGGCGACGCAGAGCAGGGAGCCGGAAAAAAGTAACCAGCGCGTACAGCCACTCGGAATGTTGGCCTACCCAGTCGCTCTCGCCTGATGCGACTTTCAACGCAAAATCAATATCACGACCCGAGAAGCCTGTACCGTAAATCCATTTCGCGACGCGCAGTTTCGAATCGAGAACGAGCAGAAGATTCGGGGTGCACAAATTCCCTTCCAGCCCGGCCATATTGAAAGCCGATCGATTCGAGAAGCGCGTCGATGTTTAGTTGGCTTGAGGTCCCGACAAACCAGGCTAACGGGATGCTCTCGTGTGTACGATAGGCCGCCAACTTCGCGGGTGTATCGCTGCTGTCGAACGAAAACAACACCACACGAAATTGTCGGAGATCAGCGGACGAATCACTCAGCGCATTCTTCAGTCGCTCAACGTTCGCCACGCATGCGCCCGGGCAGCGAGTATAAATTGGCAGAAGGATAACGGGGAAACCGGCGAATTCCGATAATTGACGGACCCGCCGGTCTCGTCGGTCCAAGGGATGCGTGCGACGGATTTTCCATGCTGCGGTGAAAGATCTTCGACAGCTGTCCCAAAGGACGTTGCATAGACAAAGGCGACGAAAATAACAGACAGGAAGAATTTCATTCCAACGATGTTACGGATTTCGTGCGCTGGTGATCGGCCGGGGATTATCCGGGGAGTAGCCCGGAGCGCCGGGGAAATTGCTTCGAATTGTTTGCGTGATTGGCGCGGCGTAGGCGATCACGAGCAAAAGCGCAGCGCCAGCCAACCATGGTGTGAACGTTTGCACGGCCGGGACGCTCTCGTCGTGATAAGGCTCGGACACAATCAACTCCAAATCACCTTGCTTAACTCGCTTGCCGAAAAGCGTGACAAAGAAAACGATGAAAAACATCACGGCCGCGATCGCCATGATGGTTCCGCCAATACTTCCGAGCACGCGGGCTGCAGCCCAATCGGAATGGTAAAGCGATGAATCGGGATTCGTGTAAGTGAGTCCCATATTCGTCCGGCGCGGTTCGCCGCCGGCACCGCCGATGAACAGGCCGGTGGAAAAAATCATGATGCCTATTGTCCAGATATAGGGCACCCAGACATTCCAGGTTGGCAACTTGATCTCCTTGCCGGTGAGTGTCGCGACCAGAAACAAACTCATCCCGATGTAAGCAAGAAACACAGGACCGGCGACCGTTTGATGAAAGTGCGCGGGCAACCAGGAGGTGTTGTGCACAACAGTATCGAGGTTGTAGGACGCGTTGATTACTCCAGTCACTCCGCCAAAAATAAAAATGACTAACCCCGCAAACAGGTATGAAAACAACCAGCGGTCTTTGTCGATGTACGGAAGTTTGGCCCACCATCCCAGCAAGCCACGACCACCCCGCTCGCGAGCACCGTATTCGAGTGACGCGGCAATGGTGAAGGCCGTGACGAAACTCGGAACCGCCACCAGCATGGTGAAAAATGCGTGCACGAATTTCCACGTGCTGCTGATTCCCGGTTCGGTGAATTGATGATGAATTCCTGACCGGCGCGGAGTACAGCACCAGCCAGAGGAAGGTCAGGCGGCCTGCGAAATCGGAAAACAGCTTTCCGCCAGCCAGCTTGGGCAACATCGTGTAGTACATGACGTAAGCCGGCACCAGCCAGAAATAGACAAGCGGATGCCCGAAGAACCAGAAAAGCATCCGCGCCAGTGGCACATTCACAGTCGCGACCCAGCCTATCGACCACGGAATGAGCAGGAAAATGAGTTCGATTGCCGCTGGTATCGTGGCGATCAGCCAGATAATGAACGTTGCGAAAATGCCGACCACGGCGAGCGGCACTTTCTTGCCCGGATGTTCTCGTTTCCAGGCAAAGTAAGGTGGCAGCCAATTGAAGAACGCAATCCACGAACCAACGACCAGCAGGACTACGCCGATGTAAAAAGCCGGGTGTGCCCGCAATGGCGGATAGAATGTGTAGAGAACCGTTGCTTTTCCTGAAAGAATGGCTGCCGCCGCGAGCAGCGTTCCAATGATCATCAGTGCGAACGAAAGCCACGCGACCTGCATGTTGAGAGGGCGCCGGAGGTAATAACGGATGATCGCGTAGCCAAAGGCGACCGCGAAGAAAGTCGTGAACACGATCGCATTTATGACTCCGTGCAATGTGAGGCCCTGGAAATAATCGAGTCCCAGGAATTGGGAACGGTGAATCATTCCCGCGCGATATAGCACCTGCATTAAGCCGTGATAAATTCCCAGGATCAACAACACCATCGGGAGAATGATCTCGATTAGGATCATTCGTTTGAGCCCCGGTTCGATCTCGACTTTACGCTCGCTCAGTTCCATCGGCTCTTATTTCAGTGTTTGTAGATACTCTATGATTTCTTCGATCTCGTGATCGCTGAGATCCGTTTTCGGCATTTCCTGCTCAAATGTTCCGGCAACGATCTTTGCCTCGGGATGAAGAATTTTTTCACGAATAAAAGCGTCACTGACAGTGACAGTGGATCCGTCTTTCAGCTTTTGGGTTTGACCGTATAAGCCTTTGAACGTCGGCCCGATTCCCGGCTGGCCATCAAGCGAATGGCATGTGGTACACAGATTTGCATCGAGGAGCGTGTAACCAGCGTGCGTCGGCTCGGCGGCAGGCGGCGGGCTTGGCTTCGCAGCAAAGGTCGCCGCGTCCACGACGTGCAGTTCGGCAGCCATTTGGTCATGACCGGTGCCACAAAATTCGTGGCACAGCAGTTGGTAAACGCGGGGCTTATCGAATTTGACTCGTGCATAATTCACCACGCCCGGCACGGCCATCAGGTTGAGGTTCGTGCCCAGCATAATCAGGCCATGTGTCACGTCGGCAGCGCTCAGATAAATGTCTACTGTCGATCCTGCGGGAATCGTCACGTCTTCCGGCTCGAACTTCCACATGCGCGCGACGTAATGCAGTTCGTAATGCGTCGGCGAACGAGCGATCAATTCGCCTTTCTGAAAGGGTTTGATATTGGTGAGGCACGTGGGCAGACCAACGTGAAAAAGATTGATCGCCAGCGCCGCGAGTGCCAACAACACAAAGACAAACGCCATGGAGATCCAAATGATCCGCTTTTCCAGTTGCGTCGCGCTCAGCTTGTTCATGCCCGAGCAACCATGATCCAGTAAATGACCAACCAAAGCGCTGCGTAAAACAGAATCAGAAGCGCAAAGAAAAAAATCGCGCCGCTAGGAAAAAATTTGTTTTCTGGTTCGCCCGAATCCATCGCCGCGAGTTATGTCATCACGGCTTTCATTGCAACGAAAGACAAAATTACGGCTCGCGCTCGCTGTTTTCTTTAAAGCAGTGTTTTTATATTTAGGTTCAACTTTTTGAACATACGAACACCGGATTTTATCAGAGCGCCAACTGTTTACACCGTCTTCTCACTCATGAATCGGCGCATTTTCACCGAAGAAACGCGTAGTCACGATCCAGCGTTTTTAGCAATACTCATGAAGCATGATATTACACTACTGTCGGCGCGAGAGGCAGTTTTCGGGCGCAGAAAACAATCTTTTAACACGATGAGAGCCACGAATCGTCTTAGTTCGTTGAAACCGGGGCTGCTGGCTGGTACCGGCCTTGTGGTGATTGCTGCGGCCGCTTACACGGTGTTCTGCCCGTTTGTTTATGCGGACGGAGACAGCAAGCCTAAGAAGGAGGCAAAGGAGAAGGCGACAAAGGAGAAAACAACGAAGGAGAAGACAAAGAACGTCGCCAGCCCCGAGCAACAAAAACTCACTGGGCAACAGTTATACGCGATCAATTGCAACCGGTGCCACTCTGAACGCTATCCCACCGAGTTCACAGCGGCCCATTGGAGGACGGTCCTGATGCACATGCGCGTGCGAGCCAACCTTCCAGCCGACCAGGCGAAAGAGATTTTGAAGTATCTCGAACAAGACGCCGGGAACTGACAAACCAAGAGATGATTTTAGTGAAAATCCGTGCTGAGATCTTTGGTATTTTAGCCGCCGGATGCGTCATGGGGATCGCCCTGCCGCCACGCGCGGCGGCGGAAGTAAGCGATGAGGACTTCAATAAATTAAAGGCGGCAGTTGAGCAGTTGAGTCAGAAAGTGGAGGGATTGGAACAGACGCACGAGAAAGACAAGGAGAAGATCCGGGAACTCCAGTCCCAGATTGCCAAAACGGAAAAGACTGCCGGCACCGGGGAATACAAGGCCGAGGCGACAGCGCAGCCGCCTCCAGTGGCACAGGCGCCCGCCGGGCCCCTCGCCACGCACGACTTCATGATCGTGGGAGATGCCGAGGTTCAATACGGCAAGGTTCACGGACAACACGGCGCGTTCACGCTGGCTGATTTTGCTCCGATCTTCCTGTTTCGGGCGGCCGACAACATTTTGTTCGAAGTTGGCATGGATATCACGTTGCAGAACAATGCGCCCAATGACAGCGGCGCCACCACCACGTTTGATCTGAGTTTCGCGCAATTGGACTATTTGTACAACGACTACGTGACGCTCGTGTCCGGGTACATGGTGCTGCCTTTGGGTACCTATTCTGAGCGCGCTGCGGGTTGGCTTAACAAGATACCCGACGACCCGTTGCCGCGTGATTTCCTGCCGGGTGCCGGTGCGGGTGTGCAATTGCGTGGGTCCATCCCGGTGGGACAGTCGGGCGCGATGTTTACCTACTCTGCTTATGGGGCGAACGGACCGGGTTCAGTGGACGGATCAGGCAACGCCGATCAGCTTGATCTCGATGGCAACGTAGGCATCAAATCCGATGGAAACATCGGAAATTTGCACACCAATCCCAGCGGCGGCGGTCGGCTCGCATTTTTCCTTCCATTTGAACCTCATTACGATGTCGAGGTCGGAGTTTCGGGCCAGTCGGGCGAATGGGATAACGCGGGCAACCAGAATTGGTCAGCGCTGGTCATCGATGGGGCCGTGCACGTCAGCCCCTACTTCGAAGTAAAGGGCGAGTATATCAATAGTTGGTACGGGACCGACAACATGGGCAGGGTTCATCCGCAAGGCGGATGGGTCCAGGCCGGCTACAAGCTGGCCGGCCTCAATCTTGACGTTGAATTGCCACTCATCAAAATAAGCAACATCGAATTGGTCGGCCGCTATGATTTGGCAGACGACGGCATGAAGCAGGATCTGAGCACGAACACAAACCGAGAAACCGTCGGTTTCGTCTATTACCTCACCAACACGCTCTGGTTTGAAGGCGACTACGAATGGCTGCAAAGCCATGGCCCCAATAAACTGCCATCCCGCGACTACGTTTTTCAACTCTCTTACGGATTCTAGACAAAAACAGGAAAGGAAAATACGTGTTATGCTCATCAAAACGAAACTTCCCATTATTCTCCTAGGCGTAGCTGCGCTCGCGCTCATCTGGGTAAGCTTGGTGCGCGGTGCCGCTCAACTTGACGCTGAGACCAAGGCGCGAGTCGAACGATTTGAAAAAGGCCCGGCCACGATCAACGTCTCCAAATACCCGCAGGGGATCCAGGCTAACTACGAAGTGTTTACCCAGAAATGCTCGCAATGCCACAAGTTGAGCCGCCCGATCAACTCCGACTACGCGCTGCCCAGCGAGTGGTCACGCTATATCAAACGGATGATGAACAAACCCGGGTCGGGTATCAGCAGCGGCGACGGCAAGAAAATTTACGATTTCCTCGTGTATGACTCGAGCGTCCGCAAGAAGGCGATGGTGGACGCGAAACTCGCAAAGGCTCCCGCCGAGAAGGCCGAGGCAGAAGCAAAGATCAAGGAAGTCCACAGCAAATACGATAAGTAGCCATCCGCTCCATCGATCCGGGGTTCATGGGAAATGCCTTCGACGTATTCAGTTGAACTGCCGGACGTAAATTATTTCACCCGGCAGGTCCTGTGCCGCGAGGGCTGCCCGGTTCGCACCGATTCCGGCGGCTATGTGCAGGCGATTGCCGAGGGGCGTTATGAAGACGCCTACATCATCGCACGCACGCCGAACCCTTTCGCCTCCATCTGCGGCCGCGTTTGCGCGGCCCCGTGCGAGGCCAAATGCCGGCGCGGAGCGCTCGACGCGTCGATTTCCATCCGCGCGTTAAAGCGATTCGTCTGTGAAAAATTCGGCGCGGAGTCGGACAGCTTCGATCTGGGTCGCGTCTATCCCGAATTGCGCGATCCACGGCGCGAACGCATCGGCGACGGCCGAAAGGTCGCGGTGATCGGCGCCGGACCGGCCGGCCTGTCGTGTGCGCATGAACTGGCGTTGATGGGTTTTACGCCGACGGTCTTTGAGGCGCAGAACCTGGCGGGCGGAATGTTGGTTCTCGGCGTGCCCGAATACCGGCTGCCGCGCGAAATCATCCAGGCGGAAATCGAAGCGATCACATCGCTCGGTGTAGAGATTCGCCTGAACACCCGGCTCGGTCGCGACTTTGCCTTCTCCGACCTCAAGCAACAGGGTTATGAAGCCGTGTTTCTCGGCATTGGCGCGCACAAAAGCCGCGAGCTGGCAATCGAAGGTGTGCAACTGGACGGTGTCTTGCGGGCGATTGATTTTCTTCTCAACGTCAACCTCGGCTACCGCGTGACGCTCGGACGCAAAGTCGTTGTCATCGGCGGCGGCAATGTCGCATTCGACGTGGCTCGTTCGGTCCTGCGCCAGACGGAAAAGCTTGCGGATATGAACGAGGCGGAATTGCGCGCGGCGTTGCACACCGCTGCTGCAACGCTGGAGGAACTGACGATCGACGAACCTGAAGCGCCTGATCAAGTTCGACTCGCCCTGGACGTGGCGCGCGAAGCCATCCGCAAGGGTGTGCCGGAAGTCCACATGTATTGCCTGGAGAATCTCGACGAAATCCCTGCGGCGCGCGAGGAAATCGAAGAGGCGGAAAAGGAAGGAATTCGGCTTTACACGCGGTTCGGCCCCAAACGCGTTCTCGGCAACGACGGCAAAGTTTCCGGTATCGAGTTGATCAAGTGCAGCCGGGTATTCGACGAGAACCGGCGGTTCAACCCGCAGTTCATCGAAGGAAGCGAGGAGACGGTCGATTGCGACACGGTCGTGCTCGCCGTCGGGCAGGCGGCGGATCTCTCCTGGATTCATCCCGAGGATAACCTGAAGCTGACGCCGCGCGGCACGCTGCAAACCGATCCGGCGACGATGGCGACGTTGCGGCCCGACGTGTTCGCTGGCGGCGATGTGGCTTTCGGGCCGCGCATTATCATAACAGCCGTGGCCGAGGGCAAGAGAGCGGCGAATTCCATCGCGAAATTCCTAACGGGCCACGTGCCGGCTGAGCCCCACCAGGCGCGCGTGACTATCTACGACACACAGCAGTACCGGATGAAGCCCGATTACGAGAAGCTGGTGCGACGCTCCCCGCCGACGCTGCCGTTGAATCGGCGCGTTGGGATCGCCGAAGTGGAGAGCGATTACCCCGAGCCCGAGGCGGTAGTTCAGGCGATTCGCTGCCTGAAATGCCACGTCAGTCCGGTATTCAACGGTGACGAATGCGTCCTTTGCGGCGGCTGCGCGGACGTTTGTCCCGAGTATTGTTTCCGGCTGGTGGATGTCGCCGACCTGCGTGGCGGTGAAGATTTGCAAGCGGCGTTGCTCGCGCGTTACGGGCGCATACCTGACCGCGGTGAGCAGGGCACGATTATCAAGGACGAGACCCGTTGCATCCGCTGCGGGTTGTGCGCTGCGCGCTGCCCTACCGGCGCGATCACCATGGAGCGGGTGGAACTGCTGCCTGCCTAACATTGAACCAATCCAACCAAAAAAACGACGTTTCCCGACGCGGTTTTCTCCAAATCACGTTCGGCTGGCTGGCGGCTACCTTCGCGGTGGCGGCGTCGGCCATCGCTTCTGTGCGCTTCCTCGTGCCAAATGTTCTCTACGAGCCGAGCCTGCTTTTCAAGGCCGGGAAGCCGGATGATTTCCCCGAAAAATCGGTCACGTTCATCGAAGACGAGAGAGTGTTTCTCGTCCGCCAGGGAAACACCTTTCGCTGCCTTTCGGCGATCTGCACGCACCTCGGCTGCACGGTCAACCGCACCGAGCACGGCTACCATTGCCCATGTCATGGCAGCCTGTTTGACGACCAGGGCAAAGTTGAAAGCGGCCCGGCTCCGCGCCCGTTGCCGTGGTTTTTCGTGATGCTGAGCAAGGACGATCGCCTGGTCGTGGACAAAAGCCAGACCGTGCCCGCGGACAAATACCTGGTCGTGTGAGCGCGCCTCTGCCCAAACGTCTCTGGCAAAAAATCGAGCGCTCCCGCGTTGGCCGGTCGATCTTCCGCGTTGGCCTGCCGGAAAGCAACTTGGAGCGGGCGCAGGCGATGGTCTCAAGTTTCCTGCTGCATTTTCAGCCGGCGAAGGTCAACCGCCATTCGTTGCGCGCATCCTACTCGTTCGGACTGGGACTGATTTCGCTGTATCTCTTCCTGATTCTGGTCGGTACAGGCGTGCTGCTGATGTTTTACTACGTGCCGAGCACCGACCGGGCGTATGACACGATGAAGGATCTCGAGTTCGTCGTCTCCGCGGGTTTGCTTATGCGCAACATGCACCGCTGGGCGGCGCACCTGATGGTGCTGTTCGTGCTGCTACACCTGTGCCGCGTCTTCTACACCGGCGCCTACAAACAACCGCGCGAGTTTAACTGGCTGCTCGGCGTCGGTTTGTTCTTGCTGACGCTGGCGCTGAGTTTCACCGGCTACCTACTGCCGTGGGACCAGCTTGCCTTTTGGGCGATCACCGTTGGCACGAGCATCGCCTCCTACGCGCCGTACATTGGTCCCAAGCTAAAATACCTGATGCTCGGGGGTAACGTCGTCGGGCAGGAAGCGCTCATCCGCTTTTACGCGCTGCACGTGTTCGTACTGCCGGCGGTGGCGGGCTTGATGGTCGCCGTTCACCTCTGGCGCGTGCGCAAGGACGGCGGGTTATCACGCCCTAACGAACCGGGCGACGTTGTCGAGCAAGTCGAGCTCAGCCAGTTGCCGACCAACAAGACTTATGGCCTGATGGAACTGGCGCGTGGCATCACCCCGCAAGTTGGCCAGAACCCAGAAGAGGAAGTGTTCTCGTGGCCTCACTTGGTCTTTCGTGAACTGCTTCTCTTCCTCTTGGTCATGGCCGTGGTGCTCTTCCTGGCGATTTTCTGGAATGCGCCGCTGGAGGAACTCGCCAACCCCATCTATCCGCCTAATCCCGCGAAAGCGCCGTGGTATTTTCTCGGCCTGCAGGAGCTGGTCAGCTACTCGGCATTCTGGGGCGGCGTGGTGGTGCCGGCGTTACTCGTAACGGCGTTAGTGTTGCTGCCGTATATCGACCGCCAGCGGAGAGGCGTAGGCCGCTGGTTCGCCCGCGAGCGCGCAGTCGCGATCACGATTTTCACCATCTGCCTGCTCGCCGTCATCGTCTTCACGGTCATCGGTACGTACTTCCGCGGGCCGAACTGGGGCTGGCAAGAACCGTGGAAGAAACCACCGCCCGCTGCGGAGAGCCATTGACATGGCCAACGGCTCACTCCGCAGCTTCTACAGCTGGTTCACTGTGCTCGGCCTCCTGGTTGGGGGCTTGATAGTGCTCGGCTACTACAAAGACGAGTACCGTGACTGGAAGGATTACCAGAAGAAGTTCATCCAGGAGGAAATCCGCCGCGCGGCAACGCCGCAGCAGCTCGCCTTGGCAAAAAGGATTCCGGTCGAAGTCCGGCAAATCCTACTGCCCGATCTCAACCGCGTCGATCGCTGCACAACCTGCCACCTGGCGGTGGAGGACCCAAGCTACGGCGGCTACCCGCAGCCGCTGGCCTATCACCCGCTTCACGAACAACACCCGCCTGACAAATTCGGTTGCACTGTCTGCCATCGCGGTCAGGGCCGCGCCACGACAGTTGCGGAGGCGCACGGCAACGTTCCGCACTGGGACCAGCCGATGTTGCCACTACGATACATCCAGGCTTCTTGTGGCAAATGTCACCAGGCCGCTGACAATCCCGCAGCGCCCGAATTGGCGCGTGGGGAGCAGGTGTTCGAAGACAGTGGCTGCCGTGGCTGCCACAAACTTGGCGGCATCGGCGGCATCCTCGGACCGGAACTCGACAAAGTCGGCGCGCGTCGCTCAGCAGAATGGCTCGAGAAGCATTTCCTTGCTCCCGCTGCCGTTACGCCCGGCTCGGGGATGCCACCGCAGAAACTCTCCCAAGCAGATCTTGAAGCGATTACGCTCTTCATGCTCAGCCAGACTGGAGAAACGGCCCCTGGCTATTACGCTTCGATGAAGGTGATTCCAAGCGCGGCCGAGGGGCAGCACTTGTTCACACAGAAAGGTTGCATCGGCTGCCATTCCGTCGGCGGCAACGGCGGCACGATTGGCCCGGCACTAGATGATGTCGGCCTACGGCGCACGCCCGAATGGATCGTCCGGCATTTCCGTGACCCGCAGGTCGTTAGTCCGGGAACGGTCATGCCACAGTTTGGTTTCACCGAAACCGAGGCCCGCGCTCTAACGGATTTTCTCCTTCACCTGCGCGATCAGAAAGTGGCGTTGAGCCTGCCGTCACTCATGGGTCAGGTCGAGCGCGGTCATGATGTTTATCGCAAATACGGCTGCGCCGGCTGCCACGGTCAGGAGGGCAAAGGTGGTGTGCCTAATCCGAACGCCAAGACTGCTCAACTCGTGCCAGGCCTGATCCACGTGGCCGAAGGCTACACCAAGGACGAGCTGAAGGCGCGCATCCTCAAAGGCCAACACGAGATCAACGCACTCGACCCGAAACGCCCGCCCCCACCGCTCTACATGCCGGCATGGGCCGGCACGATCAAGGATGCCGAAGTGGACGACCTTATCGCCTACCTCATAAGTCTGAAACCAAAAGGAGAAGACGCGGGCTTTTGAGCGGTGGAGCGTTTTTTACTTTTCGAGTTGGCGGAGTTTCAAATAAATCGCCAGCATCAGAAGGCCGATCAAAGCGATGCTCACCGCCAGGCCGATCTGGCGATACTTGTATTCTTCCCAGGCTTTGTTGACAAGAGTGTCCGTTTGCTGAACCGCCTGTTCTCCCGGCAGCGCCACTTGTTGGAAGGTATTTCGGCTAAACGAATGCACGTAGGTTCGCGACTTCTTCAAGGCATCGGTGAGATCGGTCAACTGGTTGTTGATCGGCTCGACATCCAGACCCTTTGCGGCGAGCTTCTCGGAGACTTCCGTAAACTTCTTATGAGCATCGCTGAGTTGGGTAATCGTCTGGTGAAAATAATTGGCGGTGGGGATGCAGTTCGGATCGTTCTTTGCGTATTGGCGATGGCAATCGCCGCATAACTGACCCGGTCCGGTCGCCACCATGGAATCATGCGTTTTGGCTATTGCGTGATTCCCATGGCACTTGCCGCATTCGGGCCAGTTGTGTTGATCGAATGCCAGCTTGTGTTTGCTGCCGTCGAACAAACTCGCGTTGGCCGAGTGACAAAGGCTGCAACTTCGACTCACCTGCGTGACGCCGGGAGGACTGGCGGCATGATTGCCGTGGCACGTGTTGCATGCCGGCGCGCCCAAATCGCCGCGCACGAGCAGCGCGCGTCCGTGTACACTGTCGCGATATTCCGCAAGTTGATTCGTCGGAAGCGGTGAGCCGTCCGGAAGTGTGAACCCGGCCATGATTTTCGGATCGGCATGACACGCGCCGCATGTCTCCGGCACGCGTTGCGCGTATACCTTCGACTGCGGATCTTTCGCCGGACGAATACCGTGAACGCCGTGGCAACTCACGCACGAGGGCGCGCGGTCGTCGTGTTGCTCAAGCAACGTCCGGCCATGCGGGCTATCCTTGAACTTTGCCAGCTGATCAGTTGGGAGCGAGGGATTGAACTCATGCATCATCTTCGGATCGGAATGGCAACGCGCGCAGAATTGAACGACCCAGGCGCGATTTTTTTGCCGATCTTTCTCCGGCCATTCCTTGACGAAATCGTGGCCGAAATCGGCCGTGGGATCGCCGCCGTGACAACCGGCACACGAGAGGCCACGCCGAAAATGAGTGTCCTCGACGATCTCTCTCAGGTTCATGTGCGAGGGCGGTGATTTGGGCGAATCGGATCCGAGAGTGAAGAGATCCTCGGGCGATTGGATTTGCGAATCGGTGTGACACAGAATACATCTGTTCTGCAGGACCAGCTCCATCTTTTGCGGACGCAATTGCAACCCAAGTAGCGTTGCCAAATGTTCCGGACGCGTGATGACCTCCTTTTGAACGAGATCGTTCAGCAGGGCGCGAAGATTATCATTAAGGCCATCGAAATAGGCTTGGTCTTCCGCGCTAACAATCGGCTTGCCGTTCGCGCCTTTGGCCTCGAGCATCGCGGCCAGTTTCGGACCTGCTCCGGCCGAACTTTGGTCCGCTGCAAAAGCGGCAGCCGGAGTCAAAAGGATGGCAATGACAACCGGGACGATTGAGATCGTTCTCAACTTGCATCCTCCTCAGCAGCGCGCGGACGCATGAAATATGAAACCGCAGCGAGGATTACCGCGATGACGAACGAGATCAGTCCGGCCAGCAGATAAGAAAGACCCACCAGACCATGCAGCACCACCTGTAACAGCGCGGCCCCGGTTAGCACGAACCAGCGATGTTCGAACCACCAATATCGAAACACAATGACCACCGCGCCCCCAGCTAGAGTATACCATGCGCAGACCCGCGCCGATCTTTGTACCAAGGCCACGTCATTGCCTGCTCCACTTGCTCCGATGTCCCAGCCCATCAGGGTCAGGTACGTCAGGAACAGGATCGCCGCCCAGCCGAAATCGCTGAAAGCCGGTGATGATTTGTTTCGGGCGGCGCGCCGGTCCAGCCATGGGATGATGGCCCAGATGCCGAACAAGAGCGCGATCAAGAACAGGCAGACTTGCGGCCCCGGCAAACCGAAGAGGTGCGGTGGAAATTCCTTCAGCAACTGATACTCCCACAGGAAATACCATTCCGGCTTGATGCCGGGATACGCTGGCGCCATCGGGTTTGCCTTCGAACCGAGTTCCCAATCCATTCCCGGAATGCCCGGCCCATAGGGAAGGAAAACCGCCAGGGAGAGCAGCAACATCAAACACGCCAGCCACAACAACACATCGCGCATGGCAAAGCTGGGAAAGAACTTCATGCCGCGCGGCGCGACTTGGGTACCCACGGGTAACGCCATGCCTTGCCGCTGAATAAACAACAAGTGCAGACTGATCAGGCCGACGAACGCCAATGGCAGGATCACCACGTGGGCGGCGAAGAACCGATATAGCGTATTGATCGTTACATCCTGCCCGCCCCGCAACACCTGCAACAGCCAGTCGCCCAGCACCGGCACTGAACGCACGATATTGGTGCCCACCGTTGTTGCGAAATAAGCCAGTTTGTTCCACGGCAGGAGATAGCCGGAGAAACCGAACCCGAGCGTCAGCAAAAACAAAAGGTAGCCGGAAACCCACGTCAATTCGCGCGGCGGGCGATAAGCCTTCAGCATCATCGTACTGAACATGTGGAGCACCAGCGAAATGATCATCAGGTGCGCGCTCCAACTGTGTATCGAACGAATCAGCCAGCCGAAGGGGACCTTTGTCGTCAGAAAACGAATGCTCTCGTAAGCCGTCGCTTCGCCCGGCTGGAAATACATCAGCAACAGCACGCCGGTGATCACCTGGACGATAAAAAAGAACATGGTGATTCCACCCAGGTAATACCAGCCCATCCAGTGCGTTCCCAAAGGCACCTGCTTGTGGCTGAGAAATTCGATGAGCGGCGTTATTTGAAAACGCCGATCCAGCCAGCCGAGCAACCCGCCGCCCTTGCCGGCACCGCTTGCCTCAGGCTTTTTGTTCTGGTGAGATAACAATGGCACCGTCGGGTTGTCGTTGGACCGCGAATTCCGGCAGCGGCTTAGGCGGGGGGCCGGATATTACGCGGCCGTTGAGATCGTAGCGGCCATCATGGCAAGGGCACCAGATGATCGATTGGCCTGGTAAATAGGTGACCGTGCAGCCTTCGTGCGTGCAAACGGCGCTGAATGCGAGCAGTTGCTCGTCGTGAGGTTCCAAAACGATTGCGCGCTGTCCGCTTACCGGAACGATGACAAATTTATTCTGCTCCAGCTTGGCAGTCTCCTCGTGCGTCAAACGCGTTGGTCCCGTCGGCCCAGTCTGCGGCAGCGGTTTGAGGTAACGAATGATTGGGTATGCAATGCTGACCAGCCACCCGAGAAAGCTCGCGCCCAAAATAAGATCGAGAAAATGCCTGCGAGAAGTCGAAGAAGAGGCCTCACTCATCATAACAGCGGATGATCATGGACAGTTTCGCCTAATGGGACTGCGCATTTTTTCGGAAAATTCAGCCGTCCCGGCAATTCCGTCCATTGCCGGTTTTTTATGCGCCCCCGAAAAACGGTTCAAGCTTTTATTCTCGGTCTGCGGCTGAATCCAACGAACTACTTCTCGACGATTTGGAAAACTGCGCTCGTTGTCGCTAAATTCACGGGTGCATTTTTTTGAGTATCGAAATGAGCGTCTGTTTTGCGAAGACGTCGATCTTTCTCGCGTTGCCGGGGAATTCGGCACGCCAACTTACGTTTACAGTGCGGGAACAATTCTCGATCACTACATGCGACTCGACACGGCGCTCGCGCCCCTGGATCACCTGATTTGTTATGCCGTCAAAGCGAACTCCAATCGCGCGATCCTGAAGTTGCTCGTCGATGCGGGCGCAGGGTTCGACATCGTTTCCGGTGGTGAGTTGTTCCGGGTGCTCGCGGCGGGCGGCGATCCGGCCAAATGCACATTCGCCGGTGTTGGCAAATCACGTGAGGAAATCGAATACGCACTCGACCAGCGCGTGTGCTGCTTCAACATTGAGAGTGAAGCGGAGCTTGAATCAATCGATAGCATCGCCCGCGTAAGAAACCAGCGCGCGGCGATCGCGCTGCGCGTGAATCCCGATGTCGATCCGCACACACATCGATACATCTCCACCGGTTCGCACGAGAACAAATTCGGCATCGCACTCGATCATATCGGGGCGGTTTACGAACGTGCCGCCAGAATGCGCAACATCGATATCGTCGGCGTGCAGATGCACATCGGCTCGCAGATCACCGATGCAAAACCATTCGCGAACGCGATCCAAAAAGTTGCGTCCTTGGTGCGCGAGCTGAAATCGAAATATGCGATCAAGTTCTTCAGCATCGGCGGCGGCATGGGAATCATTTACCGGCGCGCACTGGAGAGCGGATCAGGCAAATGGTGGCACGACCACAGCGGCGAACCCTCCGCGTTCAGCGTCCGCGATTACGCCGACGCAATTGTGCCCCCCTTGCGCAAGCTGGGTATTCGGATCCTCGCCGAACCCGGGCGTTTCCTTGTTGGCAATGCCGGAGCGTTGCTGACGCGCGTCCTTTACATCAAACAATCCGGCGGCAAAAAATTCGTCATTGTCGACGCCGGTATGAATGATCTGATCCGACCGGCGCTGTACCAGAGCTATCACGAAATTGTGCCGGTCGACGAACCGGGGAAGACCACCAACACGAGTAAGAGCCTTGAAAAAATCGACATTGTTGGGCCGGTATGTGAATCGGGCGATTTTTTTGCGCTCGACCGAAAGTTGCCCGCACTGAATGAAGGTGACTTGCTCGCGATCATGAGCGCTGGCGCGTACGGATTTGTGATGGCATCGAACTACAATTCGCGTCCGCTCCCGGCAGAAGTGTTGGTCCACGGCGATAAATTCGCGCTGATCCGGAAACGCGAAACGTGGGAAGATCTTGTGCGAGGGGAACTGGAAACGCCTTGGTAGGGACGCCGCGCTGCGGCGTCCGGACATCGCAGCACGATGTTCCTACCCGCAGCGGCTACAACTTGCGCAATTTTGCAGCGCGCATAAATAGTCCTCTCGCCAGAAATCATGAAACGTCTTTTACTCGTTTGCTTGTTGTCGATGGTCGCGCTCAACCTACGGGCGGCGCCGCCAGCCGGGGGTGAATACATCATGCTCGTTGGAGGGCCATCGATGTATCAATGGGAAAAATACAAGGCAGTCCCCCACGATCATTGGTGGGCAAACTTTGTGCGTGCTGCGCGCCTGCGCACCGAACAATTGCGCAGTGAGGTCGGGCCGGATGCGAAGATCACGTGGCTCATTTACAGGCAGGGCTACGAGGATCGCGCAAAACAGGAGCACCAGGATCTGATCAGTCTCATTAACACTGTTCGCGACAAATTTAATATCAATCTCATTTGGTTTGGCCCAGGTAAGGAAGTCATCAATTACATCAATAATGGACAGCCGCGAGACCAGCTGAAGGTTTCGGATTTCGAGTATTTTGGGCATTCGAACCGCGCCTGCTTCATGTTCGATTACAGCAACAACATTGATAGCGCCTGTAAATCCTGGCTTCACGAAGACGATCTGAAACAACTCAACCGCCATGCCTTCGCGCGCGGCGCTTATTGCAAGAGCTGGGGTTGCCACACCGGCGAGAGCATGTCGAAGAAATGGTACGCCGCGACCGGGACCCGCATGATTGGCGCCCTCGGCAAGACCCAGTTCATGATGGAAGAACTCCCGATCCTCGTCTCCGAGGGCGGCAGGTGGGTTAATTGATTGCCGATTTGCGATTGCCGATTGTCGATTTCAAAACGGTTGCTGTCATTCTGAACGGGGCGAACAATCTCTGATCATCTGATCAGGGTCGCGCCGTTCCTTATCGGCAAAATTAAGATCGACAGCGCTCAGGCTTTGTGGGATGAAAACTGCCGGGGTTCGTGCAACTCAACGTAAACGTTAAATCGAAACAACCGCGTGAATTGGACTAGGTTCTTCATAGCCTTCATCGCTGCTTTCGTATTTCTGTTCGGCTTTGGATTTCTTTGGTACGGCACGCTCATGCAGGGTGCGCATCACGAAGTGCCAACGCTTTTGCGGCCAGAAGCCGATTTTAAGAGTTACTTCGGATGGCTGATCCTTGGTCACATCGTCATGGCGTTCTTTTTCACGCTGCTGTGTGCCCGCTACGTTCCAACCGGATGCCCGGGCGCAGGAGCCGTGTTAGGCATTCTGGTCGGACTGGTGTACGCAGGGCCGCATTTGATCTCATTCGCGGTCCAACCTTTGACGGCAAAAATCGTTTCGGGTTGGATCGCGGGCGCGGTGATCCAATTCGCCGTGGCAGGCGCGATCATCGGCGCGATCTACAAACCCGCAGCCGCACGAACGCCCTAGCGGCGATGTAGATTTTAAGTTGGGCGTTGGACGTTAAACGTTGGGCGTTCGACGTTGACTTGATGAGCTCAGAGACTCCAGCTGCTCTCGGTTATCGGATGCCAGCGGAATGGGAACCGCACGCGGCCACGTGGCTTTCGTGGCCACGGCGCGAAGGAATTAGTTTTCCCGATTCGTTCGATCGGGTGATGCCGGCTTTGCGCGCGATGGTCGAGGCGCTAGTCGAATCCGAGCCGGTCTGCATCAATGTTTGCAACGGCGCGCATGAAGCCGAAGCGCGCTCGGTTCTGCACGGATTGCCCATGGAAAGAATCACCTTTTATCGCATCCCAACAAACGAGCCGTGGTGCCGCGATCATGGACCGATTTTTCTCACGCGCGACGAGCATTGGAGGCGGCTCGCCGCCGAGCCGAGCCACACTGTGCGGCGCGAGGGCGCGCCGGCTCCACTGGCGGTGGTGGACTGGGATTATAACGCTTGGGGAAACAAGTATCCGCCATTCGACTTGGACGAAGTCGTGCCGACTCGAATTGCTGAAATCCTGAAGCTGCCGGTTTTCTATCCACAGATGGTCCTCGAAGGCGGCTCCATCGATGTGAACGGCACCGGAGTATTGCTGACATCCGAGTCGTGTCTGTTAAACAAAAATCGAAATCCGAATCTGTCACGCGATGAAATCGAGAAACGTCTGCGCGATTATCTCGGGGTCTGCGACATTCTCTGGCTCGGAGACGGTATCGCTGGCGACGACACAGATGGCCACATCGACGATCTCGCGCGGTTTGTCTCCGAGCGCACCGTCGTAACAGTCGTTGAAGAAAATAGCGACGACGAAAATTACCAACCGCTCCAGGAGAATCTGGCGCGTTTGCGCGACATGAAAATCCGTGACCGTCGAATCGATATTCTCACACTTCCGATGCCGAAGAATATCGTGCGGGAAGGACTGCGGCTCCCGGCCAGTTACGCAAACTTCTACGTCGCGAATACCTGCGTGCTCGTGCCCACGTTTGCCGATCCGGGCGACGAAGCAGCATTATCGGTTTTGCGCGAATGTTTTCCGGATCGGCGCGTCATCGGGATCGATTGCCGCGAATTAATCTGGGGTCTGGGGACGTTTCACTGCCTGACGCAGCAGCAGCCGGCTGTGTGAATGTGGGAGGGACCTTGGTGTCCCGACTGTGGCGGCGCTGAGGCCGCTCCCACATTTTTCAATCCGCCACCGGCGCCGGTTTGTAACCGCTGGTCAAAATTGCATCGTGCAGATCGGGCGGATGCGTTTTGCGCGAATCGAACGTAACGATCACGCGCTCGTGCGGGAGATCGACTTTTACGTCTTGAACTCCGGGAATGTTCTTCAGCACCGGTCGCAGTTTGCGTACGCATTCATCGCAATCTTCACCTTCAGTTGCGATTTCGATCGTTTCCAGAATTGCGTGATCGGCGCGTTCCGTGAAAAACGGATCAGCCGGATCGGGATCAGTAGGTCGTGCGGGGTCCATGGTGTTTTGATTTTCTTTATCTAACGCATGAGACCGGCGCGGCGGTTGTCTCCGCAAGGTAGGGGCGATTGACCTCAATCGCCCGTTGGCGGTTCAGGTGAACCGCCCCTACCTGTCGCCACTTTGCGCGCCACGGGTCCGAGCACACGCCAGACGTTTTCAGCAAGGATCTTTTGACCGGCTGCATTCGGATGAATGCCGTCGGACGAATTCAACGAGGGATTGCCCGCCACGTCCTGCAGCAAATAGGGCACGACCGCCGCTCCATTCTTTGCCGCCAGATCGGCAAACATTTTGCCAAATGCCGAAACGTAATCGTCAGCCGCATAACCGGGGAGTTGCATTCCTGCGATCACCACGCACGCATTTGGATTTCTCGCTTTCACCTTGTCGATGATCTGTTGGAGATTGTCTTGAATTTGATCGACCGACAGGCCGTGAAAGGCATCGTTGATCCCAAGTTCCAGGATGAGGATATTGATTCTGCGCTTTAAATGCGCTGGCAAGCGCTCCATGCCGCCGTCGGTCGTGCCGCCGGAGGCGCTCGCGTTGATCACTTGGAAGTTCAACTCTGCCGCGCGCACCTTTCTTGCCAGTAAGGCCGGATAAGCTTGGCTGCGCTTGAGCATGAATCCGTCCGATAAACTGTCGCCGAACACCAGAATGGTTCTTGGCGGTTCGGAATGAAGGAGCGGAGCGTACAAGAGTGAACAGCTTATAACAGCGAGTGAAATGCACCGTTTCACAGCAAACTCTCAATAACGCCTTATCGGTTTGCCGCCGTCAAATGCGTGTTCCGTGTCATTCTGAGCGAAGCGAAGAATCTCATTTTTAGTCTCGCATCACGCGAATGGATAATCAGAGATGTTTCGCTTCGCTCAACATGACAGTGAGCGGGGATGTTCCGTCTACCTAAATACACGAGTTGGACGTGGAAGCTTTTCCGCGTAACGGTTTAACTCTTCAACCTTCAAACTTTTTCCTATGGCTAATTTTGCTATCAACGGTTTCGGGCGCATTGGGCGGAACGTCCTTCGCGCCATGTCACAAAAACAGGTGGAGCGTGTTGCCGCAGTCAACGATCTCACCGACACGCATACCCTGGCGCATCTGCTTAAGTGGGATTCGGTGCACGGTAAATTCGACGGAGAGATCGGGTACGACGACGAAAATATCATTGTGCGCGGTCACAAAATTAGGGTTTTGAAGGATCGCGATCCAGCGAATCTCCCCTGGAAAAAACTGGACATCGATGTGGTGCTCGAATCGACTGGCTTGTTCACCAGTCGGGATAAGGCCGAGCTGCACTTGAAGGCCGGAGCGAAACGCGTGTTGATCAGTGCGCCGGCAAAAGATCCGGACGTGACGATTTGCATCGGCGTAAACGACAACGTCTACGATCCCAAGAAGGACAAGATCGTCTCCAACGCCAGTTGCACGACAAACTGTCTCGCGCCCATGGCGAAAGTATTGAATGACACATTCGGCATTGCGCACGGGTTCATGAGCACGATCCACAGTTACACTAACGATCAGCGTATTCTCGATTTTCCGCACAGTGACCTGAGACGTGCACGCTCTGCAGCAATCAACATCATCCCGTCCACGACTGGCGCGGCAAAGGCGATTGGCGAAGTAATTCCAGCGCTCAAAGGAAAATTAAATGGCGGCGCGTTCCGAGTGCCCACGCCGGATGGTTCGGTGACCGATTTCACCGCCGTGCTGGAAAAAGATGCGACCGTGGACACGATCAATGCTGCATTCAAGGAAGCGGCGTCAGATAAAAGCTACAAAGGCGTGCTCGAATTCAGCGATGAGCCGCTCGTTTCCGAGGACATCGTTGGCAATCCGCACTCCTGCATCTTTGATAGCAAACTGACGCTAACGATGGGTAATCGTTTCGTAAAAGTGGTCGGCTGGTATGATAATGAGTGGGGCTACAGCAATCGCTGCGTCGAATTGATGGAGATGTTGGTTGACTGATTACGATCACGATCAGGAGCACGAGTAGGAATGGCGAAACTCTCAGTTCGTGATCTCGACGTAAGTGGAAAACGTGTGCTGGTGCGAGTGGACTTTAACGTCCCGACGGAAGTCCGCGGCGGCAAGTTGCGTGTCACCGACGACACGCGAATCCGCGAAACCCTGGCGACTATCAATTACCTGCGCGACCACGGCGCGAAAACTATTTTAATGTCGCATTTTGGCCGGCCGAAGGGAAAGCCAGTGGAGAAATATTCGCTTCGCCCGATCGGCGAATATTTGCATTCGCTGATTCACCATCCTGTGATTTTCAGTCGCGATACCATCGGAGAGGTGCCGAAGGAAATTATTGAGCACATGGAGAGCGGCGATGTCGCCCTACTGGAGAACGTCCGGTTCCAGCCGGGAGAAGAGGCAAACGATCCAGAATTCGCCAAAGCGTTAGCCGAGTTGGGCGATTTGTATGTAAACGATGCCTTTGGGGCGGCGCACCGAGCGCATGCGTCAACAGCGGGGATTACGAAATTCGTACAGAAATCAGCCATGGGTTTGTTGATGGAGAAGGAACTGAAACATCTCCGCGATGGCCTTCAGAATCCAGCCAGACCGTTCGTGGTGATCTTGGGCGGCGCCAAGGTGTCAGATAAAATCGGCGTTCTAAAAGCCCTAATGGAAAAGGCGAACACCATTCTCATTGGCGGTGCAATGGCGAACACATTCCTAAAAGCGGAGGGAATTCCGGTCGGCGCAAGCCGGGTCGAATCAGACAAAGTCGGTCTCGCGCGGGAGCTTCTCGATCTGGCGAAGGAACGCGGCGTGAAGTTTTTACTACCTATTGACGTCGTAGAGACCGATGAAATTCGTCCCGGTGCGAACATGCGGAACACCAGCCGTCTCTCGCCCCAGCACGGAATAGCCGACGGATGGCAGGCCGTTGATATCGGCGCGGCAACAATTGCACTTTATCAGGAGGAAATTGTCAGGGGCGAAACGATTTTGTGGAACGGACCAATGGGCGTCTTTGAAATTCCTGAATTTGGGGAAGGCACAATTGCAATCGCAGAAGCCATGGCGCAATCGGGCGCTACGACGATCATTGGCGGCGGGGACTCGGTCACTGCGGTCAAGCAAGCCGGGCTCGCCGGGAAAATGACGTTTATTTCCACCGGTGGCGGCGCAACGTTGGAACTACTCGAGGGAAAAGAACTTCCCGGCGTGGCCGCGTTAAGCGACAAAACTTAGACAGAATTAACAGAATGGGCAGAATCGGTTTCGTCTGAAATCATTTTTGTAAATTTTGTCCATTCTGTCAGAAAGATTTATGCGTAAGAAGATCGTTGCAGCCAATTGGAAGATGAACATGACGCAGGGCGAGTCCGCGCGGTTCATGGAGTCATTCCTTCGGGACGTGGGCGAAATCACGCCCGTGGAAGTGGTCATCATTCCGCCGTTCACGGCGATTGAGAAAGTGACGGAGGCCTTGGGCAGAGCACAGAACATTAAGGTCGGCGCGCAAAACATGTATTGGGAGAAGAGCGGCGCGTTTACCGGCGAGATTAGCGCGCCGCTTTTACGGGACCTTTTTGTGCACTACGTCGTGCTCGGCCACAGCGAGCGCCGGAGGTTGTTCGGCGAGACTGACGAAATGGTGAATCGCAAGGTGCGCGCAGCGCACGAGGCAAAACTGCGTCCGATTGTTTGCGTCGGAGAAACGCTTGAGCAGCGCGACAAGGGCAATGTGGAAAAAATCTTGTCCATCCAGTTGCGCGGCAGTCTGGCCGGCCTGAAGCCGAAGGAGTTGCAGGAAAGCGTGATCGCGTACGAACCGGTCTGGGCCATCGGTACCGGCAGCAACGCAACGCCGCAGCAAGCACAGGAAGCGCACGCGTTCATTCGCCACACATTGCGCGAAATGGCCGACGACACGACAGCCGACCGAATCCGAATTCAGTATGGCGGCAGCGTCAAACCGGAAAACGCACGCGAACTCATGAGCCAAGCCGATATTGACGGCGCGCTTGTCGGCGGCGCCAGCCTGGACCCGCGCAGCTTCGCCCAAATCGTGAAGGCCGCGCGCGAAGAGTGAGATACCACTGCGTCTGATTGGATGACGCGCGCGTTTTTTATCGTTGGCCCAACTGCAACTGGAAAATCCGAGCTGGCGGCCGATGTCGCCGCCGAAATCGGCGCGGAGATTGTCAGCGCCGACGCGTTCCAAGTCTATCACGGGCTCGATCTGCTGAGCGCAAAGCCGAACGCTGCAACTGTTGCCAAAGCACCGCATCACCTGATCGGAACAATTCCGCTCTCGGAAGAGATAAACGCAGAGAAATATCGTCGCGCAGCGTCGCGTGCAATGGATGAAATTAATTCGCGAAGCAAGCTCGCGATTGTCGTGGGCGGAAGCGGGCTTTACATCAAAGCGCTAACGCACGGCCTTTCACCTCTGCCTCAGTCCGACCCGAAGCTGCGCGAAAAATTGAACAGGATGAGCTTGGACGAGTTACGCTCGCGGCTTGTCGCACTCGATCCGGAAACCGCGCGGAAGATTGACACAAAAAACCGACGACGACTGGTCCGCGCGCTCGAAATCTGCTTACTGAGTGGAAAATCTATCTCGGAAGCTTTAGCTGCGCGCAGTACTGTAGCCGAGGGCGTCGACCTCGGCAGCTTGGCAGATGTCCGGCCGCGGTCAGCGCCCGCGGCTACAGGAGCCGAATCATCGATCCGGGCTAAGGGCGTCTTTGTTTTTCGCGACCGGCAGGAGCTTTACGAACGAATCAATCGGCGAGTGGAAGCGATATTCGAGCGCGGCGTAATCGAGGAGGTGCGGGCCGCCGGGAAGACGAGTGCGACCGCTTCGCAGATGATCGGTTTGCGCGAGATCCGTGAAGTGCTCGCTGGAAAAAAATCGCTCTCGCAGTGCGTGGCGGAAATTCAGCAGGCGACCCGGCGCTACGCCAAGAGACAGTTGACCTGGTTTCGGCGGCAGACTGATTTTTTGCCGCTGAACCTGTCGTTTCTTAGTCACAACGAAGCTGTGAAACGGATCTCACTCCGAGTGCGTCCGGAGGTTGGCACAGGCAATGACTGAGACGCTTCCGAAAAATGTTGTAGCCGAGGGCGGTGACCTCGGCGGACGCGAAGGCCTGCAACGCTTAATCCGGCCGCGGTCGGCGCCCGCGGCTACAGTTCGCATACAGCATGATTGAAACGCGTCCGCAAAAAACACGGGAGCGTGCGCTCCTGATTGGCTTGGAAAAGGAAGGCGTCTCGAAGTGGGATTTGCACGATTCACTCGACGAGTTGCGCGAACTGGCAAATTCCGCCGGGGCAGAGGTTGTGGATACAGTCACGCAAAAATTGCAGAAGCCCACCGCACCCTACTACATCGGCCGCGGCAAAGCGGAGTCGATTAAAGAATCGTGTCAGGATCAACATGTAACCTCGGTCATTTTCGATGATGAACTTTCGCCCGCGCAGGGGCGGAATCTGGAAAGTTTGTTCGCGCGCAAGGTCCTCGATCGGACACAATTGATCCTCGATATTTTCGCGCAGCGCGCGCGCAGCCGGGAAGGCCGATTGCAAATCGAGCTCGCGCAGTTGCAATATCTTTTGCCGCGCCTTACTCGAATGTGGCATCACTTGTCGCGGCAGACAGGCGGCATCGGGACACGCGGCCCGGGTGAAACGCAATCGAAGTCGATCGTCGCCGGGTGCAGGAGCGCATTGCGCGGCTCGAGCGGGAGCTGGAATCCGTGCGCAAGACACGCGCCATCCAACGGCAAGGGCGCAAACGCCACCAATGGCCCGTCGCTGCAGTCGTCGGCTATACAAACGCGGGTAAATCGACGCTGCTGAATCTGCTCACCGGAGCGAACGTGGTAGCGGAGGATAAACTTTTCGCCACGCTCGACCCCACGACGCGCAGCTTCGTTTTACCTGACAAACAGCGGGTCCTTCACGGATACCGTCGGCTTTTTGCGAAAGCTTCCCCACACGCTGATTGAGTCATTCAAGGCGACGCTGGAGGAAGTGAGCGAAGCGGATTTGCTCATCCACATTGTCGACCTGAGTCACGCGCGCGTGGACGAGCAGATGGAAGCAGTCGATCGAGTGATCAAAGAACTCGACGCTTACGGCAAGCAAACTCTGATCGTGTTCAACAAAATCGAAATCTGCCGAATCGCGAGGTGATCGATTTGTACTTGAAACGCTTTCCCGGTAGCGTGGCGATTTCCGCTCGCACCGAGAAGGAGTTACAATCTCGTGCAAGCTCTGGAGCACACACTCAGCTCGTGGCGATTACGCTCGCGGTTTGGATCCCCGCAAACGAAAGCGCGCTGATCGCTGAGATTCATCGCGTCGGTCACGTGCTCGAGCTGCAGGACGAGAGCAACGATGCTCTGGTTGTCGCGCACGTTCCTCCTGATCTGGCGCAAAGGCTGGAGCGATACGTAGACGCGTCGCAAACCCTCTGAAAGCGGCAGAACACTGCCGCAGTCCAAAAACGTGTCCGCGATTCGAACGTGTACCGTTCGCTGGCG
>CAVWTH010000018.1:0-27934 GCA_963757675.1 uncultured Verrucomicrobiae bacterium | reverse complement strand
CAGCGTCCGACAAATCACTGAGCGCCAGCAGAAGTTCCATGCGGGCAACGTCACCGGCCACATACGCCTCCTGGACTTCATGCCAAAGCGAAGAGACCGACGATCCCCATCGCCGCGCAAGTCGGGATGCAATCGACGCACCAGCCGCCGATAGATTTCCTTTACCCGCAGATCAATCGTCACCGGTTCAGTTGCGCCCGCCGACTCCTCATCAACCGCAGAACGCCGAACACCCGCCGGCCGGGGATCAGACCGACTCTGAGCGCTTTCGGGCCTAACGAACATATGCGACTTAAAAACTTCAAAGCTGCTCGAATAAACGTCGTCATCCATCTTGGTCGGGTTGGTGCCAAGAAATGTTCGCACCCATTCTTGAAACAGAGCTTCCTGCTCGAATTCGCTCAGATGAGGTGTCGATTGCGATCCATAAGAGAAAGTCTCCCGCTCATCGGCGACGCCCGGATTTTCGCGTCGAAACAGCACGCGCCGATAGGCGCTGTGCGGATCCTGGATGTGTCGCCGCATTTCAAGCTCCACTTCATGAATCAGGTTTTGCGCGTCCCGAATCTTATCCTCGACATCCCGCGCGGTGCTAAGCAACGCGCCGAACTCACGGGCCCGCCACC
The DNA here is from genome assembly GCA_963757675.1 of uncultured Verrucomicrobiae bacterium. Taxonomy (GTDB): domain Bacteria; phylum Verrucomicrobiota; class Verrucomicrobiia; order Chthoniobacterales; family UBA10450; genus Udaeobacter. The sequence goes on along the minus strand of CAVWTH010000018.1, from coordinate 27,308 downwards.
GGACGAACGCAGGCTTGTCCTGTCGTTCAAACTGATGCCAGCCAAGTCGCGCTCGCTCCAGACGAACCATCATGTCGGTGCATTCGGCGGCGACATTGGCTCGCAGCGGTGCTTGATCAATCCAAACAATCTCCAGGCGATCTCTACAGGAAACTGTCACGGCCCGTGCGCGAGTGACGCGTTCAGATAAACGTGCGCAAATCATCCCCAAACCTTACCGCAGGCATGTCGGTCAACGACATCACTCGCCGATTCCAAAGAATTGAAAGATAACCGCAGTTTCGCTCGCGTGTTTCGCGGACCGACTTGGATTCAAGTTGGTTTCGGCGAGCCACCGAAACCAGCACGCCAGCGGCGTGCGCTCCCCAGAAACGGAACGCCTCGGCAAAGCGAGGCGGCTACAGATTATGTCTTTGCGTAAATCTCTGCGCCGGACTTCGCGAACTCCGTTGCTTTCTGTTCGAGCCCTTTTCTTATCGCAGTGTCTTCCGCGATCCCCTGCTCCGCCGCGTATTTGCGCACGTCTTCCGTAAATTTGACGAGGTTCGTCTGCCCGCGAAACTCGCCCTACGGGTGACTTTCAATGTCATCTACCCGGCCGCTCCCGCTCAAAGCCGTGTTCATCGACATACGCATCACACTTTCTGATAAACGTTGCCGTTCTTAGCGAACTCGGCGGCTTTTTCTTCGAGACCGCGCTTGATCGCTTCTTCCTCCTTCACGCCTTGTTCGGCAGCGTAGCGACGAACATCTTCTGTGATACGCATGCTGCAGAAGTGAGGGCCGCACATCGAGCAGAAGTGCGCGGTCTTTGCTCCCTCTTGCGGCAAAGTTTCGTCGTGATATTCCTGAGCCGTCTCGGGATCCAAGCTCAAATTGAACTGGTCGTGCCATCTGAATTCAAACCTTGCCTTCGAAATCGCGTTGTCGCGGTACTGAGCGCCGGGATGGCCTTTGGCTAAATCGGCGGCGTGCGCGGCGATCTTGTACGCGATCACGCCATCTTTGACGTCTTTCTTGTTCGGCAAACCGAGGTGTTCTTTCGGCGTGACGTAACAAAGCATTGCACAACCGTACCAGCCGATCATCGCGGCGCCGATCGCACTGGTGATGTGATCGTAGCCGGGCGCGATGTCGGTGGTGAGCGGGCCGAGCGTGTAGAACGGCGCTTCATCACACCACTCAAGTTGTTTCTCCATGTTCTCCTTGATCATGTGCATGGGGATGTGGCCCGGACCTTCGTTCATCACCTGCACGTGACGCGCCCATGCGCGCTTCGTGAGTTCCCCTTGCGTGTAAAGTTCGGCGAACTGCGCTTCATCGTTTGCGTCGGCGATTGAGCCAGGGCGAAGGCCATCACCAATGGAAAAGCTGACGTCGTATGCAGCCATGATCTCGCAGATTTCGTCCCAGTGCGTGTAAAGAAAACTTTCCGAATGATGCGCCAGACACCACTTGGCCATGATGCTCCCTCCCCTGGAAACAATCCCAGTCGCGCGTTTGGCCGTTAAAGGGATGAAGCGGAGAAGCACTCCCGCGTGAACCGTAAAATAATCTACACCTTGCTCAGCGTGCTCGATTAACGTATCGCGATAAATTTCCCACGTTAGTTCCTCCGCACGGCCCCCAACCTTCTCCAGTGCCTGATAAATCGGGACAGTACCAATGGGCACGGGCGAATTGCGAATGATCCATTCGCGCGTGGCGTGAATGTTCTTGCCGGTGCTCAAGTCCATCACCGTGTCGGCTCCCCATTTGGTGGCCCAACGCATTTTCTCGACTTCTTCCTCGATGGAGCTGGCGACGGCGCTGTTGCCGATGTTGGCGTTAATCTTTATCAGAAAATTACGGCCGATAATCATCGGCTCGGATTCCGGATGATTGATGTTTGCGGGAATAATGGCGCGGCCCCTCGCGACCTCCTGCCTGACAAATTCCGGTGTGATTTCCCGTGGAATGTTTGCGCCGAATGAATTTCCGCCGTGTTGATGTGCAAGATCGTTGCGGTTGTAGCCGGCGGCGTCGACGCCGGATTGACGCGAACCGTTGGATCGGCCGGGGTCACCGACCCCGGCTACAGCGCGGCCGTGATTTTCCCGAATGGCGATGAATTCCATTTCGGGAGTGATGATTCCCTGGCGCGCGTACCAGAGCTGCGTTACGCAGCGGCCAACGCGAGCGCGAAGCGAGTGGCGTTGTGACGCCGCAGTTGATCGTTGAGAGTTGAGAGTTGAGAGCCGATCTCTATTTTGCCCATTCGATGTTCGCCGTTCGACGTCCGCTGTTTGATGTATCTCCGATAACCAACCGTCATCGACAGGTTGAATTTTTCGCCCCTCGTATTGTTCGACATCACCCCGATCGCGGATCCATTTCGCTCGTAGCGGTGGAAGCCCTTGTGTGACGTCGCCGTGAAAATCGCGATCGGTCCACGGACCGCTCGTATCGTACACGCGCACCGGTTCGTTGACTTCGATCTCGCCGTTCAAGGTTTTTGTTGGCGCGAGAGTTATCTGGCGAAACGGAACACGGATCTCGGGATGCAGCTTGCCGCCGACGAAAACCTTGTGTGAGTTCGGCAGGGGTCTTTCGACAGAATGAATTGAATCTACAGAATCTTCTCCGCTCACGTTTTCTGAGGTCATTTTTTCCATTCTGTTAATTCTGTCTGAAACAAAAAAGGCCATGCGCGGAAAATCGCATGGCTGAAATCGCCAGTCCGGCATCGGACCCTCGCTCCCTTCGGCGGCATTACCCGCATCAGGTTCAAGGGGTCGTCCAATTGGACCTCTCAGCCATCGCGGCTCCCCCGCATTTCTATCTCATTGAGAATAAGACTCCGCTACGCGAAGTCAACGCACATGCTGCATACTTCGGCAGGACAGCGAAAGTGTTCGGCGAGTCCGCTTCGCCGCAATCAGACTGCGGATGAAAATTTATCCGCCAGCCGGTGACTGTTTGATGTTGGTGTGAAAGATGGCCTGCCATTCTCCCTTGTGTTTCTTCCAGACAGAACCGGCGTTGTAAGTTCCTGATTGGTCTTTTCCATCGTACGTACCTTCAATTGCCACCTTGTACGTCGCGACACATGTATCCGGGCCAGCGGCCGTGACTTTATAATCGCTGATCGCAAACGATTTCATGTCCCACTTCTGCATATCCGCCAACTCCTTCTGCATGTCGGACATGCCTTCAGTAAAGACACCCACAAACTTTGCGGACACGACCTTTTTGAAGTCGTCGGGCTTTTTGTCCTTGAACGCCTCCCAGGCCGCTTTTTCTTTTTCCTGCATCATGTCTTCATTTGTCGCGGCGGCTGAAACGGCAGCCGTCGCAAGCAACGCGACCATTGTATAGCTGATATATCTTTTCATTGTGTCCTTTTGGTTGAGGTTGAATTGGAATCACCTTGCTGCATCCAGACCGGTGGTCAAGGTCGCGTCTGCACCTCGGTAAAATGCGCAGGGTAAGGTCGACCGTGTCGCGGTCGGGTTTTCACGGAATGATTGGAGCAGACTCGAGAGACGATGTCGGCGAACGAGTCGGCGTCTGCTGCGGCGAAACAAACGCGGATCTGCCGACCAGGTTGATTAAACTCGAATCTGCTTCCTTCAAATTCCCGTCTTGAATAGCAGGTTCACTCGGCACTGATTTGATTTGCTTCCGATAATCCGCAACGAGCATTGGCGGCTGCTTCTTGACCGCCAGTGTCCGATAACTGTCGATCCCCACGCCGATTGCCGCCGCCAGTTTGCCGCGCCAATCTTTGCTCGCAATCAGTTTGCTTTCGCCGCGGTCGGTCAGGAAGCCGCCTTCGATCAGCACAGCCGGCACTTTCGTCAGACGCAGCACCGCAAATCGGGCGCGTTTGATGCCCCGGTCGTACTCAGGAATGTGGCCGATAAGTGAATGGTAGATGCAGGCCGAAAGCGCCAAACTTTCCGCATCCGTCGTGCTGCCGGGTTGCAGATTGAAAGAACTCGAAGCGACACCCGTGTCAGACGTCGATGGCGCACCGCGCGGTGTGAACGAAAAAATTTCAAAGCCGGTGGCGTTCGGATCATCATTCGTGCCGTTGAAATGAATGCTGACGAAGATTGAATTGCGCGCGGAATTGGCGATCTTCGCGCGCACTTCCAGGGGAACAAAATAATCGCCCTCGCGCGTCATGATCACGCGCAGTCCCTTTGCCTGCAAAATCGGCCGAAGTCTCCGTGCAACGTCCAGCGCAAAATCCTTTTCGCATCCATTTCGACTCACCTGCCCCTTGTCGTAACCGCCGTGTCCGGGATCCAGGACGACCGTCTGAACCTTGCCCACGTTTGGAACCCGGTGCGGGCGCACCAGCGGCTCTATTGTCTTGGCCAAATCGGTGCGCGAGACCAGAAAGTTTCCATTCTGCTCGATCACGGGAAAGCACAACCAACTGCGAGCGCCATTGATCATGGCTTCACGGCTGCCACTGACGAACTCCAGAGGATGATTTGCCATCTCTGGTTGTATCTTCGATCCGGACGGGACGACTTTTGCGGGCAACCCGTAGAACTTGGAAATATTATCGACGCTCAGGTAATCGTGCCCGTTTACCTTGATGATCTGCCACTCGCCGGCAATTGTGACGCTCGCCGATGCGATAACAAGAGAACCGAAGACAAACGCGATTACCGGCCAACGTTTCACTGGGAGGGGCATGCCTCGGCTATGGTATCGAAAATCGCATTCACCTCAAGGAGTCAGACCCTTTCCAGCCGTCAAGTTTGAGAATTCACCCCCACCGCCGCAGGTTCGCCACATCGGACCCGTCTTCTCGGAATCGTGGTTCTTTGTTCATGCAAACTACCAATTGACTTGCGGATTTTTCGCGCTAAAAACCGGAAATGTCTTTCCCCGTTCGACGCGCTGCCGGCGGTTTCATCTCATTGCTCGTTGTCTCGACGTTGACACCGCTCGCGGTGGACGCAGCTCCGCATGGCAAAAAATTTCCGAAATGTTGTGTGTGGCGCGTGACCAACGCAAAGGCGCCATTTTACCTCGTAGGTTCGATCCATGCGCTTGGCAAAAAGGATTACCCTTTGCCCAAGCCGTACGAGATCGCGTTGCAAGACAGCAACCGCTTCGTGTTTGAATTCGATCCGACCCGGCACGCGGAATTTCAGAAAGAATTTGAGGCTGCGGCGAAGTATCCGCGGGGCCAGGACATCCGTTCGAAAATTGATCCGGAGCTGCTGGCATGGCTCCGCAAAAACATGTTCACCATTATGCCCGAGGGTCGGAGGGGGAACGGCGAGCGCCTCGAGAGCTTCGATAGCCAGCTCCGTTACAAGCCGTGGTGGATTGCGCAACATTTGGCCGCACCGGCATCATACAGCAAAACATCCGCCTCGCACGGTTTGGATAATTATTTTGTGGATCACGCCATGAAAACGGAAAAGGAGATCGCCGGCCTCGAATCTGTTAATGAACATGTGGCAGTGATGAGCGGATTGTCCGATCGCGACGGCGAATTCATGCTGCAGGACGCCCTCAGTCAGCCGGACAACGGCGCAACCGAGTTTAGCAGGATGTACAAGGCGTGGCGCAAGGGCGATACCAATGCGCTTTGGAAAGGCGACGCGCACCTGCGCACAAAGGCGCCCAGGATCGCCGCACGTTTTGTCGATGATCGCAATGTGAAATGGGTTCCGCGAATTGAGGCGGAATTAAGAACCGGGAAGCCGACGGCGATTATCGCAGGCGCGCTTCATTTTTCCGGACCGCGCAGCGTCATCGTGCTGTTGCAAAAACGCGGTTACGTGATCGAGCAGTTGTAACAGCGGACTGGGCAAGCGTCCTGCGTGCTGGCAAGAGCGTTCGCGCAATCGCGAACTTATTGCGTGAGTTTCCACAGGCACGCGGGTTCTGCACACTCCAGTGAAGATTACTTCGGCGCGACGCCGAAACCAAGTTGCCGCGGCGACCGCTACTCCAGATTCGCTGTCAGCCCTTCAACGGAACTGCGTTTGGGAGGTCTAATTCGCTTGAATAACCAGGAGCTATTCATTTTGTTTTTCAAAATCATGAAGTCATTCATCGCCGCCAGCATTTCCGCTTCTTTGTGCAGTTGGTCTCTTTGCCCAATCGAAGCCGTCGCAACCGGGAGGACCACAGCATCAGGGGCAAATCGCAACGTCAACCGAACAGAATCCGAAGCCGATCGATTCGAGCAATTTCGATACGTCGATGAAACCGGCCGATGACTTTTTTCTCTATGCGAACGGCGGTTGGATCAAGCGCACTGAGATTCCGCCGGAATACACGCGCTGGGGAAGCTTCAACGAGCTGATTGAGCATAATAACGACGCGCTCCACGAGATCGCAGAGAAAACGGAAAACACGAAAGTCGATCCGCGAATGGCGCCGGAAACGCAGAAAGTCGGAGATTTTTACGCCAGCGGCATGGACGAGAAAACGATCGAAGCTTTGGGAGCCAAGCCGCTCGATGATGAATTCAAAGCGATCGCCGCCATCAACGATCGCAGTGCATTGCTGAAGGAAATTGCGCATCTGCATTCCATGGGAATCCCCGCGCTATTCAATTTCGGATCGAGTCCCGATTCGAAAGACAGCACACACGAGATCGCGCAGGCGGTTCAAGGCGGGCTCGGTTTGCCGGACCGCGATTATTACACAAAAACGGACGAAGCTTCGAAGAAGTTACGTGACCAATATGTCGATCACGTCGCCAAGATGCTGACGCTGCTCGGCGATCCTGCGCCAAAAGCGCAGGATGAAGCCAAGAAAATCCTGGCCCTGGAGACGAAGCTCGCCCAAGCGTCGCGAACCCGGGTGCAACTGCGCGATCCGCAGAAGAACTACAACAAGATGCCGGTGCGGCAGTTGCAGGACCTGACGCCGGACTGGAATTGGAGCGATTACTTCAACGCAATAAACCTTCTCGCGCCGCAGGATGTTAACGTTCATCAGCCGGAATTTTTCAAAACGGCAGATCAAGTTTTCAAGGAGACGCCGCTGGACGATTTCAAAGCCTATCTGCGCTGGCACCTGATCGACGCAACCGCGCCGGACCTGTCGAAGGATTTTGTGGATGAAGATTTCAATTTTAAAGAGCGAGTCCTGCGTGGCGCGCAGCAAATCAAACCGCGCTGGAAACGCGTGATTGAGTCCGAAGACGGCGCAATTGGCGAGGCACTGGGCAAGCTTTACGTCGCTTACAATTTTCCGCCCGAGGCAAAGGCGCGCGCGCTCGAGATGGTCAACAACTTGAAGGAAGCGCTGGCGGACCGAATCAAGACGCTCGACTGGATGGATCAGCCGACGAAAGATCAGGCATTGAAGAAACTTGCCGCGATGCAGGTGAAAATCGGCTATCCGGACAAGTGGCTCGATTATTCACTGTTGCCCATCGATCGCGGCCCTTACGTCTTGAATGACATCCGCGCGTCGCAATTCGCAACTACCCGCGACCTCAACAAGATCGGCAAACCGGTCGATCCCACAGAATGGGGCATGACGCCGCCGACAGTGAATGCGTACTATCAACCCAACCGCAACGAAATCGTTTTTCCGGCCGGCATTTTGCAGCCGCCCTTCTTCTATGCGAATGCGGACGATGCCGTGAATTACGGCGCGATCGGCGCCGTGATCGGCCACGAAATGACGCACGGTTTTGACGATCAGGGCCGGCAGTTTGATGCCAATGGAAACTTGCGCGACTGGTGGTCCGCGCAATCGGCGAAGGAGTATGACAAGCGTCGCAAAGCAGTCGTCGCTCAGTACAATGCGTACGAGGCGTTGCCGGGATTGCACGTAAATGGTGAGCTCACTCAGGGTGAAAACATTGCGGACATCGGCGGTGTGAAACTCGCCTACGCAGCGTTACAGAAAGCGCTCGCGAAACATCCCGAAGAACGCACGAAGAAAATTGACGGCTTCACGCCGGAGCAACGTTTCTTCCTTTCATTTGCGGCGATCTGGCGATCGAAGATTCGCGACGAAGACCAGAAGTTACGGTTGACTACCGATCCACATTCGCCGGCGCATTTTCGCGTGAACGGGCCGCTATCAGACCTGCCGGAGTTCCAACAGGCGTTCAATATTTCCAATGGCTCACCGATGGTCCGACCCGCCGACAAGCGCGTCAACATCTGGTAAACGAATCTCGCACGACGACCACAACGGTCACAACGAAGTTGGACGGAAGCCTGAGATAAGACTCTGTTCCGTCGTGTCCTTTGTGGACTCCGTGCGAGGCTTAATCTTTCGCGATTTTTCCGCCCCAACTCAAAATCTTTGCCTTCGCACCGGCGGCTTCGGCTTCCTTGATGTTCCCGGCGCGATTGTAAAACAGCGAAAGACTTGTCCAGCCGATTTGGTCGTTAGGCCGCAATTCTACCGCGCGTTTGCCCGCTTCGATCGCTTCCTCAAACCGCCCGAGCTTCATCAGCGCCATGCCGAGGGCATGCCAGCCATCGAAAAAGTTGGGATCGAGCTGCACGCAACGCCGGTATTTCTCCACCGCGCTTTGCAGATCGCCCACGGCGAGATCGCCATTCGCGTCGTCAAAGATTTGCTCCAGAGTTTGCATGATTTAGTCTCGCACCAGATTCCACAACGATCACAAACAAGACCGGGAGCATCCCGGATTCCGTCGTGTCCTTTGCGGACTTGGTGTGAACCTCACCCTTTCTTAAATTCCAGGCCTGCGGCTTGCTGCCGGTCGCGCAACCATTCGACGAGAACGATCCGCTCCTTGTTATCAAGAATTCTCTTTTCGAACGCCGCCTTTTTCTCACCGGCCGTCGCGTCCGCGAGAGGCTCTCGTTTTTCCAGAATGGCGATGAATCCATCAATTCCAGAAGGCACAAAGTCGGTAACGTCGCCGGGATTCAGGAATGCCACAGAATCTTTTAGTGCCAGAAGTTCGGGCGCTTCATTTTTTGGCTTCTTGTCCTCACCTTTTGCCGCTTCCTCTTCGATCAGGGAAAACGGCGGGAGCTTCTCAGGTTTTACGCCGGCTTTTTGAATTGCGGCTTCAAGCGGCTGACCGGATTTTTTTGCTTCCCGGAGTTGTTGCACCAGCTCCGCGCCTTTGGTTGACATTATCTCCCGCGACCGCGCTTTCTTCAGCGCGTCCACGATTTTCGGTTTGGCCTCTTCGAGCGTGAGCGGCCGCGCCTCGGTAGTTCCCGTCAGATGCAAAATGTAAAAACCATCCGCCACTTGGACGGGGTCGCTGTTCGGTTCTTGTGCCGACAACTTGAAAGCCGCGGCGCCAAGCTGCGGATCGACTTTTAACTGCGGGTCGGGCTCGGCTACGGTGAACTCGCCGGTCTCATGCAATGGCAATTGAAATTTCGCAGCCGCTTGCTTGAAGTCTGCGTCCTTCTGCAGCAGCGCCTGCGTGAAGTCGGTTGCGCGATCGGCCAGCTTCTGTAACGCCTCGATCCGTTCCTTGCCCGCCAACTTCTTTTCCTCGTCCGTCAGCGTCAGTTGAATAAACTCGACCTTGCGCTTCTCATCGGTTTTGAGCTCGGCCTTGTGGGCGTCGTAATACTTCTGCACGTCTTCGTCGTTGATCGTGATGTCCTTCTCGAAATCGGCTGCGCGAAATCGAATCACGCTGACGTAGAATTTGTCGTAACCACGCTGAAAATTTTCATCCAATTCGTTCTTGGGAAGCGAAACGCCCGCCGCCAAAAGGCGTTGGATTTCGTTCAGAGAAATCTGATCGCGCACCAGTTGTTCGATGTGCTCTTCAGAAAGACCCAGCGGCGCCAGCCCATTCTGCACAAGATCATTGAACTTGTTGATGTCGAAGCCCGAATCCCCCTGAAAAGCCGGCAGCTTGCGCACCACATCTGCAATTTCCGATGCGCCGGGGCGTAGTCCCAGCCGGTCTGCTTCGTGCCGCAGGACCAGCAAGTTCACAATGAATTGGACGCCTGCCTGATTCTGGTTCATTCCGGCTCCGGCTGTCATTGTCCCCACAAAATCAGACATGCCGAGGGCCTGCGCCAGACTGAGAAGCCGCACAAATTGCTGTGCTTCCAACATCGAAACATTTCGATCATAGATGCGGGCGAATTGATCGGAGCGCATCGCGCCGTAATCCGGCCGTTGCACAAAATAGAAAATGAACGGGATCGCCAGAATCGCGATCACGATCATCAGCCAGTCCTTGTGCCTGCGCAGTAACTTCATCATAACGGACGAAAATTGTAGCGGCGGCAAAGCTCAGCCGCAAATGCGATGGAAATTCCGAAATCCGGAGCTCTCGCGCAGCCAACCCTAAAGAGGCAAAGCGCTCGCCGCGGCGAGCGCACTCCAGAACGCAAGCGCGTAATGGACGCGGAGAATCACGGCCACGTTTTGGAGTGCGGCGGTGCTCTGCCGCTTTTCGTTGGGTGCCGCTTGTCGATAACGCTTCTGCTGTTTCCCGAATCAATTCCCACCCCTTGCGCAAGATGTTCTTCAGTCGTCAGCACGTTCCCGAGGCCGATTCGCATCACGGTTCGGCCGCGCAATTTTGTCTGCGTGAGATAAGCGCGGCCACTCGCGTTAACCCGCTCCACGATGTCGCTGTTTAATTTGTCGAGCTTGTTCGCTGTGAGCCGGGGGCGCCGACCCCGGCCCGGCATCGCCGATGCCGGCTACAAATCGAAAACAGACGACGCCCATGCTGACTTGCGCGGATAGTTCGAATCGCTTGTCCGCTTTGATCCATTCGGCCGAGCAGGTTTGCCAGCCGAATTTGTTCGCGCAGGCGCGCCACAACTCCCGCACGGCCTAACGAGCGCCAGATCACCCATGCTTTGAGCGCGCGGAATCTCCGGCCCAACTGGATGCCGTAATCCATGTAGTTCTTCTCCCCTTCAATGGTGTCGCCACGCAACACTTCGGGCACGAGGGTGAAGACGCGGCGTAACCGCTCGAGGTCGCGCACGTAAAGCACGCTAAAATCCAGCGGCACAAACACCGTCTTATGCGGATTGATCACAATGGAGTCCGCCATCTCCCAGCCTTTGCTGACCCATTGGTATTCCGGAACCATCGCAAAGCCGCCGCCGTAAGCGGCGTCAATGTGCAGCCACATTTTTTCGTCCCGGCAAATCTTGGCGATCTCGGGAATGGGGTCGACACTCGCGGTCGATGTCGTCCCTACTGTTGCAACGACCGCCATCGGCTGAAAACCCTTCTGCCGATCCTGCGAAATACTGTGGCCTAACGAGTTGATGTCCATTCGAAATTCATCGTCGCTCGAAATCCGGATCACGTTCTCCTCACCGATCCCGAGCGCGATTGCCGCTTTCTCAGCCGCGCTGTGCGCCTGGTCGGAGGTGTAAATGCGAAACCGCGGCAGATCGCGACCGGTCAAACCTAGTTTTCGGGTGGCTGGCGCGGCTTCTTCGCGCGCGACCGCAAGCGCGTGCATAATGCCGACAGAGGCTGTGTCGTAAACCACGCCGCCAAATTCGCCGGGTAATCCGACCCATTGCCGCAGCCAGTCGATCACAACTGTTTCAAGCTCGGTCGCAGCAGGACATGTGCGCCACGTCATCGCATTCACGTTTAGCGGAGCGCTGAGGATCTCCCCGAGAATTCCCGGGCGCAGTGGCTGTCCATCCGAAATAACCGAGAAACATGGGATGGCTCCAATGCACCATGCCCGGAACGATGATGTGATTCACATCGCTCAGAATTTCCTCGAACGCCTCGCCTTCCTCGGGTGCGCGATGAGGCAGCTGCGCGCGGATCGCGCCGGGCTTCTCGTCAGGCGCCACCCGTAGCTGTTCGATTTGTTCGCGAAAATCGGCAATCCAGTCTGCCAACATGTGCAACTGTTTGCGGAATTCCTCCGGCGAAGTGTCGCCTAGCCGACTTACCTCTTCTCGCGATTCCTTCATGTCGCTCTTGCATGACGTCTCGTCCATTAAGCCCTGCTTTAGCGGCGATGCCAGCCGCCACTGGACATTGATCGCGGAACCGCTGATCAGTGCGCTTTAATTGCGTCATTATTCTCCACTTCACCTTGCTGAAGCGAGTGTTACGAAGCGTTAAAACGCAAAACCAAAACTGAAATGGAACGCGCCGAAGTCTTCGTACTTGTGCGGATCGGGATTCACGCCGTAATCGAGACGAAGCGGACCGACTGGCAGCTTGTACCGCAAGCCCGCGCCGATCGCGTAGCGCATATCGTTCAGGCCAACGTCTTCCGAGTTTGGCAAAAGATTGCCCGCATCAGTAAAGATGGCGCCCTGCAGTTCGCCGAAAATCGGGAACGTGTATTCAACATTGAAAACCGTAAGAAATTCGCCGCCGACCGGATGTCCATGATTATCGTGCGGACCAAGATCGCGCTCATTAAAACTGCGCACCGTTGTGGCGCCGCCATTGAAGAAGCGTTCGTCGATGGGAATGGCGGTCGCTTCGTTTGAGCCACTGGTTGTGAGCGAATTGATGACGCCGGCGCGCGCGCCAAAAGCGATCGAGGACTGCCGAAACCAGCGCTGCAATGGCGTGCCGGAGCGCTCAACTCCGATTGCACCCGACGCGAGCGGTTTGGGTCCGAACGGAAGATAGTAACCGACGCGCATTGTGCCCCGGATAAATTCGATATCGCTGCCGAGCGCGCCCGGAGCCACATCCAAAGTGTTGTTGATCAGGAAACCGCGCGGCGTCACGTTCGGGCTCTCGCGCATATCAAGCGTGTTCGTTAGGCCGATTGTGTTGACCAAATAATCCTTCGTCGGTCCGAGAAGGAACGCCGGTCTGATCTCGGAGTCGATGATTTTCACGTGACGCACAGCGAAGACCAGGCCAACCTCATCATGTTTCGTAATTTTTCGGGTGAACTCAAAGTGTCCGCCCAGTTCAAATTTCGAGTAGCCATCGAAATCAAAAGTAAAGGCGCTCGCTCGCGCCCGGAAAAAGATGTTCGTGTCCAGGAAGAACGGATCCTCGTACAGGATTTCTCCCCGATAGCTCCGTTGCGACACCTCGATCGTTGCAGATCCCGCGCGACCGGTGCCGAACAGGTCGAGATCGCCGACCTGCACACCGCCAAGTGCGCCTTCGTAAGTATCGAATCCGCCCCAAAAACCAAAGTTCTTGCTCTTGGCTTCCTCGGCTGAGATATCCAGTCGCAATAAATTTCCATCAACCGGCACCGGTTTGATTTGCAGTATGTTGAACAGACCCGTCTTCATGAGCGTGCGAAATCGCTCATCCAGAACATCCGGGCTGTACGTTTTCCCATTCAATCTGGTAAATCGTTTCGACACAAAACCGGGATGCAACCGCTGCAAGCCGTTCACGGTTACACCATCGAAATGGTAAACCGGCCCCGTCGAGATTGAGATTTCAACTGGCACACGGCCGTTCACTGCTTCCTCCGGCACGCCGTTGGCCTCGACTTTCACGTCGTAATAGCCGCGTCCTTTGAAGTACGCCTGGAGGCGCCGTGGAATATCGTCCAGACGCGAGTCGGTATAAGGCTGCTTGCAATAGATCGGTCATCTGCCCCCGGAGTGTCTCCGAGTCGTAGATGGTATGTCCCGTAAAGGAGATTCGTCCGAAGAAGTATTGCCGCCCCTCGTGGATCGGAACGACGACATTGATCTCATTACTTTGGCTCTGAAAATCGAACCGCGGCTTATCGACTACGGCATTCAAAAAACCATCCGCCAAATAAAAGCGTTGCACGAGACGGGCGCCTTCCTCCATATCGGCGGCCACAAAAGGAAGCTGTTTTTGAAGACTTGAATATCGCTCGCGAGTCGGCCCAATCATGTAATCCAAAAGCTTGTCCGCAGGCTCGTGGACGTTTCCGTCGAAGATCACCGTGCGAAGCATGAACTGCGGACCCTCGTTGATATCCAAACGCACGCGACTCGGAGATTCGATCACGTAATGCACGTCCACCTTCGCGTAGCCGTGTTTTCGGTAAAAGACTTCGAGGAAGAAAGCCAGATCATCCGCGCGTGCGGGACTCAATCCGAAATCCTCGATCGTGGTGATCTCCTCCTTGAGCGCGGTTTGCAACTCCTTTTCCTTGAATGCCTGGTTGCCTCGAAATTCGACGATGCTTGTCTGCCTGGCGCGTTTCTCTTTTGCCTTTGTGACCGCTCGCTCCGCTTTCTGCCGCTGCTCGGGTCGCACGACATCGACTGCGCTCTGCGCCGCGACTTCAAACGCAAGGGCCACGCTTCCGAGACAAAAGATGACCTCGCGTCGCATGTCAGCGAAACCGAATCAGATATTTTAGTCTCCCCCGAAAATCGCCGCGGACGCCGACGTCCCCAGTGAGCACAAGGTGATCGTCGATCTTGAATCGCACCGTGGCCTGTTGCTCACCAGTTCGTGGATCGACTGTTCCCAAATCCAAATCCATCCGATTAAAAATCGTGTTGCTCTGGGTGGGCTGGCCCTTTTTGACAATTTTGCGGTAAAGCTGCTGCACCAACAGCATGGCGGCACGCCCGGCGAGAACGTTTGTTCCCGAGAGTTCTTGTCTGGTAGCGCCCGTGGCGATCAAGGAAATAATTTCCTCTTGCGGCAACGGCGGTTCGCTACTGAAAATCGCCTGAGGCGATTCCACAGTTCCATAAACATAAACCCGGACCGTATAATCGCGGATGACCGAGGTGCCTTGGATATTGATGTTGGGATTCATGGAGTCGCTGGGATTGAAAGTGAGTAAGCCTTGAGAAACATCGAGCCGGCTAAAAGGCAATGTCGCTTCCACATTTTGCATCTGCACTAAGCCCTGCAGTCCCGGATGCAACCCCGTCCCCGTCAATTTCAGATTTACGGTCGCTCCACCACTCGCCAGATTCCCGCGAATCTCCACCGGACTTTTGGTTGTGATTGTTACGTCAAATTTCCAGTCGCGAAGCGGCGGCGTGGTCACAGATAATTCCGGAGTCGCGGCGGGCGGCTGCGGCGGAGGCCGGCCAGGTAAACCGATGGGAATAAGCTCGATGTTCTTGAGAATGTGACTGTCTGTCAGTGCAACGTTGCCAGTGACGGCAGCCGAAGCAAGTGGACCGCTTACCCTGATGTCGGCGTCCGCCCGCATGGTAAGCGTGTCGTTGCGTGCAATCAGCGCGCTCTTGGCCTTAAATTGCAAATCCAGAGTCGGCTGCGTCAGTTTTGGAAACGTGATCCGGCCGCCTGCCCGTAAACGAGCCTCCGGCCAACTCGCCGCTAAAGCGCTCCAGCGAAAGCATGTCCCGGGTGAAAACGAGGTGCGCGTCGAACGTTCGCAGCGCCGGAATCGTTGCATTGGCAAAACGCGCCACATTCACCTTAAAATCGGCCGCGCCACTTAACACGGGACGGCCAATCGTTCCACTTACATCGACATCCATTCCAATCTCGCCATCCAACTGCTCGATCTCCGGAACAAATTGGCGAACAAAATTCACCGAACTGCGCGGGAGCCGGGCTTTCGCAGTAACTGGCGTGTCGTCGGGAAATCCTCGAGCGCGGACAATCTTGGGCACATCCAGAGGCATGCTGGCGCTTATTTCCAACGGCTGAATCCGCGCCTGTTGCAGTTTGCCTGAAGCCGTTAGCCGATCCTGTGCGACCTGCGCGATCAACTCGAAACTTGCCGGCTCCATTTTTGGCCATTGCGTGTTTCGTAAATCCTGCGCTTGCACAGCGAGCCGCGCATTCAAATCTGCAACTGTTCCGCTGGCATCGAGGCTGGCGTTGAGAACGCCGGAAATCGTTGATTTGATTCCGAGGTTCTCGGCCAACTTCTTTAAGTCAAGATTCTCCACCTGGACTGTCGCAGACACTTTGCCCGACTGAGGGAATGACTGGAGCGTTGGTCCCGAGGTTGCTCCACACAAATGGAATAGAGACATACCCGGATGCGAACTTGGCCTGCCCCTGATCAAGTTGGATCTTGTCGATCTCAAGCCTGTCCCCCTTTGCTCGAGCAATGGCTTGGAAGTCCATCTTGTCCGTTGTGAAAGAAATCGTCGGCACATCAAGACCCTCCGGCGAGTACGAGGCGTCGATGATGGCATGGAGTTTTTCCATGTTTCCGTAACGCCCGTTTTCAAGAACCAGCTTCAGGTTACCCGAATTTTTCAAGGGAGAGATTGCCAGCGGGTTCGGTAACGGTTTCGAAGCTGACGGCTGTGCCGCCTTCGCCGAGGCTACGGGGCCCGAGGAAGCCGTCGCTCCCTGGCCGTTGCCTTCCCAATCCAGTTGAAGTGAGCCTGCCAATTGGGTTTGATTGCCGAAGGCGCGCAAGAGCGGCTCCAGCACGGCCAAATTCGCAATATGCGCGGACACCTTGCCGTTGTAGTCATAAGGGGGCTCCAGACCAAGTGTTCCTTTAGCGTTAGCAAAATCGGTGTTGTTCAGGATTGCGCTGCCCTCGTTGAGATGGACCACATTCTTGGCGATCGAGCCTGGACGCGTAGCTGCTGCACAACCAAATCCCGGATCTTGACAAGACGCAGCGATGGGCGAGCGGAATGTCGGCGGTCACGACGATGGAACCGCGCGATGCTCGTTCCGCGATCCAGTCATCGGCGGCGTTCAGACCACTGTCGACGACGATGCGTTCTATGAATGGCTCGCGCGGAACCGCGATATGGCTGTTGCTGACGAGATAGACCTTGATGCCGTAGCGTTCGGCGACGCGATAGGTCTCGGCTTTCACCGGACAGGCATCGGCATCAACATAGATCGTGATCGCCTTTGCAGGCTCGCTCAATGGCATTGGACCGTGATTGCTAAAGATGAATAGGGCTTGCGGCGAAGGATAACAAATAAATTTCGCCGCATCTCTACGATGTGCGGGGGGAGCAAAGCCGCAAGAGGTAGCGGCGGCAACGCCTTCGAGATCGCTCACACCCGGGCTGCCGACTTTTCTAGCCATCAATTCGTCGGCAACTGGCCCTTCTCTGCCCCTGCTGAGCTGTCGTGTTTGACGTTGAGAGTGCGGTGATTCCCGATGTCACCGGATCGCCGACCGGCTGCGGCCTCGGCCTCACCATGTCCCCAAGGGTAACGGCGGCAATACCTCCAACTGCAGAAGTGCCCCGTTGATCTTCGGCAGCGGGCCATTTCCAGACCTTGGTCGTTGGCTAGCCGACCGGTATTTTCGCCGCCGAGTGGACCATCAAGGATGCGATCGATGAGTTGGCGAGGATCAGCTGTTTTGTAATCGGCGACCGGGGCGGGGGAACTCGTGATCTACTGCGCGGCTGTGCCCCGATGCGAGCCAAAGCCTCATCCGCTCATAGACGTCCTGCCGGCTAAGCAGATCGAATGATTTCATGGCCCGGCCGATCCATTGCCGGTCCTCAGGGATGGACAAGGCGCGACGAGGATCCCCATGCTGGCCGAGCGCGCTTGCGAGCGGCACGAGGCCGTCGCCCAGAAGCTGGTCTCTTGATCGCCGGCCTGTCTCCCCGTGGTCGCGGCAATGGCAAAGCACTGGACGCCTGCGGGCAACGGCACAATCTGCCTGGCATCCCCGACATGCTCGAATCGATCCCTGGTCCTGCCAATCGCCATCCAGCAGATTGCCATAACGAAGATCGGTAATGCCGGCGCTGCGGATCCTGCCAAGGTGTGTGAAAGCCGCTGTGTAAGGGCTTCTGTTGAGCGCCAGATGAAGCCACTGGCCACCGCGCTCCATCGGAGCACCGTGATGCGGCGTTCCAAGGAAAATGAGCTTGCGAAGATGTCCGGGCCAGGCATGTCCTCCGGCGGCAGCGTAATGACACGCGCTCCGCGCGAGCAGACCGCCCATGCTGTGCCCAATGATGGCCAGTTCTTCCAGCCGTACCGGCCACTGTGTAACAAGAGCCTCGAGCAAATCCGCAAACGCACGCCCGTTGATCGAAATATGCAGGCCAGTGTTGTAATGCAGATAAACGACGGCATAGCCTAAATCGCGCGCCAGCGCAGCGCCGTGATTGTGGCCGTCGCGGCTCCATTGCCTATCGTTCAAGCACAGGCCGTGGACCATCACCGCCAGCCGGTTCCTCGCTGGGGGCAGAGCCGCTGCCATGCTGTTTCTTTCCAACTGCAACGGCAGGCCGTTAAAACGTAGGCGCATGGGAATCGCCAACGGATTAGCGGTCTCGACGAGGTGGTCACCCAATACGCCATTCAGGGCGGCGCGCGCGGCCTCACGGCCGGGGCTCGGATGCTTGAGCTTGACGGTGAGGACCGGATCCAGCAGCGTAAGAGCGACATCGGTGCCCATGCCCACCAATTGGGCCACGCCGCTGATGCTGCGATAGACCAATCTTGTGATACCGCTGTCTTTTCCCCTGAGCGAGAAGCGAACCGGTCCAGCGGCGGGCGATGTTGCCATGCATGGTCTCAACCATTCCGATCATGCCGGCGACGGCGTCGAAGACAAGCCTGCTCATGCCGCGCAGATCGGAGCTGGGGTTATCGGGCGCGGTAGTCATAGGAATACGCCGCTGCGTCTTGGCGGCACATCGCCGCCTGAAAATGTGAGCACCTGAAGGCTATGGGCTCCGAAGGTTTGACGCAATGGGAAACGCTGCGATGAAGACCCGCAACATGCGTTGTGTCGCACATTCCTACGAGGAAGAGAATTGATCCCTGCCGGGGCATTTCGAGCACGCGGCGCCAATGTGATGCCGCAGGCTTTGGTTCCCAAACAAACGCGACTTAAACCCAATCATGACTTGCGGCGGCTGCACAGCCGCTGCGAATTTCGACGGCGCTTCTTGCCGGCTCCGTCGGGTAGCGTCGCGGGTTTGGTAGGAAATTGGAGGTTGCGTAGTCTCCGGGTGTTCAACCCAAAACGATTTCGGCGTTGAAGCGCCGGTGGAGACCACGCATGCCAAGCAATATCATCCAACTTGCCGATCAGCAGCCGGCGAAGACAGTGACCACCCAGCTTTTTGAGGACTGGTTCGATCCGATAGAAACCGCCGTGCGCGACCGTGTGCACGGGTTCATGCGCAGTTCAAGCGCGACGTTTGCCTCGCGGCTGGCTTTCATGTCACTGTCCCGGCAATATCGTGAATGTTTCGATTGGTAGTTTCAGACCGAATGGCTGATATCCATCAGATCTCGTTCCAAGAGGATGTCATGGCTGCCGAACCCCGCCCGCCACGCTCGTCGCGGCTAGATGGGGTAACGGGCCGACGCCGGCTCCGACTTTTCGGGCAGGCGGTCGTCCCTCAGATTGATGGTGTCTATATCAACGGCGTCGCGCTTTCGTGCGCGCCAAGCATCATCGGGGGACGACCATGGAGTACTATGCCGGATTGGACGTGTCTTTGGAAAGCACGAGCGTTTGCATTGTTGATGGCGGCGGGCGGATCGTCCGCGAGACGAAGATAGCGAGCGAGCCCGAAGCGTTGGTTTCGTTTCTCCGGACGTACGGGGTGCCGATGGCCCGTATCGGGCTCGAGGCGGGCCCCTTGTCACAGTGGCTGTACGCGGGCCTGACAGCAGAAGGGCTGCCGGCGGAATTGATCGAGACGCGTCATGTGCGCGCGGCGTTCAAGGTCGATGACGGTGAAGACGGATCGGACGGATGCGCGAGGCATCGCGCAGCTGATGCGGCTTGGCTGGTTCCGGCCGGTGCACTGCAAGTCGCTGCCGGCGCAGGAGGTTCGGGCGCTTTTGACGGCGCGCAAACTTCTTCAGGCAAAGCGCCATGACGTAGAGATGAGCGTACGGGGAATTTTACGTGGGTTCGGGCTGAAGGTCGGACCGACGACGCCGAAAAGCTATGCGCCGCGTGTTCGGGAGCTTGTCACCGGCCATCCGGTTCTATCCATCATCGCGGAAGCGTTGTTGGCCGCGTGGAATGCGCTTTTGACGGAATTCCGTGGGATTGACCGGCGCCTGACGGCGTTGGCCCGGGGCAACAGATGCGTCCGCAATCTGATGACCACGCCAGGGGTTGGTGTGATTGTCGCACTGACCTTTGCGTCCGCGATCGACGACCCGTCGCGATTTCGATCCTCGCGCATGGTGGGCCCCTATTTTGGGCTCGTTCCGACAAAGTACCAGTCGGGTGAGACCGACGTGACCGGACGGATCTCGAAGGTCGGCGACGCCGAGGTTCGGACCGCGCTCTATGAAGCGGCGAATGTGATGCTGACACGGCCCGTGAAGGGCTCGGCATTGAAGGACTGGGCGCTTGGGGTCGCCAGGCGAGCGGGGCCGAAAAAGGCGAAAGTGGCGCTTGCCCGCAAGCTGTCGGTGGTGCTCCACCAGATGATGATGAGCGGCGAGGCCTTCTCGCTCACTGGGCGGCCGACCAGGACAAGGGCTGCGGCATGACGAAACGAGAATAGCCAGCATTTGAGATCCGGCGGGAGACGACACCAGATCCCGCCGGGCGAAATCCCTCCGCCGGGACGCGGGAACGGCAAGGCCGCTAAGACGGGAGCAGCACCTTGGTGACTGCGCTTCCTAGATTGGCCCGCCGCTCCTGATCAGATCCCATCAAGCAGCGATCAGCGCGTCGACTGCGGACAGAAGCAAGACGCCGGCGGAATGGATGACGCGCGAAAGGGATTGACAACCAAGGGCCCGTTACAGAAGCCGTCTTATCGACGCCGACAATGCTTCGGCCAAGATCGCCGATGGACTTTTCGATGAAATTGCGAGAATTGGGGAGGCGAGTGTCCGGAGAATTTATGGCGATTTCTCCAGTGCACGCTCAAAGGCCTGGGTGGATATCCTTGCCAAACATGCGATCATTCCGCACCAACAATTTGCCTACACGATCGGCAAGAATGCGTCCGATATCACATTGGTGATCGACGCGATGGACCTCTTGCACAGTGGCCGGTTCGACGGCTTCTGCCTTGTATCGTCCGACAGTGATTTCACGCGCCTCGCTGCACGCATCCGCGAAGAAGACGTGGACGTGTTTGGGTTCGGCGAACAAAAAACCCCAGAGAGCTTTCGGCAAGCCTGCCGCCGTTTCATCTACACGGAGAACTTGCTGCCAGAGGTTCAGGCCGCTGGCACGCGGTCGGCAGCGAAGCCAATGCAGTCCCTTGCCCACGCCACCACGATATTGGAAAAGATCGTCTCCGAGATGGAGAGCGACGATGGATGGGTAAGCCTGGGCGAAGTGGGCCAGCAACTCGCCAACCTGGCATCAGATTTTGATCCGCGGACCTACGGAGTCAAGAAACTGAGCGATCTGGTACGCAAGATCGAAACTTTGGAGATCAAAAAATCACCAAGCGGACATCTCCAGATAAGACAAAAGCCAACGGCCGCGGGCAAAGCTACGAAGTCGCAGTGACCTTTCAGAATGCTTGGCTATACCGATCTGAACGGGGTTGAAAATGAGCCTCGCTGGCGATAGCGGCGAGGCTCCCCAGCAGCACTATGCAGCCGCACAAGGTGTACTGGACACCAAATGGCCGGAGCGAGGCGAAACTCTCGTATGTCCCGCTCAGCCGGCCGCGTAGGGAAACGGGCGATGAGCCGCCGTCGCGCAATATTCACCGGGCATGATAGCATTGACAAGGCCCGACGCTTAGCATTTCGTGAACACCTGAGGACATCCTCTGTGGGCCGATTTCGAAATCGGCCCGAGGCGCTTTTCGGCTCTTCGAGCAGCGGAGCCAATGGCTCCGCCTCCATTCTTTAAACGTCGACTTGCTCCGCTATTGCGAGAGCGTCGTCCACCTCCACCCCGAGATACCGCACAGTACTTTCGATTTTCGAATGCCCGAGCAGAAGCTGGACCGCGCGGAGATTGCCGGTCTTCTTGTAGATCAATGTCGCCTTTGTCCGACGAAGTGAATGCGTACCGTAGTTGGACGGATCGAGCCCGATCATGACAATCCATTCGGAAACCAGACGAGCATATTGACGCGTCGTCAATGAGCGTGTCTGCCCCCAGCGTCCGGGGAAGAGATAGTGACCTGGCATTTTAGGCTGGGCACGGAGAATAGGCGTCGACCGCCTGCCGGGTCTGTTCGGTAATCTCGAAGCGAACCGGCCGGCCCGTCTTGCGCTGGCGAACCGTCGCACGAGAAGCGGTATAGCCATGCGGGGCGACATCGTCGACTCTGAGGGCGACGAGATCGCAGCCCCTCAATTTGCTGTCGATGGCCAGATTGAACAGCGCGAGATCACGGATTTTCGCATCTAGCTGCAACCTTGCTCTGATTGACCAGACATATCTCGGCGTCAGCGGCGATTTGGGACCGATGAACTTG
Organism: uncultured Verrucomicrobiae bacterium; assembly: GCA_963757675.1. Lineage (GTDB taxonomy): Bacteria > Verrucomicrobiota > Verrucomicrobiia > Chthoniobacterales > UBA10450 > Udaeobacter. The sequence goes on along the minus strand of CAVWTH010000018.1, from coordinate 5,097 downwards.
CCTTTATTCCATGAGCGAAAAGGTTTGGGCGGGGAGGATGGATCTGACGGCATGATCGTTCTCCATAACAGGTGAAAGATCATTGTGCCCCCGAAATTGCCGTCGCCGCCTCATGGCGCGGACGGAGAGGTTGCGGTGAAACCGGAAGTGTCTCGATCCACATTATCCTATAAAACAAAGCCATACCGGGAGCCTTTTTGCTTCAACGTCCGCCCTCACCGACGACAACGAACACGATCACTGACTTTGATCTAAAGACAGCAATAGTTTGTATGCGGGCAAAGGGCAACGGTCCCAACGAGGAGTTGAGACCGTGCCAATTGGTCCGCGATCTTGTGAGGTTGTTACTTGTCTCGACGCATGCACCGAAGGCTCGCGTAGGTTAGGATGGCTATGATTGCCGAGACGATCACGTTAAGTCCATTGATAATCGTGTCAATCGACGCCGGAAGCGGTTCTTGCAACATGGTAAAGATCTCCTTTTTCCATGCTCGTCACCGTGAAGCTCCCGAAATTGCTCCGTGAATTATTCTTTCTGGACACCGTCCCTTTTTTTTGGGGCTCGTAAAGTGCGACTCTGCGAGAGGCCACGCGCTGGTTGTTGCTGGGGGGCGCCACATGTAGCATTAAATCAAGAGCGTGCTCAAAAAGGTTGACGCTTGGTTCCAAGACCGGACCGTGATCGCAGCTGAAGCGCAGAACACGACTATGTCGGATGCTCAAAAGTACGTTCGTGCGATCATGGCAGAGGTCGATGCCAGCAACTGGCTGACTAACGAGTGCTTGGAGCTACTTGAGCGGCGAGGGGCAAGCCGAGAGCACCTGCCTGAGAAAGGTGTGATTAGAGGGAAGACGTTCATTCCCTGTCTGAGGCAACTCTATCTGCTCAAACATGCACCATTCGTCGAGGAATTGTTGGATGAGAACCTTGTAGCAGATCTTGCAGCCACGACCGGCTACAACAAAATCAAGCTTATGCACTATTATACGGCGCACGGCGGCAATCGTCTGCCACAACCATTTATCATCCCTTTCCTTGGCCAAGCGGTTAGCATATCGACGAGTTCAGTTGAAAATGTGCTCAAGACGCTCGCGACGATCAACATGGTTCAAACCATCGCATGCGAATTTGAATCACGAGCAAAAGCGATCAAGATAGATGATAGCTTCCATTTTCTGGTGGAGCATTGGATAAAGATGAAGTTGGACGGTGTCGACTATGAGTGATGAACGCAAACCTTGGATGAGATCATCCCACCGGTCACAACCTAAAGCCGCTATCGCGAAACCGGCCGACATATTTATCTCTTACTCCCGATCTGACCTGAAATTCGCGCATGAACTTGCAGCGGCACTCGAAAGATCGGGTTTTTCGGTTTGGTATGACCATTACCTTATGGGCGGAGAACTTTGGCGTGCGGCAATCGATAGGCGCCTTGCGGACGCGAAAGCGGTGCTAGTGATATGGACAGACAATTCCGTCGAGTTGAAATGGGTACAGTTTGAAGCGATCCAAGCAAAAAACCAGGCAAAGGAACGGTTGCTTAATATAGTGGATAAGAAACTTGACACGACGCGTTTACCCATTTGGGTTGCGGACACGCAGCTCCTCGATGTTGCTGATCACGAACAGCTCTTGCAGGCGCTGGCAAAGCGCGGGGTGAAGAGTGAACTGGGGATGGCAACGCCGGAGTTTTCAAAGGAACCAAAGGTGAGATATCACGTCGATCGTGTCTCTCCAGCCAGCATATTTAGCGGCAATTACGTTGCTACAATCGAAGGAAAGGAAGGTGAGAAATTCTCAGGACGAGGGCGCACATCGGAAGAGGCTCTCGAACGCGCTCTGTCGAAACAAATGTCGGATACTCCCCTCGACGTAGAAAGCATGAATGACTGGCAGTATGATGATCGACTGGCGGCCGTTCGGTTGAATGCCATACAAACAGGCGAAGGCCGCGGTACCATCAGCTGCGAGCTGAATTGCCAGATGTCGGATCTCGCGAATATGCGCGTTTATATAAGGCGGGGCAAAGTTTCATTCAACCTCGGTGGCGCTCTGCTGGAAGGGCTGGGCAGCGCTGAGCCCCCTGCCGGCGGATGGTGGGATATTCGTTCCAAGCAAGTTGACATAACGCGCGGAGGCAGCGACCGAAGACCAAGTTGGACGGTTGAGGCACTGGAAGGCGTCATCGGTGAAATCGACGTTCCCGCGCCCGTTATGCATATCGCCCATCTGTTACCAGGTAAGCCTTTGACGGCCGTGTTTTCGACCTATCTCAAAGATGTAACACCAGCAGCCAAGTCGCAGTGGGACGGCATTGTCCAGGAAGGCGGCAAGCCTATCGGGCGCGCCAAACAAGCGGTTCTTGAATTGCTCGGTGCGCGTCGCTTGCTGGCGGGAGATGGAGGCCATATCGAACTCGCCAACGCATCAATATGCTTCAAGAAACGGAGCCAATGATGGCGTCATCCCAGACCACGGACTGGTTGAGCGAGAAAGGGCAGGCAGTTGCTGATGCTGAAACGGAAGTTTTCTCCGAGCTGGTCAAGCTTGCTGGGCTGGATCCCGCACAGGCGCTTCGTTTTGCCAATTTTTCTGGCGTCGACTTCGCAGGCAGCAATCTCCAGGGCTTTGATTTTACAGGTGCCCGGCTGATTGGCTGCAATTTTCATGGTGCCTCGATCGCGGGAGCACGCTTCGATCAGGCTGAGATCGACGAAGCCAAGAGTTTTCCGAAACAGGGCGTGGATTGGGGTAATAATCCGGAGACTGATCGGGTCGGCAGTGACGCCAAACAGCGGACCAATCTGCGTTTGTCGGCGGACTGGAATGCCTACCTGAGGGGATGGCGGAAGCCGGAGCGGTTCATCGGCGACGGTCATCTTCCGGTAGGCGCGGTGTTTCAGGATGCACCCTTTGGTCCGGAGATGGTTGTTGTTCCGCCTGGAGAGTTTTTGATGGGGACGCCGGACGGACTTGAACGCGTTGAGAGCCCGCAGCACTCGGTGCTGATCTCGCAGGCGTTTGCAGTCGGCCGGTATGCTGTGAGCTTTGAGGAATGGGATTTCGCGCAAAGCGACAATGAGTGGGAAGAGATAGCGGGGCTCATGCCTCGCAAGGCGGATGATGAAGGCTGGGGACGCGGGAGACGCCCCGTGATCGACGTGAGCTGGGAGGACGCTCAAGCCTATGCGAAATGGCTCACCGCGAAGACCGGCCGCGCCTACCATCTTCTGAGCGAGGCGGAATGGGAATATGCGGCGCGAGCGGGCACGACGACACCATTCTGGTGGGGCTCATCCATTACGCCAGATCGGCGAATTATAATGGAAATTATGTCTATGAAGGCGGTGGGAAGAAAGGCGAATTTCGGGGAAGGACTGTGTCGGTGGATGAGTTCGAGGCTAACCCCTTTGGGCTTTATCAGGTTCACGGCAATGTTTGGGAGTGGGTGGAGGATTGCTGGAACGACGGTTACGAAGGCACGCCGGGCGATGGTTCCGCTTGGCTGACCGGCGACGATGATCGCCGCGTTCTTCGTGGCGGCTCATGGAGCAACCTTCCAGAGGGCCTTCGTTCGGCCTACCGCTTCGGGTACATCCCAGCCGCCCGGCTCAATATTGTCGGTTTTCGTTTCGCCAGGACATTGCATCTTTAATCATCACAACTTTATCTCCTGTGTTTGGGTAGCCACATCAACATCTGAAGGACCGATTTGAGGCGAAACTTACCGATCAGAAGGTGAAGACGTCCACGGAGAAATCTTAGCTCGATCCGACCGTCATTCGCCCGTCGGTCAGCACAACCGAATTGCGGTGTTTTTCACTGTGAAACTTTTGGTCGGACGACCGAGATGTCGGGCCAAGATTAGAGACTCGAGCAGTCTGATACAGCAACATCCGGGTACCTGGTACGATATGGTAAAATGTGGAATCCTTGCTCCGGAGCGCTTCTTTTGAACCGTGGAAGCCAAGGCGGCCAAGTTATACAAGAAGGAAGTGCGATCATCCGTCAGGCCACTGTCGCCGACCGGTCGCACCTACGCCAAGCGATCATCGAGTTGCAAGACTATGAGCGATTGCAGCACATAACGCGCCTGCCCGGTGACCAAGTCGCGGATGCCTATCTTGATTGGATGCTCGACAGAGCCAAGAGCTGCGGTGCTGTGCTCGTGGCGGATAGCAATTCTGTTTTCGCAGGCTTCGTCGCCGGCTGGATCGAGCAGAGCCAGAACATCGGCGAAACGCCGGATTCCAATCGTGTGGGATACATTTCCGATATTTGTGTCATGCCTGCCTTTCGCGGTCGCCGGATCGCTACGCAACTCCTCAAGGAAATCGAGCGACATCTGGCTGCCTTCGGCATCGCACGCATACGCATCAATTCGCTTGCCGAAAATAAGTCTGCGCAAGCGAGCTATAAACGCGCCGGCTTTACTCCGTACGAAATCGTCTACGAGAAGGCGCTCGGCACGGGGGCAATGCGGACCGTCCTGACACCAGCACACCCACAAGACTTCGATTATTGCGAGCGTCTCTATTTCGAGGGAATGGAGAAGATCATCAAAGAGCTGAACCTCGACATGGCTGCTCAGATCGCCGGCTTTCGCCAGCGCTGGGACGTGATGCAGGTTCGGATCGTCACACTCGATGGCACGGATATCGGTTGGTTGCAGAGCTTCGTTAAAGACGACGCGCTATTCCTCGGTCAGCTGTTCGTGGACAAGGGTTTGCGGGGGCGGGGCATTGGCACGGAGTTGGTCAAAGGCCTGATCGAAGAAGCCGCAAGCGCCGGTCGTGCGGTCACCCTGGGGGTGGTGAAGACAAATCCCGCCCTGCGGCTTTACGAACGACTTCGGGTTTCGCACCACGCACGACGACGAACGCAAATTCTACATGCGCCGCGATTTGAGAGCCACGAGTTAGACATTTTCATCCCGGCAGCTTTGGGCATTCAGCATGTCCGACCTGGATCAATATTTGCCCGTGACCGGCAGAAAAGAGGCGAAACTCTCCGATGCCCGGTCCGGCCCGCCACGGAGAGAAGTGAGCGATGAGCTGCCATCGCTCAGCGGCCGCAGCCACCGCATTGCCGAC
>CAVWTH010000017.1:0-18275 GCA_963757675.1 uncultured Verrucomicrobiae bacterium | reverse complement strand
GTGATGGATATGCGCCTCAATACGTCTGGATTTCTTCCGGCCTCCAATCAGACATCGGCTACTGAGGCGAAAACGCCCGCACTCTCAACTCCGGCTGATGGCTGGCGCGGCGCCTTTTTCATTGGACGTCCTCGCCGCGCCTGCGCCAAAACCCAGTGGCAGGTCCATGCCTATTGTTTGATGAACAATCACTTTGACTCACTCGCGCCCGCTCGCTCGGCCTTCGGCCCTCCCGTCTATGTCGCGGCTCCCCAGCTCGCTCCATTCACCTCGTCCTGGAAACCCCAGGCGGCAATCTGGTGGCCGGCATGAAATGGCTCCTGGGCACTTACACGATCCGCTTCAATCGCAAGCACCAGTGCAGGCCATCAATGGCAGTCCGATATTTCCTTGTCGCTTGACGCCAACAAGGAATATTTGCATAATCCTTGCATGATTGCGGAATCCACGCTCACCTCCAAGAACCAGACCACAGTGCCGAAGGCGGTGATCGAATCCCTCGGGGTGAAACCGTCGGACAAACTGGTCTTTGAGATTCACGACGGTAAGGTCACGCTCAGCGCCCGGACCGGACGCCTCGCTGATCTCGCGGGGGCCTTCCGGCATTTCGGGAAACGGCGCCGGAAAAAGCCGCCCACCCAGGGAGAGATGGACGCCGCCGTCCGGCGCGCTGCCGGCCAGGCCCATCTGCGCAGCACGGGAGCCTCGCCACGCCGCGCATGATCGCTCTCGACACCAATTTTCTTGTCCGCCTCATCGCCGGCGACGACCGGGCGCAGGAGCGCGCCGTCCTCCGGTTGCTTGCGGACCAGTCGACGAATTTCTTCATCAGCGACGTGACACTGGCCGAGCTCGTCTGGGTGCTCGAGGGCATTTATGAGTTCAGCCGTGAGGAGTTGGTCTTCGCCCTCGAAGCGCTTCTCAACCGGGCCGACCTCGTCTTCGAGGATGCGATGCGCCTCCGTCACGCGGTCAGGCACCTCGCGGGAGGCGGCGACTTTGCCGACGCCCTCATCCTGGGCCGCGCGCAGTCAGAGGGATGCACCGCCCTGGCGTCGTTCGACAAGGGCTTGAAGAAACGCTTCCCCGATTTCGTGGTCGTGCCCTCGTAAGAGACGCGATCGGTCGGCGTGAATTCGGACGCCGCTCGGAGAATCAACTACAAACGACCGAAGCCGGGACTGAAAACGTCGACGAGCGCAAAGCCAGAGAAGTTTTCGGCTAAATTGTCCTACCGTGTAGTTGGACGCGGCGCGATGCCCAACGCCTTCTCGATCGCTATCGGGTCATAAACCTTGCCCCCCTTAATCACAGTCGTGATCTTATTGATGTCACGAATGTTCTGCGTCGGATCCCCATCGATGAGAATCATGTCGGCGAGTTTACCCGGAGCAATTACGCCTTGATCTTTGTTTACGCCCATCACGAGCGCCGGGGTTAAGGTCGCCATGCGCAAGACTTCAGCTGGCGCAATACCCGCTCGAACATAAAGCTCAAGTTCATGATGCAGCATGTAGCCGGCCAGGCTGTCGGTACCCGGAATAATCGTAATCCCAGCGTCATAGAGGGCTTTCAGCAAGCGCAGCATCGCTGGGAACGCTTCGTGATAGGCGGCCTCTTTGCCCTTCGGAACTTCGAGCGCGCCGCTCAATAGTTGGCGCCGGATCTGTGGCGGGAAACGCGGCGCGATCTCCTCGAGCCCGGGCGTGATCACTGTCGGATCACCGCAAAACAGCGCCTCAAAGATACCCATCGTCGGATCAAGCACGGTGTGATGTTGCTTGAGGAACGCGATGAACTCGCGCACTTCCGGTTTGTCCGGCGTAAATTCGCGCGCGTGCTCGGCGACTTTGATGAAGCGGTCGCGGTTGCGCGTTTCTTTGACCTCCGGAAACAGGAAATTGAGTTCGATGAAATTAAGGTGCTGGATTTCATCGGCGCCACCTTCGACGAATTGCCGGCCTGACATGAAGGCCGGCACGTGACCGCTTACGCGTAACCCGCGCGCGTGGGCACGATCGGCGATGATTGGAACCAACTCGGGTTTGACGGAGGAATAGATCTTGATCTGCACGTACCCGTGGTCGGCATACCAATCGACGTCCTGAATCGCCTGCCCGGCTGTGTCGACACGCATCTTGGTGGGCCCGGCGAACTCTCCGGTGCCGTCGATGATGCCGGCTTTCAGCACGCGCGGCCCTAGTTCGGTGCCATTGTCGAAACGCGCGACGCGTTTCAGGAAAGTATCCGTGTCGTTAGCCATGTCGCGCGCGCTCGTCACACCGTTCGCGAGATCAAGCGGGCCATCGATGTCACTAAAATGTTGGTGGTTATCCCATAATCCTGGCATCAGGAAGCGGCCGCGCGCATCGATGATCTCGGCATCCGCGGATGGTTTTATGTCGCCGTTGGGGGCCACGCGCACGATGCGATCACCGCGCACGAGCACACTCATTCCCGGGGTGACACTAAGATCGCACGGATCGAACAGACGTGCGTTGCGGATCACGAGATCGCCTTTCGGAACGTGCGCAAGATCATGCGCCAGACGTGCAGACCAGGCTTCGTCAACCGCTTGTTGCGCTTCTTGCAACTGCGGGACCGCCGGTTCGTACTGAGCCGGGACAACCGAGAACCAACTTGATACCGATGCCGCTGTATCGCCGTTGTGGTCGAGCCAGATCGCCTGTGGCGTGAAGCCAAGGCCAGTAATGCGATACTGAATCAGGTCGCCTTGGCCGGATGCGCCCTTGACGGCGAGTTTGCCTGTTTCTTCGATACTCGCCTCGCCGGCAGGCAGCAGTGGCAGCTTGTGGCCAGGCGCCTTGAGCAAAGCACGCGTCAGCACACCGAGAAATTCTGGCGGCGGATTCGCCGGAACATAAAACGCCTCGCCACGGATTACCTTTTCTCCCTTTTCGGAGCGATTTTTCCAATTCGCCTTTCCGTCCTTGATTTCGAATTGTTCCCCGACTGCCGCTTTCATGTAATCGTTGCCGTGCGCGTCGTATTTGGTTGGCACTCCAGCAGCATCGAGCGTCCAGGTTGCGGTAATGTGATCGCCACGGCCACGGTCGTTGTAGGAATATTCGACATGAGTGATTCCCGCAGGGTCAGTCTTGACCGTCTGAGTGCCGGCCGGGTTGCCTTGGATCAGAATCGCGTCACTACGTTGCTCGGCTGAAACCTGCGCGATTGCAGCGAACGCGACGACGAAGCTAATGAATGTGCGCATACTTATCTTTATTGATGCGCTGCGCAGCGCAATCGGATTCAAACACGTGCAGCGAAAAACCTGGTCGCGGAGAATACGACCTCTGCCGACGCAATCAAAACGTCAGCCACAGTTGGTGAGGCGTCGGAGCGTGGCGCGAAACATTCGATCGCGGCAATGCCCGTTAGCGTCCGACCCTTGATCAACCCGGAGTGCCTTACGTCCGCTACAGGGCAGCCTCGAATTAGTAACCTTCGTCCGTTGGAAAATCATTTGCACCGCCAGCGTCGTACAACCCCAGCGCCTCGACTGTTGGTTCGTCGATTGCTCCCGTAATCTGCAATCCATAATCGCGCTGGAAGTTTGCGATGGCCGCTCGCGTGTCAACGCTCAGCGAGCCTGTTATTGCTCCAAAATAGTAGCCTGCATCTTGCAAGGCGGTCTGGACGTTCGCGATTACTTCGTCCGGGAGCAAATTACTGTAGGTGTAGATCGGCCCATCGTAATCGTAGTAATTCTGCAAAGGATCGTAGCCATAGGCTGGATACCAGTAGCTTCCGTCCAGAAAATAATATCCGGTGGTAACGAAAACGATCGTGTCACAATGATCGTGCCACCAATTTCGGTCATGGAATTCGGGCCAGTGACGGCGAAACGCATCGTCATAACTGACGTGATCCTTCTTGTGGCGCGACTTCTTGTCTGACGCGTCTTTTGGTAATTCACGCTCCCGCTGAGGTCCCGCCTCTGGATCACGATTTGTGACATGGCGTTGAGGATTTATCGTCGCCAGGGTCTGATTGTCAGTCTCAAATCCGCGGTGTTCACGCATCTTCTGCAGAGTGCGTGATTCAGTTTCACGTGTCGCTGAATCCAGCGTCTTCGCGTGCTCGGCCACAAAGCCACGCTGCTGATGCATTGTCTGCAAGGTGCGCACTTCATTTCCATGCGTCGCTGGATCCAGAATGTTTCCTTTGCGGGTAACAACGCCGCGTCGTTGATGCATTGCCGCCAACGTGCGCAACTCAGTTTGGCGTGTCGCTGGATCAAGTGTGATCGTTTGTTGCCCTGGTACACCGCGCTGCGTGTTTACCACGGCTAAATTAGGATTCGAAGGCCGCACAGGCGGCGAATAAGTACGCTGCGGAACAATTGCCGGCTGTGCGACGATCCGAGGCGCGAACGAATTGACGATACGAGGGTTGGTAATCGCAGGCCTGGGAGCGACACGCGGTGCAAGTGGTGTGTGCGCGATCGGCTTGGCTGCTGGTGCGCTGCGGGTCGTCACCACGCGCGGAGATACGTTTTGCATGGTTGCGTTGACGACTTGCCCGCATGCACTGTGGATACCTGGCAGAACCGCTGCGATCAAACAGAGCATTAAAATTTGGATTTGTTTCATAAACGGCTCCGCCAATTGAACATTACGAATACTGCTTGGTTGCAACCTTTCGTTGAAAACATTGCCTGAGGCAAACGAGTTCTCCGCGTACAGGAGAGGTTGCAATATGCAATCTGAAATCTACAATCTAAATTCCTTCGCCGGGGTCTTAGCTCAGTTGGTAGAGCGCCTCAATGGCATTGAGGAGGTCACGGGTTCGAATCCCGTAGGCTCCACATATATCTCTGATTGGCCGTTGCACCACGGCTCTCCCGCGATAACAAGCGCGTAACCTTTCTCACCGGGCGCGCAATATGAAACGCAGCGATCGTCCGGGCATAAAACAATGATTCATCTGACAGGAAATGGTTCTAGCGAAAACGGGAAGCTCCAAAACGCTCTAATCAGTGGCCGTTCGGAAGTCAGCCATCGAGAACTTCAAAAGGATCGCTGTATTCTAGATTGCCCGCCATCCAGGTCATTCGTTTTAAGCGTAGGGCCGTTCGAGGTTGGGATACGCAGATTGTTAGGCTTGTAATGGGGCGTCCGCTATCAAATGATCATTTTCCTCTTTCCCCTCGATGGTTTTCGAGGAAGGATTGTGTGTTGTTAGAAATCGCGCAGTATCGGTAAGCGGCGCGGTTTGAATTTCGTCGAGAACCGCAGGCCAATGCACAAGACCAATTCCATTCTCATGCACGCACCGAAGATGGCGATCTTTGAGACGGCAGCGAACCTGGAGCTATGGCCGAAAATCCTCCCGCATTATCGATACATTCGTTTTCTGGAGCATGGGCCTGATCGCAACATCGTGGTGATGGCTGCGCGGCGTTCCGGGATTCCGATCTCATGGACCTCCGAGCAAATCATCGACCGCGAACAGGTCGAAATTCGTTTTCTTCATCTAAAGGCATTGACGAAAGGGATGCAGGTGGTCTGGACGTTTTCCGATACGCCCGACGGCGTGCTGGTGACGATCTCCCACGATTTGCGATTTCGGATTCTCGTGCTCGCACCAATTGTCGATCCGATCATTGGCGATTTTTTTATCCATCCCGTCGCCAATAAGACATTGCGCTGCATGAAAGCTTACGTGGAATCAAGGACAGACAAGGTGACGGCATGAGCGCGCCTTCACTAAAAGCTGTGGCGCGGCACGCCCGAAGGCGCACGGTCGTTACCGGTATTGGCCCGATCACATGCATCGGCACAGGTGTTGAGAATTTTTGGAATGCAATTCTGGCGGAAAGAAGCGGCATTCAGAGCATCACCAGTTTCGATCCGAGCGTGTTCCGTGTGCGTTGCGCGGGGGAGATTCGCGATTGGAACGCGGAAGAACATTTTTCACCGCACCGCTTGAAAAGGCTGGATCGCTACGCGCAGTTCGCGGTCGTATCTGCAAAGCTCGCCCTGGAGGATGCGCGGATCGAGTATTCGCGCGAAAGGCCGCAAGACCGCGTCGGTGTCAGTTTCGGCACCGCGCTGGGCGGCGTCTGCAAAGCTGAGGAGCAATACATCAGGTATTTAAAGAAGGGCGCCCGCGGCGTCCAACCTACGCTTGCCGTGCAAGTCTTCGGTGGTTCGGCCCATTCGAATATTGCAATAGAATTCGGCTTTCGCGGCGCCGGCACGACAAATTCAAATAGTTGCGCCAGTGGCACAGTCTCTGTTGGCGAAGCGCTGCGTTATATTCGCGACGATTTTGCAGACGTTGTTGTAGCGGGTGGAGCGGAAGCGCCTTTGACGGCCATTACCGTTGGCGCGTTCGACATTATAAAAACTATGAGCAGATGGGCGGGTGACCCGGCTTCGGCTTGTCGCCCATTCGATGCGTTGCGCGATGGATTTGTCATGGGCGAAGGTGGCGCTTCGGTCGTCATCGAGGAACTCGAGCACGCGCGGGCCCGCGGCGCGCACATTTACGCGGAAGTGCTCGGTTACAGCATAAACAACGACGCTTTCCACATGACCACGCCGCTTCCGAGCGGCGAATCATCCATTCGCGCCATGCGCGAAGCGCTCGCAGACGCGGAACTCGCGCCTGAGCAAATCGATTACATCAATGCGCACGCCAGCTCGACTCAGCTCAACGACAGCGCCGAAACGGCGTCGATCAAGCAAGTCTTTGGCGAGCACGCGCGACGAATTCCGGTGACCGGCACAAAGGGTTATTACGCGCATCCGCTCGGTGCGACGGGCGCAATCGAGGCAGCGCTTTGTGCACTCGCTTTGGATCGGCAATGGGTCCCGCCCACGATCAATTACCAAAATCCTGACCCGGCATGCGATCTCGACGTTGTGCCAAATCATGGACGGTCCGCTGAGTTAAATTACGTGATGAGCAATTCGTTCGGCTTCGGCGGAATCAATGCGTGCGTCGTGTTGGGCCGCGTCAGGTAGGGACGTGGTGCTGCGGCATTCGGACATCGGAGCAACGATGTCCCTAGCTCAACAAATCCGGGCGATTTTCGCGTGTGCGCTTGATTGCCTGCTCCTTACGCCATCCGGCGATTTCGGTGTGATTTCCCGAAAGCAAAACCTCGGGAACTTTCCAGCCGCGAAACTCGGCAGGGCGCGTGTACCGCGGCGTTTCCAAGAGCCCGTTACTGAAGCTGTCATCGGCAGCCGATTGTTCATGACCGAGCGTTCCTGGCAGCAAGCGCACAATTGCATCAACAAGGACAACCGCAGCGATTGCGCCGTTGGTGAGCACATAATCGCCGATCGAAACCTCGTGATCGATCAAATGTTCGATCACGCGGTGATCGACTCCTTCATAATGACCGGAAATGATGATGAGATGTGGTTCGTGTGAAAACTCGTTCGCGAGTGCCTGATCGAACCGCCCTCCTGCAGGCGACATCAGAATTACCTTCGATGTTCGAAGTTCGATGTTCGATGTTCGATGTTTCAGATCTTCCACCGCCGCAAAAAGCGGCTCCGGTTTCATCACCATCCCCTGCCCTCCACCGAATGGCGCATCATCGACCACGTGGTGCTTGTCGGTCGTCCAATCGCGCAAACTATGAATGTGCAGGTCAATGATGCCTTTCTCCTGCGCGCGCTTCATCATGCTTTCGCTCAATGGAGCGCGGCAGATTTCAGGAAACAATGTGACGATGTCGATTCTCATTCCGGACGAACATCGAACGTCGAACATCGAACGTCCAACGCTGAGAGTGTACCGGCGGTCTGCGACCGCCGAAATCCAAAGCTCGGCGCTCACCGAGCGCCGCTGCCGAACCGTTGAATGCTACTCGATGATTTCAAGCATCGCGCGCTGGCCGTGACGCGCGGCAGAACTGGCCAATAGGGCGCGAATCGCGTGAATGGTTTGACCGGACCGTCCAATCACCCGACCCACATCTCCGCGTCGAAGCTGCAATTTAAAGATCACGGTTCTGCCGCTCGGGATTTCCGTAAGCACCATGTCATCAGGAAATTCGATCAGTTGGCGAAGGACGAACTCGAGAAACTCCCGCATCCGTTAAGATTAGCCACGAATGGAAACGGATAAACAGCAATCTTATCAGCTGACAAACGGTGCTGTAGTGTCCGCTGTCCTCAGCGGATTAGGCTACAGGTGGAAGCGAGGGTGCGCCGAGGACGACGCACGTTACATCTCCAGAGAGCCGACGTTAGCTTGAGGTGTCTTCGGCAGATTGCGACACAGCCGTTTCACTCGGTTCTGACCTCACTTCCACGGCCTGGGATGCTGGCTCCGCTGGACGCATCTTCTTTTGCTTCTTAAGCAAGCTGCGCACAGTGTCCGACGGTTGAGCGCCCCTGCTGATCCAGTAATCGGCGCGTTCTACATTGAACGAGCTGTTCTGACCGGTTTGCTTGGGATCGTATGTACCAATGATTTCGATGAATTTCCCGTCGCGTGGGCTGCGGCTATCGGTCACCACTATTCTGTAGTAGGGCCGGTTCTTCGCGCCTTCTCTGCGTAATCTAATTGAAACTGCCATGGTTTTTAAAAAGTTGAAAAACTTACATAGTTACAGAGTTAAAAAGGGTAAGAAAGTCAAGGGGCGGCAACCCGACTCTTAACGATGTAACTGTTGTAACCCTTTTAACATTTTTTTCATTTTGCCCGTGTTCTTCATCAGTTTCCGCATCTGATCGAAGCGCCGCAGCAAGTCATTTACCTCCGTGACGGTGGAACCGCTGCCGCGCGCGATGCGTTGACGCCGCCGCGCATTCAGAATGTCGGGCCGCGTTCGCTCTTCCTTTGTCATCGAAAGCACGATCGCTTCCGTGCGCTTAAGCTGCTTCTCGTCAATGGAAAGGCCTTGCACATTACCCATACCCGGTAACATGCCAAGAATATTCTCCAGCGGGCCCATGCGGCGCATCATCTTGAACTGCCCCAGGAAGTCGTTGAAATCGAATGAAGCGGTGCGCAATTTGCGCTCGAGTCGGGCTGCGTCTTCGGCTTCGACGGCGTCTGCGGCTTTCTCGACGAGACCGATAACGTCGCCCATTCCGAGAATCCGTCCGGCGAGCCGCTCAGGAATCAAAAGTTCAAACTGATCGAGCTTTTCACCCGTGCCCGCGAATTTGATCGGACGGTGCGTGACCTCGCGCATCGACAAAGCGGCGCCACCGCGAGCGTCGCCATCCATCTTTGTTAGAATAATTCCTGTAATTGACAAGGCAGCGTCAAATCCGCTCGCGACACTGACCGCCTGCTGCCCGGTTGCAGCATCTACGACAAGTAGGATCTCTTGTGGCTGCAAAAATTCTTTCAGCTCCTTGAGCTCATTCATCAGAGCCTCATCGATTTCCTGGCGCCCCGACGTATCGAAGATCTGCACACTCCCGGCCTCGCTCGTTCCTGCCCTGCCTATGGCCGCTGCGGCGACACGTTGGACATTTTTCTCGCCCGGCTCGGGAACATGAACCGGGACGTCGATCTCTCTTCCAAGAGTCGCGAGCTGTTCAATAGCCGCCGGCCGTTGCAAATCGCAAGCGACTAGCTGGGGCATTCGACCTTGCTTCTTTAGCAGCAGTGCCAGCTTCGCCGCCGAAGTTGTTTTGCCGGAGCCGTTGAGGCCGACAATCAAAATCCGCATATTATGCTCGATGCGGAGCGGCTCTGCATCGCCGCCGAGCAGCGCGGTCAATTCGTCGTGAAAAACTTTTACGATTTGCTGACCCGGCGTAATGCTACGAAGCACAGCTTCGCCGAGTGCCTTCTCTTTTACGCAGGCGATGAACTTTTTCGCGACCTGGAAATCGACGTCCGCTTCAAGCAGTGCCAAACGCACGTGGCGCAATGCAGCGTCGATGTTTGCCTCGGTGATAACGCCGTGCCCACGGAGTTCTTTGAAAATCTCCTGAAGTTTGTCGCTAAGTTGTGGAAACATGACTCTGCATGAGGTGGATCGGCTTCTCCGAAGACGATCTCATACTTCGCGTTGAAGGCGCATTATCAACGTGTTGAGGACAACACGTTCTACCATCTCGTCGCGCAACTATCTTTTTGCCGCCGGCCCGCGCGATGCTGCACCTACAGTCGCGCCTTCTTCGATTCCGAAAGTCCAATGAGTTTCGATCTTCTTCTGCCCAGACTTTACACTGACAATTACGGTGCACGATTTGTCACGCAGCTTTTGCGGAACCTGATATGAGACGATGCCTGTTTTAGCATCGTATTTGGCTGGGACCAGGCCAAGTCCACTCACCCGCATTTGCACACTGCCGGGTTCGATCTGACCTATGCTGCTTAGATTCGCTTTAATAAGCGGCAATGCCGTGCGCACTGTCTCGCCGTCTGCCGGTTGCGTATTCAGATCTTTCGGACCGACTTCAGCGACTGCTGTCCCTCCTCCGGTGGATGCGCCGATCATACTCACCGCGTCTGCAAAAACCTTCGGTTTGTTTGCTTCAATGGCGTAGCGGCCGATCGAATCCATCGGAGAAGTGAAAGTGATTGGCTGGCCATACACGGTAAACATCGCTTCGTAACCGGCATTTCGTGCAAGTTCTTTGACATGCTCGTTGTAATTTCCGAACGGCACCGCATAACAATTCACCTTAATCCCGAGCCGCTGTTCGAGCAGTTCCTTGCAACCGACGACTTCGTTTTGCACCCATTTTTCATAGTCGGCCCCAGTCAGTTTCTTTTTGGTCCGTTTGCCGCCGGGCTCAATGACCATGACCGTGTGCCCTTCGCGCAAATCCTGATGCGTTGCTGAGTGGGCCTGAATATCCACACCATTGTCACGCATATCGGCGAGCTGTTCCCACGTGATCGCTTCCCCGCCGCCTAATGTACCGCCGCGCACTCCTTCCGTGTAAATGAACAACGTGACTGGATAGCCGAATTTTTTCAGGATCGGCCAGGCGACTTCATATTGCGTTTTCCAGCCGTCATCGAACGTAATCACAGCGCAGCGCGGCGGTATGTTCTTTTCGCCCCGCTTCCACGCGAGCAAATCCTGCATCGAAATGACGGTAATGCCCTTGTCCTTCAATTCTTTCATCTGCGCTTCAAATGCAGCGGGTGTGATCTCAGTTCCGGGATAACGGACCTTGTCGACGAGGCGATGGTAACAAAAAATAATGACCTGAGCCGTTTGATCGACGACTGGCTTATTGATTTTCGAGGATGGCGCTGCCACTGGCGCGGCGGGCGCCACAGCAGCCGTGGCGGGGGTTGTGCCACTCGCAGGTTGCGACTTTTCGGCAACGGTTTCGTGCTTTTTGCACATCGAAAAGTTTAGTGCCAACAGTAATGGAAGGATTGCGAATCGGATCATCATAGGAGTGCTAACGGATTAAGCGCAGTGGCGCAAAACACAAGCGCATTTTATACGCAATACCGAAAATATGCGAATCGTTGACACAATTCAGGTCCATCTGTTCGAGTTTGACGGAAAATTGTTTGGTAGAGCGCCGGTTTTTTGCTATTACATCAGAATGCCGCGTCTGATCAGTTACATCGTCGTAATCGCATTTGTTGCTTTGTTCGCTGGGTGCAGCACGGTTCAAACTTCCTCTGTCAAGAACACGACCAAAACTTTTAATACAGTGGTGGTAGATGCCGGGCATGGCGGGAAGGACAGCGGCGCATATCGTCGCTACGGCCCACCGGAAAAGATGGTTACGCTTGATGTCGCCCGGCGTCTCCAGGGCAAGCTGCGCGGGTCGCAGCTAAAGACCGCGATGATCCGCGACTCGGATGTGTTCATTCCTCTCAATGACCGCGTGGCTGCGGAGAATGCGCAGAAGAATGCAATCTTTGTCAGCATACATTTTAACGATTCGCGGCGACGGAAGACTCGCGGATTCGAGACTTACTATCATTCCGGGGCGTCGGTGGATTTGGCTAACCGGATCCAGCAAAAACTGATGACCATCCCGAATTCCGCAAATGGCGGAATTCACACCGCAAATTTTCGAGTTCTCCGGCTCGCCAACTGTCCGGCGGTGCTGGTGGAATGCGGCTATCTAAGCAATCGCTCTGAAGGCAACCAGGCGCGTGACTCCGAATATCGCGAATTACTCGCCGATAGAATTGCCGAAGCAATCGTCGAAGCGCGTTACGGGCCCGGAGCTTATCGCACTTCACCTCAGCTCGCTGCGTTAAAGCGCTGAGACTACGACATCCCGATCAAAGCCGAGGATCCGAGTTGCGTTGTCCCACGAGAGTCACGCAATCCTTCGACTTCGCCGCGCTTCGCTCAAGATGGCCCGCGGCGACGTTTTCAACGCCGTTGGCGGGTTCTCGCGATTGAACGCTCCGCCTCGACGCCTTAACGCGGCAACGCCGATCTTAAAATTCCTTACCGCGTTTTTCGGGGCCGACCGCAGCGAGTAGAATCAGCATTAAAAAGATGACGAGGGCGAAAAGACCGAGCGCCTTCGCGTAGTCGGGATGTCCGTTTACATCGCGAAAATGATTGGCCAACTGGGCCTCCACCACGGCTGTATTCGCGGCTAACAGGTTCCCCAGTTGATAGGCAAAACCCGGGAAAGTTCCGCGCACAGCATCGGGCGACAGCTCATTGAGGTGCACCGGCACAATTCCCCACGCGCCTTGCACCATGAACTGCATCGCGAATCCGCCGATCACCAGAAGCACGTATCCTAGCGAGAACACCCACAATGGAATCAGCACGATTCCAAATGCAACGCAAACAATGATCGCGCGACGCCGACCCCATTTTTGCGAGAGATGACCGACGATTGTTCCACCGCAGATTGCGCCAAAGGCGTAAATGATCCCCGTCGCCGCTTTTTGTGTGACACCATAGTGGCGTTGTTCGCCGAGAAATGTTTGATACATGTCCTGGGTGCCATGCGACATGGCGTTGAACGCCGTCATGAGCAAAACGACATAAAGAAACAGCGCCCAGTGGCGCTTCAGCACAATCAGGAGCTGGCTCCAAAAGTCACTCATTGCGTGCTGCTGGCGCAGCCAGACTGGCGATTCAGGTACGCGCGCCCGAATAAAGAAAACAAGAACAGCCGGCAGCGCGCCCGCGATAAAGAGACCCCGCCATCCGAAGAACGGAAAAACGATCCAATACACAACCGCCGCGAGCAGATAACCGAACGCGTAGCCCTGCTGCAAAATTCCGGAGAACAATCCGCGTGCTTGCGTCGGCAGCGTTTCCATGGCGAGCGAGGCGCCGAGTCCCCATTCGCCGCCCATGCCGATCCCGTAAAGCGCGCGAAATACCAGTAGCATTGTGTAATTCGGAGAAAACGCCGTCAGGAGCTCCATCACCGAATAAAAAATGATGTCGATCATGAGCGGGATGCGCCGCCCAAAGCGATCGCCGAGCAACCCGAATATGAACGCGCCCACCGGACGCATCGCCAAAGTGATGGTAATCGCGTAGCTGAGATCGGCGACGGTCGTGCCGAAGTCGTGTGCCATTGGCACGATCACAAATGTTAGTAAAAAAAAGTCGAATGCATCCAGTGCCCAGCCGAGAAAACAGGCGACAAACGTGTTGCGTTGATTGCGATCGAGCAGCGTAAAAAGGCGAATCGCTTCCACGGCAGATTCAATTAATTGGAGCAAACACGAATCTGGCTTTCATAACGCGACGACCGGACAGGTCAATACTGACAAACAAGAATTAATTAGTTTGGATGAACCGCGCGTTCCAGCGTCGAACCGTTCAGCATCACGATTTTCCTTGCTGAGGCTGTCGAAGGATTACAATCCGCAGGGAAAACGTGAAACTTCAGGCTTCGACTCGATCAACGCGATGTTGCTCAATGAACTTCTCAAAGAGCACATGAGAGTCGACGAACCACAGGGGGAAATTAGAGGCATTCGCCACGGACAACGCCTCTACAACTTTGTTGGGTCATTCATCCCGGTTTTGCCACCTTGAAGTATGTCTTCAAACGGCAGGTAGAAATTGGCGTAAAACGGATAAGGCCGGTCGGTATTTCCGGGACGGTAACGCCAATGTTTGTACATCCAGAGCCATGGTGCCGGATTTTTTCGAACGTAAGGCTCGAATGAATTCCAGCAGGCCTGCGCAATTTGCTGATGAGTCATCTGAGCGGTGTATCCGATCTTCGGATGGAATATGAGCCGGTACCTTCCGTCCGGTAGCGGCTCGCAGTGTGCGGGAACAATCGGTACCCCGGTTTGTTCGTGCAGCCATGCATGCGCAGAAGTGACGCTTGTCTTTAATCCAAAACAATCGATCGCCACGGCACCTTGCGTCGGGGGCACCGTGAGGTCAACGAGAAGCGCGGTGCGGCCCTTTCTCCGAAGGTACTTTGTAAAGCCGCATGATCCCACGCTCCCGTGGAATCAGCGCATGTCCGGATTGCTCCCGCAATTTTTTGAAAAGTGGATCCAGCAACGAGTTCTTAAATTCCTGCGAAATGATTGTGCCTTTCAGATCGAGAAAGCCACAGGCGAAACTAAGCCATTCAAAGTTGCTGTAGTGATAGCAGGCGATCATCACGCTTCGCTCCGGTCCTGTTTCACGCGCCGTTTCCTCGAAGTTTTCCCATTCGATGTATTGAGAAAAATTCTCCGGTGTCAGCCGCGGGCTCCACAGAAGGTCGACCATGGTCCGCGCGAAATGTTGAAATGACTCGCGTACAATTCTTCGGCGCTCCTCGAGCGAGAACGTATTACCAAATGCAACCTCGAGATTGCTCAGCGCGACTTCGTAGCGAGGCCGATCAAAAAAACTGAGCAGCGCCCCGGCTGCACATGCAAGGCGATGGCAAGCCTGCCGCGAACACAGCGGTATCACTTTTGTGGCAACAAGAAGCCCCAGCCACTCCAGCCGATACCGGATTCGCTTCCAGCACGAGCGCATTGCGGACTTTCAACGACGAAGTTCGAATGTCTAATGCCTTCGACGGTTGACGAATCAGCGGCTCGTCCTACCATCCCTGCCCGGGATTTTTCACCGGAGGCAAGCTCTTGCGGAACTCCGCCTGCTGGCGTTCAGCTTCCTTTTGCTGGTCCGCGTCGCGCACCTGCTGTTCAGGGCTCGGCCCCGAAGAGGCACAGCCCAGCAATGAAAGGAGCGTCGAAATCAAAAGCGTTGTGGCTGCAAGCTTCTTCATAGGAGATTGAGAAGACTACGATAATCGGCGCTCTCAATGCGGCAAGCTCGCCAAGAGATGATGCACGGTTGGGCGACCCGGATTATTCGACTTTTCTAACATCGGATTCGCCCAATTCCTGCTCGCGGTAATTGCGCTCAAGTGTCTTCAGGCGTTCAAGAATTTCATTCAATGCGAGCTCGTTCTTCAGATTGATCTGGTAGTCGATTTCCGCGCGCAACCGGTCTTTGTGTGCCTGCCGGTTTTGCGACATTATAATGATCGGCGCCTGCAAGATGGAAAGCACATTAATCGCAGTACTCAGCAATAAGAACGGATATGGATCGAAGTTGATTTTGCCAATCCACGCCAACCACATGTTTATCCATACCCAAACGTTGACGAAAACCACAGCAGCAAGAATGAATTTCCAACTGCCGCCAAATTCGGCAATGAGGTCTGCCGCGCGATCGGCAACTGTCAATTGCGCTGCTTCCTCGACATTGACATTCCGCGTAGCACTGTGGCGCAACAACTCATCGGTGTGTCGCAACCGGTTGGTAAGCGCCGTGAGCATCTCAAGAGCGACATTTGGATTACGACGGACAAACGACAGAAAGTGTTCGCGCGAAAGCACAGCCAGCCGTGCGTCCTCCGCAACAACGGCATCTGCTGAGCGCCGCTGACCGTCGAACAACACCATTTCGCCAAAGAAATCGCCGCGTGCCAATTCAGTCAGCGTTACTTCATGTCCGTCCTTGGCTCGCACACAGATGCGAATCTTCCCCTGTTCAATCAGATACATTGCGTCGCCTTCGTCACCGGCGCGGAATAGAAGCGCGCCGGATTTGCAATCAACGCTTTCGAGGAGTTCGCAGAGTTCGTGTGCCGCGTCGTTATCGAGCGACTCAAACAAAGGCACATGGCGCAGCGTCTCAACGTTCATTTGCGGAAGACCGATGCAACGGCGCTCACAATAACTGCAATGTGCGCTGCCGAGAAGCGTCAATTATGCGCGATCGGGTACTGTCCGCGGTCTCAGCGGATGTTTGGGCTTCCAGATAGCGCGGGCAGAAATCGCCAGAAAAGGACGCTCCTTCGATCGTCGGAAATTGACTTGGTAAGGTTCGCTTTTAGGTTTGGGCAACGCGCTCGCTGCGCGTTCCGAACCGTGAAAAGCGTCCTCTTCGTCTGCACAGGAAACATTTGTCGCAGCCCAATCGCAGAAGGGTTATTTCGCCGAATGATTGGGAACCGGAAAGACATCGAGGTGGCTTCCGCTGGTGTGCACGCCGTTTCGGGCCAGCCCCCAAGCCTCTACGCGGTCCAAGTGTGCGCAGAGGAAGGCACTGACATCACTGGTATCCGTAGCCAGCCCTTGACACCAGCCTTGGTTGATCAGGCCACGCATATTTTTGCCATGACCGGCACGCATCTAGAAACCATCCAAACAGTGTTTCCTCACACTGCGGAAAAAACGTTCTTACTGCGTGAGTTTGAGGACCCTGGCACGACGGTGTGGCGCGATGTGCCCGACCCAATCGGCCTCGGTCGAGAGGTCTACGAGGAGTGCGCTCGCACTATCAAAAATGCCCTGCCAGGTGTGCTCGCGTTTATGGAACAGGGCCAACTGGTCCGGCCTGGTGCGATCCGCTCGCCGGAGCTATCGTCTAGTTCCATGGACGATGTTTCTCGCCACTTTAAACCCGAATCGATCCTTTCGAACCCGGCGCCGTGTTACGGCGAAGCGTTGCGCACAGTGGATCCGGAAATTTTCAATGCAATCGCGGCCGAAGAAAAACGCCAACGGGAAAACATCGAGTTGATTGCGTCGGAAAACTTCACGAGTCGCGCGGTCATGGAAGCGCAAGGCAGCGTTCTCACGAACAAATACGCCGAGGGCTATCCGCGCAGACGCTGGTATGGCGGCTGCGAAAATGTTGATATTGCCGAGCAACTGGCCATTGATCGTGCGAAACGGTTATTCGGCTGTGAGCACGTCAACGTTCAGCCACACAGCGGCGCGCAGGCGAATATGGCCGTCTATTTCGCGATGTTAAAACCGGGCGACAAAATCCTCGCTATGAACCTCGCTCACGGCGGCCATTTGACGCACGGTCATCCCGCGAATTTCTCCGGTAAGTTTTACACCGTCTCGCAGTACGGCGTCAGCGAGAAAACGGAGCAGATCGATTACGACGCGTTGCAGAAACAAGCCGAGGAAATACGGCCGGCAATGATCACAGCAGGCGCGTCGGCTTATTCACGCATCATCGATTTTCCACGGCTGCGCCAAATCGCTGATTCAGTAGGCGCTCTTTTGTTCATCGACATGGCCCACATCGCAGGGCTGGTCGCAGGTGGCGAGCATCCCAGTCCGATACCCCACGCGCAATTTGTCACGACCACGACGCACAAGAGTCTGCGTGGTCCACGCGGTGGCATTGTTATGTGCAAAAACGAATTCGCAAAACAGATCGACGCTACTGTTTTTCCGGGCGTGCAAGGTGGGCCGCTCATGCACGTGATCGCCGCGAAGGCCGTTTGTTTTCACGAAGCGCTGCAGCCGCAATTCCGTGAATACCAACGGCAGGTGGTCCTCAACGCCAAAGCCCTCGCGGCTGGTTTGGCCAAGCACGGCTACCGGATCGTTTCAGGCGGAACGGACAACCATCTGATGCTGGTCGATCTTCGTCCGAAGGAAATCAATGGCAAAGAAGCCCAGGAAGTGCTTGATCGCGCCGGCATTACTGTGAACAAAAACGGCATTCCCTTCGACACTTATCCCATTTTCAAGCCCGGCGGCATCCGCGTCGGCACCCCCGCGGTCACGACACGGGGCATGAAAGAGGAGGAAATGCTCGAAATCGCCGACCTCGTCGCCGAAGCACTCGAAAAACGCAGCGATGCCGACGCGCTTGAGAATGTGCGTAAAAAAGTGCTCGATCTGACGGGAAGATTTCCGCTGCCTTTTTAGTTGTAGCGGCTCTGTGCGAGCGCTGAAATCATTTAGATCGGCAATCACAGGCCGGTGCTACAGCAGATTCGTGTTATCCAATCTGCAAAAATCTGCGTAATCTGTGGACACTCATGAATCGAGCCGCAGATCAACCGGAACCGAACCCGCTCCGCGAGGGC
>CAVWTH010000016.1:0-19543 GCA_963757675.1 uncultured Verrucomicrobiae bacterium | reverse complement strand
AGCCTGGAAACGAAGCGGAAATCTACATGGCGACGTATCCGGGTCGCATCATCAAGTGCACTGTGGACTCAATCCTATGGGCCACGGCACAAGGTCAGATGCCGATTAGCGGGAACCTACCAAACACGCAGCCGATATTGGCACCGGAACACCGCATCGCAGTGCGGCTGCTTCTCGCGGGCAAAGATCGCGACACCTTCCTTGCCGCAGGCGCGGGAGGGGGAGGCGCCATTTATACCGAACACGGCAAGATCATCCACATCGTCCGCAAGGTATTCGTCCGTGTTTCCGCGAAACTCGATTGGTTTGTTTTCAAGCTCCACTAGGTCTGCCTAACATGAATGGCCGGGTTCTCGTAAGTGCCGTAGCATGTCTCACGCTTGCCAGTTGCGCGATTAGACAGCCGCCCGTTGGCGCCGACATCATGCCTGAATCGGCTCGTGCAAAAATCCCAGGCTCGTGGGCCGGCCCACATCGCAGCGGCAACGTCGTGCCGGACTGGATTCGCACCTTCGGCGATCCTGAGCTGACCGCGCTCGTTGCGGATGCCGTGGAGCGGAATCCCGACCTCAAAGCCGCCGCCGCCCGGGTGGAGGCATCACGCGCCGCCGTGCGCATTGCTGCATCATCGCTTTATCCACGCATCGCGATGAAGGGATTGGGTGAGCGACAGGGGCAGCATCTTAGCGGCGACATCGGTCGCAACATCAATCCGCCGACCTTCGGGAACTCGGGTGTCGAAAATACCGGTGGCGCCGGCCTCGACACCAGCATGGATGAAACATCACAACGTTGGGTATATGGCATCGCTGCCGGTGCCGCATGGGAGGCGGACGTATGGGGACGTATACGCTCGAAAAAAGCTGCTGCGAAAGCGGAAAGCGCCGCCCTCGAAGCCGACTACGAATTTGCCCGGCAATCACTCGCCGCTGCCGTGGCGCGCGCGTATTTCACGACAATTGAGGCAGCACAACAGGAAACTAATGCGCAGGAGACGCTGAACATTTATCAGGAGTATTCAAAACTCACGGATGTGCAGAAGCAGCAAGGCTTCGCGAGCGACTTCGATGTAGCGCAGATCAAGTCACGCACTGCCGGCGCCGAGGATGCGCTCTACACCGCGCAGCAGGCGCGGGCGCAGACGATCCGCGCGATCGAGGTCGTCACTAGCCGTTACCCCGCCGGCAGATTTGACGTGCGACGTTCCTTTCCGGGCCAACCGAGAGCGGTGCCGGCGGGGCTGCCCGCGCAACTTCTCGAACGCCGGCCGGACCTCATCGCGAGCGAGCGACGCTTCGCCGCCGCCTTCCATCGGGTGAACGAGGCTCGCACCGCGCGCCTGCCGCGGTTCGTGCTCAGTGCAGGGAGCGGACTTGGAACCGCGCAACTCGACTCGATCGGTGTGCTCGATGCGGTCGTCTGGAGTTTCGCCGCCGGAGTTACTCAGCCAATTTTCTTTGGTGGTGAACTCCAGGCAGCTCAAGATCTCCGTACCGCTGAGCAAAAAGCTGCGGCCGCAAGCTACGTAGGGTCTGCGTTGCGCGCGTTCGAAGACGTGGAGGACGCTCTCGCCAGCGATTACTATTTGCGCAAACGCGAAGGCGCGCTGGGCGACGCGGTTTCGAGCAGCGCCGACTCCGTCAAATTCGGCAGGCAACAGCTCGAACAAGGCCAGATCGACATGTTCACTATCCTGCGTCTCACCGGTGAAAACCTCGCCGCAAAAGTCCAGCTTACACAAATCCGCGCTTCCCGCCTGCGCGAACGCGTAAACCTGTACCTAGCCCTCGGCGGCGATTTCCAGGGAACTGGTGCGCCGGAAAAATAAGCGCACTCTTCTTATGCCATTCGAAAAATTTAACCTTGAGAACCTTGATAAAGAGCGCCGCAAAGCGATCGCGAAATCTGTTCGAACGATCAGCGTTGAAGAGCTCAAGAAGATCGGCGAAGAGATCTTCCCGTACGCCGAGGACCCGTGGCGGGACGCTTTCGTCCGATTCATCGCCGAAAACTCTGGCGCTACGTTTCATTACGCAGTGACAAGCGACGGCGTTCACATCGTTTATTGCCGCGACAAAGACAAAGGTATGTGGTTCTTGCCCGGCACCGGCAAGGGACCGTTGCAAGCGAGAGGCCGGAAAATCATGACGGAAATAATCCAGGGAGGTCATTGAATCTCGTGCAGCGACCCGAGGTAGAAGGCCTTCCTCATGCGAACAATCACTAACAATTATCGAGACGCGCAGATTTTGAATCTTGGCTCGGGTGGCGAATCGGGACCTTATCTTGTGACTCAAACGGGTGTATCGCCGCGCGCCGAAATTCCCAAAACCCATATGTATGTGCTCCGTCCGGATGGACAATGGGCGGACTTCAATGCCTATGTCTGCCAGGGCAAGCCGGAAGCCATGGACGAGATTGTCTTCTCCACGACGGCGGAAGTGATGGAGACATTCGCCAAATTGATGGGCCGGCCTCGGGTGCTCGATCTACCCGTTGATGAAACGGGACTCAAAGCTTGGATAGAACGTCAGAAAGGCGGCAATTCGCTGGAAGCCGCCCGGACGTGGGCGGTGGGGTATAAAGAACGCCGTCGTAAGCAGAAGAAGAAATAACTTTAGTGCACTCAATCACGCGAGCCAACGGTGGTATCGTCCATCTGGTTAGAACCAAAACATCGACCACTATGATCAAACAAAAACTCATCCCTAGCTCACAAATTCCCAACCACAACCTATGAGCAAGGAATCAAAACCAAACGGTCCTGAGAAAATGAAAGCGAAGAAATACGAGAAGGAACTTCGCAAGCTTCAAACCCGGTTGTGCCATCTCCAGGATTGGGTCAAACAAAAGGGGTTGCGCGTCATCATCATTTTCGAGGGCCGCGACGCCGCTGGCAAGGGCGGTACCATCCGGGCGCTCACGGAGAGGGTCAGCCCGCGGGTCTTTCGACTTGTGGCGCTGCCTGCGCCGTCGGACCGCGAGAAATCGCAAATGTATATTCAGCGTTACGTGGCGCATTTCCCGGCAGCGGGTGAGATCGTGATATTCGACCGCAGTTGGTACAACCGCGCTGGCGTGGAGTATGTGATGGGCTTTTGCTCGAAGGAACAGCACGCCCGCTTTCTTGAACTCTGTCCCGAGATCGAGAAATACATTGTGGACGGCGGCATCCAGCTCATCAAAATCTGGCTGGAGGTGAGCGACAAGGAGCAGAAGCGCCGCTTCGAGGCGCGCATCGACGATCCGGTCCGCCAGTGGAAGCTCAGCCCGATGGATCTGCCCTCGCGCAGCAAATGGTACGAGTATTCCCGTGCCCGCGACTTGATGCTCAAGGCGACGGACACCAAGCACGCACCGTGGTACGTTTTGCGTTCCGACGATAAGAAGCGCGCCCGGCTCAACTGCCTCACGCACATCCTGAACCTCATCCCCTACAAGAAGGTGCCGCGCGAGAAGGTTAAGCTGCCGAAGCGCTCGATGAAGGGTGCGTACGACGACGAAGCCCCGCTGAAGGGACGGAAGTTCGTGCCGGAGAAATACTGAAGTGAACAACGCTGCGCCGAAGTCGCCGGACGTTTCCCGGTGGCTGCCTGCCCTTGGCTGGTTGCGGACGTACGACAAGGCGTGGCTGCGGGGTGACGTTGTCGCCGGCATCACGCTCGCGGCCTATCTTTTGCCCGCGGGGTTGGGCGACGCGTCGCTGGCCAACCTGCCTCCCCAAGCGGGACTCTACGCATGCTTGTTTGGCGGGCTGGTCTTCTGGCTTTTCTGTAGTTCACGGCACACGGCCATCACGGTCACGTCCGCCATCTCGCTGCTTGTCGGCGCGTCGTTAGGCGGAATTGCGAGGCGGCGACACGAGCCGGTTCAGTGCGCTCGCGGCGGGGACGGCCGTGCTCGTGGCGCTCATCGCCTTCATCGCCTGGCTGGTCAAGGCTGGCTCGATCGTAAACTTCATCTCCGAGAGCGTGATGACCGGGTTCAAGTGTGGCGTGGCGCTTTTCCTCGCCAGTACGCAGTTGCCCAAGTTGTTCGGCATCCACGGTGCACACGGCAATTTCTGGGAGAACAGCGGCAACTTCCTGAAGCACCTGAGCGAAACCAATCCCACATCGCTCACGATTGGAGGCGCGGCGCTGGCGGTGCTCATACTCGGGAAGATTTTCCTCAAGAACAAACCCGTGGCGTTGTTCGTTGTGGTGGGCGGCATTCTGGCTTCGGGTTGGCTCGGCTTGGAAGCGCGGGGGGTGAAGCTACTGGGCGAAGTGCCACAAGGACTACCGGCCTTCGGACTCCCCGCGATTCACTGGACCGATTGGGACGAACTGGTACCGCTGGCGTTCGCGTGTTTTCTGCTCGGTGCGGTGGAGACGGCTGCGATTGGTCGCATGTTCACGGCCAAACATGGCGGCCGGCTGGACGCCAACCAGGAATTCCTCGCGCTCGCCGCTTCCAATCTCGCCGCCGGATTGGGTCGCGGTTTCCCAGTGAGCGGCGGCATGTCGCAATCGCTCGTTAACGAAGGTGGAGGCGCGCGGACGCCGCTGTCGGGCGCCTTCGCGGCGGGGATCATTCTGGTGGTGGTGCTATTCTTCTCGCACTTGCTGGCCGCGTTACCTCAGCCGGTGCTGGCCGCTGTTGTTTTGGTTGCTGTGGCCGGCCTGTTCAAGGTTTCCGCCCTCAAACATCTCTGGCGCAGTGATCGCACGGAATTCGTCGTCGCCATGGCGGCCATCGTCGGCGTGCTAGGTCAGGGTTTGCTGCGTGGCGTGATGATCGGAGCGATCATTTCGTTGGTGCTGTTGATCCGACGCGCGTCGCGACCGCACGTCGCCGTTCTCGGGCGCATCCCCGGCACGCGACGGTTCTCCGATCACGAGCGCCATCCGGACAATGAGCTGATTCCCGGCGTACTGATCTTCCGGCCTGAGTCGGGCCTGCATCTATTTCAACATGGATCACGTGCGCGACAGAATTGTAGATCGGGTACGCGCTGAAACCACGCCACCGAGGTTGGTTGTGCTGGATCTTTCCGCTGCGCCGCGGGTGGACATGCACAGCGCGCAGATGCTTGGGAGCCTCGCGGATGAACTCACCGCGGCTGGCAT
The DNA here is from genome assembly GCA_963757675.1 of uncultured Verrucomicrobiae bacterium. Taxonomy (GTDB): domain Bacteria; phylum Verrucomicrobiota; class Verrucomicrobiia; order Chthoniobacterales; family UBA10450; genus Udaeobacter. Next base: position 14,432 of record CAVWTH010000016.1, on the reverse strand, counting down.
CCGTGTGCAGGCTGTGGAAGCGCGCTCCTCCGTGCGCGATCGCTTGCGCAATGAAGGAGTGGACGGAAAATTGGGCGGTGTGAATCGCTTCACGACCGTGGCCGATGCGATTGAACATTTTCAAAACGAAATGGTTGAATCTTCGACTCAGGGTGCGCCGGAGGAAAAGGTTTGAGCGGTACATAACCCTTTCGGCCTGGCCTTTCCAAAATGAGCGACGATTCGCCTCCGAACTTGGACGCCCCGCGAACGCTAGGCGCCGGCAAGCGGGGACGGAAGCTAACATTCAAGGAAAGGATGTTGCACAACTTCCGCGAGTTTGTGGCGATGTTTCTTTATCTTTGGCTACTGTTCGGCCTCTTCAGTTATCACGAAGCGATCGTTCTGGCTAAGCACCACATCGATTACAAACCGTTCGGTCTCGCATTCATTAATGCCTTTGTCTTAGCGAAGATAATGCTGGTGGCGGAAGAGCTTCGGGTGGGGACAAGATTTAGAAAGAGCGCGCCTATTTTTCCGATTCTTCACAAGTCTCTCCTGTTTGCCGTCATCTTCGTTTGTTTCAATATGGCGGAGGAAATCGTCATCGGTTTATTCAAAGGCGAGACGGTTGCAGAAAGCATTCCGAAGATTGGCGGCGGAAGTCTGCTGGGCTTGGTGATAGCAAGCCTGATCATTACGGTGGCATTGATACCATTTTTCGCCTTCCGGGAGCTTAGTCGCGTTATGGGCAAAGGCGTGCTGGAAACGTTGTTTCTGAAGGGACAAGGCAATGAGCGTGCGTCGGGAATCGACGGCCATGTTAAACAAGCGAATCGCTTCACTTCCGCCTCGGACACGGTCGAGGACTTTCAAAAAGGCTCCCCGCACAAATCATGAGAAAACTAACGAAGCGATGATTGCGAAGCTTTTAATGGCCTCGGGCCTGGTTGCGACAACTGTAATCATTCACGCCGCGGGTCTTGGGATGGTGTTAAGCCACGTGTTCCACTCTACCGTGCGGCCGGACGCACGCTTCTGGCCAATTACATGGCTTCTAGTTCGCATCGCTTGGTTCCTGATTGTCATTCACCTCCTTGAGATCGCCGTGTGGGCGTTGTTTTTCCGGTGGCAGAACTGTCTGCCCAACGCCGAGTCGTCGTTCTATTTTTCCGGTGTTACCTACGCCACGATCGGTTACGGCGACCTCGTGCTGCCGAAAGAGTGGCGACTGTTCGGCCCGCTTGAGGGATTGACCGGTATTCTGATGTGTGGGCTCTCAACGGCATTTTTCTTCGTTGTGGTGAGCAAAAAAATTCTTGAACTGCATGCGACCGTAAGGAGCCAAGTCTGATTGATCGCGGAGCGCGGCATCAGCGCCTATGTCGCGGCAAAACACGCTGTCATTGGCTTGTCGAAGGCAGCTGCGATCGAATATGCCGGCCAGGGAATTCGAATTAACGCGCTGGCCCCGGGACTGGTCGCGACCCCCATGACGAAACATTGGTTTGACGATCCTGAAATGCGCCGTTTTTTGACGAACTCCCCCATAGGGCGCTTCGCCCAGCCGGAAGAGGTTGCCGCCATGGTCCTCTTCCTATGCTCAGACCTAGCCTCCTTTGCCGTCGGTCAAACCTTTGTCGTGGACGGCGGCTACACAGCTCATTAGGGCGAGAGAAGTGAAAAATCTTGACGACAATCCTATCGCTTCCCTAGGCTCCTCTTTTATGATTACTAAAGTTTCTTGCCCTGGCTTCTGTAATGGGCCTTGCAACCATTTTCGTTTTGCAAGCTCAGTCGCCGACTCCGGCCGAATCGCCCGCTGCGTCGCCTGCAAAACATCGCGTGCATAAAAAAGCCGACGCTTCACTGTCACCCGCGGGAGCTGCAGTTTCCGCCTCGCCAGCTGCCAAAGGCGGGCGAAAAACTAAAACGACAGCAGCCGCGCCGGCTGTGAGTCCATCACCCTCGCCTGCGAAGAAAACACTTGCCGACTTCTTTAAGCCAAAAACTTCAGCTAGCCCGGTCGCTGCCGCCGCTCCTGTTGCGACTGGCGCAACCACTGCCGAGACAGTCGCTAAAACGGCGCCCGCGCCGGGTGGAGGGCACGGTCTCGTGTGGGTTAACACTGAGACGCATGTCTACCATAAAGAAGGCTCGCGTTTTTACGGCAAAACTAAGAAGGGTAAGTACGTAAGCGAAGCCGACGCGATCAAAGAGGGAGACAAAGCGGGTAAAGAAAAATAAGCGCGGTCCTTTTCTCGTGTCCTAACGGCGCGATGGTTTGAAAGCGAATCCAGGCGATCGCAAAGCTATGCTTGCGCGGACTGGTCGCTGGACGATTGGCCACCGAGGCTTTGCAAGAGCGATGGCAACAAAGCCGCCAACCCGTGCTGATGGTCCGCGGCGGGATCGATTTTCCCGACCGGTGTTAGCTTGTCGATAATCTTTGGCAGGTACTCGGCCAGGAAGGTTGAGGCAATCGCAGGATCCGGTTATCTGTTTTGTGGTTGCTTGCGAAGATCAGGCGCTCGCGCCGCGCTCGTACCAGGACCGCGTTTTGACGCAGGCTTTGCAGACGGAAAGCATCACGGGCACTTCGACGAGCACGCCGACAACCGTCGCGAGTGCGGCAGGCGAGGTCGGGCCGAACAGCGTGATTGCCACGGCCACGGCCAACTCGAAGAAATTACTGGCGCCAATCAAAGCACCCGGGGTCGCCACGTTATGCCGCACGCGGAACAGCCGCATGAGCATGTAAGTGAGACTCGAATTGAAATAGACCTGAATGAGGATCGGGATGGCCAGCAACAAGACCACGATCCAATTCTTGATGATGTTCTCGGCTTGAAAGGCGAAGATCATTACCAGCGTCATCAGCAGCGCCATCACCGTCACCGGGCGGAATTTCGGCAGAAAGGCGGTTTCGAACCACGCCGGACCGCGGGTCTTGATGAGCGCACTACGGCTGAGCCAGCCCGCCGCCAATGGGATAACAATAAACACGAGCACCGAGATCAACAGAATCTGCCCGGGGATGTGCACGCCGGTCACTCCCACGAGGAACATCACTACCGGGGCGAAGGCGAAGACCATGATTAGATCGTTGATCGCGACCTGGGCAAGCGTGTATGCACTGTCGCCGTCGGTAAGGTAGCTCCAGACGAAGACCATCGCGGTGCAAGGGGCCGCGGCGAGGATGATGAGGCCGGCGGTATAATTGTTGGCCGTCTCGGCGTCGAACAACCCCAACCAGCCCGAGTAAAGAGTCTTCACGAAAATAAACCCGAGCAGCGCCATGCTGAAGGGCTTGACCAGCCAGTTGACAAACAAGGTGATGAACAGGCCTTTCGGTTTCGCAAGCACGCCTTTGATGCCGCCGAAATCGATCTTCAGCATCATCGGGTAGATCATCAGCCAGATGAGCACGGCGATGGGAATGTTGACATGCGAACCCTTGCTAAATTCGAGTTGGGCCACCGCGCGGGTGACGCCGGGAAAGATCGTCCCGAGCCCCACGCCGACGACCATGCAAACGAAGACCCAGAGAGTCAGGTAACGCTCGAAGAAATCGAGGCGTTTCCGCTCGTGCGGCATCGTGTCAGTGACAGTCGGTAATACTGCCTCTGTTTCCATTTCCTTGCGCAAGCTTTATTACCGAAGAACCGCTTCCTCTAACGCCAGCTTTGCCATGCTCAGTTGCAGGCAGCAATCGAAATTTGGCGACTTTGAGCACTCCGTCCAGGCCTCCTTGTCCTGTAATGTTGGTGTGCGTATTCATAATTGCTTGTTTGCTTTGCTTATTAACCAATGACTCATCATAAAATTCATGCTGCGGCGTGTTTCAAAGCACTCATGTGCCCACGGCTGATGGTATCCACGCACCGGAAGAAATCTCCCAGGCACGGGCAACGCAGCCGGTAGAACACGTTCAAACCCCGTTTATCCGCCTCGACAAGCCCTGCGGCTTTCATGATCAAAAGATGCTTGGATACGGTGGATATGTCCGCGCCGACGATTTCCGTCAGGTCGCACACGCACTGCTCGCCGTCGATTAGCGCTTCGGCGATCAGGAGGCGCGACGAGTGGGCAAGCGCCTTGACGACCTGCGCTCGGAGTTCACTGCGGGCTCTAGTCTTTGCTGCTGGCATATTTGGCGGTTTAGCCAAATATGCAATCATGGCAAGCCCTAAAGCATTCCGGGCCGCAACTGCGCCGCCGATCTTTTTCGCAAGATCGACAACTTCCTTCCCGATCGGCTGCATTTCAGAGACTCGGATCAGTGCTTGCGCGATAATCACCGCGACCTACAGGACACCGACGAACTTGTGGCGACGAGTTTTTCGAGCATAGGGCGCAATGGAAGAATTACGCGACGAAATCTCCACGGAAGATGTGCCGACTAATCTTGTGCATTCCCATGCGAACGGTGGTTGCTGCTAGAAGTTTCGAGAGTGGGACCAAAGTCCCATTGTAAAAGCGGCTTGTATTTCCCAAGCTCCTTGACTTACCAAATTCAAGTTATGAACAAATACATCGCAGAATTCATCGGCACCTTCTTTTTTATATTAACGATCGGCTGCACCGTGATCGGTGCCACCCCGGGCGTGATTCCACCGCTCGCGATCGGCGCGGTGCTTATGGTCATGGTCTATGCCGGAGGCCACATCTCGGGCGGGCACTACAATCCGGCGGTGACGCTCGGAGTCCTGATCCGGGGCAAAATCAAGGCGGCGGATGTCGTGCCGTACATTGTCGCGCAACTCCTTGCCGCGGCGGCAGCGGCCGCGACGGTGAAGTTTCTTCGCGCCGGAGTCGCTGTGACGCCGATGACTCCAAACGTCGGGCCGGTCTTGCTGGCGGAGTTTCTGTTCACATTCGCTCTCGTTTATGTGGTGTTGAACACGGCTACCGCCGAAGGCACTTCCGGAAATTCATTTTATGGCCTTGCTATCGGCATGACCGTGATGACCGGTGCGTTCGCGGTCGGCGACATCTCCGGCGCAGTGTTCAATCCCGCGATCGCAGTCGGAATTTCAATTCTCGGCCTCTCGAGTTGGAACAACATCTGGATTTACCTGGTCGCGAACTTTGGTGCTGCCGTCGTCGCAGCCGTTATTTTTCAGCTGATCAATCCGCCGATGCAAATCACCCCGATCGCAACAGACGAACCGCCTTACGAAACGCCCGATTGACAATTCAGCTATTGACTCTTCAAAATAGATATGATGAAAACCAAAACCATTGCAGTTATAAGTGTAATCTGCGCTTTCGTTGCCGCTTCATCTGTGAATGCGGCGACGATTCCAGCTGGAACAACATTAACCGTAAGTACGGTTAGCCTTATCACCTCCAAAGATGTGGTGGGCAGAAGCTTCGAGGCGAAGCTTGCTCAGGATGTTTCGATCAAGGGAAATGTTGTATTGAAGGCCGGAACAAAAGCGTTCGGAAAAATCAGAACGTCCCGTTACAATCCGCGCAAAAACGAGCCGCTTACCGTGGAGCTGGCTTCCGTTTCGGTGAACGGCCGCAATGTTGCGGTGAAGACGAACACCGTCGAACCGCACGGTCCACCGCAAACAGCGCGCCAAGCCCATTATGGACATACCGCCGGCACGACAGTAGTTAGTCCTCAAACCTTGCTGCAGTTCCAGCTTCTCCAGCCAGTGACGTTGTAGTGGCTGCGTAGCGAAATCGTGCAAGCGGGGCCCGGTTTGCACCGGTCTTAACGTACCGCCTGAGCGACGGTAGTTCTTGAAGCGCCAGGGAGCCCCAGGTGCAAACGCAGAATCCGGTCAAGCTCCGCGATCGTTTGTGGGAGTTCACACGATCCGTGCGGGCCGGGAACGATGCATTCGGATTGCGCGCCGTCGAGGTGCGAGCTCCAATACGGCACGACGCCGTCGCTGCTCTCCGCGAGTGGTCCCGGCTTACCGCGGTTGCCAATGATCGAGTGGTAGGGAACGCCGATCGGCACGCTGTTAATCACCGGCAACGCCGGGTTGGTGGGTTTCAGGCCTGTGATGCTGTTCGGGAGACGTTTGGAACTACCCGTCAGTTGCGCAAGGTCCGCACTGGTCAGCGTTCCAATATGACAGTGGTAAGTCTCAGCCGGAAGGGTAATCAGGCTGATCCCGAGTTTTCCGATCCGTTGCTGGCCAAGTCGCTCCCACGATGGGGAGTACAAATGAAGACGACGCGTTTGATTCGAGGATTGGCGTGAAAAGTTGTGCTGCGAACAATCAAACTGTCGCTGGAATTGTCCTTGAAAATGTTTTCAGCGGTTTGCCCCAGAGCCTTCTTCCACATTGCTTGATTGACTGTAACTACCTGGTGTGAGTGAGCATCCCACCCATACTGTGGCCGACCACCACGTATGGCTTATGGTTCGGATAAAGTTTGTCGGCTTTGGCCAATTCTTCCCGTAATCGCAGGGCGGAATAGAGGATCGGATTACCAGTCGGATACGCAAATATCCAGAATTGATAATGCTTGCGGACCTCCGGGTCGGCTTGGAGTCCATTGATCGTCTTCACCCAATCGAATGGTGTTGAAAACAAACCGTGCACAAAGACCAGCGGAATTCGGTTCGGGTCGTACAGGCTGGAGGAAATAAAGCCCTGTCGGTGCCGGATAGTTGGTGGCTTTGAATCCGCCAAGCAATCCCGACAAACATCAGATTACGCCGGCGGCGGATAGTAACTGAGTGGCGCCGAGAAATTCGCAGCCAGAGGGCGGACTTTTCCTTCAACGGTGGAGGTCAGTTGCTTTGTCGGACGGCGCAGCGCGAGCGTCGCATCTTTTGCGTGGAAATCCAGTGTGGCCGTAACCGGCGCGGTGATCCCCCTCGGTGGCGCGAACTTTTCGGGTGGATTGACTCTTCGCACTCCTACCAGCGCGCCGCCGACACCTTCGTGAGTGTTTTCCTTCCTGATCAGTTTCTCTTTGATCTGATCTGCGCCCACGAATGTAGTGAAGTAGTTCGGCGCCCATACTGTGTTACTGGCTGGTTCAAGGCGCAGATGATAGGTGCCGTTGTTCCCAGTGAGAGTTAGCGGGCGATTCCATAGCTGCACTCCCTCACTGTTGCGAAGCAGTACGGCCAGTTCACCGCATGCCGCGTTGTAGGTGTCGCAAGCTGGTGTCTCTTGGGCGCCGCTCCCCAGCAGTGAAGCCGTCATGGCAGCCGCCTGCAAATAATCAGCAGCTCGTTTCTCAACAGACACTTGCGCGGAGCGCGCCTCGCGCATAAGGGTCGCGGTCGGCGCATATTCGGGACCGCGTGCTGTTTGCGGCGCCGTCGCGCATCCGGCGAAAAAAGCGATGCACGTTACGCTGGCGATCAGACGAATGGATGTTTTTGTTTTTTCAGGTTTCATAAGCGTCGGAGATGTTCACGGCGTTCGTCGATGCTAGCGAAGAAGTAATGTGCTGCACTAGTTTTCCCTATAAGACTTTAGGGCTATGTGGGCATTACGAAAGATTCGTGTCTGGTTTCCTGATTAATTTCTCGTTCTTCGGTTCCTGATTTTTTCCTTCATTCTTTTCCTATGAAACTTGCATTCGTTGTTTTATTCGCCGCCGCAACCCTTACCTGCGCCGCAGATGTTCCAAAACCTGAAAGCGCGTTATCACATCACTGACACGTGGCTGCAGCGCAACGGCAACTGGCAAATCATCGCCAGCCAGGCGCATCGCTATTACGAAGATGCGGCAGTGGGTAAAGCTGATCCAAAAAAGTTTGGTGAGTATATCGGCACGTACAAACTCGCACCCGGTCAAACGAGATCCGTCACTGCCGAAGGCGATAAGCTTTTCATCGAGCGGAAGGGCAAGAAAGAACAACTGTTCCTGGAAACATCGGAAATTTTCTTCCGCAAAGGTGTCGAAGGCCGAATTCTGTTTCGTTACGATGCGGCGGGTAAAGTCAACGCGTTGATCGACCGCCGTAACAACGAGGACGTCATCTGGCGCAAAACCACGAGCGTAAAGTAAGAATGCAAAAGCAAGAATTAAGAAGTGTCTTTCGAATCGCTTAACTTCTTTCTGGGTTGAAACTCGGTCGCTGCCCGGGCTCCGCTACCCTCGCCGCTTCGCCTTCTATCTCGGTAGTCCCATTCCTGGATTGAAACTCGCTCGTTGCTTCGCTTGCAGCTTTACGTTGATCACTCGCACTGCCCGCGTGCTTGCGCCAGCTACCCTAGCTGCGTTGCCGTCCACCCGCGCGATTCCCGATCGCGACGTGTTCTATCTCGCTCATCCCATTCGCTCGGTTCCTGGGTTCCTGATTAGCCTTTCCAAGTTCGCAATCTGACTTTTGCCTTTGTTTCCGCGCGACGTTATAACACTTTTACTGTGACCATGTTTGCGATCCGTAGAGGTCACCCTGAGCTCGCACTTGTGTTAGCAATATCGCTAGCGTGGCTGCACGCCGCTGCCGCTGCCTATAGGGCAATTTCCATTCCGGTGCAGATCACTCACGCGCAAAATTTCGATCCGTCCCCTTCGCCGGACGGCAAAAGGCTCGTCTTTATCTCATTGATTTCCGGTAAGGAACAATTATTCACGATGACCATTGATGGCTCTAACGTCCTCCAGCTCACTCGTGATGATGCCGATCATGAAGATCCCGCGTGGTCACCGGACGGCAGCAAGATTGCGTTCGTCCTGATCACCAAAGATCGTCACAGCATCGCGGTTATGGGAACTGATGGCAGCAACGTGGAAGTGCTCACGCCTCCCGAGCAGAATACCATTCATCCAAACTGGTCCGCAGACAGCAAGCGCGTGATCTATTGCACGAATGACGATCGGGCGCCGCCGAAGAAAAATTCCGCCGAAATCAACGCAGTCGATCTCGCCACGAAGAAAATCACGCCACTTATCACAGGCGGAATCAATACCTACGGTTCGTGGTCGCCCGATATGAAACATATCGCGTTCCGCAAAATCATTGGCGACGAAAACTCGGAGGTCTTCGTTGCCGATGGCGACGGCTCGAACCCGCGCAATCTTACAAACAACCCGTTCTTCGACGGCTGGCCGGCGTGGTCGCCTGATGGCAGGAAAATCGCGTTCGCTTCGAACCGCCGTGGCCACGGCTACCAAATTTTCATTATGGACGCGGATGGTACCAACCCGCGTCTGGTCGCGAATACTGAAGGACGAGGAACAGCGCCGCGGTGGTCTCCGGACGGCAAGGTAATCTACTTCACAAACTGCGTGGAAAAGGATTACGGAACGGATTGCGAGGTCTTGATGGCGCGTTTAACGCCATAAATAGCCAATCGCCTCTCCCGCCGAAGTTGATTGTTTTAATTTACTTTCCAGGGTACCAGCACAATTTTTCCCAGCGCTCCCGGCTCCATGACTGCGCGATGCGCCTGGGCCGCTTCGGCCATGGGAAATTCTTTGCCGATCACCGGACGCAAGCTCCCGTTTTCCAAACCGGCCACGAGCGCAGCGTGAATGCTCGCTAACTCTGCCGGCGGCGTATTCGGCAGGACCATTCCGCGAACATCGGCTTCGCGCTGCATCGTGTCGCGCGGATTGATCTCTGCATTGCCGCGGCTCCCTATCACAACAACCCGCCCGCCCTTCGCCAGAACCGTCAGATCTTTCCCGAGATTCACGTTCGCAAGCATTTCCACGATGACATCAACGCCACGTCCATCGGTCGCCTTCATGATCTGCTCAAAATGATCAGGCACGCGGTGATCGAACATTTGGTGCGCGCCCTGTTCACGCGTCAGCTTAAGTCCTTGGTCGCTGCCTGCGGTGCCTAACACGTGCAAACCGCGTGCACGTGCCAATTGCACCGCCGCAGTTCCTACACCGCCGCTGGCGCCGTGCACCAGCACTGTCTCACCTGGCTTCGCATGTCCACGCTGAAACAATCCGCGATACGCCGTCGCGTACGGCGTGCCCATGGCCGCCCCTTGCGCGAAAGAAACCTTTGCCGGCAACGGATGCACCTGCTCCGCTCTACACAACGCAAACTCGGCATACGTACCGCTGACCGATCCCGCAGTGTAAACGCGATCGCCGGGTTTAAACTCCGTGACGGATTCGCTTGTCGCGCCGGAAGTCGCGACCGAAGGCGGACCAATTTGCTCGATTAGGCCCGCACCATCATTCCCCGGCGTGTAAGGCAGCTCTGGTAATCGCCCATACGTTCCGGCGCGAATGTAGGTCTCAACTGGATTGACGCCGGTCGCGTGTATTCGAACAAGCACCTGACCCGGACCGACGTGCGGCGTCGTCACTTCTTCGATCCGAAGAACTTCCGGCTCACCAAACTCATGCACTTTAATTGATTTCACGGTTTCTTAATTCTTCCTTCTTACTTCTTCCATCTGCCTCTTTCTTCCGTAAATCAGACCTCAGACGTCAAACCTGAGCGCGTGAGCGCGTGTTAGCCGTCAATCGCCAGAGTCTTCGCCTCTGCCGTGACAGTTCCCAAACCTGAACGACCCAATTCTGGTGTGCCAGTCGTTAGGTGTGCTGGTCGTGGGATAATACGTCCCCGTGTACCAAAACGTGCAGTCATCGCTCGGATCGATCGACATCTGGCTGTAGTCTCCGAAGTTGATGTAACTGTGCTGAATGCCACCGCCGTCGATCAGCGATATCTCGCCAAGCGGCAATGTGCCCAGGGGGTCGTTAGGTCGCCGGCCCGCGTAATGGATCGAGGGAAACACACTTGAGCCCGAAATGCTAAAGCCCATCGCGATGTTCTGCTTCCTATCCATTGCGATACTCCCAAGCCACCGGTTACTGCCATCAGGCGCATAGGTTCCCTGCTGGTAAATTTCCCACGGACCGCGTGTGTGCCCCCTGGTTTTCATGCGCAGCTCGTACCACCGGATGCCTGCGTGGTTCTGCGAGGGATCGCCATCCGCAGCCACGGTGTGGTTGAACAGCAGCGTCTGGCGACTGCCGAAATTGCGGTGCGTCAGGCGCTGCATCATGTAGCCGTAGGAAAGCGAATCGAGTAACTGAAAAACTCCCGGCTGCTCGATACAGCTCTGCTCCGGGCAGGCATTGGAGTTGAACGTCTGGGGAACAAGGCTCGTGGTCAGGATAAATGTCGAAGACGAAGGTGAGTTCCAGTCCACTTGGAATTCGTACACTTGAAGCCGCCCCGCGGGGAAACCGAGGTTCGAATCCTGCACCTGCACGATGTATTCAGGCGAGTCTTTTGGCGGTAATCTCCTGCCCTCGAGATCCGCGGCGAGCATATGGCTATGAGTGATCTGGGGCGGCGTACTTTGCGGAGCCGGCACAAAGAATGTCACAAACTGCGGTTCCGGATCTCCCTCCAACATGGCAGCTTTTTCGAAGGCGGAGATGGTATTCCCCAACCCGCTGAAGATTTTGTTGGGATCCGCAGTGACATAGTAGGCGTCCGTAAACACAGCAAGCTTTGGGTAATCGTTGAAGTAGTTTGAGAGACCGTTCTCCGTGTTGTTGACCTCAAACGCGTACCGATCGTACTCCCCTGTCGGGTCCGAGGTCCGCGAAACGGCTACACATAGGTCCTGACCGTTCTGCAGCGCGCCCGGACGGGCCACGATCCATCGATTGGCATATCGATCGAACCGGACGACCGTATCACTCCAATATTGGTCGCCTCCACAATCAGGCTGGTTATACCAGAACGTCGTCATGCCGACTGGGCCAGCCAAAACATTGCCGGACTTGTCGTAGACGACCATGGCAGTGTTAACTGCCTGCACATAATGATTGAACCCCACGGCGCCGCTATCGTCGGTGGCGTAACCGTCGAGGGAGCAATCGTCGCCGGGGGCAGTTCGCCGACATGAAGCCCCTCGAAGTTCACGATCGGATCTGAGAGGAAACTCCCGGCAGGCTCTCTCTTTGGAGCAGGCGCCGCCGGACCGATCATCGCCGGGCAGGTGAGCATCTGGCTAAACGGCGGCGATACCGAATGCGAGTGCGCGGTCCCCACAGTCATTATCCAACCGGGCGGAAGTCCGGCGTCAGCCACACCGGCAAATATTCCGACAGACCCGGCTACAAACAGAGCAACAGGAAATCTTTTCACGGGAAGACTTCTTTCGCACGAGGAGTTAGCGTGGCGCAAGGCCAATGTGCCGCAGATTGGCTGTAGCCGGGGGCGGTGACCTCGGAAGAAACTGCAACCACTACCTCGACCACCGACGCGACATTTACAGGCGGCCCGATTAGCTAAGTGATTGTGCTGAGAGCTTGCCTCATGTGTGTTCAGATCAAACATCAGAGCGTTTTCTCAGTTTCAATCGCCAGGCGATCTGTGCAGGATGAAGTCGGGAGCGATTCATGCAGACGCGCCGATCCTTTCTCCGCACATCGCTTGCGGCCACGACCGCAATCCTTGCCGATGTCTCGAGCATTGTCGGGAAGGAGAAATCGGCCATATCCAAATCGTCGTCGGATCCATTCATTGGCGGCGTCAAGTTTCTCACACCGGACGCGCCTGATTACGCGACCGCCCGAAAAGTTTATAACGCCGGGATCTTAACCCGGCCAAAAGTCATCGCTTTTTGTGCGTCTGACACTGGCGTTCAACACGCCATCGAACGAGCAAAGGCTGAGAATTGGCCGGTCGCGGTAAAAGCAGGAGGACATTCCTTTGAGGGATTTTGTCTGAACGACGATGGACTAGTGGTGAATGTTTCGCCGTTTCGCCAGATGCGGCTTGATCCGAAGACCGGCATTTTCACCGCAGGCGCGGGTTGTCAATTGGAAGAAGTGAATCAGTTCCTCCTGGCGAGAGGCCGTTTCCTGCCGGCGGGATCTTGCGGAACAGTCGGTTTGGCAGGTCTAACACTTGGCGGCGGGTATGGGATGTTCGCCAGAAAATGGGGTTTGACCTGCGACCATCTGCGCAGAGTCAAAATGGTTGATGGCGCAGGAATAATCCGTGACTCGAATGAGGAACCGGACTTGCTCTGGAGCGCGCGCGGCGGTGGGAATGGCCATTTCGGGATAGTCACCGAACTGACATTCAATACACGCCCCGCCCCGTCGCAATTTTCGTCGTGGAAATTTCGGGCTTACAGACTCGATCCGAAACGCGCCACGGCGTTACTGGAGACATGGTTCGACGCCAGCTCTGACTTGCCTAACGAGTCGTTTTCGGCCTGGATCATGAACGGCAGCCAGGTCACCGTACTTGTCACCACCATCGGTTCGCGCGAGCAAAAAGGGTTGATGACGTTCCGTCGCCGGATGGGCGAGCTATCGAAGAAAACGACGTCAGGAGGCCCTACTTCGCTAAAAAAAGCCTTGTCCTGGTATTATGGAGATCCGGGTCCGGTTTATTTTAAAAACGCCAGCGCCGGATATTACAAAGAAATAGCCGACATCGCGCCCGCGTTGCCCGGTATTTTCGAAGAAGTCCTAAGTGTTCCCGGCCTGATTTTTCAAATTAATACTCTGGGAGGCGCCATTTCCAACGATGTAGACGGGGCCTATCCGCATCGCGCTTTCCCTTACCTGGGCGAATCGCAGGCATACTGGGAATCGCCTTCGCACGCGGCGACTCTTCAAGAGGCAGCAGGCCGGATGCGCGATCAAATTGCGCAGGCCGGAATCACACGCCATTACGCGAACTATCCCGATCTCGCGTTCACAGATTGGCCAACGGCTTATTACGGCGCAGAAAATTATGCGCGGCTCCAGCAACTGAAACTGCGGTACGATCCTGATAACCGCATCCGCTATCCGCAAAGCGTGCACTTGCCCGATTGATTGAATAAGAAGGCAGAGATTGAAAATCTGAGCCGCGTTTCGCTCCCTTCACATCGTCACATCGGACATCCGTTTTTTTAGTCCCATTTCCTGCGTTCCTGGGTTCCTGATTATTTCTTCTTTCTTACTTCCGCAGTAGACTTCCGCGTGAAGCCCTCGCTCACCGGAATCATCCTGGAAGAACTGGCGGATTTTCTCCGCGAGCGCGGCGCGCCTTCCTATCGCGCGAAGCAAATTACCGACTGGATCTACAAAAAACGCGTCGCCTCTTTCGACGCGATGACGGATTTACCTAACGAGTTGCGCGCTGAGCTCACCGCGGAATTTGACACACCGAAGACGGAAATCGTCCGCGTCCTTGGCTCCAAAGACACGACGCAGAAATTTCTTTTCCGCTTACGCGACCAAAACCTGATCGAGTCGGTCCTCATTCCCGCGTCGCCCGCACTTTATGGCCAACCCTCAGATCGCCAGACCATTTGCGTCTCGAGCCAGGTCGGGTGCGCTTATGGCTGCAAATTTTGCGCCAGCGGATTGGAAGGCTGGACGCGCAATCTCGATGCAGGCGAGATGGTGCAACAGCTCATCGCCGTCGAAGAGAAAAGCGGAGAAAAGATCGATAACGTCGTTTTCATGGGCATGGGCGAGCCGCTCGCCAACTTAAGAAATCTTCTGCGCGCGATTCGCATCATCAATGC
>CAVWTH010000015.1:0-19387 GCA_963757675.1 uncultured Verrucomicrobiae bacterium | reverse complement strand
CGAGCGATTGGAGCTACGTTACACGGGCATCAAGGACTGGCTGTTCTATGCCGAAGGCGAGTGGGAAGAGGACTACGGGAGCGTGAATGAGTTTCAGACGATAGACGAAGAGGTGCCTCTGGATAAAAACACCAATGCGCTTGGCCAAAAATACACGATCGGTGCCACATGGAACCCCACGATGAGATTAAGTTTGGCCGGGCAGTACTTTTATAGAAGTGCTTCGTATAACGAAGACATCATAACCGCGGACTTCCCGAGACTGGTCAACCAGGATTGGAACATCAATGACTTTAATATTAGAATGACTTTTCGGCCCAAGCTGCCGGCGTGCCTTGGTACGCTTGCTCTGGTGACACGCTACGATTTCGTGCATACGTCCATCGACGGCCAGTGGTACTTTGAGGGCGACACCTTTGCTGAATTGCAAACCGGCGAAATCAAAAGGCACGTGATTAGCGAGGCATTGAATTGGAATCCCCTGCCCCGTTTCTTTCTGCAGGCGAACTTCTCCTACGTTCTCAATCAAACGGACACGCCGGCGAACAACATCGACTTGGTGCCCGGTGGAGGCCCAACCGTAAACAACTTTAGGAACGATTACTGGACGGTAACCAGCGGCATCGGCTACATCATCGACGATAAGACCGATTTTTACGCCGATTATTACTTCTACTGCGCTAACGATTATTACAACAACGCCGCGGTTGCAGTGCCATACGGGATGGGCGCGACCGAAAACGCTGTCACGGCGACCGTCACCCGGCAACTGAGCAAGAATACGCGCCTGACGTTGAAGTATGGATTTTTTGATTACCGCGACGTGACCTCTGGCGGTCATAATAATTATCGCGCACATTCGCTCTTTTCGAGCCTTCAAGTTAGGTTCTAGACAACCAAGCACTGCGGAGATCCAACATGAAAACCATCATTATTCTTACCGTCAGCCTCCTGATCGCGGCGCCATTGGCGCTACGCGCGGCGGATGCAAAAACAAATTGGGCCAACAATTGCGCCCAGTGTCACGGCGCCAGCGGCAAGGGCGACACGAAGATGGGCAAAATGCTTAATGCGATGGATCTGACGGACGCGAAAAAGCAGTCGTCCTTCACCGATGCGCAGGCTGCCACGGCAATCAAAGATGGAATCAAGCAGAATGGCAAAACGACCATGAAAGCTTTTGGCAGCAAGTTTAGTGACGAAGAGATCAAAGCGCTTGTTGCTTACGTTCGAACGCTCAAGAAATAAATCCTTTTTTGATCTTGATTGAGAAGCTAGATTTCAAGTCGGATCTTCCGAGGAAAGGCACTAATCTATGAAACGAAAATTATTCATCTTCGCGACAATCATCATTGGGTCAGCGGGCATTGGTTTTGCAGCCGATGCATCGGCACTCTGGGCTCAGCATTGTGCCTCCTGCCATGGCAAGGATGGCAGCGGCAGCACGATGATGGGCAAGAAATTGGGCGTAAAAGATTATCGGGACGCGAAAGTCCAGGCGGCCTTCAGCGATGCCGAAGCGGCAAGAGCAATAAAGGAAGGCGTAAAAACGAACGGCAAGGACACGATGAAACCATTTGGGAGCAAACTTTCCGATGCTGACGTCAAGGCGCTTGTGGCCTACGTGCGTTCGTTTAAGAAATAATCGCGCTGAAAATTTTGAGGGAAGTACTCTCGAGTTGCGTGGTGGACCGGAGTGACTTCCAACGTTGGCAATCACCGGGTTGGGTCGAGGTGACTTCTCGCGTCACCCGTAAATAATTGCCGCGATGCCTGACGCTCCAGTTCCCGCGCAGCCCCGGCCATTCAGGCGCAATTTCCGGAACTGGCTTAGCTGGTCTGGGATGGTGCTCGCTGCCAGCGCACTCTTTGCTTTTTTTCTCCTCTTCGGGATCGACCTTTTCGCCGGACATCGCAACCCTTACGTCGGAATTCTGGCTTACGCGCTTGCGCCGCTATTTTTCATTCTCGGAATTTTTCTAACGTTTCTTGGTGCGCTTATTCGCTGGCGCACTCGGCGTCATGCTGTGCGAGCGGCCGAGCCGCTAGCGATTAAAATTGATTTATCACGGTCGCGAGACCGAAGAATTCTCGCGCTTTTCATTGCCGCAAGCGTTGGATTTTTGTTTCTGACAGCGCTTGGGAGCTATCAAACCTATCAGGTTACAGAATCCGTTCAGTTCTGCGGAAAAACTTGTCATTTACCGATGGAACCGCAGTTCATTGCTTATCAGCACACTGCACACGCCAGCGTGGACTGCGTGGCGTGTCATGTCGGCCCGGGCGCTGCCGCATACTTCAAGACAAAGGTCAACGGCGTGAAACAACTTTATCACACCGTTCGCAATGACTTCGATCGCCCGATTCAGCTCCCAAATAATGCGCGCCCGGCTCAAGCGATTTGTGAGCAGTGCCACTGGCCGAAGAAATACGTCGGAAACGTCGACCGCACCTTCCAGCATTATCTTTCCGACGAACAAAATACGCCGTTTGCCGTTCGTCTTCTCCTGAACGTCGGCGGCGGCGATCCTTCGAATGGTCCTGCCGGTGGAATTCACTGGCATATGAATATTGCCAACAAGATCGAATACATCGCCACCGACGACGAACTTCTGAACATTCCCTGGGTGAGAATGACGAACGCCCAGGGTGTGACTACTGAGTACCGCGATCCGGAGTTCAAGGACGATCCGGCAAAGCATCATATTCGGCGAATGGATTGCATGGATTGCCATAGTCGCCCTGCGCACAAGATCCACACGCCCAACGAAGCAGTTGATCTGGCATTATCGACCGGGCGGCTCGATCCAAAGACGCCATGGGTGAAATCGAAAGTCGTCGCCGCTTTGGTCAAGCCTTATTCCACCAGAGCCGAAGCGGAACAAGGAATCGCGAATCTTCTGCGCGAAGCGTATCCCGACCCAGCGCAGGCGAATCCAATCATCAACGTAGCGCAGACGATCTATCGCGAGAATTTTTTCCCGGAAGTAAAAGTGGATTGGCGAACGTATCCGGATTTTGTGGGACACAAGAATTGGAACGGCTGCTTCCGCTGTCACGATGGCAAACACGTCAGCAGCGATGGCAAGAACTCGATCAAAGCCAGCGACTGCAAATCGTGTCACCTTATCCTTGCGCAAGGCAGCCCCGAAGCGCTTCAACAAATCAATGCAGCAGGATACGACTTCGTTCATATCGACGCCCCATATGCGGAATTTTCATGCGCTGATTGCCATACCGGCGGACCTCAGAAATAATTCTGTGGCAGCAAACGTCAACGTTCAACGCCAATTTCCAATTCAGAAAAAAGAAATACATTGAACATGGCGCGTTTGCGTTATTCTTTCCTCTCCCCTCGGGAGAGGATTAAGGTCGAGGGGAAGAAAAATGATACGGATCGGCACAGTCTGTCGGTCGCGGCTTTGCATTTGTCTCGGCTTGTTTGCAGTGTTGCTGGCAGGTTGCGAGAAAAACTCGGAGATTAAGGTTTATCGCGTTTCCAAGGCGCCGCTGGAAGAATCTGCGCCTCAAAAGCAAGACGCGATGCCTACAAACACGACCGCGCCTCGGATGCCCGGCGGTCTTGCGCCTGCGACGGAAACGGCGGTCACGACACCGCCGAATTGGGAACCGCAGCCGCTCTCTCAAATGCGCCAGGCAAGTTTTCTCGTCAAAGGCAATAACGGAGCGATCGCAGATATTTCATTTGTCAGTCTCGGCTCCGCTGCTGGGAACGTCCTCGAGAATGTGAACCGCTGGCTGGGCCAACTCGGCCAACCGCAAATCACCGAACAAAAGCTCGCTGAGGTCGCGCAGCGGCTGCACACTTCGTTAGGCGATGTAACCATTGTCGACCTGGCAGGCTTGCCGGACAACGCAGACCCGGCAAGGGACGGCAGAATCATTGCCGCGATGGTGACTACTGCTAATGCGACGCTGTTTTTCAAAATGCGCGGCAACGCTGATCTCGCGGAGGCGCAGAAAGGCGACTTCATTAAATGGGTCGCGTCCGTTTGCAATGCCCAAAATCAAACAGGGCCGCCCCAAATGGCAGCGGCGTCGCCAGGGGATTCTGGCGCACCCCAGATCCACTGGAATGCGCCGGGCGGCTGGACCGAAGTGCCGCCCTCTTCGATGCGTTACGCCAGCTTCAGCGCGCCAACAGCCGAAGGCGGAAAGATTGACATCTCAGTTGTGACCTTCCCCGGCGATGGGGGAAGCGACGCCGACAACGTCAACAGGTGGCGCGGCCAAATCGGCCTCCCTCCGATTGATGCGAGCACGGTCACCTCACAGATCGCTCCCCTCAAAACCGCAGACACAACGTTCTCAACTACCGACATCGCCGGTGCAAATACGCGCACCGTTGCGGCCTGGACACGCCGCGACGGGCGTGTCTGGTTCTTCAAGGCAACCGGACCGAACGCGGCTGTTGAAAAAGAGAAGCCGAATTTCGTGAAATTTATCGAATCCGTCCGATTTTAGAAAACATGCTGCATAAACTCGTCGACATCATCACGTCGCTAAAACTGACAATCATTTGTCTTGCGGCAGCGATGGCGCTGATTTTTGCCGGGACCCTGGCGCAGGTGCATCTCGGGATCCACGAAGCGCAGCAGCGTTATTTCCAAAGCATGTTCGTTTGGTGGCCGCCGGAAGGACACGGATTCAGAATCCCGATTTTTCCGGGAGGCCATCTGATTGGCGCCGTCCTGCTAATTAACCTCATCGCTGCGCACATAAAACGTTTCCGCTGGAGCTGGCGGAAACTGGGGATTCATCTCACCCACGCCGGCTTAATTATCATGCTCGCTGGCGGACTGTTTACCGATCTATTCGCGGTTGAGAGCCACATGCGGCTAACGAATGGCGATACGAAAAATTATTCCGAGGACATGGGCGAAACGGAACTGGCCGTAATCGACACCAGCGACAATGATCTCGATCAGGTGACTGCCATTCCGGAAAACGTGCTGCGACACAATCGTGTGATTGATCACTCGAGTTTGCCGTTCCGAATCGTGGTCAGGAATTTTTATCAAAATTCGCGTCTCAAAATGTTGAGTCAGGCGGGCGAAGGCGCGCAACCGATTGCCAACCAGGGACCCGGCGCTATGATTGCCGTCGAGCCCGCGCCGCGCGCAACCGCTGCCGATGAGCGCGACGTGCCGAGTGCCGCGATCGAAATCCTGCCGAAGGACGGCGGTTCGTTAGGCACATGGCTCGTTTCGGATGCGCTCGGAGCGCCGCAGACATTTGCGTGCGGCGGCCGAACATGGATGATCACGATGCGGCCGGCGCGTTACTACAAACCTTACAGCGTTACGTTACAAAAGTTCACGCACGAAAAGTACGCCGGAACCGAAATCCCGAAGAATTTCTCGAGCAAAGTCACATTGATCGACCCGGAGCGTTCAGTGGACCGTGATGTTTTGATCTACATGAATCATCCGCTTCGCTATCGCGGGGAGACGTTTTATCAGGCCGGATTTCAGCCAGACGATTCGGCGACGATTCTGCAGGTAGTCCACAATCCGAGCTTCATTGCGCCGTATCTGGCGTGTGTGATTGTCGCCGCCGGTCTGCTGGTGCAATTTGGTTTTCATCTGGTCGGATTTTCGCGACAACGACGGAGGGCAATCGCATGAAACGTTTTTTACCCTTGATCATTTTCGGCGTCGCTGTGGTAGTCGATCGCCGCGAATTGGGTCGTGCCGCAAAACGGCGAAGAACGATTTCGATTTGACGAAATTCGGCAAAATTCCGGTGCTCGTCGGCGGCCGCATCAAACCGATCGACACCGTCGCGCGCAATTCGCTCCTAATCATTCACGGCAAACAGGAACTACGTCTTGAAAACGGCAAGCGGCTGACGGCCATGCAATGGCTTACCGATGTCGTGTTTAATGCGCCCGTTGCCGATCAGTATCCGGTGTTCGTCGTGCAAAACGCAGACGTGCTCGGCTTGTTCGGCTGGCAACAGAACGAACGGAAATATTTTAGCTTTGCCGAGTTCGCGCCTTTCCTGAAGCAAATCGATGAACAAGGCGCGCAATCCGAGAAGCTCGAAGCAGTTCAGCGCTCCGCCTATCAAAGCGCGATCCTGAATCTGCGCAACGGGCTCTCGCTGTATCAACGGTTGAAAAATAGTGTTCAACCAGAGGGCGTAGAAAATTTCGCTGCCGAACTTGAGCGTTTCGAGAGCATTGTCCCAGGCGCAGCAAAGGCGGCGCGCGAACGCGCGATGGGCGAAAATTTCGACAAGTCCAAACTCGATGACGTCGCCGAGCTGATTCAGCGTTACGAACGACTGTCGGAGATGGCATACATTTTGGCTGTTCCGCCTGGGACTTCCGGGGTCAACGCCCCCAGCTACAGGAAACGGCGAATGGCGTTCCGTCGGCGACAGTTTGCTCCGTTCGGTCGGCACCGGCGAAATTCATCCGATCGTGGTCGAATACGCGATCGTCGGCGACGCCTATCGCGCAAACGATCACTCGCTCTTCAATCAACATGTGCAGCTCATGACTGATTGGTTCGCAAAAGAGCAGCCGAACGCGACAAAGCGCGCATCGTTCGAATTTTTGTTCAATCGGCTTCAGCCCTTCAGCCAAAGCATGACGCTTTACGTGCTCGCTTTTCTCCTGGCGTGCGCGTCATGGCTCGGGTGGAGCGGTCCGCTCAGGCGTTCGGCGTTTTATCTTTTGCTGCTCGCGCTCGCCATCCACACGTTCGGCCTGGTTTCGCGGATGTATCTGCAGGAGCGCCCGCCGGTCACCAATCTTTATTCATCGGCGATTTTCATTGGCTGGGGCGCCGTCATTGTTGCGCTGATACTTGAACGGATTTTTAAAGACGGCATCGGCGCGGCCTGTGCGGGCGCGATTGGTTTCGTGACGTTGATCATCGCCCATCACCTCGCCGGCAGCGGCGACACGCTCGAGATGTTGCAGGCCGTGCTCGACACGAACATCTGGCTGGCCACGCATGTGGTCGCGATCACCACCGGTTACTCCGCAATGTTTCTCGCCGGTATGCTCGCCATCATTTACGTCGATGCGCGGCGTGTTCACGACGTCGCTGAAAAAGCAGACCGCCGATTCGCTCGCGCGCATGACCTACGGCGTGGTTTGTTTCGCCACGCTGTTCAGTTTTGTCGGCACAGTGCTCGGCGGCATCTGGGCCGATCAATCCTGGGGACGTTTCTGGGGCTGGGACCCGAAAGAAAACGGCGCGGTACTGATCGTCCTCTGGTGCGCAATCATTTTGCACGCGCGCTGGGGCGGATTCATTCGGCAACGCGGCCTTATGATCATGGCGCTCTTCGGCAATATCGTCACCAGTTTCTCCTGGTTCGGCGTGAACATGCTCGGCGTAGGCCTGCATTCCTACGGCTTCATGCAAAAAGCGTTTCCGTGGCTGGTTGGATTCATGATCAGCCAACTCGCTTTGATGGCCGTCGCCGCGATGCCACTTGAAAAATGGCGAAGCTTCCGCACAGCGAGCGTTCCAGCCCGTGGCGCACAGCCACAAATTCCATCGCCTCTACGCGCCGGCCAGGCGTCGTCGCAGTAGTCCGGTTCAGGATCCACAAAGCGGCATTTCAAGGAGCGGCGGTCTCCAGTCCACCGCCGGGCAATTCTGGAGATCGCCCTTCCTTGTTGATTGGCGAGTAAACAAGCGGTGCAATAAATGCACAGCGTTTGCCAACGCGTGCGCAGACAACGTTGCGACGCGTGGGATCATTGGAACGAATGGAAAACGCCGTACCAAATTGGCCCGCAAAACACAACTGGCGTTACATCGCGCGCGAGTCACCTGCCGAAACGCGCTGCCAACGAACGTATCTGTGACTTCGACGAAATTTACGGCTTGTTCGATGAAGCCACCGCGCGCGCACAAGCCAGTCGCTGCATCAATTGCTCGGATCCAGGGTGCGTCACAAGCGGCTGCCCGCTCGCGAATCGCATTCCCGAGTGGCTCGCCCTTACTGCCGAGGGCCGGTTCCTCGAGGCCGCCGCGCTCTCGCGTTCCACCAGCAACATGCCCGAAATTTGCAGCCGCGTCTGTCCGCAGGACCGCTTGTGCGAGAGCGCGTGCATCCTGAATGCGTGCTCGGAGCCGGTATCGATCGGGGCAGTAGAAAAATTCATCAACGAATACGCGTTCGCGCATGAGACGCTCGACGCGGGAGTCGCTCCGCCGAATGGTTTCAAAGTCGGCGTGATTGGCAGCGGTCCCGGCGGGATGGCCTGCGCGGATGAACTCGCGAAGCTCGGTTACGCGGTCACAATCTTTGAAGCGCAAACGCGTCCCGGTGGTCTGCTTGTCAACGGGATTCCGTCGTTCAAACTCGAAAAGAGGATCGTCGAACGTCGCTTCGACCTATTGCGTCGACGCGGAGTAGCGGTGCGATGCGGCGTGACCGTCGGGCGCGACATCCCGTTGTCGAGCTTGCGAGAGAACTTCGATGCGATTTATCTCGCAATCGGCGCCCAGAAACCTAAGGAACTCGACATTCCCGGCGCCGATTTGCGTGGCGTATTTCACGCGTTGCCATTTTTGATTCAGAAAAATGTCAACGGCTCGGATGAATCGCCGATCGACGTGCGCGGCAAACGCGTCGCCGTGCTGGGCGGCGGCGACACCGCCATGGATTGTTTGCGCACGGCCATTCGCTGCGGCGCGCATGAAGCGATCTGCATTTATCGACGCGACCTCGAAAACATGCCCGGCAGCCGGCGCGAGTACATCAACGCGACCGAGGAAAGCGCGGAGTTCATGTTTCTGACCAATGCTGTTTCGTTATCGGGCAACGCCGCGGGCGACGTTTGCGAAGCGCGCTGCGTTCGCATGGAGTTGGGCGAACCGGATGCGAAAGGCCGTCGCAAACCGCGCCCGATTTCCGGCTCCGAATTCACTGTGCCGGTCGATGTCGTGCTAATCGCCTACGGATTTGATCCCGTCCCAATCTTCGCCGCCGGCAACTCCGACAGAATCGAGGTCAACAAATGGAGCGGCGTGATCGCCGACGAAAATCAAATGACCAGTGTCCCCGGCGTGTTCGCCGGAGGCGATCTCGTCCGCGGTCCGGATCTCGTCGTGCGCGCTGTGCGCGATAGCCGCAAGGCCGCTGCAGGTATTCATAAATATTTGTCATCACAAACGCAGGTCTGAGCACATTTCGGTACCCGAATAAAACGTGAACCGGTTTTTCTGGCGCATAGAAAACTCTGCAATGAACGAATTCGCCGGGATGGCCAAATTTTCCGAAGAAATGCGCAGTCCCATCGGGCGAAACTGTTCATTATCGTCCGCGGTATGATGAGCGAGGCTTCTTCTTCGACATCGCGCCGGCATTTTCTCGATCTTATTTTGGGCGCGAGCTTTCTCGGGTGGCTGGTCAGCATTGCATACCCAATCATTCGTTACCTCAAACCGCTGCCGCAGACCGGGCCGACGGGACCAACGCGTTTGACGCGCGAGGAGACTGCCAAGCTGGAGCAGAATAAATTTGTCATCGTTCCGGTAAGCGGACAGCGCGCAATCGTTTTGGAACCTCACGCCGAGCAACTGCTCGCATTCAGCGCCGTTTGCACGCACGAAGGCTGCACGGTCACCTATTTACCAGGCCAATCGATCATCTGGTGCCCTTGCCATGATGGCCGCTACGATCTCAACGGCCGCGTAATATCCGGCCCCCCGCCTAAGCCGCTGCCGGAATTCGCGGTCACACGACAACCCGACGGTGCCATTGTTATCTCACCAGAACAAAAAGCCTGAGGCAAGCGGTGCCGGCAAGGGCGGCGGGTTGCTCGGCTGGCTGGATCGGCGTTTTCAAATAACGCCGCTCATCGAATTTCTCAGCCACAAGCAGGTGCCTTTGGGAACGCACTGGATGGGCTGGTATTACCTGGGTGGAATCACCATGTTCTTTTTTATCGTTCAGGTGATCACCGGCGTGCTGTTGCTGATGTATTTCCAGCCGGGCGAAGCGACGGCTTACGAGAGCATTCGTTTTCTGACGACAAAGGTCCCCTTCGGCTGGCTGATCCGTTCGATACACAGTTGGAGCGCGCACCTGATGATCATTTCGCTGGTGCTCCACATGTTCAGCACGATGATGCTTAAGGCTTATCGCCCGCCGCGCGAATTGACGTGGGTTTCCGGCTACCTTTTGTTTTTGCTGACGCTCGGGTTCGGTTTCTCCGGCTATCTCCTGCCGTGGAACAAACTGGCTTATTTCGCAACAACGGTAGGCACCAATATCGTGAGTTCAGTGCCGGTGCTGGGCGACTGGCTGTTGCAGGTGTTGCGGGGCGGGCAGGATGTAACGATCAATACGCTATATCGGTTCTTCGCCGCCCACGTGGTGATCCTGCCATTGGCGTTCGTCGGCCTGATCAGTCTGCACTTGTTGTTTATTCAGCGGCAAGGCATGGCGTTACCCGTGGGTACCCAAGTCGCGCCGCGCGGCATGAAGTTCTTCCCCAGCTTTGCCATGCGCGATGTGTTGTTGTGGCTGGCGTGTTTGATGTTGCTGCTCTCCCTGGCGGTTTTCCTTCCCTATGGGCCGGGCATTCCGGGAATGGATTGGGAACTCGGTTCGAAGGCAAACCCGATGGCGCCAGCGTATCCCGGCATCAAGCCGGAATGGTATTTCCTGTGGGAGTATCAGTTGCTGAAGGAATTTCCACCGCACCTCTTCGGTTTGCCGGGGCCGCAAGTCTGCCTGTTCTTGATCGCGCTCTTGTTCGGCATCTGGGCCATCATCCCATGGCTGGACCGGCGCGCCGCCCGGAACAAATCATCACCGGCTTTCAGCGATTTCGGCTGGGCGGCGATCCTGTTCCTGACCTACCTGACCCTGATGGGCTGGGACATCGGAGCAAGTGGAGCAGGCAATGACGTGGCCTTGGTGCACAGATCGCGCGCGGGTCTGCGCATGGTGGACTCTAGCCGGGGGCGCGGTGGTCGTTGTGTTTCGATATTGGTGGTTCGAACATCGCTGGTTCGTGCTAACCGGGGCCGCGCTGTTACAGGTGGTGCTGCATGGTCTGGTGGGTCTTTCTTATCTGCTGGCCGGACTGATCTCGTTCGTCATCGCGGTAATCCTCGCTGCGGTTTCATATTTCATGCGTCCGCGCGCTGCTGAGGAGGATGCAAGTTGAGAACGATCTCAATCGTCCCGGTCGTCATTGCCATCCTTTTGACTCCGGCTGCCGCTTTTGCAGCGGACCAAAGTTCGGCCGGAGCAGGTCCGAAACTGGCCGCGATGCTCGAGGTCAAAGACGCGAACGGCAAGCCGATTGTTAGCTCGGAAGACCAAGCCTATTTCAATGGCCTCAATGATAATCTTCGCGCCCTGCTGAACGATCTCGTCCAAAAGGAGGTCATCACGCGTCCGGAACATTTGGCAACGCTACTTGGGTTGCAATTGCGTCCGCAAAAGATGGAGCTGGTCCTGCAGAACAGATGTATTCTGTGTCACACCGATTCGCAAATCCAATCGCCCGAGGATCTCTTCACTCTCGGATCCGATTCGCCCAAATCACCGCCCTCGCACATGAATCTGAAGGAAATCGTCGAGGACACTCATTTTCGGCGTGGCCTCTCGTGTGCCGGTTGTCACGGCGGCGATCCCACGGCCGATTTCGGCCACGATTTCGTCAAGGAATGGCCGGAGAAAGATCGGCAAAAAAATCGCGCCTGGGTCGTTCAATTCTGCGCGCGTTGCCATTCCGATCCGAAGATGATGCATGAGTTCAATCCCTCGCTCCCAACTGATCAGCTGGCAAAGTTCAAGGATAGCCCGCATGGCCGGACGTTGCTTGAGCAACACGACGACCGCGCGCCCTCGTGCGTGAGTTGCCACGGCGTTCACGGTATTCGTCCGGCGAAAGATCCGCAGTCAAAAGTATACGCGCAACGCGTACCGGAGACATGCGGCGCGTGTCATGCCGATCCGAAAATCATGGCCGGGTTCACACTTCCGGACGGCTCACCGCTCCCGACGAATCAACTTGCGGAATATCGCGACAGTGTACACGGACGCGCGCTGCTCGTGCGCGGCGATTTGGGCGCGCCGGCATGCAACACGTGTCACGGCAATCATGCCGCCAGTCCTCCGGGCGTCACGCAGGTGAGTCGAAGTTGCAGCCTTTGTCACTCGGCCAACGCGAGTTTGTTCGACGGCAGCAAACACAAGCTGGCATTCGATCAGCACAACTGGCCCGAATGCGGCAAGTGCCATGGGAATCACTCAATAGCCAAAACGCATGATTCCATGGTGGCGACCGGACCGGGTCAGTTATGCGGCGATTGCCATCGCCAATACGCCAAGGAAGATCCCCTATGCATCAAGACCGCGGACTATTTTCACGACACGATCACTCAGTTGGACCAGGCGCGGACCAGATTTATTGCAGTTTCGGAAAAGCTCGCAACCCGGGGCCTCGATGTAGATCCGATCAATAACCAGCTAACGGAGCTCGACGACGCGTTGAAAAAGTCGCGGACGTATGTGCATTCGTTCAGCCGAAACACTTTCCAACAGGTCGCCGCGCCCGGGGAAGAAGCCGTTAAACATACCGACGCGCTCGTTAGTCAAGCCGACCGAGAGTACAAATACCGGCAGATTGGTCTGGTTGTGAGCATCGCGCTGATCGGGGTCTTAATGGGTGCGATTTATTTGAAACTTCGTCAGATGGAAAAATGATCCCCGCATTTGGCACAGTCATCTTTGGCGGTGTTACCGATTTCTCACTTTTGTCGGGTTCGCGCATTTGGCACAATTTTGAATCCCAATTTTGAACCGATGGAGCCAGGCGAAACGGAAAGCACCAAACGATTCTTTCCCAGCGGCGCTATTTTCTTCTTCGCGCTCCTGATTTTTTTCTACGCCGCCCTTTGGCTGGTCATCTACTGGATCATGGTCGCTCGGGCATGAACAAGCTGAGCGCGACGCAACTGGAAAAGCGGATCATTTGGACCTCCCTGGCGTTTGTCTTTGTGCTGTTGGCACTCGCGGCGCTGGCGATCAATCTTTTTCACGTTGGTCTGCCGACGTGCCTGTCCGATGTCAAGCCCTTCCAGAAAGGCGAGTTGATCGCTCGTTCGCCGATGCATTACGAGCTGCATTACGTCGCGCGCATGTGGAAGTTCGAGCCGGAAGACGTCACGATTCCGGCAGGATCGACGGTGGACATTTATCTGAGCGCTGCCGATGTGACACACGGCCTGATTTTGCTGGGCACAAATCTAAACCTCATGGCGGTACCGGGCGTGGTGAATTATGCACGAGTCAAATTCGATAAGCCGCGCGTTTACCAACTGCTGTGCCACGAATTTTGCGGCACCGGTCATGACCAAATGGCTGCCGAACTGCACGTCGTGGACGCGGCGACCTTTGCTGCGAAGCCAAGCCCGCCGCCTGCTGCCGAGCCGACGCATCCTGGTTACAAGCTCCTCGATGCAAATCTGTGTACCACATGCCATTCGCTTGATGGCCAGTCGGGAATCGGGCCGACGTTCAAAGGCTTATACGGTCAAACGCAAAAGCTGAAAGACGGATCCACTGTCACTGTCAATGACGCTTTTATTCGCGAAAAAATTCTTCATCCCGCGGCAAAGACCATCGCCGGAACATTTGAGCAGGAAATGCCGAAAACGGATCTCAGCGATCACGAAATCGAAGAAATCATAGAGTATCTACAAACGCTGAAATAAGAGCCGATGGAACCGAGCGAGCCTAAAATCGACATCGAACCGGGACTCCGAAAAATGATCCTGATCGAGATCATTTTCCCGATGGTGCTGTTGATCCTTGGAATTTATCACGGCTTAATGCAGGTGCTGTATCGCGCGGGAATGATTCATCGTTCCCAATTTCTGGGACTCGATTATTTCCAGGGCCTCACATTGCACGGAGTCATAAATGCGATCGTGTTCACGACTTTCTTCGCGGTCGCCTTTGGCTACGCGATCATCCGCTATTACCTCCGGCGCCCTCTCAACATGCAGGTCGCGTGGCTTTCATTCGCGCTGATGATCATTGGAACGCTGCTTGCGGCGGCAGCCATTCTTTCAGGAAAAGCAACTGTTCTCTACACATTCTATCCGCCGTTGCGGGCGCACCCGGCTTTTTACATCGGCGTAGTCCTGCTGGTCGTTGGTTCGTGGATTGCGTTCTTCAATTGGCTGCCACCTTACTTTGCCTGGAAACGAGAACATCCTGGCAAGAAAGTGCCGCTCGCCGTGGTCGGCATTTTCGCAACGTTCATTATCTGGCTGATCGCCACGATACCAGCGGCAATCGAACTCATTTTCCTGCTCATCCCGTGGTCGATGGGCTGGGTCGCGACCGTGAATGTGCCACTGGCGCGGATGCTTTTCTGGTTCTTCGGGCATCCGCTTGTCTATTTCTGGCTGGTGCCGGCTTACGTCATGTACTACACGATGTTGCCCAAGCTGGCCGGCGGAAAGCTGTTTTCCGATTTCGCAGGCCGCCTGACCTTCCTCTGGCTGGTCCTGTACTCCGCCCCGGTCGGAATTCATCATCAATTTACCGAACCGGGAATCAGCAGCACGTGGAAATTCGTGCACGCGTTTTTCACCATGCTGGTGGCGGTTCCGAGTTTCGTCACCGCGTTCACCATTGCCGCGTCGCTGGAATACGGTGCTCGCGCAGCGGGGTGGTCGGGGCTTGCTGGGATGGTGGGCCAAACTTCCGTACATCGACAAAGACCGCTGGTTGTTTTCGTACCTGTTTGCGGGGTTAGTCATTTTCATTTTTGGCGGAGTGACCGGAGTAATCAACGCTTCCTACAACCTCGATGTTGTCGTGCACAACACCTCCTGGTTGCCCGCGCACTTCCATCAAACTGTCGCCGGTCCTGTCTTTCTTGCTTACATCGGGATGAGTTTGTTTCTGGTCGCAACACTCACCGGCAAGGAGATCAAGTTGCCGTCTTGGAACGTCTGGGTGCCGTACATTTGGACGATGGGCATCATGATTTTTTCCACCGGCCTGTTCATTGGTGGCGCCGGCGGCGAACCGCGCCGGACCAATATGGGACTCACCTACACGAATCCCGATTCATTGCTTTACCATTCCGATTGGGCTGCAGCCCGCGTGCTCGGCAGTATTGGCGGAACCATCATGACGATCGCGGCCGTGATGTTTTTCATCGTTTTCTTTGCCACGCTTTTCGGCAAGCGAGTTAAGCAAGGCGACTTGGAGTTGATCGTGTCCGAGCCTTATCACGACGAGAGCGTACCGGCCGTGCAAACGTTCACACCATGGCTGGCCGGCGCTGCGCTTTTGCTCGTGATCGCCTATGCTGCGCCAATCGCCCAAACAATTCGAAGCAATTTCCCCGGCGCGCCCGGCTACTCCCCCGATAATCCCCGGCCAATCACCAGCGCGCGAAATCCGTAAAGTCGCAGGAATGAAACTCTTCCTGTCTGTGATTTTCATCGCATTTATTTATGCGACTTCCTTCGGGACAGGTGTCGAAGACGTTTCGCCGCAGCATGGAAAATCCGTCGCAAGGATTTCCTGGACCGATGAGACCGGCCGGGTCCGTCAATTGTCGGAATTCGCCGGTTTCCCCGTTATCCTTCTGCCAATTTATACTCGCTGCCCCGGCGCATGTTTGGCGAACGTGGACCGACTTAAGAACGCGTTGAGTGAATCGTCCGCTGATCTCCGACAATTCCGCGTGTTGTTGTTCTCGTTCGACAGTAGCGATACGCCGGCGAAGTTGGCGGCTTATCGCACGCACGAGAGCATCCCGTTAGCCTGGTTTGTCGGGACCTCAAGCCAACCAAATATCGACGCGCTTCTCGAATCGATCGGCTTTCAATATGGCCGGGCTGGAAAGGAATTTGCGCACCCGAATCTTCTGCTCGTTCTCGATACGAAACTGCGCATTGCGAAATGGATTTACGGAACGGATTACTCGGGTCGCGACGTCGATCGTGCATTGAAAGTCGCATCAGGCGAGAGCGATTGGATTGGCCAGCATTCCGAGTGGCTGTATACGTTGTTGCTGCTTGCAAGCTCGGTGCTCTGCGTCGCGCTCGTCTATTACCTGGCGCAACTTACTGTTTTGCGACGGAGAATGGGCAAGCCGCAAGTTCCGTGTGGCCACGAAGGCCATTAACGTTGACGACAACTGAAGCTCAACCTTCCATGAATGCCTCTCTTCGCGCCGCCGTGATCGCCGAATGGCGCGGCTTGCCCGAGAGAAAAATGCGACCAGATCGCTGGCAATCGCCGTCGGAGCTGATGCCAAAGCTGATGCAACGCCTCGGATTACGCGAGAGGCTGCGCGAAACCGAAGTGATCGATGCGTGGTCAAAAATCGTCGGCGACTTCATCGCCGCACACTCCGCCCCGGTCGCCTTGCGCGAGGGATTTGTATGTCCGCGTCCTTCAACCCGCACTGCACTACGAGCTCGAACAAATCTCCAAACCCGAAATCCTGCGAAAACTAAAACAACGCTTCGGCGGCAAAACCATCCGCGACGTTCGGTTTCGAGTTGGCTGATTTTGAACAGCAGTTCTGAGTGATCATTCTTTGACGGCGGCGTTCCCTTGACGCCGAGGCGAGTCAAGAATTCGGCGTGCTCGATAAACTTAGGCCCTGAAATTTCGGAGGCGGCTAGGGATGACGTTCGCCGAATGTTTTCCTTTACAGCCGATACTCGGTTTTGCTAAAAGCTCTATTGGCAGGGCCTCGCGAGCGCACGCGGATGGGAATCGCGGAAACCTATAGGTAAGAGGCCATCCATGAAAAAAATCGCATCGGTCTTGCTCGGAGGCGTGGGATTGATCTGCACGTCATTGCACTTCGGTTGCCAAGACCCAACACTCGTGACGACGCGCGCTCCCTCTTCATCAGGAACGGTGCGAGGAATGCTTTACTACCTGCCAATGGGCAAGATCACCATACAAGGTGATTACACGACATCCGAACAGACGCCTACGCCTACGGCGACAGTGAGCGTAACGCCGACACCAACTCCAACGCCCTGCGTTGCACTTAATAAGAAGAAAGACGGCAACGACACCGATTCAGGGAAAGAGTCAGCGCTATTTCCGGTGGTCAGCTTAAGATTGCTATCAAGGCGCATGTGGAAGCAGATCAATCTACCGGTGCGTTTTACGCGCAACCGGTCCCTAACGACATATTTGACGATGAAGTGCGGGTAACCGTGAATTCAAAGCATCTTCTAAGCGCGGGGAAGGTTACAACGGAAGATAAAACCGCTGACATCGTGGGAACGTTGGCGTCCATAGCGGCGCAGGCTGTTGCTCTAGAGGTAAAGGCGCGTCAGAAAATCGCCAACCTTTTTTACTCTCTTTTCGACCCTTTCAATGATGGAGACGTGTGTTTTGTGACAGAGCAACTTAGGCTACGAAACATCAGACTCACTGTCGGCCCCCGTCCGAGAGGAGAGGTCCTCCCGTCCCCCGAGGTCAAAGGGATAGCACCGGTTTTCACTGAGCGCGGGCTGGTTTTCCGTCCCGCCGTCATCTGCAACATTACTATCACTTACCCACGTGAACCAGGAGACAGAAACATGGTAGCTATTAAGGATACGGAGCAATTCATTCTACCCAATCGAACCAAATTATGCGTGATGGAATACAACCGCATGCCTTTTGTAAAAAAAGTGCGTGAGATTGGTTTCACCGATGGGATGCTAACGAACTTGTCTGGAAGCGCCCAGTCCGATCGTCGGGTTTCTCGGCATTCCAAAAGCTATTCTTGAAGCGATAGTGCCTGTTCTCGGCGCCGGATCAACTGGCAGCGCATCCTCAACGGGAACCGCCGCTGCGCACTAGCTTTATGACCTTCATGCGTAATTCTCTCTCCCCATGGCGCCGGAATGACGGCACAACCGTTCGAGAAACTTTGCTCACCCGTTACCTGGAAACTCCAAACCAATCGAAAAAACAATAACATATGAAGAAAAATACCTTGATTCTCACACTAATCGCTAGCGCTTTAACCGGGCTCGCGTTAGCCCAAAGTCCATCGCCGAGTCCATCGCTGTCTCCTGCCCCCAGTGTACCAATGGACGGAGGCGGACCGCGATGCACACAAATGAGCGCGAGCGTTGAAGCGCACACTTTCTATGGCACAAAGGCCACAGTTACCGAAAAAGTCGCCAAAATGCCGGCGGACCTTTCTGAACGTCGCGTGTTCCTTCAAGTGACTCAGAGGCCAAGAGAAGCAGGCGCTAAGACAGACGTTAAGCTGTTCGAAAAACAGCAGGATGGTGGCTTCGCAGTCACGCAGTGGAAAAAGGCTACAGGTCGCGATCTGTTTGATAAACTCGATGACGCGATCATCAAGAACAAAGGCGAGAATTGTGTCGGCGAGGCGATGAAAGACGTGCTGACAAAGACGCTTGGAAAAGGGACCCCCTTGACACCACTTGCGCCGCCTACTTCAACCAAGGACGCGTTTGGGCCTTGGGTTCAGGACACATCCGGTGATTTCGTCAAAACGGTAGTAATCTTTGGGTGTTAGCGTTCCGAGCTTCACACTGGCACTGCGTGTTAACGAAGGTGTGAACTAACAATGAGGGTTCACTTCGCGCCGGAGGAGGCGAGTTTTTGAAATTCTCGATCGTTTCGGAGCGGGTCGAACATCGGATCGAGCCGGAGTAGGGCTGGAGTAAGAGGAACATCCACCGGCCCAGAGTATGGGATCGAGAGAAGTTTTTGCAACGCGGCGATCGCGCGGTCACGCTCTCCGGTTTGCGCAGCAACCCGGGCAAGAATCTCGATCGCTCCCGGACCCGTACTGCGTCCTTCTCAATAGGATTAGCCGCTATAGCGCGTTCAGCTAGACTTAATTCTTCGGCCTTGTTACCCAAAGCCATATTAATTAGCGCAAGATCTCCAATGAGCATGTCGTTCTCCGGTTGGTTTTTGAGAAGCAACTCAACCTCCTCCCGAGCTTGACGCCAATCTTGTTCAGCCGTTGAATAGTCGCCTGCCATTCGCTCCGCCCAGCCTAGCCAAAAGCGCAGTTCCCCGGCGAAGTTAGCGACCATCGGATCGTGTTTCGTCAGTGTTTCGCGTACGGATGAGGCAACGCTTGCTAGACGGCGCTCTAGGATAGATTGGTAAATCTTTTGGAAAATTACTCCAGTATCGGCGGCGCTGGGCCGCAGGCGATCGAGTAGCGAGGACGCGTGCGTTAGGTTTCCCTCCGCCTGCGCGATAGCGGCTTGCAGCGATAATGTGTTGATATCGTCCGGTACAATATTGAGAATCTGATCAGACTTCCGTAATGCTTCTGCAAACTGACGACGTGACTCGTAGAGAAACACATGTTCCGTCATCACCTTGAGGTTGCGAGGGTCGA
>CAVWTH010000014.1:0-666652 GCA_963757675.1 uncultured Verrucomicrobiae bacterium | reverse complement strand
AGGCACCTGAGAAGAAATCAGCGAAGGAATCCTCCTGACACTCTGGTGTCAGTTGCGCACCATTTGCTCTGGCGCAAACCGATCGGATCAGAACCGGTTATCCGTGCCGCAATTTTTGCAGTTGTGCGATGAATGCCTCCGGGCCGCCGGGGAAGTAACCGTCAAACTGCCAAATCTTTTGGCCGTTACTGTTCAGCACGACGATCGTCGGAAACCCGAGAACCTCGTACTGCTGCGCGAGTTGCAGGTTCTGCTTTTTCAGTTCGGCAGCCTGGGCCTTTCTGCGAGGAAAATCCAGCTCAACAAGCACCAGGTTGTTGCGCGCGAAATCTTTGAACTGTGGCTGAGAAAAAATGTCCTTGTCGATTTTTATGCACCACCCGCACCAGTCGGACCCGGTAAAGTTTAGCAGCAGAAGCTTGTCGTTCGCCTTAGCCTCTTCCTGCGCTTTCTTATAATCGTTCAGCCATCCGGACTCAGATTCCGCAGGCGCGAATGACGCAAAGAAAGCGGAGGCGGCGATTGTTAGGAGAAATAATCGAGGGGTTTTCACTCCGTTAATCTTCGATGCAATTAGAGGCGGGCGCAAGAGCGGTACAACGCACCGGCCCGGTGCGGCGATTATTTTTTCGAGCCCGGCATAGCCCGGCGCGGACAACGCCGGGCTATAGGAGGAAATCCTGATCTAGCTAAGATGCTTCGAGACGAGCTTGGTCATCTCGAACATGCTCACCTGGCTCTTGCCATTAAATACCGGCCTGAGCGCGTCGTCGGCGTTGATCATGATTCTTTTCTTTTTGTCCTGCAGACCGCGCCTCTTGATGTAGCCCCAAAGCTTTTTTGTAAGCTCCGGACGTGATAGCGGCTGCGACCCGACGACAGCAGCAAGCTTATCATCCGGCTGGACCGGTTTCATGAAGGCGGGATTCGGTTTGCGCTTGGAAGTTTTTTTGGTTTTCGGCATGGAGGCTGACTAACGTTTTGCCTGCTGGAGGGCAAGAACTAAATTTGAGTTAAATAAAAATTTATTGCCCGGCCGACCGGCGCACCGCGATCGCCGCCAGGTCGTCTGGAGCAGTCTTTGCGGAATTTCCGGGAGCTGTTTGCACCAGGATTGTTTGGAGCAACGCCTCGGCGCTAGGGGCGCAATGATCCAGCATTTGTTCCAGCTGCTTGGGACTCAGTCGTCGGCGCTCGTCTTTGCTCCAGCGTAACAGGCCGTCGGTGTAGAGCAGGAAAGCATCACCGGGATTCAGATCGATCGGCGTTTCGGTGAACGCGGTGCGTTTGATCAACCCCAGCGGAGGCGCCACCGAGGCAACTGATTGCGTCGTTCCGTCGCGGCGAGCAATCAAAAGTGGCGGATGCCCTGCGCCGACAACGTCCGCCTGTCCGGTAGCGGGATCCAGCGCGACACACATCGCAGTCATGAATGAGCGCGAGCCGAAGATGCTGCGAAAATCATGATCCACAGCTTCCATCAGGCTGACTGGCGTATCGTGTTCCAAGCCGTGCTGGAAAAGAAGTTTTGCCAGCGTAGTAAGCAATGCGGCAGCCGCGCCGTGGCCGGTGCCATCGGCGATCCAAAACAAAACCCTGCCGTTCTTCATTTGGAGCCATCCATAAATATCGCCGCCAACCTGGATGACAGGACGGTAACACGTGGCAACCTGCCAACCCGGCAGCACCAGTGGTTTCTGCGGGATCAATGATTGCTGGGTCAAACGCGCGGCTGCCAGATCGCGCTCCAAATTGCGCCGCCATTTCTCTAGTTCATCATTTTGCCGCTCCAATTGTCGACGCATCGTGCGGAGCCGAAGCTGTGTCTCGATTCGTGCACGCAACACCGAGGCATTTACGGGTTTCGCCACAAAATCATCCGCACCAGCCTGAAGGCAGGAAACCTCGCTTTGTTCGCTGCCGTGCGCAGTAAGCATGATGGCGGGAACCTGGGCGACGGCGGCATCCTCGTCCGAACGAAGACGCTGGAGCACCTCAGCGCCGTTTAATCCTGGCATGTCGAAGTCCAGCAGCAAAAGCGAAGGCGGTTTGGCGTGAATGATCTCCAATGCTTCAGCACCGTCCTTGGACGCGCGACAATTGTAACCAGCGGCCCCCAGTAGTTGCGTCAATACCCGACGGCTCATGGCGTCATC
The DNA here is from genome assembly GCA_963757675.1 of uncultured Verrucomicrobiae bacterium. Lineage (GTDB taxonomy): Bacteria > Verrucomicrobiota > Verrucomicrobiia > Chthoniobacterales > UBA10450 > Udaeobacter. The sequence continues at coordinate 664,496 of CAVWTH010000014.1, read as the reverse complement.
GTCCACAACCAAAATCTCTGCATGTGAATTCCCGGTCATTTCTACTTCGGATTCGGATGACATGCGCTGTCGCATTGTATTTGTGCTGCTATTGGTGAACAAATCGCAAAAGTTTGAACAAAGCGTGATTTAATGATTGGCAAGGGCTCCGACTCTGGATACGGTTAGAAAAAATTTTCATTTATGATGAAATTTTCACTCCTGCTTGCTCTTCTCGCGGCTTTCTTCCTCGCTTCATGCGCTGAGGAGCCACCACCTCCAACCACTCAACATCACCGGGCGGCAAATTATGCTTCCACTCAGACGCAGGAATACCCGCCGCAGCAGCAACCGTTCAACCCGAATGGGCCGGTTCAGCCCATGGCTACGCCCCCGCCGCAGGCGCCACCGTCAACTCCGCCCGCAGCCGCACCGCAGACAAAGGTGGCCAAGGGAGATTATCCCTACGGAATCCCCGTCCCTGGCAAACCGCACCTGGTGGAGAGCCCGTATTCGCCTGGCAAATATATCGATGTGGAAGGATTCCCTCCCGGCACCGAGGTGAAGGATCCTTACACCGACAAAATTTTCCTTGTGCCATAACGCCGGCGCGCTGTGGAGTTCCGCTGATGCGGGATACTGAATGCTAGGTTTGCGCACCACAGCTCCTTTTATGCGAACATCTGGCATGAACATGAGAACGTTTGTTTGATCTATGGAGTTGCGGGTAAAGCGAGCGGCTCGAATCGATCTCGAAATCACTGTACCGGGCGACAAGAGCATTTCACATCGCGCGGTGATCGTTGCCGCTCTGTCCAACGGTGTGTGCACGCTGAATGGATTTCTCCCCAGCGAGGATTGCATGCACACCGTAAACGCAATGCGCGCGTTGGGAATCAAGATCGAACAGCCTGAAGCGACGAAGTTGGTCGTTCACGGGAAAAGGCGCGTTCTCACTGCACCAACCGCAGAGATTAACTGCGGTAACTCGGGCACGACCATGCGTCTTGTCGCGGGTCTGCTGGCCGGACAAAAGTTCGAGGCTCGCCTTGTTGGAGATCCGGGATTGTTGAAACGTCCGATGGACCGGGTGATCGCTCCGCTTTGTGAGATGGGTGCGAGCATTGTTGCTGAAGGTCCTGACGAAACGCCGCCCTTGCGCATCTTCGGCGGGTCGCTTCGGGGAATTCACTACCGTCCATCTGTGGCGAGCGCGCAAGTGAAAGGCGCATTGCTGCTGGCGGGTCTCTTCGCCAAAGGGAAGACCACTGTCGAAGAACTGATACCCACGCGCAATCACATGGAGAAAATGCTCAATTACTTCCTCGTGCGTACGACTACCGAAGATGACGGCAGCGTAACAGTCTTCGGCGACCAGGTCCCTGAGTCTCGGGACTTTGACATTCCCGGCGATATTTCTTCGGCAGCTTTTTGGCTGGTTGCCGCTGCGGCGCAACGCCGCGGGCATCTACTCATTCGCAACGTTGGTTTGAATGATACGCGAACGGCGATACTGGGCGTACTGCTCCGAATGGGCGCGCAGGTCCGAGAGGCCGTCGAGGAAGTCGAGCAGGTTGAGCCGCGCGGCGTTGTCGAAGTCACCGGCGTCCCACTCAAGGCAACCGTCATTCAGGGCAAAGAAGTCCCGCAGCTGATTGATGAATTGCCGATTCTTTCTGTCGCAGGGGCCCTGGCGAGCGGGAAAACAACTATCCGGCACGCAGAGGAACTGCGCGTTAAAGAAACGGATCGCATTGCAGCGATCGCCCACAATCTGCGCACCATGGGCGCGCAAGTTACCGAATTGAGTGACGGTCTTGAAATCTATGGACCAGCGCCGCTGCACGGGGCGCGCCTGCCGAGCTTTGGCGATCATCGTATTGCGATGGCCTTTGCCGTGGCGGGCCTGTTTGCTGAAGGCGAGACGGTCATTCAGGATGCCGAATGCATTCGTGAATCCTATCCGGGATTCGAAGCGGTACTTGAAGAATTTACCAATGCGAAGCGGATGCAGGTGAGCACGCCTGTGATCGGTTCGCTCGCTCCCGTGCCCGCACAGGACAGCTAGGACGTTTCGTTAGGCGCGAAGTACACATGGGATCACACGCTTCCCACCGACGCCCGGACCATGTGATCGCCATTGATGGTCCCGCCGCATCTGGAAAGAGCAGTGTTGCGCGGGAGCTTGCCCGACGACTCGGTTTTGTCTATGTCAACTCGGGTGCGATTTATCGGGCGATCACCTGGCATCTCTTGCAACAAAAAATCCAGCCGGAGGAGAACCAACGCGTCGCCGATACACTGGATTCGGCAGTGCTTACCTGCACTGTGAAAGACGGCGAGTCGCGAATTATGGTGGATAACACCGATCCTGCTGAACATTTGCGAGATGATCGTGTGAACGAATGCGTCTCTCGCGTCAGTAGGTTGCCGCGGGTTCGTGACGTCGTTTCCCAGAAACTTCACGATTGCGCCCATGGCTACGACGTTGTGGTCGAAGGGCGGGACATCGGGTCGGTCGTTTTTCCAGGCACGCCATACAAGTTTTACATCGATGCTTCGCCGGAGGTGCGTCTCCAGCGCCGAGCTGCACAAGGGGAGCGCGACAAAATCGCCATGCGCGATCGTGATGACGTTTCACGAGCCGTCTCGCCGCTGGTGAAAGCGACAGACGCGCACGAGATTGACACTTCGAACGTGACGATCGAGCAAGTCGTGAACGAGATCATCACGCGGCTTCAGCAACAGCATTTGCCGATTAGCGATCTTCCAATCACGCAATCGCGCGCGCGGTGAATGAATTTCTATTATTGGATTGGGTATCATCTTGCGCGGCTGACTGGGCGATTGCTCTTTCGTTTTCGGGTGATTCATCGGGAGCGCATGATTCAGAGCGGTCCGGTAATTCTTGCAATGAATCATCAGAGCTACCTCGACCCGCCGCTCGCCGGAAATACGTGTGATCGGGCGATTTATTTTCTGGCCCGGCGGACGCTTTTAAATTTGCCTTTGTTGGGCTGGCTTTTGCCAAAGCTGAACGTAATCCCGGTAAATCAGGAAGGCGTCGATCGCAGCGCCATCAAAGCTATGATCCGCGTCTTGCAGGCCGGCAACGGCGTCCTGGTTTTTCCCGAAGGCTCGCGAACGCTCGACGGGAACTTGCAACCAGCCGAGCCGGGGTTGGGCCTGGTGATCGCCAAAACACTCGCGCCCGTCGTACCACTGCGGATCTTTGGCGCCCACGAAGCGCTGCCGCGTGGAGGCGGTCGCCTTCGCTTTGTCCCCATTACGGTTGTCGTTGGAGAACCTATTTTTTTTAGCGCAGCCGATCTTGAACCGGCAGGAAAAACCCTTTATGCACGCCTGAGTGACCGCGTAATGAACGCAATCGCGGCGCTGCGCCTCTGCTGAACCGTATTCTGGCTCAGTTGCGCTCGCGGCGTTCACTTCGATACTGGTGGGCGTGAATTTGCCAGAAACAGAGGCTGAAAAGTCTCAAGCATCGCGAGTCTCAAAAACGGTTTTTCTATTGATGCTGATCATTGTGGCTAGCCTGGCGATGCTGTGTGTTTTTGCCAATCTCCAGCGTTTTCGGTATGGCGACGCGGAAGGGGTCGTAGTTAGACCGGCACCTTCGCTTACGCCGTCGGCGCAACAACGCTAAATTTCGTTTGACATCGAGGGGCTCTCCGTTTTGTTCGTCCAGCAAACAAAACCCAATCCACATTGGATGAAAGGGAGAAATCATTGGCGGAGCGTGAGAAATCGGCCGCGACGTCGCGGGCTGTGCGTGTTCCCCGTATAAGTCCCGCCGAAGCTCAGCGAAGCGTTCCCCCTGAGCTTAAAGGCCTCATTGCAGATCCCTCACAAGCAAGAGCTGACCGAGAACAACGAATGCAGCAACGGCTCGCTGAAAGGCAGCGGAAGATGGAAGAACTACAGAAAATGAGGGCGGCGCGCGCGCTACCACGTCCCCAGGCAACAGCTCCCGCCAGCGAAGCTGTTTCGCCGAGTCCGTCACCCACACCAGAGTAAGTCTGGGGTGCTAATTAGGCGCTCTTCTCGAAAGCGCGCCTGGCGAATTTCCCGAACGTTTGGCAAGCTCGCACGCATACTGGAGGGTGTCGATGGAATCGACGTTCCTGTCGCGTCGAATCGCCTTTATTCTTGGGAAACGCAGCGCCAGTCCACTGGCGTGACGAGCGCTGGGCTGGATTGAATTGAAAGCCACCTCAAGTACCACATCCGGTTTGACTCTTCGATACCGCCCGTGATCGACGATTGTGTTCTGTTTGAAGTGTTCCGTTAACTCCGCGATCTCCGCGTCGGTCAATCCGCTGTAGGCTTTGCCGATCGACAGAAGGTCGCCGGAGGTTTCGTCGCGCACTGCGAACGTGTAATCGCTTAGTACGTCATTGCGTTTGCCGTGGCCAAGCTCTACCGCGACAACCACGACATCCAGCGTGGCCAGCTCGCGTTTCAGTTTAAGCCAATACATTCCGCGCGTACCCGGCAGATAGACGCTCTCGGGGTCTTTGATCATCAAACCTTCATTCAAGCGCTGGCGCGCATCGTGAAAAATTTGCTCGATCTCATTGGCAGAACGCGCCGACGTTACTTCCGCCCTCTGAAATTGTGAAGGTAATGCAAGTGTCCCAAGTCGTTCGCGCCGTTCGCGCAGTGGAGTTCTCAACAGCGAACACCCGTTCATCCAGAGAAGATCGAAAATTACAAACGCGACCGGCACATCCCCTGCCGCGGCTGCAAACAGGTCTGCGTATTCGTCCTTGCGTCCAAGCCGTTTTTGCAAGTCAAAAAACGTCAGTCGCCGCCCTTCTGCAAAAGCTATGATTTCGCCATCAGCAATGAGCTCCTGGTCAAACCTCCTGGCTTGTTCGACGAGCTCTGGGAACTGTCCGGTAATGCGCCTTAAATCGCGCGAGAAAATCTCGACCCTATCTCTGCTGCGATGAAGTTGTGCGCGGATGCCGTCGAATTTGTCCTCAACATACACGGCGGTCTCAATCGGTTTGAGCGTGCGCGGTCCAGAACTCTTCGCTCCGATAAACCGGCTCCACACCGCATCCGCGCTGGATTCGGGGGTGGCGAGCATGCACTTGATGGGACGAAATATTGATAGCTCGGCATGGTGTAACTCCTGTCGTGAAGCCAACAGCGCGGTCTGGCCGATGTCGCCTAACAACATATTGGCCTGTTTGACCTCTTCGAGCGAAACATTGAATGCCGTGGCGATGGCGTCCTCCACCAGGCCCTCCTGCAACCCGATGCGGAGATCGCCTGTCAAAATCTTCACGACGTACTGCCCTTCGCGCGCGGACAAAGTCGAAAATCGCTCTTTCAGAAACTTTGCCTTCGCGATCGGGCCGCGCACACGCTGCAGATTTTTGAACAACTCGGCCGACTCAAGAATGCTGAATGGACGGGGTACGGTTCGCCCATCGAGGACCTCAAATGCAGTTTTCCCAGCGTCGCCGTGTCTACCGGCGACTCGATGAAATTCGGTGTGGCCGATTTGGGTCGCGTCCTGCAACGCACGGAAGATTACCGCCCATCCGACCTGCAATGTCCGCGGATCACTTTGGGCAAATGCTCTTCCGGCGAGATACCTGGTGGCAATCGGAAGCTGCTCGCTTGTTAGGCTCCGCAGGTAATCAGATAGCGAACGAACCTTCTCCAGTTTTGCCGGAGTCGCCGCAATGGCTTCACCCACATCGGCAAACCGCAGAAATTCAGATTCCGATACTGACTGGCGCGGACTCCGCGGTGTTCCACCCGGTTTGGGAACAGATCGCGCCACGCCGTTCGCGGCTCCTAACTGCAACTCCATTTGATTTTCCTCGCTCAAAGCCCACGCCTCGACGCCGCGATGGCGAAGATCGCCGGCAAACGCTGCGGCGAAGCCGTGGAGCGTTAATACCCGGCGCGGCTGCACCAATTCGACGTACCGAAGCAAATCGTCGTAGTCTGCATGATCGGATAGAGGAAAGGCTGCATCGACCTGGTAACGATAAACGGCTCCAGGGTCGACGGCCCAGCCACTGACTAGCGCCACACGTTTGCGTGGGATTCTCTCCAGCATCTGTGAGCGGTTTGCACTCGGCGGACAGATCAGCACTTTCCCGCTGATGTCATTCGGGTTGTATCGCACGTATTTACAAAACGACTGGCCAAGCTGTTCGTAAATACGAGTCATCTGATAAACCGAGCCGTGCAGCATGGGCGTGAAACCGGCGCCTTCAAGCGAACAGAGGATTTCCTGCGCTTTGCCTAACGAATAGCCGAGCAGCACCGGCACCTGACGCGCTTCGAGCGTTTGGCCGCAGAACGCTACCATTTGATCGACCACCGCTTTTGTTGGCGGGAAGCGGTAGCGCGGGAGTCCAAAAGTTGTCTCCATCACGAGCGTATCAGCCTGACGCCACTCCGCGGGCTCGGCGGATTTGCTGGGACGCAGCTTGAAATCGCCCGTGTACAGGAGCGTCTCCTTGTCAGCGAAAACCAGGCACTGTGCTGAACCAAAGATGTGCCCGGCAGGTATCAACATCAGGTCAACGCTGCGAACGGACCGTCTTTCACCAAATGGCAGAGCATGCTCGATCCGCGACCCGGGCACACGGACTTGCATTAGGTGCGCTGTGCGCTGGGAAACGATAACCTCCTGGTGTGGCGCGATGTGGTCGCCGTGCGCGTGCGAAACGAACGCGAAGCGTTTTGCGTCCCGTGGGTCCAGCCAGACATCCTGTCTAGGCAAGTAAACGCCGCGCTCGTAGCGAACTTCAATCATGGAAAAAATACTTCTGATTCCCGGCGAGTTCCATCGCAGCACCGACTTCAGTGAGATTCATGGGTTGCACGTTGACACCGGCTTAAAGGAGCCGCTTTATTACCGAAATGAGATTTGCTGCGGCAGTCCTTGCATTAACTTTCTTGGCTCTTTCCGTTTCCGGCAAGGGCGCTCGGGAAGAACCGAAAGTCGTCGAAAAAGTAACTCCGCTACCGGTGGCACTGGACAAAGACTTCGAGTTTCGAAAGACGAAGCTCTTCTTCCTGAGCGAGAAAGGACCAAAGCCCAGCGAAAAGGCACGCGAGACGACGAGCAAAATCGGCGGGAAGTCAAATTCGCCGAACCAGAAAACTGCTACGCTTCAGGACGCTCCCCTCGTTTTTGAGAAACAATATAGACTCTAGGGTGCCGTCACCGGGCTTGATCAGCGCCAGCGTTTTGGTGATTACTTCGATTTCTTTTGGCGGTCCAAACGCCCGTCCGATGTCACAGTTCGTCTGGAGTATCGCCAGGAGAAATTGCACGAACACGTCCAGGCTCAGGAGATCACGTATAGAAACGTGCACGGCACTCATAAGACCGAATTCAAGGTGATAGGGGACGATTACTTTGACGATGGGCGAGTGATTGCCTGGCGATGCCTGCTGATCGCGAATGGCCGAATCGTGGCGGAAAACCGCTCGTTTCTATGGGAGTAAAAATCACGGCGGGCGCGCACTCTCGGTTCTCGCTCGTGTGACTCCGTCGTTCCTTGGCAGCGGCACGTCTCTTTAAACTTCTGCATTCCGAATCGGCTGATGGCAGATTTTCCAATGGTCTGCCAGGTTTGACAGCATGGCTTCGAGGCTGGTATCGTTTGAAAGAGTAACTGTGGACTCATCTATTCAAGTTGGGGTAAGGGGGCCGACCGTATGGGTGAAAGTGGAGGGAAAAGGTAGCTTCCTCAATAGCGGCAACCTCAAGGAGTTCGCGCGCGAAATGTTGGACCGCGGCTACCGCGAATTTGTGGTGGACCTTGCGGGTTGCGCCATGATGGATTCCACATTCATGGGGACGATGGCAAGCGTAGCGTTGCGGCTAAAGGAGCTGGGCCACGGCCACCTCCATATCGTTCATTGCGGAAACCGCAGTCAGCAACTGCTTTCCGGACTCGGACTGGATCAGATATTTGACATTCACAACGATGGCGCCCGCGCCCCTGAGTGTGAGGCGCTCGAACAAGCCACCAGAGAGCCGTTGCACGATTCCCGAAAAAAGGAGCAGGCAGAAACAATGCTGGAAGCGCACGAAGCGCTTTGCGAGGCCTCGCAGGAAAATATTTTTCGCTTTAAAGACGTTCTCGATTTTCTAAGACAAGACCTTCATCACGAGACGTCTTCGAAGTAAGGTGGCCCTGCGCGATGTGGCCGACTCTCTTCATTGGACTCCTTATCGCGTCTCTGGCCGGATGGGTCACTACCGCCTGCCTCCAGATGCGGCGAATTCGCAGGCTGGAGCGGTCGCATGAGGAAATCCAGGTCGAGGAAACGCTTGTCTTCGATTTCCTGCACGGTTTAGGCGAGGCTTTCCAGGAAACGATTCGACCTCAGGAACTCCATCGGCTTATCGTCGAGGGCGCCACGCGCATTCTGGATGCGCAGGGTGGCACCCTTTATGTGAGTGATCGCACCGGCGAGAAGCTCACGCCCGCCTTCATCTCGAAAGGCTGTCCGCCGCTTGTTGAGATTCCGCAACACATCCTGCAACAGGCAGCTGCGAATCCTGGAGCTCTGGAAAGTTTTCTGCGGCTGCACACTATTGGTCCGCAGGAAGGACTGATTGGACGCGTTTGGCAAACAGGTCAGGCCGTCCGTGTGAACGAGTTCTCCGAATCGCCGGAGCTGGCGAAATTACGCGGAAGCGCCTTTGGAAGCGTGTCCGTCATGGCTGCGGCGCTGCGTTATGGAAACCAGGATATGGGGGTGCTGGCGCTGGCCAATGGACCAATGAGTGCGCCATTTTCCCAAGCTGATTTTGTCGTTTTCAAATCGATCGCCGAACAATCCGCTTTTGCCCTCTACAACGCCATCATTTATTCGATGGCGAACGAAAAGAAACGCTTGGATCACGACCTCGAAATCGCGCGAGACATTCAGCGAATCCTGCTTCCGTCGGAAGCGCCCGCCATCAATGGATTTCAAATCGCCGGGATTAATGTGCCGGCCCGCCAGGTAAGCGGCGATTACTTCGATTACATCCAGGTCGATGAAGACCGGCTCGGCGTAGCCATCGCAGACGTCTCCGGCAAGGGCGTGCCTGCATCGCTGATCATGGCGATTTGCCGAAGCGTCCTGCGAGCGGAGGCGGCCCGGAATCCGTCTCCTGCGGATGTCCTACGAAAGGTAAACCGGCAGCTTTATCCGGATATCAAAGAAGACATGTTTATCAGTATGGCCTACCTGATTTTGGATCAGCATCAGAATGGTGTCACGCTCGCGCGCGCCGGACACGATGCTCCATTATGGTATCAACGGCAGTCGCAAACCGTGACGCCTGTAAAATCGCCGGGAATGGTGGTGGGAATTGACAGCGGAAGCGTGTTCGATAGGATTACGGTCGATTTCGCGATACCGCTCGAGCGTAACGATTGCCTCGTTCTCTACACCGACGGTCTCACCGAGACGCTTGACTCCGAGGGAGACGAGTTTGGCGTCGACCGTATGAGGGAGTCGGTCCGCGCCAGCGCAAACGATGGCGCGCAAGCGATTGTAAAAAGGATCATCGAGGACGTGCGCGAGTTTACCGGTTCGGTCCCACAAAACGACGACATGACATTGATCGCCATCCGCAAAACATGAAAAAGGTTTCTTCCTCTGAATAAGACCAGGAAATGAATTCATCACCACAGGCAAAGGCAGCGTCCTCACCCGACCCTGCGGCGGCAGATTCCGAAGATCCAATGGCTGGCTTGCAAGCCGATCTCGACCGGTTCCGCGATCTCGCGCTCCGTAGCCAGGCTGACTTCGAAAATTACAAGAAACGCGCTTCCCGCGAAAAAGAGGAGGCGGTCAAGTATGCCAACAGCGCGTTACTCCAGCAGTTGGTCTCGATTCTCGATAATTTTGAGCTCGGTCTGGCAGCTGCAAAAACGCAGGCCCAGGAATCGCCGATCTATTCGGGAATGGTTCTCGTTCAAAAACAGCTGAACGATTTGCTTTCCGAAAACGGATTGGAACCGATCGAAGCTGAGGGCAAAAAGTTTGATCCAAACCTGCACGAAGCGATTGCCCATGAGCCGAACGAGTCTCGCGAAGGAACGGTCATCCGCCAGGCCAGGCGGGGATATCGCCTGAGGGATCGTTTGCTGCGGCCTGCGCGCGTGGTTGTCTCCAGCGGTCCTGCAAAGAAGTAAGCGTTCTTGCTTGCTTCGTGTTTTAGCCAGATACGTCAGAAAGGTCTCATCGCTCCATGGCCGCAGACAAACGCGATTATTACAACGTTCTGGGCGTTGAGCGAACTGCCGCCGCCGAGGAAATCAAACGCGCCTATCGCAAGCTCGCCGTAAAGTTTCATCCCGACAAAAACCCGGACGATCCGCACGCCGAGGAAAAGTTCAAAGAATTAGGTGAAGCGTACGACGTGCTGATGGATCCGGAGAAACGCGCCGCGTACGATCGCTTCGGCCATGCCGCGTTTACGCAGGGTGGTGCTGGCTTTGGAGCTGGCGGTTTTCATGATCCATTCGAAATTTTTCGTGAAGTGTTCGGCGGCGGCGGATTTGGCGGCGGAATTTTCGAGACGTTCTTCGGTGGCGGCCCCGGTCAGCGCACAGACGATCGTCGTCGCGGATCGGATCTGCGGTACGACATCGAAATCAAGCTGGAGGAGGCGGCTTTTGGCGCAGACAAGACGATTGAGATTGAGAAGCTTGATACCTGCGATAAATGCCACGGCAGCGGCGCCGAACCCGGCTCGCGCAGGGTCAGTTGCCCTACGTGTGCAGGCCGCGGTCAGGTGATCAGTTCGCGCGGATTTTTTCATATCTCGCAAACATGTCCTCGCTGCCACGGCGCCGGCGAGATCATTGAAAAACCATGCCAGAAATGCGGCGGCGAGGGACGCGTGGAAAAGCTAAGCCGGATCAAGCTGAAAATTCCCGCTGGAATCAGGGAGGGTACGCGATTGCGTTCTCCGGGAAACGGTGAGGCTGGCATCGGCGGCGGTCCGGCGGGCGACCTATATGTTGTAATCCATGTTAAGGAACACAAAATTTTTCACCGCGAAGCCGACGATCTCTATTGCGAGCTGCCGATCCCGTTTTCGGTTGCGGCTTTGGGCGGCGAAATCGATGTGCCAACTCTCGAAGGCAAAGCGCATCTCAAAGTCCCCGCAGGCACGCAAAGCGGGCAGACGTTCAAACTGCGGAGCAAAGGCATAACGAACGTTAACGGACGCAGTCACGGTGATTTGCTTGCGCGGCTCATTGTCGAGGTGCCGTCGCGCCTGAATCCAGAACAACGCCGCAAGCTCGAGGAATTCGCTGCGCTTTGCGGCGATGAAAACACGCCAATGCGCAAAAGTTTCTTCGATCGCGCGAAGGAATTCTTTACGTAAACTCCACGATTTCCGTGACTGGCAACGCCGTCAAACTGATCGAATGCCCGCGAGATGCGTGGCAGGGACTCAGCCGGCAGATTCCCACCGAACTAAAAGCGCGTTACCTGCGCGAACTCATCAGCGCGGGTTTTAAACACATTGATGCCGCCAGTTTTGTGTCTCACAAAGCGGTTCCGCAGATGGCGGACAGCGAGAAAGTACTGGAGCAAATCAATGCACCTGACGACGTCGAGATCATCGGGATCGTGGTGAATGAAAAAGGCGCTGAGCGCGCCATTGCTACCCGAGCAGTTTCGACCTTGGGATTCCCTTGCTCGATATCTGAGACCTTTCTGCGCAAAAATCAGAATCAGACAATCGAAGAATGCTACAAAATTCTGGGATTGGTTAAGAGGCGAGCCGACACCTCGGCGCTCGGCACTGTCGCTTATGTTTCGATGGCGTTCGGGAACCCGTATGGAGACGCTTGGGATCAGCGGAAACTTCGCAATGCAATGAACAAACTGGTGGGCCTCGGTATTGAAAGCATTTCGCTCGCCGACACCGTAGGGATGGCGGATCCTGATTTGATTCGCCGTGTGTTTGAGTCGGCGACAAACGAATACCCGCAAAGCGACATCGGCGTGCACCTTCACAGCGCGCCGGGCGAAGCCGCATCAAAAGTCATCGCCGCGTACGACGCAGGCTGCCGCCGCTTCGATTCGGCTATTGGCGGCCTCGGCGGCTGCCCATTCGCGCAGGATAGTTTGGTCGGAAATATTCCCACAGAAGGCCTGCTCACGGCTTTGCAAGAACGCGGTATAGAGCTGCCGATTAGGAAAGCGCTCACAGGCGTGCTGGCATTTAACTCGGTCATCGCAGCCGACTACTCATAGTCTCATCAGTCCTATCGGTCATATGCATCGCTTCTACGTTTCGCCGGACCACTGGGACTCTCGATCAGTCGCGTTGGGCGGTTCAGAAGCGCACCACGCGCGCGACGTCCTCCGCATGAAAGCCGGAGAGAAGCTCGTTCTGTTCAACGGACAGGGACGCGAAATCACCGCGGAAATTGCGAGTCTTGCCCAGGACGAAATTCGGTTGCGAAAGGTACACGAAGCGCAAACGCCACCGCTGCGCTGCCGTATCGTCTTGGGACAGGCAATCCCAAAAGGGAAAAACATGGAGCTGATTGTGGAGAAAGCGGTCGAGATCGGTGCAGCGGAGATTACGCCGATCATTTCCGATCGCACCATCGTGCAGGTCGATTCCGACAATGCCGCGCTAAAGCAGACAAAATGGCAGCAGATCGCTATCGAGGCGGCCAAACAGTGCGGCCAGAATTGGCTGCCCCGCGTGCATGCGCCGAGAAAACTTGCAGAATTCTTCTCCACAACATCCGGGCAATCCTTCGATGTTCGCTTGATCGGATCGCTCCAACCCGATGCGCAGCACCTGAAAAGGATTCTGGAAACCTATTCCAGCGAACATGGTAATCGTCCTCGAAGCGTACTCATGCTGGTCGGGCCGGAAGGCGATTTTACGCCTGCGGAATTAGCGCTCGCGCGCCGTCACGGCTGCCAACCAATCACGCTCGGACCAATCATCCTGAGAGTGGAAACCGCAGCGATCTACTGTTTGAGCATTCTCTCCTACGAATTGCTGATTTAGGATCAGCATCTAGTTGCTGAGCACGACAAATGCGCAGTTCAGACAGCCTTATTTTGCGGTGGCCGTTTCCTCGGCCTCTTCCCTTACGGGATCGGCGGCTGGTGTCATCTCGTCTATTGGCGCGGCTTGGATCGAGACAATGGTGAATTCCGCTGCGCCATGCTCCGTCATCAACGAAACGGTCTCACCAACTTCGTGGCCGAGCAGTGCCTGACCGATGGCGGTTTGATACGAGATGATGTGGCGGTCGGGGTCGCCGTCCCACGCGCCGAGAATGGTGTACGTCTCTTGCTTGTCTGTCGTTAGGTCGCGCAGCGTGACAATGGTGCCTATGGAAACACGGGTCGTGTCCGGATTTTCAAATGCCGTGCCGCGCGCATCGTGCAGCATCTGTTCCAGCTCGGCTTTGCGTCGCATCAGGACGCTTTGCATTTGTTTGGCTGCTTTGAATTCAAAATTCTCGCTGAGATCGCCGTAGGACCTGGCGATTGCGATCTCTTTCCTGTTCTCGGGAATTTTTACTTTCACAATCTCTTCATGTTCGGCCCTGCGTCTTTCCAAACTACTCCAGGACACAATGAGTAGCGCCGCCTTTTCCTGCGGTTGCGCCCCCGCGATCATGTTTTCCAGCTCCGGATAAACCTTGACCATCCGCGCCAGCAGCGAGCGTTTGGTCAGCTCGTCGAACAAGGGGGTCAATTGGAGCCGCCGCATCGCATCGCGCGCTACTCCGACATCGGTTTTTTTGAACATTTCTCCCAGCAATTGCCTGTCATCCCCCACTGCCCTCTGCAATTTGCTGGCGCGCCCTGGAGAATTGTGCTGTTCACGCTCCAGCGCGGCCAGAATTGCCCATAGCAAATCTGGGTTCACCAACTCGTCCCAGTTTTCCTTTTCGCTGCACAACCAGGTGAGCATCTCGCTTGTGGCCGAATGTTCCCGAATACTCCGCTCAAGCATTGTCCGAAGCTCGTCGTGCTGCCCGGTTTCGTTCAAAATGCGCGGGATTTGCGCGATCATGCGACCGTGGCTCGATTCCATCAGGCGCAAGGCGCGCTCTGTCCAACCGGAGCCGAGAGCGGACGGCAACGCTTGCAAGACTCGTTTCTCTTTTGCTGCCGGCAGGTTTGGCAAAAACGATGTCAGACGCTTTTCCTCGTCCACAATTAATTTCGAAAGAGTCAGACCAATGTGGGTAGTGTGCAGTGACGGAACGCGCACGAGCAGATCGTCTCGCGCCAGGATCAGTTCGAACGCCAGCTCCGGATGCATTTTCTGGTTGCGGGCTGCCGCGTTCTCGATCGCCACAACGATCGGTTGAAGCTGTTTTTCCGGGTCCTTGAATTGCTCGTGGGATCTTATGATCTGCTCGAGCGCCGCGATTTGCTGCTTCGGCTGCCGTGCTTTGTTGAAACCTGAAAGCAGCTCGTCCGCGTGTGACACACCCTCGCCCCGGATTTGGATTGGTTCGGTCTTTTTCGCGGGGATTGAAAATGCGCCGCTTGCCTTGAGTGCTTTCCTGGTCGATTCCCACCAGCGTTTCCATTCGGCTTCAGCGAAGATATTGCCAATGAGCCATTCGCCGATCTGCTGGGCGCTGGCTTTGCCGTCCAAACTTTCCAAAATGTTTTGCACCAGTGCGACTGGATTTTCCCTGGCCAGATTTTTGACCGACTCGATGTTCGTCGCCTTTTGAACCAGAAAATGTTCCGATGCGAGGGGCATCAGATTTTCTGCTGCGTACTGCGCCTGCATCGGATGAGACTTCTTGCTGGCGAAATCGATGACGATTTGATTCAAGAGCAGGTTCCATTCGCGGACCCGGCCGAATCCCCAACTCTTGTGCAAACAAAATGTGCCCGGTTCTAGTTTTTGCAGTTGCCCGGCGGATTTCGCACTGACCTTTCCAGCTTCGACGAGCTTTTCTAATTCAGCGTCCATTTATAAAAAATATGTGTAGCATGTGACGTATAGGTTGAATCGGCGGATCGCGCAATTTGCGATTGCCCCACGGCTTTCGGCATGAAAACCTGCCCCCCGTGACGACGAGCATCTGGTTTTGGGTCGCCTTTCACGTTGGCGTGTTCGTCGCTATTGGAATTGATCTTTTCACCTTTCACCGGCGCGGCCGTGAATTAAGCATGGGCGCTGCGGCGCGTCGCAGCGTGATTTGGATCCTGGTGTCGCTCGCTTTCAACGCCGTGGTTTGGCGTGTCAAAGGGCCACATCATGGCCTCGATTTCCTTACCGGCTATTTAATCGAGTACTCCCTGAGCATGGACAACATTTTTGTGTTCGTGCTCATCTTCACGCATTTCCGCGTTCCACCGCGTGCGCAACATCGGGTGTTGGTCTGGGGGATTATCGGTGCACTCATCATGCGTGGCACCATGATCCTGTTTGGCATCGCTTTAGTGCGGCGCTTTCATTTTGTTCTTTATCTCTTCGGGTTCTTCCTGCTGATCACCGCGGCACGTATGTTTTCCGGCAAACATCCTGCGCAGGATTTCAAGGAAACTCGCGTGATGCGTATCTGTCGCAGAATCCTTCCGATTACCCCGGAATTCCATAACGCACACTTTAAGGTGCGCGTGAATGGCCGCTGGATGTTAACCCCGCTTGCCCTGACGATGATTGTGATTGAAGTCACGGACCTTGCGTTCGCAGTAGATTCGATCCCCGCCATTTTTGCGATTACTCGCGACCCCTTCATTGTCTATACGTCGAATATCTGTGCCATCCTCGGGTTGCGATCCCTTTACTTCCTGCTGGCGGGTCTGATGAACCGTTTCGTTTATCTGAGAACAGGACTCGCGTTTGTGCTTGGCTTTGTCGGCATCAAAATGATCGTCGCGGATTACCTTCCCTTACCCCGAGTGATCTCGCTGGCAATCATTGCGCTTATTCTTGGCGTTACGATCGCGCTTTCCATCTTGAAGACGAAGAACGGCACTGCGACTGAACACAGAAAATAAGTATTGCCTTTGCCGTCCGGAATCGTTTAACTGGCTCGGATCGCCTATGAAAACCCTTTTTGCTTTCGTTGCGGTCGCTGGCTTTGCGATCGCAGCCTTCGCCGATATTCAAGATCCGCCTGGGAACGATTATGGTCCGACGCGCAAGCTTGGTCGCGGTATTTCGAATTTTGTCATCGCTCCGACTGAGTTCTTTGTGACCGTTAACCAAATCAACCAGACAGAAGGTAATTCCGCGGGGGCTGGTTATGGCGTTTGGCGCGGACTTGGGCGCGCAGGCGCACGCCACGTGGCGGGCCTTATTGAGATCCTGACTTTTCCGTTTCCGATATGGCACGACAGCTATCGACCCTTGCTGCCATCAGACATTCCTTACATTCATGCCGGCTACGCGGAATTTCCGCCTGAGGTCGGTAACGAGTCGAAATACCCCTACGTGCGCGATACGCACCAAGATTTCAACTAGCAGTCGCTTACGTGGAGAGGTTCTTGAAACCTCGCGCGGGGATTCGGGTTCGCGCTACAGGCGCTCCGCTGGCAACATGCTATCTGCCGGCTACGTCTATCTGCAGGCTGCTTCAGGCGAATCGGAAGAATCTAAATAATCATACTTCTCAGACGGGCTGTGTTCTCGCCGCCAAACGCACCATCGCTTCGAATCCGTTCAAGAACTCAAGCAACGTTTCATTGGCAGGCACGCCCAGTTAAAGCACCGTTAATGACATGCGCGTTGTCGATCTAAAAATCGAAGACGTCGCTTTCGGTGGAAAAGGCGTCGGACGCGAGCAGGGGAAAGCCGTTTTTGTTCCTTACACGATTGAGGGGAGCTGGTTTCGGCCGAAATCGTGCGCGAAAAGAAACAGTTCGCTGAAGCGGACCTGATCGAAGTTAAAGAGAGTTCGCCGGATCGCGTTACACCACAGTGCCCCTATTTCGGCCGATGCGGTGGCTGTGCCTACCAGCACATCAGTTACGAACATCAGCTCGCGATCAAATGGCGACAGGTGCGGGATGCGCTCCAGCGAATCGGCAAACTCACAGAGGTCCCGATGCGGCCGATCATCCCGTCGCCGAAGCAGTACGCATATCGCAACCGCATCACCGTGCACGCGCAAGATGGCGTGATCGGTTTTTTCCGGCGCGATTCCCACCGGTTGATCGACGTCGAGCATTGCCCGATTTCGCGTGACGAAGTCAATCGTGCACTGGCGGAGTTACGCGCACAATCACACGTACGTGATGGACATTATACGTTGCGCGCGGGATCCGAGCCGCGAGTGTTTTCTCAAACAAACGATGAGGTCGCAAGCGCCCTGCGCGATTTGATTGTCGATCTGGTGCCGCCAAATCAAGAACTGCTGATCGACGCCTATTGCGGCGCTGGATTTTTTGCAAAAGCGTTACTCAACAAATTCGAGCGCGTGATTGGAATCGACTGGGACAAGTTCGCCATTTCGGCCGCGCAAGAGAACGCGATCAGACAAAGAAACCTACATCGCGGGCGATGTGGAAGGAATGTAGAGGCGGCTGTGTCAGCCGCCTTTGCGACGTGGCGATGTCGCAACCCCGGGCGCTTGGCACAAGCGCCGCTACAACGCTGATCGTCGACCCTCCAGCAACCGGACTCAGCCGAGCTGTTCGGCAAGCCATTATCGACCTTGCGCCGCAAACGCTGATTTACGTTTCCTGCAATCCGCCGCACGCTGGCGCGCGACCTAAAAGATTTGCAAGCAAGATTCGCGATCGATTCCGTCACGCCTCTCGATATGTTTCCACAGACTGCCGAGATCGAAGTGCTGGCACATCTCCAAGCATAGACCGCGATGTTCGCTCTTTCGGGCGTTAACAATTTTTTAACGCATTTCGGCAC
Organism: uncultured Verrucomicrobiae bacterium; assembly: GCA_963757675.1. Classification (GTDB taxonomy): domain Bacteria; phylum Verrucomicrobiota; class Verrucomicrobiia; order Chthoniobacterales; family UBA10450; genus Udaeobacter. The sequence continues at coordinate 646,621 of CAVWTH010000014.1, read as the reverse complement.
GCAGTTTAATTAACCCTGTCGCCAGAATTTCGTTCATCGTGAGGCTCACTATATGAGCGACCTCATTTTCGTCGGAATCGTCATCGCCTTTTTTGTCGTAACCGCTCTGTACGTTCGTTTTTGCGAAAAGTTCTAGGAATAGAGATGGAAACGACCATCGTCAGCATCATTGCGCTGCTGCTCTTTGTTTATCTGCTCGTGGCCATGATCCGGCCGGAAAAATTCTAGGATCAAAATGGAAACATCCGGTTGGATTCAATTCGCGATCTATCTGATCGCGCTCGCCCTAATGACGAAGCCAATGGGGCTTTATCTGCTGCACGTGCTCGACGCGAACGGCAGAACGTGGCTTGACCCGGTGCTGCGACCCCTTGAGCGGGTGACGTATCGTGTCATGGGCGTTAGGCCTCACGAGGAGCACAACTGGAAACAATACACGCTCGCCATGCTGCTCTTCAGTTTGGTCGGCTGCATTTTCACCTACGCGATCCTGCGATTGCAATATTTTCTGCCGCTGAATCCGCAACGACTCGCAGGTGTCAGTCCCGATCTTGCATTTAACACCGCCGTCAGTTTTACCACCAACACCAATTGGCAGAACTACGGCGGCGAATCCACGCTTTCGTATTTTTCGCAGATGGTCGGGCTGACGTTTCACAATTTCGTCTCGTCCGCCACTGGCATCGCGATCGCGGCTGCGCTCGTTAGGGCAATTGCGCGGCATTCGGCAACAACACTCGGCAATTTCTGGGTCGATCTCGTTCGCGTCACTTACTACCTGCTGCTGCCGATCTGCCTGGTGTTCGCGGTATTCCTGGTGTCCCAGGGCATGATCGAAAATTTCAAGCCTTACACCAAGGCCACGCTGGTCGAGCCGATGAAGGTCCAGGTGGAGAAGAAGAATGATAAAGGCGAGACGATCAAAGGACCAGATGGCAAAGCGGTCACAGAAGAGCAAACCGTGACCGATCAGAACATCGTGCAAGGCCCGATGGCGTCGCAGGTCGCGATCAAGATGCTTGGCACGAATGGCGGCGGTTATGTCAACGCCAACGCGTCGCATCCATTCGAGAATCCAACGCCGCTCTCGAATTTCTTTCAGATGTTGTCGATTTTCTCCATCGGCAGCGGCCTTACTTACTACCTCGGCCGGATGGTGAAGAACCAGAAGCACGGCTGGACCGTCTGGGCCGCGATGTTGATCCTTTTCGTCGGCGGTGTGCTGTTGTGTTGGTGGGCGGAAGCGAATGGTAATCCGATCCACCAAAGTCTCGGCGTTGCCGGCGGCAACATGGAAGGCAAGGAAGTCCGTTTTGGCATTTTCAATTCCGCGCTTTTCGCCACGATCACAACCGATGCCTCCTGTGGCGCGGTCAACTCGATGCACGATTCGTTCACCGCGCTCGGCGGCTTCGTTCCGTTGTTCAACATTCAACTCGGCGAAGTGATCTTCGGCGGAGTCGGCGCGGGGTTATATGGGATGCTCGTTTTCGTCGTGCTCGCGGTTTTCATCGCGGGCCTGATGGTCGGTCGCACGCCGGAATACCTCGGCAAAAAAATCGAAGCGTACGACGTGAAGATGGCAATGCTCTCGTTGCTCATCCTCGCCATTTCGATTCTCGGTTTTGCCGCATGGGCCGCAGTGGCGAAATGGGGCTTGGCTGGACTGAATAACAACGGCCCGCACGGATTGAGCGAAATTCTCTACGCATTCAGCTCAGGTGCGGGGAACAACGGCAGCGCATTCGCCGGTCTCTCGGGCAATACACCGCCTGTATAACACAACGCTTGGTCTCGACATGTTGTTCGGCCGATTCCTCATGATCGTGCCGATCATGGCGCTGGCGGGATCGTTGGTGCAAAAGAAAGTCGCACCGCCAAGCGTCGGCACGTTCCCGGTCTCCGGCGGCACGTTTCTAATTCTGCTTCTCGGAACCGTGCTCTTGATCGGCGCGCTGAATTTTCTCCCCGCGCTGACTCTGGGTCCCATCGTCGAGCACTTCCTCATGCAGGGCGGAAACTTTTCTAGCGTCGAACTTCGAAAATCATGACGCAAAAACCTGCATCGCTTTTCGACTGGAACATTGTTGGTCCGGCTATCGGCGACGCGTTCAAAAAGCTGAACCCGCGGCTGATGGTGAAAAACCCGGTCATGTTCGTGACCATGGTCGGCGCTGCCCTAACGACCGTCGGAATTTTCACCGCTGAGGCGGGACTGCGCGGCTTCGTGACGCAACTGGCGATCTGGCTCTGGTTCACGGTGCTCTTTGCCAATTTTGCTGAAGCGGTGGCGGAAGGCCGCGGCAAAGCGCAAGCCGCCAGCCTGCGGCGGGCGCGCAAGGACACGATCGCACGCCGCCTGCGGAATGGACGCGAAGAGAAAGTCCCCGCGCCGGCGTTGCAGAAAGGCGATCTCGTCGTGTGCGAAGCGGGCGACATTATTCCGGCGGACGGAGATGTCGTCGAAGGAATCGCCAGTGTAGACGAGGCGGCGATCACCGGCGAATCCGCGCCCGTGATTCGCGAGAGCGGCGGCGACCGCAGTGCGGTCACCGGCGGTACGCGGGTGCTTAGCGATCGCATCGTGATCCGCGTCACTGCTGACAAAGGCGCCGGATTTCTGGACAAGATGATTGCGCTAGTCGAGGGCGCGCGCCGTCAGAAAACGCCTAACGAGATTGCGCTTACGATCCTGCTTGCCGCGTTGACATTCATCTTTCTTCTGGTGTGCGTAACGCTGAAGCCATTCGGAATTTATTCGGCGACGAACTTTTCCATTCCGGTACTGGTCGCGCTGCTCGTCTGTCTTATCCCCACAACGATCGGCGGTTTGCTTAGCGCCATTGGCATCGCGGGAATGGATCGCGTGCTTCAGCGCAATGTGCTGGCGATGAGCGGACGCGCAGTCGAAGCAGCGGGCGACGTTGACGTTTTGTTACTCGACAAAACCGGGCACGATCACGCTCGGCAATCGCATGGCCGTCGGATTTCATCCCGCGCCAGGCGTTTCAACCGAAAGATCTCGCGGCCTCCGCGCAGTTGAGCTCGCTGGCTGATGAAACCCCCGAAGGACGCTCGATTGTCGTGCTCGCGAAAGAAAGATTCGGATTGCGCGCGCGAGAGATGCACGAACTAGAGGCGACCTTTGTGCCTTTCACAGCGCAAACGCGCATGAGCGGTGTCGATCTTCATGCCAACGGCGCGGAACCGACGATGCGCATTCGCAAAGGCGCGGCCGACGCGGTCCGCGGGTTTATCGAATCGGCGGGCGGAATATTTCCACAGCCGGTGACTGAAAACAGTGGACGAAATTTCGCATCGCGGCGGCACGCCGCTCGTCGTCGCGTCCGACATGCTGACGCTCGGCACGATTGAGCTCAAGGACGTGGTCAAAGGCGGAATCAAGGAACGCTTCGCGCAGTTGCGCAAAATGGGAATCAAAACCGTGATGATCACCGGCGATAATCCGCTGACCGCTGCGGCGATTGCAGCCGAAGCAGGCGTCGACGATTTCATGGCGCAAGCGACGCCGGAACAAAAACTGAAACGGATCCGTCAGGAGCAAGCCGAGGGTCACCTGGTTGCCATGACCGGCGACGGCACGAACGACGCACCGGCGCTTGCACAGGCTGACGTGGGTGTTGCCATGAACACCGGGACGCAAGCCGCGCGCGAAGCCGGCAACATGGTCGATCTCGATTCCAATCCAACAAAGCTGCTCGATATCGTCGAGATCGGAAAACAGATGCTGATCACGCGCGGATCGCTCACCACGTTCAGCATCGCGAACGACGTCGCGAAATACTTCGCAATCGTCCCGGCGATGCTGATGACCACGTTTCCCGAGATTGCGCCGCTGAACATCATGCACTTGCACAGCCCCACCAGCGCGATTCTGAGTGCCGTCATTTTCAACGCGCTCATCATCATCGCGCTTATCCCGCTGGCGTTGCGCGGCGTCGCATACAAACCGATGGGCGCGCTCGCCATTTTGCAACGCAATCTGCTGATCTACGGCTTCGGCGGTCTCATCGTGCCGTTTATCGGAATCAAACTGATCGACCTTATCATCACCGCGCTTCACCTGGCCTAACGAATGAAAGAATTCTTCTCCCATATTCGCGGCGCAGTCGTATCGACGCTCGTGCTGGCAGTAGTCTGTTGCGGCCTTTATCCGCTCATCGTCTTCGGAATTTCGCAGCTGTTGTTTCGCGACCAGGCCAACGGCAGTTTGATTACCGGTGCAGACGGGAGCGTCCGCGGCTCGAAATTGTTAGGCCAGGCGTTCTCTGATCCGAAATATTTTCACCCGCGACCTTCCGCCGCAGGCAACGGCTACGACGCGACCAGTTCCGGCGGCAGCAATTTGGGGCCGACTTCGCAAAAACTGGAAGATGCGATTAAAGAACCGCATAGCGGCGTATCGCGCGGAAAATGGCTTGAGCGAAACCGAGCCTGTGCCTGCGGATGCAGTTACCGCGTCGGGTAGCGGACTCGATCCAGAGATCAGCTTGCGTAATGCCGAGCTCCAAGTCCCGCGCGTGGCTAAAGCTCGGGGATTGAGCGAAGACAAAGTTCGCGAACTCGTCCAGCAAAACACCGATGGGCGTGATCTCGGGGTGTTCGGTGATCCCGGAGTCAATGTTCTGCAATTGAACCTCGCACTCGACCAGCAGCACTGATGAAAACAGCTCGAACTTACGTTTTTGTATTCGTTCCGATTCTATTCGGGCGGCTGTCGCACACGAGAGTCCCATTGGTTTGCGTGCCGGCTCGAATGGGAGTTCTGCCGCCGGATCAGAAGTCATGATGACAAACCGCGTTGGCGAGTGCGACATCGCCCGGGCCGCGAAACGCAGGCACTACCGAATCATCTGTTCTGGACTTGGTTCGTCGATAATCCGCATCCTTCCTCCAAATCGTCATGATACGAAAAGCCATTGCGTTCGCCTCTTTCGCGCTCGCCGTCGAGCACTCTGTATCTGCCGAGCCGAGTCCGACTCCCATGCCCGACAAATCGCACTACACGCTTTTCAATCCAACGCCGGTGGACCTGCGGCGTCCATACAATACGGATCGGCCGAGTAAGACCGACAGCCCATTCACAATTGATGCCGGGGTCTTTCAAATCGAAAGCGATGCAGCGAACTGGCGGCTGGATTACGAGAACGGTGTTCGCACTCGCACCTGGATCATCCCAGGCAACACGAATTTCAAGCTAGGCCTAACCAATTGGATGGATTTTCAAATTGTCCCGCAGTTCTACGTCAATACCCGCACCAGCGGACCGGCTTTCGGAAAGCCGGTCAAGCAGGACGGTTTCGGCGACACCACCGTTCGGCTCAAGATCAATTTTCTCGGCAATGATGGCGGAAAATTGGTTATCGGCTTCGTTTCGTCATTGAAAATACCGACGAACACGGGCCATACCGGGAACCATGTTTGGGAACCCGGTTTTGGTTTACCTATGAATTACTCCCTGACGTGGGGTTTCACGCTGTTTGCCCAAACGAGGATAGATATTCTCGATAAATCTCGCAGCAGCAACGTGCAGGTGCAGTGGCAAAATCCGATCGGCCTCTCGCGCACAATCGTTGGGAATCTAAGTGGCTATGTTGAATTCTACGACGCGGTCAGTTCGGGACCTTGGGTAGGCACACTGGATACAGGTTTGATCTATCAAGTCACGCCAAACTGCTCCATTGATGTGAATTCGTTTTTCGGGCTCACACGCAGCGCCGCCGATTACAACGTGTTCAGCGGTTTCGGGTATCGCTTCTAACTGCTTCTGGCCGCATGGCTATGATGTATTTCTATAACACACGAAACTTAGATCAGTATTAGCTATTACGATCGCCCTGCTTGCTCTCAGCGACATCTTCCCCCTGTTGTACCGCGTTACTTGGCACGCGCGTGCGGCCGGCAACAAAACCAATTCACATTAACCGAACGACGATGGTCGCCAATGTCGAAAGCCTGGCCTCTAGCAATTGTTCAACAGTATGAACAACAAACAAGCGGCCCAAGGCGCAGGCGTTTCCAAGCTGGTTGACGAACTGGCAACGATCAGTGTCCAAGCTCTTTTGCAGCGGCTTGGCACGTCAGAGGCCGGTTTGAGTGAAGAGGAAGCCGAGAAGAGGCTTAATCAATTCGGTCCAAACGAAGTCGCCGCAGAGAAGGAGCACACCTGGGTTCACAGGTTGTTTAACGCCGCCCGCAATCCACTGGTGGCTCTGCTTACGGTGCTCGCCACCGTTTCCTATGCCACGGGCGATCTGCGCGCCGGCACGGTCATGCTCTTGATGGTTATTCTTGGATTGGGCTTGCGCTTTGTTCAGGAAACTCGCGCGGACGCCGCCGCGGCGAAATTGAAAGCAATGATCAGCGTCACGGCGACGGTTGTCCGCAACGGAGAGGCCAGGGAAATACCGATCAGCCAGCTTGTTCCCGGTGACATCGTCCAGTTGTCAGCAGGCGACATGATTCCCGCCGACGTGCGACTGCTTTCCGCCAAAGATTTGTTCATCATTCAAGCCACGTTGACCGGCGAATCGATGCCTGTCGAAAAGATGGAAGCGCCGGACACGCGCCAAGGCATAGGCCTTTTGGAGCGCTGCAACGCCTGTTTTCTTGGAACGAGCGTCGAGAGCGGCACGGCCAAGGCAGTCGTGATTGCGACCGGCTCGCATCACCTACTTCGGTCACATCGCACGCAGCCTCGCCGGGCAACAGGAGGAAACGAGTTTCGACCGCGGCATCAAGAAATTCACGTGGCTGATGATTCGTTTCATGCTTGTAATGGTGCCGCTGGTCTTCGTCATAAATGGCCTAACGAAACACAACTGGCGCGAGGCGTTCTTCTTTTCGATGGCGGTCGCGGTGGGGCTCACTCCGGAAATGCTGCCGATGATTGTGTCGGTCTGTTTGTCCAAGGGCGCGATGGCGATGTCGCGCAAGAAGGTCATCGTCAAGCGGCTGGACGCGATTCAGAACTTCGGGGCGATGGACGTGTTTTGCACGGACAAGACCGGCACACTGACGATGGATCACATCATTCTGGAGCTGCACTGCAACATTCATAAGGAAGAAAGCGAAAAGGTCCTGCGCGACGCTTATGTCATCAGCCATTTTCAAAGCGGCCTGAAAAATGTCCTCGATCGCGCCGTTCTGAAATACACGGAATTGCATAAAGAACTCTTGCTCGAGAAATACTCAAAGGTCGACGAGATACCGTTCGATTTTTCACGTCGAATGATGTCGGTGGTGGTTGATGGGCCTGACGGAGAGCGTCAACTGCTAACTAAAGGCGCGCCAGAAGGGGTGTTCAAAAAGTGCGCTCATTTCGAGGTACGAAGGCGAAATCTTCCAGATGGAGCCGATCCTGGTCGGCGACCTTCTGGAAGAGCTGAATGAATTGAATAGCGACGGATTCCGCGTGCTCGCAGTCGCCAACAAGAAAGTAGAGAAACGCGCGGCCTACTCGAAAGCCGACGAAGACGGCCTGGTGCTGACCGGCTATCTCGCATTTCTCGATCCGCCTAAGGAGACCGCAGCCAAAGCCATTTTTGCACTGAACCAGCACGGCGTCACAGTGAAAGTGCTCACGGGCGATAACGATCTTGTCACGCGCAAGGTCTGCACCGAAGTCGGCCTTAAGGCCGAGAAAATCCCGCTCGGAAGTGAAGTCGAAAAGATGTCGGACGAGGAACTGGCCGAGTTGGTTGACCGATTCAATGTTTTTGCGCGGCTCGCGCCTGCGCACAAGCAGCGAATCGTAAAGGCGCTTCAGAAAAAGGGCCACACGGTCGGTTTTATGGGAGACGGGATTAACGACGCCCCGGCGTTGCGTGCCGCAGATGTCGGCGTCTCGGTGGATAACGCCGTCGACATCGCCAAGGAATCGGCGGACGTAATTCTGCTGGAGAAAAGTTTAATGGTTCTTGAGGAGGGCATTCTGGAAGGCCGCAAGGTGTTCGTGAACATCCTCAAATACATCCGCATGGGCGCGAGCTCGAATTTCGGAAACATGTTCAGCGTGATCGGCGCCAGCGCGTGGCTTCCCTTTGTGCCGATGGCGCCCATTCAAGTTCTCACCAACAATCTGCTTTACGACTTCTCGCAAGTGCCGATTCCGACCGACAACGTTGGTCCGCAACAGACAGCGAAGCCGCGGCCTTGGAACATCGGTGAGATCGCAAAATTCATCGTCTGCATCGGTCCGATCAGTTCGATCTTCGACTATACGACCTACGCCATGATGTGGTTCATTTTCAAATGCAACGATCTCAACCTTGTGCCACCGGCGGAACTCGCCGCGCGCTTCGCAAATAGCGCCGGCCCTGAACAAACCTATGCGGCTGCGTTGTTTCACACCGGCTGGTTTGTCGAATCGCTCATGACGCAGACGCTAATCATCCACGTCATTCGCACGAACCTTATTCCTTTCATCCAGTCGCGGGCCAGTTGGCAACTCACTCTGACCACGGTCTTCATCATGGCATTTGGCGCGTATCTGCCCTATTCGCCTCTCGCGAACTCACTCGGGTTTGTTCCGCTGCCGCAACTTTATTGGCCACTTCTGCTGTTAACGTTGATCTGCTATGTGGGCCTGACGCAAGTCGCCAAGACCTGGCTCATCCGCAAGACCTGGGTTTGAAAAAGTTACGACATTTCAATGAGAAACATTATCCGCATCGGATTTGGTTTTCGCGTTTCGTCATGGCGATATTGTCCCTTGCGCACGCGACGACGAAGGATCGAAAAGAAAAGCGGGATGTAACTGACCAGCCGTGAAAACTTCGACAATGCTGCGGGTTTACAGGATATCGAGCGCCGGTACTGATTGCGCTGCTTGCGTTACAGCCGCTGCTTTTTTGGCGGCACATCATCTTTGCGACCTCCGCCACGACGGTGGTCACGCTCGTGCTGATTCTTATCGCTTTTCAGGTGCAACGGCTCCAGCTGCTGGCGCGCACGGTCTCGAGACTCGACGAGTTGTTGGAATTGCTTCGCGATACGAAACGCGCGCTTTCACCTCTTGAATCAATGCAGTTGATGCAAGAGCTCGCAGAAATGCGAGCGCGCCTGTTGCGAGACAATTCGTTGAAACGGCCCAACCGTTGAAGAAAAGCAGGTACAGCACAAACATGGCGGGTGCGGCTTCGCGTTTTCCTATCGGAGAATTGGCGTAAGGTCTCCTGTATGAATGACGCCGGAGCGGCCCGATCCGGATGCGTTGCTCGCGCAGATGAAGCGCGAAGAAGCGAAGTCTACTCGCGGAAAACTGAAGATTTTTTTCGGGATGTCGCCGGGCGTGGGAAAGACCTACGCCATGTTGCAAGCCGCGCGGCAGAAGCAAGCCGAGGGGTGCGAAGTCGTGGTTGGCATTGTGGAAGACGCACGGCGCAAAGAAACGGAGGCGTTGCTTGAAGGAATGCCGATCATGCCGCGTCTCACAGATCGAATATCGCGGCACGACGCTGACCGAAATGGATCTGGATGCGATTCTCACCTGGCATCCTGAACTCGCAGTTGTTGATGAGCTGGCGCACACCGAACGCGCCCGGCTCGCGTCATCCGAAACGTTATCAGGACGTGCTCGAGCTGCTCGATGCCGGAATCGATGTTTATACAACGCTTAATGTTCAGCACGTCGGCAGTCGCAGCGACACGGTTCGTCAAATCACAGGCGCGCCGGTCAGTGAAACTGTTCCCGATTCGGTTCTCGATCTCGCCGACGAAATCGTTCTTGTCGATCTGACCCCGGACCAACTGTTGGCGCGGTTGGCTGAAGGAAAAGTTTATCTCGGCGAACGCGCGGAGTGGGCGGCAAAGAATTTTTTCCGGGAAAGCAACCTTACGGCGTTGCGCGAAATGGCGCTGCGGCTAGTCGCCGAACATGTCGATCGCGATCTGCGCGACATCATGTCGGAAGAAAAGATCCCGGGCCCGTGGAAGAGTGGCGATCGCTTGCTCGTCGCGGTTAGCGCGAGTCCGTACTCGGAGCGGCTTGATTCGTTATACGCGCCGGTTGGCTTCATCGATGGAGGCGTCGTGGATCGTGGCGAACATTGAAGGTCCTCGCGCACTTTCGCAGGAGGAACAGACGCGGCTGACTCGCTATCATCGCGCTGGCGCGCCAGCTGGGAGCGGAAGTGATTACGACGCCGGGCAGGGATGTTGCCGAAGCGCTGCTGCGTGTCGCCCGACAAAACAATGTTACGCAAATCATAATGGGAAAACCGCTGGGGACGCCGTGGTTCAGTTTTCTCAAGCCTGATCCGTTGCGCTGGCTCATGCGCAATAGCGGCAACATCGATATTCACATGATTCCGTCCGAAGAAGGCGCGCAGCCGAAACGTGAATCGCTTCGAAGAACGTCTGGCGCGCACGCCGTGGCAGGAGTTTGGAATCGCGCTTGGCATCGCCGCTGCCGTTACGGGCTTCTCATTATCAGTCTTTAATTACATCGGTTACTGGGCGATCGCGCTCTTCTACTTGTTCGCGGTCGTACTCGCCGGACTGCGATTAAGCCGATGGCCGACGCTGTTTCTCGCTGCGCTCAGCGCGCTGCTCTGGAATTTTCTGTTCATTCCGCCGCGCTTCACTTTTTACATCAGCAAATTTGAAGACTTCATGATGTTCGGTGCGTATTTCGTTATCGCCGTTGTCATTGGGCATCTGGCGACGCAATTGCACGAACGCGAACAAGCCGAGCGCCGCCGGGAAGAACGCGCCACCGCTTTGTATCGTCTGACGCGTGAGCTGGCCGCCAGCCGCGATCTCAGTCAGGCGCTCCCGAAAGTCTTGCAATTGATCAGAGATTTCTTTCAGGCGGATGCGGCAGTCTGGTTGCGCGATGAAAATGGCCTGACGCAACATCCCGCCAGCACCTTTGTGCCATCGAAAAAGGACGAAAGCGTCGCGATGTGGGCCTTTCAAAAGAAGCAGGCTGCGGGAAAATCAACAGACACCCTTCCTGATTCAGAATGCTTGCACGTTCCGCTGGTTACCGGCGACCGTGCTGAGGGTGTGCTAAGCGTGCGGCTGAAGACGTTGCCAACATTGGAGCAGCGCGAATTGCTGGACGCGTTCGCCGCGCAACTTGCGCTTTTCTTGAACAAAGAACGCGCGCTGGAAGAAAGCCGAGCCGCTCAGGTTTCGCAGCGAATCACAGAAATTGCAAAAGGTGCTTTTCGATTCCGTATCGCATGAGTTAAAGACGCCACTCGCCGCGATGAGCCGCCGCGTTGCAACAACCGCGCCCCAATTCCGCTGAATTACAACAAGCAGCGCGCGCCTCACCCACACTGTCGATAATTTGCTTGACGCGACGCGTCTGGAGTCCGGCCTTCTCCAACCGGTGTCGCGAATGGTGCGATCCAGGCGAGCTCGTGCACGAAGCAGTTGCCGCTTCCGGATTGAAAGAAGGCGACGTGCAAATCAACATCGCGAAAAACCTGCCGGCAGTCTCCGTGGACTCAGGCCTGATTCAGCAGGCGCTGAATGCGTTGCTCTCCAACGCGATGAGTTACGGCAAAAGCGATCGAGCCGATTGAAGTGAGCGCCACCCGCGATGATTTCTATGCTGGTCATTTCCGTGGCCGATCGCGGCGCCGGTCTCGAACCGGGAGAGGAAACAAAAGTATTCCAAAAGTTCTATCGCGGTCCGCGCACTCGTCCCGGTGGTATCGGCCTCGGTCTGTCGATTGCGCGACAATTCGTCGAGGCGAATGGCGGCCAGATCGTTGCGCAGAACCGCCAGGGCGGCGGTGCGGTGTTTTCCATTCGTTTGCCTATCGGTGAAGCAATGCGGCTTCCTGGCGCGGAATCTGTGGCGCAGGGGTGTCGCCGAGAGAAACTATCGAGGCGGAGGCATCCGCCGTTAAGGCTGCAGCGGCGCGTGTGTCATCCGCTAAATGAATCCCGTCGCGCTAATCATTGACGACGAGGTTCAGATCCGCCGGCTGCTGCGGCTTGTTCTCGAGGGCGAGAACTACAAGGTGCATGAAGCCGAGACCGGGCAACAGGGGCTGATGGAAATCGCCACGCGCAAACCGGACGTGGTCCTGCTCGATCTCGGGCTGCCGGACCTTGATGGACTGCAAGTACTAAAACGCTGCGGGAATGGAGCGAAGTACCAGTCATCGTGCTGACGGTGCGTGATGATGTGCAGGAAAAAGTAGCGGCGCTGGATGCCGGCGCGGACGATTACATTACCAAGCCATTTAGTACCTCCGGAATTGCTTGCACGCCTCCGCGCCGCGCAACGCAAGACACGGCCGTCCGAAGAAGTCTCAGTATTTAAAAATGGCGATCTGGTCGTCGATCTTACGGCGCATGTGGTCACGCGCGCAGGCCGTGAAATCAAATTGTCCGGCACCGAGTACGCTTTGCTCCGCTTATTCGTGAAACATCCAGGACGCGTTCTCACGCATCGCCACATCCTGCGCGAAATCTGGGGCCCGAAGTCCGAAGAGCATCGGCAGTACTTACGCGTCTACGTCACGCATCTGCGCCAAAAGATCGAGCCGGATCCAGCAAAACCATCTTTAATTCAGACGCAGCCGGGAATCGGTTACCGATTCGCTGGATAACCACTCCAGTTGCACGGCCCGAGAAAGCGCTTGCCAGTGAACGAGCGCACAATCGAGATTCTCTGCCAATAACCGATGGCGCAGCTAGTAGATGATCTTGTTCTCGACGCGAGTGCGGGCGTGCATCGGCCGCGCAATCTGGATTGGAAGCGCGCCGCCGCATTGCTCTACGGCGATTGGGGAACCAGCAAGGCGTATGTGATTGGTCTGGCGTTTGTCGCCGCCGGATTTTCATCGCTGCCGATCATTCTTGCAGTTTGCGCGGTGACGGCGCTCGTCGGCATCAATTACATCGTCATCTGTCGTCACTTTCCCGATGGCGGCGGTGTTTACTCATCCGCGCGTTCACAGGGACGTTTGCTGGCCGTGGTCGGGGCCCTGTTGCTCGTCGCCGATCTGACAGTAACGGCCGCTCTCAGCGGCTGGTCGGCGCTGAGCTACATCACTTCGGGCGCGGAGGGGATCGTTTGGATCAAGTTTCTGCGCGACCACATCGCGCTCACAACGATCGGCGTGCTTTTGGTTATGGGCTTGATCAACTATCTCGGGCCGAAACATTCGCGGGAGTTTCGCTGTAGCGCTGGCGCTGCCGACGGCGGTGGTAGTGGTCCTTCTGATCGCGCTCAGCGCGCCGCATTTGACCACGCGATTTCTCGAGCCACGCCATCAGAGTCTGACCACCGTTGTGGGTGCAATTCGTCGGTGTGATCCTGGCGTTGTCGGGTGCGGAGTCGATCGCGAATCTCACTGGCGTGATGAAGCTCGATCCGGGATCGACGATGGAACACCCAAGCGTCGCGCGTGAGTCGCTCAAGGCAATTTTGCCCGTGGCCATCGAAGTTGTCGTTGGCACGGCGCTCCTTGGATGGGCAATGCTTTCGCTGCCGTCCGTGCTCGGCAAAACCCTGCATTTAACTGACAAGGGCACGATCGCTGCAGTTCTGCGGGCAGAGGAGTGAAGACATGTTGCGCTTTGTCGGCGAACAATTTGCCACCGCGACCTTTTCGCCTGCGGTCGGACAGATCTTTGGCTGGATCGTCGGAATTGTTTTTTGCCTGCTGCTTTTGAGCGCGGCCAACACGGCGATCGTAGCGATGATCGGTCTGCTTTACATGATGTCGCGCGATCGCGAGATGCCGCGGCAATTTCGTCCGCCTCAATCGGCACGGCGTTCCCATGTGGCCGCTGGTCATTGCCGTTGGTCTGCCAATCGTCGTGCTGCTTTTTGCAGCAAACTTCACCGCGCTCGCCGGCCTTTATGCCATTGGCGTAGTCGGCGCGATCACCGTGAACCTCGGCTCCTGCACATTCAATCGGAACGTAGATTTTACCTGGTACGATCGCGTGCTCTTTGGCATCACGTTTGTGATTCTGGCTTTGGTCGAGCTAACGCTGGCCCACACGAAGCTGGATGCGCTTCAATTTGTGCTCGCGGTTTTGATCGGCGGCCTGGCGTTGCGCGCTTACACATTGAAACGACAGGGCCTCACCACTCTCACCGTCACGCGCGAAGTCGCCCAGATGGTCACGCCTGATCTTGTGACGACCATGCGGCCGCACTTGGAGGAAGGCCAAAAAATCATGGTCGCAGCGCGTGGAATCACACCGGTACTCAGCTTTGCCTTGGACGAAGCGCAGTTGCGCAAAGCCACGCTCTTTGTGCTCTACGTTAAAGAAGTCGCTGTTTATTACACGGCAGCCGGCACACGGCTTGGCCGCTCCAACTGGCAGGACGATCCGGAGGCAAATGCTATCATGTGCTCGATGCGCAAACTCGGGAACGAGCGCGGCATCAATGTGGTTCCGCTTTACGCCGTAAGTCAGGACGCCGCCACGACGATTGTCGATCTTGCCGCAACGATGGGCATGGATTTCCTCGTCATCGGGGCTTCGCAACGTCCGGCGATGGTGAAGCTCCTCCGTGGTAGCGTTGCCACAAATGTGGCCCAGCATTTGCCCGAGTCGATTCATTTGATGATTTACGGCTTGACGAAGTTTGCCGAGGCTTTATTTTCGAATGCCGAAAAATGCTTCGAGCGCGCGCGTGCCCAGCGCTTTCCAGATCTTAATCACTTCATAGGTGATGACTGTGGTGAAAGTCACAGCGAACCAAACAAAAACCGCTTCAATCGGCAGGCCGGACCACGCTCCGATGTGCAGCCCCATCATGTTTCCCGGCCGGTATTCCCACCAGCCATAAGGCAAAGCAAGCGTCGCTTCCCAAAGCAAGCTGATCAGCAGCAGCAGGAAAAACGTAAAACTAAATGCGCGCCAGTTGATGAATGGTTCCGCGCGTGTGAAAAAAGCCAGCCGACGGAATCAGCGACGCGCAGACGAGATAAACAAAATACCACGGAAAACCTTCGGGCACGCCAGACCAAAACTTTCGATAGAGGATCGCAGCTGCGATCAACAAAACGCCGATCACAACAGATCCAAAATGAAACCGAACAATGCGCGGTATGTTTTTGGCCGTCGCTGCGTAGTCGGGCACGTTGTACGCCGCCATCCAGTATTCATCGCACCAAATGTAACTCAGCAGCACCAGCATGAACCCGGCGAGGTAGAAAACGAATTCCTCGATCGGAATCGCTCCGCCTAGCCGCCGGTATTTCCCAACCCGAGTGTGGCGGCTTTGTTCGGAAAAATGAAAAAAGCGTTGCCAAAAAGCAGGTCGAGCAGGAAACCGAGCGGCGTAAGCACTGCGATGGTTCGCCAAAACGCTTTCCTTGGAAACTGCAAATCGGGCCGGCTGGCAAACCACCAACCCAAAGCGCCGATGGGAATGATAAACAACAGCAGGCTCCATGTGTATCCCAGCGGCGTGGGATTGTCCGACGTGACTTGCAGTACGACTGGGTGAATGACGCTGCGCAATGCGATCGCAGCCGGAATAACAAGTGCGGCTGCGATGGCGAAAATTACGTAGAACGCTCTCCGGTCTTGCATCAGCCGAAGTTTAAACAGAACAGTTTTAATTTTTAACATTTAAGTTTGCTCCGGCTCATAAAAACATTGTCATGTTGAGCGGAGCGAAACACCCAGCTACTTCCGTTGCTCGCCGATTCTAATTGATCCAAAAACACCCGGCGCTTCTTTACTTAATGAAATTCCTTGGCAATTGAAGTCGCTGGTTCTTCGCTTCTTTCAGAATGACATTTGTGAGATCTAATCGAGCGCTTAAAACTTAAACTCGCCGTGGCGCTACCGAAGGTTTTCATTGCCGATTCCATTTCGCAACGCGGAGTGGATGAACTCTCCCGCGAACATGCACTTGAGGTCACGGTTAAAACGGGCTTAAGCGAGCGCGAACTTATCGAAGCCATTTCGCCGTTCAGCGCGCTTGGTGGTGCGCAGCCAGACCAAAGTCACGGCTGAAATCTTGAATGCCGGTAACAAACTGCGTGTCGTCGGTCGCGCCGGAGTCGGAGTGGATAATGTGGATGTCGAGACAGCCACGCGTCGCGGCGTTGTCGTGTTGAACGCGCCGGGCGGAAATACGATCTCGACCGCCGAACATGCGTTTTCGTTGTTGCTCTCCGTTGCGCGCAAGATTCCGCAAGCTGACGCAAATGTTCGCAGCAAGACTCTGGGACAAAAAGAATTTCGAAGGCGTCGAACTTTACAACAAAACGCTGGGCGTAATCGGCATGGGCCGCATCGGCAGCGAACTCAGCCGGCGCGCAATCAGCTTTTGGCATGCGAGTGGTTGCTTTCGATCCTTATCTCTCCGCAACGCGCGCCCGCAGTCTGCAAGTAGAACTCGTTGATGAACTCGACGATTTGCTTACCGGTGCCGATTTCATTTCGCTGCACACGCCGCTTACCGCTGAAACACGCCACATTCTTGATGCCGAGCGACTTAACGAAAA
Source organism: uncultured Verrucomicrobiae bacterium (assembly GCA_963757675.1). Classification (GTDB taxonomy): domain Bacteria; phylum Verrucomicrobiota; class Verrucomicrobiia; order Chthoniobacterales; family UBA10450; genus Udaeobacter. Next base: position 630,152 of record CAVWTH010000014.1, on the reverse strand, counting down.
CGAAACGCGGCGTGCGCATCATCAATTGCGCTCGCGGCGGTCTGATTGATGAAGCTGCGCTGGCGCAGGCGTTGCGAGACGGACAGGTCGCCGGCGCGGCACTGGATGTTTTCGAAACTGAACCGTTGCCGGCCGATTCGCCTTTGCGCGGTGCGCCCAATCTTGTTCTTACGCCGCATCTCGGCGCATCAACGGCGGAAGCGCAGGAGAGCGTCGGCATCGAAATCGCGCAATCGATCCGTGCCGTGCTGCTCGAAGGCACGATCCGAAACGCTGTGAACATGCCGAACCTCGACGCGAAAACGCTGGCAATCATCGGGCCGCATCTGCGCTTTGGCGAAAAGCTCGGCAAATTTCTCTCGCAAATCGCGCCGAAACGCGCTGAGTCGCTCAACATCAACTACAGCGGCAAGGTCAACGAGGTTGATACGACTGCGATCACGCGCGCAGTACTGAAAGGATTTCTTCAAATCGCGGGTGGCAGCGAAATCAACGAAGTGAACGCGCCCGCGTTTGCCGAAACACTTGGCCTGAAAGTGAGCGAATCACGGCTGAGCGCGCCCGGCGATTACACCGACATGCTCGAACTCTCCGCCGCTGGCGAAGGGAGAACCGTTTCGGTGGGTGGCGCATTCTTCGGGGCCACGCCGCGAATTGTGAGCATCAACAGCCGACCGGTCGAAGCCCGACCGCAGGGCGTGGTGCTCGTGCTGGAAAACACCGATCGTCCCGGAATGGTCGGTCGCATCGGCACGCTGCTCGGCGAACATGGCGTTAACATCGCCACGATGTCGCTGAGCCGGAATCAGGCTGGCGGCACTGCGCTCACTGTTTTGAATCTCGACACCGCCCCTGAGCGAAGCAGTTGCTTAGCGAAATTCGCGCGAGCGAAGACATTCGCTCCGCGCAGGTGATTCAACTTTGACAAGGAGCGACGGCTCTGGCGCAGCCGTCGAATATGACCGATGACGGCTGGGAAGCCGTCACTCCTTGGGGCTTGCCGGCCGCATTGATCTCGATACAACTCGGTTTCACTATGGACTTCAGCGCTCATTCAATCATTTGGACCATTCTTGTTGGGCTCGTTATCGGTGCGATCGCAAAGCTGCTGATGCCGGGGAAAGATCCCGGTGGTTGCATCATCACGATTCTGCTCGGTATCGCCGGCGCATTGGTAGGGACCTGGATCGGTCGCATGTTTGCGGGCGAAAATTACGTCGCGGGCTGGATCATGTCGATCGTCGGCGCCATGATCCTGTTGCTGCTCTATCGATTGCTTTTCAAACGCAGACCGTAGCGACACAGTATCGAGTGGAACGGCTGAAAAAGCGGTCCCGAGGGGATCGGGACCGCACTTTCCCGCAGTCGCGGGACGGCCGCTTTTGGAAAAAGCCGGCGCAAGAGAGTAGAGGACCCGGTTGCTCTGCGTAACGAATGCGACATTGTCATTCCTCAATGGCCGCACCAAACAAAACGCTCGTTATCATCGCGTTTGCCGCGCTTTACCTGATTTGGGGCTCCACTTATCTCGGCATCCGGTTCTCCATTGAAACGATTCCGCCGTTTCTGATGGCGGGCGCGCGATTCGTGTTGGCCGGCATGATCATGTATGCGATTGCCTGGTCGCAGGGGATAGGCAAATCGACATGGGCGAACTGGCGCACGTCGCTGATTATCGGCGCCTGTTTGCTCCTCGGCGGCAATGGCGGCGTAACCATCTCGGAACAATATATTGACTCGGGACTGGCAGCGCTGGTTGTAGCGATTGTGCCCATTTACATCGTGCTGCTGAGTTGGATGACTGGAATGGCGCGGCGACCAACGCCAATCATGTGGATGGGGCTTGCCGGCGGGTTTGTTGGCGTTGCAGTTTTATTCGGACCGGGTCTACACCTTCACTCCGCGGGAGGACGAAATCCTGCGATTGGAATCTCGATCTTGCTGGTCACAAGTTTCATTTGGTCGGCAGGGTCGCTTTACTCGCGAGTTGCAAAGCACGCGCCGTCGCCATTTCTCACTGCTGCTCAACAAATGATCTGTGGCGGCATATTGCTTTTGCTCGCGGGCGTCGTCACCGGAGAACTGCCGCGGTTTCATCCCAGTTCCGTTTCCATGTTGTCGCTGGGTTCATTTGTTTATCTCATAATCATCGGCGCCGTGGTCGGATACACGGCTTACATTTGGCTGCTGCGCCATTGTGATCCCGCAAAGGTCGCGACTTATGCGTACGTGAATCCAATCGTCGCCGTCTTGCTGGGTACTTTTTTTGCCGGCGAAACTGTAACCGTGCGCACGTTGATTGCCGCCGCTCTCATCATCGGTTCCGTAGCATTGATCATCACGGCCCAGCAGCTACGTGCGCGAGTGGAACCCGCTTTAAGCGCCGCCTTGGAACCGGCTGATTGAACGCGGAGAGCCATCAAGGAGCGGCGGTCTCCAGTCCGCCGCCTTTAAGAAGGGCGGCTTGGAAGCCGCCCTTCCTTGCGCTTTAATTCCACATGGCCTCGGAGCAGAAAGATCGTCAGTCAACGATTGAAGTCGCAAGGCGCAATTGGCAGGCGGAAGTCGAGACCGCGCGAACCTATCGCGATCTGGCCGGGCGCGAACAAGACGAAAAACGCAAGAGCGTTCTCTTGCGCATGGCGGAAGCGGAAGAGCGCCACGCGCAGCGTTGGAAAGAAAAGCTCAAGGAACTCGGCGCAGATCCGCCCGTTTACCAGGACACCATCGCTCGTCGCTTCAATCGTTGGTGGAACAGAATCGCCGGTCCCGAGATTGCCATTCGGCGAATGGAAGCGACGGAAGAAAAGCAGGAAGCCGAATTTCACGATCAAGCCGAGCGTGCGTTTGTCGGCGAAAAAGATCTTCAGGAATTTTTGCGAAAAAGCGCGCTCGAGGAAAAAGCTCATGCGCGCGCTCTGGGCGCGATGGCGCCCCCGGTGAGTCCACGCACTGCGCTCGACAAAATCCTCAAACGCGAACGGTGGCACGGTCGCGGCGGCAGCTGGGTCGCCGACGCGATCTACGGCGCAAATGATGGGCTTGGCGCAGTTTTCGGAATCGTTTCCGGGGTGGCTGGCGCGACGAACAATCAGCAGCATTACATTCTGATCTCCGGCCTTGCGGGCATGCTCGCTTCCACGCTCTCCATGGGCGCGGGCGCATATCTCGCCGCAAAAAGTGAAGCGGAGGTATATGAAGCCGAAATGTCGCGGGAGCGTGCGGAGGTTGAAGAAAATCCCGAGGAGGAGATCGAGGAAATGTCGCTTTTCTATCAACTGCAGGGATTCACTCCCGAAGAGTCGCAGAAGATGGCGGAGCGGCTTGCCCAACAGCCGGAGCAATTCGTCCAGGCAATGGCGCAAAACGAGCTCGGTCTTTCCCAGCATCGGTTCCCGAACCAATGGACTTCCGCGTTCTCGGCCGGCATTTCCACCGCCATCGGCGCGTTTGTTCCGATTATTCCATTTTTTTTCTCCGGCGGTCTCGATGCGGTTATCGCTTCTTTCGGGATCAGTCTGGTCGCACATTTTGCCGTCGGCGCATTGAAGTCGCTAATCACAATCCGTTCGTGGTGGGCGTCAGGCTTGGAGATGACTTGGATTGGCGTCATCGTCGCGGTCGTCACGTACGGGCTGGGACTTGCGTTTGGCTCTTTCGGCTAAGGGTCCTCTCACGCCCGTCTCGATTTACTAGGCGTGCCTCGTTCGATTCCGGCCGATCATGATGACAACGATGGCTGCGATGTTCGGTGCGTTCCCGCTGCCATCGGAATGGGTATAGGGAGTGAACTGCGCAAGCCGCTCGGCGTCCCTATCGTGGGAGGTCTCATCGTTTCACAGATCCTGACGCTTTACACGACTCCGGTAATCTATCTCGCGCTTGACCAACTGCGGCAACGGAAACGGAAACCGGTTTCGGGTGCTATGGAACTGCGGCCGATCGGGTGGCCGCCGCTTTCCGGTTCGCAGGTGAGGTAACCCTGACGGTTACCAAATAGCGCGGCATCGGACGAGTGCCCGTTGCTCACTTGTTAGCATAGCAGCAAATGGCTGAGAAATGTGACTATTAACAGCGTCGAGAACGTGTGGAGTTTGTTTAAGCGTTCGGTCGTCGGCACGTATCACAAGCTTTCTGTGAAGCATCTGGACGCCTATCTGGACGAATTGGAGCATCGCTTTAACAACCGGAACAATGAATTTCTGTTCCGAGATACACTCTTGAAACTAGTGAAGGCTGAGAAGTTACGATACGCAGAACTTACTAAAGCCGCCTAGCATCATGCCTCACCAACCGCGCTACGGATTGTCTTAATCGAAAAGACCGGCTCGTTGTCATTACAGGAGAAGTGAAATTGAAATGTCGCTTCCTCACGGCTGACTCCGTTTCCAGTTGTTTCAACAACTATTTCGTGTCGCTCTTGTGGTATAAACTCGACAGAATTGTCATCAGGCCATTTACCGTAGAATTGAACAGAAATATCCTTTAGGCTTTTGGCTGCGGGCGGTCGAGTAGCCTTGAATAATCTAACAGTGTTCGCCTTGCCAGCCGGTGAGGTCGACGGAATCTGAGCACTGAAGTCAACGCACTCCAGAATGGAGTCTTGTGTATGGCCTTCCCATACCTTCACAGCATCCATCGGCGGAGTAATGCTAAGCAATCGGAAGCTCACCAAATCTATCCCTTGCGCTGGTAATACATTCCTAACGCTCAGCGCAGCGTCTGCCGTGAATATCACTTTTTTACGTTTTTCCCAACCGACTTGCGTGCGATTTTTGAGGTCAGGTATCGGCTCCAATGCGTCGATCCTGAAGCCTTGTACGTGCTTCGAAGCCGATTTTGGCTCTTTGATTTGTTGGACAGGTTCTGATCGGAATTGCCCTAACACCGAAGGCGGCTTAAGCAGACTATTTATCATGGGATGGATCACGCCATGCGTGAACTTCATATCATTGATACCATCTATTAATCGGGCTCCTGTAAGGTCCGGGTCGATTGAAATATCCCTATGAAGACAGATAAATTCTAATTTCTTGCCTAAATGAGGGGGGCCAATTTTCGCTCTATTGAATTCAACTTGTATCGTTCGTAGCACGGACGCCTGCTCTTGCTCCGACATCTCATCGAAGCGTGCTCGCTGCTTATCTGTCGTAATAATGCTGTTTCTGAGTTCAATGCATGATGGGTTCTCCTTCGAACGTCTTATAATCACGCGAAGATGCGGAGGGAGTTCTACGACGAAACCGAAATACAGTTTCTCGTCCGTGAGAACTTTCGGCCTGAAAAATTGGGCCTCTAGCCATCGCCTGACGTTCCGTTCAACGTTCCTGCTATTTTGTTCGGGTTTTCGCCATCGGATCAACAATACAATCGATACGACCGTCAAAATCACACCGACTGCGCATAAGGATATTAGAATAGTCCATGGGATAGGTTCTTTCCGAAACGCGGCGGATACCGCCTTACCAATCGAAGTCGCAATAAGAATTACGCCGCCTAGCAGGGAGGTCATCACAACATTGACTACCCAGTTCCGCACGTCTCCGACCAGATTGGTAAACAGTTGTCCCATTTTTCGCGTTCCATCAGCCTAGAAGGCCGACAGGCACGGTCAAGACGTACAGTTGGTATCAAAGGGATAATCTCCCTGAGAAACGCGTCCCGAGGTCGGGACTATCGCATCCCAAAAACGGAACCAAGAGAACTCAACCAACTGAATAACCAAAGGGCAAATCGCTGGCAAAGCGACGATTTTGAGGGCTCACAGCAACCGTTGGCACGAGCATTGCAAAGCAATTGACACTCCCTAAACACGCAGGTGAGAAATAGTTGGTGACGAGAATTCTTATCGTGAACAATCAGCGTGACGTGTTTGAAGCGCCATCCTCCCTGTACATAAACTAACGCAACCGACGGAATTCATGAAAGACCTGCTAATGGATGTTCGTTACGCGCTGCGGGTGCTTTGGAAATCACCAGCGTTTACGCTCGTCGCGCTGGTCACTCTGATGCTGGGCATTGGGGCAAACGTTGTCGTCTTTGGAGTAGTGAATGCGGTGCTGCTGCGCCCCCTCGATGTGAGAGAGTCGCACAACCTATATCAAATTCGCCTCAAGCCGTGGGCGAGCTTTAAGGCGCTTACTACATCGTATCCTGCGTTCGAAGACTACCGGCAGCGAAACACCACGTTCAGCGGCCTTGCCGGCTTTGACGGATTTTCGGGGGGGAGACTGCGCTGGGGTAACACGGTGAAGAGTGTCTCCGGCTATTCGGTCACCGGCAACTATTTCGATCTGCTGGGCGTGCAGCCCCAGCTAGGACGAATAATCCAGGCGGCGGACGAACGCGGCCCGAATTCAGCGCCGTATATGGTGATTGAGCGATAGTCTTTGGCGAACCGCATTTAACGCTGATCCCAGCGTAGTCGGGACCACCGTGCGGCTCGGCAAAGATCCTTTCACAGTGGTGGGCGTGGCACCTGCGCGATTCCACGGCACGGAGCGATTTGACTGGCCAGACTACTGGATACCCGTCGTGAATGACTTCAACGCCGGGTATCTGCAGGATCGGACGGGCAGACCTTTGACGGTGCTTGGTCGACTTAAACCGGGCGTGACGCCGGAGCGGGCTGCGGAAGACCTGAGTGCAATCGCCGCGCAGTTGGCGAAGGAGTATCCGACGACGGACACCGGAGTCCCGCTGCGGCTGGTCCGTCCGGGACTCTACGCGGACACCGGCGACGTCATTCACGGATTTCTCTATAGTGTGACCGGACTGGCTCTGCTGGTGCTAGTGGCGGCGTGCGCCAATCTGGCCAGCCTGTTTGCGGCGCGCGCGGCCGATCGCAGCCGAGAACTGGCGATCCGGGTCGCTTTGGGAGCGAGCCGGTGGCGGCTGGTGCGGCAATTGATGACTGAGGCGATGGTCGTGTCGATGCTGGGCGGAGCCGCGGGGCTGGTGGCCGCGAGCCTGCTACTGGGTGCGCTGAACCGGTGGCAGGCGCCCCATGGCCAGGTGGCAGTCAGCGTGGATACAGGTGTCTACCTGGCCGCTCTAACTTTGAGCGTCATTAGCGGGCTGCTGTTCGGCATGATTCCGGCGCGGCAGGTGTGGCAGAGCAGTCCGTTGCAGGCCATGAAGAGCGGACCGGTGGATTCAACGCCGCGACGTCGGCTGTCCTTGCGGGATCTGTTGTTAGGCGCACAAATTGCCATCTGCATGCTACTGGTAACCGCCTCATTCGTCGCGGTGCGCGGGATGGTGCGCATCTTGCACGCTCCGCTGGGCTTCCAGCCGCAGGGCGCAATGGTGGCCGAGATTGTCCTGAGCGAGGAAGGCGACGTGCAGCTTGAGAAAAAGAAAGGGATGCTCGAGGCGGTGCGGAGCATCCCTGGGGTGACGGCGGCGGGGACGGTGAGCAAACTGCCCTTTACCGGCGGGCTGCGGGGTATTCCGATTTTCCCTCCTGGGACGACAGAGTTCACGCTGAATAATTCTGTGCTGGCGCCGTACGGGCTGACGATTTCGCCCGCATACTTCGAGGCTGCCGGCACCCGGCTCCTGAGTGGGCGCGATATCTCATGGCACGACACCGCCCAGACGCCGTATGTGGCAGTCGTGAACGCAACCTTTGCGCGGAAGATGTGGGGCGACGCGCCGGCGATTGGGCAACGCTTCATTGTGTTGGGCCACTTGAGGGAAGTGGTGGGCGTCGTTGAGGACTCAAAGTATAACGAAATCGCCGAGTCGCCGCTGCCGGTTTTCTATCTGCCGTTTTCGCAAAAGGAGCAGGCGCACACGACTTTCGTCGTGCGGTCGCAGCGGGCGCAGAACGAGATGGCGGCAGCGCTCGAACGCACTCTGAGTGGCTTCGCGCCCGATGCGTCAATTACGGTGCAGAGCTGGCGCGATGCGATGGGAGGTGCGCTATTCCCGGCCCGCGCGGCCGCCAGCGCGCTTGGCGTCATGGGCCTACTGGCGGCGATGCTGGCGGGGACGGGCATCTTCGGCATGGCGGCCTACAACGTGAGCCGCCGGATGAAAGAGCTCGGCATCCGCGTGGCCCTAGGCGCACGCACGAAGCACGTCATGAGCGCCGCGGTCGGGCGGCCCATCGTGCTGCTGGGGATCGGATCGTTTGCGGGCCTGCTCCTATGCGTCTTCGCCAGCCGGCTTCTCGGGCAGATTGTGTATCAGGCGAATCCGCGAGATCCGGTGGTCGTGATCGGCGCGGTGCTAACGATGGCGCTGCTGGGGATCGCAGCGTCCACAATTCCAGCTCTGCGAGCGCTTGCGGTCGATCCATCTAAACTGCTGCGGGAAGAATGAGGCAGGTGTAGATCACTGAGCGTAACGATGCTTACCTCCTTTGGTATTAATCTGGCAGCGCACATTGCCGTCGGCGCGATGAAATGGCTCATTACCATCCGTTCGTGGTGGGCCTCCGTGCTGGAGATGACTTGGATCGGCATCATCGTCGCCGTCGTCACCTACGGCCTCGGACTCGCCTTCGGCGCAATCAGCTAGTCCGCGAACACGAGCTGCAACTCCCCTATAGCCTTTTCTTGAGAAATGCGCGTCCTGAAGCGGATTTCAGATAATTTTCAAATCTTCTCGCTTGGTCTCGATCGGAAAACGCAACATAGGTTTTGATTTGCCACGGTTTCCATTTTGAGGTGTGCGGCACTTCACCTCGATTATGGCGAAGCAATCGCGCACGAAGATCATCGGTGCATCCAGTGTAAAATCGGGTTTGATCGACATCGCTTTGCAAGATGTAGACATAAGTGAACCTTTGCATTCAATTAAACTGGCATGCCGAGTCGTAGCTCGCACCAACGATTAGCGATTGAGCGGCCCGCCTTCGCAAGGCTGCGGCGCGGCAGTGTCCGTCGCGCTGCGCTGCGAGCGAAGACTGGTGGGCCTCCGGCCTGGAGATGACTTGGATTGGCATCATCGTTGCTGTAGTGACTTATGGCCTTGGTCTCGCTTTTGGAGCTCTAGGTTAGCAACGAATTTTACATGGCTCGGATTCTTCTAGCGGATGATCAGCGGGATGTGCTCGAAGCACTACGCATCCTGCTCAAGAGCGAAGGTTACCAGACGGAAAGCGTTACCTCGCTCGCCGGCGTCTTTCACGCACTGGAAAAGAAAGAGTATGCGCTGTTGCTGATGGATTTGAATTACACGCGCGACACCACGTCGGGCCAGGAAGGCTTGTCAGCGATTTCAAAAATTCAGGAGATCGACAACACATTGCCGATTGTCGTGATGACCGCGTGGGCGACGATCGAACTGGCCGTTGACGCGATGAAACACGGCGCGCGCGATTTCGTGACCAAGCCGTGGGACAACGAGCGATTGCTGGCGATCGTGAGGACGCAGATGGAGCTCGCTGCCGCGCTCCGCCGGGAACGCAAACTTGAAGCGGAAAACGAAATGCTGCGCGGCACCGTGCCGGATTTGATCGCGCAATCGCCCGCGATGCGGCCCGTGATCGAAATGATTTCCCGCGTCGCGCCATCCGATGCAAACGTTCTGATTACGGGCGAAAACGGAACCGGCAAGAGTTTGATTGCGCGTGCGATTCACGCGCTCTCGCCGCGAGCGGCGCGGACGATGATCACCGTCAACATGGGCGGATTATCCGAGACCCTGTTTGAGAGCGAATTGTTTGGGCACGTCAAAGGCGCTTTCACTGACGCAAAGGCGGATCGCGCGGGACGCTTCGAGCTCGCGGATGAAAGCACGCTCTTCATGGACGAGATCGCAAACATCCCGCTTGCTCAACAAGCCAAACTGTTGCGAGTGATCGAGACAGGCGATTTTGAGCGGGTTGGTTCATCAAAAACGCTCCACGCAAATGTGCGAATCATCTCTGCTACAAACGCAAATCTGGAGAACGAGATCGGATCGGGACGTTTTCGTCAGGACCTGCTGTTTCGCCTCAACACGATTCAAATCGAATTGCCGCCGTTGCGCGATCGACGCGAGGACATCATGCCGCTGGCGAACAGCTTTCTTAGTCAACACGCAGAGCGCTACCGCAAACACGTCGGCGGTTTCGATGAAACCGCACGAGAGCGTTTACTACAGCATCGGTTTCCCGGAAACATCCGGGAGCTCGATCACATCGTCGAGCGGGCTGTGCTTATGACGCAAGATCGGCAGGTTCGCGCAGCCGATCTCGGCCTAACGACTGGCGGGAGCGAATCGCAGAACGTCGAAGAAATGAGTCTCGAAGAGGTCGAAGCGTTCTTGATCAAAAAAGCGCTGGCCCGAAATGACGGCAACGCGCGCAAGGCGGCGGAGGCGCTGGGCTTGAGCAGAAGCGCGTTTTACCGGCGTCTGCAGCAATATGGATTATGAACTGTAGAGGCAGTTGTGTCGGCTGCGGATTTTTTGTTTTTGCAGGCGGCACGCCTGCCACTACAGCAGGCAAATGAATCGGTTGAAGAGTCGTCGCCGGCTTTCCTATGAAGGGAAGATCACCTGGTTGACCTTTGCTGCGGTCGCACCTGCAATCGTTATTGCGCTTGCGCTCCTTTGGTTCGGCGATCACACACCGAAAGTACAGTGGACACTTACGATTCTGATTGTTGGCTGCTTTGGTGCCTTCATTTGGAGCACGCGCGAACACGCTGTTCGTCCATTGCAAACCCTGTCTAACCTACTGGCGGCATTACGCGAGGGAGACTATTCGATTCGCGCGAGAGGCGCCCGCGGAGATAGCGCGTTGGGCGAAGTCCTCCTCGAAGTCAATTCGCTCGGTGAAACGTTGCGTCAACAGCGGCTTGGCGCGTTTGAAGCCACCGCGCTGTTGCGCACGATCATGAGCGAAATCGATGTGGCGATCTTTACCTTCGATCCCGAACGACGCCTGCGCCTGATCAATCGCGCCGGCGAAACTTTGCTGGGTAAACCGATGGACAAGTTGTTAGGCAAAACCGCGCAGGAGCTTGGACTTCACGCATGTTTTAGTGCGGACGATGACGAACCGCTGACGTTGAATTTCCCCGGCGCGTCGGCCCGTTGGGGCATTCGCCGCAGCACGTTTCGCGAACAAGGTTTGCCGCACGAATTACTCGTTTTGACGGATCTGAGCCGGACACTGCGCGAAGAAGAACGTCGCGCATGGCAGCGGCTCGTGCGTGTGCTCGGTCATGAGATGAACAACTCGCTGGCGCCGATCAAATCCCTTGCCGCCAGTCTGGAATCGCTGCTGCGGCGCGATCCGCTTCCATCGGACTGGAAGGACGACGCAAGCTCTGGGTTGGGTTCTATCGCGTCGCGCGCCGATTCGCTGAGCCGTTTCCTGCAAGCCTACACCCGACTCACAAAACTTCCGCCGCCACAAAAACAAGATGTCGATCTTGCCCAGCTCATCCAGCGTGTCGTCGATTTGGAACCGCGGCTCAAGGTGCAAATCCAGCCGAGTTCGAAAACAGTAATCCGTGCCGACGCCGCGCAGATTGAACAAGCATTGATCAATCTGGTGCACAACGCTGTTGACGCCGCCCTTGAAACACATGGCACGGTTACGCTTGGGTGGCGTGAAACAGGAAGTTCTGTTGAGATTTTTGTTGAAGACGAAGGGCCAGGCATCATGAACCCGACCAATCTTTTCGTTCCGTTCTTTACCACAAAACCCGACGGCTCGGGAATTGGTCTGCCATTGAGTCAACAAATCGCCGAAGCACATGACGGAACGCTGGTGCTCATGAACCGAGGAGATCGCCAGGGTGCGCGAGCTTTGCTGCGCCTGCCGAAGTAATTTTGGAGTGCGGCGATCCCGCGACTGCGGGACCGCTTTCAAAGCGCGGACATGTGCGCGCACACCAAAGTGCGTCCCGAACTTGGGACGACGCAGTCCCGGAAGCGGATCACTTCCGGACGCCTCCAGAAAAGATCGACAAAATTTTAGCCGCTGAACATCAGCGACTTATGACTTTGTTTCCTCCCATGGCATGGCCATTGCAATAGGGCCATGGAGATCACGATTTATGGTTCGACGCAATGTCACAAGAAAATTTTTGAATCCAGCAAACACACCAACTGCTTCTCACTTTAGGAGGTAACAAAAAAATGAAACCATCGCCAAATACCACAACCGAACGCGCGGAAGTTTCCGCTCATCGACTATTGTTACCACGCGCCGATGCTCAACGCTTCCAGCGCGCCGTGCGTCAAAAGATCCAATTCGTTGCGCGACATCAGCCGGGATTACTTCGACGCTGAAGCGAACCGCGAATTCATCAGCGAAGCGGCTGTGTTCACCGCGCTCATTGTCATGGCAATCATGCCAATTGTGACCGGGATATCCGCGGTGCTCCAACTCCTTAGCACTCTCCCGCTCTTCTGACCCAAACGAAACCGTGATTCCAGAGCGAAAAACAACAGACCAAAGGATCGTGCGCCCGGCCGGCTTTGCGCCAAATCTTTCCTCGATGGACGTGCCGCGCACAGGCGTTGCGGCGAAAAAGCGCAAGCGCCGCATCATAATCATCGGCGCCTCCGTGCTCGGTTTAATTCTGGCGACAATTGCAATTTCGCGCCTGAAACCGGCAGTGCCGAGCGTTGATCGCTCGACGGTGTGGATCGACACCGTCAAGCGCGGTCCGATGGTGCGTCAGGTACGCGGCCTCGGCACGCTGGTGCCAGAAGACATTCGTTGGATTCCTGCAAACACTGAAGGTCGCGTTGAAAAAATAAATATCTGGCCTGGCACACATGTGGAGCCGGACTCGGTGATTTTGGAATTAACCAGTCCTGAACTGCAACAAGCCGCGCACGACGCCGAACTGCAGGCGACCGCCGCAGAAGCGGAGCTAACCACTTTGCGCACCACTCTACAGCGCGAGTTGCTCGATCAGGAAGCAACCACCGCCAAAGTGAAATCGGATTACGAGCAGGCGAAAATGGAGCGTGAGACCAACGATCAGTTGGCGAAGAACGGTTTGATTGCCGAGCTACAGTACAAAACGTCAAAAGTAAAAGAGGCCGAGCTGGCGAATCGGAATGAGATCGAAAAAAAGCGGCTGCAGTTTGCGCACGAATCGATTGATCCGCAGTTAGCGTCCAAGCAGGCCGCGGTCGATCAAGCCAAACAACTCGCCAAGTTAAAGGCTGATCAGGTCGAAGCGCTACATGTGCGTGCCGGCATGTCGGGTGTCCTGCAACAACTGCCTGTGCAAATCGGACAGAGAATGAAAATCGGCGATAACCTCGCGCGCGTCGCGGATCCCACGAAGTTGAAAGCGCAGATCAAAATTGCCGAGACCCAGGCCAAAGACATTCAGATTGGCCAAAAAGCCACTATCGATACTCGCAACGGCGTTGCAAAGGGTCACGTCACGCGCGTCGATCCCGCAGTGGAGCAGGGGACTGTGACGGTCGAGGTCGCCTTCGACGAGCCGCTGCCGAAAGGCGCGCGACCCGATCTTAGCGTTGATGGGACGATAGAACTCGAACATCTCGACGACGTGATTTACGTCGGGCGGCCTGCCTTCGGGCAGGAAAACAATACCGTGGGTATGTTTAAGCTCGTCAACGGCACTTCGGAAGCTGTGCGTACTCCCGTGAAGCTGGGCAAAAGCTCGGTGAACACCATTCAAATAGTAGATGGGCTCCAACCGGGGGATCAGGTGATCCTTTCCGATACCAGTGCCTGGGACTCGCACGACAGGATCAGGCTGAATTGATGATTGCTGATTTCTTATTGCTCATTTTCTAGATGAACGCCCAAGAACTTAAGGAACGGACAAAACAATTCGCATTGCGTGTCATGCGACTCGTTGATGCGTTACCAAATACGCCAAAGGGCCGTGCCATTTTGAGTCAGTTCGTGCGCAGCGGAACCAGCGTGGCCGCTAATTATCGTGCCGCATGTCGTGGACGATCAAAGCCGGAATTTATCGCGAAAGTCGGCATCGCCGAAGAAGAAGCCGATGAAACTGCGCTTTGGCTTGAATTGATCATCGACGACAAACTTCTGCCGGCAAGAACAGTCGGCTGCCTTGCTCGAAGAAACCAACGAACTCACCGCGATCATGGCGGCTTCATACATTTCTGCCTCGCGTAATTCACGACAAACCGAATTCCCGGAATTCACAATCAGCAATCAGAATATCAGAAATCATGAAATCGACTGAAATAATCGCAAGACGAATTCATACCAACGATTTCGACGGCAACGGTTTCAACGCCGTTGATCCGACTGGAAGGTGTGACCAAAGTGTTTCTTACTGACGAAGTAGAAACGCACGCGCTTTCGGGAATTCACCTCGATATACGCGAGGGAGAATATGCTTCCATCGCAGGACCTTCAGGCTGCGGCAAAACGACGCTGCTTTCGATTCTCGGCCTGCTCGATACTCCGTCGGATGGCAGCTACGCGTTAAAAGGTCACGAGGTCGCGAATCTGTCGTTCGCGGAGCGCGCGCGTGTTCGCAACCGGGAGATCGGTTTCATCTTCCAAAGCTTCAATTTGATCGGTGACCTGACGGTTTTTGAGAACGTCGAATTACCGCTCACATATCGGGGCACCAGTGCCGCTGACCGCAAAGCGCTGGTGACCGAAGCGTTGGAGCGCGTGGGTATGGCGCACCGGGCAAAACATTTGCCGAGCCAGCTCTCCGGTGGCCAGCAGCAGCGCGTCGCCGTCGCCCGAGCGCTCGCAGGCAGACCGGCAATTCTGCTCGCGGACGAACCGACCGGTAACCTCGATTCGCACAACGGCGAAGCTGTGATGCACCTGCTCCGCGAACTGCATCAGGGTGGCGCCACGATTTGCATGGTCACGCACGATGAGCGTTTCGCCCAGCACGCAGATCGCACCGTGCACTTGTTTGATGGCCAGATCGTCGAGGACCGCATGGCTGCATAAGACGCAACCTTCAAACGAAGCGAAAAATGCAGACGTTTTTTCAAGATCTTCGCTTCGGCTTCCGAATGCTTCGCCACGGTCTCGCTGCCTGTTTTTTGCCCGCCTGGCGCGCGACACGCATCGATCCGATCCAGGCCCTGCGCGAGCAATGATGAATTAGCGGCGACCTTCTATGTTCAAAGACGTTCGATTCGCTTTGCGGCAGCTACTAAAGCAACCGGGATTTACAGTCATTGCCGTTATTACCGTTGCGCTCGCGATCGGCGCGACCACGGCTGTTCTGAGCCTGGTCAATGGGCTGCTGGTTCGGCCGTTGCCATATCGAGCGCCACAGCGGCTCGTCCTGCTTCTTCAGCATTTCAAATCGCAAAATCTAGAGCGGATTCCGGTCTCGCCGCCTGAATTCAAAGATTACGAAACGCGGGCACACAGTTTTGAAAAGCTCGGCGCGTTCGGTTTCACCAGTTTCAACCTCGCGGGCGAAGATCGACCCGAGCGGATTGCAGGTGCGACTGTTACCGCAGACGTGTTTCCGTTGCTCGGTGTTTCACCGATTAAGGGCCGCTTTTTTGAACCGCAAGAGTGCGCGCTTGGTCGGGACGACGTTGTTATCATCAGTGCGCGATTGTGGCAGCGCCGATTCAATAGCGATCCGCAGATCATCGGGACGAAACTTCTTCTCGACGGCAAGAGTTTCACTGTGGTCGGTGTGATGCCGGCGAGCTTTGATTTTCCGCTCCAGCTTTTCAACCTTGGCAGCGGTGGCCAATTTGGCGGGCGCGCTGAAATTTGGAAGCCACTAGCGTTCACCGATGACCAGATGAAAGCGCGTTACTCGCGCAGTTTCACGATCGTCGGACGGTTGGCGCCGCGGAACCTCAGTTGCGCAAGCGCAGGCGGAAATCGAAACCATCAATGCGCAGATGCGTCGCGAACATCCTAATAATTACACGGCTTCTGGCAGCCTCGGCGACAAGCCGGACAACAGTTTCGGCGGCGACGTTTTGCCGCTGCAGGATTTGGCGGTGGCCGGGATGCGGCCGGCGCTGCTCATCTTGGTTGGCGCTGTCGTTGTCGTTCTGCTGATCGCGTGCGCGAATCTCACCACGATGTTGCTTGCGCGTGCGGCTGCGCGCGAACGCGAGATCGCAATTCGCGTCGCGCTCGGTGCCGGCCGACTGCGGCTGCTGAAGCAAGTTTTCACTGAAAGCGTGCTGCTGGCGCTGATCGGTGGCGCTGCGGGCGTTGTTCTCGCGCTGTGGGGAGTTGAGCTGTTGAAGACAATCGGCGCGCAAACCGTGCCTCGGCTGCGTGAAGTAAATGTCGATCTCGTCGTGTTGGGCGTTACGGTGGCGATTTGCGTCGGCATCGGAATCATCTTCGGTCTCGCTCCCGGGCTGGCCGGCGCGCGACCGGAACTCACTGAAGCACTCAAGGAAGGCGGCCGAGGTTCGACCCAGGGCACACGGCGAAATCGTCTGCGCAATGGACTCGTCATCGCTGAGGTCGCGCTCGCGCTGGTGCTGCTCAGCGGCGCCGGGCTTCTCATCAAGAGTTTTGCGCGCCTGCAAAACGTGAATCCGGGTTTCAATCCGCGAGGCGCTGTGACGTTCGAAGTTTCACTGCCGAAGACGCAGTATCCTGACGACGCATCGATCGTCCGTTTCAATAACGAAGCGCAACGCCGAATAGCTGCGCTCCCCGGTGTGCAGGCTGCTGGATTCAGCACCATCCTCCCGCTCGCCGGGACGAACAGCGATTCTTCGTTCGCCATCGAAGGCCGCACCGCAAACGATAACAGCCCGACCCCTGACGAAGAATACCGCCAAATTTCTCCAGATTATTTTCGCGCACTTGAGACGCCTTTAATCAAAGGACGGTTCTTCACCGATGCGGACAATGCAGACGCGCCACTGGTGATTATCGTCAATCAGGCCTTCGCGAAGAAATTCTGGCCTAACGAAGATGCGCTGGGGAAACGCATCGTGATGGGAGGAATGTCTGACGATCCGAAGTGGATCACGATCGTAGGAATTGTCGGTGACATTCGCCATTTCGGGCTGGATGTTGATCCAAAACCGGAAATGTACGTTCCCTTCGCTCAGCAATCCTATCTTCACGACGATCTACGTAGTGCGGAGCAATCAGGACCCACGAACTTTGCTTCCAGCGATTCACCGCGAAATCCAAGCCATGGATCCTGCGGTGCCTCTCGCAAATGTGCGCACGTTCGAGAACGTCATTGCCGATTCGGTTGCGCCGCGACGGCTGTCGGTCGTCTTGCTGGGAGTCTTTGCCGGTGTCGCGGTGTTGCTTGCGAGCGTAGGCATTTACGGCGTGATGTCGTTCCTGGTTGTTCAGCGCACGCACGAAATCGGCGTTCGAATGGCACTCGGCGCGCAGCGCAGCGATGTGCTGAAACTGATTCTCGTCCGCTCCCTCAAGCTGATTTCCGCAGGAACGATCATCGGCCTGCTCGTCGCCGTGATGAGCACGCATACGTTGCGAGCCTTGCTCTACAGCGTAAGCGCGTTCGATGCGACCAACTTTTGTGCTGGTCACGATCTTGCTGGCGCTGTCGCATTGGCGGCAAGTTATCTGCCGGCGATGCGCGCAACCAAGGCCGATCCAATGGTCGTGCTCGGTCACAACACCTGACCACTTATGATCAAGCTTCGTCGTCTCGAGCGCAGATATTCTCTGGGAAAGGAGAAGTTTTTCTATGTATTGCGCGACATCAATTTGGATATCGCTGAAGGTGAATTCGTCTCGGTGATGGGACCATCAGGCGCAGGAAAATCGACCCTTCTGCACATCCTCGGGATGCACGATCACGGTTGGGAGGGCGAATATTTTTTTCGCGAAACCGCGGTGCATCATTTGAAGCCGAAGGAGCGGGCTACGCTGCGAAACGAGCAGATCGGTTTCGTGTTTCAGCAGTATCATTTGCTGGACGATCTCACCGTTTACGAGAACCTCGAGATCCCGCTGTCCTATCGCCATTACAGCAAAAGCGAGCGCGCCGCGCTGGTGGCCGACATGCTCGACCGGTTCCAAATCGTCGGCAAAAAGGATTTGTATCCGCGTCAGCTATCCGGCGGGCAACAGCAACTCGTCGGTGTTGCGCGTGCGATCATTGCCGACCCGAAGCTTCTGCTCGCTGATGAACCCACGGGAAACCTGCACTCCAGTCAGGGCGAAGAAATCATGGAGCTGTTTCGCAAGCTCAATGACGAAGGAATGACGATCGTGCAGGTCACACACTCGGACAAAAATGCTTCGTATGGGAAACGCGTCATTCAATTGCGCGATGGGTGGATCGTTAACAAATAGCGGGAGAAATTTACCATGATTCTAGATTCATTTCGGCAGGACGTTCGGATAGGGCTTCGCGTTTTGCGTAAGGACAAAACCTTCTGTTTTCTCGCGGTGCTTGTTCTCGGACTCGGCATTGGCGGTGCGACAACCCAGTTCACCATCGTTAACGCGATTGTGTTGCGCGGATTCTCCTTCCCGCATCCGGAACAGTTAATGAGCGTCGGCCTAATCGATCCCAAGGCGAGCGATCAAAACAACAATTTCGGTCTCGGTACTATTCCGACCGCTCAGGATTACGAGGACCTGAAAGCGACGCAGAAATCATTCTCGATGATGGCCGGCTATCTCAATGGATCGACAGTCAACGTCACTTACAAAAACAATCCGCAACGTTACACCGGTGGTTACGTAACCGAAGATTTCTTCAAGATTATCGGTGTTTCGCCGGTGCTTGGTCGCGATTTCACCGCCGCGGACAATAAACCGGGCGCGGAAAAGGTGACCATCCTCGGCGGCGAAATCTGGCGACGCGATTTCGGCGCCGACCCGAACATTGTCGGACAAAGCGTCAGAATTAACGGCAAAGCCGCGACCATCATTGGGGTGATGCCGCCGAATTTTAAGTTCCCGGTTTCGGAGGAGCTGTGGACGCCTTTATACAATGAGTTTCCGCCGCAGCCGCGCGGCGACTTGCGGCTGGGAGCGAACAACAATGCCCCCGCAATCATGGGCCGGCTCAAGGCGGGTGTCACCCTTGACCAGGCGAATGCGGAGTTTATTGCCCTTGCTCGCCATCTGGCAGAGGACAATCCCAAGACCAATCAGAATCTGACGTCGGCCAGCGTGCAGCCGCTGCTGAATACATTCACCGGCGTCCAGTTTCGTCAGACCGTCTGGGCGATGCTCGCCGCGGTCGTCCTCGTGTTGCTGATCGCCTGTGTGAACGTGATGAACATGCAGTTTGGGCGTGCTGCGTTGCGGGCAAAGGAACTGGCGATTCGCGGCGCACTCGGCGCGACGCGGTGGAGACTGGTGCGACAAATGTTGACCGAGAGTCTGGTGGTCGCGGTGTTCGGGGCCATTGCGGGCGTGACCATCGCCTATTGGGCCGTCGATTTCTTTGTTCGGTCGATTAGCGCGTTGCCCTTTCCGACACCTTACTATTGGAAATTCACGATCGATGGATCGGTGCTCGTTTTCACCGTCGCGATCACTCTGCTGGCCACGATCGTCTCCGGACTGGTCCCGGCATTCTTGAGCGCCAGAGGTAACGCAGCGGAGATCATGAAAGAAGGCGGACGCGGGAACAGCAGTCGATTGGTCAACGCCATCACCCGCGTGCTGGTGGTCGGGCAAATCGCGCTGACTGCTGCGCTATTGATCGCCGCGACGCTCGAAATCAAATCGATCCGAAACCAGATGAAGCTGGACTACGGGTACGACGAAAATGGCATTTATGCTGCGCGGATGGCTTTGATGGACGGCGCGTATCCAAGTGAGGATTCGCGGCGCGAATTTTTCCAACGTGCAGTGCGCGCTTTGCAGGCCAATTCCCAGTTCGGGTCCGCCGCGATGAGCAGTCGGTTCCGCATGACATTCGATGGCCAGGGCCAATACGAAGTTGACGGTAAAAATTATCTCACCGATCGGGATCGCCCGCGCGGAAACTTCGAATCGGTCTCGAACAATTATTTCACAACGCTTGGTTTGAAAATCCTGGAAGGCCGTGATTTCACCGTCGACGATGTCGATTCGAAACAACCGGTGGCAATTGTGAATTCGAGTTTTGCCCGAAAATATTGGGGCAACCAAAGCGCGATTGGTCACCAGGTCCGAATTTTCAATCCCGGTCAGCCGCAGCCGTGGCGAACTATTGTCGGCGTCGTGCCGGACACGTTGATGCAAGGTCCGTTCGATCAACAGACCGAGAGCGCGGGATTTTATATGCCATTGCTGGGCGCATCTCCCGCTCCTCAATTTTGTACCATCCTTGTTCGCCCGCGCGCGGGTCAACGGGCTGACACGCTTGGCCCCGCTTTGAGCAGAGCGGTTACTGAACTCGATTCGAACCTTCCGACTTATTTTGCCGGAACGCCGGGACGATTTCACAATGAGATTCTTTCCGCTAATCGCATCATTGCGACGTTGTTCACGATTTTCGGAATCGTGGCATTCATTCTTTCCGCCGTTGGACTCTATGGAGTGATGAGTTTTTCGGTGAACCAGCGCAGGCAGGAGTTCGGAATTCGAATGGCACTGGGTGCTGACGCCGCCCGAATTTTTCGAATGGTGATGAAGCAGGGCGCCTGGCAGCTTGCCATTGGTCTTGTACTCGGTGCTGGCGGAATTGCGCTATTGCTCGGAGTCATTGCGGCCGCTGCCTTGAAAAACATTTTGTTCAAGGTGAACGCGCTCGACCCGACGATTTATTTCGCAGTGGCGGGATTACTCGCGCTCGTTGCAGCTCTTTCCTGTTTCATTCCCGCTCGCCGGGCCACCCGCGTCGATCCGGTGACCGCGCTTCGTTATGAGTAACTCGCGGAGGTCACACAGGTGGTAGACGATCTTCGTTTCGCGCTTCGACAGCTCGCGAAAAATTCGGGCGTTACGGTCGTCGCGGTATTTGCGCTTGCGCTCGGGATCGGGGCGAACACTGCCATCTTCAGCGTAATCAATGCAGTCTTGTTGCGCCCGCTGCCGTATCGGGACGCCGACAAACTGATCGTGCTGCGCGAGAGATCGCATACGTTCGAGCGCGGCTCGGTCGGTTACATGAACTGGCTCGATTGGCATGCCAGTCAGAGGAGCTTTACCGACATTGCACTTGTTAGGCGCGAAGCGGCTAATTTCGCGCTGGGCAGCGGCGTTGGTTCCCCGGAGCGTGTCCGCGGTGTTCGAGCGAGCTCCAGATTTCTTTCCGTGCTTGGCCTGAAGCCTAAAATCGGTCGCGATCTTACGGCGGCAGACGATATAGCAGGTGCGCCTAACGTCGCGCTCATCAGCGAAGACGTTTGGAAACACCATTTCGGTGGTTCTCCATCCGTCCTTGGCCAGCGCGCATTGATCGACGGACTGCAGCGCGAGATCATCGGCGTGTTCCCGGCTGAACTTCAATTTGGCCGCAATCCTGATGTGTTGCTTCCACTGAGCGAGATCGCCAACGAACCGTCGATGCGGAGTCGCGACAATCACCAGGGTTTTTCGGGTCTCGGCCGGCTCAAGCCTGGTGTGACAATGTCGCAGGCGATGAGTGATCTGAATGCCATCGCGATCGACTTGGAGAAAAAACATCCTCAAACAAACACGGGCCGGCGAGTGACGATGCGACAGTTGTTTGAAACGACTGTCGGCGATTATCGCGCCAGCTTGAACCTGTTGCTTGCGGCTGTCGTGTGTGTGCTGTTAATCGCGTGCGCGAACGTTGCCAACCTGCAATTCGCTCGCGCGCTCGCGCGCTCCAGAGAACTCGCGGTGCGCGCGGCGCTCGGAGCCAGTCGCTGGGCGATCGGACGGCAACTGCTCGTCGAAAGCACATTACTCGCGGTTGTGGGTGCCGTTGCCGGACTCTTACTGACGGTATGGTGCATGGATGCGATTCTGGCGCTCACACCGTCGAAGCTGCCGCGGTTTCATGAAACAAGGATCGACATGCACGTGCTCGCCTTCACCACGTGTGCGGCCTTGCTGGCGGGCGTGCTTGTTGGTGTCTGGCCGGCTTGGCGAATCTCAAACGCGGAGTCAATCTCGCTTGCGCTGCACGAAGCAGGCGGCCGCACAGGGAGCGACGGCGCAGGCAGCCGACGAATGCGATCCGGTCTTGTGATCACCCAGGTCGCGCTCGCGATTGTTCTGCTCGCCGCTGCAGGATTGACGTTGAAAAGCTTCTGGCACGCACAGAACGCATCGCTCGGTTTCGATCCGCACGGCGTCGTAAACTTCGAAATTTCATTGCCCGACGCGAAGTACAAAAGCGAACAGCAGAAGGACGCATTCTGGACGCAGTTGCTGGAACGAGTGAAAAACATTCCGGGTGTCGAAGCCGCAGCGATCAGTGCCAACAGTCCGTTCGACGACACTGAATGGGACAGTAGCTTCCATGTGACCGGCACGCCGGCAATTCCACTCGGGCAAGAGCCCTCAGCCGAAGTAAGTCCGGTCTCAATTGATTATTTTCGAGTGATGGGCATGCCGATCTTGCGTGGCCGCAATTTTGGTCCCGAAGACACGCCGGGCGAAAAAGGGCACTTCCGATCGATCGTCATTGACGAGACGTTCGCGCAAAAATATTTCGCGGGGAAGGACCCAATTGGGCAGCACATCGATGATAACCAGACCAACGACAAGACGCAGCCGCCGATGACTATCATCGGAGTCGTGCCGCGAACGCGCAATGAAGCTCCGGGCGAATTTAATACAGAGTCGCTGCACATGGTGGAGGAGTACCTGCTGGCGTCGCAGGACCCGCAGAGCGAGAACAATCTACACGTTCGCACGGAGTTGCGGGACATCGGTCCCATCGTAGCCGCGGTGAAACGCGAAGTGAACGCGCTCGATCCGGATCAACCAATCGGACAAATCACGACGATGGATGAGGCCATCGCTTCGAGTCTGGCGACACGCCGTTTAACGATGGTGTTGCTAAGCGCGTTTGCCGTGCTTGCGCTCGTGCTTGCGAGCGTCGGTCTTTACGGCGTGATGGCACTCACGGTGACACAACGCACTCGTGAGATCGGGATTCGAATGGCGCTCGGCGCGGAGCGCACAAACATTTTTAAGCTCGTGCTCGGCCAGGGCATGACGCTAATGGCAATCGGCATCGGAATCGGCCTGATCGGCGCGATTGCTGCGGGTCGCGCGTTGATGTCGTTGCTTTACAACGTGGGCGCTATCGATGCCGGGGCCGTGATGACCGCCGTGTTTTCGCTGTTGGTCGTCGCGCTGATCGCGTGCTGCGTGCCAGCCCGCCGCGCCACGCGTGTCGATCCAATCGTCGCGTTAAGAACGGAATGATATGAACGATCTCAAGTTCGCCCTTCGCCAGCTACGTAAATCGCCCGGATTCACTTTGGTTGCCGTCCTGACACTTGCGATCGGCATCGGGGCCAACACGGCGATCTTCACCGTTGTCCACGCGGTCATGCTCGCGCCGCTGCCCTATCCGGATGCCAATCGCATCGTTTCGCTGCGATCGGATAACCTGTCCGAGAATCTAACGAATCAGGGGTTCGCGCCGGCGGGTTTTCGCGAGCTGGAGAAAGAGGCCACCTCTTTCGAAAGCCTCGCGGCCAGTCGTTACAACTACGACAACCTGACCGGCGTCGACGAGCCGACCTCGCTCATCAGCGGCCTCGTCACGCAGAATTTTTTTCGCGTCCTCGGCGTGCGACCGCTCATCGGCCGCACCTTTACGCCGGAGGACGCGGCCGCGAAGGCCGGACCCACAGTGATTCTCAGTTATCCGCTTTGGCAAAAGTACTTCGGCGGCCGACCCGAGATCGTGGGGGAAACCATCACCCTCAACGACGAACCGCATGAGGTCATTGGCGTCATGCCACGCAGCTTCAAGGAACCGTTCAATAACGCGCAGCTTTGGCGGCCATTCCCGAATCAAGGCAGCGAAAACTTCGTCGCCAACGCGCGGATTTGGGGTGTGATCGACCGCGTTAAACCGGGCCTGCCGCCGGCGAAGGTGGCCGCGGAATTGACCACTGTCGCGGCCCGCTTCGCGCAGAACGATCCGAAGTTCTACAAGGGATGGAACGTCCTCGCCACCCCGCTGCGGGAGCAAGTGGTCGGGAGTTTCGCGCAAGGTCTAGTTCTCGTCGTCGGTGCGGCGTTGCTCGTTCTTCTCATCACCTGCGCGAATGTCGCCGGCCTGCAAATCGTCCGCGCCTCCGCTCGGCAACGTGAGGTGACCATCCGGCTCGCCCTCGGGGCCAGCCGGCTCGCGGTAGCGCGCGAACACCTGGCCGAGTCGCTTCTTCTCGTTGCCTGTGGCGGCGTCGGCGGCGTCTTGCTCGCGAACTGGGGATTGGACCTGTTGCTCGTGAACCTGGCGCGCGATTGGATTCCGCGCAGCGACGAAATCGCACCCAACCTTCCCGTGCTCGGCGCGATCGCCGCGATCGCGTTGCTGACCGGATTGCTCTTCGGTCTTTATCCGGCCTGGCGCGCGACAAGGATCGACGCGAGCGATTCGTTGCGCGACGGGGGCAAGAGTTCAACCGGCGTGCAATCGGTCCGTTTGCGTAGCGGGCTCGTCGTCGCCCAGATCGCCCTCACCCTCGTGCTGCTCGTTTGCGCGGGATTGGTCTGGAAAAGTTTCGCCGCCATCATGCGGGTCAATCCCGGAATGCAAATCGAGAACACCCTCAGCATGGTGCTGACCCTGGCACCGACGCAATACGACACATCTGCGAAGCGGAGCGATTACTATCAGCGGCTGCTCGAAAAGATGAACGCGGCCCTCGCTGCTTGACCCAGACGATGCCATTCACCTGGGGGATTCCAGCAAGTTTCACTATTTACGGCTCGGCCGATGACGCCGCGAAATTGCCGCCGACGATTTACGATTCGGTCAGCCCTTCCTATTTCCGGACGATGCGCATTCCGCTCCTCGCCGGCCGCACTTTCACGGAAAACGACCAGCGCAATGGGCCGCCGGTGGTTGTCTTGAGCGCTTCGACGGCAAAGAAATTTTTCCCGGGCGAAGATGCCGTCGGGAAGCGTCTCGTCCTGCCGTCGAGCCGACAGCAAGCGGCGCCGGAGGTGCTGGAAGTGATCGGCGTGGTAGGCGACGTGCCGCGCGATGGCCTCGATGCCGAGACGCCCTTCCAGGCCTATGCGTCGTTAGGCCAGCGCGGCACCGCCTTCGCGACTTTGCTCGTGCGTTCGCCCATGCCGGTCGAATCGATCACCCAAACCGTCGAGCGCGCCGTGCGGGAATTTAACCCTGACCAGACGATCTCAAACGTTGCGCCCGTCCGTACGCTCGTGCAGCAGAGGCTGACCCAGCCGCAACTGTATCTCACGCTTTTCAGTCTCTTCGCTTTGCTCGCCTTGCTCCTCGCCGGGATCGGAATCTACGGTCTCGTCGGCTACAACGTCGCGCAACGGACGCGGGAGTTTGGCATCCGCATCGCGCTCGGCGCGCAGGCAGCCGATCTCTTGCGACTGGTCGTCGGCCAGGGCGCGCGACTCACCATCGCGGGCGTGATCGTTGGTCTCCTCGGCGCGGCCGCGGTCGCGCGACTGATGGAATCGCTCTTCTTCCGCACCACGGCCTACGATCCGTTTGTTTTCGGCTTCGTCGTCTTTGTCCTAAGCGCGATCGCCTTGCTCGCCGCCTTTTTTCCCGCTCTTCGCGCCACCAAAGCCGATCCCGTCTCCGCCCTGCGCTCAGAATAGAAAAAAAACATGCTGACTGATCTCCGCTACGCCGTCCGGATGCTGCTGAAGTCGCCCGGCTTCAGCGCGGTGGCCATCCTTACCCTTGCGCTCGGGATCGGCGCGAACACGGCCATCTTTTCCGTCGTCGAGGGAACGCTCCTTAGGCCCCTGCCATTTCCGAACGCCGATCGACTCGTCCGCCTCTACCAGGCCGAAGGCGACAGCGGCACGCGCGGCAGCACCCTCAACCTGAGCATCCAAACCGTGGGCCAGTGGCGCGAGTATGGGAGCGACATTTTTGAGGACATCGCCTCTGGCACCGGCACGAGCGTGATTGTCGGAGCGACCGCGGAGGAACCAGCGCGCAACATTCCGGCGGCAAGGATCAGCGCGAATTTCCTCACGGTCCTTGGCTTGCCTCCGGCGCTTGGACGAAACTTTACCCCAGAAGAAGACAAGCCGGGTGGTCCGGCGGTCGCCATCATCAGTCACGATTTCTGGCGCAATCATCTTGGTGGCCGAGCCAACATCCTTGGTTACCGGCTCATGCTCGATGGCGTCCCGCGCACAGTGGTCGGCGTGATGCCCAAGTCGTTTCGGCATCCTTATCAGGCCAGTATCTGGTTGCCGCTCGCTCTCCCGGCAGCCGGCGCGCCAACGGGCGGAGATCAATATATGTATGCCGTGGCGCGGCTCCGACCATCGATCACGATTGAACAGGCGGAAGCAGCCGTGCGCCGGATGTGCGTCGCGATCAATCAAGCCGAGCCCAGTCCTTCTAATCCGCACGACGTTTATATGCCGCCGTTGCGCGAGAGCTTCGTCATGAACCTGCGCCCCAAGATCATGGTCATCGTGGGAGCGGCGCTATGCGCGCTCCTCATCGCGGCGGCCAATTTTGCCGGGCTGCTCTTTGGACGGGTGGTGGAACGGGAAGGCGAATTCGCCCTGCGGGCCGCGCTTGGGGCGAGCCCCGCCCGACTCGTTAGGCAACAACTTGTTCAGGCAATGCTCCTCGCGCTTCTCGGCACGCTTCTTGGTCTTCTCGTTGCCACCTGGGCCACTCCCGCGCTCTTTGCCATGAGCCCGGAAGGATCGGATGTCACCGGGAGTGCGATGCGCGAATTCGACTACGCGGCGCGGATGGATTGGCCGGTCCTCGGGTTCGCCACCGGCGTAATGTTGTTCGTCGGCGTCGCCTTCGGTTTTCTGCCCGCGGCGCGCGCTTCGCGCACGGATTTGCGCAGCGCCATGAGCGCCACCTCGCGCGGCGCAACCCTCGACCGCGGCAGTCGACGCTTGCTTGGCGCGCTTGTCGTCGTGGAACTCGCCATCGCCGCGGCGCTTCTCATGGCCAGTCTCACCGCCACGCAATACTTCCGAAAGTTGCTCGATGAGCCGTGGGGCTTCGCGACGCATGACCGGGTCGCGTTTCACGTCACGCTTTCCGACCGCTTGTTCCCCGATGCGACGATCAAACAAAGGGCGGTCGAGGCGATGTTGAACGAGTTGCGCACCCTGCCCGGGGTCGAAGGCGCCACGGTCACGACACCGGCGCCGATGAATGCGCCGTGGAACTTACTCAGCTGCAATCCGGAAGGGGCGACGCCTCCGGAACCGCGCGGCTTTTACCTCGCCTACCTCCGCAACGCCGTGCCCGGTTATTTTCAAACCCTCGGCCAGTCACTCCTGCGGGGTCGCGAATTTCTCGCGACCGATACCGCTGATTCGCCCCCGGTCTGCATCGTGTCGCAACACCTCGTGCAACGCTTTTGGCCCGGGCAAAACCCCCTCGGCAAACGAGTGAGATGGGGCCGCCTCGACGGACCACGGCCTTGGCTCACGGTGGTCGGCGTCGTGGCCGACATGAAAGTCGTCACCGATCCGCGCGATGGCGATGTGGTCGGGATGGTCGCGCGACCGCTCACCCAGATGCTTCCGGTTCGCGGTCAGATTGAGGAACTGACCTGCATCCTGCACACGAAAACGGCGGGTCCGATGGATGCAACGATCCGCGCCGCCCTCGCGCGGGTCGATTCGCGGCTGGCGGCTTACGACATCGTCTCGTTAGGCGAAGCGGCTCGTCGGTCCTATGCGACCGAGCATTTCATTTTCGTCCTTGTCTCTCTCTTCGGAGTCCTCGGACTGATCCTCTCCGCGGTCGGACTTTATGGATTGCTTTCGCTACAGGTGGCACGCCGGGAGCGCGAATTTGGCATTCGCTGCGCTCTGGGTGCGACCGCCTCGCAACTGATTCAGCTCGTCGCCAGGCAGGGCGCGACCTTGCTCGGGCTCGGGTTGCTGGTCGGGACGATCTGCACCTGGGCTGCGGTGCAGATCGCGCAAAACCGCTGGTCCGAAATGCCGGCGCCGAACGTGCTCGCCTGGCTCGGCGGCGGCCTCGTGCTCGGCGCGGCGGTGGTCCTCGCCTGCTGGATTCCCGCCCGCCGCGCCGCGCGGGTGGACCCGATCATCACTCTGCGCGCGGAATAAGCGCCTAACGAAAACTAAACTTATGTTCAACGACTTCCGCTTCGCGTTTCGCCAACTCTGGAAAACGCCCGGCTTCACCCTGGCCGCGGTCACGGTGCTTGCCTTCGGGATTGGGGCCAATACCGCCATCTTTAGCCTGCTCGATACCCTCCTCTTCGAGCCGCCAATTTTCACCAGGCCGCACGAGATCGTGCAGGTCTTTTCGCAGGACACGAAAGAGCCCACGAACTTCCGCCGCTTTTCTTATCCGACCTACACCGATATCCGTGCGCAGAACACCGTCTTCGCCGGCGTCATGGCGCATAACCTCTCGATAGTCGGGATTGGCGATAAAGGAAACACCCGGCGCACTTTTACCGACATGGTGTCAGCCAATTATTTCTCAGTCCTCGGTGTACAGCCGATGCAGGGGCGCGAATTTCTCCCTGACGAGGAAAAGCCCGGCAGCAATGCGGCCGTGGCGGTGGTCAGCTACAGCTATTGGAAAAAGCAGACGCTCAACCCCGCGTTGCTCGGCTCGAAGATCACGATTAACGGCCGGCCGTTCACGATCGTCGGGATCATGCCGGAGGGATTCACCGGCACGATGCAGGTCTTCGCGCCGGAAGTCTGGGTGCCGCTCGGCGTGCACGACCAGTTGGTCAACGATTTCCAAACGGAGAAGCGCACGACCATCGCCGACCGGACTGGACGGCAACTTCTCCTGATCGCGCGACTGAAACCGGGCCTGACTGCGGCGACCGCAGCGCCGGCCCTCAAAGCGCTCGCCGCAAACCTGGAGCGGACCTTTCCCGTCGAACAAAAAAACCAGACACTTGTGACGGCGCCACTGTCACGTTTCGCCACGAGCACGAGCCCTCACGATGATAGCGAGGTGAAGGCCCTCGCGCCGCTCCTCATGGGAATGGCGGGCGTGGTCCTGCTCGTGGCCTGCCTCAATCTCGCCAACATGCTGCTGGCTCGCGGCACGGCCCGGCGCAAGGAGATCGCGATTCGTCTCGCGGTCGGGGCGAGCCGTGGACGGATCGTGCGCCAGTTGTTGTGCGAGGGCTTTGCGCTCGCGTTCATCGGCAGCATCGGCGGTCTGCTTCTCGGTCTCTGGTCGTCCGATCTGCTCGTCGCTTCCCTGAGAAGCAGGATGCCAGTCGATATGGTCTGGAAGGGCGGACCAAACGTATCGATTCTCATCGCCACCCTTGGCTTTTGCCTCCTCGGCACGCTTGGTTTTGCCCTTGGCCCGGCGCTCAAACTTTCCCGCTCCACCGTGGTCGGAGATCTGAAGGAACAGGCCGGCGAAGACGTCGTTAGGCGGCGCTGGAAATTTCTCCCGCGCAATCCGCTCGTCGTCATTCAGATCGCCTTCTCGCTCGCCTTGCTCACGACCGCCGCGCTCTTCGTGCGCGGAGCCGGCAAAGCCGCCCGCGTCGATACCGGCCTCGAGACAAGCCGAAACGTCCTTCTCGAACTCGACGCCAGCCTCGCCGGTTACGATCAAACCCGCGCCCAAAATCTCTATCGCACCCTCGAGGAACGGCTGGCGGCGCTCCCGGGCGTGGAGCACGCAAGCATTTCTTCGACTGTGCCCTTCGGCATGGTTTCGTTAAGCAAAGCCGTCCAGCGCGCCGGCGTAAATCCCGCCCCAGATTCAAAGCCCGCAACCGCGGCGGAGGGTCTCGCCTTCGGCGCGCGTTGGAACAGCGTGGGCGCGGATTATTTTTCCACCGTCGGTCTGCGCCTGCTGCGCGGCCGCCCCTTTAACGCTTCCGAAGCAAAGCAGGGAAGCGTCGCGAAGGTCGCGATCATCGACGACGTGCTCGCGAAGAAACTGTGGCCGGGCGGCGACGCGCTGGGCCAGGAGATTCAGTTTGCGGCGGACGACGCGCCGCAGGCGAAGGGCGACGGCGAGGTTAGCGTCGGAGCGCATCACGGTGGGCCTGGCGAAGCGAAGCAGCGGGTCGAGGTGGTGGGAATTGTGCCATATACCCGGGAGAATCTGTTCGAGAAGAATCCAACCGGCGCGCTTTACCTCCCGTTTGCCGGTGGCTTTCAGAGCAACGTTTTTTTCCACATCAAGTTCGCGCCCAACGTCGAGAGCGATCCGGTGGCTACCGCCGACCTGATTCGCAAAACGGTGTGGGCCGTCGATCCGGCCATGCCGATTTTGTCAGTGCGGACCTTTGCGCAACATCTCGAGGCCAATCTCATGCTCTGGATTGTCCGTGCGGGCGCGGCGCTCTTCAGCATTTTCGGGGTGACCGCGCTCGGCCTGGCTTTCATCGGCGTTTACGGCGTCAAGGCCTACGCGGTCGCGCGAAGGACGCGTGAGATCGGGATTCGCATGGCCCTTGGCGCGCAGCGCGGAACGGTGCAATGGATGTTCCTCCGCGAAGGCCTCGCCGTGTTCATCGGCGGGCTGGTTCTCGGCCTGCTCCTCGCGCTCGGCGCGGGGAAGATCGTCGGCAACATTCTCTTTCAGGTGAGCGCAATCGATCCTTTTGCGTTCACGATCGCACCGATCGTTCTGGCAGTAGCCGCATTGCTCGCTACTTGGCTGCCCACTCGCCGCGCCCTTCGCATCAGCCCACTCGCCGCGCTGCGCACGGAGTGAATTCTCCCTGGCAAACAAGAATCCATGCTCACTGACCTTCGTTACGCCGTTCGGATGCTGATCAAGTCCCCCGCTTTCAGCGTCATCGCCATCGTCGCGCTCGCCCTCGGGATCGGCGCCGGCGCGCTCGTGACTTACGGAGTTATGCGCCTGGTGCGAAACCAATGGGCCGAAATGCCAACGCCGAATCTGATCGCATGCATCTGCGCCGCGATCGTGCTCGGCATCGCGGTGATAATCGCCTGTTGGCTACCGGCCCGCCGCGCTGGGCGTGTTGATCCTGTTATTGCACTTCGCGCCGAATGATTACTCACATGCAATCAATTCGCGGTAAATCCTTATGATCTCTGACTTCAAATACGCGCTCCGCACCCTGGCCAAAACTCCAGGGTTCACCATCATCGCCGTGGTTACGCTCGCTCTCGGCATCGGTGCAAACACTGCCATTTTCAGTGTCGTCAATGCTCTTTTGTTAAAACCGCTCCCATTTCCGGATCCGCAACAACTCGTCGCCTTCGGCATGACCGATACCCGACAGAAAGGCGCTCCAGAAAATCTCGGTTCGCTCTCTTATCCAGACTTCTTCGATTTCCGCGCACAGAACAAGACGCTCTCGAGCATCGCGGTATCTCGCGATCGCGTGTTCGCCCTAAATAACCAGGAAGGCGCGACTAGTTCGCGAGGAGTGAAATCGAGCGCCGAGTTTTTCGACGTGCTCGGCATCAAGCCGATCATTGGCCGTGAGTTCAATCGCGACGACGAAAAATCTGGCGGCGGTCCGGGTGGCTTCAAAGTCATTCTCAGCAATGGCTTTTGGCAAAAGCATTTTGGCGGCGATCCAAATGTGCTCGGACGCACGATCGAGCTCGACCGGCGTCGAGTACACCGTGATTGGTGTGATGCCGGCCGGCTTTCAATATCCGATTTCGACCGATCCAATCGATTTCTATGTAACGATCGCCGAGGACGCGACGGTTATCGATGAAGGAAAACCGCAGACCGAGGAGCGCGGCAGTCACAGCCTGGAAGCAATCGCCCGAATGAAACCGGGAGTGAGCATCGCTCAGGCCCAAAGCGATCTCTCACGCGTCGCAGCGAATTTGCAGCAGCAGTATCCCGACACTAACTACCACTTCGGAGCTGCTTTTAAATCGCTGCGCGAAGAACTCGTCGGCGATGTGCGCATGGCGCTCTATGTTTTGTTCGGTGCGGTCATTTGCGTGTTGCTCATTGCCAATGCCAATGTGGCCAATCTTCTCCTTGCGCGCGCTTCCGTTCGCGGAAAGGAAATGGCTTTGCGCGCCGCAGTGGGGGCTAGTCGAGGCCGGATGATTCGACAGTTGCTCACCGAGAGCCTCTTGCTCGCTGGGCTGGGTGGATTGCTCGGGTTGCTCATCGCGCAATGGGGCACCGAAGCGTTAATCCGCACCGTGCCGCAAAATATTCCGCGCATTAGCGAAATCCGACTCGATGCCGCCGTGCTCCTGTTCACATTGCTCGTCTCTCTCGCGACCGGAATTGTTTTCGGACTCGTGCCGGCGTGGCAGGCGTCGCATGTCGATCTTAACACGGCTTTGAAAACCGGCGCGCGAACCGGCGCGGGTGGCGAACACAAACATCATTTGCGCAACGCGCTGGTCATGGCCGAGGTCGCGCTCGCCCTCGTTCTGCTCGTTTGCGCGGGATTGTTGATCCAGAGTTTTGCGAGACTGGATCGGGTTTCGCCTGGTCTGAGGACCGAATATCTCCTCACCGCGCGCCTGCAATTGCCGGGCGCTGCTTATCCAAAGAACGAAAACATCATCGCTTTCTTCGACCAATTACTGCCGCGCATCCGCGCGTTACCCGGAGTGGATGCAGCCAGCACAATCGTTCCGCTTCCGCTGAGCGGCAGCAACATGGTTACCAGCTTCGACATGGAAGAACATCCGTTGCCGGAAGGCCAGCAGAATGGCGCGCCGGTGCGGATCATCGCGACCGATTATTTCAAGACGATGGGGATTCCGGTCAAACAGGGCCGCGTGTTTGATGAGAATGATCGGTTCAATTCTCCGCCCGTGGTGATCGTAAACGAGCGGTTCGCCAACAAATTTTTTCCCGGCCAAAACGTGGTCGGAAAACGGATCAAGCCCGGACTCGCTGCCGATGAGACCGGAGACAAGATGCGCGAGATCGTCGGCGTGGTCGGGAATGTGAAACATCTCTCATTGAAAAATGAAGATTCGCCCGAGATGTATTTGCCGCGGACACAGATCCCGTTCGACATCGTTTCTTTGGTCGTTCGCGGCAATGTTTCAAATCCGGCAGCGTTGACCCCAGCGATCCGCAAGGAGCTGGCGAAACTCGATCCGGCGATTCCGCTCACGAGTATTCGCGTTTTCGATGAATACATTTCCCGATCCCTGGCACGGCCGCGGTTCAACGCATTGCTATTGTCGATCTTTGCAGGCACGGCGCTGATCCTTACCGCGATCGGGATCTATGGCGTGCTCGCCTACTCCGTTTCACAGCGGACCAACGAGATTGGAATTCGGATCGCTCTCGGTGCCGGGCAATCGAATATTTTCCGGCTGGTCGTAGGACAAGCGATGATGCTTGTCGCCATCAGCATGGCTTTTGGTTTGGCCGGCGCAATCGCCGCCACGCGCTTGTTGAACAGTCTGCTTTTCGGAGTTGGCGCGTGGGATCCCATGACATTCGCCGCGATCGTCTTGCTCATCGGTGCGGTCGCGTTCCTCGCAGCCTGGCTCCCGGCGCGCCGCGCTACCCGTGTTGACCCCGTTGTCGCACTTCGCGCCGAATGATCACTCATATGCAATCAATTCACGATAAATCCTCATGATCTCTGACTTCAAATACGCGCTCCGCACCCTGGCCAAAACGCCAGGGTTCACCATCATTGCCGTCATCACACTCGCGCTTGCCATAGGCGCGAACACAGCAATTTTCAGTTTGATAAACGATTTGTTTTTGCGCGGGCTGCCGTTCAAGGAACCGTCGCGCGTCGTGCACGTGTATGCGGGCGACAAGTCGCGAAACCTCATTGATATCGCGCTCTCCGCGCCGCGTTTTCAACATTATCGCGAGGGACAAACGCTCTTTGATGGTTTCGCCGCTGAAAACTTGTTTGCTTTCACACTCACAGGCGCGGGCGATCCCATCCAGATTTTCGGTGGGAGAGTGACACCGAACTACTTCGACGTGCTTGGCGTCCGACCCATTCTTGGCCGGAATCTTCGCCCTGAGGAAGAAGAGGGCGCCGACGTTGCGCTGGTCACGAAAAGCTTCTGGCAGAAGCGACTCGGCGGCGACTCGAATGTAATCGGACGCAGCATCACGCTGGACGGAACGCCGCACACCATCGTTGGCGTGTTGCCGAATATGCCGGCACTCTGGTTTGGACCGAACCCGTTCGTCGGGGAAGTCTGGACGACAAAACCATTTCAGCTTCCCGGCTTCTCGTACGAACGCATAATGCGTGGCACCGGCTTTCTGCGAGTAATTGGCCGGCTTAAGCCGGGAATCACGCTCGAACAAGTACGGGCCGCGCTGCCATCACTCGAGCAAGGTTACCGCGCGCACTACCCGACGAACATCGACATCACGGCGACGACGTTGGTCAAAACGCTCCCACAGGATGTGACGGAAAATATTCGCGCCGGTTTTGCGACGCTATTTGCGGCAGTTTGCTTTGTCCTGCTCATCGCGTGCAGCAATGTGGCAAACCTGTTGCTGGTCCGCTTCAGCGGGCGACGCCGGGAAATCGCGCTCCGTATGGCAATCGGAGCATCGCGCGGCAGTATCGTCAGGCTATTCGTTTGGGAGAGTTTGCTGGTCAGCCTCTTTGCTGGTGCGCTCGGCGCGTTCGTTGCGTGGCGGCTTGTGCCGTTCGTCCCCAAAATGGCCTCTAATTTTCTTCCGCTTGAAGGAAACGCCGCCAGCAGTCTTTCGCTCGAGGTCCTCGCCTTCACAATCGGATTGTCGATTTTGACGGGACTGCTGATGGGAATTTATCCGGCGATGCAGGCTTCCCGCGCCGATTTGGTAGGCGGATTGAAAGAAGGCGGACGCGGAGCGAGCGGCAGTGTGCGACAACAGCGTTTCCGCAAGATTCTGGTCGGTGCGCAGGTTGCGCTTTCGGTGACGTTACTTGCCGGCGCCGCGTTGCTGATCATGAGCTTCATTCGACTGACACAACAGAATCTTGGCTTTCAGCCCCAGAACCTCTGGGTCGGTGCCATCAATTTGCCGATCTCGCGATATCCCGACCAGGCGGCGCGCCAGCGTTTTGTCGAGCAAACACTCGTCATGTTGCGCGACATGCCAGGCATCGAGAGCGCCACTGTCGGCAGGGATGTTCCGTTGAACGGAGGGAATCGCACGCTTTACGCGCGCGCCGATCGCGATGTGCCGCCAACCGAAAACCGGGCTAGCGCGCCAAGTCACGATATTGTGCCGCGATACTTCAAGACGTGGGGAATCCCGCTCATTGCCGGGCGTGACTTCGACGAGCACGATGTCGCCGGAGGCAAAAATGTCTGCCTGATTAGTCAGACAGGGGCGAAAAAAGTTTTCCCTAATGAGAATCCGATCGGTAAGACGTTGCTCGTCACCAGCAATAGCACGCCCGTGGAAATCGTTGGGATCGTCGGCGATGTGCGTTCGGAACGCATCGTTGAACTGCCTGAGATGGAATTCTATTTGCCGTGGGCTCAGGAAAACTTTCCGTTCCTGAGCATCGCAGTCCGCAGCAACTTGAACCTTGATGCGATCACCAGGCTGGTGCAATCCGCCGTCACGAAAATAGATCCCGGCGCCGCGATTGCCATTCCCCAAATGATGGAGACCGTCGTGGCGCAAGCGCGGGGACAAGCGCGATTGATGATGTGGCTCCTCGGAATTTTTGCGAGCGTTGCGCTCTTGCTTGCGAGCATCGGCATTTATGGAGCCGTCGCGTACAGTGTCGAACAACGTACTGGTGAGATCGGTGTGCGCATGGCGCTCGGGGCACAGACTCGCGATGTGCTGCACATGGTTGTGAACCAGGGAATGAAACCGGTCGTCATCGGGCTGGCGATCGGAATTACTTCGGCGTTCGCGCTCGGCCGTTTGATCACATCACAGCTTTACGAGGTTTCCGCGCACAATCCGGCGCTGCTTGCCGGCTCGACGGTTTTGCTCGCGGCAATCGCTCTGATTGCATGTTTGCTCCCGGCGCGACGCGCTACACACGTTGATCCGATTCAAGCGCTGCGCGCCGAATGATATGAGCGATCTCAAATTCGCTCTTCGCAAGCTCCGCAAATCACCGGGATTCACCCTTGTCGTTGTTCTTACCCTAGCAGTCGGAATCGGGATCAATGTCGCAATGTACAGTATTATTCACGCCGTCCCGCTGTCGGAACTTCCTTTTCCTGAGGCTGATCGTCTTGTCGCAATTTCGGAAGCGTGGAGAGATAACATCTCGCCGACATCGTATCCGGATTACTTGGATTGGAAAGCTGCGCAGCATTCTTTCGATGAGATCGCGGTCTCACGTCGTGACGACTTCAACATGACTCGCAACGGCGAACCTGAGCGGTTGTCCGGCCTTTTCGTCACCGCGAGTTACTTTCGGGTCTTGAAAGTTCCCCCAAAGTTAGGTCGGACATTCTTCGATGAGGAAGATTCTGTCGCCGGCGTTAATCCGGTCGTTCTAAGTGAGCATCTCTGGCGCACCCGCTTCGGCGGTGATCCAGCTATCGTCGGGCGCAAGTTGATCTTGAATATGATCAGCTATGAGGTTGTTGGCGTCGCAGCTGAAAGCCTATCGATCATCCGCAATCCCGAGACGGCTCGCAATTCACAGGGCGCCCGCAATGCTGATCTCTACGCTCCATTCGGCTTCTATGCTGATCGACCATATCTGCATGACCGCACGGAACATCATGGATTTTATGGTATCGCCCGATTGAAACGGGGCGTCTCGATCGAGCAGGCAAGAGCCGACCTGAACGTCATTGCCAGAAATTTGGAAATAAAATATCCCGATTCCAATACGGGCGTAAGTGTTGTCGTTAGTTCGCTTCAGGACAGTATCGTTGGAAACTATCGGCCGATGCTGTGGTTGCTTGAGGCCACCGTAACGCTCGTGCTTGTCATAACCTGCGCGAATATCGCGAGTCTGCTGCTCGTGCGCACTACCGCGAGAGAGAAAGAAATCGCAATGCGCGCAGCATTAGGAGCGAGTAGAGGAAGACTCATTAGGCAATTGCTTAGCGAGAGCGTTGTCCTTGCATTCTTCGGCGGCGCGTTGGGTTGCTTGCTCGCTTTCTGGAGCAAAGACCTGATCATGTTTTTCTCGCCTTATGACTTCCCGAGATTCCAGGAGATCCGATTGGATCCCTCAATGCTCGCGTTCACCGCCATCATTACGTTGGCGACGAGCTTAATGTTCGGATTCGCTCCGGCTTGGAGGCTTTCCAAGGCAGAGTTTACAAGTGTATCGAAATTGGCCGGCGGCTCACATCCAGAGCGGGGTCTTGGCTTACTGATCGTTGGGCAAGTTGCCTTTGTCTGCGTTTTATTGATCACTGCAGGCCTTCTAACCAAAACGTTTCAGGCTCTGGGGAACGAACCGCTCGGATTCAATCCAAACAATCTTTTGACGGTTGGACTCAAACTCCCTTCACTGAAGTACGACGACACATCTCGGCAGACCGCGTTCTATCAACAGCTCCTTGAGAAAGTTGAGGCGCTTCCTGGGGTAACGACTGCCGCGATCGACGACGATGTACCCTTTAGCGGGTTTCGTGCTGAGGAAAATTTCACTGTCACCGGTCAACCCGAGCCACGCCATGGTGAAGAACCGACCGCGGAAACACATTGTGTGTCGCCGGATTATTTCAAAACCATGGGAATACCCATACTTCGAGGGCGCGTTTTTGGGCGTGACAACGTCCTGGGCAAACCGCTTGTTATCGTAATTGATGAGCATCTCGCTCGCACATTTTTTCCAAACCAAGATCCGATTGGTCTACAGCTCAGCCAAGAGCCGTCGGGCAAGACGAAGGTGCAATACTCCATCGTAGGAATTGTTCCAAGCGTGAGACATGGAGAAGTAGGAATCGCACCGAAGGTTCCGCAGATTTATTGGCCAGCAGCTCAATTTCCCAGCCTGCAAACCACTTTGCTTGTGCGAACCGCTGGTGATTCTCGCGCGCTGTTGCCTTCAGTTCGAGCCGCCGTTCACGCGGTCGACCCAGAAGTGCCGGTGTTCGCCGTGCGCACCATGGACAAAGCGATCGCCGCCAGCATCGCAACTCAGCGCTCTTCGGCAACGCTAATCGGCGGATTTTCCATTCTTGTGTTGTTTCTCGTTGCCCTTGGTCTGTACGGAGTCTTGGCTTATTCCGTCATGCGCCGCACGCGCGAAATAGGAATCCGAATCGCACTAGGTTCACCGCGGGCAAAGATCTGCGGACTAATTGTTCGACAGGGAATGATCATGGTTGCGCTCGGGATTTTGGCTGGCGTGATAATATCCCTGGGCTGCGCCCCATTAGTTCGACACTTTGTTTACGGCGTAACGCCTCATGATCCCGCCATGATCATCGGTGTCGCAACTCTCTTGGTGGCGATTGCCATCCTTGCCTGCTGGTTGCCAGCTCGGCGCGCTATGAGTGTCGATCCGATGGAGGCGCTACGCGCCGAGTGATTGTTTAAATGATTTTTGAATCCAAATCCGACCCCGGGTGCATCTTTCTTCCAAAGATGTTTTGGAGAACGCTTGTTTTCCCGTTTCTTTGAATATTCGTTACGCTGCGATGTCTCACGTTGATCTGGAAAAATTGATATGTGTCTGAATTTTTTAATCCCTTTCATTTCCGCTGCGCTTTTCGCATCGGCACTGTTCGCACAGGACAAGAGCCAGCCGACCGTGGACGAATTGATCGCCAAGAATATCGAGGCGAAGGGTGGCGCAACCGCGCTGAATAATCTCCAAACGCTAAGGGCAACCGGTAAGTTGCTGGTACCGATACAGGGGCAGATCGAGCTTGGGTATCTGGAAACAAGAAAGCACCCCGACGAAGTGCGTATAGAGGCTTCCCTTCAGGGAATGACGCAGATCCAAGCGTATGACGGCAAGGAGGGCTGGAAGGTTTCGCCGTTTTTCGGGCGCAAAGATCCGGAGCGCATGTCTGCTGATGATGTGAAGGCGCTTGTTGAAGATACCGAGTTGGGTGGTCCGTTGGCCGATTGGAAGGCAAAAGGGAGCACCGTTGAGTATCTCGGAACTGAGGATGTCGACGGAACGCCGGCCCATAAATTGAAAGTGGTGCGGAAGAATGGCGATGTCAGCTTCGTTTATTTGGATCCCGACCATTTTCTTGAGATCCGGATTGTGACGCAACGAACCGTGCATGGCGCGCACGAAGAAGTAGAGACGGACCTTGGCGATTACGAAAAAGCCGGCGGCGTATTTGTTCCGACATCAATCGAGTCCGGACCGAAGGGCGCAGCGGACAAGCAAAAGATTGTTATTGATAAGGTCGAGGCGAACGTGCCGGTCGATGACGCGGTATTTCATTTCCCCGGCCAAATAAATCTCCCCCAACCACAGCGCTGATCAATAGATGAGCATATTGAATAACCTAAGAGATGTGAGGACCGCTTGTATACTTCTCAAGCTCCCGCAAAAGCCAATTAGCGCGTCGATAAATTTCGCACGGAGTGCTGGACTCGCGAAAAGTTTCGGAGTTGGAGTGCGATGCGTCCTCGCTTCGCTTCTTCTTTGCGCGATTTCTGTGTTCGCTGAGGAAGCACCGTACAGCTCCTCTACCATTTCCGGGCTTGGCGTACGCAATATCGGGTCAGCAGCGATGAGCGGTCGCATTTCGTCCATCGCGGGCGTGCGCGAACCCTCGGGCAAGATCACGCTCTTTGTCGGCTCAGCCAGCGGCGGCGTTTGGAAGTCGGACGATAACGGCACTCGATATCGACCGGTCTTTGACGAGCAACCTGTGCAATCGATCGGCGCCATCGCGCTCGACCCGAAAAATTCGAAGAACGTTTGGGTCGGCACTGGTGAACCGTGGACGCGCAACACGGTTTCTATTGGTGACGGCATCTACAAGTCGACCGATGGCGGCGAAACGTGGTCGCACGTCGGTCTGGACAAATCGGAACGTATTTCGCGGATCGTGGTTGATCCGAGAAACAGCGACACGGTTTTCGTGGCGGTTCCCGGCGCGTTGTGGAGCGATTCGCCTGATCGCGGTCTCTACAAGACGACCGATGGCGGCAAGACGTGGCAGCAAGTTCTCAAGGGAGCGAATCTTTCCACCGGCTGTACCGAAGTAAAAATCGATCCGAACAATCCCGATATCATGTTCGCCGCGATGTGGGATTTCCGGCGCAAAGGCTGGGAATATCGGTCGGGCGGTGACAGTCCCACCGCGCCTTCCGCCAGCGGATTATTCCGTTCCACCGACGGCGGGAACACCTGGACAGAGATCACACCGGACGCCAACAAAGGTTTCCCGAAGAAACCGTATGGCCGGCTGGCAGTCGCGATTGCGCCTTCCAACTCTAAACGGGTTTATGCCTTCGTCGAATCGCCGGACAGCGCATTATTTGTTTCCGATGACGGCGGCGCGACGTGGGAGAAACGCGACAAGAGCCAGTGGATGGTCTGGCGGCCGTTCTACTTCGCGAATCTGGTCGTCGATCCCAAGAATCCAGACCGCCTGTTTAAGCCTGACGGCACACTGATTGTGAGCGAAGACGGCGGAAAAAGCTTTGCCGAGGTTGGTGGTTTTCAAGGTGCACACGGCGACGCGCACGACGTGTGGATCGATGCAACCAACCCGCAGGTGGTGTTTGTGGGAGACGACGGCGGAATGTGGTACTGGTACAACGGCGGCAGCAAATGGTGGAAGGCCGACAACCTGCCGGTATCCCAATTCTACCATGTCAGCCTGGACAATAACGATCCGTACCACGTTTACGGTGGTTTGCAGGACAACAGTTCATGGGTGGGCGACTCCCAGTACCCCGGTGGCATCACTAACTCGCGTTGGGAGAACATGTACAACGGAGACGGGTTTTGGATGTTCGAAGATCCGGCTGATCCAAATTACATCTATGCCGAGTATCAGGGAGGGGAAATCGGACGCGTAAATCGGAACACACATGAAGCTCGCAACATCAAGCCGCGGCCGAATTACAATGAGAAACTCCGGTTCAACTGGAATACGCCGATCGCGCTTTCGCCTAACGAGAAGGGAACAATCTACATCGGTGCGCAATTCCTGTTCCGCTCACGCGATCATGGCCAGACGTGGGAACGCATTTCGCCCGACCTGACCACGAACGACCCGCAAAAGCAGAAGCAGGAACAATCCGGCGGCGTCACCGTGGACAATTCGTCGGCGGAAATGCACACGACGATTTATTCCATCAGCGAATCGCCCAAGCAGAAAGGCTTGATCTGGGTCGGCACAGACGACGGCAACCTCCAACTCACGCGCGACGGCGGCAAGACATGGACCAATGTTGTCGGCAACGTCCCCGGATTGCCAAAGAACTCCTGGGTGAATTGGGTGCAGGCCAGCAGCTTCAATCCCGGCACCGCTTACGTAGCCTTTGACCGGCACACGTTTGGCGACATGGGGCCGTACGTTTTCAAGACGACCGATTACGGTAAGACGTGGACGCCTCTCGTTACACCTCAAGACTCGAAAAGCGTTCGTGGATACGCGCACGTGATCAAAGAGGATTTGGTTAAGCCGGATCTACTTTTCCTCGGCACCGAATTCGGACTCTGGGTTTCCATCGATGGCGGTAAAAATTGGGCGCAATTCAAGGGCAACCATTTTCCTGCCGTTGCCGTTCGCGACCTGGCAATTCAGCCGCGGGATAACGATTTGGTTCTCGCCACGCACGGCCGCGGCATTTGGATCATTGACGACATCACGCCGCTGCGCGCGTTGACTCCGGATTTGTTGAAGCAAGACGTTGCGTTTGTTTCGGCGCGCCCGGTGCAGCAGCGCATCGAAGGCCAGGGCGGTTGGGCCAATGGCGACGCGGTTTTTGTCGGCGAGAATCCCCCGGACGCGGCGGTCATCAATTACTATCAGCGCGAGCGGCATTTATTTGGAAAGATGAAACTCGAAGTTTTGGATTCGTCCGGGCGTGTGGTCGATGAATTGCCTGCTAGCAAACGACCCGGCTTGAATCGTGTGATGTGGACGATGCACGCAAAGCCGCCGCGAGTGCCGCCTGCTGCACAAATCGCCTTTGCGGGGATCAAAGGCCCGCGCGTGGTGCCCGGTGATTACACTGTCCGCCTAACGAAGGCAGGCAAAGTTTACGAGACAAAGTTAAAGGTTGGTCTGGATCGCCGGGCGAAATTCAGTCCGGCAGATCGCAAGGCGCAGTTTGACGCGGCGATGCGCGTCGTTGCGCTGTTTAGCGACGAAAGCCAGCTGATGGATCGCATTATCGCCTTGCGAAAAGAGCTTGCCCAGACTGGTGCTGCGTTGCCTGAGGGCGATCCTCTTCGCAAACAGATCTCGGATTTCGACGGAAAAGTGGACGGCGTCCGAAAGAAAATCGTCGCCACAACCGAGGGTGGCGCAATCACGGGCGAGGAACGTCTGCGTGAGCACACCGATCAGCTTTACGGGGCAATCCTCAGTTACGAAGGAAAACCGGCTGTTTACCAGATCGCCTACATTGACACGCTCAAGCGCGAACTTGGTGAGGTGACAAAACAATTCGACCAACTTCTGGCGCACGACCTGCCTGCATTAAACGATTCGCTCAAATCCAAAGGGGAGCAGCCGCTTTCGACTCCGTCGGCTGAAGTGGGGGCGAACAGTACCACGAGTGGCTCGGTTGGCGCGACAGTGACGACCGGTTCGATTCCAGCGGACTTCCGTCTTTCGTACTAGCCCGGACGGAGTTTCAACAGCGAAGTCTATATTCCGTAAAACATTCGAGTGGTTCTGCGGAAAATTGGGAGTTAGTCTTTCGTGCGACAATGGAGCGCAAGGCTGCTGTCGCGGTTGTTTTTCATCACATTGGCCCCTATCACCACACGCGCCTGAACGCGGCGGCTGATAGGTTAACAGTGACCGGTGTCGAGTGGTCGGCCAAGGCGTATGACGCGTGGGGCGTAGCGGATTCGCCTGCGCGGTACCACAAAGTTTCGCTCTTTCCGGAAGCGACGGAGAAGCACCCGGGGAAGGCCGAGCTCCAGCGAGCGTTCCCGTCGGCCTTGGATCAGGCGAAGTGTGATGTGGTGGCAGTCAACGGCTGGAACAATTTCGGATCACTGATTGCCGCGAATTGTTGTCTGCGGCGCGGCATACCAATGATTGTCATGTCCGAGAGCGCCAGACAGGATGAACCGCGCACAAAGTGGAAGGAAATGATCAAGCGGCGGATCATCTCCTTTTTTTCGGCCGCGCTGGTTGGCGGCCAGCGGCACGTCGAATATCTGGTTGAACTTGGGATGCCGCGCGAACGAATCTTTACCGGCTACGATGTAGTCGATAACGAGTATTTCCGTCGAAAAGCGGAAGAGATCAGAAGTCAGAGGTCCGAGGTCAGAAAGAAGTATGCGCTTCCGGAGAATTACTTCCTTGCTTCGGCGCGATTCATCGAGAAGAAGAATCTCCCGAGGCTCATCAGGCTTACGCGGAATATCGACAGAGATCATCCGCCTTCGCCAAGGCTACGGCGGACAGGGAGGTCAGAGATCGGAAGTCAGACATCAGTCATCAGCATTCACCTTGGGATCTTGTGCTGTTAGGTGATGGTCCGCTGCGGCAAGCTATCAACAATCAACTCTCAACTCTCAACTTGCACAGCCACGTGCATCTTCCTGGCTTTAAACCGTACGATCAATTGCCGATTTACTACGGTCTGGCGAAGGCGTTCGTGCATGCGAGCACGACTGAGCAATGGGGGCTGGTGGTGAACGAAGCGATCGCGTCCGGGTTGCCTGTGATTGTGTCGGAGCGGTGCGGATGTGCCCCCGAGCTGGTGCAAGGCAACGGCTTTACTTTTGATCCAATGAACGAGCACGAATTGGCGGCGCGGCTGTTGAAGATGGCATTGTTATCGCAGGAGGAGCAAAAGCAGCTCGGCCAGGCCAGCTACGGAATCGCGGCGAATTTTGCGCCAGAACGTTTTGGCGAAGGCTTGGAGCGTGCAGTGAGCGCGGCGATGAATCTCCCGCGAAGAAGATTTGGAATAACCGATCGGGCGTTGTTACTGCGCGGCATTTGGCGAAGAACGTATCGAAGCGATCGAACCTAACGATAGTTCGGTTTCGAAGGTGAACGATCCGGTCGCTGCGTATTTCGAAAAACTCCCGCAGATTCACAAGCGCCAGTTTGCGAAACTGCCTCCGGGGCGAGTTTCTATTTTCGAACGCGGCTGCTACTGGCGTGTGAATTGGCGGGAGCGTCATCGGGGCGATTGCTCGACTGCGCAGCGGGCACG
The DNA here is from genome assembly GCA_963757675.1 of uncultured Verrucomicrobiae bacterium. GTDB lineage: Bacteria > Verrucomicrobiota > Verrucomicrobiia > Chthoniobacterales > UBA10450 > Udaeobacter. The sequence goes on along the minus strand of CAVWTH010000014.1, from coordinate 585,966 downwards.
GGTCAAATAACCTGCGCGTTGCTAAAATCCGGCAGGTTCAATCATGCGACATGGTCGATATTTCGCCGGCTATGTTGCAGAGCGCGAAGGAACTTCTTACCTCGCAGATCACGAACACGGAGCTCGAATTCGTTCAGTCGGACGTGTTCAACTTCAAGCCGTCTGACTCGCGTTTCGATCTGATTCTCTGCCTGGGATTGATTGCGCACACTGGACGACTGGACATTTTACTTCCGCATTTGAAATCGATGTTGACGCCGGGTGGGCGAATCATTTTGCAGACAACACTTCTCGACCACCTCGGAACGCGCATTGTCCGCGCGCTCACTTCGCGACGCGAACTAGCCGGGCGCGGATATCGAATTTCCTGGTTTTCACAACAGGACGTCGCCGACGCATGTCATGATGCCGGTTTGCAGAGTTCTCGATATGCGGCGGCATAGCCTCGGCATTCCGTTCGGAGATCGCCTGTGGCCGTGGGCGAATTTTCAGCTGGAAAAGCGCCTGCAAAACTGGGCGAGCCGGCACGGAGCCGACGCGATTTATCTGCTCGGAGCCGGATGAGAGTCGGTTTTCTGGTCAGCAGCGTTTCCCGCGAAGCGGGGGGACTGTTTCAAAGTGTGCGCGGACTTGCCAAAGCGGTGGCGTCCACAAATTGCAAGTGTGCAGTGTTTGGTATCAGCGACGAGCAGAGTGCTGTCGATTTGCAGGAATGGCAGCCGCTTTCAGTTCAGACGTTTCGCCCGCAATTGCGCGCGTGGGGCTATTCAAACGAACTTGTGCCTGCGATGCTCGGTGCTGATCTCGACGTCGCTTTCCGTACACGGTTTGTGGAAATATTGCTCGGTCGGTTCGCGACGGTGGCATCGGCAAACAGGCCGGCCCTATGTCGTTCATCCGCATGGGATGCTGGAACCATGGGCGTTGCGGAATGCGAAATGGAAGAAACGAATCGCCGCGCTGCTTTACGAAAATGAACATTTGCGCCGGGCCGCTTGTCTGCGCGCGTTGTCTGAAGCGGAAGCGGAATCCATCCGCGCCTACGGACTGCGCAATCCGATTTGTGTGATTCCCAATGGCGTTGATTTACCCGAGCAACCCGACAGATCAGGGACGAAAGCTGACAGTCGTCCATTTGGAGAACTTGCTAAGGACCGAAAAATCCTGCTTTACCTCGGCAGACTGCATCCGAAAAAGAATCTCGTGAATCTGATTCATGCTTGGAAGCAGATCGCCGACGCTCATTGCTCAATCAAAGACTCGTGGCTCCTCGCCATTGCCGGTTGGGATCAGGCTGGCTACGAACGAGAATTGAACAAGCAGGTGAGGGAGTTACGGATTAGCGGACAGCATCAGGATGATGGGTCCGCTGTTTGGCGCAGATAAAGATGCGGCATACCGCGGCTCCGATGCTTTCATTTTGCCCTCTTTGAGCGAAGGCCTGCCAATGACTGTGCTGGAAGCGTGGGCACATGCGAAACCTGTGCTCATGACACCGGAGTGCCATCTTCCTGAGGGTTTCTCGGCCGAAGCAGCCTTGCGAATTGGATCGAGTCCGCAGGAAATTGCCATCGGCTTGAAACAACTCACCGAAATGAGTGAGGACGATCGACGGGAAATGGGGGCTCGTGGACGTGATCTGGTCGCAAAGAAATTTTCTGGCTCCGAATCGGCGAACAGATGCGCGCAGTTTATGAATGGGTGCTCGGTGGCGGCGCGCCACCGGTGACTGTGAGATTGTGCGAACACAGCACCTCATGATGTCGATTCTGGAGCGGAGCGAAGAATTTCGGATCACATTCCAGATCCGACCTTGGACGGGATAGACCAGAGATGTCATTCGCTTCGCTCAATATGACAGCGTGTATTTAGTGAGATGCGTTTTGAGATCTCTTTACTGATAGCTTAATGTCGTCCGACATCTGACTCAAACGACCTCTGGCTTACCATGCTGGATATTAAAGAAAATCGTCGAGCTACGAAGTACTCATTGGAGGAGATGACTCGCCGCGTGCTTTGGAAAATCGCGCAGCCGCTTTTCCGACTTAGTCCGAGGCCGTGTTTTAGTTGGAGGCGATTCCTGCTTCGCTGCTTCGGCGCAAAAATTGGTCGAAACGTTCATGTATATCCGTCGGCGACAATTTATTTTCCGTGGAATCTTGAGGCCGGAGATGAAAGCGCGATCGGCGAGCACGCATTTGTTTATAATCTCGGTCGCGTGACGCTCGGCCCGCGCGTAACGATCTCGCATCGCGCGCATCTGTGTGCGGGAACACACGATCATACCAAGCCTGATTTTCCACTGCTGCGTCCGCCGATTGTTATCGGCTCCGACGCGTGGATTTGTGCGGATGCGTTCGTGGGGCCGGGTGTGACGGTCGGTGAAGGCGCGATCGTTGGCGCAAGAGCAGTGGCGATGAAAGATGTAAACGCTTGGAGCATCGTTGTCGGGAATCCCGCGCGCGAAAGCAAGAAACGCGAGATTACTCAATGAGGGAGCGGTCCGACGCGCAAGCGCCGTTGTCCGTGCTTGTTCCAGTCAAGAACGAAGCGGCAAACCTGGCCGGCTGTCTCGCCAGCGTTTCGTTCGCGGGGGAAATCGTGGTCGTAGATTCGGGCAGCACAGACGCCACTCAAACAATCGCCGCTGCCGCCGGGGCGCGGGTGGTGCAGTTCGTTTGGAACAGAAAACTCCCGCGCAAGAAGAATTGGGCTTTGGAGAATGTCCCCTGGCAACATGAATGGGTGCTGATCGTCGACGCAGACGAACGCATTACACCGGAACTGGAAGCCGAAATCCGGCGAGGCAATTCGCCGTCCTGATGTTGACGGCTTTTATCTCAACCGGCGGTTTTGGTTTCTGGACGGTTGGATAAATCATTGTGGTTATTTTCCGAGTTGGAACCTGCGCTGTTCCGGCATCGGCTCGGTCGATACGAACAAATTGAAATCGGCGACAATCTTTCGTCTGGAGATAACGAAGTGCACGAGCACGTATTGCTCAAGGGACGCGCCGAATATCTGTCCTCACCGATGGAGCATTACGCGTTTCCAGATATCGCGACTTTCATCGAGAAGCATGATCGCTATTCCTCGTGGGAAGCGGCCGCTTCCGCAAAGCTGAACGCGACAGATGGAAAATCATTGCGACCCACCCCTTTTGGAACAGCGCTGGAGCGCAAGCGCTGGCTAAGAAAACGGGCGACGGCAGCTCCATTTCGCCCCAGTTTGCGATTCGTTTATCATTACCTCTGGAAACAGGGTTTTCGCGACGGTTACCGCGGATGGATGCTCTGCCATCTGCTCGCGCGCTACGAGCGGATGATTGTGCTGAAAGAGCGCGAGTTGAAAAAATCACGGGTCGCATCCGGCGTTTCGTTGTAGGGCGTCTGTGTCAGACGCCAACCAAAAAATTGGCTTTTACAAAAACACCCTACAATTCCGTTCCGGCGCAGACGCGCAGCCTGCCGCTTACATACCTTCCACCAAGATCATATTTGTCCTGGCGGTGCGATGTCGCATCTTGCGCGGCTCGCGGTATTCTTCGCAATTGAGCCACTCTTTGGCGCGCTGCGCTGATTCAAACTGAAGCACGACGATGCGCTTTGGTTGCCAATCGCCTTCGAGTACCTCGGTTTTGCCGCCGCGCACGATGTATTTTCCGCCATATTTCTCTACGGTTGCGCCGGCAAGCTGTTTGTATTCCTCGTACCCAACAGGGTCGTGGACCTCGATTTCAACAATGATATAGGCGGGCATTGGCTTGGGTTGAAGAAGAGAAAAAACTAGTGGCCGTTGTGGCTGCGGTCTTTTGCGGCTAGCTCGGGAATTTTCCTTCGCCGGCGAAGTCGCAGCCAGTTGTTCCAAGTTTTGCGCAAGCTATCTCGCGGGGTCTGATATTGCTGATTTAGTTCGTTGCTCTTGACGATCTGCGAGAGAATTCCTTTCACGGAAAAATCGTCGGTATTGACGATGGTGTACGCTGTCCCAACAGCGGCGGCATGATGCGCGTCACTGGCGGCCGTCATAGGCAGAGCGCGAATCTGCGCGTACTTAAAAGCGTAGCGGTTGTAGCGACGGAGCGTCGTTGCCGCATTAAAAACCTCGATGGCGTCCACTGGCAACGATTCCAAAACCGCAAAACGGATTCCGGCGCGGAACAAATCATACGGATGCGGAGGGATGGCCAGACCGCCGCGCTCATGAATGATGTCACAGACTTCGCGAGCCGGTTTTCCTTTCAGGTAGGGCAACTCGGCGCCGATACAAAGCAGATGGCCATCGGCGGTGGTCACTTCGACTCCCGGAAGAACCAGGAAATCGTTAACCGGCAATCCATCGAGCCGCATCAAACCTTTTTCCAACAGATAGGTGATCGCGTCACAGGTGTTATGATCGGTGATGGCGATGCCGCTCAAACCTTTCGCGCGCGCCGCCGCGATCATATCTTCCGGGCTGGAAACTCCGTCGCCGGAGAAAAACGAATGCGTGTGGAGATCGATGTTAAGCGGCATGGCGACAGGTTTGGAAATCGCTACACGAGCTCTTCAACGAGAATGCCTGTTTCGGCTTCGGTCTCCTTGTGAATACGGTTGAACTGGTGATCGTAGAGACGGCGATAGTATCCGGATTTATCCAGCAACTCGGCGTGTGTCCCGATCTCCTTGATGCGGCCGGAGTCCATCACAATGATTTGATCGGCGGACAACACAGTCGAGAGCCGGTGGGCGATGGCGATCACTGTTCGCCCCGCGGCGAGTTTAGCCAGGGCCTTTTGAATTTGCTGTTCGGATTCGGAATCAAGTGATGAAGTGGCTTCGTCGAGCAAAAGAATTGGCGCATTCTTCAGAATAGCGCGCGCAATCGCGAGGCGTTGCTGCTGGCCACCGGAGAGAAGGCATCCTTTATCGCCAATCGCTGTCTCATAGCCATTTGGTTGCGCCATGATGAATTCGTCGCGCGTACGCAGCTTGCGCCGCTTCGCGAATTTGCTTCCGCGTGGCATCCAATCGGCCGAACAGAATGTTGCTGAAGATTGTGTCGTGAAACAGGAATGTCTCCTGGCGTGACAAGCCCAATCTGTTCGCGCAGCGATTTTTGCGTGATCGAGCGCAGATCCCGCCCGTCAATCTTCACTAGCGCCGGAAGTCGGATCGTATAAGCGAAGTATTAACGAGAAAATCGGTGCTTTTGCCCGCGCCACTGGCGCCGACTAGCGCGAAGGTTTTTCCAAGCTCAATGTGGAGGGTTACGTTATTGATCGCGTCTCTGTGCGTATTTGCATAACGGAATGTGACATTTTCAAAATCAATCCGGCCCTGTGATGATTTTAGCACAACTGCGTCTGGCGCGTCCTGCACTGCGGGCTCTGAATCGAGGATGGCGAAAATTGCACCCGTCGCGGCGATCGATCGCTGCATCACGATATGGATCCGGCTCAATGTCTTGATTGGATCGTAGAGAATGAAAATTCCTGTGATCAAGTCCAAAAAATCGCCCCGCGCTCAGGTTCGCTGCATACACATAAAGCAATGCCATGCCAACTCCGACAGCAGCGATCGTCTCCACCAGCGGGCCACTCGCTTCCATCGACCGGATCATGCGCATCATCTGCGAGAACTGCATTTGATTGCTGCGTTTGAATCCTTTTCCTGGTGCGCTTCCCGCGCAAACGATTTGATCACACGAATGCCAGCGAACGTCTCCTGCATGGTCACCACCATTTCGCCCATGCCTTCAAACTGTTCCTCTCAGCGCTTTCGTGCGCGACGTCCGTAGATGCGAAGCGGCACCAAACACGTTGGAAAGAGAATCAGTGTCACGACAGTGAATTTCCAATCCATCAGCAACAAAACAACGATTGCGCCGATAATTGTGATCGGTTGCTTGAAAATATCGCTACTAACGGAAGTCAAAGCCATCTGCACTATGCGGGTCTCATTGGTAATTCGCGAGATTAAAAGGCCTGAGCGCATCTTGTTAAAGAAGTCCATCGAGAGGCGCACCATCTTGCTGAAAAGCTGGACCCCGGATGTCCGTCACGACCTTGTTGCTCACCCACTGCATGCAATAGGTACTTCCATATGAGCAAAGGCTGCGCACGGTCATAATCGCTGGAATAGCGAGACAGATTAGAACAATCGAATTGATTTTTGGGCCTTTATCCAAGACTCCAAAATTCGACCCCAAAGACATTGGATTAGGAGCACCACCATGAAAAATCGCGCTTGTTACGCGCGCGGTGGCGAGCGGCAAAAGTGAATTGACTCCACCGTATGCAAAGCCCAACGACAAGCCGACGATAAAACGACCCTTGTATGGCTTGACGTAACCATACAGCCGCCGGTACGGTCCGGAAGCCGCGTGTAACGTTTGCCAGAGGGATTGCTTTTTCCTACCCGGTTTTGCGCCGCTCATGAAGTTTGCGCTGCCGCACGACGCGGCAGCAGCGAATCCATAGCACTGATCACCGCTTCCGTCGAGATTTCGCTCATCGCAAAGCGCGGCCGAACGGGCACGAAATCGGTGATCGGTACACCTGATTTTCCCTGCAAAATCAGTGCGGGACTCTCCCTGGGCCGCCAATGAAATGGGTTGGTTGGGCCGAACAGGATCACCTGCGGAGTATGCATCGCCGCCGACAGATGTACGGGAGCCGAATCGACAGTCACGAGCAGCTGCGCCTGCGCGATTAAGGCTGCCAACGTAAGCAAATCTGTTTTTCCAGAGAGGTCGACAATCTCTTGCCGGATGCGGGTCGTAATGGCCTCGATGTGCGTCCGCTCATCGGCGGATGGCCCGCTGGTCAAGACAAGATCGACATCGTTATCCACACCGAATTGGTCAATGACCTCCGCCCAGCGCGCAGGGTCCCACATTTTTTCCTGGCGGGCCGAGCCGGGCTGCAAAATGACGTAAGGTCTCGTAATTTTCCAATCACGCCGAAGCGTCTCGGCTTTTTCGTGTGCCGTTCGCGGCAGGTTAAGATACGGACCGGAGGAGGCAGCGCGCATTTCGAGCGGCTTAAGCAACGCCAGATTGTAGTCGATTGTGTGCATGTCCCGCACACGGACGCCGACGAGATCGGTGTAAATGCGGGCGCGCGTCTTAGACTTGTCACGTATCCGGTAAGAGGTAACGCGTCTCTGCGCCCGCGATACGAGCGTGAGGAGAGCAGACCGGTCGTTTCGCGTAAAGTCGATGCAGTAGTCGAATCTCGTCGCGGCGACGGACGAAAAGGGGGCCATATCACGCAGATTACGTCGTGCGACCCAAATTCGATCGACATCGGAAATGGCCGGCAACAAATCAGCGCATTCGTTCGAGACAACGAGCGTGAGGTGCGCATCCGGAAAACTCTCACGCAATGCAGCAATTGCTGGCGTCGTCAAAATCAGGTCGCCGATTCGCTTGAGTTGCAGAAGAAGAATTTTCACAGAGCTTTTTACTGTAACGACGCTCTCTGAGCGCCGAAACGTTTGGCGGTCCGAGCGCCGCCGTTACAATGAAATCATCGCGGCATTCGCATCGCGGTTTTGTACGCGTCCAGCAATCGCGCCCGGAAATGGTCCCAGGTGAAGTTCTCGACCACGCGACGGCGTGCCGCGGCGCCCATTTGCTCCACGATTTCCGGGTGCTGATATAAATGCTCTAGCGCCGCTGCGATCGCGTTCACATCTCCGGGCCTCACGATGATGCCCTCGAGACCATCGCGGATCACGTCGCCTGCCTCGCGCGTGGTGATTTGCGGCAAGGCGCACGCCGCGGCCTCATACGTGACCTTTGCGCTGCCTTCCCACTGCGATGGAAAAACGTGGATCGTTCCCTGGTTGAGATAGTTCTCGGGATCACGCGCGAATCCCACAATGCGAATGTTATCGCGCCAGAATTGACTCAGAAATGGCTTCGCCTCTTCATGCACAAAGCCGACTAGCCACAGCTCGGCATCGGGCAGATTCAGGCGGTGCCACGCTTCGAGAACGTGTTGAATCCCTTTTCGCTTGATCAATGCGCCCGCAAACACGGCGCGAAATTTCTCCGGCCGCGGACCCGGCTTGAAGCGTTCCACATCCACCCCGCGCGGGAGATAAAACAGTTTTTCCTCTGGAAAACCGCGCACGCGAAAGGTCCTGGCCGCCTTGTCGGATAACACGAGCAGAAGATCGGCGAGTTCGTACTCCTTTATGAAACGTTTCCGTTGAAGCAGTAGCCTATTTTTCCACTTCTCAAACGTCGAACCATGCTCTGGCGCCGGGGCTGCCATCTTCGGTCGCACAACCTTCTCTTTGCCGCCGTCCCGGTGCCAGGTCGGAATCTCAACGATGGACGGAATACCGCGTTGCTTTGCAACTTTCAACGAGCGCAAACAATCGCCCGACCAGCTGTGAAAGAGATCGTAGCGCCCGGTCTCCAGTTGCCGGGAAGCAATCCAGTCGAGATATTTCTTTTTCGCGCCGTAATAGTAAGGCCGATCGAGGAATGAGATCAGGCGCACTGGATGCCACCGCAGGGAATGGATCAATGAAGATGGGATCTCCTCTTGCCGGTTATCATACGCGATTGCCTTGCCGAGAAAGCCTCCACGATACGACGCGCGCAACGTTTCGAACGCATCCGTGTCCAGGCCGGAACCGCCGATGCGAGCGAAAATCGAATAGAGCAAACCCTTCGGTAACGTACGCACCGCAGGCGCGGGGCAGACCGCTGGCGCAGGAGCATTTAGGGTTTCACCCGGCATCGGCTTACAAGTATTCTGGCGATCATTGAGCGTGTAAAGTGACCTCTTGTGTCATGTGGAGCGAAGCGGCGATATCTCTGGTGTTTCGCCGGCAGGAATAAAGACAGGTTAACTTCAGAGATTTCTTCAGTGCGCGAGTTTATCCTGAGCGATAGAGCGGATCGAACGGGCTCCGATCGAAATGACAGTTAAAAAGAAATTGAGGATAGTTTTCGTTCGCCGCGGCTATTCACCAAGCGGCGGCGCAGAAGCTTACTTGCAGCGACTCGGGCGTGGCGTAGCGGAAGCTGGACATGAAGTGCAACTTATCACCGGCAAAGATTGGCCGGGCGACCAATGGCCATTTGGGTCGGTCGAACGCCTGCGCGGAAAAACAGTAATTGGCTTTGCTGATGAGTTGGAACAAATGCGACCGCAGCTTCATTGTGACGTTCTATTCAGCCTTGAGCGGGTCTGGAGCTGCGATGTATACCGTGCTGGCGATGGGGTGCATCGCGCGTGGCTCGCGCGCCGGAGCAAATTCGAGGTTCCGCTGAAGCAGTTTATCCGCGCGGCCAGCCGAAAACATCGAGATTTGTTGCAGTTGGAAGAATCGCTTTTTGACAAGCGCAACGCGGGGCGAGTGATCGCAGCTTCGCAAATGGTCAAAAACGAGATCGTCGATGTTTACGGCTACCCCGCGGACAAGATCGAGCTCGTACGTAACGGGATTCCGCTCGATAAATTCCGCTTCGATCCCGAGGTTCGCCAAAAACGCCGCGCGGACTTAAACCTGAAGCCCGACCATATTGTGCTCTTGTTTGCCGGCTCCGGCTGGGAACGCAAAGGCTTGCTGTTCGCGATCGAAGCGATGGCACTTTGTAAAGATCGGAAATTGCGCCTGCTTGTGGCAGGTCGCGGAGATGCAACACCCTACAAGACGACCCGCCTGCGTTTTTGGCGCGAAGACCCGGTGCAATTTCTCGGCGAAGTGGCAAATCTTATGCCTGTTTACGCCGCCGCGGACATTTTCATCTTGCCGACGATTTACGATCCGTTTTCCAACGCATGCCTCGAAGCGCTGTCGTGCGGTTTACCGGTGATCACAACGCGTTCCAACGGGTTTGCCGAAATCATCGAAGACAGCGTCCACGGATCCCTTATCGATAATTCTTCAAATCTGATCGCCCTGCGGAATGCTATCCGTTTTTGGTCCGATCCCTCCCGGCGCGATACAGCTCGCGTGGCGAACACCAAGCTTGCGTCGCAGTTCGACATTTCGAAAAATGTCCAGCAAACGCTCGAGATTTTAACGCGCGCGTCTGGGTAGCGCATGCTCCCTGGACCAGGAATCCGGGCTCGCAACGCGCAAGATACGTGTGCTACCTGGACAGCGCAGTGTCCGCGTCCGGGAAAATCTGAAAAACTTGATCGAGTCGCGAGATTTCGAAGATCGAGCGCACCGTTTCCTGTAACCCGGCCAGCATGAATTTACCTCCGTACCCTTCCACCTTTTGCATCGCTTCGATGAGTGCCGCCAATCCGGCGCTGTCGATGTAACTCACTTCGGAAAGATCGACCACCATACGCTCCGGTTTTTTGTCGATCATTTCGTTAAGCGATGCCGTAACCGTAGGGGAGACGTGTAGATCGACTTCGCCCTTCAGCGGCAGAACGTTGGAGCGGCTTTGACTTGGCATCGTATTCGATGAGGCGGGTTCTTTGTTCATTTCACGGTGCAATTCGTTAATGGATCACCATCCGAGCGTGTCAATAATTGTTTCCACATTGGACAGGTCATCAATCAAAAAATCCGGCTCATGCTTTGCAAGCTCGTCCCGGTTCCATCTGCCGGTGGCAACCGCGACCGTGCGCGCCCCGAGGGCTTTCCCGCAGGCGATGTCGCGTGGCGTGTCGCCAATGACGTCGATCTCGGACGCCGCAAACTCGCGCCCGTGCTTCTCTTTTGCGCGAGCGCGAGCGAACCGCCCGAGCTCGTTCCGGTCGCGATGATCGTCGGCAAACGCACCAAACTCAAAAAAATGCCAGACGCCATAGTGCTCCAGCTTTAGCCGCGCGCCACGGGAAACATTTCCCGTGAGCAGTGCCAGCACCACATGCGGCCGCGACTTTAGCTGCTGGAGCAATGCCATACCCCGGGTAGCAGGTTGCCATTCCGGCGTGGCAATTCCAGCGAAAGAAAATGCACATAGCTGTCCAGGAACGCGCTCACGTTTTCGTGAGTCGCAGGGATTTTGTGCTTATCGAGGATACTCAGGACGATGCCCGAATCCGTCATGCCCGCGATCTCGATGTCGCGCAGATCATCATCAATGCCGAAGCGCTCCTTGAAGGCGCGTATGAGCGCCTGAATGCCCGCGCCGCCGGAATGAATCAACGTGCCGTCGATGTCGAAAAGCAAAAGGCGCTTTGTTCGCGCTGTCACCCCGGGCGAAGTCGAGGGATCCTGCTGAATCATCCCAGATTTTGCCATGGGATTTGTGCGACTCAAAGACTTGGCGCGTGCATCATGAGCACCGCGACCATGCTCGCGAGAAACACGAGCAGCGCGATCGCCAGCCCGATAAAAATTCCGGTACGCACGGGGTCTTTCTGCTGTTCCTGACGGCGGAAGGGAGACGCGCTGGTGAAATGAGGGGGTGGGGCGCTGCCTGCCAAGAATTGGGCCTTGATCTCCTCGGGTTGCGGCAGCGGCTGCGATCCACTGACGTCCGCTTTGTACCGTGCTTCCGCAGCACCAAATCGAATCCGATCATCAAAGCGCAGCACCGTTTCCGTGACCGGCTTGCCGTTAATCCGAGTGCCATTTGTCGAATCGAGATCTTTCAATCGATACGTCTCGCCTTCCAGCAGCAACTGCGCGTGATGAGTCGAGATGGACGGATCGTTGACCACGATCGTGTTATCCGGTCCGCGACCGATCGTGATCGCCTCGTCAATGAGCTCGTGTGTAACGCCCGAAATGATCAGCTTTGGCATATCTCAAACGTCAATCGTCGTATCGAGCCAAGTCGAGGCACCTCCGATTGTCAACAGTGCGACCCTTTAAAGCTACGGCGAGGCAAGCGACTTCACTCGGAATCACAAGGGCGCGAAAATTGACCGAATAGCGGCGCACTCGGATAGTGGCGCTCTCATGTCCATTGAGTTGACGCGCAATTTTTGCATCATCGCGCACATCGATCACGGCAAGACGACTCTCTCGGATCGGTTGCTCGAGCGCACCGGTACGATCCAGGAGCGCGAGAGGCAGGACCAGCTTCTGGATTCAATGGATTTGGAGCGGGAGCGCGGGATCACGATCAAAGCGCATCCGGTGGCGATGCGTTACAAGAGTAAGTCGGGTGAAACGTATCGGCTGAACCTGCTGGACACGCCGGGGCACGTTGATTTTGCTTATGAAGTCTCGCGCAGCCTCGCCGCGTGCGAGGGTGCGCTACTGGTGATCGATGCGGCACAGGGTGTGGAAGCGCAAACGGTCGCGAACGTTCATCTCGCGCATAAACAGGGACTCACGATCATACCGATTATCAACAAGATCGATCTACCGAATGCCGACGTCGCGTCGGTGCTGCGTCAACTGGAAGAGATCCTCGCGATCCCCGCGGAGGAAGCCGTTCAAGCAAGCGCGAAGCTCGGTATTGGTATCGAGGAGATTCTCGAGGCAATCGTCAAGCGCATTCCGCCTCCTGAACAACCGGCGGACGGGACGCTGCGTGCGCTGGTATTTGATTCGGTGTTTGACACTTATCGCGGTGTTATCGGTTATGTGCGCGTTGTTTCCGGAACAATCGAAGCGAATCACGCGATCATGTTCATGAACAACAGAACGCGCTACGAGATCAAGGAGGTGGGCGTGTTTACGCCCAAGATGCGGGTCCAGGAAAGGCTGAATCCCGGTGACGTCGGTTATTTCATCGCAAACATTAAATCAACGGCAGACATGAAGATCGGCGACACGATTACTGATCAGCGGCATCCCGCGCGCGAGGCGCTTCCTGGTTTCCAGGAAATTCATCCAATGGTGTTCAGCGGGATCTATCCGATTAACACCGGCGATTTCGAACATTTGAAAACTGCAATCGGGAAGCTGCGTCTGAACGATCCGGCATTTGTCTATCAACCCGAGAGCTCAGTCGCGCTGGGATTCGGTTTTCGCTGCGGATTTCTCGGTTTGCTTCACATGGAAATCATCCAGGAACGTTTGCGGCGCGAGTACAACATGGACATCATCGCGACGAGTCCCAGCGTGATTTATGAGGTGTTGACCACGGGCGGAGAAAAACTATCGATCGATAATCCAGCGCATTTGCCGAACCCGAGCATGATTCAGGAAATTCGCGAGCCGATCGTTAAGGCGTACGTGCTTTGCCCAAATGAGAATATTGGTGACATCCTGCAATTGATCCTGGAGAAGCGCGGGCAGATGGAACGGACCGAATCGCTTGATACGCGCCGGGTGATGTTACATTGCGAATTGCCGCTCAACGAAATCCTCGTCGATTTCAACGATAAGATTAAGAGCACTACGCGAGGATACGGGTCGATGGATTACGACCACGCCGGGTATCGGCCTGCGAAACTGGTGAAACTCGATCTGCTCGTCAATGGTGAACCGGTCGATGCGTTTTCGACGATCGTGCACAAAGACCGCGCCGAGGCGCGAGGACGGCAACTTGCCGCCAAACTAAAGGAAGTTATCCCGAGGCAGCTTTACGCGGTGGCGATCCAGGCGGCCATCGGAGGAAAAATTATTGCCCGCGAGACGGTTTCCGCTTTACGAAAAAATGTGACCGCGAAATGCTACGGTGGCGATATCACCCGTAAACGGAAATTGCTGGAGAAACAAAAGGAAGGAAAAAAACGGATGAAAAGCATCGGGAAGATCAATATTCCGCAGGAGGCATTTATCGAAGTGCTAAAAGCGCAATGAACCTTTCTGTCATGTCGAGCGAAGTCGAGACATCTCTGGATTGTTTGCCTGTAGGATATCGAGAGATTCCTCGACTCCGCTTCGCTCTGCTCGGAATGACAACGGGCCTGGAGGAAGCCATTATCGAAGTTTAAATACGCAATGAAAAGCCATGGTTCGTTAGACCGTTACAATGTCAGGTCGGCATGCCGATTCGCCGATTCGATCCTTCCACAATTTAACAAGGCGAAGCCTTCCGCCATTCATCACTCAGCCTATGTTCACGTCGCGTTACGTTAAGCACAGTCGGCTGCTTCTGCGGCACGCCCGGAAATATCTGCGTTACAAGCACGATCTGCTCAGCGCCGCGGACCGGGAACAAATTGTCGCTGAAATGCAGGTGCTCCGCACTGCACTACGTGGAAGAGATCGCCAGAAAATTCACAGCGCAGCGGAGACACTTGATAAGACGTTGCACAAATTAACACCCGTAACGTGGGAATCGCATTGGCGAGAGAACTGCGAAGTGATCCTGGTTGCGATCGTAATCGCAGTCGGGATTCGTTCTTATTTTCTGCAGCCGTTTAAAATTCCCACGGGTTCGATGCAACCGACGTTAAACGGGATCGTTGGTCATCCGAGCACGGATCCGACGCCAAATATTCTGCGGCAAATAGTGGAGTTCGTTGTTCTGGGCCGCAATTATATCAATGTGGTCTCGCGCGAGGACGATCAGATTCTTGAGATCGTGCCCAGGAAAGTCGCCTTCTTTTTTACTTTTTCGCGATTGGTCTGCGAGCGGCAAAGCCTTCTCGTATACGCCTCGCCCGACACGCTCCGTCAGGATTTCAACGTCTTCCCGGGTCGGCTTTGTCATCGCGGTGAAGTTATCGCCAGGGGGGCAATCGACACGGGCGACCAGGTATTTGTGGATAAATGCAGCTACAACTTTGTTAAACCGCATAACGGGGATGTTTTTGTCTTCAGGACAAATCATATCCCCGCGATTCGAGAGGATCCGGTCGCAGGCGCCCCTTTTTACATTAAACGGTTGGCCGGTCTACCTGGCGATCAGTTGCGCATTGATCCGCCGTTTCTTTACATCAACGGTAAAAAGGCACAGGCCTACGGCTTCGAACGGGTGATGTCGGCGAGACCGCCTTATCGTGGTTATGCATCGGGTCGTGAATTCCTGTCGAAACCTGATCAGACGTTCAGCGTACCGCTCAACGGCTATTTCGCCCTCGGCGACAACAGTTACAACAGCTTCGACAGCCGGTATTGGGGAGTGGTTCCGGTGGAAAATTTGGTTGGCCGCGGCTTGTTCGTTTATTGGCCATTTTACCCGCATTGGGGACGCATTCGTTAGGCCGATGGTGGAGTGATGGACTCATGGAGTATTGGAGTGATGTTCTGACTCCCATTACTCTATCGGCCCGATACTCCATTATTCCCGCTCCCATTCTTGCTGAGGTGTGGCAACCTGCGCCAAGCGTTTATGGCTGGCTGGGGCTTTGCGGCGGGTATGCGCTGGTGATGCTTTTTGCCCCGGTTCGGCAGGCGCTCGGTGACGGTCTTCACTGTCTCCGACGGTATCAACGCATCTGGATCACTTTCGCTGTCCTGGGGTTTGGTTATTTCGTTTTTCAATTTGTCACTTTCACACCAATCCGAACCTGGGCGGATTTGGAGTTGAGCCAGATCACTTCGTTTCCGCAATGGTCTTGGCCACGACTGAGTGAGCTGTGGGGGGAAACCCTGCTGCCTGCATTAGAGGGCGTGGCAGGAATCTTCGACAACGCTACGACGACCTATCCGCTCTCGGTGGTTGCTGCAGTCCTGCTGATTATGAACTGGCGCGGGCTGCACGGTGCGTTGGTGCGCGCCCTGCGGAAACGGTATGGTTTTTGGGGCTATCTGGCTTATTTGATTCTATTGCTGAGCGCGGTGGCGTCGCTCCTAAAGCCGATCGTGTTCTGGATGTTGCCGGAATGGAGCGGGCTTTTCCCCGCTGCCGGTCTGCTGCGGATCTCCGCTACAGTGGATGCGACCGCTTTCATTTTCGAGTACCTGCTCGGGGTTTATATCCAGGTCTATCTCATTACTGTTTGCCTGGCGTGGATAAAGGGCCTCAGCTTCGAAGAAGGCGAGCTGTTCCGGTTCGCCATGCGGCGGTTCAGTTACGTTTTGGAATGGGCTGGGATTGTGGTTGCAGTCAGCACGTTGATCGTCCGTCTGCCGCTCGTTCTTGCCTACTTCACGAACATTCCCGGAGTGCTCGATTACCTGCCGATTGCGCGGATTCTCATGAGCGGGTTGATTGTCGCGTTTTGTTCGGTCCAAATCTCACTGGCGCTGCACAACGAAACGTTGATCGAAGCAATGCGAGCGCACGTACATTTCGTCCAAAAAAATGCCGTCCGGCTGGCATGGTTTCTCACGATTTGCGGGGTGCACTTTTATGGCCTCATCCTTTGCGACGGCATTTTGCGTGGCGCGATTGCCAATCGATTAGGCGCGCTCTTTCTGTGGAAATTCAGTTTTGCTTGCCTCCGAGGACTGGTTACTGGCTGGCTCTTGGCTTCATGGGTCTGCCTGTTTCGGCAATGTGAAACCGGCCGCATTCATCAGGAGAAATGGATTCAATATTGATCAGGCAGCCTGCGGGAAGTCGAATGTGAATGCGGCGACCATCACGCGCCAGAGCAAATCGAATCTGGCTCTGGCATTTATTTCGTTAGATCGCGAGCGCAAGCGAGACATCACCATTTTTTATGCGTTCTGCCGTGTGGTCGATGACATCGCCGACTCAACGGAGCTGAGCGCGATGGAGAAACGAGTGCGTCTGGAGAAATGGCGTCAAATGCTTCGCGCCGCCGTTCCAAACGAACCTCCGCTTGCTGTCGATGTAAGGCGGTTAATGCAAAAATATTCGTTGCCACCCGAGATGCTGGAGGAAATCGTTTCCGGAGTGGAGATGGATTTGAGCATTTTGCGATATCCCACCTTCGAAGAGCTTCGCGTCTATTGTTACCGGGTCGCCAGCGCGGTCGGGTTGGTTAGCATCGAGATTTTCGGGTATCGAAATCCACGCTGTCGGGAGTACGCGATCGACCTCGGTCTTGCCCTGCAAACGACAAACATCATTCGCGACGTCTGGAAGGATTTTCAGGCCGGGCGCGTTTACCTGCCGCAAGAAGATCTGGCACGGTTTCACTACTCTGAGGCGGAACTGGCGAACCGACAATACAACGCCCACTTCATCCAGTTGATGCAGTTCGAAGCGGCGCGAGCGCGTGAATTTTTCACTCGTGCCGCAGCTGCGCTCCCGACCGAAGATCGCCGTGCAATGGCGCCCGCGGAGCTCATGGGGTCGATTTATCGCGCCCTGCTGCGACGGATTGAACTGGACAAGTTCCGAGTTTTCGAAAATGAATACCGCTTGAGCAACCTGGAGAAGGCAGGCCAGATCACGGTGCATTGGTTCAAATCTTTTTTGAATTTGCCGCGCCGAGCATCCGTCTGAATTCCCGGCTGCGAAGTCTTTACTAAGGATAAAATATGAAAACAAAATTCACGAAAATTATCGCTGCAGTTGTAGCCGGGCTTTTTGCAATTGGCACAACCCTTTATGCACAAGGCACCGACTCGCGGATAGGCCAGGGCCACCGCGTGATGGAAGCAACGGCAATCACGAAAGCAGACGCTGAGAAAAAATATCCGCCACTACATGGGGAGTATCCGCCTGCAAGCCGGAATCCACATGATCCTTCTGGAGTTGTTACGAGCCCATATCCGCCATATCAACAGTATAACTGCTTGAAAGTTAACCATGGCGGGCTAGTGCTCGACGTGCGCGCGAAGCACGTATTTGTATATCCGTAATATTGGTTCAGCCGAACGAAGGCTGTGTTGAGTCCGGTTCTGCCACATCTGCCGGGTGCCGCGGCCAATGTCGCAAACTATAAGCGGGTTATGCGAACGACGATTCTCACTGCGACCTTGGTAATTGCATCGACTTGCTGCATGCTGACGTCATGTGACACCCCAGTCGGCCAGGGTGCAGCATGGGGCGCCGCCACTGGCGCGATGATCGGCGCCGCGGCGACTGGTAATGTGCGCGCCGCATCAATCGGCGCGGCCGCAGGAGCCGCCGCTGGCGCTTTAACCGGCAAAATTATCCAGGAGAATCAAGCTGCGCAGTACGGGCCGCCGCCTTCGGACGGTTATCCGTATGCCCGCTGGGCGGGAAGACCGGGCTTTTATTACAGCCCTTACACCGGGCGCGTTTACGATCTGCGCGGTGTGCCGCCCGGTGGACTTACTCGCGATGTCGATACCGGTCGGCTTTTCCGCAGACCCTGATTGACAACGATTCTGTAGCCACCAGCCGGTGGCCGATCGTGTTTCAGTGCGCTTCGGCTTGTAGCGCGTCCACGATCGCTCGCGCTTCGTCTGTCATCTTGATTAATTCTGGCCACGGCCGGTGATAATTTTCGCCAGGTAATTTACGCGTAGCGTCAAATCCCATGTGGGAGCCGATGTTCTGTTCGCCTGGCGCGTGATCGAGCGAGTCGCTAGGATTTTTGATGATCGTTGTGTCTCGTGCAGGGTCGGTGTTCGCGCACAATCGGAAAAGCACGTCGCTCGTGTTGTGCACGTCGCAATCTTCGTCCACTGCGATGATGTATTTGCTGAACATCATCTGGCCCATGCCCCAGAGGCCATGCATCACTTTGAAAGCTTGATACGGGTATTGCTTCCGGATGCTCACGAAAACCAGATTGTGAAATACGCCTTCGGGCGGCAACGTCATGTCCACGATTTCCGGGAAATTCATTTTGAATACCGGTAGGAGAATTCGAACGGAGGCATCGCCGATATAGAAATCTTCCATCGGCGGTTTGCCGACGATCGTTGTCGGATAAATCGCGTCCCGTCGATGCGTGACCGCAGTCAAATGGAAAACGGGGTAGTCTTCGGTGGCGGTGTAAAATCCGGTGTGATCACCGAAGGGCCCTTCCGGGTGTATCTCGCCTGGCTGCACATAACCTTCCAGAACGAAATCAACGTCTGCCGGCACCTCCAGGTCGATGGTTTTGCACCGAACCAGTTCGATAGATTTTCGTCGCAAGAAGCCGGCAAAAAGCAGTTCGTCCAAGCCGTCCGGCAAAGGCGCGGTAGCAGCGAATGTGTAGACTGGATCACCGCCCAGCGTAACGGCTACGGGCATGCGTTCACCGCGTTCGTAGTAGCGTTTTCCGTGGCGCGCGCCAACTTTGTGAACTTGCCAGTGCATTCCGGTGGTGCGCTCGTCATAGAGTTGCATCCGGTAAATGCCCACGTTGCGCGCGCCGGTTTCCGGATCGCGCGTGTGCACGTTTGGCAGCGTAATAAAACGCCCGCCGTCTTTTGGCCAACATTTCAGGATGGGGAGATCGCGCAGCGAAAAACCGTCGCCATTTTCGATCTTATGCACCACTTCCTGGCATGGCGCTTCACGCACCGATTTCGGCCGCGCATGGAGAAGATGGATTCCCTGCTTCAGTAAATTCCAGCCTTCTCGCAGATCAGTAGGCGGTTTCGCCTTCAGGATGAGCTGGATTTCGCGGGCGATATCTTCAACATCGGAAACCTGTAACGCCATGGCCATGCGGCGGCGCGATCCCATGGTGTTGATGGTGACGGGGAATTCTGATTTTTTCCCTTCCACCATCGGTTGCTCGAACAACAGAGCTTTTCCGCCCGCGGGCGATTTCATCTCACGGTCTGCCCATTCGGCAATGAGCAGATCGGTATCTACAGGGACCGCGACGCGTTTCAGTTCGCCCGCTTTGTCCAGAGCATGGAGGAACTCTCGAAATGAATGGTAAGCCATGGCTCAGACCCGCAGGAATGCTCGTCCTTTGCGCCGCACAATGCGACAGAATTTTCGATCGGCTCTACTGCGATGCGAGATATTGAAAGGATACAACCCTGCCGTTGGCGAAAGTGACCACCTTGCCGGGATAAGGAATGCCCGGTGGAATGTATGAATAATAGAATGGATCGTAGAAGGGATCTCCGCAGAAAGCCCAGGGGCCCCATGGTGCGTAGGGCGGGTAGTACGTTGCGTAGTAAATGTAAAGCCAGGTCTCCGTCGGACCACCGCCCATGTTGCCCACGATCTTCCGATCGGGCGAACCCCATGCCAGCCACACGGCCGTTCGTGACATGCCGATGCGAATTTGTCCCGCATTTACCAGTGCTTGGTCTCTGTGTGAAAGACTCTGGTAAAGGTCTGGATGATCAGAAATTCGCGTTTGCGGTGTTGAACAGCTGGTGAGAACGATCGCGGCGGTCGCAAGACCGAGCGTCGATGCGCGAACAAAAAACCGACGCTTCATGCCGTGAGGAAATCATACCGGCCGGCAATTTGGCAAGTCAAACCGTGCATTGAACCGCAACGTCATGGCAACGCCGGGTCGTACTAACGAGCTGCAAGGCGTTACAGCGGCGGTGGCGGCGGCACGTATTGGAAGAATACAACTCTGCCGTTTAAAAAGGTGGCGCCTTTGGAGGCGTAAGGGAACTTTGGCGGGATATACGACCAATCGAATGGTCCGTAATAATAGGGGCCGCCGTAGCTGGGGGGCGTTTGGTAACGTAAATAGAGCCACGTTTCGGAGGGACGATCACCCATGTTGTCTGGAATCTTTTCATCGGGCGTTCCCCAGGCCAGCCATACCGCGTCCATGGTCATCCCTGCGCGAATTTGTCCCTGGCTTACCAATGCCTGGTCTCTCGCCGAGAGACGCTGGTAGATTTCGGGATGTTGAGAAATGCGCGTCTCCGTGGTTGCACAACCAGTGAAAATCAATGTCCCGGCCAGTATCCCCTTTATCAGCGCGACGGAGAGGATTCGACGCTGCATACGGCACGATCGTACCTTCGTCATCTTCAGTCAACGGTGGTTGATTCACCATTCCGTTCCCGGTAACGTGTCCCGGGATGCAGGACCATTACGGCCATCGGATTTCATATCTGCGCGTCTCGATCACCGACCGTTGTAACGAGCGCTGCACCTATTGCATGCCTCAGGAGTTGCAGGAGTGGTTGCCACGCGATGAAATTTTGACATACGAAGAAACGCTGCGGCTCATTCGTGTCGCGGTCGAGCTGGGTGTTTCGAAAGTGCGAATCACCGGCGGCGAACCGCTGACGCGCCGCGACGTGGTCCGTTTCGTTAGGCAACTTCCTGAGATCCACGGAATCAGGAGTATCGGTCTTTCTACCAACGGGACATTGCTCGCACGCGAAATCACGCCAGGTCAGAGCATGGCGAAAGCGCTGCACGATGCTGGCGTGCAATCGATCAATGTTTCACTCGATACGCTGGATTCGGCCGTTTATTCGCAGATCACCGGCCGGGATTTCCATGCACAAGTGCTTACTGGAATCGACGCGGCGATTGCCGTTGGGTTCGACCAGATCAAATTGAACAGTGTCCTTATGCGGGGCCGCAACGAAGATCAACTGTTGCCGCTGATCGAATTTGCCGGAGCGCGAGGCCTTATTCTTCGATTCATTGAAATGATGCCGGTGAGCACTACCGAAGTTTTAAACGAGCGCAATTTCATGTCGGTTTTCGAGGCGAAACGGATAGTCGAATCGGCTTACGGAACTTTGATTCCGGAAGCGGAATTTCGAACAAATGGTCCGGCGACTTACTATCAAATTCCGGGGCGCGCTCAGCGGATCGGTTTCATCGGCGCGATGACGAATCTGCATTTCTGCGAGAACTGCAACAAGCTGCGGCTCACGTGTGATGGAAGGTTGCGCCCATGTCTTGGCAGTTACCTGGAGTTCGATATCATGAAACCGCTGCGTGCTGGCGCGAGTGATGAACAGCTCAAGCAGTTTTTTCTCGATGTCGTAGAGCGGAAGCCGCGGGAACACGACTTCCGAAATAGTTACCAGCCAAATCGCAAAATGATTGCCATTGGCGGGTGACATGCCGCTGCATGATCCTCCGCGCGATTCACGGGATTCCTCGACTTTGCTCGGTCTGATAGACAAACAATAAATGAAACGCCTCACTCATGTCTCTCGCGATGGTCGGGCACAGATGGTCGATATTTCGGCGAAACCGCTGCGCAAGCGAAGGGCTGTTGCCAGCGGAAACATTCGTCTCCAGCGCGAGACGCTCGACTTGATCGCAAAAGATCAAATCGCCAAAGGGAACGTGTTCGCGACCGCGCGCATTGCCGGGATTCAAGCCGCCAAGCAGACTGCGCATTTGATTCCGCTTTGCCACACTCTGCCGCTCAGCGAAGTGAGGATCGACATTGTAACTTCCAAGGACGGCGCAGGGGTAAAATGCACTGCGCAGACAATCGCGCAGACTGGAGTCGAGATAGAAGCGCTGGTGGGCGTCACCGTCGCGCTGTTGACGATTTACGACATGTGTAAGGCCGTGGACAAGCGCATGTTCATCAGCGAAGTGCATCTAATTAAGAAGACGAAAAGCGCCATGGCGGCGGTCTATGACCGCCGGAAGGAAAAATCGCGGCGCTCATAGAGACGTCGCTTCAAAAATGCAAATACAAGTTGGTATCATCACCATATCCGATCGCGCCAGCGCGGGTGATTACGACGATCTTGGCGGTCCGGCGCTTAAAGAAGCGGCGTACAAGGCTGGCTGGCAGGTGCTGGCGGAAGCGATTGTGCCGGATGAGGCCGTCCGGATTCAGGAGACGATTCGCTCGTTTGCCAAACAAGGCTGCGGTTTAGTGCTCACCACGGGCGGCACCGGCATCGGACCGCGCGATGTTACGCCGGAAGCAATTCGCTCGATCATGCGCGTGGAGTTGCCGGGGTTCGGAGAAGTAATGCGTGCCGAGTCGATGAAGATCACGCCCAACGCAATTCTCTCACGCAACCTCGCGGCGGTTGTCGATCATGCTCTGGTGATCGCGCTTCCCGGGAAACCGAGCGGAGCTGTGGAATGTCTCAGTTTCGTGCAAGGCGCAATCCCCCATGGCGTCGCGGTTGCGCAAAGCACACCGACGTCCTGCTGAAGTTTTTGGGCGCAACTCAGTCGGGCCAAATCAGCAATCGCATCAACTGCGCGCCATAATTTGTGAGATGCGCGTTTGCCTGATGGCCGGAAACGATGTCGCGAGTCAGATAAGAATATTCGGTCGAGGTCTTCTTTACGTAGCTTAGTTCGGGCTGCGTCACATGTTTGTCGCCGGGTTCAATTTTCAAGGGAACGCCGGAACGCGCGAACGAAACTTCCCACGACGATGCATTATTTCGCTTCCCGCCTCCAATCATCCAGGGGTAAAGCTGTGGCAAATCGAAGTGCCGCGCCTTCGGCAGGGCGACCTTGTAGAATGTCTCCTCATCGTTGAGAAACTCGGAAATCGTGAGCGCTGGATTCTTTCGGAGCGCCAAATAGAGACGGGCGATATCCAGACCGGCGAGATTCATGCCATTGTAGATGCCGTGGCGATTCGGATCGTTTTTAAAAAATGTGTTGTACCATTCTTCAAATTGACGGCTGAACATCAGGTCCAGTTCCAAATGCAGATGCGCGCGCTCCCGGTTGATGCCCGTTCCGGTATAACCCATCACTGCGATACGCTGGCCGCCTCTCACTGTCTCGCCGGGCTGCACAGCGATCGAGCTAAGATGTCCGTAGAGACTGTAGTAATTCGATCCGTCCCAGCGATGCTCGATCACGATGTATTTCCCATAATTTGAGTAGCCGGGCACAGGACTGATGTGCACGACCTTGCCATCGGCAATGGCGCGCACTTCGTCGAGCGGTTCGCCGTTTGCGTCGCGGTGCACTGGGCGAATATCGATTCCTTCGTGGAAGCGAGTGTAAACGACGCCGCCAGGAGTGTCTTTCGGGTCACGCACAAACCCGTATTGACCGCCCTCCCATGGCGTCGATTTCACGCCTTTGTAGTCACGGTCGATGTGTTGGTAAAACGCGGCGCCGTCCCCGGAAAAGATCGCGTCATTGTCCGTCGGGAGAACAAGATCTAGAGCGCGATCTTGCGCGGTCTGGCCTGTTATTGAGGCTGACAAGACACCAGCGAAAACAACTGCGGCGAACAATAGTCGCATGGACAATTCAGAAGCGGTTAGCGTTTACCTTGTCCGATTAACCGCCACTCTTTCTTCATTGCCTCGATGTCGGCGGCCGAGAGTCCGGAAGGAACATAAATTTTGCCGTCCGACACGCGCTTGTCGATCTGCAGTGCAGTGATTAGCCGGCCGTTGACGAATACGAAAAGGAAGCCGCCTCGGTGCTCAATGCTCAAAGTATCGAGCACCACGCGCCCGTGGTCGTCGAGTTGAAATAAAGCGCCGTATGTTCCGTCCTGAGACTGATACGGCGAAAACCTGACGACGTCGCGCTCTGTGATCCAGGGCATCTTTTGGATGGCAATATCCTTGCCGGACGATGTCGCGGGTGCGGACATTGAGAATGTGTCCGTATCATGAGGGTTCGCCTGGGCGTGCACGCGAAACGTGCAGTGTCGTGGTTTCCCGAACCCATCGGTAAGCGCAAAAACCAGGCCAAGTGCCAATATGCACACAGCCTTCCTGCCCGTTGACTCCGAAAGCATTTGCGAGTTCATAAAGGGTTTGACAGCAATTTTGCAACTCAGAAAAGTTTCGGCGCTGTTTAGGGCCCTCATGAATTGCCGCCTTGTATTGACCGTTCTGCTAATTTTTGTGGCTGGGTCTGTGTTCAGCCAGGACGTCACGCCCACGCCTACACCTGCGCGGAAACGAGGCTGGTTGAGCCGCATTCTACATCCGTTTTCTCCCAACATAGTCCCGCAATACAAAGACGCGCGCCTGCGTGGACTCTCTCTGGATCTGCAAATTACGCCGCAAACCGTGAAGCTTTCTGAGGTCCGCCAGCTCACAGTGAAAGCGACGCTGGCAAATCTCTCAAAGCGTCCAGTCGCACTCGATTTTCCGACGAGTCAGCGCATCGAAATTTATCTGAAGAATTCCGCGGGCGATATTCTGACAAAATGGTCTGAGAATCACGCGATCATCGAAAAACCTGCGACAATCTTGATTAACCCGTCCGAGCGGATCGAGTACAACGAAACGATCTCGACGCGCGAGCTTACACCGAACAAGGTGTTTATCGCCGAAGTTTTCTTTCCTCAATATCTGGAGTTGCGAATTCGGCAAAAATTCCTCGCGGTACCATAAGCAAAGGCGATCGAGTGATGTCTTCGGGAGCAACTGCAACATACCGACACACCAACACTCCACTAGTTCTCTTCTCCGACTACCACACCCATCCGCAGGGGCACCGCGTACAGCGGTATACGCAGGCATTGCTCGAGCCTTGGGCGAAATCGGCCCGCAGATTAGGGCTGGAAGATATCGCTTTCACGGATCATGACCGTTACCACGCAGGAATCGATTTTGGTGAAGTCGATCGTTTGCGGGAAAAAAACCCCGATCTGCAAATCCGCGTCGGTATCGAATTGGACAACGATCCAGTCCATTCCCCGACCGGGCGCAAATGGATCGAAAAACACTGGGACAAGCTGGATTTTGTCCTGGGCTCGGTGCATTTCCTGGATCGCGCCGATCAGATGTTCGACAGCGTGCCGCATGGCGCGGCGCAATTCGAAGGCCGGAACATCGACGCGATTTACGTTGATTATTTTCGCCGTGTCCGCGACATGGCCGGCACCGGACTGATCGATTGCCTCGCGCATCTGGATCTGATCAAAATCCATGGTCATCGGTCTTCGGCAGAAGTCGCCAGTTTAGTCAATGAAACGCTTGAATTTATTCGGGCGCGGAACTTGGCGATTGAGCTCTCTACCGCCGGCTGGCGCAAGCCAGTGAATGAACTTTATCCCAGCAACCCTGTCATTGAGCTCGCAATAACGAAGGCGATTCCTTTCACCACCGCTTCGGACGCGCACTCGCACGTGCAACTCGGTGAAAATTTCTCCAGTCTCGCGCACAAAATCTCTGATCTGGGCATTCGCCAGATCTGTATCTTCGAGAAGCACAGGCGTGCCCCGCGGCCGTTACAACTCTAGATCGAGCTGCGACCCTCTCTCTTGGCAAAACGCCTGTTCGGTTCCCGACGGCAGCGGCAAAACGAAACCTAAACGCTGAGCCAGACGCTGGCAGGTCTCAGGCGCGAAGCCTTCGAAGTGATTGCCGGCAAATGCCGAGACACTGCGCACGTCCGGAAGATGCCGCTTAATTTTCAGCGACCAGCTTTCCAACGCGGCTTCGCGTTTCCAAAGCAATTTTTGGTAACGATGGATATGGCCTCCATCGACATCATATTTTGTTGCGTAATCGCCAAGCAAACGAACGTAAAGAAAATCGGTGGTGCATGGCAGAAATTCAAAAGGCGCAAGATTTCGTTCGTTGAGCGGAGTGGTATCGGCCCAGACCCAGCAGATGCGGTACTTTTCTATCAGGCGTATAAACTGCGGCCTATGCCAGCCGGCATGGCGAAATTCAATCGCAAACCGGAATTCGCGCGGTAGTTGCACCAGAAATTTCCGCAGCGCCTGCTTACCGTCCGCAGGCGTCAGGGAAGGCGGGAGCTGAATGAGAATCACCTGGAGTTTTGGCCCGAGGGGTTCGAGGGCGCGTAGAAACGAATTTACCTCCGCTGCGCAGTCCCTTAGACGGCAGATGTGCGTGATCTGTCGGGGAAGCTTGCAGGTAAACCGAAAACCGGCGGGAGTCGTTTCGGTCCATCGACGAACGGTGTTTTCCGCCGGCGCAGCGTGAAACGTCGAGTCCACTTCAACCGCCGGAAAATAGTTGCCATAGAATTCGAGCCAGTGAGACTCTGGCAAATCGCGTGGGTAAAACATTCCGCGCCAGTCTTCAAAGCTCCATGCGCATGAGCCGATGCGTATTTTCTGCTGATCGAAGAGATTCAAATGGATCGAAAAAGTATTCGGTTTGGTCCGTCGGAAAGGATGTCAAATCAGAGGAGAAGACTGCGCGGAAAACTTGACGGGCTGGATAAGTTAACTACGCTGCCACATCTGGATGCAACTGGTTTTTCGCGGCTTTCTCGTTCTCGTCGTCACCCTGTTCCTTTTACCCGAACCGGGTAACGCTACCATCATCTTTAAACCCGGGAAAAAAGCGAAGTTCGTTCCGCCCGGCGAGGAAGAGATAAGCGGGGATGCAGCACAGTTGTATCAAATCGGACAGACCGCGGAGAAAGAAGGCAACCCTAAGCGCGCGATCAGGGTTTACAAAACCTTGGTGAAACGTCACCCCAAAGACGCGCTGGCTCCTACGGCGCTTTATCGCGCAGCTCAATTGCAGGAACAGATTCGTGCATACACTCCGGCGTCCGATTCATATCTCCAGTTGGTCGAAAGATATGCGAGCAGCCAACATTTTGATGATGCGATCGAGGGGCAATTCCGCGTCGGCGAAATTTATCTAAACGGCAAGAAACTGAAGGTGTTAGGGATTCCGGTCGCGTCGGCGTTGGATCGTGCGGTGACGATCTTCGCAAATGTTGTCCGCACGGCGCCGTATGGGAAATACACGGCCCGGGCACAGTTCGATATTGGCCTTGCGCGTGAAAAGCAGGGAGCGAACGACGCGGCTATCCAGGCGTACCAGGCGGTGGTGGACAAGTTTCCGGACGAACCGATAGCCGTGGATGCGCAATATCAAATTGGTTACATCTGGTTTACGGCTGCCAAGTTAGGAACAAATGACGCCGCTGCAGCAGCCAATGCGAAAACAGCATTCCAAGATTTTCTCTTCCACTATCCGAAGAGCGAAAAAGCGGCGCAGGCCCGCAAGAATCTCGATATTCTTGAGCACAAACAAACAAGCAATTCTTACAAGGTCGCGAAATTCTACGACAAACAAAAATATTATCGCGCTGCCGTCATCTACTACAACGAAGTGATTCGGCAGCAGCCAGGCTCAGAGGAAAGCAACGAAGCGAAGAAACGGATCGATCAGTTGCGCGCAAAATTTGGCGAGGCTGTGCTTCAGCCAGCTATATCCGTGTCGCAGAACGCCAAGAAAAAAACCGACGCGCACGGACCGCGGAGCGCAGGAACTGGATCCGCCAAACCGGGCGCACCGAATAACGAAGCGCCTTTGCCTTCATCGGAGTCGGACAACTCGCTTCCACCGCCAGCTTCGCTCGCGCCGGATACGACTTCTGCGCCTGAACCTCTGTTACCTCTGCCGGGCACGAGCACAAGCTCCGATCCTTCCAATCCTCCCGGAGCGTCGGCTGCCCCCGAAGCGTCCGCCTCACCGGCGCCTTGAAAGCCTTATTTGCGACAATTTTTTGCTTCGCGGTCTCTGGTTGCCTTGGCTACCACGTGGGGCCCGTAAAGCCATACTATCTCCGTGATGTCCATACGATTGCGGTTCCAACGTTTAAAAATCGCACCCTTGTACCGCGTATAGAGGTTTTGGTCACGGATACCGTGATCAAACAATTCCAACAGGATGGTACGTATCAGATTGCGAGTGACGACAAGGCAGACGCTACATTAAGCGGGGAGATATCTCGTATTGTCCGGTCGCCGGCGCGCTCAGTCCGCGGGAACGTGCTGGCCACAACCGAGTTTAATCTAGTAATGAGTATCAAATACTCGCTGACTACGCGAGACGGGAAACAGTTGTCCGGTTCCGGGGAAGCAGTCGGAACCACTAGCTTCTTCGTCACCGGCGACGTGACGACTGACGAAAGACAAGCTCTGCCGCTCGCCACGGAGGATCTCGCCACCCGATTAGTTGCTCAACTAAGCGAGGGATGGTGATAAGGTGAAAGGTGAAGAGAAGCTGTGGGCGATCCTCAACGACAAGCTTGACAATCTGCGTGCCACGAATCGTCTGCCTCAGGCAATTCGGGTCGCCGAAACGGCGCTTGAAGTTGCCAGACGTGCATTCAAAGGCAACCAGACCGCGCTTGCCTCCAGTTTCGAAAAACTAGGGCAACTGCTCGAACAAAAAGGAGATCATGCCGGAGCCGAGGCATACTTGCTGAAGGCGCACGTCATCCTGGAGAAGGGCAACCCGCCGGATCAGCGCGCCATCTACCGCTCGGCACGACGGCTCGCGTTGCTCTATGATAATCTTGGTCAATCCGAAGAAGCAATCGATTTCTACCAGAAAGCAATAGCTTCCGGGACCGAAATCGAAGATGTCCCCTATTCAGATATTGGGACGATGTTGAATAACGTCGCACTCATTCTGCGCAAGTCGGGCCGGCAAAAGGCGGCCGAACCGTGTTACCTGCGCGCTTTGGAGATCTACGAGAAGCAACTCGGGCCCGACCACGCCGACGTAGCATCGGTGCTAAACAATCTGGCGGTGTTTTACACCAACGAACGCCGATATACCGAGGCCGAGAAACTGCACCTTCGGGCATTGGCCATCAGGGAGAAATTGCAACCACGTCCGATCGCGGACATTGCGCAGTCGAAATGCAACCTGGCGGTAGTCTATCATTCACGTGGCGATTACACGAAGGCGGCGGAGCTCTATCAATCCTCACTCAAGAGCTGGGAACAAGTGCAGGAGAAGCCTTCCAAGGAGTACGAGATTGTCGTGTCCAATTATGCCGATCTCCTGCGTTCCCTTGGTCAGGTGCGCAAAGCACACCAATTGGAGGTACGCGCGCGCAAGAAACGATCGGGTTAATTTAACCCAGCATTCGCTCCGATTTCACCTTGCAGGCATCCTGCCACGCGCGCATTATAACGCGCCCGCTTTTGCTCGCGTGGCGGAACTGGCAGACGCGTACGGCTCAGGACCGTATGGGGAAACCCGTGGAGGTTCGAGTCCTCTCGCGAGCAGTTGATCTCGCCACTCGATCGTGCAAGACGGACCAGCAACTGTTCGATGCCAGTCGCGAGCCAGTTGCTATTTCCCGCCGGATTTCCTTCTCGCTGCCCAGCGGGCCTTCATCAGCTCCGAAAGCCTCTTTCGACCGGCAGGAGTAAGCGTGTCTTTCTTTCGAGTAGAGCCTTTTTGTACTCCTCCTGTTTTCCTTCTTGCCGCCCAACGAGCTTTCATTAATTGAGAAAGCCTCCTTCGGCCGGCTGGTGTCAGTTGCCCTTTTCGGTTCGAAGGAGCTGCTCCTCCAGTACCATGCTTCTTTGCCCAACGAGCTCTAGCGGCTGCCGAAAGCTTCGCTCTGGTCGCAGGCGAGAAGTAGCGTCCGGGGGCCGTAGGAGCGGCTTCCCTTTGAGGTGCACCTCGCAAAATCGAGGAAAGTCGTCGTTGAAGGCTATCGATTTGCTGGCGAATTGAGATCGCTTCCTGTAGATCTTTAACAGATATGTCCATGCCGCTAGATAGCCGTAGTTGCCAAGTATGGCAATCAGTAATTTTTGTAACGAGTTCCAGCCTTGTTCCTCGCTATTAGCTCGTTAGCTATGCGACGGGTCATAAGACGGAGCATTAACAGATGCCAGTTGGTGTTCGATCGGATCACGACATGATTACTAAACGTGCGTACGTCCGGGAAATGTTCGGCTCGATTGCGAGGCGCTACGATCTCGCAAATCACGTGCTGAGCTGCGGGATCGATTTCTACTGGCGTGCGAGGGCGGCTAACATCGTCGCCAGCTGGCGCCCACGTAACATCGCTGATCTTGCAACTGGCACCGGAGATTTAGCTCTTGCCCTCCGAAAGAAGTTGCCAGACGCCAATATTACGGGTGTCGATTATCTGCCGGAAATGCTGGAGCTTGCGCGTCAAAAAGGTTTGCGACACGTGCTATTGGCGGATGCAATGAAACTCCCATTCGTCGACGGCTCATTCGACTGCATCACGATCGCGTTCGGCTTGCGCAACCTGGAAGACTGCTCAGCAGCACTTACTGAAATTGCGCGTGTCCTTAACAGCAATGGTCGGCTGTTGGTGCTAGAATTTTCATTGCCGACAACGCCGATCTTGCGCGCGGCGTATCGCTTCTATTTGCATCGGTGCCTGCCCGTCCTCGGCTCGTTTTTAACACAAAAGAAAAGCGCCTACGATTACCTGGGCGATTCGATCGAGGAATTTCCGAGTGGCGATGCGATGTGCCAGTTGATGCGGGCGAACGGTTACGTCGCCCCAACCTTTGAACCTTTGACGGGAGGGATCGTCACAATTTACACTTGTACAAAACCATAGAACCAGGGAAACTCCCTTGCCACGACACAGAAAGAGAGCTACAAAAAACTTGGTGTGATTGATTACATCCAAAAGGGCGGGTTGTTGATGTGGCCGATTCTCGCCTGCAGCATTATCTCCATTGCTGTGTTTGCGGAGCGCCTTTTCTATTTTCATCGAGCGACGATTCATGTGGGCGAATTCTTGAAGGGATTGTCAAATTTGATTCGTCGTCGCAATTTCGCCGAGGCACTGCACGAGTCTGCCGGTACGCCTGGCCCGGTAGCGCGAGTGATTCATGCTGCAATTATCCGGCACGATGCGCCTCGAGCGGAATTGCGCGACATTGTGCAGGAAGCCGCCCAGCTCGAGGTACCCAAACTGGAGCGGTTTCTTCCGGTGCTTGCTACCATTGCTTTCCTCACCCCGTTGCTGGGACTGCTCGGGACCGTTGCAGGGATGATCGATGCGTTCGGGACGATCGCCTCGAGCGGTGGTTATGCCACGGTCACGGAACTTTCCGGTGGCGTTTACAAAAGCCTGCTGACGACTGCCGCCGGGCTGGTTGTAGCAACACCCACGTTTGTCGCGTACAGCTACCTCTCTTCCCGCATAAACACCATGATGCATGACATGGAACGCGCAGGCATTGAGATCGTCCACATGTTAACTGAAAGTCGTCCGATTAGCGGCATCATCAGTTTCCAACAACCTGATGAAACGACTCGGGAGATTGAAGCACGCCAGGACCTTTGACGACCAATCGCTTCGTCGTGTGGAATCGTTCAAGGTGTAGCATTGAAGCGTCAAATGAGACTCGGGCGAACAACAACTTATAACTTCGGATGGCTTTTACTTATCGGGCTGGTCGATCTCGCTTTCTTGCTCGCTTTTTTTCTGTTGCTGAGTTCGAATTTTATCCTGCAACAAGGTATCTCGATTTCGATGCCATTTTCGCGCTTTACGCTCGGTCCAAAAAGCAACCAGCAAATCATTAGTATTACCGGCGGCGCAGTTCCCGCGATTTATTTCCAGGACCAGCGAGTGACGATGGAGCAGCTTGGCCAGCTACTTGATTCGGCCAAACGCAGGGACCAATCGATCATTATCAAGGCTGACCGTTGTGCTTCGTACGAAACGGTTGCCGAAGTAACAAACGCTGCGCTTGAACACGGCATTACTTCCGTCGCCCTTGCCGCGACTCCGCCAAGATGAACAGCGTTGGCTCCGAGATTGCAGCCGAACCACTTCTGTTTAGTTGGGATTCGCCTCGGGGCCAGAAGGCGGTACTTGCATCGTTCCTGGTGCTGTCGCTGGTTGCGCACGCCCTCTGCTTTTACGTTTTCCAAATTGTTTATCCGACGCCGGTGGCGGTGATGCCGCCGCCAGCCCGCGTCACATTTATCGCCGCGGATTCCGATGAAGGCCGGACACTTCTTCGTTGGATCGATGCAGAAGATCCTGCATTGGCTTTTACGACGCTTCCACCGCCGGGAGCAAGGCTTCGCGCTCTCCCAACGGCGGAGCATGTGCCATCCTATTCTGCGTTGGAGCCGATTCTTAAGGATCTTCCGGCGCTAAAACCCGACCTTCGCATTCCGAGTTCCGGGCCACCGGGGGCCGTACGCTCTCTCTTGCGGAAAACTGCCCCAGCGACAGCCAGCGGCAGAACGTTGATTAGTTTTTCCAAGGACCTCGATCAGTTCGGCGCTCCGAGTCTGCCACCGGCGCGCTTCGTCGCGTCCAACAAAGAAACACCTGAGACGCTGCGGTTTCGTGTGGCCGTAAACGAATTTGGAGAAATTCGGTATTGCTTTCCGATCGATTCGTCAGGTGATTCAGCGCTGGACGAACAAGGCCGTTTACAGGTTATCCGTAGCCGTTTCCCGCCGAACAGAGGAACGGGTGGAAACCCCGGCTCGCCTCTGGTCTGGGGCATCGCCACAATTCAATGGGGCAATGACGTCGTGCGCCCGCAGCAAGCATCTTCAGCCAGCGTTACGCCGTGATTCGCGTCAGTCTTGCTACTCTGGTCACGATTTATCTGCTGCTTTTTCTTGCGGCGGTCTTTCTATTTTGGATAGTTGGAGAATGGAACCGCCGGCGCCGCGAGCGACGGGCTCTACAGCACCGGTTACGGTGCGTGATTTGCGCGTTCGAATTTGAAGATCGAACTGATGCGCTGCTTCCCCGGTGCCCGCACTGCGGAAGTTTAAACGAACGATTCAGAATGGAGAACATTTAACATGGGAATGTGGATAGGCCGAAACCGCAAAGCGCGCGTGACCTATGGTTTCGACGAGATCGCGCTCGTGCCCGGGCGCGTGACCATCAACCCAAACGAAGTCGATATCATGTTTCGTTTGCCCCGCAAAGAAGCGGCACCGCTGGAAATGACGATACCCATCCTTGCCAGCGCCATGGACGGAGTTGTCGATGTGGGCTTCGCCATCGCGATGAATAAGCTCGGCGGGCTTGCCGTTTTGAATCTTGAAGGAGTGCAAACGCGCTATAAGAACCCGCAGGAAGTCCTGCAAAAAATTGTTGAAGCGAATAAATCCGAAATTACTGCACTGCTGCAGCGAATTTACCAGGAACCGATTCAAAACGATCTGATTGCCGCGCGTGTGCGCCAGATCAAAGACGCCGGTGTTGTAGCTGCGGTCAGTTCGATTCCTCAGCGCGCTGCGGAATTTGGAATGATCGCGCAAGAAGCTGGCGCGGATGTCTTCGTGGTGCAAAGCACGGTTTCAACGGTCCGGCATATTTCGTCGGAGTACAGGTCGCTCGATCTGGAAAAATTTTGCCGGGAGATGCGCATTCCGGTGATCGTGGGAAATACGGTTGGCTATGATGTGACTCTCGAGATCATGGAGTGCGGGCCGGCTGCGGTGTTAGTCGGTGTTGGGCCGGGAGCCGCCTGCACGTCGCGCGGAGTGCTTGGGCTCGGTGTGCCGCAGGTTACTGCCACGGTAGATTGTGCGGCGGCGCGCGATGCTTACTTCAAAAGAACGTCACGGTACGTGCCGATCATCACGGATGGCGGAATGAACCGGGGCGGCGATGTTTGCAAGGCATTGGCTTGCGGCGCAGACGCCGTGATGGTCGGCAGCGCCTTTGCCAAGGCGCAGGAAGCGCCCGGACGCGGCTATCATTGGGGCATGGCCACTCCGCACGCCAATCTTCCGCGCGGCACACGCATAAAGGTGGGCACCACGGGTTCGCTGAAACAAATCCTCTTCGGCCCGGCCGAGGTGGACGACGGCAGCCAAAATCTCGTCGGCGCAATCACTACTTGCATGGGCAACGTAGGAGCGCGCAATATTCCTGAGTTCCAGCAAACCGAAATCATCATCGCGCCTTCGATCAGGACCGAGGGAAAGCTTTTCCAGACCGTGCAAAATGTCGGAATGGGAACCAGTTGACGGTTCCACGCTTCAACGCTTTAACGCTATAACGTCATGGCCGAGCGCAGAGTAGTTATCACGGGTATGGGTGTTGTCTCGCCGGTTGGCAACGATCTCGAGACGTTTTGGTCGAATCTAAAGAACGGCGTGAGCGGAATTAGCACTATCGACGCGTTCGATACTACCGGATACGATTGCCGGATCGGGGGACAAGTCCGCGATTTCGATCCAAAGGCGTTCTTCAAAAATCCTAAGGATGTGCGACGGACCGATCGATTCACTCATCTTGCGATGGCCGCGGCAAAAATGGCGATCGCGGACAGCGGGATCGACATTGCGAATCTGAAGCAACGGGAACGTTTTGGCGTGATCGTTAGCACCGGAATCGGAGGACTCAAAACGTTGCAGGACCAGTTGCAGGTCTTGTTGACGAAAGGACCCGGGCGAAACTCGCCGTTTACGATTCCAATGTTGATCAGCAACATGGCTGGGGGCGTGATTTCCATGGAGTTTGGCCTCCGCGGTCCCAATCTCTGCATCGTAACGGCTTGCGCTACGTCCAACAACGCCATCGGTGAATCCTGGAGAATTATCAAATTCGGCGACGCCGATATTTTCCTCGCAGGCGGGGCGGAGGCGTCCATTGTCGAAATCGGTGTCGCAGGATTTTCGGCCATGAAGGCACTGAGCAAACGCAACGATGAGCCCGAGCACGCTTCCCGACCATTCGACCGCGATCGGGATGGATTTGTAATGAGCGAAGGCGCAGGAATCGTCGTCGTAGAGGAACTGGAACATGCCAGGGCACGCCGCGCCAAAATTTATTGTGAGATTACCGGTTATGGCGTTTCTGCCGATGCCTACCACATGACTGCGCCGCCGCCGGATGGCGAGGGTGCGGCGCGCGCAATGAAGCTTGCGCTCGAACGCGCCCGCATTTCACCCGAGCAGGTCGATTACATCAACGCGCACGCTACCTCCACCGATATCGGCGATCTTTGCGAAACACGTGCCATTAAGCAGATTTTTGGCGAAGGGGCGTACAACGTTCCAATCAGTTCCACGAAATCGATGACGGGTCACTTGTTAGGCGGATCGGGCGGAATAGAAATGGCTGCTTGCGCACTGGCCATCCGCGATTCCGTCATTCCGCCCACGATCAATCTGGAAAATCCAGACGAAGAATGCGACCTCGATTATATAGCCAACGTTGCCCGCGAAAAAAAGGTTCGTGTCGCGCTCAACAATTCGTTCGGTTTCGGCGGCCACAACGCCACGCTGGTCGCCACCGCATTCGAGGGGTAGTGGTTACCAGACGTGCGTTGGCATCTTGGGGTCGGACGCTTTGACTATTCACGGTTCACCAGTCAGTATTTACCCTGGTAACGCGGGCATAGCTTAATGGTAAAGTTCCAGCCTTCCAAGCTGGCCATGCGGGTTCGATTCCCGTTGCCCGCTATTGATTCGGAGCAATCAAATCGCGATTTCGCCAGGCATAGCCGACGCCAGAGTAGATCGTCAGGGCCACGGTAATCCACACCAGCACCGGGCCGGCATCGCTCCAGGCGCGCATCCACCATGTCGCTTTTTCATCGGCATAATGCAGCTCTGCAATCGAAAGAAGCGCCAGGAAAAAGATGATCGTGACCATTTGCCATGATGTTTTTTGTTTGCCCAGCGACTCTGCTGGAAGAATTCGCCCCTTGGCGCTGCCCATGAGCCGCAGACCGGTAATGAGAAAATCCCGCGCCACAACAGTCGTCGCCGCCCATGCCGGCACGGCTTTAAGAGGAACCAATGAAATAAACGCTGCTGCCACCATGATCTTGTCCACGAGCGGATCCATCAATTTGCCAAAATTGGTGATGACCCCGTAGCGGCGGGCAATCTCGCCATCGACGAAATCGCTCACACCAGCAATAAGAAAAATCACGAGCGCAGTAGTGC
Organism: uncultured Verrucomicrobiae bacterium; assembly: GCA_963757675.1. GTDB lineage: Bacteria > Verrucomicrobiota > Verrucomicrobiia > Chthoniobacterales > UBA10450 > Udaeobacter. The sequence goes on along the minus strand of CAVWTH010000014.1, from coordinate 549,805 downwards.
GCGCATAGTGCCACGATGAATTCAGCGCCACGACAAAAAGCACGGTCAGCGCAAGCCGACTCAAAGTAATTCGATTCGCCCAATTCATACGGTGGCAGACGTTGCTGCTGTAGCCTGGGGCGGTGACCCCGGCCGTTCTGCGCCGCGTTTAGACTCATTACCGCGGCTCCCGGCATCCCCGCGACGTGTCGGCCCTACAACATCGTTCTTAAACAAGGGCCGTTTCCAAATCGGCACTCTCTTCTTCAATTCATCCACAATCCATTGACTCGCTCGAAACCCGTCGCCGCGATGCGGACTTGCCACTCGCAGGAAGAGAGATGGTTCTCCAACGGCGATAAATCCGATTCGGTGGTGAACGAACACTTGTTTAAGCCCAAATTTCTCACAGGCCTGTTCTGCAATTTGTTTCAACTGGTGCGCGGCCATTTCACGATGCGCCTCGTACTCAATGCCCTCGATTTCGCGGCCAGCTTCGAGTCTGCGCACTACCCCCCAAAACTCGACCATCGCTCCTGCATCGCTTTTGTGGTTTTTCGGCGGCTCCGCCAGTGGACCTTCAGTCACTAGAATTTTACAAACGACATTTGCCATGCGCTTCAACTACTCGCTACAGTGATTATTCTGTATTGAGCAGCTACAAAAGGAGATACCAAAATGAACATGAATCAATGTGATATTGGCCTGATTGGCCTCGGTGTCATGGGCGAAAGTCTCGCCCTGAATTTGGACTCGAAAGGATTTTCGGTCGCCGTGTTCAATCGGACGACCGAAATCACGGAAGAATTCGCGGCAGGTCGCGCCAAGGGAAAAAACATTCAGCCAACTCGCACGCTGGAGGAACTTGTGGGGGCGCTCAAAAAACCACGCATTGCGATGATGATGGTAAAAGCTGGGGCGCCCGTGGATTCCGTTATCGGCCAGCTGGTACCGCTCCTCGAGAAAGGTGATGTGATCATCGACGGCGGAAATTCTCTTTTTACCGACACCCAGCGTCGCGGTCAGGCGTTGGAGAGCAAGGGTATTTATTTCATAGGGATGGGTGTGTCTGGCGGCGAGGAAGGCGCGCTCAAGGGCCCGTCGCTCATGCCCGGCGGCCCGCGGGAGGCATGGGATATTATCGCGCCGATTTTCCGTAAGATTGCTGCGCAAGTGGACGGCGAACCGTGCTGCCGATACCTGGGCCCGGACGGCGCCGGTCACTACGTGAAAATGGTCCACAACGGCATTGAGTACGGCGACATCCAATTGATCTGCGAAGCCTACGCTATTCTGAAGGACGTCCTCGGAATGGACGCCGCGCAGCTTGCCGACGTTTTCGCGGAATGGAATAAAGGCGAACTTGAGAGTTATCTCATCGAGATCACGTCCCAAATTTTTCGCAGGATTGATCCCGACACCAGCAAGCCGCTGGTGGACATGATCCTCGACAAGGCCGGTCAAAAGGGAACCGGGATATGGACACTTCAAGCCGCCATCCGGCAATACGTCGTCATTTCCACAATCAACGCCGCTGTCGAAGCGCGCGTGATCTCAGCGGAGAAAGAGGACCGCGTTGCCGCCTCCAAAATTCTGCCGCAAACCAAAGTCCGACAGTTCAAAGGCAATCGCGATCGTCTCATCAATGCGGTGCGCGATGCGCTTTATGCCTCCAAGATTATTTCGTACGCACAGGGAATGGAGCTCCTTCGCTCCGGGAGCACGGATTACAAATGGAACTTGAACCTCAGCGACATTGCTACCATTTGGCGGGGCGGTTGTATCATTCGCGCCAAATTCTTGAACCGCATCGTTGAGGCCTACAAGCGCGACGGCACCTTACACAATCTTTTGCTGGACCGTTATTTCACAAGAATAATCAAACGAGCGCAGCCGAAATGGCGGCTTGTAGTTTCGACGGCCGTTAAGCACGGCGTGGCTGTCCCCGCGCTTTCCGCCTCGTTGGCTTATTTCGACAGTTACCGCTCTGCCTGGCTGCCGGCGAATCTCTTACAGGCGCAACGCGATTTCTTCGGTGCGCATACTTACGAGCGCATTGACAAGCCCGGCGTGTTTCACACCGATTGGACCGAAGCGGATCAAGCGCCACCGGAAAAACCGGCGGAACCGAAAACGCCCGAGCCCCATCACGCGGGGGAGTGAGATGTCCCGTGCAGTCGGTCCGGGATTTCGATGCGATCACTTCTGATCTTGCGATCTGGCACGCTTACGATCCGGCCGTTAGAGCGGAGCTTTACGCAACTTGTCTCACGACTCCGGATGGAATGTATCTCGTCGATCCGATTCTTTTGCAGAAACGAGCACTCGCCCAGCTGATCGGTTCGTCTCGAGTTGCAGGAATTATTGTGACGAATTCAAATCACCACCGCGCCGCTGTGCAGTTTGCGCAACAGTTGGAGGTTCCGATTTTCGCCGATCGTGAGACGTTTCCCAACGATCAGCCGGGTTCGTTGAGGACCACTCCTGATGGGGAGGAAATCTGCGAGGGATTGCACGTGATTGGCATCGAGGGTGCGCCGCCGGGGGAAATCGTGCTTCATTACACGAAAAATGGTGGAACGCTGATTGTTGGCGACGCGCTAATTAATTTTGAACCGCACGGCTTCACGTTTTTGCCCTCGAAATACTGCTCGAACCAAAAACAAATGCGACGGTCGTTGCAAAAACTTTTGGATAACAAAGCGGAGCGAATCCTTTTCGCGCACGGCGCGCCGATTTTGACCGGCGCAAGCGAGCAATTGCAACATTTGCTCGACAGCCAAAGCAGTTAACCACGGATGGACACGAATAGACACGAATTAACTTGTGGATTGGAAACATCGACAAGTGAGAGCACGGTGCCCAGCGATCCAATCGCTCGCTTTTTGCGCCTGATTCGATTTTCGCACACGATTTTCGCGTTACCATTTGCTCTTGGCGCTCTCTTCGTGGCTGCGAATGGCTGGCCGTCGTTAAGAATTCTGCTGCTGGTGATCGCCTGCATGGTGTTCGCGCGCACGGCGGCGATGCTTTTCAATAGGCTCGTTGATTGGTCGCTTGATCAACGCAACCCGCGCACGGCTTCGCGTCACCTGCTTGTATCAAAATTGACAGTTCAGGTTTTCCTGGTTCTCAGCTCCGTCGGCTTTATCCTGGCTGCAGCGGAGATTAATCGGCTGACTTGCATTCTCGCGCCCATTGCGCTTGCGGTGATTTTTTTCTACTCCCTCACAAAACGGTTCACCAGCGCAACGCATTTTTTTCTTGGTCTGGCCCTGGCTATTTCGCCGATCGGTGCGTGGATCGCGCAGACCGGACGCATCGACCTCGCGCCGGTCGGTACTTGCGGCGGGCGTGATTTGCTGGGTCGCAGGGTTCGATCTCATTTATGCGACGCAGGATTACGATTTCGATCGGCGCGAAGGTATTCGGTCGCTCGTGGTGAAGCTCGGGATCGCGCGAAGTCTCCAAATGGCTCAGTTGCTGCATCTGCTCACGTTTGTAGCGCTGATTGGTTTTGGCGTCACCGCAAAGCTCGGTGCGGTCTACTTTTGGTCCCTGCTGCTGATCGCGGCAGCGCTCGTTTACGAACACAAAACCGAGAAACGCGATCTTGTTGGAATCAATCGCGCATTTTTTCAGAGCAACGCATTTGTTAGCGCCGTGTTCTTACTTGCGGTCTGTGCCGATCGATTGATCTGAGGGACTACGCGGCTTCGCACTGTAGTGTCGACCTCAATCGTCCTTGGCGGTGGTCATGCGCTGAGGACGCGCCCCTACAGCCTACATCGCGTTTAACATCGCCACGCGTCGCACGTGCCGACCGCCATCAAAACCGGTTTCCAGCCAGATTCGGACAATCGTGAGCGCAAGATCTTCCGGAATCAAACGCTCGCCCATCGAAAGCACATTGGCATCATTGTGCTGCCGTGACAGACGGGCGGAGTCTTCGTTCCAGCAAAGCGCACAACGCACACCATGCACTTTGTTTGCCACCATTGCTTCGCCATTGCCCGAACCGCCGAACACAATGCCGCGTTCGCATTCGCCGCTCGCCACTGCCTCTGCTGCCGGGCGAATGAACAGCGGATAATCCACAGGGTCTTCGCTGAACGTACCGCAATCTTTTACTTCATGTCCGAGAGTGCCGAGCAATTCCTTCACTTTTTCTTTGTAACGAAAACCGGCGTGATCTGAGCCAACTGAAATCTTCATGCAAAACGAATTACACGAATTCGCCGGAAATTTCATAACGCTTTCGTCAAGGAGCGGCGGTCTCCAGTCCGGCGCACAAAAAAAGAACGGATTGGAAACCGCTCTCCTTTTAGTTTAGCCGCCGTGCAGTTTCGCCAATTCGCCCCAGATTTCGCGTTCGCGTTCGGTTAGCTTTTTTGGGACGTTCATTTGCACAACGACGTAGAGATCGCCGCGCTTCCCTGAAACACCCGGGAGGCCGCGTTCGCGCAACCGAAACCGTTGGCCGCCTTGCGTGCCTGGTGGAACTTTCAGGCGCACCTTTCCTTCGAGAGTGGTCACGAGCAAATCAGTGCCGAGCACGGCCTGCCACGGTTCGATCCTCTCCTCATGAATCAGATCGCTGCCCTCGACTGAAAAATCCGGATGCTTGGCCAAACGTACACGAAGAAAAAGATCGCCGCTTTTTCCTCCGCCCACGCCCGCTTCGCCCTGGCCACGCAAACGAATCCTCTGTCCTTCGCGCACGCCACGGGGAATTTTGACCTGATACTGCTCGACCTTGGCTGAACCGGCGCGCCGCAGCGAGACAGTCCTCGTAGATCCGTGGAGCGCTTCTTCAAGTGTGACCATGATGTCTGCTTCCACATCGGCCCCGCGCTCGGCCGTCGCAGCGCGCCCACCGAATCCGCCGAAAGCGGAACGACCTCTCCCGCCGCCGAAAAACGCCTCAAAGAAATCGCTGAACCCGGTACCACCGAATTCAAACTGCACATCACCGCCGTCGCCACCCCACTGATAAAATCCACCGCCGGGTTGCTGCCCTTGCCACCGAGGTGGCGGCTGAAAACCGCCGGGCCGATTCCAATCCGCGCCGAGTTGATCGTATTTTTTACGCTTCTCAGGATCGCTCAGAACCTCGTACGCTTCGTTGATCTCCTTAAATTTTTCTTCGGCGGCCTTTTTGTCCTTCGCGACATCGGGATGATATTTGCGCGCCAGCTTGCGAAACGCGCTGCGAATCTCGTCATCGCTCGCCGTTTTCGGCACACCGAGCGTCTCATAATAATCTCGAAATTGGACGGGCATTGATTATCAAGCTTGTGCCTCCGCTCGATCTGCGCAACTGCGATGCGCATCTGAACGGCGGACTGGAGACCGCCGCTCCTTGTGCTTCCGTTCGATTCGCGCAACTTTTTGAATCGTGCGCGAACTGGGAAAGTTCATCGTGATCATTGGCGTGATCACCACACTAGTCGGGTTGATCATGTGGAGCGGCATCGCGCCGAAATGGCTTGGCCGACTGCCCGGCGACATTCGTATCGAGCGCGAACATTCCGCTTTCTATCTTCCCATCGTCACATGCATCATCCTCAGCATCGTGCTCAGCCTACTTCTCTCGTTTTTCTCAATTTTCCGGCGTTGATTTCACACAACGGCCACAACGGTTCACAAAGGCCACAGACTAAGTCTTCTCGGTGTCCCTGGTGTCCTTTCGTGTGAGATTCTGCCATGAATGAGGCCAAACAAATTGAGTTGACCCGTCACGTCGCGCACTTGCTGAAATGCCGGCGATGCCCGCGTATGCAATCGGCGCCGGTTTCGGGCGGCGCGGTAGTGAGTAACGTAATGATTGTTGGACAAGCGCCCGGTCCGCGGGAGCCGATGTTGAAACGGCCGTTTGCGCACACGGCTGGGAAAACGCTTTTCCGCTGGTTCGAAAAATTTTGCGGAATGGATGAAGCCGCCATTCGATCGAGAATTTATTTCGCGGCGGTCTGCCGATGTTTTCCCGGGAAAAACTCCAGCGGGACCGACCGCGTCCCAGCGTCCGGATGAGATCCGCAATTGCTCATCATGGATGGAAGACGAAATCCGAATTTTACAGCCGCGTCTCATTATTCCCGTCGGCCGGCTGGCGATCATGCAATTCATCGACCGCACAGAAGTTGTAAGAGAAGGTGACAGTTTCCCCTACAGGTTACAGACAGTAATTGGCCGCAAATTTCGCATCACACGTGCAGGACATCGCTTCGATCTGATTCCGTTACCGCATCCCTCCGGCGCATCGCCGTGGCACAAGATTCCGCCCGGGAAACGCACTCACCGAGCGCGCCCTCAAATTGATTGCGCGACATCCTGCAATGGAAGGTCTCGTACCGAAGCGCCCAACGGTCACGACCATAAACTTTGGTCCCTTTGCGTTCCTTGTGATCTTTGTGCGAGAATCTGGCATGGAGACTCCAACGCGGGCTGATATTCCCGAATCGGACAAATGGGACCTGACGCATTTGTTCTCTAACGCGAGCAAATGGCAGGAGGATTTTGCCTGGCTGCAGCATGAGTATCCGAAACTTGAGCAGTGGAAAGGCAGAGTAGGGGAATCGGCGCAGACCTTAGCCGCAGTTCTGGAGTTCGAAAAATCGCTCGAGCTGAAAACCGAGCGCATCTATCACTATGCATCGCTGCAAGCGGCCGAGGACAGCACCAACAACGAGTACCTCGCGCGGATCGGCCAGGTCCAGAATCTACATACACGGATCAGCGAAGCGGCGGCTTTTGTTGCCCCGGAAATTTTGGCGATCGATGACGATCGATTTGCCAAATTCGTTGCCGATCCACTGCTGAACGATTGGCGAATCAAGCTGCACAAAATTCGGCGCATGAAACCGCATGTCCTTTCCGTACCGGAGGAACGTCTTCTCGCGCTGAGCAATGTCGCGCTCAGCGGTTACGACGACACGTTTTCGCAGCTGACCGACGTCGATATGAAGTTCGGCGTACTCGTCGACCAGGCCGGACGCGAGCGACCGCTGACTCAAAGTTCATTCAGCTCGTTCTTGGTGAAGCGCGACCCTGAATTGCGCAAACGCGCCTTTCACCAGTTCTACGCAGAATTTCGCGATCATCAGTACACACTTGCCGCGTCGCTGGCGTATTCGGTGAAGGCGGATGTCTTTCACGGCAGAGCCCGCTACTATCCATCCGCGCTCGAGGCAGCACTGTTTCCGGACGACGTGCCGGTCGCCGTGTATGACGGCCTGATTCAATCCGTCCGCGCGAATCTGAAACCGCTGTTTCGCTATTTCGATTTGCGACGGCGCGTTCTAGCTCTGGACGAGCTGCACCAATACGACACCTATGTGCCGCTGGTTCCGGAGATAGAGACTCGGTTTACTTTTGATCAGGCGGTTGAAGCGGTTCTCAATGCGCTGGCTCCGATGGGAAAGAAATACATCGATGTACTGGACGAAGGTTTGCGTTCCAAACGCTGGTGCGATCGTTACGAAAACAAAGGCAAACGCAGCGGCGCGTTTTCATCCGGAAGCTATGGTGCCCCGCCTTACATCCTGATGAACTACAAGGAGGACGTTTTCGCCGATGTCTACACACTCGCGCACGAGGCTGGGCACTCCATGCACAGCTGGTTCTCGCAAAATTCCCAGCTGTTTCAGGATTATGACTATCCGATTTTCCTCGCGGAGGTAGCATCGACCTTCAACGAAGAACTGCTCACGCATCATCTGCTTGAGACCACGAGCGATCCCAAGATGCGGGCTTACATCATCAACCGCCAAATCGATGATCTGCGCGGCACGCTTTTCCGCCAGACCATGTTCGCCGAGTTCGAGAAGATTATCCATGCCATTGAAGAAAGCGGCGACGCGCTGACGCTCGACGTTTTCAAATCGGAATATCACAAACTTCTTGAAACCTATTTTGCGGAAAACTTTGTGATTGATCCGGAACTTGATCTTGAATGCTTGCGTATCCCGCATTTCTATCACGCGTTCTATGTCTATAAGTATGCGACCGGAATCTCCGCCGCAGTCGCGCTTTCGAAGCGCGTGCTTTCCGGCGAGCAACGAAGCGTCGACGCGTACATGAATTTCCTGCGCTCGGGCGGCTCCAGGTTCCCGCTGGAGACATTGAAGGCGGCCGGCGTGGACATGACCACGTCTGCGCCCATCGAGAGCACGTTGCAGTTGTTCGAACAGCGCCTCGCAGAATTAGAAGAGCTCTTGCTGTGAACGAAGGAGCGGCGGTCTCTAGTCCGCCGTCTCAACAGCGGGGATTGGAAATTGTCTCATAGCAGGCAAGCGTTAGTTTTGCGGAGCTTTCGGTCTCCTCTCACTTCTTGCACTTTTCTTTGATGGGCGAACTGCAGTTCTTTAATCCTTATGCGGACACTCGCTTTACCTGCGAATCGCCTGCCACATTGGCAACAGGAGGGCGCGGTCTACTTCATCACGTTTCGACTTGCCGATGCCGTGCCCCACCGACTTCGCACTGAATGGGAGTCAGAACGTGAGTCATGGTTACGCGTTCATCCGCAACCGTGGAGCGCCGAAGTCGAGCGCGCATATCATGAACGGTTCACAGGCGCAATCGAACGCTGGCTCGATGCTGGGCACGGCTCATGCATTTTGCGCCGCCGGGGTTGTGCCGAGATCGTGGCCGAAGCGCTGCTCTATTTCGATGGTCAACGAGCGGTCATGATTTCCTCTGTCGTAATGCCGAACCACGTGCATGCATTGTTCGTGCAAAACACTGAGTGGCCATTAGAAAAGGTGCTGCGCAGTTGGAAAAGCTTTACGTCGCGGAAAATAAATTCGCTGTTGGATCTCAAGGGCAGTATATGGCAGCGCGATTATTTCGATCGGCTGGTTCGTGATGAAAAGCATTTCGCCAACTGCGTGCGTTATATCCGCAAGAATCCCGTAAAGGCGCGCCTGCGCGGTAGAGAATACATTTTGTACGAGAGCGAGCTTGCGCGAAGCATTGAGTAAGCAGACGGCGGACTAGAGACCGCCGCTCCTTGTGATTACCATTCCGAGCGATGCGACTGCATGCCGAAAAAGTTCGCGAGCGACTAAAGCCGCTGTTCCAGGAGAACTTCGAAAAGTTCGGCGAGTTAGGCGCTGCGGTTTCGGTTTGGCAAAACGGTAAGCCAATCATCGATCTTTACGGTGGGTTTCGCAATGCCCGTCGCGAACACCCGTGGACGGGCGACACGCTCGTCCTCGTTTGGTCGGCGACGAAGGGAATCGGCAGCGCGTGTGTGTTGCATGCTTTGCAGCAACTCAACATCCAGATCGATCGACGAGTCGCGGAGTTCTGGCCGGAGTTCGCCCAAGCTGGTAAGGATAAAATCACGCTCGCGCAGTTACTTTCGCATCAGGCCGGTCTTTGCGCCTTGGACCGGCGAGTCGATGTCTTGAATTACGATGCAGTGATTCGAGCGCTGGCAGCGCAACCGCCGCTGTGGCCGCCGGGAAGCGCTCACGGTTATCATGCGCGTACGTTCGGATTTCTCCTCGACGAACTGGTGCGGCGCATCGCTGGAAAAACTTTATCGCAATATTGGCGAGAATTTTCGCTGACCGCTCGATCTCGACTTCTGGATCGGTTTGCCGGACAGTGAGAATGCGCGCGTTGCCACGGTTTACGCTGCGAAAGGCGGAAAGCCACCCGAGCCGAAGCAATTCTACAGCGATCTCGTAACGCCCGGCACGCTGGCGAGAAAGACTTTTACGTCACCGTACGGGCTACATGTGATCAGCAAAATGAATGATCCGTTCATCCGCGCGCAGCCGATTGTGTCATTCGGTGGGATCGGGAGTGCCTCAGGATTGGCGAAATTTTATTCCATGCTGGCAAACGGCGGAAGCCTCGATGGCAAGAGCTTTTTCTCAGAGAAAACGATCGAATGGATGACTACGACGCTCACAGATGGCGTCGATCAGGTTTTTCAAATACCGACAGCGTTCTCAGCCGGGTTTATGAAAGATTCACGAAATGCGTCGCGAAAATGTTTGGAACGTTTCCGAATTCTTTCGGCCATCCTGGCGCTGGCGGCATTCACGCTTTTTGCCGATCCGGAAAACAAAATCGGGTTTGCTTACGTGATGAACCAAATGGAACAATCGCTGCTGCCGAATGACAAATCGCTGCGATTGGTGGACGCGATTTATCACGTTTTGTAGCGGCGCGCTCTGAACGCCGACTCCACAGGGACGGCCGTTATGGAGCGCGGTTATGGTTATTCGCCCACAATAGTGACGAGAACTTTTCGCCGATGCGGAGCGCGGCGATGTTCGAACAGGAAAATGCCCTGCCATGTTCCGAGCTGCATTTTCCCATCGACAAGTGGAACGGTCTCGCTGGTGCGAGTCAGGACCATGCGGATGTGCGATGGCATGTCGTCGCTGCCTTCGGAACTCATGGCTGAAGTAATCGGCATCTTCAGGCACGAGGCGCTCGAAAAACTCTTCCAAGTCGCGGCGCGCGCTCGGATCGGCATTTTCCATGATGACGATGCTGCAACTGGTGTGCTGAACAAAAACGGTGACGGTCCCATTCCGGACGCCGCATTTATCGATCTTCGACTGCACGGCATCGGTGATTTCGTAGAGACCTTTGCCATTGGTGCGGACTTCGAGTTTGCTCGTGATGGACATGCATTCCGAGGGCATGTTATTGCATGTATGACAATGAGAGCAAAACAAGGAGCGGCGGTCTCCAGTCCGCCGTCTTTCGCATCAGCGGTCTGGAGACCGCCGTTCCTTGATCACGACCGCGCGTTGATCTTTTCCCGCTGATGGCCTACTAACTACGACGATGCGGGGTGATATCGAGCGCGTGCTGTTTGATGAGGCTGCAATTCACAAGCGGCTGGATGAAATGGCTGCGCAAATTTCAAGCGACTATCGCGACCGGCAACTGACGGTGGTTGCGGTTCTGACTGGGAGTCTATTTTCATGTCGGATCTGCTACGGCGAATTCCACTTCCTTTGCAATTGGATTGCCTGGCTGTGGCCAGTTATCACGGAAAAGCGCAAACGGGCGGCGAGGTAACTTTCAAACAGGTTGCCGTCTTCCCAGATGTAGCCGACCGCGATGTTTTAGTCATGGATGACATCCTCGATACCGGCCACACGCTTGCGGCCGTTCGCGAAAAACTGGAAACGGCCAAGCCGTGCGAGCATTCGGGTTTGCGTGCTGCTAAGTAAAAGGAAACGACGCGCTCGTGAAATTGACGTGGATTATGTCGGTTTCGAAATCGAGGATGAATTTGTTGTCGGTTACGGGCTCGATTTCATGGAGCGCTATCGCAATCTTCCTTACATCGGCGTGCTCAGAAAGGAATTGCTGGAGGAATCGCGCAAATGAAAGTGCAGGTGCAATTTTATGCGCAGTTGCGCGATCTGGTTGGAGTTCGCGAGTTGGAGATTGAGCTTCCGCAAGGCGCGACGGTTCGCGATTTGCTCGAGCAACTCTATGCGCAACGGCCTGCGCTTCGTGCGCATGACAAAAGCATTTTGATCGGCGCAGGATTGGAATTTGTGAACCGAAATTACAAGCTGAAACCGGGCGAGGAGATCGCCATCATGCCGCCGGTGCAGGGCGGATGAGGTTCGGAAGCGCGCCATTTGCCGTTGTGATAAGGATCGATATGCCGCTCTGATCCGATGATGTATTTCGTCAGATCGACGATTCGTCGCAATCGCCGCGTTTCAGAGGGCAAATGCCGCGCTTGCTTGGCATTCGCGACGAAATCCAGAAATTCGCGTGCTGGCGCGCTAAAATTCATCGTCGCTGCTTTTTCGAGCGCCTGCGACGTATTTAGTCCGCTCTGATAGATAAGTTTGAATGCCTCCTTGATTTCGTCTCGATCGTTTACGCTGAGTCCAGCGCGGCGCAGCCCGACGATATTCAGTCCGAAGACGTAATTGCGCTCCGCCGCAATGACGAACGGTGGCAGATCTTTTCCGAATGCGGAGCTGCCCTGCACCATCACCAGGCGCCCAATGTGCATGAACTGGTGAAACGTTGATCCGCCGCCGAGAAATGCGCCGTCGTCCACGCGCACATGCCCGGCCAGCAAACAATTGTTCGCGACGATGACGTTGTTTCCAATGATGCAATTGTGACCGATATGCGCTCCGGCCATCAGAAAATTCTTGTCGCCGATTGTTGTCGCGCTGCCATCGGGGCTGCCGCGGTGGATCGTGCAGGTACTCGCGGATGACGTTGTCGTCCCCGATATCGACTTTCGTTTTTCGGTCGGGCGAAAAAGCAAGATCCTGCGGTGGCGCGCCGATAATGGCGCCGTGTCCGATAAAATTTCCGCGGCCGATTGTGACGTTGCCTTCGATCACGACGTGGGATTGCACGATCGTTTTCTCGCCGATTGTTGCGTGTGGGCCGATTATCGAGAAGGGGCCGATCTCCACATCGGCGCCGACTTTCGCATCCGGATCGACGATTGCTGTGGGATGAACCTTCGCGTCCGTCATGTTTCGGGTTCTCGATATTCGTATTGCGGATTTCCGTGCTTGCTTACAACACGCCTGCCTCTTTGAAACTGAAATAGCCGGGACTCGTGTCCGACGGCGCACCGATGATGATGTGATCGAGCAATTTGATCTGCAAAAGCTCGGCGGCTTCGGCAAGGCGTCGGGTCAGGCTGTGGTCGGTTTGGCTCGGAGACGCATCGCCGGACGGATGATTGTGCACGACGATTACTGCGTACGCGGAATAAGTGATGGCGGGCCGAAAAATCTCGCGCGGATGGGCGATACTTTCGTTCACACTTCCGAGCGATACCGATTCGATGCGCAGCAAACGGTAACGCGTGTCGAGCAGGACAACCCGGAGTGATTCAGTGCGCAGCATCCGCATCTCGTCACCCAGCAGTTTGTAAATCAACTCCGGTGAATCGAGCTTTTGCTGGGAGAGAGGTTCCTGCGCGAAACGTTTCCCGAGATTAAATGCCGCAACGAGCTCCAGTGCCTTCGCCTGGCCGATTCCCTTGACTTGCTCAGTTCCTTCACGGAACAACGGCTTAACTCCGCGAACGATTTGTATTTGTCGAGCAACTCACGAGCGACGTCCACCACGTTCATGCCGCGCCGGCCTGTGCGCAGCAGAATCGCGATCAGTTCCGCATTGCTGAGAGCATCAGCCCCTCGTGCGAGCAACCTCTCCCGCGGTCGCTCGTCCTGCGGCATTTCGCGGATTTTGAGCTGCGGCATAAAAGTGGGAGCGGCCTTAGCGCCGCGATGAGAGGTAGTTCAGAGTCGGGACATCAAAGTCCCTCCCACATTTCATCACGCGCGAAGTTGATCGAACATGTCGCACAACGCGTCACCGAGAGAGAACAATGCGTCAGCGTAACGATTCGATGCGACCCCGTCCAACGCACATTGCGCTTTGCGAATCAGATCGCTGCCCGCCGCGATTGACTCGTTTAATGCGCCATTGTTTGCGCCGTTCTTTAACAGCTCAATCATCTCTTCGATTTTTTCGTCCAGCACAAGCTGGCAACAACGTTCGCGTTCGAACTCTGAAGCGGACCGCAGGAAAATCAAAACCGGCAGTGTAAATTTGCCCTTACGCAAATCGGTGCCGAGCGTTTTGCCGGTTACGCTTTCGGTCCCGGCAAGATCGACGCAATCGTCATAAATCTGGTACGCCGTCCCGATTTGAAAGCCAAAGTTCTTGAAGGTTTCGATCAATTTGGGATCAGCTTCGCTAATCATGGCGGCCAATTCCGCTGCGGCAGAGAAGAGCGAGCCGGTTTTCATTTCCACGATCCGCAAATAATCCTCAACAGTCAGGTTGAGATCGAACCGGCGCTGCGTCTGAATCATTTCGCCGGAGCAAACTGTCGCGGCAGTGCGCGCGATGGCGCGACTGATGTCGGAGTTCTCGAAATTTGTCGATAACGTTAGTGCGTGTGCGAAAAGGCAGTCACCGAGCAGAACGCTCAGCGAATTCCCCCAGCGCGCGTTCGCCGTAGGCTGTGCCCGACGCTGTTGTGCTTCGTCCATAACGTCGTCGTGCACCAACGTGGCGATGTGAATTAGCTCCACGATCACGGCGAGATCGACATGTCCGGAATTGATACTGCCGGTGGCGCCGCCTGCGAGCAGAGCCAGTAGCGGTCGAAGACGTTTGCCGCGGCTGCCGACTGCGTAAACCACGTATCCCTCGATCGCCGGATCGAATGCCGCTGCTTGTTCCGCAATGCGTGTCTCGACTTGCTCGAGATGGGGTTGAACTAATTTTGCCACTTCAGCCAGGCAAAGCGCCGGAGAGCCGCTCGCCCTCGGAATTGCGCCGTGAGTCGTGCTTGGGTGCGGGCGGGCGAAGAGTTCCACGAGGCGAGAATAACGGGGCGGTCTCAGTAGAGCAAGCCCGCAGCTTCCTTTCTGGACAATTTTGCGAATCAGCTACTGGAAATACGCCCTGGTGGACGAAACGCTGCGCTATCTTTTACGCAGCCAGCTATCAGTTCCGTATTTTTGTAGAGCTTTTTCTCGAGCCCGCTGAAAAATTTCATCCTTGATCTTCAGCTGGCTGCAAGTCGGCGACAAAGCGTTCGCAAAACGATCCGCAAGGCGATTGTCCAGATTGACTCCTTGAATGCTGCCTTGCTGCAACAATCCGCGACGAGTCCGGCGTTGCGCCGCGCCTGCGATCTTGCGACCATCGATCAACACGTCGGCGCGAACGGGATTGGCGAAACAGCTGTCGCCGCTCGCGTCGATGGCTTGCATTGCAGTCGCAATTCCGCCGGGGTCAGCGCCCCCAGCTACAACGGCCTGCTTGCCGATTCCGTTCAAAACATCGGCTAGAGCGCGATGAATTCTTTCGTAGATCGTCATCGATGATTCATGAAAAGCTGGGTCGCTCGCCGGAATCACAATCGCATAGGTGAGGTCTTCTCCGTGAAAAACAATTCCACCGCCGGTCCAACGCCGAACTAAATCACGCTCGCTGGCGTAAATCGCGACGTCCGAAAATTTTCGAAAATAACCAAAGGACAGAGCAGGAGATTGCCATCGATAGAAGCGGATTGATGGAACGGCCGCGCACTCTAGCAGTGCTTCATCAACAGCCATGTTCATTGCCGCGGAGTGGGCGGCGACGTCGTGATAAATGTGAAGCGCAACGAATAAGCTGTTCGTCATGGGCGCGTCATCACTTGGTCATTCCGACCGAAGTGGAGGAACCTCTGTTATAAAAAAGGACAGTTAGAGATGTCTCGACTTCGCTCGACATGACAGATCTGCGCGCGGAATAACAGGCATTACCCGAGTTCTTCGAGAATCTTCGCCAGGGCTTCGCGCGGCCGTGGATGCGCAGTAATTGGCCGTCCGATGCCGATGTAGTCTGCGCCGGCTTCGACTGCCTGGCGCGGAGTCATGAACCGTTTCTGATCGCCTGGTTCTGCCCACGTCGGACGAATTCCCTGAACGGCGATTTTGATTCTGTTTCCAAATTCGGCACGCAACCGGCCGATTTCATGCGGGCTGGCGACGACTCCATCGATTCCTGATTCGACGCCGAGCCTGGCAAGGCGCAGGACTTGATCTTCTACATTCTCAGCGATCCCAATTTCGCGCAGCGTTCGTTCCGTTGCGCTTGTCAGCACGGTCACTCCCAGGAGGAGCATGTCGGTGGCTCGAGCGGCCATCGCACAGCGAATCATTTCGCTGCCGCCGCTCAAATGAATTGTGAGCATCTGCACACCGAGAGCGCTGGCGGATTCGACTGCTCGCGCGACGGTATTCGGGATATCGTAGAGCTTGAGATCGAGCCAAACCTTGGCGCCGGTGGACAAAACAGCGCACACAATTTCCGGGCCTTCCGCTGTGTAAAGTTGGAGGCCGATTTTGAAAAAGGAAATGTCGGCCGCGCAGCTGCTCAACAAGCTCTAGCGCCTTTGCTTTCGAAGGTACGTCGAGCGCGACGATGATTTTTTCAGCAGGGTTTGTCATTCCTTGCGAAGATTCCTCGACTTCGGTCGCAATGACAGAGCAAATTGCAGGTTATGCAAGTCCTCGCACCGGCGAAGATCAATCTTTCGCTGAGAATTCTCGGCCGGCGCAGAGATGGCTTTCACGAAATCGAGACGCTCATCGCACCGATTTCGTTTTCCGACGAGATTAGGATTGAGCAGCGCGACGGCAAGAAGCGAATCGAGTTTCATTGCGATAATCGCGTCGGTGCCAAAAGGAGACGACAATCTCGTTGTGCGCGCGGCAAAACTATTTTTCGATAAAACCAACGTTAAAGGTGGTGTTTCAATCGAGCTCAAGAAAAAGATTCCGCACGACGGCGGGTCTGGGCGGGGGAAGCAGCGACGCAGCTTCCACCCTGCTGGGACTCAACGAATTATTCGGGACGAAATTGCCGCGTGAAGCGCTCGCGGAAATGGCAAAGGGAATCGGCTCTGACGTTCCATTTTTCATTTTTCAATCCGCAGCGATTTGCAAAGGGCGCGGGGAATTGGTTAGCCCGAACCAGCTTGCGGGAACGGTTCTCCGTGTTGTTGCTGAAACCTGAGTTTTGCGTGCCTACGCCGTGGGCCTATTCTCGCTGGAAAGACTCGCGCGAAATCCCAGACGTCTCTTATGCGGCTCAAGAATTCGCCGGACAAACGTTCGTGAACGATCTTGAGCGCCCCGTTTTCGAAAAGTTTATTTTTCTCGCGCAAATGAAGATGTGGTTGCTAAAGCAACCGGAAGTGGGCGCCGCGCTCATGTCCGGTTCCGGTTCGACTGTTTTTGCCGTGCTGCGCGACCATGCAGATGCCGATCGTCTGGCTATGCGCGCAAAGGTGAGCTTGATCCGAGCTATGGACGTGCGCATGCGAGACATGGTGTACGCAGCGTCTCCTGCTGATGGCTCAGAATAGTCGCGCGCTCCCTGAGAAGTGGCGCGGAGCGTGCCGATTACTCTCGCCCTACGTTGCCGGAACTGCGCGCGGGTGTATTCGCGATTCAGTTTCGCGATGAAACTGACGCTAATCTCGGCAGGACACACTGCTTCGCATTCGTAAGTGTTGGTGCAGTTGCCGAATCCTTGGGCATCCATTACCTGCACCATTTTCGAGACTCGACGCTCACGTTCCGGCCGGCCCTGCGGCAAGAATGATAAGTGCGAAACTTTTGCAGCGGTGAAAAGCATTGCCGATCCGTTCGGGCACGCTGCCGCGCACGCGCCGCAGCCGATGCAGGCTGCTGCTTCCATTGCCATATCGGCGTCGTGTTTTGGAACTAGAATTGAATTGGCTTCTGGCGCGGAGCCTGCGCGCGCGGAGATGAATCCGCCGGCTTGCACAATCCGATCCAACGCACTGCGATCGACCACGAGATCTTTTACGACCGGGAACGCGCCGACGCGAAACGGCTCAATGGTGATCCTCGCGCCGTCACGAAATTTTCGCATGTAAAGTTCGCACACTGCGCCTGGATGATCCGGGCCGTGAGCTTCGCCGTTCACCGTGAGCGAGCAGGTCCCGCAAATCCCTTCGCGGCAATCAGAGTCGAACGCGACCGGTTCCTCGCCCACCTGGAGCAGATTTTCATTGAGAATGTCGAGCATCTCGAGAAACGACGTGTCTGGCGAAATGTCGCGGACATCATATTTCACCAGTTTGCCGCGGGACTTTGCGTTGCTTTGTCGCCAGATTTTCAGTTTGAAATTCATAATAGATGTGGGGAGCGCACGCGCCCTCGAGTTCGCTCCCCCGGAATTTTGCAGCCGACACTCATTTATAGCTTCGTTGCGCTAAATGCACCGTTTCGAAATGCAAACGGTTCGCGATTTAATTTCGGGGGTTGTCCGTCGGCTTGAAATTCCCACGCGAACACGGCGGCGTGGTTCTCATCATCGCGGAGTGCTTCGCCATCGGGCGTTTGGTGTTCCTCGCGGAAATGCGCGCCCGCAGATTCATCCCGCTGTAGTGCATCGATGCACATCAGCTCGGCGAATTCCAGAAAATCGGCAACCCGGCCGGCACGCTCCAGTGATTGGTTGTAGTCTTCTTCGTCTCCCGGCACGCGCACGTCGCGCCAGAACTCCTCGCGCAGTTCGGGAATTCTTCTGAGCGCTTCGCGCAATCCTTTTTCGTTCCGCAACATTCCGCATTTGTCCCAGAGGAGCAGGCCGAGCTCGCGATGGAACGAATCCAGCGATCGCGTGCCATTGACCTTCAGCAGTTTTTCAAGCCTGGCGCGGACACTCTCTTCCGCTTGCTGAAATTCCGGGGACTCGGGCGACGGCCGTTTTCCCATCTGACGGGCGAGATAATTCGGCAGCGTGTTGGGCAGAATAAAATAACCATCGGCCAACCCTTGCATCAGCGCGCTGGCCCCGAGCCGATTGGCCCCGTGATCCGAAAAATTTGCCTCGCCGATCACGAACAACCCGGGAACATTGCTCATCAAATCGTAATCGACCCAAAGCCCGCCCATCGTGTAATGCACTGCAGGGTAAATGCGCATCGGTGCTTTGTAAGCGTCCTCGCCAGTGATTTTTTTATAGACGTCGAACAAGTTACCGTAGCGCTCGCGAATCGTTTCCAGGCCGAGCCGTTTGATGGCATCGGCAAAATCGAGATAAACGCCGCGTCCGCCTGGACCGACACCGCGGCCTTCGTCGCAAACTTCCTTCGCTGCGCGCGATGAAATGTCGCGCGGCGCGAGGTTGCCGTAGCTGGGATATTTTCGCTCGAGATAATAGTCGCGGTCCGCCTCGGGAATCTCGCTCGGTGGCTTAAAGCGGTGTTCGCTTGAGTTTCGGAACCCAGACCCGCCCGTCATTGCGCAGCGACTCGGACATCAGCGTGAGCTTGGATTGATAGTCGCCGCTGACAGGAATGCATGTCGGATGAATCTGTGTGAAGGATGGATTCGAAAACAGGGCGCCTTTTTTGTAAGCGCGATAAGTCGCGGTAACATTGCTACCGCGCGCATTCGTCGAGAGATAGAACACGTTGCTGTAGCCTCCGCTCGCGAGCACGACGGCGTCCGCCGCGTGCCGCTCCATTTTTCCCGAGCGCAAGTTTCGAGTAATAATTCCCTTGGCCTGTCCATTGACGATCACCAGGTCGAGCATCTCTGTGTGCGGGAACATGTGCACTGTGCCCGCGGCGATTTGGCGGCAGAGCGCCTGATAACAGCCTAACAAAAGCTGCTGGCCGGTCTGGCCGCGCGCGTAAAAGGTCCGTGAAACCTGTGCCCCGCCGAAGGAGCGGTTGGCCAGGTAGCCGCTGTATTCGCGGGCAAACGGCACGCCCTGCGCCACGCATTGGTCAATGATGTTGTTGGCGATTTCGGCTAACCGATAAACGTTCGCTTCGCGCGAACGGAAATCGCCGCCCTTGATCGTGTCGTAGAACAACCGGTAAACGCTGTCGCCATCGTTCTGGTAATTTTTCGCCGCATTGATGCCGCCTTGCGCTGCAATCGAATGCGCGCGTCTTGGCGAATCCTGAAAACAAAAACATTTTACCCGGTAGCCGAGTTCGCCAAGCGTCGCCGCGGCCGATCCGCCCGCCAACCCGGTGCCGACAACGATGATCTCAAATTTTCGCCGGTTGTTCGGACTTACCAGTCGCGAATGATCTCGATGACCGCGCCACTTTTGATCCAACGGCCCCGGTGGAATTTTCGGATCCAGTGTTCCAATCATGCTTCAGAATAACAAAGCTCCGGTGCACACAGCACAAACTATTGTTCGCCGCCCCACTTTTCGTTTTTAAATGACACGCGGCCTGATCCTGCCTCGAAGGCTTCAAAATGGTCCGGGTTCTGCTGATAGTATTTCTGATGATAATCTTCGGCCGGCCAAAACTTCATCGCCGCCAAAATTTCGGTCACAATCGGCTTTTTGAATTTTCCCGAGCGCGCGAGCTTCTCTTTCGACGCCTCGGCGATTTTCTTTTCCTCGGGATTGCCATAGAAGACCGCGGCGCGATAGCTCGGTCCGATATCGGTAAACTGGCCATCGGCCTGGGTGGGATCGATTTGTCGCCAGTAAATGTCGAGAAGCTGCTCGTATGAAATTCTTGCCGGATCGTAAGTGATTGCGATCGATTCGCGATACTTGGTTCTTTCCGATGTCACGAGCTTGTAAGTTGGATTTGGCTCCGTTCCGCCGCAATAACCAACGACGGTCTTGATAACGCCCCGCGCTTTGTCGAATGCGGGCTGGATGCACCAAAAACAGCCGCCGGCGAAAATGGCGGTCTTTGTCGTCGCCGGAGACGGACTTTGCCCATGGCTCGCAGTAACAAGGAATGTGGTAAGCATTGCCCAACCAAACGCGCGAACGAAAAACTGACTCATATTCTCCCTTTCATCTCGCTCCAGACGCGACGCCGTTCAAGATGTTTCCGTGCACAGAGCAGGTTGCAGCGTTGATAGGGAGGCGACATTTTTGCGCGTGATCGAACCGCTGCCGGAACTGGATGTCGTGTGTCTCGACCTCGTGCAACTTTTCGGCCGCAGTGCACCGTTGCAGGTCGATCTTGGCTGCGGCGATGGATCGTTTCTGTGTAACCTGGCGCAGAAGTTCCCGGACAAAAACTTCCTCGGCATCGAGCGCTTAACCAAACGTGTAGAGAAAGTTCGCCGTAAAGCGGAGATGATCGACAACCTGCGAGTGCTGGGCACGGACACGTTGTTCGCGGTGGAATATCTGTTGCCGGAAAATTCAGTAGAAACCTTTTACCTTTTGTTTCCCGACCCGTGGCCGAAACGGCGGCACCAGCAGCGCCGCATTTTCACACGCGGTTTTTTGGATGCAATCGGCACGGCACTGGAGCAAAACGGCACTTTGCGCGTCGCGACCGATCAGTTCGATTACTTCTGTCACATTGAGCGGCTAAGCCGCGCTCATTCACGATTCAAAGCCGTCGATTTCGATGAGGCCGTTCTTCCGTCAACGAAATTCGAAAGACGATTCTGCGAACAAGGCGTGCCGATTTACCGGCTCACGCTTCGAAAAACTTCGCCGGTCAAATAAGCTCGCGCGCGCCATTCGTTTCCAAAAACTTCCAGCTCCACCGCGCCGGTTTCGTCCTGGCGAAACAATTTGATCCCGCGAGCGCGAAGTTGCTCAGCCCATTCATCGCGGATCCGTTCACGCTCTGGAAACTGCGTCGATGTGGCAATGATTAAGCGAGGCCGAACCGCATCGAGAAACGCACCTGAACCTGAAATACCGGTGTGATGTTGGCCCTTCACAAGAATCTGACTCTGCAGGTCCGAACCATTGCTCAACAAGGCACGCTCGGTCTCCGCGCCGCTGTCTGACATGAACAAAACGAATGTGTCCGGCGCGATCGATAATCGAATAACAAGTGTTTGATCGTCCGCAGTTGCTCCCGCAAACCCGCGCGGCGGAAACAAAACGTGTGCAGTGACGTTGCGGGATAAATGAAAGTTGTCTCCGGCAACCAACGCGGCAGGTTTGGGTCCGTGGCCGTTCAATCTCGAAAGCATTCGGGACAAGCGCCGATGAACGAGGGAGCGGTCAGGTTCGGGATTGTCGATCAGATGGACGCGCGGATAATCGCGCAATAATTCCGTCGCGCCACCGATGTGCAGCGAGTCGCCGTGGGTCAGGACCAGGCCGGTAAGCCGATTGGCGCCCGCCCAGTGCAAATACGCGCGTACGATCCGGTCGTAACTGCGTTCGCTCCCGCAATCAAACAACCAGTTGGCGCCGCCTGTTCGCAAATGGACCGCCGCGCCTGCGCCCAAATCCAGCACCGTAATCTTCGCTGAGATGCGCGCGCCCCAGTCGGACGGATCAACGTAAAAGTGTCCGCCAGGAATTTGCGCGAACAAATTGACGATTCCGATCACCAAAGTGGCCAGAGTCCAGTTGGCATTATTGAAAACGAGAGCCACCGAGGGGAGCAGCGGCGTGGCCAATAACGAAAGAAGCGCAATGGCCAGGACAAAGAATGCGATCGGAACAACCACAAGGTTTGCCAAAAGAGAAATCGGCGTGACCAGACGGAAATACCACAGGATTAGCGGCAATGAACCAGCCCACGCGGCCAGCGACACGGATGCTCCAGCGCAAACCCATTCGTAACCGGAGTGCATCCACCGCCGCGGACCCCGCAGCAGGCTTTGCGGCAGGAAAGGATCACCCGCGCCGCGGCGTTGCAAAAATCTGAAGAACGGATCTGCGAACAACACAATTGCGCCAACGACTGCGAAGGAAAGCTGGAACCCGGTGGAAAACAGTTCGTTGGTGTTCCAGCAGAGAATGAAAAAAGCCGCCGCGGCGAGACTGTTTGCCAGGAAAACCTTTCGCTCGAAGAACAAACCGCCCACCAGAATCGAAGCCATTGTCGCCGCGCGCACGCTGGAGACATGCAACCCGGTCACCGCGGCGTAAAAGAAAAGCAGTGGAATAATGATCGCGGCCGCAGTTTTGCGCGATAGCCTAACAAGCATCGCCAGCATCCAAAGCAGGGTCGCGACAATTCCGACGTGCAAACCCGCGACTGCGAACAGGTGCAGGGTGCCCGTCTGTTGAAATGGCTCTTCGATGTTTTCAGGCGCTTGATGTCTTAAGCCGAGCACGATCCCACTGAGAAAAGTTTGTACTTCAGGCGCGTTCTCCAGACCGCGGCATAGCGCGTTCTGCATCCAGCTGCGCGACGTTTGCCCAGCGCGCAGGATTTGATTGCCACCGCCGTGGCGAATCAGCATGCCGCCCTCGGCGTATCGCACGAAAAGCATCCGGCGGATATCATGGCGCGCAAGATAAGCGTGCACGTCGAACTCACCGGGGTTTCGCGGCGGCGCGATCTGCTCAGCCGTCCCAAAAAGCTTTAGTTCATCGCCAAATTCCGGTGCGCCTTTCCAACGCACCTGCCAGACCGCGCTGGTGGATTCTTTTTTGCCTTCGAATTCAATTGACCGGAGCTTAAGCAGGAACGTTACGAATCCGCTCGGCGCAATCTTCGGCTCTGTGATCACGCATCCGATTGCCGTGACCACGCGCGGCCGTTCGCCGAGTTCACGCGCGAGCTGCTGTCCTGCTGTGTTCGTCGTCGCTAAATTGTGCAGCAGGAAAAAACCAGCGGCGACGAGAACATACGTCGCAGCTAATCTTGGCCAGCACCCGACGATGAGAATGAAGGCCGAGAGAATTATCGCCGCCGCAACCAATCCGGTAGATCGTAGCGGAAAGATCTCCGCCGCGATGATTCCCGTCGCAGCCATCAGCGCAAGCCCAACAAATGGCTGGCGCGGCGCACTGAGCAATTTCATCCATTCCCAGTTTTTGCTAACCCAGCGTTATAACACAAGGTGCAATGTGTTTGCCGCGCTGCGGCGCCACAAGGAGGGGCGATCTCCAGATCGCCCAAGCGGCGGACTTGAGACCGCCGCTCCTTGATAACCCCGAGGCCAATTGCCTGCTTAACAAGCAGGCCGTAATTTCCCGTCGTGCAGGACTTATTCGAGGAAGAGCAGGGGATTGACACCACAGGCAGCGCGATGCCGCTCGCTACACGCATGCGGCCCCGCTCACTCGAGCAATTTGTCGGCCAGGAACACATTCTTGGCCCCGGTAAACTTTTGCGCCGCGCCATCGAAGCCGATCGCCTGCCATCGGTAATTTTTTATGGGCCACCCGGCAGCGGCAAGACCACGCTCGCGCGCGTCATCGCGGAAATGACCTACGCAAAATTTGTTCGGATCAGTGGTGTGGAAAGCAATGTCGCAGAAATGCGGCGCGTGCTCGCCGCGTCCACCAACCGTCTCCGCACATCGGGTCAAAAGACCATCCTGTTTGTCGATGAGATCCATCACTTCAACAAGGCGCAGCAGGACATTCTATTGCCCGATGTCGAAGCTGGAAACCTGCGCCTGATCGGCGCCACGACATACAATCCATTCTTCTATGTAAACAGCGCGCTCGTGTCGCGCTCGCAGGTCTTTCGACTCGAGCCGCTCAGCGTCGAGCAATTGGAGCAATTGATCGATCGCGCGTTAACCGACAAAGAACGCGGCCTCGGTAACTACAACGTAAAGATCGACAAAGACGCACGCCGGCATTTGGCGAAGCTCAGTGATGGGGATGCGCGCAAATGTTTAAATGCGCTCGAAATTGGCGTGCTAACCACGCCATCGACTTCTGTAGCCGGCCGCGCTGAGGTCGGCCAGCGACAGCACGACGCACAGCGAATTAAGGCCGGGGTCAGACGCCCCCGGCTACAGCACGGGCGTCATCCATTTCACGCTCGCAGTGGCCGAGGAAAGCATTCAGCAGAAAGCTGTCGTTTACGATCGGGTCGGCGACGCGCACTACGACACCATCAGCGCATTCATCAAAAGCATGCGTGCTTCGGATGAAAAAAGCGCGATGTACTGGCTGGCGAAAATGCTCCATGCCGGGGAGGATTTCCGGTTTATCGCACGGCGCATTGTAATTTTCGCGAGCGAGGACATCGGCCTGGCCGACGCGGAAGCGTTGCAGTTGGCGATCGCTACCCAGCAGGCCGTGGAATTTGTCGGGATGCCCGAGGCACGCATCCCGCTCGCGCATGCGACCGCTTATATGTGTCGCGCGCCTAAAAGCCGCGAAGCCTACGATTCACTGAACGCCGCGGTCGAACAGATCGAGGCGGAGCGAACGAAAGCCGTGCCGGAGTATCTGAAGAACAAGCATTTTCCGATAAACCCGGAAGACTAAGGCGCTGCGGGTTCGTATCCTCAGTGTAATCTGCAGTTCAATTACTTTTAGCGAACATCATGCGATTCGCTGTCTGCAAGTTCGTCGTAGGACGGACTCGCCGCAGAGCGTATCCGCCGGCGGGATGAGAAGGCGAAGTTACGATCGCGACTTGACGCCGCAATCGAATTTCACTTGGTATTCTACCTAATGGCATCCTCATCACTATGGCAGCGGTTCCAACGGTATTTCCTGGAATACCCTGAACTTGGTTTCTCTCTGGACATCAGCCGGATGAAATTTCCAGAGGATTTATTCGAAAAAATGCGGCCGCGAATCGAGCACGCGTTTGTCGCGATGCAGGAATTGGAGGCGGGAGCGATCGCGAATCCGACCGAAGGGCGAATGGTTGGTCATTACTGGCTCAGGGATCCCAAGCTTGCGCCAACCCCGGAAATCCGGGCGGAAATCGAAGACACGATCCAGCGCATCAAGAGATTCGCGGAAGATGTTCATACTGGGAAAATCACGGCTGAAAACGGAAAACGCTTCGAGCACGTGCTGCACGTTGGTATCGGGGGCTCAGCGCTCGGGCCCGAATTCGTGGCAACCGCTCTCGGTTCGCCACACGACCCGATGGATATTTCTTTCTTCGACAATAGCGATCCCGAAGGTTTTGATCGCGTGTTCGACAGGCTAGGCGACAGGCTTTCGCAAACGCTTGTTGTGGTGGTTTCCAAATCCGGGGGGACAAAGGAAACACGCAATGGAATGCTGGAGGCTGAAGCGAAATTCGCTGCGAAGGGACTTCAGTTTCCAAGGCACGCTGTCGCGGTTACGGGCGTAGGAAGCGAGTTGGACAAACATGCCGAAGCAAACGGATGGCTGGCGCGTTTTCCCATGCCCGATTGGATTGGCGGACGCACGTCCGTGATGAGCGCTGTCGGTTTGGTCCCGATGGCGCTGCAAGGATTTCACATCGATGCCTTCCTCGCCGGTGCCGCGGCCATGGACGCGCGAACCCGCGCCCCTGAAGTCGCCGCAAATGCCGCGATGCTCCTGGCACTCATGTGGTATTACGTCGGCAACGGGAAAGGCGAAAAAGACATGGTGGTTCTTCCCTATAAGGATCGGCTGGCTTTGTTCACCAAATACCTCCAACAGCTCGTGATGGAATCGTTAGGCAAAGAAAAGAATCTCGCCGGCGAAGTTGTGCATCAAGGGATTGCCGTTTACGGCAACAAAGGCTCAACCGACCAGCATTCTTACGTCCAACAATTGCGCGATGGGGTGTTGAATTTTTTTGTGACATTTGTGGAAGTGCGCAACGATCGGCGTGGCGCGCGGTTTGAGGTCGAGGATGGCATTACAAGTGGCGATTACCTTCAGGGATTTCTGCGCGGCACGCGCAGCGCGTTGTACGAGAAAGGCAGGGAGTCCATCACGATGAGCATTCCCCAGGTCGATGCGTTTAATATCGGACTGTTGATCGCGCTCTTTGAGCGAGCGGTCGGCTATTACGGTTCGCTAGTTAATATCAATGCCTACGATCAACCGGGTGTGGAAGCGGGCAAAAAGGCGGCGAGCAAACTGTTGGAGCTCCAGAAAAGAGTGCATGAGAAGCTTTCCGGCGAGGGGAAGAGTGCCGAAGAAATCGCGCGCTCAATCGATGCTGATCCAGAAGACGTGTTTCATTTGTTGCGGCATCTGGCGAGCAACGATCCACAGATCAACGTCACCCCGGGCGAAGAAGCAGTGGATGACCGCTTTTCATTCGGACAATCGCCGTAATCTTTCATCGTGGACCATTCCTCCGAAAATCGAACCGATTCATTAAGTGTGCCGTGGCGCGACACGGCTCGTTTCGTCCGGCAACTGAGTCATGATTTGCGCAATGATTTGAATGCCATCGAGCTGCAATCGGCTTACATTAGTGAACTGACGCAAGATTCGGACCTGCAAAGTGAGGCTAAGCGTCTGCGTGAAATCGTCTCAGGCCTGAACTCGACCCTGCAAAGGCTTTCCAGAGCAGTCGGAGAGGTTACGCCGACCATGATTCCCTACCAGGCGGCTGAATTTTTGGCGGATATGCGCACAGAAATCGGCCGCGATTTTCCAAATGAAGGTGACCAGATTACGTGGGACGTGCAGGTTGACGGGATGCTGAATGTTGATCCGCAACTGTTACGGGAAGTGTTTGCCGAGCTTTTCGCCAATGCTTTCCGGCACGATCGCGGCAACGGGCCGCTGCTCGTGAGCGCCAGGATCGAGAATGACCGCTTGCTATTCAGTCTCCATGAACCAAAAGCTGGTTTTGATTCGCCAACACAAAATTGGGGACGCGAACCGCTCCGGAATATCAGCCAGCGTCACTATGGGCTTGGCTTGAATCGCGTCCGCTCCATCGTAGAAGCGCATGGCGGCACGCTGCAGGTGCAACACGACGCGAAAGCATCGGCGCTCGTTTCGACAGTTACGCTGCCCGTCTCAAGCGGGCATTCCGAACATGTTTGAACCTCATGTCATTCTCCCGGTGTAAGCAACTGCAGCCCACTGCTCGTGCGTATAACAGCAGCGCAATGTGATGAAAACAGAGAACCATCGCGTTTTAATCATCGACGACGAGCGCCCCGTGCTAATGACGCTCGAAGCATTACTGAAGCGGCATGGTTACGGCGTGGACACGGCGGCCACAGCGTCGCAGGGACTCAAGTCGCTCAAGCAAAATCCGCCGTCTCTCGTGCTTCTCGATTTGCAATTGCCTGACGCTCACGGGTTGGAAATGCTCGACCGGATCAAGGCGGAGCTGGCCGATGTGCAGGTGATCATTCTGACCGCGCACGACTCACTGCATAACGCCATCGAGTCGATCAAACGCGGCGCCTACCATTTTATTAGCAAACCTTATGCGCCCGAGGAACTGCTCAGCCTGGTCGAGAAGGCATTGGAGAAACAGTTCCTCCTCCGAGAGGCCGAAAAGCTGCGGGAGAAGACAGAGCAACTCGAAAAGCGCCTGGAGATCGCGGAGGCGCGGCCCGCGCCGGTTTTTAACAGTAAACCGATGCAGGAGATCGCAGAACTGATCGAGGCGATGGCGCCGTCGGACGCCAACGTCCTCATCATAGGCGAAAGCGGCGTCGGCAAGGAGGTGATCGCAAACACTATTCACGCCCGCAGCCGGCGCGCCGGACAACCGATGGTGAAGCTCAATTGCGCGGCGTTTCCGCAAACGATGATCGAGGGAGAACTTTTTGGCTACGTCAAAGGCGCCTTTACCGGGGCGATGCACGACTTTCCGGGAGTGATTGCCGCGTCTGATCAGGGAACGCTGTTCCTCGACGAGATATCCGACATGCCGGCTGATTTGCAGACGCGGTTTCTCCGCGTCCTGCAGGAACGTGAGTTTCGGCCTCTAGGTAGCACGCAAACAATGAAAGCGGACTTCAGGGCGATTGCTGCGACTAACATGCCGATTTCCGAGGCGCTCGCCGAGAATCGGCTGCGCTCCGATTTGTACTACCGGCTCAACACTTTCCAAATTGAAGTGCCCCCTCTCCGGAAACGAAAAGAGGATATCCCGCCTTTGATAACGCAATTCCTCAGACAGTTTTCTCAGCAACTCAGCAAGCCGGAGCCGGAAGTTTCGCCGGATGCGTTTCAAAAGTTACTTGATTACGCGTGGCCGGGAAATGTTCGCGAACTGCAAAACGCGATCGAATACGCAGTGGTACTGGCGCGGCAGGGAGTGATCGGGGTAAAAGAGTTACCGGCAGAAATACAGCTGCCTGCGGCGCTGCAACAAGCCGAGGTTGGCGGATTGCCCCGCAAGGGCGTGCAAACACTCGATGACGTGGAGCGAACGGCCATTCTGCAAGCGCTCGCTGAATGCCGCGGTAATAAGAAAAAGGCGGCCGAGCTGCTCGGTATCCAGCGCCCCACTCTCTATAACAAGCTGAAGCGGTACGCGATCGAGTTGTAGGTTGCCAAAACCCAGGCCTGCGCCTGCCTTTCATTGGCCGTGAAAGATGCAGCGTGCGGTGGGTGTTTCGTGCACGACGATCTCACAGAGGCCCGGGCACTGGCCCTCCAGTTTTTGCCAGAACCATTTTGCCATGTTTTCAATGGTTGGGTTCTCCAGGCCTTCAATGTCGTTGAGGTACGCGTGGTCAAGTATTTTCAAAAGTGGTTTCATGGCCCCGCTGATCTGCGCGTGGTCGTAAACCCATCCGGTTTTTGGATCGACGTCTCCATCGACCGATACCTCGACTTTAAAACTGTGTCCGTGCACCCGGCGACATTTGTGACCCTCCGGAGCCTCCGGCAACGTCTGTGCCGCTTCGAAAGTGAAGTCCTTGGTTAAGCGCGCTCTCACGATGACGAGATTAACATCCGAGCACGTCCGTTGTCATCGTTCAAACGCCCCGCTGCGTTGGGCTCCAGATGAATTTGTGCATCTGAAGCTGAAAACGGACGTTTAATTTATCTGCCAGAATCCATTCCACGATCTGACGCGGGTCGATCCTGCCGAAAATTGGAGAGAAGAGCACCGCGCGGCAGCGGGAGGGAAGATCGTGCTGCTGCACTTTATCCCGGGACCATTCGTAATCCTCGCGCGAACCCATCACGAATTTTACTTCGTCGCGCAGAGTGAGATGAGCGACGTTCGACCAAAGATTCTTGTTCACTTCGCCACTTCCAGGAGTCTTCAAATCCATAATCCGGTGCACGCGCGGATCGACTTTCGATATATCATGCGCGCCACTGGTCTCAAGCAGGAGTGTATAGCCCGAGTCACACAACATCGACATCAGCGGAAGCACGTTTTCCTGGAGCAATGGTTCGCCGCCCGTGATCTCGACCAAATCACACCGAAATGTCGCCACGGCATCCAGGATTTCACTCAAGGTTCGATTTTTTCCCTCGTAAAAAGCATATTCGGTGTCGCAATAGTTGCAGCGCAAATTGCAGAATGTGAGACGCACAAAAACGCACGGCCAACCGACCCAGGTGCTCTCGCCTTGGAGGGAGTGATAGATTTCGTTGATCTTAATCGTTCTTTCGCGGTTTGACATGCTGGTACCGGTCTTTGCTAAAGCACTGTAAAACGTCTTCTGCGAAAAATTACAACGCAAGTTTTGTCCCTGAGGGTGACGTTTTCACAGGTGCGCGAACATGACATAAGCCAAGCAAAAAGCGGCTCCAAAATTTGTCTGATTTTTACAAGACTTTTTGATTGACGCCCCTGTACCGACACTCTAGTCTCGCGGCCATGTGCCACGGTTATGCTCTGTTCATTCGCCGCTTCGCACCATTTGCAGCCCGCCCAAAGGCAGAAACAGCTACCATCATCATCCACCTGATGACCGGCCCAACTCTGGTATTGGCTGTGGCAATCTCCTTCGCAGTTGTTCTTGCTGCGCAAGCGCAGGAATCGGCTCAAGAGGTGGCCTTGCCGCCTTGGTCGGAGCCAACGCTTCCGTCTACGGAACCGACGTCATCAGCACAAGTCGAGCCTCCGCCGACTGCACCGGAAGCTTTGCCTTCTGTCCCGGAGGAGCCGTTGCCGTCTTCCTCTGCATCTTTACCTTCCTCGGAGGAAGCCTTTCCGTCGACGCCCGACCCGTGGTCTTCTTCGACGAACTACAGCACGGCGCAGACAAGCGTCATTTCATCTCCGGAAGCTGGGGGGCCTTACGGCGGCTTCAGCACGAAGGATATAGCGGTCGGTGAAGGTCCGGCCTCAAGCCAACC
This sequence comes from uncultured Verrucomicrobiae bacterium, assembly GCA_963757675.1. Classification (GTDB taxonomy): domain Bacteria; phylum Verrucomicrobiota; class Verrucomicrobiia; order Chthoniobacterales; family UBA10450; genus Udaeobacter. The sequence goes on along the minus strand of CAVWTH010000014.1, from coordinate 519,382 downwards.
GCGTCGTTTTTATTACGGTTTGCAGTTCACCGTGCGAGGTGTTTGGGACGACAACATCTATATCAGTCATACAAATCGGGTTTCAGATTATTATTTTGCGATTGAGCCACAACTCACGCTTGGCGTCGGTGACATCCAGGGACGCAGCAGGAGCTATCTTCGGTTGGATTACATGCCGAGCGGTCTTTTGTTCGTCGATCACTCCAACCAGGACGCGTTTAACCAGTTGATTCACCTCGAAGGCGGGTACGACACAGGCCGGTTAAAGTTAAGCCTCTTTGAGGATATAGCCCTCCTCGAATCGGCAAACCTCAACAGTATCATCGATACGACGGGGTTGTGGGCGAACCTCGATGCCAGCGCGCCCACGCGGGTCAACATCTTCAATACGCGCCTGACGGCGAATTATGACCTGACGGGGAAAATATCTCTACAAGGCGAATTGGGTTCCTCGATCTACTTTTATCCCAGTCATATCAGTGATTACACTGTTTCGGCCGGCCTCTACCTTTACTACGATTGGCTCCCGAAGCTCTCGGTCGGCGTTGGCGGCACCTTCGGGTACGATTGGGTGGACAACCCAAGCCCCAATCAATCTTTCGAGCAGGTGAACGCGCGCCTCAATTATCAGGCGACGGCGAAAATAGGTGTCTATGCTTCGGCAGGCGCCGAGTTTCGCCAGTTCGATGGCAACCGGAATACATACGTCACGCCGGTCTTTGAAGTGGGCGCCACATATCGCCCATTCGAGGGCACCAATTTCACGCTGGCGGCCGGCCGGCGGATTTACAATTCCGGGTTTCTTCCTAATCAGGATTTCGCGGACACGTACGTTATAGGTCGCTTTCAGCAGCGTTTATTTCAACGCGTTTACCTCGGCTTGGGTGTCGGTTATGAAAGCTCGAATTATTTCGCTGCTGTCAACAATCTCAGTACGCCGCGGAATGATAATTACTGGTTTATCGAACCGTCCGTGGACGTGCTGATTACCAGATGGCTGAGCACCGGGGTGTACTACCTGCATCGCGACGACAACAGCTCAACGAGTTTCTTCAGTTTCTATGATAATCAGGTGGGCGTTCGGGCGACGGTTAGGTTCTGACGAGGGTTCAAGCCGTTTGCAAACAGGGACGCGGGGGCGGTGGTTACCAATAGCGCTCGCGTTGTCGTTGCTGTAGGGCTCTCTCCCGGGGCAAATCGCGCCGGGCACGGGGGATCACAGGGGATCGGATCCGGCAATACATCGTCAGCCGCGAGATCGGCGTTTCCACCCGGCGGAGGAGCGAGCGCGCCAGCTGGTTATGTGTTAGGTCCAAACGATTACGTGGGAGTCGAGGTGTTCGGCGAAGACGATCTGCGCACCAACGGACGATTGAATCCCGAAGGCAACTTGAGCGTGCCACTGCTCGGCTCGGTGCATTTGGCAGGTTTAACACTGACGCAGGCGGCTTCGAAACTTACTGAGTTGTACGGCCGCGATTACCTGGTAAACCCCAAAGTAAACGTCATGCTGATGGGTTACGCCAAGCGAAGGTTCTCGATCTTGGGACAGGTCGGTCGGCCGGGCAATTATGAAATGCCCGAGTCCAGTCCAGGCGGTATCGATCTGCTGGAAGCGATCGCGTTGGCCGGCGGATATACGCGTATCGCTGCGCCGGAACGAATAACGGTGCGACGGCAGAGTGCAAACGGTGACCACATTTTCAAAGTAAATGCCAAGAAATTTAACAAGGGTAATGGCGGAGGGTTTCGCGTCGAGCCAGGCGATACCATCACCGTCGGGGAAAGCATTTTTTAACCGCAAAACTTTTCGCTCGGTGCGCCTTTTCCGGCGCGCTTCTTGGTGTATGATTGCAGCCGATATTCCGCTGTGATTGATCCTGCGCAATCTTCGATCGGCACGATCGTTTCCCCAAATTCGGAGAAGCCGGTTTTGTCTGATTTGACCGGACACTACTCCGAGGGACTGCAGAGATTCGATTTCCGTCGGTTCTGGCATTCTCTTGTGGAACGCATTTGGATCGTGGCGATCTGCGTTCTCGCCGGCCTTTTCCTCGCACTCGGTTATCTCGCGCGGACGCCGAAGCTTTACCAGGGACACACCGTATTGGAAGTGGAATTTCAGGAACCGACGTTCCTTCCTACGGACGATTCCACAACGCGCATGAGGTCGATGTTTCTGGCAAGCCAGGAGGCGTTGCGGACCATTGAACAGAATCTGACGAACCAAACTTTGCTTTCGAGAGTCGTGCGCTCGGAAGGTCTGGCGGCAGACGGTGGACGCGCGCTTTTGGGTCAAAGCATCGTGCCCGAGAAGAACTCCAGCCCGACGCCCCGCACCGAAACGCCGCAGGCTGGAACGAAAACTCAGAGCGCAAGTGGCGGTACAACATTCACTCCGCTAGAGGAAGCATTGGGCCGGGCAATGGCCGGCATGGTAAGACCAACGATTCGCCGCGGAACTCGCCTGATCGATTTGTACGCGACGCATCCCGATCCGGTGATGGCACAGCGTCTCGCCGAAGCAGTCGGTCGGGAATACATCCGTAACTCAATCGAGCGGCACGCCTCGCTTAGTGAAGAGGCGTTGCGGTATTTGCTCGAAGAAGAAGAGCGGTTGAAAACGAACCTGCAAAAAAGCGAAGCGGCCGTAGCAGATTACAAGGCGTCTCATCCGGATGCATTGCAACTTGGCGGCGGCACAGCTGCCACAGGTTCACAACAGGGCTCGGGGGCAGGTGGCGGCGGAACGCGTGGCGGCTTGGTGGAAGACAAGCTGCAAGATCTGAACAGTAAACTAACCGCAGCAAAGGCCGACCGGATTCGCCTAGAAGGCGAGCTCGAGCAAATCCAACGGGACGGCGATAACGTCGACGCCTTGCTTGAAGTCCCGAGTATCTCCGCTGCGGCGATGGTGACGGAAGCGCGGCGCACTGTTACGCAGATCGAAGCTGCGATTACCACTTACGCCCTGCGATACAAGGATAAACATCCCAAAATGATTGCTGCCAAAGCTTCGCTTGCGGACGCGAAGAAGAAGCTTCGCGAAGCCGTGCTGGCGCAGCCTGCGATCCTGCGTAACGCCATCGAACAGACCAAGGCCACAGAGGTCAGCCTCCAAAAAGCATTACAAGACCAGCAGGGTGTCGCGGTCGCGCTTAATCGCACAGCTATCGGATGGCAGGAGTTGGCGCGGCAAGCCGAAACCGATCGTGCGCTATACGAAAGCGTCATTCGTCAAATAAAAGAAACGAGCTTGACCAAAGATGTAAAAGCGAATGCAGTCAGCGTAATTGAGCATTCGCCGCTCCCGCAGTCACCTGTTAGTCCGCGCCCTACGAGAACAATCTTTCTGGGACTGCTGGGAGGTCTGGTTGTCGGTCTGGGATTCGTTTTTGGTGCGGATGCCCTGGATCGTTCAATTAAAACGGTTGATCAGGCCGAAAGCACAATTGGGTTGCCCGTGTTCGCGGCTGTCCCTGAGACCACTGACGACGGACCCGTGAGCCGTTTGAAACGGAGAAGCAAAAGAGCATTTGGTAGTTCAACCTACCGGGTGGTCGTCGAAACTCCCGAAAGTCCGGCGGCTGAAGCCTTTCGCAACCTGCGCGCTGCCCTTGCCCTGTTAGGACCGGAAGCGGAGCGCAAAGTGTCCCTTTTTACGAGCGCTGTGCCGAACGAAGGAAAAAGCTTCACCAGCGCCAATTATTCGCTTGCGCTGGCCCAGCAGGGTTATCGCGTGCTTCTCATTGATGGCGATCTGCGTCGGCCAACCCTGCACAAGATATTCCGTTTCCCTGCCGTCAAAAATAATTCTGACGAGGACAGTGAACCTGGAGTCATCGATTGCCTTTTGGGTGAAGCCGATGTGGCGTCAGCCGCGCGCCAAATTCCCGCAGGTGAAATCCAGATCGTCGATGAAAACATTGCAGTCACTGGGAATATTCTCACGGCGACCGGAGGTCAGCTTGCCGTTCTCGCGGGTGGACGGCGCTCGCCCAATCCGGCTGAAATTCTTGCCGGTCCGTTCTTCGGGCGCTTGATTGCTGAGGCTGCCGCGCTCTTTGATCGTGTCGTGATCGATAGCGCTCCGATCCTGGCAGTTAGCGATACGCTTCTAATGACGCCACATGTCCAGACATTGTGCATTGTCGTTCGAGCCGCAAAAACGCCTCGCCAGGCAGTCCGACGGGCAATTTCCTTGCTGGCAAAATCAGGGATTCGCCCGGCAGGTCTGGTATTGAATCGATTGCGACGCAGCGGTGGTGTTGGTTATTATTATCATTATTCGACACATGGTTACGGTAAGGGAGAAGGTGCGTATTCCAGAAGTTACGGTCGAACGCACGGCTCCGATCATCAAGGTAACGGAGCCTAGATTTAGCGGTGCTTAGTAATAACCGCAGCCTCTGAACTGTAACGTCTCGATTCAGACCGCTGGTACCATAAGCTGCTGCCCCAGCACAGGCCCAGATAGGTTGCGATATACAGTTGGATCGACTCGATCTGAAATGGAAAGTCGACCAGCGCATGCAGCGCGACTCCAGCGAGCGCTATGATAGCCAGAGGTTGCAGCACGCGTCGCCGCGGCATCCAGTCTCGCTTGGCATCCATATTGTAACTACGAATTCCGACCGCTATTCCGCCGAAGAAAATCAGGGCCCAGAGAATGCTCCCCAGCCATCCCCATTCCAGAACAGTCTGCAGGTAATCCTGGTGTAAAAACCTCCAGGTGCCCGGGACCGGGTGGCTCGACCCGATGTTGTAGCCTGGGAACACGACTCGAAATGTTCCTGGCCCAGACCCGAAGAATCCGGCGCCCGGCAGCGCACTCAATGCCACACGCGAAGCTTGCCAGCGCGCGTCGGCAGGAATTCGTTCGCCCACCGATTGCCAGCGGTTAAGCGGTTGCTCCAAATGCGTGGCCTGAGCGAGCGCAATAAGCGCCAAAACAATAGCAAACGCCCCGGCCATGGCGACGCTCTTCTGCGCACCAGGCAACTTTCGCAGAAGCGCCGGTCCAAAATGGACACAGATGACAACCAGCAATAAGAGCGCCACTAGCTGGGCCATGCGCGAGGTGTTCGCCAGTACTGCCGCTATCGTTAAAATAAAAATGATGACCCACAGTGCGCGCAGCCCCGGCTGAGATCGGCTCGCAAATGCCCGTATAACGAGACCAGCGCTCAACGGCCACACCAGATTCAAAAACGCACCAGCGTTGCCGTGGTAAAAATAGGTTGCGAAAAATGTGGTAACACCGAACTCCGGTGGGGGCGGCGGTTGCCAGAAGATCATCTGCGCCCCGGTTGCTTTCTGAAGCAAACCCAGAAACGCTATCGAGCCGCCTACCAGTCCAATCACATACCACAGACGGAGCAACCATCGGCTGCTCTGGGACAAGTCTGAGACGAACAACATGGTCGCCAACAGCAATCCGCCCCGGACGATCCAAGCGCCGCTGATCGCATAATCGACGGAGCCAGGCAAAGGCGGCACGAAGTTGCGCAGCGGTACGAAAAAAGAAAATTCGGAGTCGTAGAAGGATTTCGCGTTTAAAGCCATCCACCCTCCCACAAACATCAATATCCCGGCCAGTAAGAGAAGAAGCGGCGGAAATTGCGGTCGCCGTCCACTGGTGAGCAACTCGGCACCCCAAAGGACGAGTGCAGTTAGTAGGATCCAGTTGGTTGCTTCGATACTTACTGACGTTGTAGCGCCGTACGCCCACGGCGCGTAAGCAAGCGCAGCAAAAAAAAACCAGCGAGACGCGTTGCGAAAGATATGAGGAATCACAGGTCGGAACTTAAAAATTCGGTTAACCGAGCACCCCTTCTTACTTCAACGTCCCTTCCCAAAAAGCATTGTATACAATGTCTTCAAAACGATCATGGCATCCAGCTTCAGTGAGTAATGGCGGATATAATAGAGGTCGTATTTTAGTTTCTCGACCGCGTCCTCGTCGCTCTCGCCATAGGGATAATTTACCTGCGCCCATCCGGTGATCCCCGGCTTCACTAAATGCCGAAAATGATAGAACGGGATGCTTTGCTCGTACCGTTCGGCGCACTTGCTCCACTCAGCTCGCGGACCAATCAGGCTGATGTCGCCTTTCAGGGCGTTCCAAAGCTGCGGTAACTCATCGAGACGAAGCTTTCGCAGCCACCGCCCCGCGCGCGTCACTCGACGATCGCCTTCGCGAGTATACATGTCGTCGTCCGCCTCATCCGCGCGTCGGCGCATTGTCCGAAATTTGAAAAGAACGAAACGTTTCCCGTCGCGTCCGACTCGTTCCTGTCTGAATAAGACCGGAGCGCCGTCCTCTAGCCAGATGAAGAGAGCAACAAGAATGAAGAGCGGCGAACAAATGACCAGCGCTGTAGCTGACGCAACAATATCGAAAAGCCGTTTCAGGTAATGATACGGAGAAGTGCGCGCCAGTTGAAACCCGGTCTGGAGTGGCCAGAATGGATCGACAATTCCCAGCGGAAGATAACGCCACTGAGTTTCATAGAAGGATTCCAAAGTATAAACACGCGTTTCCTGGAATTGTGCGTGCACAAGGCGTTCCAGTAGTCGCGTGTCGAGGGAACTCGCTCGCTCGGCGAGGATGATGCCGCTATACCGGATGCTGAGACTTTGTAACTTCGCTGCGAGATTTCCCTGCACGATCGGCGATCCCTCACCCGCCACGGGCTGGCCCACGCGCTCTTCATTTGTATCCACGAACTCCAGTTGCTGGCCGTTCGAAGACTTCTTGTAGGCCTCGTAAAAACGCGCCGCTGCAGCGTCGCCACCGATGACGAGAAATGACCGGTTTGCACTGCTGGCAACCACATATTGCCGAATCCACCGGCGATAGGCTAGCGACAGCGGCAGAAAAATGGCGAAGCTCAAAAGCAGCACGCCGCGACTGGGTTTCATCGTCTGATCAAAAGTCGCTGCGGAATAAATCAACATCGTGCTGACCACGGCCGCTGCTGTGATCGCAAGGATGTGCTCGGCGGCATAGCCGAGAGTGAGTTTCTCGACTGTCCGATCGTAACCGCCCACAAAGTACAGCGCTGCCACGATCACACCGAGCTGAATAAGATTAATGATAAAGAACTGGAACGGCGTGGCATAAAATGCGTCATACCGGAACCAGCCTACGATTCGATAAATGGCGACCCAGATCACTACATCTAAAAAGAGATACAGCGCAGCCGATGACCATTCGTGGTGGAGAAAGTGCGACCAGAAACCAGTGCGGAGGCCGCTCGTGGCCACGGGGTCGGTCCTCGCTGTCGAACGCTCCTCTCCAAGCCCGGGGATATTTCGCAAAACCGTCTGAGGCTCTTGGCTGTTCGGCATCAGGTCGCCAATTATATCCTACGTAAACCGAAGTAAAACATTACTTATTCGAGTCTCCATACTCGGACGCTATTTCAGACCCTTGGAGCGTCTGCTAACAGCTACAGCCTTGACGCTCCGACCAGTGTTTATAATCTCAGGGGCGTGCGGCGTGCTTCGCGGCGCGCCAAATTTCTCGTGAACATTTTCGCCGCTTTTTATCGTTCGTCCGTTGGCAAGAAGATGATCGTTGCCGTCACCGGCGTCATTTTGATTCTTTTCGTTGTCGGACATCTTCTCGGCAATTTGCAAATTTTTCTCGGTCCGGATTGGATCAACGGTTACTCGCAACATTTGCGCGATCTCGGGCCATTGCTTTGGGCAGTCCGCTTTTTCCTGCTCGCGACGGTCATCATTCACATCTACGTCACGATTCGATTGGCGATTGAAAACCGCCGCGCGCGGCCCGCGGACTACATCGACAGGCACTACGTCAAAGCAGACTTCGCCTCGCGACATATGGTGATGAGCGGTTTGATTGTATTTGCCTTTATCGTCTACCACCTGGCGCATTTTACAGTGCGAGTCACCGATCCGCGTTTTGGTCTGCTCAAGGCGGATCCTCTCGGACATTACGACGTTTACTCCATGATGGTGTACGGATTTCAAAACTACTACGTGTCCGCTTTTTACGTGCTCGGCCTCTTTCTGCTCGCCCTTCATTTGAGCCACGGCTCGTCGAGCTTTTTTCAATCGCTTGGATTGAATGACAAAAAGCTCGCACCGCGTTTCGCGCTCGGCGGCCGAATCTTCGCCTGGCTTCTGTTTATCGGCTACACCTCTATTCCTGTCGCGATCTTGCTGGGCTTGATCAAGCCGGCGCAACAGCTGTGATAGAAAACGACTGAAACTCCTTACATATCCACGACCTGCACCCCTTCAGTCGCTGTCCGTTGCACGTAGAGGTCGCTCAGTCGTTTTGTCATCGGACCGGTGTTGCCATCTCCGATCTGGCGATTGTCGATTCTGATTACACCGGCTAATTCACCCATCGTGCCCGTGCAAAACATTTCATGCGCGCTATAAACATCCACGACTGACAGATCCGTTTCGATGCAACGAATCTTCTCAGCAGCACAAATCTCGATCACCGTCGCGCGAGTTATTCCCTCCGGACATGCTACAACGCGGCTTGTTGCCACGTCGTGGTCGCGCACGATGAACACGTGCGTCGCATTCGTCTCAGCGACGAAACCGCGTGTGTCGAGCATGAGCGCGTCGTCTGCGCCGGCATTGTTCGCTTCGATTTTTGCTAAAATCGAGTTCAACAGGTTCGCATGATGAATTCGCGCATCCAAGACGTTCGGGCGGGGGACGGCGGATTTTACTGGTGATCAAGCTCAATCCCGTCTTCGCGTAAACAGGTGGCTTGTGTTCGGCGAGCACGATCAAGGTCGGCGCGCTCTGGTTGAGCCGCGGGTCCATTCCCGACGTGATCTTCACGCCCCGGGTGAGCGTGAGCCGAATGTGCACCCCGTCGCGCATCTTATTTGCAGCGAGCGTGCGTTTAATTTCATCGATGATTCTTTCCCGCGGCGGAATTTCGGAGAAGAACAAGGCGCGCGCGGAACGCTCCAGTCGGTCGAGATGTTCGTGAAGTTTGAAGATCCGACCGTTGTAGAGTCGCAGTCCTTCCCACACAGCGTCACCCCCTTGTACCGCCGAGTCGAACGGGCTGACACCGGCCTTGTCGCGGTGCATCAATTCTCCATTGATGTTCACGATCAGGTTCCGGTTTCGTTCGTCAAATTTCTGAAGCATCTGATTTACCTCGCACCGCGTCCGCTACGAACACAAAGAAAATGTCATTTCAATGATGTTGTCCGCCGTTGTCTTCCTTGTGCGCGATCTTCAATGCAGCCGGTGTTCATAAAGTTGCTCATAACACTCGCGGCAGCGTTGGTAAATATCACGCAATCGCTCCGGCACTTCGCTGTCAGTTGCACGATACGGCTGAAAGGAGCTTGTTTTGGCCACCTCATCGTACCAATGCTTCGCCCAGATCCCGTCCGTGTCACGCAAACCTGGTGGCCAGGACAGCATCGACTTGTCAAACTCGACGCCAACGGCATTACAGAGCAGTCGTAACATCCGCTCCGGATCTTGCAGCACGTCTTTGGCATCTACAACAGATGGAACCGTGTTCGTCTGTGCGCGCACGAAATCAAAAATTTCCACCTGCTGCACGAAACCGAGGTCCTCGAGTGCCGGTTCACCTCGCTTTTTGACATAAGAACCAATTACTTCGCGTGGATCGCGAATGAGAAAGCAATTCGTCACCGAGCCTAACCATTCGCGATCGATTTCGGGCAGAAGATGGTGGGTCATCTGCTTCTGAAAAAAAATCCGTTTACCGTTTGGAACCGGTCCGGTGAGGTACGCAACGACCTTCCGCCAATCGGTTTCGCCGTTGGCGATTACTTCATCCGCTCCGGGATGCTGTATACCAGTGGCCTGCAAGTAAAACGCGTAAAACGGCTCGTCGATGACGGTGGCGTCATCTCGGTTGCCCCAGGCGCGCATCATCGCGGTCGAGATATTGCGCGGCCCGGACCACATGGCGATGCGGATGCTCATGGCCTGAACAGTCAGGCGGCAAAGCTGCGTGTGCAACGCGTTGAGGACAACGCGTTCCATCGTTGTTTAGGTGGAGATCGGTTTCTCCGAAGACGATGTCATTCGCCGCAGGCGCGATTTCAAACTAACTCTTGGCGAAGACGCCAATCAATGGACGCCGCGATGGGGTCTTTGAGCGAAAATCGCTGACGAAGCCAGTCTCAGTCCGGATTTCCACGTGCCCCGGCGCACGTTTGGCACCATAGACCAACACCGATCCGACGGGTGCGTCGTATGGATTTGAGACAGGGAGCTTTTTGAAGCCGTAATTATTTACAAGCTCACGGCCGGCTTGTTTCGCCAGAGTTGTTTGCGGCCGTGACTTCACTACGCCTGCGGCGACGAGCGCTTCTTTAACGAAACGCCAGCACTTGGACAGCGAGTGCGCGCGTGCGCGCTCCTCGGCAATGGTAGCAGCCCGGCGCAATTTTGGATCAATCTGCGGATCCACTTTCGCGAATGGGTGAACGATCTTCTTTGGATAATATTTGTCTACAACTTCGACGGATTGCTTTTTGCCGGAACGATCCGTGTAATTGAATTTCGGGTTCGGCGCCGAAAAGTTCAGCGCAAGAGCCGGACGGGGACAAAACGTCGCGCATCCGAAAAGTACAAGCGTGAGTGTGAGAAGTTTTCGCATGGAGAGCGCGTTCTATCCGGTAAATCGGCCCGAATCGCAACTGATTTTTTCGCAGCAAGAAATTTTTTCTTTTGACATGCGCCGGATGTACGAAGGCCCTTCAGAGCTATAGCGATGATACCAATTCCATCATGCGTCCGCGCATCTTTGCATCGGGCAGCCGGCCGACTCCGCCCTGCATATTGTCCTCGAGATGGTGCGGTTTATTCGTTGCTGGGATGATGCATGTGATTGCCGGGTTTGCCACGATCCATTTCAAGAAAAATTGCGCCCAGGAGTGACAATCAAAGTCGGTCGCCCAATCGGGCAGCGGTTTCGAACGTACTTTGCCGAAGAGATCGCCGGCTCCAAGCGGACGATTAGCGATCACCGCGATCCCGCGCTCCTGCGCCAGCGGCAGAACTCGCTCTTCGGCTTCGGGCTCCATCAGCGAATAATTGATCTGGAGGAAGTCGAACGTCTCGCTCCGCATCAGCTTCTCAATTTCGCTCAAAGCTCCGGACTCATAATGTGTGATTCCGATATAGCGAATTCGCCCCTGCTGTTTCCATTCTCGCAGCGTCGCAAGCTGTGTATTCACGTCGACTAGATTATGCACCTGCATCAGGTCGATTCGGTTCGTACGCCAAAGGGCCATCGAACGTTCGATGGACTGAACTCCGCTCTGCTTACCGCGAGTCCAAACTTTGGTCGCGAGAAACAGCTTCTCCCGAATCCCAAGCGCAGAGGTGAGCTCGCCGATCACTTCCTCGGCGCGACCGTACATCGGCGACGAATCGATGACACGGCCGCCGAGCTTTACAAAGAGCGACAGAACGTCTTCGAGCTGTTTCCGAATGTCCGCGGTAAGACTAACATCGAACGCCTGCCATGTTCCGAGCCCGATCACTGGGAGTTTCTCGCTGGAGGACGGAATGCTGCGCGTTAGCATTGCTGATAATTCGCGCTTCCCTTGGGCGCTTATCGGCAAAATCAAGGTAGCCGCCGTGCCTCCAATCACTTTCGCAGCTTCACGTCTCGTCATCTGTGAATCGTAGGGCGTTTGATTCGCTCGCGCCAACTCGCTCACCCTTCGGGCTTCCCGTCGATGTCGCTCAGCTCCCGCTGGCTCCGTCCTGCGAAACGCCAATGGCGTCTGGCACAGACGCCCTACAACAATTGGTATATACCCCGATGAATCGCCGTCGTTTCATCAAACTATCCGCTGCGGGCGCGCTTGCGTCCCGAGCGACTCCGACATCTTTGTTCGCGGAGAAAACGCCAGCACCGATGCGCATTCTGATTCTCGGCGGTACCGGATTCATCGGACCATATGAAGTGCGATATGCGCTCAGTCGCGGACACAAAGTAACCACTTTCAATCGGGGCAAAACGCATCCCGGCGAATTGCCTGGCGAAGTCGAGCAACTTATCGGCGATCGCAACGGGAACCTTGACGCGCTGAAGAACCGGCAATGGGACGTGGTGATTGATAATCCCACTATGCTGCCCGCCTGGGTGCGCGACGCGGCACAGGTGCTCAAAGGAAATGTTGATCGCTACGTTTTCATTTCGACGATCTCCGTTTATGGCGAGCCGAAACAGGGGCCTGATGAAAACGCGCCCACGGAAAAATATGAAGGGCCAGATCCGTACAAAGAAACGATTGAGGCAGTGCGTGCCTCCGGGTTCAAAACGTATGGGCCACTAAAGGTGCTCTCGGAACGCGAAGCTGAGAAATGGTTTCCCGGCAAAACGTTGGTCATTCGGCCGGGGCTCATCGTCGGCCCGCGAGATGAAACCGACCGCTTCACGTACTGGCCAGTGCGGATCGATCGCGGCGGCGACGTGCTCGCGCCGGGGACGCCGGATGATCCGGTTCAGTTCATCGATGCGCGTGATCTTGCCGAGTGGACCATTCGCATGGTGGAGGGTCGAGAGACCGGAATTTACAATGCAACCGGCCCGGCCAAACCGCTTGGGATTGGCGGAATGCTCGACGGAATTAAAGGCGCGTTGAAGTCGGACGCGAAGTTTACCTGGGTGAGCGAGGAATTTTTGACCGAGCAAAAAGTGCAGCCGTGGTCGGACATGCCAGTTTGGACGGGGAAAGGGAGCGCGGTTGCTGCGGACAAACATCAATCGCGCGTTCAGTAAGGGGCTGACGTTTCGACCGCTCGACGTCACGGCGCGCGACACGCTCGCGTGGTTTAAGTCGCTCCCGCAAGAGCGCCAATCGCATCCGAAAGCTGGCCTCTCGCCAGCAGCGCGAAACGGAAGTCCTTGCCGCGTGGAACCAAAAGGCCAATAAATGACGAGTCAGGAGTCCCGGAGACTCAAGAAGAATGAATTCTTCGGCTTCGTCGTTCCTCCAGATTGACATCGTTTGATTGGAAACGCATCTTCTCGAAAATCGTTGATGTAAAACCGAACGAGCTTCGCGCGCTGCTGCTGGCGTTCGTTTTCAACTTTGTCGTTCTCGGCGGTTATTACGTTATCCGGCCGATCCGTGACGAGATCGGCGCCGACCGCGGCGTTGAAAATCTACCGTGGATGTACACTGGCACGCTGATCGGCATGCTAATCGCGAATGCGCTTTATGCCGCTCTGGTCACGCGCATGTCGCGGAGGCGGTTTATCCCGATCGCGTACCGTTTCGCCATCGCGAACCTTTTTGTTTTCTTCCTCCTCATGCGCTGGATGCCAGCCGCGCAGGAACGCGCGGTCCTTGCGCCCATATTTTTCATCTGGGTCAGCGTCTTCAATCTTTTCGCCACAACAATGTTTTGGTCGTTAATGGCTGACGTTTTCACACCGGAGCAAGGCAAACGGCTTTTCGGATTTATTGCTGTCGGCGGATCGATCGGCGGAATCGCTGGTGGTCTTGTTACAAGTTCGCTCGCCGGAAAGCTGAGCACCGGACTCTTCCTCCTCATCACAGCGGTCATGTTGGAGATTGCTGCGCAATGTGTACGCAGATTTCCCGGCGATTTTCGGACGGACGAGAAGCGAAGTGAGCAACCAATCGGCGGCAAATTCTGGGAAGGCGCGACGCACATTGCTCGATCTCCCTACTTACTTGGTCTCGCGGCGTTTCTCATGATCTACACGCTTACCAACACGTGGGCGTATTTTCAGCAAGCCGATCTTACTCAACATCAGCTGCAGGACCGCGCCGCGCGCACGTCGTTCCTGGCGAACATCGATATCGCGGTGAACACGATTACGGTGCTGATTCAGATTTTCCTGACCGGCCGTCTAATGAAATGGTTTGGAGTTGGAATCACACTGGTGCTCATGCCGCTTTTGAGCGCGGTCGGGTTTGCCGCGATCGGTTTCGCACCGGTTCTCACTGTGCTTGCGACGTTCCAGATTATGCGACGGGCCGCAGGCTTCGCCCTACTTCGCCCTGCGCGCGAAGTTCTCTTCACTGTCTTGCGGAGAGAGGACAAATACAAAGCCAAGAGCCTCATCGACACATTCGGCTACCGCGTTGGCGATCAAATCGGTGCGTGGTCCTATCCGTTGATGCGGTGGTTTGGCCTGGGACTGGTCGGCATTTCGTGGGTGGCAGTTCCGATTGGAGCAATCTGGTGCGTTCTTAGCATCTGGCTGGGGCGCAAAGAACGCCAGCTCGCTGAAGTAAAGGGCGATCAGACCGGGCCCTTGCCCGGCGCTGCCGCGCCTGAAGCAGCGTGAGTTGTAGAGAGCGCCGTGGCGAGCTCCCTTCATTCCGAGCTCGGCGCTTGACACAAGCGCCGCTACACCGGCTTTTTTAAGCTCGAAAAGCATTGCGCGCGTCTGAGTCAACGCGACTCGTAATCAATCAACAACTAAAGGAGACAAAACAATGGCAACACGAACTGGATCGGCGGTATGGGAAGGCACTCTCAAAGAGGGCAGGGGAACAATGAAACTCGGCAGCGGCGCATTCGATGGGCCTTACTCATTTTCATCCCGCTTTGAGGAAGGAAAAGGGACAAATCCCGAGGAACTCATTGGCGCCGCTGAGGCGGGCTGCTATTCGATGGCGCTCTCGGCCAACCTGGAAAAGGCCGGCCATCCCGCCAAACGCATCAGCACCACTGCAACCGTGAAACTCGAAATGGCCGGCGGCGGTCCAAAAATCACGACAATCGACTTGAAAACCGAAGCCGAAGTTCCAGGAATCGACGAAGCAAAATTTCGTGAGCAAGCCGAGCTACCAAAGAAAACCTGCCCGGTCTCAGTCGCTCTCGCCGGCACGCAGATTAATCTGGAGGCAAAATTGCTGTAGAGGCAGGCGTGTCGCCTGCAAAGATAAGATTGAGCGCGGCCGGCACGACTGCCGCCACAGATGAACGATTATTTCGCCGAACTCGCTTGGCGAAATCGTTACGACGTTACGACAACACAAAGTGAATTCCGTGCTCGGACACCGATTTGATTCCATCATGCTACTTCGCCAATTCGTACAGATATTCGACGAACGACATCGCCGCGCCATCGAATCCTTGAATCTTCGGGTTCGCCGATTCGATGATGTAATACTCATCCGGCGCGTGCGCGCCGCTGCCGTGACCCAGTCCGAAATGGCCTGCGGCCAGCTTGAGCGGTTCGCCTGTAAAACGTAACCGGGATACGAGCCGGCGTTGCGCGGCCAGAGCAACGCGTCGATTCCGAACTTCTTGTAGGTCGCCAACTGCGCCTGGATCAGCGCGGAATCTTTCGACGTGGCCGTCGGATCGTAACCGCCGGTCATGTTCACTTCGATGTCGCCGAAACCGCGCTTCGCCAGATGCGCCTTTAAAGCAGCGAGCGCGTCGGCGGCTTTCATATCAGGCACGAGACGCATATCGATCTTCGCGACGGCGCGATGCGGCAGAATTGTTTTGCCACCGGGCCCTGTGTAGCCGCCGACCAGTCCTTCGATGTTCACGGTCGGCTGCGATTCGAGCCGTTCGTTCGCCTGCTCCCATGGCAAATCGTTGATCCAATGCTGGACGCTGAATTGCTTCTTCGCCTGCGCTTCGCTGCGCACCTTCGACACTTTTTCGATCATCGCTTTTTCTTCCGGGCTTAGCGGAAGCGGCTTCGGGTAATTATCGATCATAATCTCGTTGCCGTCGTCGGAAACGAGCGTGTTGAGCGCTTTAACCAAATGCCACGCTGGACTGTCCACCATCGCCTTGAGCGAGGAGTGAATGTCCTTTGCCGGACCGCGTCCCCATTTTTCACCGCTCGATACAAGCTCGAGTTCGATCACGCCTTTCGAGCCCAGGTTCACCGTGACGATTCCGTCCAGGTCCTGCGCCGCAAACGGCATGAATACGCCGACACACTTCTTGAGCGCCGCAAGCACCTCGGGACGCCTAACGAGTTGCGGGATGTGCGGCGAACCGATCTCCTCTTCGCCTTCGGCCACCAACACCAGATTCACCGGCATCTTCTTCCCCGCGCCGCGAATTGCATGCAGTGCCGCAAGGAACGCCGCTTCGGGCCCTTTCTGATTCACCGCGCCACGACCAATCATCACCTTGCCGAGCGGCGGCTTTTCCACGATTCGCGCTTCCGTCGGCGGCGACGACCACTCGGACGGGTCGAACTGTTTCACATCGTACATGAAGTAAAGCCCGACTGTTTTCGGCGCGCCGGCATCAAGCGTGGCGAACACGCCCGGCTTGCCGTCGGTGTTGATCACCGTCGCCTGCTGAAATCCCGCATCGCGCGCGAGCTTGGCCATGTACTCCGCGCCTTCCGGATAACCGCGGTTCTCCGCCGCGATCGACACCTGGCCAATCCAATCCTGCAACCGCTTCACCGCCTCATCGTGGCGCTTCGTGATTTCGGCTTTGATGTCTGCGTGATCATCGGTCGCTGTGGCGCCGCAATGCGTCGCAACCGTGAGTGCCGTTAAGAATACGAGGAGGTTTCTATTCATGACTATAATGCGAGGTTTTCCTGTTTTGGTGTTGATGCTGTCTTGGTCAAGCCACTGAATTTCTTCATCAGGTCGTCGAGCTTGGCCACATAGTAATCGATATTTTCATCGCGGTTTTCGGGATCGAATTCGCTGGCCGGTTTGGCGGCTTCATAGGCGGCAACCTTTTTCGGCGTCGCTTTGATGTAATAGCTGATCTGATCGCCCGGTCTGTAATTGCGGCCGCTGGCCAGAGCCAACTCGTAGGCGGCGGCGCGATTACGCGCTGAGCCAGCGATCTTGGCCCGATATTTGTCGAGTGAATCCTGGAGCGTGTCGGTCTTCATCAGCATGTCGATGTTCCATTCGCGGTTGCGAATTTTTCGCTCGAAATCGTTTCGGAGGTCGCCGATCGCTTCCGGTTTTTCCTGCATAATGAGCTTGATCATTTCCTCGAGGAAAACGCGCTGGAATTTTTCGAGTCCACGCGACTTGAGCGCACCGCCTTTGATGATTACATCGCCGCTCTTTCGTAAGCAGCGCGTAGTTCTTCGCCTTGTAACTGAACATCGCGTCGAATTGCTCATCGATTTCGACATCAATCCCGGCCGGCAATTCTGCTGCCAGACCTTTCTGCAACTGTTCGATAGCTGTAGCCGGGGGCGTTGACCCCGGTTGCTTGGGCGTTCGATTGCGGCTGGCGTCAGCGCCTGCCGGTTACAGAAGCAGGTGGTACGAAATAAATTCCGTCGGTATCGACCTCGATGACCTGCGCGCCATGTGCATTGAGCCAGTCGATCATTTTCTTAAGCAGATCGCGTCCGATCTGCGTCACACGCGCGGCGGCGTCGAAGTCAGCGAAATGTCCCTGCGCGAACCCGAGATAACCATAGAAGCTGTTGAGCAGGATTTTGAACGTGTTGTGCAGCGCCTGGAGATGATGTTGTTTGGCGGGATTTTGTTCCGCTCGCATCCTGGCTTTGGCTTCGAGCCGGAAGCTACGCAGATCGGTAAGCAAATGCCGAAAGATTTGCAGTTCGTCAGTCGTGGGAAAACAGTCGAACTGCAGCATAATAGACGGATACAGCGAGGCGACGTCGCAGTGCCACACGTTGTGCGTCACACCGGTGAAGAAGATGTCGGTGTAACCGCCTTCGAACGCGCGCGGCATCGGCAGTTCGGGAATGGAATGTCTCTGGCGAAAATACTCACGCAGAAACAGGGCGTTGATGCGCGTGGCGTTGCCGCGGACGATGACGTCCTGGTAATTGTAAGGAAAGATTTGCGCCTGGATGAAATAGCTCTGGCTCAATAGGTCCGATAAGGCGCGTGTTTCCCGAACACCACACAACGCGCGTCGCCGGAACATCTCCGAATCGCCCAGGTACGCGCGATGCAATTCCTTTCCAGTGAGCCCTGAAATTTGCGAGCTATCGCACAGGTCGAAATGCCGGGCGACATCCGTTCGTTCGAAGCCCGCGAGAGAACGCATTCCGACGTCGTAGAATTGCGCCAGCAAAAACGTGTCGACGAAATGCCGGCCATCGATTGTGAACTTCGGATAATCGATGGTCTTCTCCGCAATTTGCAGCCGTGACGGACGCGAGCGCAGAAAGCCGCCGCTGCGTCCCCAATCAAGTTTCGTTTTCAATTTCTTGGCGCGGCCAACGAGCAGCGGCAGATGCACGCGAAACAAATCGTGACCTTCGATTACGTCCGGATCGCGTTCTTTAATCAGATTCGTCAGGCGTTTCAGCGCGGCGCGTTCCGACTCCTCGAGCTTGTTCGGATCGACAACGACCAACTCTTCCCAGCCGGTGTTGTCCGACAGCGCGATGCTCATGATGTGGTCGTCTTTGCCGGGGTCACCGCCCCCGGCTACAGCTAGGACTTCGATCTGCATTCGTTTGAGCTCCTCGAACGCGAGTTCTTTGAACAACGTGCGGCCCGTCGCGGTGAGGTAATGCTGAACCGGATCGGTGAATGCGAAGAAATCGCGCCCGGCATTTTTGAGTCCGTTGCGGAGCGCAATCAATTCCTTCCAGCTATCGACTGTGATCAGCCAGGCGTACTTCAGATCGCCCCGAAGTTTTTCCGTCTCGATGCCAAGATCGACAACGTCCGAGTCGGCCCACACAAACGGGTGGAATGGCTCTACGTCGGTGACTGTCGATCCATTTGTTTCCCGGCGATGCACGCGAACGGTGCCGCTTTCGCCTAGCTCAACGGCCACAATCCGCGGCGTCGGATCCGCGCCGAACAGCAGTGTGTTTTTCTCAAATTCCATTCTCAAACAAACTTTCTGTCATTCCGAGCGAAGTCGAGGAATCTCTTAATGACCAACATCCAGAGATGTCTCGACTTCGCTCGACATGACAAAAAAATGCAATCTGTGAAATCTGTGGATATAAATCAGGAATGAAGATTCGTTCGTTATTGGTTTCGTTACTGTCGATCTGGGCTGCGCCTTTGGTTGTAGCGCAGCAAACGCCGCAATCGCTTGCGGATGCGGAGTTGCCGTCGCTCCTAAAGATTTACAAAGACGTTCACAGTCACCCCGAGTTATCCACGCAGGAGCAGCGCACCTCCGCAATGATCGCAAAGGAATTGCGGGCGGCCGGCTGCGAAGTCACTGAGGATTTCGGCAAATACGATAATCCAAAGTTAAAAAGTTACGGCGTTATCGGGATCATGAAAAATGGCGATGGTCCGAAAGTTCTGGTGCGGACCGACATGGACGCCCTGCCCGTTGAAGAGGAAACCGGCCTGCCGTACGCCAGCAAGGTCGTCGCCAAGAACGATGAAGGCAAAGAGGTTCACGTGATGCATGCATGCGGACATGACGCGCATATCTCGATGTTTATCGGTGTTGCCCGTGCGCTGGCGAAACTGAAAGATCAATGGCACGGCACGATTATCTTTGTCGCTCAACCGGCGGAGGAATTAGGCAGCGGCGCGCGCGCATTACTGAATGCCGGTCTCTACCAAAAATTCGGGAAACCGGATTTCGCGCTTGGGTTTCACGACAAGGCCGATATGCAGACCGGCCACATCGGAGTTACGGAGGGTTACACGTACGCGAATGTCGATTCAGTGGATGTGACCGTGCGCGGCATAGGCGGGCATGGCGCGTACCCGTACACTACCAAGGACCCGATCGTGCTTGCAGCGGAGATGATCAACATGTGGCAGACCATTGCGAGCCGCGAAAACAATCCGCTCAATCCGATTGTCATCACCGTCGGTTCGATTCACGGCGGCACGAAGCACAACATCATTCCTGATGAAGTGAAGATGCAGCTGACGGTGCGCACGTATAAGCCTGACGTCCGTGAGCACGTGCTGGCTGCGATCGATCGCATCGCCAAGGGCGTCGCCGCGGCCGGCGGCGTTCCGCCCGATCGTGCGCCGATCGTGACTGTCTTGAAAGACCAATTCACGCCCTCAACTTACAACAATCCGGAACTCACCAAGCGGCTCGTCGCCGTCTGGAAAAAGTCGTTAGGCGAAGAAAATGTGGAAATCGTGGGTCCGACCATGGGCGGCGAAGACTTTTCCGAATATAGCTTGCCAGACCATTCGATTCCAGCGGTTGACTTTCACGTCGGTGCGGTGGCGCCGGAAAAAATCGCAGAGAGCAAAAAGACCGGAACACCACTGCCGAGTCTGCATTCCAGTAAGTTTGCGCCGGTCCCCGAACCGACCATTCGCACGGGGATTGTGGCAATGACGGCAGCCGTGCTGGAGTTAATGAAGAAGTAGGCCTACCCCACGTGATTTGTTAAGCCGTTGCATCGAGAACGCCGCAACGCTTTTACGACTTAGCGGGCGAAACGTCACTTCACTTTGATGTGTTTCCGCAGGTAAGTCGGGACGTCGAGGTCTTCGCCTTCGACGATTGTCGGTTCGCTTTTTTCAAAACGACCGCGTGTGACCGGCTCAAATTGCAGGACTTCCTGCTTTGCCGGTGCTGCTGTTTTTTCGGCGGACGCTTTTTCCTCCTTCGATGAGATCGATTTGTCGTGCGGCTTAATCATGGTGCGCTCGGGCTCTCCGTTGTGAATCGGGACAACCGGCGCTTCGATGGAGACGGGTGTTGCAACTGGCACCGCTTCAGGCGCTATTGGTTCTTCGAACGGAATTGTTTCCTCGACAGGCGTAGGTTCTATCGCCGGTTGTTGTGCCTGGATTTCCGGCTCAGGTGCAGGGGGATGGTACTGCTCCCGAACTGGTGCGGGTACGGACGCACTGGTTGGTGCCGGAGGTGTCTCTAGCAAAACTGCTTCCTCTTCAGCGGAGAGCGAACTGATGATGGTCACGCTCAATCGGTCTCCCAAGCGTCGGTCCACGACGGCGCCAAAGAGGATCTGGGTCTGATCGCTAACGTGACGGCCGAGCTCCTGCATGAGGATTTCGATCTCCGACAGCGTCATTCCCGGTCCGCCCGCTACTTGTACCAGCACGTGTGTCGCGTCCGCCAACATTCGCCCACGATCCATCAGCGGATTTTTCAGCGCCTGCGTGAGCGCATCATTCGAGCGATTGTCCGAATCGGCTTCGCCGTAGCCAAACAAGCATCGGCTGTTCCGGTTGCGCAAAGCCGCGAGCAAATCATCGAAGCCGATGCGAATGAGTCCAGGCCGCTGGATAAGGTTGACGATCGATCGAACGCTTTGGCTGATGGTGATATCCGCCATTGCGAACGCCTGATGAATTCCCGCCTGCGGTGGAGTCAGATCGCCCATTCGGTCGTTCTCAAAGCAGACCACTGCATGAGCAAACTCGCTGAGCCGCGCCAGCGCCTCTCGCGCCTGGGCGTTCCTCCGTTTGCCCTCGAATCCGAATGGAAGAGTTACAAAGGCGATGACCAGGGCGCCGGATTCGCGAGCCGCTTCTGCAACGTAAGGCGCTGCACCCGAACCCGTGCCGCCACCGAGGCCTGCGCAAATAAAAATAACGCGCGAATCCGCCAACGCTTCGCGAATTTCATCCGCGGATTCCAATGCTGCCTGATAGCCAACTTCTGGATCGCCGCCCGCACCCAAACCACGCGATACGCTGCGGCCGAGCTGCACTTTGCGTGTCGCGACCGAACTTGTCAGCGATTGCACATCGGTATTGATCGCCACGACATCGGCTCTCTCCAATCCGTCGAGCACGATTCGATCGAGCGCATTTAGACCGGCACCACCCACGCTGGCGATTTTGATCGGAATAAACTCCGCCAACCGTTCTGGGAGACTGTAATTCTTGTTAAGCTGAATCATTTTTTTATCTCCAACCTCCAAATTCCAATATCCAGAGAAGCTTTAAGCTGAACATTGGGTTCATCGCTTTCCGCTGAAAAGTTTTCCAAGAATTCGGCCAAACCCTCGGGGAGGCCGGTCCGTGTGCATGACTTGCGCGAACTTGACCAAGCCAATCGCTGTGGAGAACTGGGGGTTTTCCACCGCAGACGTTACGCCCCAGGCTGTCTGCGCGTGCGTCAGGTTCGCCGGAATTTCAAAGATTTCCGCCGCGATATGATCGATTCCGCTCAAAAGGCTGCAACCGCCAGTAATGAAGATTCCGGCGCCTAGATAACCGAGATACGGTTCTTCTTCGAGTCTGCGTTTGAGCAACTCAAACGCTTCTCGCAGGCGCAGGTGAATGATCGTGTTTAGCGTTTCACGCTCGATCTCTTTTCCTGCAAAGCCGGAATCGTCCTTGAGCAAAATCATTTCACCGGGGAGACAATTTCCGAGGATGCAACTGCCCTCTTCGGTCTTTAATTTTTCCGCGCGCGCCATTGGGATGCGCAGGCCCATGGAGATATCATTGGTGATGTGGTCGCCGCCGACGGCCAGACATCCGCTTTGTCTCACCGCGCCCTCAGAGTACAACACGTAGTCAGTCGTTCCGCCGCCCATATCAATCACCAGCGCGCCGAGGTCCTTTTCGTGCTGGGTGAGCACGACCTGCGCAGAAGCGAGCCCGCTAAACACAACATCCTCCACGTCCAGCGGCAACTCTTTCACGCATCGAATCGTGTTTTGAATCCGTGTGCGCACGCCGTGGATGATGTGAAAATCGGCTTCCAATTTCTGGCCGAGCATCCCGACGGGGTTCAGAATGCCCTGCTGGCCATCCACCTGATAATGTTGAATGACGGAGTGAAGGAACGCGTTTTGCGCAGGGATGCTCACCTCGCGCGCATTAATTTTTACGTCCTCCACATCCTGCTCATCAATTTCATCGCGGTCCTCAGGCAGCATGACGCACCCGCGATTGTTAAAGCTTTGCAGATGTGACCCGGCAATAGCGACGTAAACGCTCTTAATCATGACGTCGCTTTTCGTTTCGGCATCGACAACTGCTTCGTGCACGCATTTCATGGCCGTTTCAAAATCGACGATCTCCCCCTTTCGCACGCCGCGAGACGGCGCCTGGCCTACTCCAAGGATTTTGAGCGTGCCATCGGGACGGCTCTCCCCGACTACCACACAGATCTTCGAGGTGCCGATCTCAAGACCGATCATCAAACTGTTGTTAGCCATTCTTTTGCTCGGCCTTCTTCTGTTGGTTGTGAATTGGCTTGGGGACAGGCGTAGAACCGGCGCGCGCTTTCTGCGATGACGATCCAGGTTGCTGTGTGCCGGAATCCGGGGGAATCCGCCCTTCGGGCGCATGCACCGGGATTGCCTTCATGATCCGCGGCTCCATGGCGGGCTCGATTGTGTCGTTGATCACCGCTGCCGCCTGACTGGTGAACGTTACGGGGATGTTTCGTTGCGCCACCAGGTTCAAAGTCTCCAGTTCCTGCTTCGTGTTATCGCAATAATCAAGGAACACTTGCAGCCGCCGCAGTTGATCTTCGAGATCGGTCAACCCAAACAGGACGCGGCCGTGGTTTTTTTCTGTCACCACGAGGCAATAACTTTTTGAAATGTCGATGTCGCGAATCTGAAACCGTGTCTGTAAGACGCTGCGTTCCGTGAGGCTCAGCAACTCAAGCGCTGTTTTTGCTTCGGGAGATTCGATTACCTTTCCAGATTCGAGCGATTCGCTGGTGCATCCTAGTATCAGCGGCAGTCCCAGATATTCAGGCAACAGTTTTTTTTGCTTCATTAAAACGCCCCGTCGACCGACCAGAAATGCATTATCCGACGTAAATGGGTCGGTTATTTCCGTTTCGCTTGTGATCCAGGCGACCGGTCTTCGTTCAACAATGCGAATGTCGATTTCGCCCGGTAATTTGCGCACGACCTCGACTTCGTCCGCTTGGGGAAGCTGTCGTATGCGATCGCGGACCTCCGCCAGGTTCACACTAAAAATATTTTCGCCTTCATGCAGATCGGTTGCTTTTAACACCTGCTCACGCTGGAGGGTACCGTCGGTCTGCAATTCAATCCTTTTGACTTGATAATCTGGGTTCTCAAAGAAAAGGCGTCTTGCAGCTTGACGCAACCCGATGGAAACGCCCGTGCACAACGCTCCGAGCACAACCACTTTCCACAGCACGCCAATGGCGCTGCGAATCCGGTTCTGCGTCGCTCTGCGGGAGCGGACTTTCACGTCGAGGAGATGTTGCTGCCGCCGCTGCCGCGTGTTGGACAGTCGCCGATTACGAACTCGGGAACGGGTTTGGCTGAAACTCATCCGTTGCCTTCTGTTCTGGCGCGCGAAAGCGCAATGATCCGGGCGCAAAGATCGTCGTATCCGATACCCGCCGCGGCTGCCGCCTCGGGCAGCAGACTGGCCTCGGTCATTCCCGGGATGGTGTTGATCTCTAAAATGAATGGCTGTCCGTTCTCCGCTAAGATCGCATCCACACGCGCGTACACCTGAAGACCCGCCGCATGGAACGCACGAAGCGCCAATGTCTGAATCTCCTTTGTTTTTTCGGCGTCGATGTTTGCCGGACAGACATGCTCCGCTCCACCGCCAGCTAGTGGATTGAGAAACGGATACTTGTTCTTGAAATCGTAAAAGCCGCCCTTGGGAATTATTTCGATAATGGGCAAGGCCTGGTCACCGAGGATACCTATCGTCAATTCCCGGCCGGACACAAATTCTTCTATCAATAATTCGCGATCATATTTTGCGGCTTCGCCAATGGCCGACTCGATCTCGCTTTCGTTTTTCACGATGACCACGCCAACCGTCGAGCCTTGTCGTGGCGGCTTGACCACGATCGGCAACGGAATCGTGGGTCGCTGCCCTGGGTGGATGATTTCCCATGGCGGAGTGGTTATCCCGTGTTCCTGAAATTTTTCTTTTGTGCGAATCTTGTCGAATGCGATCTCACTCGCGCCGACGCCGTCGCCGGTATAAGCAATTCCCCGGCGCTCCAGAATTCTCTGAATCTGGCCATCTTCACCAAAGGTTCCGTGGATCGTAATGAACGCAAGATCGACACCCTCGGGCAGTTGGAAATCTTCGTTGTGGACATCAATTTCCGTCACCTCGGCGCCTAACGAGCGAAGCGCTTTCGACACACCTCGCCCGGTCGCAAGCGAAACCTCGCGCTCTGACCCGGGACCGCCCATTAGCACCGCAATTTTCTTTGATAATTTCCCGCGTTTTGTCATTCCGCTTCTCCCACGATTTGCACTTCGGTCTCCAGTTCGATCCCGCGTTTTTTCCGCGCGACTCTCTTGATGTTGTCGATCAACTCAAGTATTTCCGCTGCCGTCGCGTCGCCATCGTTCACGATAAAATTACCGTGCACTTGTGATACGCGCGCATTTCCAACGCGCGAGTTCTTCAAGCCCAATTCATCCACTAATTTTCCCGCCGGAACAGTCGCAGGATTTTTGAAAATGCAGCCTGCGCTTTTGGCGGCCGGCTGCGTGGTGCGCCGTTTCTCCTGCGATTCGCGCAAACGGCCGTCAATGTGTGCGCGATCGGCGGGTTGCCCGCGGAATGTTGCTGAAACCGCAAAATTCTTTTCCAACAATGGAAATCGGCGGTAAAAAACTTCCAGCTCGTCGCGAGTTTTGACATGCGGGTTTCCTTTGGCGTCAAGATAACGAATGCGCGTTACACTCTCGAAAGTTTGCGCGCCCATCGCACCGGCGTTCATCCGCAATGCTCCTCCCACTTCGCCCGGGATTCCCTCCATCCATTCTAGTCCGCCGAGACCTGCCGCACGCGCCGCGTACGCAACTTGCCGCAATTTTACACCTGCTCCTGCGGTGATTTCGCAGGCTTCGACGTCGATTCTCTCGAAATCGCCGCCGTGCGGATGAACGACCACTCCGCGAATTCCTCCTTCGCGAACAAGAAGATTCGACCCGCGTCCGATTGCGAACAGGCGCAGATGTTCAGCACGGCAAAAACGAATCAGTTCCGCAAAACTCTGCTCGCTTCGCGGCTCAACCCAGAATTGTGCCGGACCGCCAACCCGCAGTGTCGTATGCTTCGACAGCGGCTCGTAAAGGCGAACATCACCCTCTTCGCCGACGATCGCTTTTAGCTTCTCCGCGATGACGAGATCGGCGGCAAGAATCTCCAGTTGTTCGTGGATATTGCCAGCGCCCAAACTCAGGACCAGATCGCCCGATTCGAGCATATTTCCCACGTCCCGATGCACCCATTCCAGACGCGGCTGATAGCTGATACCGCGATGTCCGCGTCGTTCGATTTCGTCGGCAATCGTTCCGCCGCTGATTCCGGGGATCGGGGTTTCGCTGGCAGGATAAACATCCGTGATCACGAGCCGTTCTGCATCGTCGAAGGCGCAGCCGAATTCGCGAGACAATGCTTTGGTTCGCGAGAAACGATGCGGCTGAAACATTGTCACCAGCCGCCGCCGGCCAATCGATTTCGCTGTGCTGAGCGTGGCACGGATTTCAGTCGGATGATGCGCATAATCGTCCACGAGTAAGAACCGGTCGCTTGCGTATTTGATTTCAAACCGGCGGCGCGCGTGTTCGAATCTCCGAAGCGATGCCGTGATTTTGTCGAACGGAATCGAAAGCTCGGAGGCAAGCGCGATCACCCCAAGGGCATTATGCACGTTGTGTTCTCCTGGAACATTCAGACTCGCTCGCCCTAGTTTTTCGGCGCGACAGCGAACCGAGAACGACGAACCAAAATGCCGCAGCTCGACGTTGATTCCACGATAATCCGCCTGCTCGGAAAATCCGTACGACACCGTGCGTTTGTGTTTTGAGCACAATCGCGCGGTGTTGGGATCGTCCACGTTAAAAAAAACCGTTCCGCTGGTTTGATCGATCAAT
Source organism: uncultured Verrucomicrobiae bacterium (assembly GCA_963757675.1). Lineage (GTDB taxonomy): Bacteria > Verrucomicrobiota > Verrucomicrobiia > Chthoniobacterales > UBA10450 > Udaeobacter. Next base: position 492,633 of record CAVWTH010000014.1, on the reverse strand, counting down.
TGCGCAAACACCTTTTCGATCGCTGCAAGATCGACGTAGAAATCGAGGTGCTCCTCCTCAATGTTCAGAATCAGTGCGTGCTCGGGATGAAAGAAGCGCAGTGTCCCATCACTTTCGTCACCTTCGGAAACGAAATATTCGCCGCGCGGATCCCAATGCGCGTTGGTGCCGAGGATTGGAATTTCCGCGCCAACATAGTGCGAGGGATGCAGTCCGCCTTCGCGAAGCACGTGTGCCATCATTGCGGAGGTGGTTGTTTTGCCATGCATTCCAGCGATCACAATGCCGCGCTTGGCGCGCATGATTGCGGCGACGGCTTCGGCGCGGCGGATTAACGGCTTTCCGGAATCACGGGCGGCGAGAAGAATTGGATTGTCGTCTTTGATTGCCGAGGAGAAAACCACCATCTCCGCCGTGTCTGCGTGCTCCGGCCGGTGCTGATCATTAAAGTGAAGGCCGAGGCGTTGCAGTCGATCGGTCTCTGTGGTGCTGGCCTTATCGGAGCCGCTGACTGTGTGCCCGAGCTCAATGAGAAGCCCCGCGAGACCGCTCATACCGCTTCCCGCCACCCCGACGAGATGAATCCGATGCTGTTCGCTGGTCAGAAATCGCGCCAGATCAGACAGCGGTTCGCAACTGCGAACTTTTTCGCATGGAGGATCGGCAGACGCGGCAGTTGGTTCAGACGCGAGCTTCATGAGTCGTGTATTTTTCCATCGTGGTCGCCACGCGGCCAGCTGCATCTTTCGGCGCAAGACGCGTACAATTCGCCGCCATTTGCTGCAGCCGTTGAGGGCTTTGCATCAGCTCGCGGATTTTGCGCGCGAGCAATTCACCGGAGATCTCTGACTGCTTGAAAGAATTGCCGCATCAGCGTGAGCGTAGATTTCTGCGTTGCGCGTCTGGTGATCATCCGCGGCGTAGGGGAACGGAATCAGGATGCCGGGCAACGAAAAGGAGGCGAACTCGGCCAGACTGGCTGCGCCCGCTCGCGCAACAACAAGATCGGAGGCGCTGTAAACCTCTTCCATACGATGATGAAAGGCGCCGACATAAGCAGGGACATTTTCGCGACGATAGTTATCTGCAACGAGGCGTTCATCCCGCGTGCCAGAGAGGTGAATCACTTGCAGCGGCACACCTTGCAAGAACGGCAGCGCTTTGATCAGCGCCTGATTAATTCCGCTGGCGCCCTGGCTGCCGCCCATCACAAGCAGTGTGGAAAGATTCTCTTGTAATCCGAGGTTGCGCCGTGCATCTGCACGATCCAAATGCACCAGCTCAGTGCGAACCGGCGTGCCCGTGATTTCGGTGCGGGTCTTTGGAAAAAACGGTGCGCATTCCTTGAACCCCAGCATGACCGCATTCACCATGCGCGCGGTCCAACGGTTTGCTTTTCCAGGGACGGCGTTTGATTCGTGAATAAAAGTCGCTATGCCGCGGATCCGCCCGGCCAACACTGGCGCAGTGGAAGTAAAACCGCCCATGCCGAGAATCGCATCAGGTTTGAACTTGCGATAGAGCGACCGGCATAGGGACAGGCTTTCGAAAAACCGGCGAGTAAAACCAAAAAACGCCGGCGAAAATGGCGAAGGCAGCCCCACGGTCGGCAATTTTTCGACTAGAAAATTCGTGCGGCCCGAAAGCGCCAAGGCGTCGATGTCCTTTTCGGAAATCAACAGCATCACTTCGTGTCCGCGGTCTTGCAGTACTTCGGCCACGGCAATGCCCGGGAAAAGGTGTCCGCCGGTTCCTCCGCATGCGATTACAGCATTCATATTGGGTAAGGCGAGCTACGACTTCATCAGATGCGTGGTGTCATTCTGGCGTGCATTGTGGCGCGTTTCACCGGCGTCGGATCAAGAATACCCTGGCGATAAATGTTCAACAGCAGACCTATTCCGAACAGACATGCTGCCAAATTTGAACCTCCATAGCTGATAAACGGCAGCGGCAACCCTTTGTTAGGCAAAAGTGAAGTGGTCACGCCGATATTGACCGCCGCCTGGAGCGCGAGGAGCGAAATAATCCCGCACCCGAGCAGCAGTCCGAAACGATCACGAGCGTGCAGGGCAATCATGATACCGCAAACAATTATCACGATAAAGAGGAAAACCACGAGAAGACTAAACCGCAGACCGAGTTCTTCGCCAATGATTGGGAAAATAAAATCAGTGTGCGCATAGGGCAGATAAAGCATCTTCTGCCGGCCGTTGCCCAATCCGAGCCCATCCATTCCACCGCTCCCCCAGGCGATTAGCGCCTGCATCTGCTGCAACCCGGCGTCGTCCTTGTAGTTTTGCGGATGAAGAAAAGCGGAGAGCCGGCCCATGCGCTCGGAGATTTGCGTCGCAACAATGAGCAGCCCGCCCAAGCCCGCGAATGCCAGCCCGCCAAGCCACAGCGGATTCGTGCCGGCGACAAACATGACAACGAACGTCATTGCTCCAATCAGAGCCGTCGTCCCGAGATCGACTTCGCCCAGCACGAGTGCGGCGGGAAGACAAATGATCGCCAGCGGAAGAATGAATTCCCACAACAGATTGCCGTCCGGTTTTTCACGTCGCGCAAACCAGGCAGCAAGAAAAAAAATTGTTGCTATTTTTGCGAGTTCGGAGGGCTGAAAAGTAATGGGACCGCACCCGACCCAGCGCCGGGATCCATTAATGCGCATTCCGATGTGTGGAATGTAACAAAGCGCCAGAGCACCCAGCGCCAGGCCAAACCAAATCCACCAGGTTTTCTGCCAGAACTGATAGTTCATCAGCGCTGCAAAAATGCATCCCACGAGCCCAAGCCCGACCCAAATCGCCTGGCGTTTGATGAAAAAGTAAACGTCGCCATGGCTGTCACGTGCGTATGCACTCGTGCTGAAAAGCATCACGATGCCGATGACGAGGAGTCCCAGCACTGCCAAAAACAGAATGTAGGCGCTCTTACGACGCATAAGGTGACAAACCGCGATTGCGTGCTGAGGACGGTGTGTCTCGGTTGAGCAATTTTTCGGACCACGTCCGATCGCTAACCGGCGGTATTAAGCTATGAAAAGCGACGGGGCTCCGCATCGCTTTCCTGATTACACCATTCATTTCCTTTTCTTCCTCTTGTTCGTAGCTTTTGCGGTTGCGCTTTTCGAATTCGCTGTTTCAGGAACCAGCAGTTTCTGCCCGATCTGCAATTTGCGGGCATCTTCAATGTGATTCAGCGCCATCAGATCGTTGTAGGAGACTTTCAATTTCTTTGCGATCGTAACGGGATTATCGCCCTTCTTGACAACGTAAGTTTTTCCCGAAGACGAAAGCGTCTTCGCGTGTTCTTCAGTGGCAGATGAATGAGAAGATTTCGGTTCATCCTGCCGCGTTTTTTCCTTTTGCGCCGCAAGGACCGGTGCGTTGCCAGCATCTGCGTGATTTGGGGTCCCCGCTGTACTGGCCGGCGTGTTTTCAGTTTCCGCGGAGTTCGCTGGCACGAATGAACTGTCCCGTGTTTTGATTGCGTTGAACGCAATGATTCCCGACACCGCAACGACGTGCAAAAGCAAAACAATGAGCAACGCCCGGGACAATTTCATGTTTGGCTCTGGAATGCCTTCGAACTCCATTCCGGCAGATGCAGCCGACGCACGACGCGCGGTCGCGGCCCGCATTTTCTTTGGCTTGAAAAGGCGCGGGATTTTTATCGGTTTCATGACGGCAGCGTTTGCACCAGCGCGCGGAATTGGTCGCCGCGATCGACGTAACTCTTGAACATGTCGAAAGATGATGTGCCCGGAGAAACAGGTACAACGTCACCCGGCATGGCGAGACCGCATGCGCGTTCGACCGCGTCGGCGAGCGAAGCAGCGATCTCACAGGTCACGGCGCCGTTCCACGACTGCTTGATGTTCTCGGCCATTTCGCCGATCAGGACGGCCGATTTCACTTTGTCTTCCACCAGAGAACGCAACGGATCGAAGTTGAATCCTTTGTCTTTGCCGCCGGCTATCAGCACCACCGGTTTTGTTTGGGCGGCCAGCGCCTTTTCTAGGGCATCCAGGTTGGTCGCCTTCGAATCATTCATGTATTCGACGCCCTGGATTTCGCGCACAAACTCGCACCGATGCGGGCGCGGCTCGTACTCGCGGAGCGCGGACACCATCTGCGTGAACGGTAATCCGCGGGCAACACCCGCAGCGAGTGTTGCCATGAGATTCTCGATGTTGTGCAGCCCGCGCAGTTTCGTGTCAGACAAACGCAGAACCGGCTGGTTTTGGTAAACAATCGCACCATCTGATAGCCGGAAATCGGCCCGATCGGAGTAGGCGCTAAAAGTGATTCGGCGCGGTCGAATCTTCGGCAGTGCTTCCACGATGTTGACGATGGCAACGTCCTGCTCGGTTTGATTATCGAAAATGTGTAACTTGGCTGCGCGATATTCCGACACCGAGCGATAGCGATCGAGATGGTCCGGAGCGAAATTGAGCCAGAGGCTGATCGATGGACGAAAGGTGCGGATCGCTTCGAGCTGAAACGAGCTCACTTCAACGGTGAGGACGTCGAGCGGCTGACGCTCTCGCGCGACTTCGGAAAGCGGTTTGCCGATGTTTCCGCAAGCGATTGTGCGCTGCCCACAGGCATTCAGCATTTGAGCCAGCAATTCTGTCGTTGTGGTTTTGCCGTTCGTGCCTGTAACGGCGATCACCGGAATTTCGCAGGAGCGCCAGCCCAACTCGAGTTCACCGATCATTTCGATTTCGCGCGAAGAAAAATTGCGCGCCAACGGAGAAGCCGGATCGATGCCGGGACTTAGAACGGCCCACTGATACGCCGACGAATGTTCATCCGCCTCGGGCCCGCAAATTACGCCAATCCCGTGTGCCCGAAGATTTTCCAGGGTAGATTTCAGCAAAGTCGTCTCGTCGGCGCTGTCGAGCACTGTGACCTGTGCGCCTTCCGATGCCAGCAACAGCGCCGCCGCGCTGCCGCTCAGGCCGGCGCCAAGCACGGCAACCTTTTGATTTTTGTAGCGTCCGTTCTTCATCGCAGTTTCAGCGTTGCCAGTCCGAGCAGGGCGAAGATGATCGAAAGGATCCAGAAACGAACAATCACGGTCGTCTCTTTCCAGCCGCTCAGTTCGAAATGATGATGAAGCGGGGACATTGCGAAAAACCGCTTGCCCGTGAGTTTGAAACTCAGCACTTGCAAAATCACCGAGACGGCCTCGATCACGAAAACGCCACCGACTACGACCAACAGCAGCTCCTGTTTACAGCAGATCGCCACAACGCCGAGCATGCCGCCGATGGCCAGCGATCCGGTGTCGCCCATGAAAACTTTAGCCGGATAGCAGTTGAACCATAGAAAGCCCAGGCCCGCGCCGATCAACGCCGAACAGACAACTGTCAGTTCCCCGGCAAATGGATAAAACGGCACCTGCAAGTATTCCGCCACACGGAAATTGCCGGCCGCGTAACAAAGCAAAGTATACGCAAATGCCACGGTAATTGTGCAACCAGTCGCCAAACCATCCAGCCCGTCAGTGAGATTCACCGCGTTCGACGTGCCAACGATTACCAGCGCGAAAAAGAAGAACGTGAACCAGCTCATGTTGGCGATCGCCGGCGCCTTCACAAAAGGCACGTAGAGCGCACGCGCCTGTACTTCCAGTAAGGGATCGGTGAGAAACAGGCCGGTGATAATTGCGGCGAGAGCGATTTGAAAGAGAAGTTTGATCCGCCCGCTAATCCCTTCGGATTTTTTCTTCGTGACCTTGAGGTAATCATCGGCGAACCCGAGCCCGCCGAGATAAACCATGCTGAACAGCGTGAGCCAGACGAAACTGTTGTCCAGACGCGCCCAGAGGATACTCGACACAAACACGGCGCCGATAACCAGCACGCCGCCCATGGTGGGCGTGCCTTGCTTGACTCCGTGCAGCTCGGCGAGCCGGTGGACTTCGTCTGCTCCGCGAATCGGCTGCCCTATTTTCAACGCACGCAACTTTGCGATGATGAAGTTTCCAAACAGCAGGGTCGTCAAAAAAGCGGTGACCGCCGCGGCAATTGCTCGAAAAGTGACGTAAAGGAAAACATTGAATCCGATGAACTGCCCGCTCAGGTGATGGAGGTAGTACATCATGGGGAAGTTGCGAATGTCGAATTTCGACTACCGAATTGCTCGATCACTTCCTCCGTCTTCGCGGCGCGACTGCCTTTGATCAGAACAAGATCGCCCGGCGCGGCAATTTCGCCTAACAAGTCAGCAGCTTTGCGGGTTGACGATACAGAGGAGACGTTCCTTAGGCCCGCAGCGCGAGCGCCTTGTGCAATTGTTTCGGCCGCGTCGCCGATGGTAATTAGGTGATCTACATCGAGGGTGGCCGCAGTTTCGCCCACCTCCTGATGCCCGCGCTCTGATTCGGCGCCCAGTTCCCGCATTTCGCCGAGGATCGCGATGCGTTTCCCTTCGGTATCGAGTTCCATCAAAGTCCGTAACGCCGCTTTCATCGAGTCAGGATTGGCGTTGTAGCTGTCGTCGAGAAAATCCAGGCCACCGATTTGCTTGATTTGCAAACGCGCTTTCGTCAGTGGCGCCACGGCCAGACCAGCGGCGCATTCCTCGATTGATAATCCAAACGCCCGACCGGCGGCGACGGCGAGCAATGCATTCTGTACCATGTGCAAACCGGGAACGGGGATCTGCGCCCGGCAACGATGCGCTCCCTCGAGAATTGTGAACTCCGACCCGTCGGCACTCGGGCGAATTTCAGTCGCGCGCACGGTTCCATCTGTGGTTCCGGCAAACACCACTTTTGCCCGGCTACGCGCAGCGATTTCTTTACTGAACGGATCGTCAGCATTCAGGATTACGGTTCCTTGTGGGTCCACCGCTTCGACCAGCGCGCCTTTTTCTCTGGCGATTGCTTCCCGCGAACCCATGAACTCGATGTGTGCTACGCCGACGTTCGTGATAATCGCCACGTCGGGAGCGGCGATATTGGACAGCGCAGCAATTTCACCGGGATGATTCATCCCGATTTCCCAAACAGCCACTTCATCTCCGGAAGTCGCTTCGAGAATTGTGCGCGGCAAACCAACGTGATTGTTGAAATTGGCTTCCGTTTTTGTGACGCGAAATTTTCGGGCGAGAACCGACGCGGCGAAATCTTTTGTACTCGTCTTTCCGTTGCTTCCTGTAATCGCCAGTACTCTCAGCGGGAGCGATCTCCGGTAATTCGCGGCAATTTTCTGATAGGCTAGTAGCGTGTCGGTCGCCCGAATCAGCGCAAAATTATTTGGAACATTTCCGTTCCACTTGTGATCAACGAGCGCGCCCGCAGCACCGGATGTTGCGACGGACTCGACGAAATCGTGTCCATCGAAATTTTCGCCGCGGAGCGCTACGAATAATTCACCGGGTCTGATGGTTCGGGAATCGGTAACGATTCTATCGATCACGACGCTGCCGTCACCAGATGAAAGCGATGCTCCGGCAAACTGTGTGATCTGAGATAGGGTGAGCGGATTCATTGCTAAAACTCCACGGGATGATCTTCGATCGCGCGGCGCGCGACTTGGATGTCATCGAAGGGAATGGTGTAATCTGCGAATTCCTGATAGTTTTCGTGCCCTTTGCCGGCGACCAACACAATGTCCCGCGGACGGGCGAGCGCAACGGCGCGGTTAATGGCTTCTGTACGATCGACGACTTTTTCGTACCGATTCGAGCGAAAACCTGTTTCGATCTCGCCGATGATTGCGTCCGGGGCTTCTTTACGCGGATTATCAGACGTGATGATGGAATAATCGGCGAGGCGATCCACCATCTCCGCCATCAACGGGCGCTTTTGCCGGTCGCGATCGCCGCCGCATCCAAAAACCGCAATCAACCGATTCGGCTGAAGTTCCCTCAGAGTTTTTAAAACATTCCCGAGGGCGTCAGGCGTGTGGGCGTAATCCACGAACACTTGGAATTGTCGCTTCGCGGGAACGAGTTCCAGACGGCCGGGAACTTGCGGAGCCTTCGCAACATTCAGCACCGCATTTCGTAAGTTAATTCCCAACGCGTCGGCAGCAGCGAGCGCCGCTATCGAGTTTGTGACGTTGAATCGGCCAATCAGTGGAAGACGAACCAGGTAACTCTTGCCATGCGCGTCCAGTTGGTACGACGTGCCGGTGAATTCGACGCGATAATTTGAGGCGCGGAAATCCGCGCGCAGCCCCATCCCATAAGTCACGACCGTAACGCTTTTATCGATTTTGCCGATCAGGAGTTGACCATAACGGTCGTCGATGTTCACAATCGCCACGGGTTTTTTCTTTTGTTTCTGGTCGGCGAGTCCAGCGAAGAGTTTTGCCTTCGCTTCGAAGTAGTTTTGCATCGTGCCGTGAAAATCAAGGTGGTCCTGTGTGAGATTAGTGAACACGGCAACGTTCCACTCGAGACCGCGTGTGCGTTCCTGCGCCAGCGCGTGCGAAGAGACTTCCATTGCCGCCGCTTTGCAACCTGCGTTCGTCATCTGCGCAAGCAGCTCTTGTAAATCGAGCGATTCGGGCGTTGTGCGAATGGCCGGCAAAATCCGCTCGCCGATTTCGTAACGAACTGTTCCGATCAATCCGCTGGGCAATCCGGCGTTTTCACAGATATGTTTGATAAGAAAGGTCGTCGTAGTCTTGCCATTTGTCCCCGTGACAGCCGCCAGTTTTAATTTGCGCGCCGGGTGGCCGTAAAAAGCTGCCGAAAAATCCGCGAGCGCGGAGCGGGTGTTTTCAACTAGCAGGCAGGTGACGCGCGGATCTTTCTGTTCGCGCTCGGCAACGATCACCGATGCCCCTTTGTCGATGGCATGACCGATGAATTGGTGGCCATCGGTTTTCTCGCCCCGCAGCGCCACGAACATGGTGTGCCTTTGCACTCGCCGCGAGTCATACGCGATATTTTCCACCGGGCGATCAACTGACCCGAAGATTTGGCGGACTGGAGTTGCTGCGAGAAAAGTTTTGAGCTGCATGAGGCTTTAACATCTCCGCCTGGAGACGGATTTGCTACGGCGAACCGGGGCGAGGCGCTTAATTCGCGAATATATTTCGGAGTCAACGTCGCAGACCATCAGTTAAGGCGACTCGTTCCGCCGGCGTCTTGCGTAATCGCTCCGCCGGCTTCGTTTTTTCGACTCGCTGAACGGGAATCGCTTTGCGAATCTCCTCATGCGGCTCAAGATCAAGATAACGAGCGGCTTTCTCGGCAACGTGGGAGAAAATCGGTCCCGCAACCAGGCCGCCGTAATTCAACTCTGGTTTACTCGTGTGCGCATCGTCCAGCACGACTAGTCCGACAAACTCCGGATGATCGGCAGGCAGATAACCAAGGAACGACACGACATACTTCCCGTGGTCATATCCGCCGTGCGGATTAACCTTCTGCGCGGTTCCGGTTTTTCCGGCGATGATAAAGCCTGGCACGGCAGCGGCAGCGGCAGTTCCTTGATCGCTCACCACGCCGCGCAGCGCCTCACCAATTTGTTTGGCGGTTTCAGGAGAAACGACCTGCCGCTGTATAATCGGCGAAAGTGAACTGATGATCTTCCCATCCGATGCGGTCACCGATTTGATGATCCGCGGTGTCACCAGTTTACCTCCATTGGCGATTGTTGCCATTGCCGATGTCATCTGCAATGGCGTGACGCCGACTTCGTGACCCATCGGTATGCGAGTGATGGAAATCTTGCTCCAGGTTTGAGGCGGCCGAATTACTCCATTGATCTCGCCCGGCAGCTCAATTCCCGTGCGTTCGCCAAACCCGAAGCGACGAATGTATTCGTAAAATTTTTGGTCGCCGATGCTCAGAGCAAGTTTGGCCGCTCCGATATTGCTGGATTTAATGAGAATGTCGCGCACGCTCAGGTAACCAAACGCGCGATGATCGTGCAGAGCGGAGCCACCGAAATTCCAGAGGCCGTTCTCGCAGAACACTTCCGAATCAGGTCGCAGCTTATGCTCGTTCAGGGCGGCGGCGGCGGCCACAATCTTGAAAGTTGAACCCGGTTCCATCATGTCGATGATGGCCCGGTTTTTCATCTGTTCAGGCTTTGCTTCTGAACGGAGGTTCAGGTCAAAATTCGGGCGGTTGGCGATGGCCAGGATTTCACCTGTCTGCGGCCGCATCAGAATAATCGTGGCTTTTTGTGGAGAATATTCCTTCATCGCCGCATCGATTTCATCCTCGACGATGCTCTGCAGACCAAGATCGACGGTCAGATGCACCTGGTAACCGTCCCGCGGCGCGCGTTCCTGGCCACGATAAGGCACGATTTCCTGACCCGCGCGGTTATGCTCGATGAAACGATAGCCATCGTGTCCGTGCAAATATTCTTCCATCGAAGCTTCCACGCCCTGGACGCCGTGGTGATCGAAGTCGGTAAAGCCAATCACGTGGCAAAGCATCGATCCATTCGGATAAATGCGCGTTGCGTCATGCTCGAAATAGATTCCCCGCAAATTGCTCGCGCGCAGTTTTTCACGAAGCGCAGTCGCCTGCGCGGCGGGTACCTCACGCTTAATCACGATGTAGCGGCGTCCGCTATTTAATTTCTCCGCGAGTTGATCGGAGGGAATTTCCAGCTCGGTATTAAGGACACTAACGGTAGCCTGCACATCGTTAAGGTGGGTGGCGTCGGCGACGACCGTTTCCACAGGAATATTGCCCGCCAGAACTTCGTTGTTCGCGTCAAAGATCATGCCGCGCTCCGCGTGAATGATCTGTTTATAAACGTGCTTTTCCGCAGCTAGCCCCGCGTATTCGTCGTGCTTGATTGCCTGCAGATAAATCAAGCGAAACGAAAAAATGCTGAAAAGGCCGATGAAACCGGCACACACTAACGCGCAACGAGTTCGGCTATTTGGATTCATGTTGCGCCAGAGGATTGGACACCGGTTGGATCGTCTCTTCGTCGCTCGATTGCGCGGGCATGGTGAGCCGCACGATTTTGGACTCTGAAACCGGAATCATTTTCAGGTAGCCTTCTTTCACTCGGCGTTGCAACGCCGAGCGTGAGGTAAGCGCCGCGATTTGCGCGGCAGCGACGTCGTTTTGAGTGCGCAGCGACGCGAGCTCGTTTTCGACTGCCTTTCTCCGCTCGCCAAGGTGGTAGAGTTGCAATGTCAGATAGACGTACGTCAATCCGGCCATCGCCAGAAATGCAGTCATCACAATCCATCGCGCCAGCGAGGCTGCGTTGACAGTGTTACAATTTCTTCGACGCGAACGGTTCATTTGATCTTCTCCGCTACGCGCAACTTCGCGCTTCGCGAGCGCGGATTGGCACGCTGTTCCTCCTCGGTCGGCTCGAGGGGTTTCGGCGTAACCAACGTGAGGTCGAAATCGGGATTGCGCCGCGGCTCAGGCCATTCCGGTCTGTCGCGCCATTCGCGGCTGTGATCGCGAAAAAAGTTTTTCACCATTCGGTCTTCCAGTGAGTGAAAAGTGATTACGGCGATGCGCCCGCCCCGTTCCAGTCGCTTGGTTAAGACGCGCAGGCCTTGTTCAAGCGCGCCAAGCTCATCGTTTACTTCCATCCGCAACGCTTGAAACACCTGAGTGGCCGGATGCTGCCGTCCGTGTCGGCCCACCAACTTTTCGATTGTGCGCGCCAGCGGCAGTGTCTCGCGAAAAGGTGAAGTCCTCCGCATTTTTACAATCATGATCGCAATGCGCCGCGCAGCTGGTTCTTCACCCAGTTCACGGAAGAGATGGGTCAATTCTTCTTCGCCATACTCGTTTACGATGGTCGCTGCGGTGAGGCTCGTTCGCGGGTCCATACGCATGTCGAGCGGGCCGTTTCGCATGAAACTGAAACCGCGCTCCGCATTTTCGAGTTGGCGGGATGAAACACCCAGATCAAGAAGCGCACCGTTGATGCTGCGAATCCCAAGTTCGTCGAGAACACAATCCGCGTGGCGGAAATTTGCCTGTCGCACGATGATGCGCCTGCCCAAATGCGCAAGACGCTGGCTCACATGCTGGACTGCATCAGGATCTTGATCCAAAGCCAGAACATCGGCACCACTTTCCAGGAGCGCTTCGGTATGGCCGCCGCCGCCGCATGTTGCATCCACGATGAGCAGGCCTGCTTTGGGCTTGAGTAACTCAAGCGCTTCCTTCTGTAGCACCGGCCGATGATAGACAACATCCTCCGCGGGCTGCGCGGCCTCTTCCGGCGCTCTTGGATCAATGGCGAGCCAGGCCGGAGGCTCGTTCCACAGCGTATTTATCACGTGTTGGCGCAACATTTTACAACCCAAGCTCCTTTGCCACGTGTTGGTAGGTGGGCGTTTCCTCTTCGTGCGCTAGTTTCCAGCGTTGCAAATTCCAAATTTCAAAACGCCCGCGATTGCCCACGAGAGCGACTTCATTTTTCAATCCAACCCTTTTGCAAAGGTCGTCCGGCAATACCAAACGACCCTGCCGGTCCGCGCCTGCATGTTGAGCGCGAGAATGCAGTTGTCGCAGGAAAACGCGGCGATCACGCGCGGAAACCTTGTCGTTCGTTTCCGCGGCTAAGCTCATTTTCGCAAACTCAATCGGCGACATGACGAGGAGAAATTGGTGAGTCGCCTCAGGCAAAAGGATGAATTCTTCCGGACGATTGCGCCGCCAACGCGATGGGATAGTGATCCGATTCTTCTCATCGATGGAATGCCGGAACTCTCCGGCATAGAAGCGTTCGGATTGGGAATCGGCATCCATGGTCGCGTGGAGCAGTAGCCCACTTTACTCCACTTGACCCCACCTTTAACCACCTCGGGAGGAGACGGTCAATAAAAATCTTCAATGCATTTCGTGTGCTAAACTTCGATCAATTCGTAGCGCGTCCGGGTTGCTTCTCGTTGGAAAAAGGGGGAGGGGGACGTGAATGCTAAATCGCAATTTCACGTGCAGTCGTACTCGGTGAACATTTCTTGCGCCGCATAACGCAGACCGTAAGCTCCTCAAGCGATGAAATCTTTCCGGCCGCTACGGGTGCTCGCTTGCGCTCTTCTCAGTTGCGGCGCCACTGTCGGATTGAGTCAGGCCCAACAGGCTCCGACTGACGCTGTGAGAGTGACCATGTCGATGCATCCAGATGGTTCACGAACCGTTTACAACTTTGATAGCGCGCAGCACAAAGCGGTCGCCACCACCACAGACCCCGACGGCAAAGTTCGTCAAACGATTCGTTATGAATTGGACAACGCGGGCCGTTTCTCTACCGGCGAAGTTTCCGGACCGGATGGCCGCATTCGCCTCAAGAGCCGCTACAAATACGATGATGCCGGTCACATTCTGGAAGAAGTGCAAAGCGCAGCAGACGGCACCCTTTTGCACAAGATCGTTTACAGCTACGACTCAGCGGGGAAGCAAACCGGTTATTCCGTCTTCGATGCCTCCGGCAAATTGCTCAGTCGCACAGGCGGCGCTCCTGCTCGCCCCTCTCCTTCGCCCAAATCGCGCGAAAAAACCAAGCGGTAACGCGCCAAGCCCAAACACAATCGACGATCAATCGGTCCCGTGTGTATTAAAACACGGGACGGAAATTATGGCGCGGGGCTTACGGTGACGGCCGCTGTTGGCGACGGCGATGCGGCTGCTTGCGTTTCCAGCGGCAACTTCAAATTGCTAAAATCAGCATTACTGATCGCAAATGTGCCGTCGCGTCCGTCCACGCGCGCGCATAACGTTCCATCGTTGTTTTGAGCGCCGATGATCAAGTTGTGTGCTGTCTTGTTATCCGGAGAAGTCGTGAACGCGACCATAAGTTGTGGTTTATCGAAGCCATGCTGGAGTGTTGTCGCTCCGAGCCAGCGCACCGCATACAAATTCGACAACGTTTTTAGCAGTGATTGCAGATTGGCTTGATTGATCGCGCCGGCTCCTTTCAGCCAGTGCCACTGGTTATTTTGGTCGCGCTCCAGTGACAGCTCCTTGTCGGTGGTGACGCTTACCTGATGAATTTGTTCCGGTTTAAATTTGAAGATCGACAAATCCTGCCATCGCAGGGGATCAACGGAAATCTGATCCACAACTCCGCGACGGACTGCTACCACAAATGGCTCATCCGTCAGACGTGCATAGACGTTGCCGCCGTCTTCTTTTCCAAACGCGATGGTGGCAAACGGCTGCTCGCCTGCTTTGGATTCGGCGGTGTTTTCCGACGCGAATGAACTGAACGTCAATTGCAGCTGCGGTTTATCGAGGCCGTATTTGGGCAGATTGGAAGCAACGTCTTCAACAAACTTTGTTACCCGCTCATTTTGCAGCGTGTCGATCATCCGCTTAACTGCACCTGAATCGGCAGGGGCGTTGTTGGGACTGACGATCGTCCAGTCGTTGTCTTTGCGCGCGAGAACGGTTTTAGCCTTACCAGGTGCGTCGATCGTGATTCGATCGAGGATGTTAGTGTCGATCCGAACGAGATGGTTATCGCGCAAGTCCGCCGGCTTCGTATTCAGGATATCTTCAATTTTCTTCGGCAACGTGTAAACCGATCCGCGAGGGGCGAACCGCACATAAACCTGTTCCTTTTCTTTCTCCGGCACACTGCCGATTTGCAGCGTCTGTCCCTTATCGTCGTGGCCGGCGACTTTCATCGATTCCCCTATCGCGATCTTCTGGTCTTTTTTCTGCTCCTGATCAAACAAGGTGATTGATCCGCGCGGTTCTGCCAATCCGTACGAGCGTAGGTCGCCACGATCATCGGCCACAAATCCACCAATGCGCGCGGACGTGACTTGTGAAATGAGATCGTTCACTTTCTGGTCGTCGGCGCGCGCCCGGAGAGGTTTAAGAATCTCCCAGTGCGCATCTTTCTTCTCCAACTCCATCTCACCGGCAGGCGTTTTCAATACCACCCGGCGCACCTGAGCAGTAATCAGATCCGTCAGTTTTCTGTCCCGGAATTCTTCCGGTTTTTTATCAATATCTTTCCTGACCGATTGACCGGCGATAAACGTCTCCTTTGAATTCTGGAACCGCACATACATCCTGTTTTCCATTGCGGCGTCTTTGCCGAACAAGATTTCAGGCGGTCGGTCGCGGCCGAGCAATTTGAGTCTCAGCTTTGGATTATTCAGGCCGTACTCGGCAAGTTTGCTTTTATCGGCGTCGATCTCTTTGGCGGGGATTGTTCCCTCCTTTTGCCAGTTCTCCAAGTCCGACAACAGGCTTTCGACCAACGCACTGTCTGCCTGATCCTTGATAGGCGTTTCCAGGCGCCATTTGTTGTCGCGACGCCGTATCTCGATCTTCTGATCACCGTTTTGGATGACGATGCCATCGATCTTGCTTCGATCGAAATTCACCATGTTCTTCACCTGTCGCGCCGCTTCTTCCGTGCTGGGTCGCTTCATTTCGAAGAACCTGAAGTAAGCCACGCCGGCGAGCGCAATAATTGCCAGGATGACGGTAGTCCTCCAATTCATATCAAACGCGCCGTTGCCACCACACCACGGTTCCGATGGCTGCGGGAATCAGCGGCATAAGCACCAGAAGAATCCAGCGCAGCCGACGCAACGCTTCCGGGTCGAGGCTGAACGTGAGAGGCTTCGGGATTTTCGGCGCAATCCCAATCAGTTGTTCACGGCTCAAAAGCCAGTTCACGGCGCCGGAGACAAAATCGAGTGCCGCCTGATCCTGCATGATCGCCCTATCTTGAACGAATGTAGCGTTGCTGACCGCGACAAGGCGTGAAGAGTTCACCTTCACCCGAGCGTCTGCGCTGCCGCCTTTTTCGACCGAGGCAGCGATCGTCAGCGGCACCTTGCCAGCTTTTTTGGCGTCGGCCTGCAGCTTTACTTGATTGTCCGTGTTGTAATCGGTTTCGGCAAAGTAAGCTTTTTCCGCCTGGATGAGCGGCTCCAGCCGGATGTTAGTGGCGCGGACGCGGTTGGCATCCAATGTCAGGGAAGATGTGCCGCCGACGAAAATTGCCCGCACATCGGCGAGCCGCTTCGTAACCGGGCTGTCTCCGAGGAAACGCGCCTGGACATCTCTTGTTAGCGCCAGCTCCTCTATCCCCGTACGCACGAAAACCATCAGTCTATCGTTATTTATCTTCACGCCCAATTCGTCGAGGAAAGCGCGCAGCCTTGGGGTGTTGGCCGAGGGATCTAGCAGAACCAATATACGTCCCTGTTTGTCCCAGAAATCGCGCAGCAATTTCATTTCGCGATCAGAAAAATCGTATTTCGGCCCGACGATCATCACTGCGTTCACGTCTGCCGGGATCGCAGGCTGATCGAGAAGGTTCAGCTCTTGGAACTTGATGTTTTCGTTTTCGATAAATGTCTTGAGCAAGCTGATGGGGCTATTGGGTGCTGAAAGCGCTGGTTCCCCGTGACCGGCGACATAACCCAGCGTTTCCTTTTTCCCTTCGACAAGGTCGATCATCGCGCTGGTTATGGCCTGCTCGCCTTTAAACGCGGCGACCCGTGGCCCTTCACCGAAGGCCATCCCGCTTTGATCAATATCGGCCATCTCAGAGGCCTTCACGGTCTTGTTGCGACCATCGTAGTCGAGCACCAGGAGACTTTCGTCCGTGACGACTTTGTATTTGTCGAACAACTCCTTCGCGCGGGAAAGATTCCGCTCGGGATCGATTTGCTCGACGTCGATTTTTCCTTTCCCGGCGTACTGATATTCGGTTAGCAAATTTTGAACGTCCGCCGTAATCGGCGTGCCCGGCGAGAAGAAAACCGTGATGCGCATCTTGCCTTTGAGCGTGTCAAGGAAACGCTTCGTTTTGTCCGACAACGCATATTTTTGGTCGCGTGAAAAATCCCAGCGCTTGTAATGTTTGAAGGCGAACGAATTCACCATTGCCGCCAGAAACAGGATCAGAACGACCTGCACCAGAACATTGAGACCGATCCGGATCCGGCCAATTTTCATTCCATGGCGCGTACGCGGCTTGGTTCGCTCAGCCATGGATCAGAGCCTCCATTTCCGGGATTGGAAAGCCTGATATGTGAGCACCAGTACCACAATCGTCATACTCACGTAAAGAACGATGGGCCGGGTATCGATGATGCCCCGGGAGAACGTTCCCATGTGTTCGATTGCAGAAAAATAACCCAGCAAATCGCGCGTGGTGGAAGTTACGTCGAGCAGAATGAACTGCACCAGGCCGAGAAAAAACAGCAGCGTAATTGTGCAGAACGAAATAATCGCTGCGACGATCTGGTTCCGGGTCAGCACCGATGTCAGGCAACCGATCGAGAGGTAAAACATCCCCAACAGCAGAAGCATCAAATATGAACCAAAGTATGCTCCGGCAGAATGGGCTCCCGGTTGCTTTGTTATTCTTAGGAAGATCCAGAAGTAAAGCAGTGTCGGGATCCACAGGATCACGTAAAAAACAAGCGCACCAAAGAATTTGGACAGCACTACCTGCCAGTCGCGCACCGGCGCAGTCGTGAGCGGCTCAATGGTGCCGAGCTTAAATTCCTCGGCAAAGAGCCGCATCGTGATCAAAGGAAAAATGAGAACGAAGGCGAACCAGAAGAAGATAGAATTAAAGAACGCTTCCTGGATTGTGTATTGCACCTGGCGCTGGTTCATGAATGAGACCTGGAAATAAAAATCGATCCCGCTGATGATCAGAAAAAAGATCATCACGACGTAAGCGATCGGGGAGTAGAAATAACTGCGTACCTCGCGCGAGAGCAGGGTCCAGAACTTATGCATCGGATTGCATTACTCCATCACTCCATCAGACCTGGTCCGGATGCGTCAGCTCAACGAAGACATCCTCGAGCGTGCCGCGGCGCTGCGTGAGTTCGCGCACCGCCCAGTGCCGTTCAACGGCGAGCCGGAACACCTCTTCGCGCACGTCGGCACCCGATTCGACTCGCAACGAAAACCTTTTCCACTCATGCTCACCATCGATAACCACTTCCCGGACGCCCTGAATCTTCTTCAGCTCCCCTGCGCCGTCATCGTTCCCGACTTTTGCCTCAAGCTCGAGACCGCCGGCCTGTCGGATTTTCCCCAGCAAATTCTCCGGCGTATCGCACGCCTCGATTCGCCCCTTATGAATGATGATGACCCGGCTGCACGTCATCTCCACCTCTGGTAAAATATGGGTCGAAAGCAGGATGGTGTGCTGCTTCCCGAGGTTTTTGATTAGCTCGCGCACCTGCCGGATTTGATTTGGATCCAGACCGATCGTCGGCTCATCGAGAATGAGAAGATCCGGTTCGGCAAGCAGTGCGTCCGCCAACCCCACTCGTTGGCGATAGCCTTTCGACAATGCGCCGATCAGTTTTCTTTCGACATCTTTAAGACCGCAGAGTTCCTTCACATCGCCAACACGTTCTGCAACGCGGCGGTGCGGCACGCCCTTAAGCGCAGAGCGATAATTCAGGTACTCCGTCACACGCATGTCGCTATAGAGCGGCACATTTTCCGGCATGTAGCCGAGGTGCGCCCGCGCCTGAAGCGATTGTTCGAAAACATCGAATCCCGCGATACTGGCGCGTCCTGAAGTCGGCGGCATAAAGCTGGCGAGGATCCGCATCGTGGTGGTCTTGCCGGCTCCGTTTGGGCCGAGAAACCCCATGATCTCGCCTTGGGCGACTTCGAAATTCAAATCCTGGATGGCAGTCTGACCAGCGTAACGTTTCGTCAGATTCTCAACTTTAATCATTATGCGATAATTCGATGAGACAACCGAACCGCAATTGCGTTGGCAATTTTTTATCGCGCCGTCAGCATCAATGTGGCGAGCTCATGGTTTTCTCCACGGGCTCGGATTACGCCGACGGTGAATTCCACCTTTTCGCCGCTTTCGGCTGCCCGGAGGGCCTCCTCGACCTGTCTCACAGAAGAGACCATCGATTTGTTTATGCGATAAATAACCATTCCGCGCTTGATTCCGGCGTCGTCTGCCGGGCTATCCGGTTCCACCGCGGTAATTAACACGCCACGGCCTCGCAGATAACCGAGCGCCTCGCTCAATTCCTGAGTCAAGTCTTGTAGCTGCATTCCAAACAGCTTCTCGATGCGGGCACCGCTCGATTCGGTGGGCGCAGGCGGGCTTTTCAATTTTCCCTGCTTAACCGCCACTTGCTTGAAGCGACTGACGCCGTCACGCACCACGTCTGCGGGAATGGCGAAACCGAGTCCCTGCGTGGGCACCCCTTGTGGCGTGAACGCCATTTTTGCCGAGGCGATGCCGACCAAACGGCCGGACAGATCGATCACCGGCCCGCCGCTATTGCCAGGATTGATTGCCGCGTCGGTCTGGACCAGGTCCTTGTAATCGGTGTCCTCTACGGTGATGTTCCGTTTGACTGCGCTCAAGACCCCTCGGCTGATCGAACTGCCGTAGCCCACCGCATTGCCGACTACAATTACTGTCTCACCGAGCAAGTTCGGAGAGATATTATCGAGATTGATGAAGGGAAAATCGGTTTGCGCGTCGATTTTGATGAATGCCAGATCGGTCTTGTCATCGCCGGCAATGTAATGCGCGCGGTACGTTTTGCCATCGTTGGCTGTCACGGAGATCTTCAAGTCCGCAGCGCGCTCGACCACGTGCTGGTTCGTCACGATGTACCCAGCCGGATCGATGATGAAACCAGAGCCGAGACTTTGTAAGGTCTGGCGGATTTCGCGTGGCCGAAACCGATTGTAGCCGAAGAATTGCGCGTAAAAATCGTCGATCGGATCGCGCACTGTGCGTCGAACGACACGCTCGGTATTAATGTTTACCACCGCTGGCAGCACTTTCGCTACAGCTAAAACCGCCGGTTCCGAGGCGGGATCGGCCTGTGCCAAACACGGCTCTGCCGCCACGAGCATTAAAAGCGCAGCGACCACCAAGACAGGACGATTTTTATCAGGCATACACGCAGCAAGTAACGAGGCGCCATCCGGACTGTCAACTTGCCGCACGGCGTAATCGTCGGACATTAAATTCTTTATGCGCACATCAATTGACGCTCGCGCAAATCTCAACCTGATCGAGGAGAATTATCGTCGCTGGCAGGAGAATCCTGAATCAGTCGATTCGGGTTGGTCCGCATTTTTCGAAGGATTTGAGCTTGGCAACCTGCCAGAGCGTAATGGAGCCCCGAAAGCGTTCGGGGAAGCTGAGGCTCGCGAAGCCGCTCTGCAGACGCGCGTCGATGGTCTGGTGTACGCGTATTGCTCCCTCGGTCATACCATCGCACGAGTTGATCCACTGGCAGAGACGCGACCAGAGAATCCGTTACTCAGGTTAAGCGAGTTCGGGTTCAAGGAATCCGACCTCGATCTGCGGGTTTCGTCGAAATTCTTTCTCGATAATCGCGCCATGACGTTGCGCGAGATGATAGCTGGCCTCGAGAGAATCTACGCCGACTCTATCGGCTCCGAGTTCATGCACATCCAGGACCCGCGCATCCGCGAGTGGATCCGGCGACGACTGGAAACGCGGCCGCACAAACATTCGACGCCGCGCTCGGTTCAGGTCGCTTTGTTGCGGGCACTGCTCGAAGCGGAGTCATTCGAGATTTTCCTGCATACGCGCTTCGTCGGACAAAAGCGATTTTCACTCCAAGGCGCGGAATCGCTCATGGTGACTTTGGATACCATCCTCCATAAATGCCCGGAAGGTGGTGTTGAGGAAATTTGCATGGGGATGGCGCATCGCGGCAGGCTCAATGTGCTCGCGAATTTTCTGCGTAAATCGCTCAAGATCATCTTCACCGAGTTCAGCGAGAATTACGTGCCGGAATTGGTTGCCGGCGATGGCGACGTGAAATATCACCTCGGTTATAACGCCGTACGCAGGCTCGCTTCCGGCGCTGAAATCGAGATCCGGCTCTCGGCGAACCCGAGCCACTTGGAAGCTGTCGATCCCGTCGTCGAAGGCAAAGCGCGCGCCCGTCAACGAATTCGGGGCGACACCGAACATCGCCGCAAAGTTTTGCCGCTGCTCGTGCATGGCGATGCGGCGTTCATTGCCCAGGGGATCGTGGCCGAGACGCTGAATTTGTCGCAGCTACCTGGTTACAGTACCGGCGGCACTATTCACGTCGTAGTGAACAATCAGATCGGTTTCACCACTCTCCCGAAAGATGCGCGTTCCTCACAGTATGCCACCGACATCGCCAAGATGATCGAAGCGCCGATTTTTCATGTAAATGGCGACGACCCGCTCGCAGTGAAATTTGTTAGCGATTTGGCATTCGATTTCCGTCAGCAGTTCGACCGCGACGTGGTCATCGATTTGTATTGCTATCGTCGCTACGGCCACAACGAAGGCGACGAACCATCGTTCACCCAGCCCGATCTCTACGCAAAAATCGAGAAA
Source organism: uncultured Verrucomicrobiae bacterium (assembly GCA_963757675.1). Lineage (GTDB taxonomy): Bacteria > Verrucomicrobiota > Verrucomicrobiia > Chthoniobacterales > UBA10450 > Udaeobacter. The sequence continues at coordinate 471,324 of CAVWTH010000014.1, read as the reverse complement.
CGCCCGTCGGTCACGCAGCTTTATAAACGGGAGTTGCTCGAAGCCGGAACACTGAGCGAAGACGACGCTGCTTCGCTGGAGACCGAGTTCAGCTTGCGGCTGGAAATGACGCGAGACGAAGTCAACGCAATCGAAAAACGGAAGGCCAACCAGAAAGCAAGGTTCAGAGAATCAACGGCCATCTTTCAACCGGAATACACGAGCGAATCCGAGCCCACGGCGATCAGCGAGAAAACACTTCGAACGATCGTCGACGGCCTGACACGGGTCCCGGATGGATTCGAAGTCCAGCCCAAAATCCAGCGCATCGTGCTGGACCACCAGCGCAAGGTCTTCGAGGAAGGTGGCCCATACGAATGGCATTATGCCGAAGCGCTCGCGTTTGGCTCACTGCTTTTAGACGGAATTCCGATCCGATTATCGGGTCAAGACAGTTCGCGCGGCACGTTCAGTTCGCGGCACTCGGTCCTTTACGACGCAAAGACCGGCAAACCCTACGTGCCGCTAATGCACCTGGCCGAAAAACAGGCGCGCATTTGCATTTACAACAGCCCGCTATCGGAAGCTGCGGTGCTCGGGTTCGATTACGGTTACTCACTTGACTACCCAAAAATGCTCGGCCTGTGGGAAGCGCAATTCGGCGATTTTGCCAACGGCGCGCAAACCATCATTGACCAATTCATCGTTTCGGCGGAATCGAAGTGGCAGCGGCCCAGCGGAATTGTCCTTCTGCTGCCGCACGGCTATGAAGGCCAGGGGCCGGAACACTCCAGCGCCCGGATCGAGCGGTTCCTCCAGGCCTGCGCCGAGGATAACATCCAGGTCTGCAATCTCACGACGGCAGCGCAATATTTTCACGTGTTGCGACGCCAGATGAAACGCGACTTTATCAAGCCGCTCATCATCGCCACACCGAAAAGTCTTTTGCGCGCGAAGTACGCATCCTCGCCCGCGGAAGAATTCATCCACGGCAGGTTCGAAGAAATCCTCGGCTCGCCCGAAGCCGGTCCGGTCGAGGAAGTGAAACGAATCATCTTTTGTTCCGGCAAAGTCTATTACGATCTGCTGAATTACCGGAATGATCGGAAAATTGACGATGCTGCCATCATCCGGATCGAACAACTCTATCCGCTCGCGGAGAAAAAATTGCGCGAAATGCTCAAGCCATTTCCAAAGAACGCGAAGTTCGTCTGGTGCCAGGAAGAGTCGGAAAACATGGGCGCCTGGACTTTCATCGAACCGCGTTTGCGCACGATCTTTTGCACCGAAATCGCGTATGCCGGCCGCGAAGCCAGCGCCAGTCCCGCCGTCGGCGCGCTCGCTCGCCACAAACGCGAGCAAGCTCGCCTGGTCGCCGACGCGTTCTCGTTTTGAACTGACTGATCTCTTGCGGTTGCTGAGATCGTACCCGTCACCGCATTGCTTCGCTGGGTGACGGATGTTAGCGTCGCCCGCTCGCCATGAGCCAGAATTACAAAGAAACCTTGAATCTGCCGCGCACGGATTTTCCGATGAAGGCGAACCTTGCCGCGCGCGAGCCGGAAATGCTCCGCGCGTGGGAGCGAGACACGCCTTTACCAACAAATTCAAAAATCGAGAGCGGGTCGAGAGCTGTTCGTTCTGCATGATGGCCCGCCATTCGCCAACGGCGATGTCCACATGGGCACGGCGCTCAACAAAGTCCTGAAGGACTTCGTCGTGAAATCGCAAACCATGTTGGGTAAGCGCGCGCCGTTTGTCCCCGGGTGGGATTGTCATGGGCTTCCGATCGAATACAAAGTGGTCAGGGAATCGCGCGAGCTTTCTCCGGTGGAAGTCCGCAAGAAGATGCGAAGCGTTCGCGCGCAAGTTCATCGACATCCAGCGCGAACAGTTCAAGCGGCTCGGCGTATTCGGCGATTGGGAACATCCGTATCTCACGATGGATCCTAAATACGAAGCGGAAATCTTGCGCGCGTTTGCTGTGTTTCGTCGAGGAAGGTCTCGTTTACGAGGCGCAGAAGCCGGTCTTCTGGAGCACCGGCGCGCAAACGGCGCTGGCCGAAGCCGAAGTAGAATATCAGGAGCGCGACGACACCGCTGTTTACGTCAAGTTTCCCATCGAAAGTGGATCGAGTTCTCGAGACGCGCTGGCAAACGCGAGCATCGCCATCTGGACAACAACTCCGTGGACGTTGCCAGCCAATCTTGCAATCGCTGTTGATTCCAAGGCGAATTACGTCGTCCAGAAATTTTCGCGCGATGGCGCCTCTGAAACGCTAATTTTGGCGGAGAAACTCATTCCGCAGTTTTGCGCGATCGCCAAGTTCAATCCCGTCGGTAAACCTCTTGCAGTATTGCCCGGAGCAAAGCTTGCGGGAGTCAGAGCGCGACATCCATTTCTGGATCGCGAAGCCCAGGTGTTCACAGCCGGCTTTGTGACGATGGATAGCGGCACAGGCGCTGTGCACGTCGCGCCCGGTCACGGCGCGGACGATTACGCGCTTGGGATTGAACACAATCTTCCGGTCCTCTCGCCGGTTGATGATCACGGCCGGTTTACGGAAGAAGCCGGTCTGCCGAACCTGATCGGCAAATACGTCTTTGACGCCAACGGTGACATTGTCGAGTTGCTCCGGGAGCGCGGGATGCTCCTTGGAGAAGAAAAATTTCATCATTCATATCCGTATTGTTGGCGCTCTAAAACGCCGATCATCTTTCGCAATGTCGAACAATTCTTCATTCGAATCGACGAACTGCGTGGCAAGGCGCTAAACGCTATTCACAACGAAGTGAAATGGATCCCCGCCTGGGGCGAGAACCGCATCGCAGGCACAGTCGAATCGCGCCCCGACTGGGTGATTTCGCGACAACGAAGCTGGGGGGTGCCGTTGCCGGTTTTCTATTCCGCCGAGGGCAAGACGATCCTCGACGCAAAAATTATTCGTGGTCTGGCTGATCTTGTCGCCGAGCGCGGCTCGAACATTTGGTTCGAATTGGACGATGCCGCTCTGGCCAATGAACTCGGATTGCCAGCAGATGTGAGGAAAGGCAGCGACACGATCGACGTCTGGATCGATAGCGGTGTTTCGCATAAAGCTGTCTGCGCTTTGCATCCCGAACTGCGCGACCCGGCTGACATGTATCTCGAAGCAACCGACCAGCATCGCGGCTGGTTTCAATCATCGCTGATGACGAGCATCGCGCTCAATAATCGCGCTCCGTACAAAACTTGCGTCACACATGGTTTCGTAGTCGATGTCGACGGAAAAAAGATTTCCAAATCCGGCACGTACGAAAAACCAACGGCTGCCGATCATTTCGTCGGCCAGTATGGCGCCGATCTGCTGCGGCTTTGGGCCAGCAGCATCGATTACACGACCGACGTGCCGTTCTCGGAAGAAATCTTTACGCGCCTCGGCGACACGTATCGCCGGATTCGCAACACGCTGCGCATCTTGCTGGGCAATCTTCATGATTCTCCCGCTGTAGCCGGGGGCGATGACCCCGGCCAGTCGGCATCAGCGAGGCCGCCTACAACGTTAATTGACCGCTGGATTCTCGAGCGACTTGAGGAAGTCATCCAAACCTGCCGATCTGCCTACGAGAATTTCGAATTCCACAAGGTCTATCACACGATCAACCAATTTTGCGCCGTAGACTTAAGCAGCCTCTACATCGACATCACCAAAGACCGGATGTACTGCGACGCGCCAGATTCGCCGCGTCGCCGCGCGACGCAAATGGCGATGCGCGAAATTTTCGACACGCTCTGCCGGTTGCTCGCGCCGGTTCTTGTTTTCACCGCAGAGGAAGCTTGGCGATATTCGGATGTAGCCGGCATCGTTGATGCCGGCCAGCCGGGGTCACCGACCCCGGCTACAACGTCGGTTCATCTGCAGGAATTTCCGCAACCGCAAGGCCGCGGCCGCGAAGCGAGCGATCAGGTCGACGAGTTTTTGAGATTACGCGGAGTAATCGGGCAGACTATTGAGCGCGCGCGCCAGGGAAACTGATCGGAAACACGCTGGAAGCAGCGGTGGTTTTGCATTCGGACTCTGATGTCACGGCCAAGGTTTCGAAGGAAGAGCTGGAGGAATTCTTTATTGTCAGCGACTTGACGATTCATCAGGCCAAGGAAGCAAGCGCTTCGGTGACGAAGACGTCCTACAAGAAGTGTGCGCGCTGCTGGCGGCATCGGCCAACGGTCGGCGCGAGCAAGGCACATCCGGATTTGTGCGATCGCTGCGAGAGCGTGGTGACAGCTCTGGAAAAGACCACTCAATGAACCTTTTTCATGCTTTGCGCTGTTCTCAGCGCATTGTGCCGAACGTAGCGGCATCGAATCCGCTGAGGACAGCGGACACTACAGCATCATAAGTTGTTCGGCTGCGCGTGGATTAACAGAGATGACTCGATGAAGTTTATCCTCTTTCTCTCGCTCCCGCTCTACGCTCTCGATCAACTGACGAAGCAGTTGGTCCTGCGATCGATCAGTCCGTATGAAGCAAGCATCGTCGTGCGGGACTTTTTCAGTCTGGTTAATGTTACGAATACCGGCGCGGCATTTGGGTCCTTCAAGGGCAACAACACTTTCTTCGTGATCATTTCGATCATCGCACTAGTGGTTGTGACCAGTCTGCTCGTGCGACGCCACCCGACTGATCCGTGGCGTGACGTGTCGCTTGCGCTTCTGCTCGCCGGAATTCTGGGCAATCTTACTGATCGCGTCCTCTATGGGCACGTGATCGATTTTCTGCTTTTCAATCTGCACATTCGATATGTCGATCCCTGGCCGGCCTTCAACGTCGCCGACTCCTGCATCTCAATTGCGGTTGTGCTGTTTATCATTCACTCGTTTTGGAGTCCGAGCAGCGTGCCGGACAAGAACACAGGTAGGGGTGATTGACCTCAATCGCCTGCGCTCGCAAGATAGAAAGGCGGTTCGGTGAACCGCCCCTACCACAATGAAATCTCCGATGGAACAGGCCGCACGCAGAGTCGCGGCGCGTTTGCGCGAGCAGGGGCACATCGCGTACTTCGCAGGTGGCTGCGTGCGCGACATGGTTCGCGGTTTAGCTCCGAAGGATTACGACATCGTCACCGACGCGCGTCCGGAAATTGTGCAGGAGCTTTTCCCGCGCACTTACGCTGTTGGTGCGCATTTCGGCGTGATCATAGTTCTGGAGGACGATTTTCAATTCGAGGTAGCCACGTTTCGTTCCGATGACGCTTACATTGACGGCAGGCACCCCAGCGCGGTGCATTTTTCCTCTCCGGAAAAAGACGCAGAGCGGCGCGATTTCACTATTAACGGAATGTTTTTCGATCCGGTCGCAGATAAAGTCATTGATCTCGTCGGAGGCCAGACCGATCTCGCTGCAAAATTGGTGCGCGCAATTGGCGACCCGGGGAAAAGATTTGCCGAAGATCGCTTGCGCATGCTGCGCGCCGTGCGCTTTGCCGCAGTCCTGGATTACGAGATCGATAAAGCAACCTGGGAAGCGCTTGTGGCTAATGCGCCTTCAATTAATCAGATCAGCGCAGAACGAATTCGAGACGAGCTTGTGCGGATTTTTCTCTCGTCGAATCGCGTGCGCGGGTGGGCTCTGCTCGATGCCAGCGGACTCATGCGCGCGATTCTCCCGGAGCTTGAGGCCATGAAGGGTGTCTTGCAGCCGGAACAATTCCACCCGGAAGGCGACGTGTTCGTGCACACCCGTTTGATGTTGTCTCTGCTCCCTGAAACGGTTTCCGTTCCACTGGTCTTCGCCGTGTTGTTTCACGACGTCGCGAAGCCGGTCACCGCGCGTGTGGATGAAACGGGTCGCATCCGTTTTAACGAACACGATCGGATCGGCGCGGAGATCACGGAGGCGATTATGCGACGGTTGCGATTCTCAGGCGCCGAAATTGAAGTAACGGTTGAAATGGTCAGGCAACACATGGTTTTCAAGGACACGCCGAAGATGCGAGTCGCGAAATTGAAACGGTTCATGGCGCGACCAAGCTTCAATGAGGAGCTGGAACTTCACCGCGTCGATTGCGAAAGCAGTCATCGAATGCTCGACAATTACGAATTCCTGCTGCGCAAGCGCGAAGAGTTTGCCAACGAACCGATCATTCCGCCGCCGCTTGTGCGCGGCGACGATTTGATCGCGCTCGGGCTTAAACCCGGCCCCAAGTTCCGCGAAATCCTTGAAGCCGTCGAGACGCGACAACTTGAAGGAACGCTGCAGTCGAGAGAGGAAGCACTTGAGTGGGTGAAACGCGAATATTTGTTAGGCAAGAAAGATTGAGGAAAACGCCGAACGCCCAACGTCGAACATCGAACGTCAAATGAGAATTCTGATGATCAGCGCGGAGGGACCGCCGTTACAGCGTACGGGCGCGCTGGTCGACGTTATGGATGCATTGCCGGGCGCGTTGCGCGCTTGTGGGCATGAGGTCAGCGTCGTGCTGCCGTTCTATCGCGAGGTAAGAGAGAATCGCGCATTCAAAAAAAGGGACAGCGGGATAACCGTTGATGTCCAGGTAGGCGACACCACTTACGTTGCACGGTACTTCGAAGCCCGCGGCGCAAACGGCGTACAGTTGTTCTTCATCCGCTGCGACGAATTCTTTGATCGTCCGGGAATCTACGGCGAGCGCGGCAAACCGTACGAAGATAATGCGGCGCGGTTTGTTTTCTTTTGCAAAGCGGCGCTGGAGTTGGCCCGCCGGTTGACGCCGCAATTAGAGATTTTACACGTGCACGATTGGGCGGCGGCGTTGGTGCCGGTTTTCGTGCACGCGCAAGGACTACCGTTCAACACGGTGCTGACTATCCATCACATCGCTGACCAGGGCAGCTTTTGGGGACTCGATTTTCAGCTTACGAATCTGCCGGAGCGGTTCTTTACGCTTGCTGGCGTGGAGTTCTTCGGACGGCTAAATTTTCTCAAGGGCGGCATTTTGTACGCCGACCGAATTACCACAGTCAGTGAACACTATCGGCGCGAAATTCTCACACCCGCCGGCGGCTGCGGTCTGGATCCAGTGTTGCGCGAAAATGCGCATCGGCTCAGCGCAATTTTGGACGGCGCCGATTACACGCGCTGGAATCCAGCATCGGACCGTTTACTCCCGGCGCGCTACGACTCGAGGCGGCTTCAGGGCAAACAAGTCTGTCGTGAAGCGCTCCTCCAACAACTGAACCTCGCTCCTGCGCCGACGGGACCAGTGTTTGGCATGATCACTCGTGTCGTTCGCGAGAAAGGTTTCGAAATCCTCGTGCCGCTCCTCGATCGTTTACTGTGGGACGATGTCCGTTTGATCATTCTCGGAGAAGGCGACCCGGCGTATGAAACAGCGCTAGCTCTGGCAGCCAGAAAATTTCCAACCCGATTTGCGTACCAAAAAAATTACGACGAAAAACTGGCGCACTTGATCGAGGCAGGGATGGACATCAGTCTGATTCCGTCGCGTTTTGAGCCGGCAGCGCTAAGCGCCATGTACAACCTGAAATACGGCGCCTTGCCCGTTGCGCGCGTCACCGGTGGAATTCAGGAGATCATTGAGGATTACGATCCAATAACGGACAGCGGTTATGGTTTTCTGTGTTATGAATATTCAAGCGACGCTTTTTGGGACGCAGTAAAGCGCGCGCGTCAAATCTTCCGCGACCAGCGCCTCTGGACCGGGCTGATGAAACGTGCGATGTCGCGCAATTTTTCCTGGGACGTCTCGGCGCAGCGCTATGAAGCTCTTTATCGAGAACTTGCTGGCGACACGGACGAAGCCGTAGCGTAGGCGATGACAAGCGCGCCTGTAGTTTCCGCTGTCCTCAGCGGAGGATGCGTGGATGTTGCTCTCCCTAACGAGGATGCGCTGAGGACAGCGCACACTACAGCACGGCCCATGTAACCGCGCTTTTCCGTTTGCCAAACGGAAGCATCTGTGGAACTTTGGGCGGCTTTTTCTCCTCAGAAAAACTATGGCTTACGCAATCATCAGAACCGGTGGCAGGCAGTTTCGCGTCGCTGAAGGCGACGCGATCGATGTCGATCTTCTCGATGTGAAGGTTGGCAAGAGTGCAAGTTTCGGCGACGTGCTGATGTTTGCCGACGGGAAGAACGTGACGCAAGGCAACCCCGTCATTTCCGGAGCGAAGGTGACTGCTGAAGTTCTCGAACAGCGGAAGGACAAGAAAGTCATCGCGTTCAAATACAGGAGGCGCAAAGGGTATCACCGCACAGTCGGCCACCGACGTAAATTGACACGGGTAAAAATCAAAAGCATTGATCTGGGAGCGAAAAAGAGCACGACGAAAAAAGCCGAAGAATAAAAGCGTTTACACGCTGTCGGCGGATCAATTCTCAAACTACCAGTATCTCAAATGGCTCACAAAAAAGGACAAGGCAGCGTTAAAAACGGGCGCGACAGCGTCAGCAAACGGCTGGGTGTGAAAAAATTCGGCAGCGAGATCGTCGTAGCCGGCAACATCATTGTGCGCCAGCGCGGGACGAAATTTTTGCCGGGAAAGAACGTCGGACTTGGCCGGGATTACACGATTTTTGCGCTACTGGACGGCAACGTGCGGTTCGATCGCGGCGGGCGACGGGTGAATGTCGATCCGCTCGTGACTGGGAAATAGCTGCTCGGATTCTTCTTCCCCGTCCGAGCCGACCTGCAGTATAAGCGGATTTCGGTGATGATGAGATACAACACCTTTATCCTTTTTGGCGCGCCAGGCAGCGGCAAGGGCACGCAGGGCAAAACCCTCGGCACGATCCCGCGTTACTATCATTGCGCTTGCGGCGATGTATTCCGCTCCATCGACACGCGCACAAAAGTCGGCAAGGCGTTCCTTGAATACTCGAGCAAAGGCCAGCTTGTCCCGGACGACATCACCGTGGAACTTTGGCGGGAAGCAATCGATGCGACCGTAGAAGCGCACAAGTTCAAGCCAGACATCGACACGCTGGTACTGGACGGGATTCCACGAAATGTTGGTCAGGCCAAAATCATGGACGAAATGATCGACGTAAAAAAAGTGTTTCATCTCGCTTGTCCCGATCGCGAAACGCTTTTTCACAGGCTCAAGAAGCGCGCTTTGAAGGACAACCGCCTCGACGACGCAAACGAAGAGGTCATCCAACGACGTCTTGATATCTACGAGAAAGAATCAAAGCCGGTGCTTTCCTATTATCCGCAGGAGCTGATTAGTGTGATTGACGCAACTCAGCCGCCCGCCAAAGTTCTGCTCGATATCTTAAAGAGCGTGAACGACGGCGTGTATGAACCAGCAGCAGTTTGAAAGCTTCACCGCCTCCAGTCTTTACTGCGAAAAATGCAAAGCCGCGATGCCGGTTCGGGAGCGGCTGCTTTTGGTCCTGCCTGACCGCGAGATTTTCGATTATCTCTGCACAGGGTGCGGATCATCAGTAGGCCGGCGTGAGGTCACGGCTGGCGACAAGATGCTCGCGCAAGCGATGAGCGCGCGGCGGCCCCGTCGCTCCTCTGTTTTGCCCTGACCCCGGCACTGAAGGATGCGCATTGTTTTTATCGGCACGGGCGAAATCGGTGTTCCGACGCTAAAAGCGTTGCTCAACTCGGACCACGAAGTCGTCGGCGTCGTCACCCAGCCGGATAAGCCCGTGGGGCGTGATCAACGAATAGAACCGCCGCCGATAAAAAAAGCCATTTCAAGGAGCGGCGGTTTCCCAACCCCGAAAGCATTCGGGGCTGGGAAGCCGCCGCTCCTTGAGGTCCTGCAACCGGCGAAAATTAAAGATCCACAAGCGATCGAACATATCCGCTCGCTCAAGCCGGATGTAATTGTCGTGACGGCGTACGGACAAATCCTGCCGCGTGAAGTGCTCGTGATTCCCCGCGCGGCCTGTTTGAATTTGCACGCATCACTTCTGCCGCGCTGGCGCGGCGCGGCGCCGATTCAGGCCGCGATTGCGGCGGGCGATTGTCAGACGGGCATCACCGTGATGTACATGGATGAAGGCCTCGACACAGGCGCTATCTTATTGAAGCGCGAGATTAACGTTTTACCGGGCGACACCGGAGGATCCTTGCACGATCGCCTGTCGCAGGTCGCCCCTGGGGTGTTGCTTGAATCTTTGCGACTCCTTGCGAGCGGAAACGCGCCGCGCATTGCGCAGGAGAATGCGCTCGCCAGCTACGCTCCAAAGCTAAAACGTGAACACGGCCGAATCGATTGGTCCGAACCCGCTGAGACAATTGAGAGAAAAATCCGAGCGTTCAATCCGTGGCCGGGCGCGTTTATGAAGCTCGATAATCAAAATCTCAAAATCTTTTCCGCGCATGTTGTCGACCGCGATGGCAAACCTGGAGAAATTCTTGACCGCGAAAACGAGCTCGTCATCGCTGCCGGCAAGGGCGCCGTTTCTGTGGGCGAGGTGCAACTGGAAGGAAAACGGCGAATGAGCGCAGCGGAATTTCTGCGCGGGCACGCCCGCACTCTCCGCGCGGCAGGTTAACTCCGGGGAGCGCGGGCGCCCCGCCCGCTCTTTTCGGCGCCCCGCCGGAAAGTTTATAAAGAGTGTCCCGCGGGGCGCGTGACACAGCGGGCGAGGCGCCCGCGCTCCCGTTGCGCATTTTGCTTTCCAAGCATAACCATTTTCTGTTTGGATGGTTATTCGCCGCCATGCAAAGAGAAGCGCCAGTCTACGAACGGATCGTGCTCAAGCTCAGCGGTGAAGCAGTCCAGGAGCGCGGCGGGCGCGACAATATATCGCCCGGGGTAGTGCGCGAGATTGCCGAGCGCATCAAGGAGGTGCGCGATCTCGGAGTGCAAGTGGCGGTGGTGATCGGAGGCGGCAACATCTGGCGCGGTCTTTCCGCGGCGGATCGCGGCATGGATCGTACCACCGCGGATTACATGGGAATGCTTGCCACAGTAATCAATGGTCTCGCGTTGCGGAGCACGCTCGAGCAAATCGGCGTTGAAGCCCGTGTCCAAACCGCGATTGAAATGAAAAATGTGGCAGAACCATTCATCCTCGGCCGCGCCGTCCGCCATCTGGAGCTGGGGAGAGTGGTCATTTTCGCCGCGGGCACCGGCAACCCCTACTTTTCCACCGACACAACGGCGGCTCTGCGAGCGAGCGAGATTCGCGCCAACGTCATTCTGAAAGCGACCAAGGTCGATGGCGTTTACGATCGCGATCCAAATAAGTATCCGGATGCGCGCCGCTATGACCGGATCACGTTCACCGAAGCGCTGACCAAACGCCTGCAGATCATGGACTCGACCGCATTCAGTCTTTGCATGGACAACAAAATCCCCATCGTTGTGTTCGACATGTACAAACCCGGAATCCTGCGCGATGCCGTGCTGGGGCGAAACGTTGGAACTCTGGTTTGCGATGAACCTCCACCAAAGTAAAGATTCAACGTTATGAGCAAAGATGACATCCTTCTAGAGGCCGAGATGTCGATGGAAAAAAGCGTCGATTACATGGTGCACGAATTTGCCGCAGTGCGGACTGGCAAAGCTTCGCCCGGCCTGGTCGAGAACGTCGATGTCCACGCGTACGGATCGGTGATGAAACTGAAGCAATTGGCGTTGATCACGACGCCCGAGCCACGCTTGTTGGTCGTTCAACCGTTTGACGCCGGCACGACGCAGGACATCGAGAGAGCGCTCAAGGAATCGAAGATTGGGATTACGCCGGCGGTCGATGGAAAAATCATTCGATTGCCGATCCCCGAGCTTTCAGAGGAGCGTCGAAAGGAGCTCGTGCGTTCACTCGGCAAAATGGCCGAGGAAGCGCGAGTGCGTGTGCGAGCAAACCGGCGCGCCGCGCTCGACGAGGCGAAGAAACTCAAAGCCTCCGGAGGATTGACGGAGGATCAATTGCGCGATGCGGAGGACGAAGTTCAAAAGCTGACCGATCGCTTCGTCAAATCGATCGATGACCACCTCAAGCACAAAGAAGCCGAGGTCATGAAGGTGTAGTGCGGTCGTTTGCGTCGAACGGCTCCGCGGCGGGTTATTAACCGAGAGTCTAGACCGCGAAACTTTCGCCGCAGGAACAGTGCGCGACGGCGTTGGGATTGGTGACCTTAAAACCGCCCTTTTGTAGATCTTCACTGTAATCGAGCACGGAGCCGCTGACGAAAAGCGCGCTCTTCGGATCGACAACGAGTCGCACGTTTTGGGTCGGCACAAGAATGTCGCGCTCCTTCGGTCCCTCCACCAAATCCATCACGTATTGTAGACCGGAGCAGCCGCCGCCGACGACCTTCAGGCGCAATGCACCGTCCGGCTTACCCTTTTCTTCAAGCAGCGACGCTAATTTCTGTGCAGCTCCTTCGGTCACGCTGATCAGATGCTCATTGCCAATTTTATAATTGATCGTCGATGTTTCGGTGGTCATCAGCAGATTCTTTTTAGTTTATCACGTTTTGACCGCTCCGCGGAGCCACTCAGCGACTTCGTTTTGCACGCTTTCCAATTCATCCAGGCGCAATTGCGGGTCCGGCACGATGAACACGTCGCCCGTTGAGCCCTGTTCGTAAATCAGGACGCGCCTCCCGCCATCGCGGGATTCGCTCTTCACTTGTTTCAACACGCGCTTTCGTTCGAGCATCGCGGCCAGGACATAGCAGGCGTTTGCAGGAGGTGAATCCGATGCCATTAAACGGCGAAACAGTTGCTCTGCATTTTCCTTCGCCACTGGTTCGGCTGGCTTTGGCGGCAATGGCTCGTAACGGGATTTCCAAAATGAAAACGGGCGAATGTTTTCATTCCGGCTTTGCCATGCTTCTTCGCTCAAATCCTCCCGTCGGTAGCCCTCGGCGTCGTGATACAGCAGCGTGTAGAAATATTCGCCTGCCACGAAAGGCCGTTGCGTTACCGCGCACAAGTCTGCGCGATGTTTGATCGCCCATTCGTTGGGGAGTGGATTCATCGCGCAACTATACGCCGCGCAGTGAACAGATGAAAGCTGGGTGGTTGCCGGTTGGCGGCCCGCAGATAGAGCAAATAAAGACCAATCGCTGCGAAAAGAATATTCGGTGTCCATGCAGCGATCCAGGCAGGAACTCGGTCTCCCTCGCCGAGCGCGAGAAAAAAATGAACAAGGAAGTTCATGGAAAAAACGAGGATGACTGCCGCGGCGACGCTCGATAACACCCCGCGCCGTGAATAGCCAATTCCAAGCGGCGCAGCAATAAACACTACAACCAGACATGTCCATGGGAGAGCCAGTCGATACTGCAGGTGAGTGCGAAACGGCGCCAGCAATGTCGGCGGAAAATCCGCGTTGAAATGCAGGTATTCACGGAGTTCCGGCAAGCTTAGGAATTCGGCCTGCACGTTTGCGCTGCCGAGCCGGAAAGGCGTTTCACTCCAATGCTCGATCTTCAGGCTGGGAAGGAATTCTTCCTTGGTGATGTTTCCAACGGCATCGTAATGGGTGAGGCGCACATTCTCCAAGTCCCATGTTTTACTTTCAGGGCGATAATAGGCTCGAGCCGCCACATAACTCGTGACGATATTATCCTTCGCGTCCTGTTGCAGCACCTGCACGTTGTTAAATGTGTTGTCCCCGGGCCGGAAATTCTGGATAAACCACGTCCGCAGGTCCGTTCGATTGCGAAAGACCTGGCCCTGAATGTTCCGCGCTGGACGCGCTAGCGCATTGGAAAGAAATGTTTTGCGTGCCAGTTCCGCGTGCGGCGCCAGCGAATAGTTCAGCGCCATGCTCGCTGCGACCGTGAGCAGGCCGATGCCGATCAGCGGCATCAGAACGCGGGGAAGACTTACCCCCGCCGTGAGCATGGAAACAATTTCATTCGAACGCGACATTCGACCCAGCGCAAAAAGTAGCGATAGCAGAAGCGAAACCGGCAGCAGAATAATGAACACCTGCGGGATCTGCGTGCCGTAATAGCGAGCGACGAGCAAAAGACCGATATGTTGATCAATGAAGGCTGAAATGTTGTCGCTAACGTCGAAAATCAGCCAGATCGAGATAAAGCCGGCAATGCAATAAAAGTAAACCTGCGCGAAATTTCGAATGACGTACCGATCAAGAAGTCGCATTAGATTTTGGAATTTCAGCCGGCGATTCTCGATTTACAATTACCATTTCGCCAGCCAACTGCTTGTCATTCCGAGCAAAGCGAGGAATCTCTGATTATTGTTTGCACCGCAATTAAGAAAATATCAGAGATGTTTCGCTTCGCTCAACATGACAGCAATGAGGCCTCGACCCGCTTCCAAACGCTGGGCTACCTGCAATGATCGCGTTGAAGAACAGTTTGGACAGCGAACTCGTCGAAAGGGTTCGTGGATTTTTTTCTAAAAACGGCCCGCTCTCGAAGGCAAAGAATTTCGAGTTCCGTCCGGAACAACAGAAAATGGCAGCGCGTGTGGCGCAAGCGCTGGAAAACGAACAGCATCTGGTAGTTGAGGCCGGCACCGGCGTGGGCAAATCGCTGGCTTACCTGGTTCCGTCCGTCCTGTTCGCGCTCGAGCGCCACAAGAAGGCCATCGTTTCCACGCACACAATCAATCTTCAGGAACAACTGCTTCATAAAGACATTCCGATCTTGAGAAAAGTGCTGCCGGTCGAGTTTGAGGCGGCGTTGATGAAAGGCCGGCAAAATTATCTCTGCCCGCGCCGGCTCGAGCGCGCCCTGCAAAGCGCAAAGGAACTTTTCACCAGCCCTGAGCTGAGCGAATTGCAGCGATTGGCTGAATGGGCGCGCACAACCCGCGATGGATCGCTCAGCGATCTGTCTGTCGAGCCCGATCCGAAAGTGTGGACACAGGTATGCAGTGAAGCGCATATCTGCACCCAGAAAACCTGTGGGCAAGACCCGCGCTGTTTTTATCAGCAGGCTCGGAAACGTCTACTGACCGCGGACGTCATCGTGCTCAATCACACGTTGCTCTTCATTCTGCTGGGGTCGCCTGACATGCAGGAAGAACGCGAGAGCGGATTCTTGTTCCCGAATGATTTCATTATTTTCGATGAAGCGCACACTGTCGAGCAAGTGGCGTCGAAGCAGATCGGTATCGGTATTTCGCAGTACGGACTCCGTTCGACAATCCAGCGGCTTTATAATGCGCGCACACGCAAAGGACTTTTCACCGTTATGCGCGATGCGGCCGGCGTACAACTCGCGGGGGAATTGGTTGATGAGGTGGATAACTTCTTTGCTGCAGTCGAATCGAAATCCAATTTCCGCAGGGGCCGGGAGTTTCGCGTCCGCGATGTCGATCTTGTTCCAGATACGATTACCGCCCGATTGACCGCGCTTCAGGCGCGGGTTGCCGACGTGGTGAAACGCGCCGACGACGAAATCTTGAAAGCGGAGCTGCAGGAGTTCGGGCGGCGTATTCGGGATGCGCGGGACGGTATTGCGATTTTCTTGGAGCAAAGCGCGCCCGAGCATGTGTATTGGGTCGAGCGCACCGGTAAAACAGAGCGGTTCCTCGCGCTGAACGCTGCCCCCATCGATCTGGCGCCGGTGCTACGAAGGATGCTGTTTCGCGACAACTGCTGTTGCGTGATGACCAGCGCCACTCTCGCAGTGGGCCGCCCCGATCTCCTCTATTTTCGCACGCGTATCGGCGCGATGGAGGCCGAACCCCTGCAACTCGGCAGTCCGTTCGATTTCCAACGGCAAATGAAAATGTTCGTCGTGCAAAAAATGCCCGATCCGCGCGACACCGCTTATCAGAAAGAGCTGGAGCGTTGGATCGCGCATTTTGTCAAAAAAACCGATGGTCGCGCCTTTGTCCTTTTCACGAGTTATCGCGATATGCAGCACGTGGCAGGAGCGATGGAGAAATTCTTTGTGGCGAACGACATGAACCTTTTCGTTCAGGGTGGGGGCGCGCCGCGCAGCAAGCTCCTCGAGCAATTCAAATCAACCCCGCGCAGTGTGCTCTTCGGCACGGACAGTTTCTGGGGCGGCGTCGATGTTCCGGGCGAAGCGCTCTCGAATGTGATTATCACGCGTCTGCCGTTTGCGGTGCCGGATCATCCCCTTATCGAAGCAAAACTGGAACTGATCGAGAAACGCGGCGGCGATCCGTTTACGGAATATTCGTTGCCGGAAGCGGTCCTGAAGCTGCGGCAAGGCGTCGGCCGTTTGATTCGAACCAAGACCGACCAGGGGATCATTGTCATTCTCGATAACCGCATTGTGACCAAACCCTACGGTCGCGCGTTCATGCAGGCGCTGCCCAAATGCTCGGTGGAGATTGAGTAAAAATGTTCACTTGAACATATACGCAATTTGCCTTAAATTGCTCCATGGAAAGGCACATGGACGTGCAGGAAACCTTCGACATCCTGCATAAGTGGGGAGTCCATACGCTGGGTCAGTTGGCGGCGCTTGATAAGGAGCAGCTTGCCGCCCGACTTGGCCCGCAAGCGATCCGAATGTGGGAGCGCGCTAACGGCCAATCCAATCGAGTGCTCAAATTGATTCGGTCGCCGGAGTCGTTCGAGGAGAACTTCGAATTCGAAAACGAAATTGAGACCGCTGAGCCTCTGCTGTTCATCCTCCGACGTTTTTTGGATCAACTGGCGGTGCGATTAGCGGCGATTTATCTGGTCGCAAAAGAACTAACTCTGCGCATCACGTTCGCGAATAAACAGAGTTACGAACGTGTTTTCAAAATTCCGCAACCGACGAACGATGTTGATCTTCTCTTTCGCATGCTCCAGACGCATCTGGAAAATTTTCGATCCGAGCATCCGATCGTTGCCACTACGCTGAGTGCGCATCCAATTAAACCTGCCGGGGAACAATTCGGATTATTTGAGACGACATTACGCAATCCGCATCAACTCTCAGAAACGCTGGCCCGTTTGACTGCTCTGCTGGGGGCCGACCGGATCGGCACCCCGGTTTTAGAAGAGACGCATCGTCCGGATGCATTTCATATGGAGCCGTTTTCGTGGGCTACGTCCGCTTTTCCCAGAGGACAAAACCGCGAGTCAGCCCCGCACTTCCATGCGCTGAGGACAGCGCACGCTACAGCAGCCCTGCGTCGTTTTCGGCCGGCAGTCTCTGCGACCGTCCTGTTGGATCAAGATAACCCGGCACACGTTCGCAGCTCAGATATTCACGGAAAAATCATCGATGAAAGCGGTCCGTA
Organism: uncultured Verrucomicrobiae bacterium; assembly: GCA_963757675.1. Taxonomy (GTDB): domain Bacteria; phylum Verrucomicrobiota; class Verrucomicrobiia; order Chthoniobacterales; family UBA10450; genus Udaeobacter. Next base: position 454,205 of record CAVWTH010000014.1, on the reverse strand, counting down.
TTTTCTTTCCGGAAATTGGTGGGACGAAAAATCGTGGGCGCGCGCCGAGTGGGATTTTCAATTGGAAGGCGGTGAATTGCTTCGGTGTCACGAATCGGACCCGCCTGCGCCAGGCTACGGCGTGGCAAGGCGAACTTGGAAGGTGGATGGGATTTATGACTGAGGAAGACCGTAATTCGAGATTCGTGAACCGTGAATCGGTCAGCCGATGTAACGATGTAACGATTTAACGATTCACGGATTTCAATGAGCTACTGCGAATTGCATTGCTGCAGCGCGTTCAGCTTTTTACGTGGCGGATCCTTCCCCGAGCAATTAGCTAAAACCGCAGCAGAACTGGAAATGCCTGCGATTGCGTTGCTCGATCGCAACGGCGTTTACGGGGCGCAACGATTTTCCGTGGCTGCGCGCGAACACAACGTGCGTCCAATAGTTGGCGCCGAATTGTCGATGGAAGACGGCAGCATTGTAGCGGTATTGGTCGAGAACCGCACCGGCTACAAACATTTATGTGAACTGCTGACCCAGGCGCATCTGCGCAGCGAAAAAGGCAAATGCACAGTACGCTGGGATGAGTTGTCGGAATTTGCGCAAGGCTTGGTGGCGTTTCTGGGGAGCGCACACTTACAGTGTGCTGGTTTCGGCATTCTGCCGAAACGGACTTTTCTTGAAAGGAAATTCACACACCAGATTAACCCCAGGAAAAGTTCGCGAATGCAGAATGCATTCGCCAGCACGCTACAAGCGTGCGCCCCCCGGAAGTCCGCGGACCGCGCCAAACTGCTGATCGATGCTTTCGGGCGCGAAAACGTTTTTGTAGAACTTCAGAGGCATTTCATTCGCGGGGAGGAACGTACCAGCCGCGAACTGATCGATCTTGCGCGTGCAAATCGATTGCCGCTCCTCGCCACAAACGGTGTGCAATACGCGAAGCCGTACGGACGCGAGGTGCTGGATGTTTTTACCTGCATCCGCGAACACACGCATCTTGATGCCGCCGGAAAACTTTTATCACAAAATGCGGAGCGTCATCTGAAGAGCGATCGCGAAATGCGCGAACTGTTCCAGGATTTACCGGAAGCGATCGAAAACACATCGCGCCTGGCAGAGCGACTCACATTTTCTCTCGAGAACCTCGGCTACGAATTTCCCGAGTACCCGGTGCCGGGCGGACACACCATGAATTCATTTTTGCGCACCATCGTCTGGTTCGGCGCGCAACAGCGTTACGCTGCGATCAGCTCGAAAGTGAAAGGTCAGCTCGAAGAAGAGCTCGCGTTGATCACCAAGCTCGGGTTTTCCGGTTATTTTTTGATCGTTTGGGACATCATTAATTTTTGCCGCGAACACAACATCATGGTCCAGGGCCGGGGCAGCGCCGCTAACAGCGCAGTTTGTTATTGCCTCGGGATCACGCCGGTTGATCCGGTGGAAAATCATCTCGTATTTGAACGTTTCCTCAATGAGAGCCGGAAAGGCTGGCCGGACATCGATCTCGATCTTCCCAGTGGAGATCGCCGGGAAACAGTGATCCAGGAAATTTATCGCCGTTACGGCAAACACGTGGCAGCCATGACCGCAAACGTAATCACCTATCGCGGACGCAGCGCCGCGCGCGAGATCGGTAAAGCGCTAAATTTTCCCCCGAGCATCATCGATCGTTTTTCACACTTGTTTGCCAGTGGCGATTTCCCGCACACACTCGAGCTCGAATCGCAAATCGAGCAGGCTGGTTTGCCAAAGGCGCATCCGCGGATGCCGGCATTCATCCGGTTATATCACGCAATTTACGGTTTGCCGCGCCATCTGGGCCAGCATTCCGGCGGCATGATTATCTGCCAGAACAAGCTCAGCTCTTTCGTGCCGCTGGAAAATGCTTCCATGCCGGGACGTGTCGTTGCCCAATGGGACAAGGACGATTGCGAGGATCTCGGCATCGTGAAGGTGGACTTGTTAGGCCTCGGGATGATGTCGGTGATGCAGGATGCGTTTGAGTTGTGTCGCGAACGCGGGCGACCACTCGATCTGGCTCACATTCCGAAAAACGACGAGAAGACGTTCGACATCATGCAAAACGCCGACACCATCGGCGTGTTTCAAATCGAGAGCCGCGCGCAAATGGCCACGTTGCCGCGGATGAAACCGAAATGTTTCTATGACGTCGTCATTGAAGTGGCGATCATCCGCCCCGGACCGATTCAGGGCGACATGGTGCATCCGTATCTGGCACGCCGCGCTGGTAAAGAGCTGGTGACCTATTTCGACGATCGCTTGAGACCGGTGCTTGAGCGCACCCTCGGTGTACCGCTGTTCCAGGAGCAAATGCTAAAGATCGCGATGATCATGGCGGATTTCTCCGGTAACGAAGCGGAGGAATTGCGCCGCGCCCTGAGTTTTCATCGTTCCGAAGAACGGATGCGCAAAGTGAGCGTAAAACTCCGTGTGGCCATGGAACGCAAAGGCGTTGCACCCGACAAGATCGACAAAATCATTCAATCCATCTCGTCGTTTGCGCTGTACGGTTTTCCAGAATCGCACGCCATCAGTTTCGCCATTCTGGCTTACGGCAGCGCGTATTTAAAAGTGCATCGCGCACCGGAGTTTTACGCCAGTTTGCTGAACAATCAGCCGATGGGCTTCTACACGCCGGCCACGATTGTGAAAGATGCGCAGCGGCACGGACTGGCGATCAAGCCGGTGTGCGTTAGGCGTTCCGATTGGCGTTGCATCGTTGTCGATGACAACACGGTGCGACTTGGATTTTGCGTCGTAAACGGATTGCGCCAGGAACACGCCGAAGAACTTGTCAGGCAACGGCAGGATCGAGCATTCGAATCATTGGACGATTTCAAGCGGCGCATCCCGCTGGCCAAAGACGAACTGCGGAGCTTAGCGGAACTCGGTGCACTCAATTGTTTTGCCGGCCATCGCCGTGCAGCGATGTGGCGTGTGGAGGAGACGCTGCATGAAGATTTGTTAACGCGGCCATGTGTTGTAGCGCCGTTTGTGTCAAACGCCGAACCCCCAAAACAGGCGCTTGGCACAAGCGCCTCTACAACATCCCCGCTATTCCCAATGACCGTGCCCGAGCGGGTGAAAGCGGATTACGAAACGATGAATCTGACCACCGGCCCGCACCCCATGAAGCTGTTGCGCAAAAATCTGCCAAACATTTGGCGCGCGATTGACCTTATTCACACCCGACATGGTTCGATAATTCAGATCGGTGGTAACGTGATTTGTCGCCAGCGTCCGAACACGGCGAAAGGATTTGTTTTTATCAGTCTCGAAGACGAGACCGGCGTCTCCAATGCAATCGTCGATCCAGACTTGTTCGAACGATTCAGGCTCGTGATTACCGAAGAAGCGTTTCTTCTCATTGAAGGGCAGGTGCAGAATTCAGACGGCGTTATTTTGATCAAAGCACGCGAGATTAGACCGCTCGTTCACGAATCACTCGCCACGACCAGTCCGTCCTGGGGCGGACTCGTCGGGAGTGAATCGCACGATTTTCATTAACTCCCTTATTACCTTGGAGGTTTTGCAACCTGCTTCGGTTTCGCGGGCGCCTCTTCCTCCGGTGCGACTTCGTATTCGGGTTTCCGAATTCCCATCAGCCAGTGGTCGAACCAGCCGACGATATGCTGCAACCGCTCGACACGATGCCACGGTTGCCCGGACCGGGAGAGCTCGTGCGACTCGTTAGGGAAGCGCACCATCACTGTCGGAATCTTGCGGAACTTCAACGCTCGAAACATTTGCTCGCCTCCTGCGCCGGGCGGTGTGCGATAGTCTGCTTCCCCGAGAATAACCATCAATGGCGTTCTCACGCTGGTGATGTAACTGATCGGGGATCGGGCACGATATTCATCCGGATCTTCGAACGGCGGCCCTCGAAACCAATTGGGTTGGAAAAGTGTAAAGTCTGCCGTGTACCACCAATTTGCCCAGTCGGCGATGTCGCGCTGGGACACTGCTGCAGCAAAGCGGCCCGTTTGTCCCACCACCCAGTTTGTCAGCAAGCCGCCGCCGCTTCCGCCGGTTACGCCGAGCTTTTTATCATCGATGTAACCGCGTTTGATTGTCTGATCGACGCCGGCCATCAGATCTTTGAAATCGTTACCCGGATAATGATACTGAATCACGTTCCCAAATTCCTGGCCGTAGCTGATGCTCCCGCGCGGATTCGGGTAAAGCACAACGTATCCCTTTGCTGCCATCCACTGAAATTCGTGATCGAAAATGAAACCGTAGGCGACGTGCGGTCCGCCATGGATGTTCAGAATCAACGGATATTTCTTATGCGCATCGAAACCGGGCGGTTTTTGCACCCAGGCATGAATACGTTTGCCGTCGAAACTGTCGTACCAAATCTCTTCCGGCTCGGTGAGATTCAGTTTCGAGAACAGCTCGTCATTGATGTTCGTTAACTGTTTCGGTGAGGCTCCCGCCGTCGCGCGATCTAGGGCGAAAAGATCGTTCACGCGAGTCGGCGTCGAAATAACATAGACCAGCTTCGAAGCATCGGGCGTGGCGCGAAAACTCAGCACGCATTGGTTTCCGGAAGTGAGATCGTGTAGCGCACCATTGCTGCCGGGGTCATCGACCCCGGCTACAGGCACGTCGAACAGCGCGAGATTTCTTTTGCCTTCCTTTACGTAAACTTCGATGAGGCCTTTTCCGTCAGCGGTCCAGATCGGTTTATTTATTCCGCCGGCCCGCGGCGGCGCACTGTCCCCGATTACGAAGCCGTCGATATCGAAATCAAAGTTGGCGGTAAGATTTCGTGGCTTTGCATTCGGCAAGAGATCGAGGACCCACAGATCTGGTTCCGTGTATGAATTGATCGGCTGCGTAGTCCCGGCGACAAATGCGACCTGTTTGCCGTCAGGGCTAAGCGACAACGCGCCTCCGCCCGGGCCGAACTGCGTGTTGAGATCGATGGTTGTGACCTTTACGGGTTTGCCGGCACCTGCCGCGACCGAGTAAAGATCTGTGCTCGGCAGCTCGTAATACGGTTCGTCGATCCTGCTCGAAGTGAAATAAATTTGCGAACCGTCCTTCGACCAAATCGCATTCTCTTCGTCGAAGCGGCCGGTGGTAAGCTGTCGCGGCTTCATTTTTTCTTCGGCGGCGCGAGGCGCGCTTACGATCCAGATATGCGTCGGATGCTTGGGATCAATGTAACCTTCATTGTCCTGCCGATACACGGCGCGCGTGATCACGCGCACATCGCTCTCGTGCTCACCTGTAGCCGGGGGCGTCGACCCCGGCTTTTGTTCGGATTTTTTCTTTTCCTGCTTCGCAAGGTCCTCTGGATTCGTCTCGCTTGTGAATGCGATGTTTTTTCCGTCGGGCGCCCAGACCGGACTGCCGGCGCCTTTTGGCAGTTCAGTAAATACAAAGGAATCGCCGCCATCCATTGGCAGCATCGCGAGTTGCGGCGGCTCAGGTTTGCCATCCTTTTCAGTCGAACGCAGGAACAGCAAAGATTTTCCGTCCGGCGACCAGCGCGGCGTAGTGTCGTGGTCGCCTTTTGTCAGTTGACGCGGGGCTCCGCCGCCCGCCGCAGGCACGGACCAAATGGAAGTGTTATAGCCTTCTTTCTTCTCGTTCACCGTGACTCGCACAAATGCGATGCGCGACCCATCCGGCGAAACCTGCGGATCACCGATCCAGACAAAATCCCAAAGATCCTTTTCGGTGATGGCGCGTCGCTGGGCGAACGCACTGGAAGTGCCAACGACAAAAAGGACAAGGATGATGACTGGTCTGGCTACGTTGAATAGGTGAATCATTGAATCGTTAAACCGTGAGAACGATGCAACCTTGTAACGTTGTAACGAATTACTTTGGTTTCTCATTTCGCTATTCAGATTTCGTTTTTTATGGAGTGCGCGGACATGTCCGCGCTTTTAAAGCGGCGACATGTCGCCGCACTCCAAAGCTCACATATGCTCGATTATGTTGTCGCCAAACTGCGAGCACTTGATCTGAGTTGCGCCTTCCATCAAACGCGCGAAATCGTACGTGACGCGTTTGCTCGCGATCGCGCCGCTTAATCCTTTCAGAATCAGGTCAGCAGCTTCGGTCCAGCCCATGTAACGGAACATCATTTCGCCGGAAAGAACTACTGAGCCAGGATTCACCTTGTCCTGATTCGCGTATTTCGGCGCGGTGCCATGAGTCGCCTCGAAAACTGCATGGCCAGTGATGTAATTAATGTTCCCTCCTGGCGCGATTCCGATCCCGCCTACTTGCGCAGCCAGCGCATCGCTCAGGTAATCGCCATTCAAATTGAGTGTTGCGATCACAGCGAAATCTTCCGGCCGCGTCAACACTTGCTGAAGCGTAATGTCTGCAATCGCGTCTTTGATCACAATTCCCGCGCCCGGTTTACCCATCGGAATTCGGCACCAGGGCCCGCCGTCGAACTCTTCCGCGCCGAAATATTTCTTCGCCACTTCAAAACCCCAGTCGCGGAATGCGCCCTCGGTGAATTTCATGATGTTGCCCTTGTGCACGAGCGTCACGCTCCTGCGCTGGTTTTGGATCGCGTAGGAAATCGCGCTGTGAATCAGGCGCACACTGCCTGAATAACTAACTGCTTTGATCCCGATTCCCACGCACACATCATCGGTCTCCGGTGCGCCAACCATTTTCCAAAAAGCCTTTGCTTTTTCTTTGGTGCCGAAACGAATTTTGTCGAACTCCTTTGGAAATTCCTTTTGCAGAAAATCGAGAATCTTTTGTGCCTCGGGCGTGCCGGCGGCGTACTCAATGCCTGCGTAAATGTCTTCCGTGTTTTCGCGGAAGATCACCATGTTCACCTTCTCCGGATGCTTGACGGGCGAGGGGACGCCTTTGAAGTACTGCACCGGTCGAAGACAGACGAAAAGATCGAGTAACTGCCGCAGCGCAACGTTGAGCGAGCGAATGCCGCCGCCGACAGGGGTGGTCAGCGGTCCTTTGATTCCGACCAAATATTCGCGGAACGCTTTAACCGTGTCGTCGGGCAGCCATTCATCGAATTTGTCTTTCGCTGTTTGCCCGGCGAAAACTTCAAACCAGGCAATCTTCTTTTTCCCGCCGTATGCCTTTTCCACCGCCGCATCGAAGACGCGAACACTGGCGGCCCAGATATCCGGCCCGGTCCCATCTCCTCGGATAAACGGGATTATCGGTTGATCCGGTACGTTTAATCTGTCGGTTCTGGTCATCTTTTCGCCTGCGGGCGGAACAACGTTTTTGTAAGGCATAGGCGGCAACTTTAGCGGCAAGCCCGCGCTGAGCAACAGCCTTGCCCTGCTTGTGGCGCCGAAGCCTGACTTCCATCCGCAACACCGAAGTGAAGTTCGGTGTTACTAAGGGCCTGAGAGCCATGTGGCGCCGTGGCTCGCTATTTGAAATGTGATATGTTTCGAACCACATGAGGGTTTCCGAATTTGACGAGCTCGACCGCTTCGAGACCGAAGGTCTGCTCACGGGGAGCAAGGAGCGCAACTGGCTTTGGCTCGGGTTGATTGTTTCGCTCGCGATACATTTTGCGCTGTGCACTTACTTTTACCGGACGCGTTTCGCTTCTGCGGACGCGGTGTTCGCGCCACCTGAGCAGACGGCCACATTCAAGATAAAGCGCGTTTTGGATTCGAACCTGGACAAGAGCAGTACCGATCAAATCAATCCGGCGGCGAAACCGAACCCTGACAATACTGATGTGCAGTTGCCGGATGAGAAAAAGTCGTTCGACAAACTGTTGGAGGAGGTTCAAGCAAGCACGGCGCTGCCGGACGAGATGCGGGACGTTTTGCCTGACCAACCGAAGGTGGACCAGCCGGACGTTAATTCTGTCCTGAACGAGATTGAGCGTTCCACCGCGCAAACTCTTTCCAACGATCCAAACGCAGTGCATGAGCAGTCGTTGCTCAACAACAGCACGGTCTCCGGCCGTCCGCAGCCTGCTCTCAGCGGAACAGAGTTGGCCACCAGTACGGCGATCAAACGGCCAAACACTTTCACAAGCAAGCTGCCCGGCGACAGCGCCGGTCCGAACAAAGGACACGCCCCGGGCTTTAGCGATCTGGACCAGTTGCTGGCGCAAAAAGGTCCGCTCGGGTCAGGCACAAAATTGCGTCTGCCAGACGATCAACTTTTCCAGTATGACAGCGACGTGCTGCAAGCGAGCGCCATCGGTCAACTCCAAAAACTTGGCACGCTGATCCAGCGCAATCCAAAAGCGACATTTTCCGTGGAGGGCTACACGGATTCATTCGGCACATTCGAATACAATCTTAATCTGAGTCAGCGACGTGCCGACAGCGTGAAACGCTATTTGGTCGAGGCGATGGGAATCAATCCCGCTCAAGTCCAGACGCACGGCTTCGGCGCGACCAAATTCCGCGCGTCGCCGAACGGCTCAATCGAAGAGCAAAATCCCAATCGCCGGGTCGAAGTCGTGGTGCGCACCAGCGAAGGGTAAGCAAGGAAGGGCGCCTTCCAAGTCGCCCTTCTATGGCGGCGGACTGGAGACCGCCGCTCCCTTGATAGGCGCGCCCGACGAGTCGCGCCCTACCAATTCTTAATCCACTGATTTTGGTCTGCCTGAGTCGGCTGGCCAGCAGTCGTCAGGCCGGCCGTGCTCCAGAGATCGAAACTCGGGTTGTAGCCCTTTGTGGTGTCTTGCGTCGCCGCTTGGATTGTCGAATAGCCGTAGCTATTGCCAAATGGATCTTGAAGGTACTGCACGTTTTGAGTCTGGTCGGCCGGAAACAGCATATTCGGCTTAAAAGCCATGTAGCTCTTCGCAGTAGGGTTTCGGTTCCCGCTGCTATCACCGCTTAACTGCTTGTAAAGGTAGAGACTGGCCGTCTGATACGCGCTCGGATTGCCAGAAAGCCTCGCGTCGAGCATGTCTGTCGAACTTGCCTCTCTCGGATAAATCCCATTATCTGCTTTGTAATTTTCGCAGGCCGCGGAAATGGCGGCGATTTCGGTTTCTGCGCGGGCGCGGGCGCCTTTTTTCCGCGCGTAGCCAACCGTGCTTAAAACTAATCCCGCGAGAATCGCGATGATTCCAACGACTACGATTAGCTCGATCAACGTGAACGCACTGTAGCGGCCCTTGTGCCAAGGGCCGAAGCCATTGGTCAGGCGTTCGCCGCGGCGAACGCCTCTACAACTTCTGGGGAGAACTTTACTTGTCATTCGGATTTCGTCATTTCGGCGGCGCCGGTCATTGTTTGCAAACCGGTGATGATGCTGATGAGCGGCGTGAAGAGCGCGAGCACAATTGTTCCTACGATCACCGCCAGAAATACAATCATGATCGGTTCCAGCATTGAGGTGAGCGCGGCCACCGCATTATCGACTTCGTCATCGAAGACGTCGGCAACCTTTAGAAGCATTTCGGGCAGTTTACCGGTCTCTTCGCCTACGTCGATCATGCTGACCACCATTGGGGGAAACGTTTTGCTGGCCTCCAGTGGTTGCACAATCGACTCGCCTTCTTTTACGCTGTCGTGCACACGTGCGATTGCGCGAGCGATGGCGGCATTGCCCGCGGTCTCACGGGTAATATTTAATGCCTGCAATATCGGAACACCGCTCGTCACAAGTGTTCCCAGTGTGCGCGCGAACCGCGAGATCGCCGTTTTGCGATTCAAATTGCCGAAGAGCGGCATGCGCAGTTTGAAAGTGTCAATGGCCAATCGCCCGCGTCGCGTGCGGTTTATGAAGTTGTAAAGAACGATGATGACCACCACCGCTGCCAGCAAAACCAAGCCATCGTGCTGCATGAAGTTGCTGACGCCAAGAACGAACCGCGTTACCGGCGGCAGCGGTTTGTCGCCGAGCAGGTCGTGAAAAATTGTTTCGAACCGCGGGACAATGAACACGAGGAGGAAACACATGATTCCCACGGCCATGGTCATCACGATGATCGGATAAACCATTGCCGACAGCACCTTGTTTTTAATCTTCGCGGCTTTCTCTTGAAACTCCGAAAGCCGGGTAAGCACCAACTCGAGCACGCCGCCGACCTCGCCCGCTTTGACCATGTTGACGTACAGATCGTTGAAGATTCGCGGGTGCAGCGCCAGTGCGTCGGAGAACGTGCTGCCGCTCTGCACAGAGTCGGCGAGTTTGTTGATGGTCTTTTTCAACACCTTGTCGCGTTCCTGATTTTCCAGAACATTTAAGCTTCTCAGCAACGGCAACCCGGAATCGATCAGCGTTGCCAGTTGACGAGTAAAGATCATCAGGATCTTTGACTTAACTTTTTTGCGCTGGAAAAGAACGATACCCTTTTTCGTGCGCGGTTTTGTTGTCTGCGTGACCGTCCCTGCTCGTCGCCGCGCTTCCTTGCCATCGGTGCTGCTTATCGCCTCCTCTATGACGCTGGTGGGGAAGTAGCCCGCCTGACGCAGCTGGCTAATTGCTGCGTTGCTTGAAGCGGCTTCCAGCAACCCGCTCGCTTCCTGTCCCCGGGCATCAAGAGCTATGTAGTTGAACCGTGGCATCGCGGCCTATTCTAATGACGTCGGAGGTCTATGTCGAGCATGACTGCCTCGTGATGCTTCACGTGTATCTCAGCACTTCTTCAATCGTGGTATCGCCGGCGAAAATGCTGCGCAAGCCGTCCTGTCGCAGTGTGGTCATTCCCAGTTCGATCGCCTTTTGTTTTATCGTCACGGTCGGGGCGCGTTCATTGATCAATTCGCGAATGGGATCCGTAATCTTCAGGAGCTCGTAGATCCCTTTTCGTCCTTTGTACCCGGTGTTGTTACAAGCGTCGCAACCTTTGCCGTAAAAAAACTGCTTATCGCCTATGTCCTGACGCGAAATCCCGAGCTCCGCGAGTAAAGAGTCGTTCGGCCGGTAAGGGCGGCGGCAATCACGACAGATGCTGCGCAACAAACGCTGACTAAGCACCGCCTCCAGCGTGGACGAAATGAGGAATGGCTCCACGCCCATGTCGATCAAACGCGTTATCGCGCCCGGCGCATCATTGGTGTGCAGCGTCGTAAAAACCAGATGCCCCGTAAGCGACGCCTGAATAGCAATTTGTGCCGTCTCAAGGTCGCGTGTCTCCCCAACCATTATTCGGTCAGGGTCTTGTCGCAGGAAATGCCGCAACACGCGCGCAAAGGTCAAGCCAATGCCTTCGTTTATCGGCACCTGCACGATCCCTTCCAGATCGTACTCCACCGGATCCTCGGCAGTGATCAGCTTCGAATCGATCGTGTTGATCTTGCGTAAACAGGAATAAAGCGTCGTGGTCTTTCCCGAGCCGGTCGGCCCCGTGGCGATGAAAATCCCGTTTGGCCGCTCGATCATTTCGAGCAAAAAATTGTAGATGTAATCGGGCATCCCGAGCACTTCGAGATCCAGATTGACGATGGTGCGATCGAGGACGCGCAGCACCAGACTCTCGCCGAATTGCGTAGGCAAAGTTGACACTCGCAGATCGACGCTGCGCCCGGCGATGTGTTTCTGAATGCGGCCATCCTGAGGCAGTCGCCTTTCGGCGATATTCATGTTTGCCATTACTTTGACGCGCGAAATCACCGGCAGCGCAAGATGACGCGGCGGCGGAGACATTTCATAAAGTGCGCCATCGACGCGGTAGCGGATTTTGAATTCGTTTTCGAATGGTTCGAAGTGAATGTCGCTCGCGCGGTCCTGGATCGCCTGGTAAAGAATCAGATCGACAAAACGGATGATCGGCGTCGCGTTCGCCTCAGCTTCAACCGCAGCGTCGCTGTCGGTTTCGCGCAATTGCAGCGCTTCGCCGGCTTCGCCGAGCTGCTTTAGCACCTCCTCCATGCTGGTCGTGTCGGTGCCGTAATACTGCTTGATCAGCTCTTCGATTTGCTCGGGAGGCGAAACCACAATCTGAATGTCTTTACCGAGTGCGAAACGGAGGTCCTCTGCGATCTGCATATCAAACGGATCGACCAGCGCCACCCGTAATGCCGTGTCGCTCACTTCAATCGGAAGCGCCCCGTGCAACCGAGCCAGTCCGCTGGGAATGAAACGCAAAACTTCGGGCGTGATCTCGCGTTCGCGCAGATCTACCAATTCCATGCCGAGGCCGTTGGCAATCGTTTCATAAAAGCTCGGCTCATCGATAAAGCCGCTGTCGACCATTGCCTGCGCGACGGTTTTCCCGTTCAACTCCACTTCGCTCAACACGTCTTCCGCCTGGGAAGGCTGCAGTACGTGCTGCTCCACAAAAAATTCGGCCAGTTGCTTTTCAGTCATGATTGACCTCTCTGGGTAGCGCACGCGTCCCGCGTGCTGGTTTCGGTGTCACGCCGAAACGAACTTTCCTTGCGGACCGCATCATCCTGCGACCAGATCCACGGATAATCGCTATTCTGCTGGGCTACCCCGGAATCCGACGGATTACGGCCAATGTAACGGAACTTTTCTTGCAGATCGTCATCTGATCGGATGTAACGATCAAACTGCTCCTTCTCCCAGACCGTTCCGCTTTTCTTATCAAGCCCATTGATTCTATGCGCTGAGAACGATTTGATTGAATGCATTAATTCACTCAGCGGCCAGAAGAGGACGTTTCCCGCGTTGTCATTGTCTTTCGGCCACGGTTGAAGCAGGAGATGCACGTGGTCAGGCATCACGCAGGCGGCGAACCGTTCGTAACGTTGATTGTGAAAATGGCGCGCCGAACTCAACACGACCGTTGGCGCTTTTGGCGATAGGCATCGGTTCTTTTTCGTGCCGATAGTCACAGCATAGATCGCCCACGGCTTTTCGAAGTGAGGAAGTCTCCGGCGAGAATAATGAGCACCATCTCCGGGCTGCATCTCAAGAAAAGTCCGCGACGGCGCGACGCCGTCGCCAGCACGCGAGACGCGTGTGCTACCCGATCGAGAACTCGCCGCGCTCATTAGCTCACGTCTCCCACAGTGATCGAGATGACCTCGTCGGCGGAAGTGAGTCCGGCGAGCACTTTGCGCACGCCGTCTTCGCGCAAGGTTCGCATGCCGAGTTCGCGTGCTTTTTGCCGCAGGGCAAAAGTCGAAGTGCGTTTGTTGATCATGTGGCGCACTTCATCGTCGATTACAAAAATTTCGAATATGCCCATTCGCCCTTTGTAGCCGATTTGCCGGCACAATTCGCAACCGACCGGCTTCATGACTTGCGCGTCTGAGAGCTGGCCCGGCTCGATCTGGAGCGCGCGCAACTCGGTGTCCGTGAGTTCGCCCGGTTGTTTGCAGTTGCTGCACAGCCGCCGGACCAACCTTTGCGCCACGACTGCGCGGACGGAGGACGCAACAAGAAACGGCTTCACGCCGAGATCGATCAAACGCGGGACGGCCGAGGGCGCATCATTGGTGTGCAGCGTGCTGAAAACAAGATGGCCGGTGAGACTCGCGTTCGTGGCGATGCTTGCAGTCTCGAGATCGCGAATTTCGCCGATCATGATGATGTTCGGCGCCTGGCGCAGGATGGAACGCAACGCGGCCGGAAACGTCATGCCGATCTCGGTATTCACCTGCACCTGGTTGATCCCCGTCATCTGATACTCAATCGGTTCTTCGACGGTGATAATTTTGCGGTCAGGTTTATTGATGTAATTGAGACAGGCGTAAAGCGTGGTCGTTTTGCCCGAGCCGGTGGGTCCGGTGACCAGGAGAATGCCGTCCGCCAGTCTGATCAAGCGCTCGAACGTTTCCTGGTCGTCAGACAAAAATCCCAGCTCTGGCAAACCGAGCTTTAAGCTCGACTTATCGAGGATACGCAAAACCATGCTTTCTCCATGATTGGTGGGCATGGTCGATACCCGGAGGTCGATCGGTTTCTTTTTGATCCTGATCTGGATCCGGCCATCCTGCGGCAGGCGCTTTTCTGCGATGCTGATCGAACCGCTCATGATCTTCAGCCGGCTGATGATGGCTGATTGCAGACGCTTCGGCGGCGATTGCATTTCCTGCAGACGCCGTCGACCCGGAACCGAACGCGAAATTTTTTGTCCAGCGGTTCGAGGTGAATGTCACTCGCGCCGGCACGATGGGCCTCGATCAGTAACATCGACACGAGCCGGACGATCGGCGCGTCCGCTTCGTCGATCGGGCCTGCTTCCGTGCCATCGCCAATTTCCAGACCAAGATCGATATCCTCGCCAAGTTCTTTTTGGAGAACATCCGCCGCTTCATCGGCCGTTCCGTAGTATTTGATCAGCGCTTCGCGAATTTTTTTCGGACTCGTGCAAACCAGTTCCAGCTCGCGTTGCAAAAGAAAACTCAGGCTGTCGATCGTATCGATGTCGAGCGGGTTGCCCACTGCGACCACGAGCCCGCTCTCGCCGAACGCAACCGGGATCACTTTGAAACGCCGCGCGTCTTCGCTCCCGGATCTCCTTGATGACCTGCGGCGGAATAATCATCGAGGAGATGTCGATCCAATCCATGTGCGCCTGCGCAGCGAGCGTGCGCGAAACGTCCACCTCGGACAAAACTCCGTCGTCGATTAAAACTTCGACCACGCCAGGCTCGCCGTTCAGACGTGAGCGCGCGTTATCGATTTGCTGGGGGGTGACAAGTCCTCCATCCTGGAGAACTCCGAGTACGTAGTGTTCGTTCTGTTGCACCTGGGGAAAAACGCCGCAGGGCTCAGTTTACCCTAAACCGCTTTTATTTCCAGCAGTGGTGATCCGGCGCGACAAAGGTACGTCCGAAGTTACCGCCAAATTTACTGCGCAGTCGTTGTGATCACTTCCAGAAAGTTCGTGTCGGCATTTGGCACATACAGAGTAGAGTCATCCGGCCCGACCGTTACGTTGCGTGGGAAGGCATCATTTGAAGACGCGGGAACAGTTTGTATTACCGTCGGCTGCATGGGGTTGCTAACATCCATGATCGCTACGTTGGCGGTGCAAGGTGGCACACCCGGAGGCGGGCTTGGGGCCGTGCACTCTTTGCCCATTGCATGAAACCGGTTGGAATTTGCCACGGCCAACATGGTGTCATTGTTAAATAACGCCAGGCCTACCGGAGCTGTGCCATGGGTATCGCCATATCCAACGAACGCGTTGTTCGGGGAACCCGACACCAGCGCTGAGCGATTGAAGCCTAAAACCTGAGAGCCACGTGCATCTGGATCCGCTGGCAGCGGCAATTGCGTGTTTCTACCACGCGCTGCCACCCAAACATATTGACCGTCTTCCGTTTCCACTGCCCGAACTGGCGAACACCCTGCGGCAATAATCGTGACGATCGAATCCTGTCCCATTCCTTTTGTTGCTTTTTCAACATCGATAACCGCCAGCAGGCCATTTTGCGTAAACGGGGGTCCATCGGACATGTTATCGCAGGCGTCAAAAGGCTGGTTCCGCCGATCGACTTCATGCCGGCAACCCGGGCAGAGGACGACCGCGTTCCGGGTCCATCGGACATTGGTCGGATCCCGATACAAATTCTCGGTATCCGGATTGGTACCTGAATGGGACCCTTCGCACGTTGCATAAAGGTACCTGCCGTCATGCGACATCGTTATTCCCGGGATCGTGTTGCCACCGGGTATGTATATGGTGCTGTATGGCTCGACTGGTTTTGTCCCGCGTGTAAAGCCACCGGAGCCGTCGCGTTCCACCTTGATAACGCCTATTGTCCCTCCCCCTGTTTCAGTCGTGGGTGTGGGACTGGGCAGCTGCCCGTATTCGTTGGCAACAAATGCGTGGTGTCCATCGGGTGTGACCGCCACGTCAAAAGGTACCGGGTGCGCAATTAGGACAACCACCGCAGTTCAGGATCGGGTATTGTGGGACCTGGACAACGCCGTCCGCGCCACATGGTTCGCTCAAACTAGCCAGACGAAAAAATTCGGCGCCCTCCCTCTCAATCGCGGCCCCAACACTGACTTGCGGCGAACCCGGAAAAAATTGCATTCCGTCGACATGTCCGACGGGCTTCAAACGATGCGACGATGGGAAATTAATAATTTGTTGGCCGCCGCAGGGGTTAACGCTGAAATCTGATGTGCTGAAAACCTGAACACCCGTGGTGAAAGTGGTCGGTGGCGGACTGGGCTTCCCGGGGCACGGTGTGGTTTCTCCAGTTACCGACACAAGTACATTGGCGCCATCATCCGTAACCAGCGCATCATTGGGGGTTCCGAAAGTCGGATAGAACTGCGCATTCGCAGTCACCTTCAGCGGCGCCGAGCGCGCTGAATCACCGTATGAAATCCCTCCTGCGCCCCAGAGAAAAAGGGTTAGAGACGCCACCATCAGGGCGACCGCTAGGAGGAAACGTTTCCTGATCAGTCCGCGATTATGTGACGCATCTGTCTGGCAGTTTTCCGGAGCGGAATTCGTTAGGTCCGGAGTTGTCGATTTTTTTCTTTTCATTTCTCTTCTTGAGGTTGGATTATTTAAGTTTCAGGCTAAGTCAGGCCCAGCACCGCGCTCACCTCTATTTTGCCTTTCCTGTGCATGAATTGTCCAAAAGAGCACGCCGAACAAACGAATCAAGAGGGCGACAATTTTTGTCGGGCCTTATTTTCACGCGCTGCGGCAATTCTCATGGCGTTCACTAAAAGCAATCCCGGAGCCTACGGGGCTCGAACCCGCAACCTCCGCCGTGACAGGGCGGCGCTCTAACCAATTGAGCTAAGGCTCCTCGAGAAGGAGATAAAGTGTAGTGGCGCGCATCTTAAGTCGCAACTTTTCGGTCGGCACATCGACTCGTGGCGATGTTTTCCCGGGCGAGAACAACGGCCAGGGAAAGTTTTTTTGAAACAGCAGATCAATACCTCGGTTGAACATTTAAGAGATGCGAAGCGTCGAACTCCGAAAGGTTACACGAGTGAACATTGCGAACACACCTGATCACGGTATAATGGAACTTGGTTCGGCGGATTGACCCAAACCATAATGAGCGACGAGCGCAGCGAGGGATTCCAGGGAGGGGAAGGGGACTCGGGTCCGGAAAATCTCCTCGATTTATTCGATCGTGTAATCGCATCCTTACCACCGGCCGATCCAATTCGACGCGATCTCTTGCGAATGCGGCCGCAAATTCTCGATCAGCAGGAGACAATGATCGAGGCGCGACGGATGATTGAGAAGCTCGAGGAGGTCGTCAAAAAAGTGACGTCGCCCGCGAACCGGATCGGCACGTTTCTTGGCGCCATTTCGAAGGAGACGGCGCATATCGTGGTGGGGGGCGCTGATTATTACTGCAACGCAGATCCGCGTGTTCCGCTTTCGAAATTAAAAAAGGGCACGCGCGTGCTCGTCAACGAAGCTTTCGTGATCGTGGGCGATCTGGGATTCGAGACAGCCGGTCCCGTAACGAAAATCACCGAGGTAATGGGCAAGGACCGTTTGCGGGTCGGCTCGGAGCACGGGTTGCATTCCATGGTGCTGCAACGTTCCTCAGAACTTGTCCACTCTACGTTGAAATCGGGCGACGAAGTCCGCGTTGATTCTAATTACCGCATGGCTCTGGAGATGCTCTCGCGCAAGAAATCGGACGAATATTATCTCGACACTGTTCCGGAGTTGCCTTGGGGAAAAGTCGGCGGCCAGGAGGCCGCGCTGCAAGCGATCAAAGACGCAATCGAGCTGCCGCTTTTGCATCCGGATCTCTTCAAAAAATTTCAGCACGCTACGCCGAAAGGTTTTCTGCTTTACGGGCCTCCGGGCTGCGGAAAGACGCTCATCGGCAAGGCAACGGCGTACAATCTGACGAATCAGCTCCGCGAAACAACTGGGGCGGAGATGCACGAGTACTTCATGCACGTGAAGGGCCCCGAGATCCTCAACATGTGGGTGGGAGAGTCGGAACGAATGGTGCGTGAAATTTTTGCCACGGCTCGCGAGAAACGGAAGGAAGGTTTTATGCCGTTCCTTTTCATCGACGAAGCCGAATCGATCCTTGGCACCCGGCGCGCATCGCGGCACTCGAACATTCTTTCAACGCTCGTGCCGATGTTCTGCTCGGAGATGGACGGAATCGGTTCGCTCAATGATGTCGTGATCATCCTCGCTTCCAATCGCGCGGACCTGATAGATCCTGCAATTTTGCGGCCGGGCCGGATTGATCGAAAAATCAAAGTCAATCGTCCGGACAAAGAAGGGGCGCGCGAAATTTATCGCATCTATTTGACGGACGATCTGCCATAC
This sequence comes from uncultured Verrucomicrobiae bacterium, assembly GCA_963757675.1. Taxonomy (GTDB): domain Bacteria; phylum Verrucomicrobiota; class Verrucomicrobiia; order Chthoniobacterales; family UBA10450; genus Udaeobacter. The sequence goes on along the minus strand of CAVWTH010000014.1, from coordinate 436,054 downwards.
GATGGCGTGCTGGGAAAAGAAGCCGATGGGATCGGCGCTTCGATCGAGAAGTTAATTGAGCGATTTGTCGACTGGCAATTCGCGCGCCGCGATGAAAACAAATTTCTAGAAGTAACACTGCGCAGCGGCCGCAAAGAAACCCTTTACCGCAGCGACCTCATCAGCGGCGCGATTATTGCCTCGATTGTGGAGCGTGCGAAAGCGATGGCGATCAAACGCGCCATTGGGACGCAACAGGATGAAGGACTTCGGGAAACAGACCTGCAACTTGCGTTCAACGCCGAGTACGCGGAGAACGACATTTTCCCGGCCACGGACATTACCGAAGACTGGCTCAAGCTGATCGATTACGATCCGGAAAATGTCGTCAAGATCTCGCCTGTGAAGCCACTCTCCGATACGCGCGCGCGCGCAGCATTTGGCGTAATTTGAACTGCGAACGTGTCGCCGCGGCCTCCGGATGTATTGTCATCTCACGCGTTTGCAAACGGTGCGAGGTTCGAAAATAACGGGATCCAATGAAACGCGTCTTTGGGCTGGAGACGGAGTACGGCATCACGCTGTGCGGCGCGGAGACCGTCGATGTCGTGGCAGAATCGATCGAGTTGGTGCGCCGTTACACCGATCACGGTGCGTTAATGAAATGGGATTATGACCTCGAAGATCCGCACCTCGACGCCCGCGGATTTCGGGCACGCGAATTACTTCAAGACACCGACGAATCGGCTTACTACGAAATCGATAAACGCCGCCCGCTCAGTTTTGAGGAAATAAAAAGCGATCTTGTGCTTTCAAACGGCGCCCGCTTTTACAACGATCATGCGCACCCGGAGTATTCCACGCCTGAATGTACAACGCTGCGCCAGATCGTAGCGCAGGACAAAGCCGGCGAGCGGATTCTCGCGGAATGCGCGCGGCGTCGAAACGAAAACTTGCCGCCCGGATATGAGGTCCGGCTTTACAAGAACAACACCGATTTTGCCGGTCACAGTTACGGTTGCCATGATAATTACCTGATGGGCCGCGAAATCCCGTGGGACCGGATCGTCACCGGGATTCTGCCATTTCTTGTCACTCGCCAGATTTTCGCCGGCGCCGGCAAAATGGGCGTAGAAGGCGAGAGCAGCCAGGGCGATCCGGGGATTTATCAAATCTCGCAGCGCGCCGATTTTTTCAGCGTGGTGGTAAGCATCGACACGATGAATCGCCGTCCACTGGTCAACACGCGCGACGAACCGCATGTGGATGCGAGCCGCTACCGCCGATTTCACGTAATCCTCGGCGATTCGAACATGAGCGAATGGGCGACGGCGATGAAGATTGGGACGACCTCGTTGGTTCTGGATCTGATCGAGCGCCGAGAAGCGCCGCAGCTGGAAATTGCGCAACCGGTGGACGCGAACAAATCCATCAGTCGCGATCAAACTTACGATTGGATCATCGAACTGAAGGACGGCCGCAAAATTTCTGCGATCGATGTGCAGCGAATTTATTTGCGCGCTGCGAGCAAACTGGGGAGCGGCCTGAGCGAAGAGCAGCAATGGATATTGCGCGAGTGGGAAAGCGTCCTCGATGATCTTGAGCGCGACCCGATGTCAGCGCGCGACCGCGTCGATTGGGCGGCCAAAAAGTTTCTGTTGGACGCATTGCACAGGAAGAAAAGCTCTCCTGGAACGATTCCTGGCTGCAATCGATCGACCTCGAATATCACAATCTCGATCTCGACCGCGGGTTGTACTACGAGCTGTTGCGGAAAGGTTTGATGCGCCGCGTGACGAACGAGGATGAAATCAAGGCAGCAATCTTTAATCCGCCCGAAACCACACGCGCGTTTTTTCGGGGCCGCGCCGTGGCGCGTTTTAACGACCAGATCTCCTCCATTCAGTGGGACGAAATCGTTTTTACAAACGGCACGTATTCATATCGCGTCGCCCTGCCCGAAGCCGCCATGGATAAGCGTCTGGAGGCGCTCAATCACGCCGCGCGCAACGGGAAAGACTTCTCTGAATTCATGCAGCGCCATCGCGCAGGTGGATTGATTAGCAAATCGCCATTCGGAAATCGATAATCGATAATAGCCTCACTCCCACTCGATCGTGCTGGGCGGTTTGCTGGAAATGTCGAACACGACGCGGTTAACGCCTTTGACTTCGTTACAGATTCGGTTGGAAATGCGCGCAAGCAGCTCGTAGGGGATGCGCACCCAGTCAGCAGTCATGCCGTCCAGACTTTCCACGATGCGCAACGCGACAGTGTTTTCGTAAGTGCGCTGGTCGCCCATGACGCCGACCGATTGCACCGGGAGCAACACGGCGAATGATTGCCAGACTTTATAGTACCAATCGGCGGCTTCCATTTCGCTTTGCACGATCGTGTCCGCTTCGCGCAGGATCGACAATCGCTCGGGCGTAACCTCGCCCAGAATGCGAACGGCAAGACCCGGCCCCGGGAAGGGCTGGCGGTAAACGATCTCTTTCGGCAAGCCCAGTTGCAGGCCAGCCTGGCGCACCTCGTCTTTGAACAGTTGTCGCACCGGCTCGACCAGCTCGAAATGCATTTTCTCCGGTAATCCGCCAACGTTGTGATGGGTCTTGATTACCTGCGCGGGATTGCCCTCGATCGACACGCTCTCGATCACATCGGGATAGAGCGTGCCTTGCGCCAAAAACTTAAACCTCCCATGTCCGATATTCGGTGTTCGATCTTCTTCAGCTAACTCAGTCACCGTGTCTTCAAACACGCGGATGAATTCGTTGCCGATGATTTTGCGTTTTTCCTCCGGATCAGTGACGCCGCGCAGTTTCGACAGAAACCGCTCCGATGCGTCAACGTATTTGAGTTTGATGTGGAAATTTTCGCCGAACACCCGTTGCACGATTTCCTCCTCGCGGGCACGCAGCAATCCGTTGTTCACGAAAATGCAGGTGAGTTGCTCGCCGATGGCTTTGTGCAGAAGCGCAGCTGTCACTGAGGAATCGACGCCGCCGCTCAAACCAAGCACGACCCTTTCCTCGCCGACCTGTTTTCTTACGCGCGCGCAAGCTTCTTCGATGAACGAACCCATCGTCCAGTCCATCGCGCAGTGGCAGATGTGATAGACGAAATTTTGCAGAATCTCTTTGCCCCTCGGCGTGTGCGCGACTTCAGGATGAAATTGGAGGCCGTAGAGTTTGCGTTTCGGGTCCTCCACGGCGGCGAAATTGCACCCTTCGGTCGTCCCGACAACGCGAAAGCCTTCCGGCAATGCCGTCACCTCGTCGCCGTGGCTGTTCCAAACATCGAGCTGGTTGCCTAATCCATCGAAGAGTTCCGATTGATTCGTGGTGTGCAACACGCCGGCGCCATACTCCCGGCGCCCTGTGAACACGACCCGGCCGCCGAGGTGATGCGCCATCAACATGAGCCCATAACAGATTCCCAATACCGGGAGGCCTAACGAAAATATTTCCGGATCGAGTTGAGGGGCGCCTTTGTCGTAAACGCTGGCTGGTCCGCCCGAAAGGATCAGCCCGTTCGGTTTCAGTGCCGCGATTTCAGCCGCGGGCGCGTCGAAGCGAACAATCTCCGAATACACCTGACATTCGCGGACCCGACGCGCAATGACCTGCGTGTATTGGGACCCGAAATCGAGGATGAGAATTTTCGAGTGTGTTTGGCGTTCTGAAGTTTTCACACTCTACGGATGCGTTTGCGGCACACTATGCGCCGCGGCCGGGTCGTCGGGAGCTCGCTCCAGCGGTCCGAGTGTTCCCTGTCCGGTGACGCCGCGCCCCAACTGCTGTTGCACTTCCTGTGTGCTGCGTTGTTCAAGCGGGTCCGCACAGCCGCTCAAGGCCAGCGATGCGATCACGAGCAGAATCGAAAGGGGCCTCATCCGCGTATTTTATGAAGCGCCGTTTTCATTGCAAGAAGGTTGAACAGATGAACCGATCGGTCGGGATGCGATCATTTGAAGCGAACCGAAACATGTCTGACTTCCATCCAAAGACATGAGCAATTGGCGAGAGATCCTTTGCTTTGATCAAAATGACAACGTTCTTGCCGCTTCAATGCTTCAACGCTTTAACGTTTAGACGGCCATGATCGACCCCGATCTTTTGCTCCAAGGGTATCGACTCGGTGTTTTCCCGATGGCCATGGAAGACAATTCGATCGAGTGGTTTTCGCCGGATCCGCGCGCCATTCTGCCGCTGGATGATTTTCATCTCCCGCACGCTTTGCGGCGTCTCGTGCGCAGGGAGCAGTTTGAAATCACCATCGACAAGGCGTTCTCGGCTGTAATCCAGGCCTGCGCGGAACGCAAAGATACCTGGATCAATCACGAGATCATCGAGAGCTACACGCGATTGCATGAGCTCGGGCACGCTCATTCGGTCGAAGCTTGGAAGGAAAACAGGCTCTCTGGGGGTCTTTACGGGGTCGCAATCGGTGGCGCATTCTTTGGCGAATCAATGTTTCATCGCATAACCGATGCGTCCAAGATTGCGCTTGTTGCGCTTGTGGAACATTTGCGCGTTCGCAAATTCATCCTGCTGGACACGCAATGGCTCACGCCGCACTTGCAACAGTTCGGTGGTATCCAAATCTCGCGGAGCCATTACCTGCGCCTCTTGCGGCGAGCGGTCGATTTGCCGCGGAAATTTCTGTAGGGCTGTTTCATAACGATGTAGCCACCGTTTGGTGGCCGGTTCGATTCGGTAGGGCGGGCAGTCCTCTGCCCGCCGCTTACAAATCACAAAGATCGGCGCGAACGGAGTGACGCGCCCTACCAGCAAAGACGGCCCACAGGGCCGTGGCTACAGATTGATAGTGCGGGAATCTGACCGATATTGAAAGGCTCAGATGGTTTCCTGGATTTTAAAGAAAATTTTAGGCTCGAAAAATCAGCGCGAACTCAAGCGTTTGATGCCGATTGTGCGCCGAATCAACGAGTTGGACGAGCAGTTCAAGAGTTTGTCCGACGACGAGTTGCGGGCAAAAACTACGGCGTGGAAGGAAGAGATAGCGAAACTTCCGGACCTGCAAGAGCAGTGGAGAAAACTGGATGAAATTTTGCCGGAAGCGTTCGCAGTGGTGAAAAACGCCGCGCGCAGGCTTAAAGAAAGAGGAGAGACTTCCACCGTATGCGATCAGCCGATGACCTGGGACATGGTGCACTTCGACGTGCAACTGCTCGGCGGAATCGTTTTGCATAAGGGCCGCATCGCGGAGATGGCGACCGGCGAAGGCAAAACATTGGTCGCGACGTTGCCCCTTTATCTGAACGCGCTCGCCGGGCGCGGCGCGCATCTGGTCACTGTTAACGATTACCTGGCTCGACGCGACGCGGAATGGATGGGCCAACTTTACAATTTCCTCGGGCTAACGGTTGGCTGCATTCAACACGATCAGGAACCCGACGTGCGTCGCGAGCAATACGCGATGGACATTACGTATGGGACGAACAGCGAGTTCGGTTTCGATTATCTGCGCGACAACGGCATGGCCACCACGCGGGAGCAACAGGTACAGCGCGGCTACTACTATGCGATCGTCGATGAAGTCGATTCCATTCTGATCGACGAAGCGCGCACGCCGCTCATCATCAGCGGGCCTGCGACCATTTCCACTCATCAATACGACAAATGGAAACCGTTGATCGAGCAATTGGTGCGCAAGCAAAATATGCTTTGCAACCGGCTCGCCAGCGAAGCGATCGAGAAATTTGAGCAAGGCGATGTAGAAATCGGCGGTCGCCTGATGTTCAAAGTGAAACTCGGTCAGCCGCGCAACAAACAGCTGTTGCGCATGATGGAAGACCCGGACAAGCGCCGCGCCGTCGATAAGGCCGAACTGTCGTTCTTTCAAGACACGCGCAAGGAGGAACTGTTCCAGCTGAAAGAGGAATTGTTCTTCACTATCGACGAAAAATCGAACGAAGCTGATCTTTCGGAGCAAGGGCGTGTTTTTCTCAATCCCGATGATCCGAACGCGTTCGTGTTGCCGGATTTGATCAACGAATTCACTGAGATCGATTTGGACGAGACGCTCTTGCCAGAAGAAAAGGACAAGAAAAAGGCGGAACGCCAGGAACATTGCGACATGCAGGCGGAGCGGATCCACAACATCTCGCAGTTACTCCGCGCCTATTGCCTGTTCGAGAAAGACGTTCAGTACGTGATCGAGGATAACAAGGTCGTTATTGTCGATGAATTCACCGGACGCAAAATGCCCGGCCGCCGTTGGAGCGACGGGCTGCATCAGGCGGTGGAAGCGAAGGAAGGCGTACAGATTGATCGCGAGACGCAAACGCTGGCGACCATCACCATTCAAAATTATTTCCGGCTTTATCAAAAGCTCGCGGGCATGACTGGCACAGCCGAGACCGAAGCGGCAGAGTTTCACGACATCTACAAGCTCGACGTGAACGTCATTCCGACGAATCGGCCGGTGCGCCGGACTGACCACAACGATCGCATCTACAAGACGCGTCGCGAAAAATACAATGCGGTGATCAGGGAACTTAAAGAAGCTCACGCGAAGAATCAGCCGGTGCTGGTCGGCTCGGTGAGTGTGGAAGCTTCCGAGTTGCTGAGCCGAATGCTGAAGCGCGAGAAAATTCCGCACAACGTTTTGAACGCAAAGTTCCACATGCAAGAGGCGGAGATCGTGGCGCGCGCCGGACAACCAGGCACGGTCACGATTTCAACCAACATGGCTGGACGCGGCACCGATATTAAGCTGGGACCGGGCGTCACAGAATTGGGCGGACTTATGGTAGTCGCCACCGAGCGTCACGAGGCGCGTCGAATCGATCGACAGTTACGCGGCCGCTGCGCGCGCCAGGGCGACCCGGGCGCATCACGGTTTTACGTCAGTTTCGAAGACGATCTGATGCGCAATTTCGGTGCTGCCGATCGGATGACAAGAATCATGGAGCGCTTCGGCCTTGAAGAAGGTCAGGAGCTTGAGCATCGCTGGCTGAACAAGTCGGTGGAGACAGCGCAAAAGCGAGTCGAACAGCGGAACTATCTCATCCGCAAACGGACGCTCGATTTCGATGACGTGATGAACATGCAGCGCGAGGTCGTTTACACCTGGCGCAACGAAGTCATCGATTCCGAGGAACCGCGCACTCACATTTACGAAGTCATCGATGAAGCCGTGCCGGCGAAAGTGAAAGAATATCTTGATGGCGTTGAACCGAATTACACCGGTCTCATCCACTGGATCAACACGACGTTTCCTCTGGGTTTAACCGAGGAAAAAGCGCAGTTCGATACGCGCGCCGTCGATGAAAACGCACAGTTCCTGTTGGAAAAGATCAAGAATGCTTACGAGCGTAAATCGAGTCACGAAGAGCCGACTGCCGTCAAAAGCCTCGAGCGTTATATCATTTTGAACGCCATCGACCGCCTCTGGCAGGAGCACCTGTACGCGATGGACGCGTTGCGTGAGGGCGTTTATCTGCGCGGTTACGCGCAAAAAGATCCGCTCATCGAGTACAAGACCGAGGCCTACGATATGTTCGTCGAATTAATGGCGAACATTAAGAACGAAGTCCTGAACAATCTCTTCCGCAGCACATCGAATCTGCAGGCGTTTGAGAATTTCCTCGCGACATTGCCGCAGTTCCTCCTCCGCGAAGAAGGGCCAACTGCGCCAATGGCTGGGGCCGACGCGCGCATCCGTCAACCCGTTGGCGCGATGGCCGCGGTGGGTGGAGACGGTGACGGCGACGGCGCAGGCCAGGTATCAATCGATCTACCGATTCGCCGTTCAATACCAAAAGTCGGTCGCAACGAACCGTGCCCATGCGGCAGCGGGAAAAAATACAAGAACTGCTGCGGTCGCACAGCCTAAGCTGCGCGAGGTGTTGAAAGCGGCGGAGCCCCACCGCACTCCAAAACGCAATCGACTCGCGATGTGCTCGAAATGGCGGTCCCGTTTTAGAGTGCGCTAGTGCTCTACCGCTTTTCGATTCGCCTCGACGTAATTGTCATGTCGAGCGAAGTCGAGACATCTCAGATTCCTCTTCCATTCTTGAATTAAGAGATTTGATTCGCTCACTCCCGTTCGCTCAGCCTCCGGCCTTCCCGTCTATGTCGCGGCTTCCCCAGCCGCTCCATTCTCGACTTCGCTCGGAATGACACACACTGGAAGGTGCGCCGCGCTAATCCACCTCGTAGGTCGTAATCTCAAGTTGGTGGCCATCGGGATCGCGGAAATAAATCGAGTGCGCGATTTCGTGGTCCTGAAATTCGATTTTGATTCCGCACTTCCCCAGTTCGTGCTGCGCGGCGAGAAAATTTTCCCGGTCCGCGCGAAAAGCGAGATGAAGCATTCGAATCTCGCGGTCAGTCGAAAGCTTTGGCTCCTGGCTTGCGGGGAACAACGCAATCCCCGTATTTCCTTTGCCAATGAACGTCGGCACGCCGCCCCACGTACCTTCGTGGAGCTTCTCGAACCCGAGAATGTCGATGTACCACTTGGCGGATCGCTCGACGTCGCGCACGCCCATTGCTATGTGATCAATTCCTTCGAGTTGCATAAAGCTTTGGAAATAATTTGAAGTTATTTGATAAAACGGAAAACCCGATGTTTTGGTAAGGCGCGACCGCCGGGCGCGCCGTTCAATGCGCGTAATCCATGCGGTCGTCCAGTTTCCCCCCTTGCAATGCGGCAAGAAATGCTGCGTAATCTTTAAACGGACCTCCGATGGCGCGCCGATTGCAACTGCGACGGCCCGCCGCCGTTCGCTGCAGCCCATGGTTAGGCCACTAGTGTCTCATCTGTCTCCAAGCCCGAAATCTTCCATCTCCATCCGAATCATCAAGGCACAAGCTGGAACGGACGACGCGAATACAACCTCGTAGCCTCGGCCTCCGCCCTTCGCTACATGGAATACGACCCAAACTCCCTCTCCACGCTTCACCAACCCCCAAGCCGGTGTCCATCGCTTATCCTCAGTGAACGCGAGCCAATCCTCGACCAAAGACATATCGCGGCTGATGGCTGCCTCGATCTCGGTCTGCGAAATCGCTGAGTGCTCTGCGGCGTAACCAGTCTCATCGTAGAGCTGCTGCGGCGTGCGGACGCGCTCTGACCGATTCAATCTCGCAAACTCACAAATCCGAGTGACGCAACTGCGGTTCATGGCGTGCGAAGTGGCCTACCGAGAAATCGGCCTGAAAAGTCTGCAGTTCATTGCAGATAAAATCTGTCTAACTCGCCTGCTTCCATGTGGCGGCATGGGCGCGGACTGGTGAACCGAAACCTTTGAGCGTCAGTTCGCCGAGATCTTCGAATAAGAGCCCTTTGCCGATGCATAGGTCTGGAATTGCATTTGATACCAGGATTTGTTCCGGTTGCGCGTAAGCGCAGAGACGGGCGGCCAGTTGCACCGTCGATCCAAACAGATCGTTATTTTGCTCGACCGGTTCGCCGGCTGCTGCGCCGACTCGGACCTTCAGGAGGCGCTCTGGATTTGTTTGCGCGTGCCTGTCCAATTCCTGCTGGATCTGAATTGCACATCGTACGGCGTTCGCTGCCGAAACGAACGATGCCATGATGCCGTCCCCGGTATGCTTTACCTCGCGTCCGCCGAGAGCCGACAACGCATCTCGCACGATGGTGTCGTGCACCCCGAGGATTGCGAGCGCTGCTTCGTCACCCAGCGATTGCGTCAACGTCGTTGAATTTACAACGTCGGTGAAGAGCACGGTTCGGATCCCGGGATCGCGTGCATCGGCTTCGCCACCAGGTAGCAGAACTGCTCCTACGTTATTTGTTTCGGTGCCGCCAAGAAATACTTCTGCGACGTCGGGCTCCACCTCGATGATCTTTTCGGCCATCAACCCATGAGCTTCGCGATGCACACACTCTGCTGCCTCGGCATTCGGCGCATGGGCGAGACAAAAGACTTTCCGGCCACTCTCGTTGACCCAGTATTTGCGGTACTCGACGCCATATTTCCGCTGCGTTTCCATATCCTTTGCGTGAGCCTTGGCGACATCTTCCGCTGTGGTTCCCTCCGGAAGATTGTGGATGTCCATGTATAGCGGCATGGCGCTGATTTTACCGAGATATTGCGCGATGCAAAACACCGATGTCAGCAGGATGAGTAAGCGTTTGGTAAACCACGCAGTAGCGTTCGGTCAGTCGAATCAAGGTCGCGATTTGGTCTTCGCTGGCATCGGTATCCAGATTAAAGCTCAATCGGATTTGCCTGAACCCGACAGGCACGTCTTTCGAAACGCCGAGCGTACCGCGAAAGTCGAGATCGCCTTCTGCTCGAATAGTGGCATTGCGTAATGGAATGCCCAGAGCGGTAGCGACTGCGCTTAGGGTAACGCCTGCGCAGCCTACCAGCGCTTCGAGCAACATTTCTGCTGAGCAGGCGCTCTGTCCGTCGCCGCCGGTCGCAGGATGTAGCCCTGCTTCGACCCGCGCTTTTCCGGTTTCGATTTTACAGGTGATATCATCGCCGACTTGTCCCTCGACCCGTAGAGTGATTAATGCTGTCTCGGGATGCTCGCGATACTGAGCTTTGAGAGGTGCCTGCAATGATCTCAACTCATCGGCATTCATCGCCTACTCGCTTTCCCTTGTAGAGGCGTTCGCCGCGGCGAACGCCTGCTGAAATGTGGGAGCGGCCTCGGCGCCGCGACGTTCGGGACACTAAGGTCCCTCCCACTTTGGCACAAGCGCCGCTACAGTTAAGTCGGTTTAATATTTTGGTTCACTCGAAAGAGATTATTCGGATCGTATTTGTTTTTTATCTCGACCAAGCGCTCGTAATTATCGCCGTAGGTTTTCTTCACGCGGTCTCCGCCTTCGTCTCCCATCAGGAAGTTCACGTACGCGCCGCCGGCCGAATACGGATGGACCGCGTCGTAATAACTCTTCGTCCACGAAATAATTTTCTCGTTGTTCGCCGGGTCAGGATCGACGCCTACGATCACCTGCGCCCACTTAGCATCGCGGTAGTTCCAGGCAGTATCATTTTTGCCGACGCGTGCCGCGGCGCCGTTAATTGGATACATGTGCGTCGTGGAATGCATCGTAGGAAGCGCTTCACCGAAGCGGACGTGTTGCGTAATCGCGTCGTCGCTTATCTCATTCAAGAAATCGGCGCGCCAGTACCATTGCAGGCCAGGTGGATACAGCGCGTCGAACATGCTCTGCAGCGCCGGATGCGGAATCGGACCTACAAAATCGAGCGCAGGCTTTTTGAAAGCGCGGATGGGCTTGAATGTTTCTTCTGCTTTTTCCTGAGGTCCGGCGTACGCCCAGACCACACCGCACATTTTCTTCAGGTGCAGATGTTCGGGGAAAGGCGGAGCTGGTGGCACAGTGAGAAAGGCAAAGAAGCCATTCAAATCATCCGGAGCCCCAGGAATGAGCTCGCGATACCATTTCATGACATCCGCTGCTTCGCTTAATTCATAGAGCATCGGGCCACCGTAGAGCATGTCGATCGGATGCAGCCTGAAAGTAAAAGCCGTGACGACGCCGAAATTTCCGCCGCCGCCGCGAAGCGCCCAGAACAGATCGGAATTTTCGTCGGCGTTCGCTTTTACAAAGTCGCCATTCGCCAGGACGACATCGGCCGAAAGCAAATTATCGATGCTCAGTCCGCATTTGCGGGTGAGATGTCCGACCCCGCCGCCGAAGGTTAATCCGCCGACGCCAGTCGTAGAAATGACTCCGCTCGGCGTAGCCATCCCGAACGCGTGCGTGGCATGATCGACGTCGCCCCAGACGCAGCCGCCGCCGACTGTCACAGTGCGAGCCGCCGGATCGACGCGCGTGTATTTGATCGGCGCGAGATCGATCACCAGGCCATCGTCGCAAATTCCCAAGCCTCCCGCGTTGTGCCCGCCGCCGCGAATCGCGAGGAGCAAATCGTTTTCTCTCGCAAAGTTTAGGGAACGAATTACGTCCGCGACGTCCACGCAACGCGCAATCAAGCGCGGTTTCTTGTGGATCATTCGCATTGTAAACCTTGCGAGCATCATCATAATCCTTGCTCGCCCGGTTCGATCAGGCGTCCACGCAGGTTCGCTTTGAAATCGGCGATAGAAGTTTCGTTGAGCATGATAAAGTGTCACTGAAACGGTCTGGCGGTCAACATCTTGAGTCGCATCATTTTCATTGAGATGATGGCCGGCACTTGGGTAGTATCTTGCAACGCGAAGGTGCAGCGATGTTGCATCCGGATCGATCCTGCACACGGCGAGATTTTTTGAAACTCGCGGGCAAGACTGGATTGCTCAGCGCATTTCCGACGCTGGCTCGCACAGCTGCGGCGTTAGATTCGGACGCGGTTTGCATCTCAATCCTGCATACGACGGATTTGCACGGTCATATCTTGCCGACCTCCGACTACGACGGAAATGCTGATCGCGGCGGTCTGGCGCGATGCGTTACACAGATTCGCCGGTGGCGACGGCAAAATCCAAACTCGATTTTGATCGATGTGGGCGACATTTATCAGGGCACCGACGTCAGTCTGCGAAATAAAGGCGAGCTGATGGTCGATCTGTTAATCATCTCAAATATGATGCGTGGGTCATTGGCAATCATGAGTTCGATTGGGGAATCGAGCCGTTCCAGCAAGCGCTGCAAAAATCGGCGATGCCGGTGCTGGCTGCCAATACTGCATTGGAAGGGAAGCCGGCGGGCGAATTTCCTGATGCCAAACATCCGCTGGCAAAAATCCAACCATTCATCTTGAAGGAAATTGCGGGAATCAGACTTGCGGTCATCGGGATCACGACGCCAGGCATGTCGTTCTGGCTTCCGCGGGAGTTCACTGCGGGAATTGATTTTCAACATCCCGTTGAGCCGGTGCGTCGAGCAATTGCGAAAGCAAAGAGCGACGGCGCAGACGCGATTGTGCTCACAGGGCACATGGGACTCAAGCCACGCACAGGCGGCGATGACTTTGCGAATACCGTGATGGCATTGACTTCCGAATTTCCCGATATCGCGGTATTCATCGCCGGTCACACGCACCAGGCAATTCCGAGTCGCCTAACGAACGGCGTACTTTTCACGCAGGCGGACCATTTCGGGATTCACGTCGGTCGCGTCGATTTGTTGTTCGATCGGAATTCGAAAAAATTGCTGGGCCGTGAAGCGATCTGCGAGCTGATGGACAACCGGTTCCATCCCGATCACGTTGTCATTTCCCGGGCAAAATCGCAGCTTGCCGAATCGGAGGCCGCGCTTGCGCAGCCGATCGGCGAGTTGGCAGAGACGCTACGTGCTCGCGGCCGGCCGCGGCCAACCGAGCGAAATCGAGAGACTGATCGGCGCAGCGATCACGGAGTCATTGCTGGAACGCAACGTCGCGGTCGATGGCGTGATCCACGGCGTATTTGACGGCAATGGCTCAACTCTTCGCCGGCCCCAAAACAGTAAACGATATTTGGAATATTCTCCCCGTACGAAAACTTCATCGTTACTGCGACGCTTTCGCCCGATGAAATCAAAACGGTGATGGAAGAAGTGTATGCCAGTCACGAGCCACGGAATTTGCTGGGCATCGAAGTGAAAATAGACGGCCGTGGTCGCGATCGCAGGATCGTCTCGATGATGTTTCCAGATGGTCGCCCGCTGGAGCGCGGCCAGAAATACGTTATCGCCGTTAACAGTTTCGACGCACGCAGCGCCGGCCATCATTTTATCAAACTGCGGGCTTTGCTTGATCGGCCGGAGGCAAATTACGTTCTGCACCCGGTGCAAACACGCGATGCGATGATCGATTATTTTAGACGGCACAAGGTTGTCCACAGAATTGACGCGGCAATGCCGCTGCGGATCGCCGCTTGAATTGCCAGTTTGCTCTTGCAAAGAGAACGACTTTCGCTTGCCTATGTCGCCATGCGACTTGGGATATTTTGTTTTGTGGGTTTGCTGCTCGGTACGGGTTTTGCCACATCGCAAACACCCAAACCCGCAGCACAATCACCGTCGCCGACGCCGAAGCTGCCCGAATTCCGGCCGGCGTTGGTCGGGACTGCCCCCAATTCGCTTATTAATACGATAGATACTGCCGATCTGATCAAGAAGGGTCAAAAAGAGGGGGCCGTAATGTTTTCCTGTCTCGTGGCGCCGACTGGTAACGTTGCGCGCAGCGGTGCGTATCGCGGCACACGTGGATCAGAACTACTCGAGCAGGAATTACTGAAACGGTTGGCCACTGCGAAGTTCATTCCTGCGATTCACAATCACCAGCCGGTTATTGCCGTTTTCTACGGAACAGTGAAATTCGCAGTAGTAAACGGCAAACCGCGGCTGCGCATTTTCGCCAATCAGCAACTCGAGTGAATTGGACAAGGAAACCGATTTCATTGATCCCCAACCGTACGTTGGCGAAGACTCAAAATTCACTGGCCTGCATTATCCCGAAACAGGCAGCACGGTGGCGGTCACGGGTGTTGTGGAACTCGCAGCTGAATGTCGACGCAATAGGAAATCTGAAGAACTATGCAGGTCCTATCTGAGGAACCGCCACTGCTTGGTTTCGGCGACGCGGCGTTATCCGATTTCAACGGCGCGAAATTCATCCCGGCGTTCCGTAACGGCCAACCGGTTGAATGCAACGTAAAATTCCGGTCTACTACAAGCCGTCGGCTTAACCGCCACGAAAACGAGCGGCGCCGCACTTCTAATCGCGACACTAACGCTTTCAGTTTTCGTCACATATGTGATCAAATGAAATAACGAGTGGGTCGGGATAATCATGAGCGATTGTTCGCGCCTCGTTTCTTCAAGCGCGATCTGCTCACGTGTGCGCGCGAACTCATCGGCACGGAACTGATTTGGGGCGAATGCTCCGGAGTTATCGTCGAGGTGGAAGCGTATGCGGCAATCGATGATGAAGCCGCACACACGTTCACGCGGCCCGAGCGCGCGCAGCTTTATCGAGCGGAACAAGGCGGGCGACGGCATACGTCTATTTTAACTACGGCGTGCACTGGATGTTGAACGTGCTGGTGAAAGGGAGCGCAGACGGCTTTGTTTTGATTCGCGCGCTTGAACCACGACGGGGGATCGAATTGATGAAGAAACGCCGCGCGAGTTGACGATCTTCGTCAACTTTGCTCGGGGCCAGGCAAACTCACGCAGGCGTTCGCTATTACCGGGCGAGATCACGAGATGGATCTGTGCTCCGAACCGCGCCACTGTTTCATAGCCAATTCAACGGCGACAGTCGATGTCGTAGCGGACAAACGCATCGGCATCAGTCGCTCTGCGCATTTGCCATGGCGATTTACATTGCGGGGAAGTCAATTCGTGAGCCGGGTGCCAAGGTAGCGGCGATTGACGTCAATCGCCCGCTCCGTGGCGGTTCGAGTGAACCGCAGCTACCTTCATTGACTCAATTCTCGCTTCATCGAAATTCTTCGTTTCAATGAACAAAACCAAACAACGCGTTTTGCTCGGGATGAGCGGTGGAGTCGACTCCAGTGTCGCGGCATACCTGCTGCGTGAGCAAGGCTACGACGTGGTCGGTGTGACGATGAAGGTCTGGCCGCAGGATTGCATCTCGCGCGCGGAGGACAAATGCTGCGGGCCACAGGCCGTGGCTGACGCACGCAGCGTGGCGCACGCGCTCGGCATTCCACATTACGTGGTCGATGAAGCCGATCAGTTTGAGCGTGTCGTGATTGATTACTTCGCAAGTGAATATCAGGCCGGGCGGACGCCCAACCCGTGCGTGATGTGCAATGAGAAACTCAAGTTCGGCAATCTCTGGAGCAAAGCCACAACACTCGGCTGCGAGTACATCGCGACCGGCCACTATGCCATCATCGAGCACGTTGTAGCCGGGGGCGTTGACCCCGGCTGTGTGGAGCCACGGTGTCTGGTGCGAATCCGCCGGGGTCGCCGCCCCCGGCTACAGCATCTTGCGCAAGGGCGTCGATGCGCGCAAGGATCAGTCGTATTTTCTGTTCAGTCTGCGGCAGCCGCAGTTGCGTCGTGCGCTGATGCCGTTGGGCGGAATGACCAAGCCGGAGATTCGCGAGATCGCGCACTCGTTAGGCTTGAAGGTCGCTGACAAGGCCGATAGCCAGGAGATCTGTTTTGTTCCCGGCAATGATTACAAGGCATTTTTACGCTCGCATCTCGGCGACGACGAATTTCATCGCGGCGAAATTTACGACGTGGATGGACACTTTATTGGTCAACATGACGGGATCGAGCTGTTCACTATCGGTCAGCGTAAAGGACTTCCCGGCGGTTCGCCGCATCCGCGTTACGTCGTCGATTTAGATCCGGCAACGAATCGCGTAATCGTTGGGCACGGAGATGATTTGGTAGTGGATGAATTCGAGATTGATCGCGCGAACTGGCACCCTGTAGCCGCCCGGCTCGACAACAGAACGAGCGCATCGAAGCCACGGTCAAAATCCGTTATAACCATCCCGGGACAGCTGCCACAGTTACGCCGTTAGAGAACGGTCGCGCACGTATTCGTCTGCATGAGGCGCAGCGCGCAGTCACTCCTGGACAAGCTGCAGTCATCTACGATGGCGATGTTGTCCTGGGGGGCGGCTGGATTTGTCGGCGGGAAGCGTTGGTAGCGGCGCGATAGATGGCTGAAAGAATCCTGCTTGCGCTCAGCACATTTCCGGACGCGGAGATCGCGCGCCGGATTTCGAATCAATTGGTCAGCGAACGCTGCGCGGCCTGCGCGAACATTTTGCCGGGGATTGAATCGGTTTATCGCTGGAAAGAAAAAATCGAATCGGGAAACGAAACGCTCGTCTTATTTAAACTTAGCGAAGATCGGCAATCGGCATTCCAGGACAAACTTCGATCGCTTCATCCCTACGACGTTCCGGAGATAATCTTCGTTCCAGTCGCGAGCGGCCTCCCGGAATACCTGCAGTGGGTCATCGGGAACTGCGGTTAGATGCGCTGGCGTCTCCTGCCGATCACATAAATGGCAACGCCAATCGCATTCGCAGTTGCGGTCACCGCGATAATTTTCGCCGCGAAACTCAACGGGCTTGGTACGTCAATAATTGGATAGATGGTAAAAAAAATCGCGGACAGCGAGACGGCAGCGCCGCACATAGCAGCAATGCGAAGCCAGATCGAAGCGCCTGAACGAACCGCACCCGCGCCAAAGATTGGTATCGCGAACATCGCCACGTAAACAATGCCGTAAAAAACGTTCGCGGCATTATCGACCAGTTGAAACGCTTCCTGGATTCCGGCGCCGATCTGGCTGGTGATCGCGATCAGGAGTGTGGTTATGCCGACGAAGATGATCGAATTGACCGGCGTTTTGTAACGCGGATGCAGATGCGAGAACCAATTCGGCAGCAACTGATCCCAACCTGCGACCATTGGCAATCGCGAGCTGCCGGTCACGTGGACGCTGGTCGAAGAAATTGTGCGCGCAGCCATTAACAAAATTGCAATCGACGCAATGGCGCCTGCGATTGGAAATGAACGCAGCCCGAGTCGCAGGGTTTGCGGCACCGGACCGATGAGATCGATCGGATTGTGGCCGACGAACGCGAGAACCGAGCTCGTGCCAAGAATGAACATCAACGCAATTACCGGAGAGGCGATCAGCACCGAACGGCCGATGTCGCGCGCGGGCGAGCGCGTCTCGCCCGCAAGAATCGCTACGTATTCAAATCCGCTGAGTGCGCCGACCGCGAGCTTGGTGAAAATATTGAAGCAATAAAAAATCGACATGGTGGGCAAGGCGAACTGTAAGGGGTGATACGACTTCAATTCGCCGCGCGCGAGGGCGAGCAACGGCAACAAGATCAACGTTGTATAAACAATGAGCATCGCGAACGCCCCGACGTTGTGGACCCATTTGCCTAACGACAATCCCCGAACGCAAGACCATCCGAGGCCGATGACCAGTGCCGCGCTAATCAGCGACACGCACAATTTGCTGTTCGGCATCCATGCGGCGCCGGGACCGATTGCATAGGAGATGTTCGTGGTGGTGAACATTCCGGCGAGCGCGATAACGGTGATCGAGAGCAGCCAGAGATTCCAGGCGACAATGAATCCTGCGAATTCGTTGAAGCCGAGCTTGGCCCATTGATAAATGCCGCCTTCGAGCGGCATACGATTGCTAAGATAGATCACGACCGCGGCCTGCGGAATGTAGAAGAGCAAGATCGCGAGCAACCAGAAGAACAGGTGCGCGTGCCCGAGCTTCGCGGCAGTGCCGACCCAACTCGAGCCGACTACAAACAGAATTTGCGTCAGAACGAGATCGCGCAGGGCCAGCGGCTTTTTGAGGGCAACGCTATGTTTTTCAACATCGCGTTCTGCGCGAACCAATTCAGTGTCTCATCGTAAGGTGCCTTGTCGGGGCGCTTGTGTCAAGCGCCCAGGCGTTTGATACAAACGCCTCTACAATGCGTGTAACGTCCTAATCTTCTTGCGATCGGATCGGCGGCGCGGGCTCGTTTCGAAATTCGCGGTGGCGGATTTTGCCGCCGGCGTACGCGATGTACCAGCCACATACGAGCGTCGCGGCTCCAAACAAAGCCACCGTGACTGCGAGTGGCAGGGAAGACTTCGGCCACCGCAGCGGCACGATGATCGCGGCCACGCTCAGAGCCGCGAGTGCGTAAAAGATGTAGATTAGTGTTTCGGCGCGTTCCCTGTGTTCATCGAGCCAGGCATGACCGTCGTCATCGGTCATGGCCAGAACGCGATCGTATCCCTGCTGGCCAAATTCAAAAGTTGGCCATGCGGAAATCGAGGTGATGAATACGAGAATCAACGTCACAATCTGCGCCCGCCGACTTTTTGAAATCAGAGCGGCGATAAGACCGATCCAGCCGATCAGCAGCCCATACACGGGCAGCGGATTGAGTAATACATGAACGTATTCCGGCTGGCGCAAACCACGAATGAAATCCGTCGATCATAGTTTGCCGTTCCACCGCGTTCCGCAGACTTGCGCAGAGCGCCGTGCTTCTTCCGGCAGGAATTTTCGCCAGTCGGCGATCGTGAAATGCCACCATTCAGTGCGCATTCCCCAAAAACCGGCGCGATGCATGGCATACTGCAGCAAACGCAGGTGACCGAGGATCTCGAAAGACGGCCCCCTGTAACGCCACATTGCAGCGGGCGTAAAATCGTCGAAATCACTCGGCATGCTCACAGGGCGATTCCATGAGTCGACCAGTGTGGCATCGACAGCGATGCCCCAACTGTGCAGCGAACCAACGCCGATTTCGGGATTGGCGACATAATCACTATTTCGCGACGCCTGCCAAAGCTTTGCCTGAACGGTCACTGGCCGATAAGCGTCCCAGATTTTCAACCCGTATTGGTAACGACGCAGAACCGTTTGCGCCTTAGTCAAGGCTGAGGCGACCTCCCGGCGTGCGAGAGCGCGCGTGCCCTGAGGATAAAGCGGACGCCTCACCAAATTGTCGCTTCCCGCGTATCGCAACTCTACCATGATGGTGGGATTCACCGATTGGATATCGACGAGAGGATCCTCAGCATTTGCGTTGCTTGAAACCAGCAACGGCGCCAAAGCCACAAACAAACAAATCCAAACTTTACTGTGGCGCGTTTGCATTGGTTGGCTAATACGCTGCTACAGCTGCTTCAGGGACGTCCATTCCTGCCAGACGTTGGACAAGAAGCCGGGCACTGTCTTCCGGCATAGTAAAACGCAATTCCAGATTGGAGTCGCCTTGTGTCTGGATCTCCGGCGACTGCGAGTAGAGCAACAGCTGCGAGTCGGGAAAACGCAGCCATTGTTGCGGATTGCCACGCAAATTCCGCGCGAGGTCGGCTGCATTCTTCGGAGCATTCACTTTTATGAGGATTCTGGCTTTTACTGGATTCTGCAGGTCCACTGCAAGGCCGATCAGTTGTGAAGCTTCGAGTAGTTCACGGGAAAAGATGGGGTGAAAAACGCGGGAGAGATCCGCGGGATCGCGAGAGATGAGTCGCAGAGCGCTCTCTTGATCGAGCGCCTCGAAGCGGTCGAATAGTTGTCCGGTTATTTTCAGGTCCGGTTTCATTCCCAAACGCACCAGCACGAGCTCATCCACTTCTTCCGGGGCGCCAACGGCGAGCGTTGCCGGTCCGACACGGGCGAGCGCAAAACCAGGTTTGCCCGCCGTAGGTTCAGCAGAGGCGCTCTGTCGTTCCCAGACCGGCAGCCCGCTTACCGCACGCCTTTGGAAAGTCTTATCGTTTGCGATTGTACGGATAACCTTGGCAAGACCACGGCGGCTTTGGATAAGGTTGAATTCTCGAGTCTGTCCGGTTTCGCTTGTAGTCAGTGCGCGGGTGATCCGCGCCGCGTCACGGGGTAGGTTCAACCCTGGAACAGACGCGGCGGGGCCGATCAATGCCGGCCAAAGTTTTGGCTGCTCATCGCGCCAGCGCTTTGCGACATTTGCGCGTTCAAACTGCTCCGTGTTGATCGACAGGATGGTATCGGTTTCCTGCGGCAACCAATCGCGTCCGCGGGGAGACTGGAAAAATAGGAGCAACGTGATCGCCAGCAGAACCAGCACTGAGAACGTGGTGAAATAAAACTTTCGCAGCTCCTGTTTATCGATCTGGCTGGAGAGTCTCGCCAGCTCTGCCTGGTGTTGCAACTGCAACTCCACCGCTTCTCTACGGCGATGCGCCTCCTCGAGCAGATGCGGCGCGTTTGGCGGCGCAACGCCCTGAACGGACAAATGTCGGCCGATACTCAAATATGCAGGATTCTTCCGCTCTTCGACGGTTTGATGTCGCGTTCGCGCATCGCGCGCTGCTTGTTGTTGAGTCCGAATACTCTCAACCAGTTTCCGATCGCGGGCCTCGAACTCGCTTCGCGTACGCGCTATGTTTTTTTCCACCGCGGCAAGTTCGGACTCCGCGCTGGTCAGCTTCTCCTTCGCGGCGCGCACTGCTTCGGTACTTCCCATGCGTGCCTTGACAAGTTCTGCGCGTTCCTCCGGAAGGCGCGCCCGTTTCGCCATGATGCCTGCCGAGAGCGTTTCCAAGTCCGGCGGAGCTGGATTAAGGGCATGTAGATCGGACAACTGCTTCAACAGATCGCGATCGGCGGCTTCGCTCTCCTGAAGTCTACGCTCCACATTGGCAAGCTCGCGTTCGCACACTTCGGCATTTGTCTTCGCGTGATTGCGTTGCTGAAGAAGCGGTTTCTTCTCCGCTTCGAGTTTCGCAATTGTCTCGGCTTGCTCACGCGCGATTTGCTGCCGTTCTTCTTCGATCCTCTTAATTCCTTCTTCGATCTGCGCGATTCGGAGCGCGACTTCTTTTTGTTCCTGCTCCAGTTTCTTGAGCGCGACAATCTCGTTGCGCAGCTCGGGAAAATTTGCCGCTTGCGCCGTTCCCTCGCGCCCCAGGGCAATCTCACTCTTTTGTAGAAGACGTCGCTCGTGCCGGAGCGCCATGCGTGTTCGCTGGCGCTTGAGCTTTAAGGTGACTTCGCGAAAGCCTGTGCGGATGAAGCTCACGATGAAAGGCTATATGAAGACAGGGTTTGAAAAAGATTTTTCAGCGCCATTTGGCCCATCTGTCGTATGAGTCGCGTTGAAAGGTGTAGCTATTCCTCAGACTGCGGCTAGTTTTGCCAAAACACTGAAGTCTTCCAGTGTGGTCGTATCGCCCGTGACCTTTGCGCCGCTCGCGATTTCCTTGAGAAGCCGGCGCATTATTTTGCCGCTGCGCGTTTTTGGAAGCGTTTCGGCAAAACGCACTTCATCCGGTTTTGCAATTGCGCCGATGTGCGCGCTGACGTGATCGCGCAATTCTTGCTTGAGTCCACGATTAACTTCAACTCCGCTTTTTACTGTCACAAACGCGACAACCCCCTGGCCCTTCAATTCATCCGGCCTGCCCACGACTGCCGCCTCTGCGACACGGGGGTGACTTACCAGCGCGCTTTCTATTTCCGATGTGCCGAGTCTGTGGCCGGCAACGTTGAGAACGTCGTCGATACGGCCAACGATCCAAAAATAACCATCTTCATCGCGGCGCGCGCCGTCGCCGGTGAGATAATCGCCTTTGAATTCACTCCAGTATTGCTGGCGGTAACGGGCCTTGTCGCCGTAAATCGTGCGCAACATCGACGGCCACGGACGGCGAATGATCAACTTGCCGCCAATATTCGGCCCGACTTCGTGTCCCTTGTCATCGACTACGGCTGGATCGACGCCAAAAAACGGAAGCGTTGCGCTGCCCGGCTTGGTTGGAGTCGCGCCTGGCAGCGGTGTGATCAGAATAGAGCCTGTCTCGGTTTGCCACCACGTATCCACAATCGGACACCGGCCGCCGCCGATGTTTTTGTGGTACCAGATCCAGGCTTCCGGATTGATCGGTTCGCCCACTGTTCCCAGCAGTCGCAATGACGAGAGGTCATGTTTCGCAACCCATTCGTCGCCCCAGCGAATGAATGCGCGAATCGCCGTCGGCGCAGTATAAAGGATGTTGATCCGATATTCTTCGATGATTTTCCAGAACCGATCCGGCTCGGGCCAATTCGGTGCGCCTTCGTACATCACAACCGTTGCGCCATTGGCGAGCGGACCATAGACGATATAACTGTGGCCGGTGACCCAGCCCACATCGGCTGTGCACCAGTAAATGTCCTCATCGCGGATATCGAAGACGTATTTTGTGGTCGAATAAACGGCGACCAGGTAGCCGCCGGTGGTATGCAAAATTCCTTTCGGTTTTCCGGTCGATCCGCTGGTGTAGAGAAGATAAAGCGGATGCTCGCTATCGAGCGGCACGGGCGGGCAGTTTGCATCGACATACTCCAGTTCCCGATGCCACCAAACGTCGCGGCCTTCTTTCATGTGGATATCATTTGCGGCGCGGCGAAAAACAATCACGCGCCGGACAGATGTGCCGTCGCGGAGCGCGTCATCGACATTTTTCTTCAACGGCACAATGCCGCCGCGGCGATATGCGCCATCGGCTGTAATCAGTGCGATTGCACCGCTATCATTGATCCGGTCGCGAATGCTGTCGGAGCTGAATCCGCCGAACACCACCGAATGCACCGCGCCGATCCGCGCGCAAGCCAGCATCGCAATCGCTGCCTCGGGAATGTTCGGCAGATAAATGATCACGCGATCGCCTTTTTTGATGTTGTTCCGTTTCAGCACGTTCGCGAAACGGCAGACCTCGCGATGTAGCTGCTGATAGGTAAGCGTGCGTTTGTCGCCCGGTTCGCCCTCCCAAATGATCGCTGCCTTATTGCGACGCGACCCGGCGAGATGCCGGTCCAGACAATTTTCCGAAACATTTAGTTTGCCGCCGACAAACCATTTTGCGAACGGCGGCTTCCATTCGAGAACCTTTTTCCACGGCGCGCGCCAGACCAATTCCTTCGCTTCGCGCGTCCAGAATTTGGCCGGCTGCCGGATCGATTCGCGATACATTCGCCGATATTGGGGGAGACTTTTGATCCGCGCGTTGCTGCTGAAGTCCCGAGGTGGTTTAAAAACGCGCTTTTCGACCAGATGTGATTCGATGTTGTTGTGCATGGGCAGTTTCTAATATGCCGAGGAAAATTTTTCGGCAAGCGCAGCCTGCCGGCTGGCGTTAAACGTTAAGAACGTTACATGGTTACAATGGTCGCAGCGGCGGTTCCATTTGTAACTATGTAACTCTTGTAACGATTGTAACGTGCTGCTCCATGATCGAACCGCTGCCTGACGAGTATTTCATGCGTGAAGCATTACGACAGGCGCAAAAAGCGTACGCAGCCGATGAAGTGCCGGTAGGCGCTGTGGTCGTGCGTGACGGCAAAATCATCGCGCGCGCGCATAATCAGGTCGAGCTTCTCAAGGACGCCACGGCGCACGCCGAAATGCTGGCATTAACGCAGGCTGAGGCGGCCGTTGGCGATTGGCGCCTGACGGATTGCGATCTTTACGTGACAAAGGAGCCGTGCGCAATGTGCGCAGGTGCGCTGGTCCACACGCGAATCCGGCGAGTCATTTTCGGATGTGCAGACCCCGCCGCCGGCGCTGCTGGAAGCATGATGAACGTCCTGCAGATGCACAGCTTTA
This sequence comes from uncultured Verrucomicrobiae bacterium, assembly GCA_963757675.1. Lineage (GTDB taxonomy): Bacteria > Verrucomicrobiota > Verrucomicrobiia > Chthoniobacterales > UBA10450 > Udaeobacter. The sequence continues at coordinate 412,013 of CAVWTH010000014.1, read as the reverse complement.
ATCACCGGTGTGAGATTACATCGGGCGTTTTGCAAAATGAATGCGCCGCAACCTTGCAGGATTTTTTTCGCAAACGCCGAGATCCGTAAGGAGAGGTCATTAAAGCCGCACGGCCTCTTAACTGGCTGCCTCGCTAGGATTCGAACCGCGTAAAAGGCTTCGCCTCACGCGGTTTTGATGAAAGCGGTACGGCCACGTGCCTCGAAACCATTCGGGCTTTTACGTGGCTGCCTCGCTAGGATTCGAACCTAGACAGAGAGATTCAGAGTCTCTAGTGCTACCATTACACTACGAGGCAACGAGCGGGAAAAGTAAAGACCGATGTGCCTGGCTGCAAGTCGAGCGCAGTCAGTTGCTCAGGATGAATTACGCCGCTGCGATTTTTGCCTCGAGCAGGATTTCGCTGCCTTCCTGGGCCGCTGCGACTTCCAGAGGTCTCCCGCTCTTCGCCACGAGTTCGCGAGCGGATTTGGCCATCGCGTCCACCATCTGGTCATCGTGGTTCGGGTCATGGTGAAAAAGCAGAAGTGTTTGCACTTCTGCCTCGAGCGCGAGCGAAACCGCGCTAGAGACCGAACCATGTCCCCATCCAATATGGCATTGATATTCTTCGTCGGTGTACTGCGCGTCGAGAATCAGAATATCGCTACCGCGAAGAAATTCGACCAGGCTCGCACGTTCATCCGCTGCGGTTTTCTTCGCCTGTTCCTGGCTCAGATTATTTGCCCGGGCCGAATGCAAAAAGAACTCGTAGGGTTCGTGATCCGGCAGGAAAGCAATTGAACCGGCACTGGTGAAAATGCGATAACCAACGCAGATCCCAGGGTGATTCACGAATGCGGCGTGGATCTCCAATTTGCCCAGCGAGAACTTCATCTCGCTCAATTTTTTGATGTCCACCTTCGCGGAGAGCTCACGCATCGCGATCGGAAAGAATGGCGCTTTCATCGGTTCGGCGAGGATCTGGCGAAAGCTGGCGCCGGCGCCATCAAAACCGAAAATTCGAATTTGGTTCTTGGGATTGTACGCAGGCTTGAAGAACGGGAACCCCTGGATGTGGTCCCAATGGGCGTGGGTAATCAATAACGAGAGTTTTGTCGGTTCTGTTGGGAACTCCTTTTCCAGAGCGAGACCAAGTGGCCGGATGCCGGAGCCGGCGTCGAGCACAATGATTTCGCCATCAGCCCGCACCTCGAGACAGGTGGTATTGCCGCCATAACGCACCGCCACCGGCCCGGGCACCGCTATCGAGCCACGTGTCCCCCAGAACTTGATTCGTGCAGGCGATGAGGATGCCGAGACGATAGGCATTGGAAGCGCCGATTTTGCCATGCATTTTCAATTTCACCAAGGATTTTTACATCACCTGGCAGCGGCGGTTCACCTGAACCGCCAGACGATTGAGGTCAATCGCCTCTATCTAGAAGAAAATCGGAATGATCAAGATTGCGAGAATGTTGACGACCTTGATCATGGGATTGATCGCAGGCCCGGCTGTATCCTTGTAGGGATCGCCGACCGTATCGCCAGTGATTGCTGCTGCGTGCGCAAAAGATCCTTTTCCGCCGAGGTTTCCTTCCTCAATAAACTTTTTGGCGTTGTCCCACGCGCCGCCGGAAGATGTCATCGCGATCGCAACAAAGAGACCGGTGACAATTGTTCCTACCAGCAAGCCACCGAGCACGACCGGGCCCAATTGCGGAATCACCGCCACCGCCACCACGAAGACCAGGGGTAGCAGTGCCGGCACGATCATCTCGCGTAACGCCGCTTTGGTCACGATGTCCACGCACGTGCCGTACTCAGGCGTATCCTGGCCGGTCATGATGCCGGGATGCACCTGCAGCTGCCGTCGCACTTCGCGTACCACCGCACCGGCGGCCTTGCCCACCGCGTCCATGCTGAAGGCGGTGAAGATAAACGGAAGCAATCCACCGAGGAACAAGCCAATGATCACCTTCGGATCCGTAAGCGAAAACGTAAACACGAACGGCTCGCCGTTGCGCGTCACGTGTCCCTTGAGTTCCTGCACGTACAGACCCAAACAAAACGAGCGCGGCTAATCCGGCTGAAGCAATCGCGTAGCCCTTGGTCACCGCTTTCATGGTGTTGCCCACGGCGTCGAGTTGATCGGTGACGTTGCGCACTTCCTTGGGCAACTCGCTCATGACGGCGATGCCGCCAGCGTTATCGGTGATCGGACCGAATGAATCGAGCGAGATAATGATCCCGGCCATGGACAACATCGCCATCACTGCGATGGCGATTCCGTAAAGACCGCCAAAATGAAAACTCAGCAAAATGGCGATCGCGATGAAGCCAACCGGCAATGCTGTGGCGTGCTGACCAACGGCCAGGCCGGCGATGATGTTCGTCGCATGACCTGTCTCTGAGGCGCGGGCAATTTTTTGCACGGGGCGATGATGCATCGACGTGTAGTAATTGGTGATCGCCACGACAACGGCTGTCATGATGAGGCCGACGACCGACGCCCAGTACAGTTGGGTAGGTGAGCGCATCACGCCAGCAATCATGACGCCGGTAGGAAACAGGTAGTGCGTTGCTGGCCAGAAGAGAACGGCCGAAACGATTGCACTCGTGATCACGCCCCCCATGAGCACGTTGGCTGGTTTTCCGCCGGCAACGTTCACGAACAACACGCCCAGGATCGCGCCGAGGACGGAAATTCCGCCGAGGACGAACGGGTAAACCACGGCTGCCGGATTGCCCGGCAAAGTGAGCGAGCCGACCAAGATCGCACCGATCAAGCTCACCGCGTACGTTTCGAAAACGTCGGCGGCCATGCCGGCGCAATCGCCCACGTTGTCGCCGACGTTGTCTGCGATAGTGGCCGGATTGCGCGGATCGTCTTCTTCGAGACCCTTCTCGATCTTGCCCACGAGATCCGCGCCGACGTCCGCTGCTTTGGTGTAGATTCCGCCACCCAGTCGCGCGAACACGCTGATGAGACTGGCCCCGAGGGCGAGACCGACCAGACTACTGATCGCCGTCTGCGGGCCGGCGATACGCGCGACCACAGTGTAAAAAATCGATACCGCCAAAAGAGCGAGCCCGACCACGAGCAGCCCGGTAACGGCACCTCCGTTGAAAGCCATTCGCAGCGCCTTCGTAATCGACACCGTTGCGGCTTGGGTCGTCCGCACGTTGGCGATCACCGCGATTCGCATCCCAATGTAACCAGCTGAAAGCGAACAAAACGCGCCAATTACAAACCCAATCGCAGTCGAGCGATCTTTGAAAATGAAGAGCAAAATAAAAATGATTACTGCGATGGAGCTGATCGTGATCACCTGACGATTCAGATACGCCTTGGCGCCCTCCTGAACGGCGCCGGAAATCTCCCGCATTCTTTGATTCCCTGCCGGCGAGCGAACAACCTGCGGCAATCAAAAAGAAGGCGAACACCAGACCGATCACAGCGCAAACCATCGACAGTGGCACGCCGGAGCTGAGGATATTTAGGGCCAGAAAGATCATCGGTTCGCGGTGAAGCGCACGACTCTATGAAGAATTAACCCGCTGGCAAAGCATTTTGCCGTTTTCAGCGAGCGAAACCTTCACTTCAAGTTCTCGCGTCCGTGCGGTTTCGTGAGATCAAGCAGCGGGCCGATAGGAACGATGCGGGTCGGATTAATCGCTGTGTGCGTCATGTAATAATGGCGCTTGATGTGATCGAAGTTCACCGTATCGGCGATGTCTGGTTGCTGATACAAGTCCATCAGGTAACCCTGCAAATTTCGATAATCCACGATGCGCCGCAGATTGCACTTGAAATGGCCGTGATACACCGCGTCAAAACGCACAAGCGTGCAAAATAATCGCCAATCCGCCTCGACGACGCGATTCTCGAACAAATATCGGCTTTTCGACAAACGCTCCTCGAGTTCGTCGAGCGCTTGAAAAACTCTTCGGCAAGCGAGTTCGTATGGGCGCTGGCGGATGGCAAATCCGGCTTTGTAAACGCCGTTGTTCACATTCTCGTAAATGAAATTGGAGAGCTTCGCGTGCTCGGCCTCGATTTTCTTGGGGAAAAGATCCAGCTCTTTTCTTTGGGCGAAGTCGCCAAACACGTCATTGAACATTCGGCAGATGTCGTCCTCGCAGTTGTTCACGATCCGCTTCGTTTGCTTGTCCCAAAGCACCGGCACAGTCACCCGCCCGTTGTAATCGGGATCTGTGGCCTTGTACACTTCGCTCAAAAATTGAAAGCCGTTGATCGGATCGGTGGATTCAAACGGCACGCCGGGGGGAATCTCGCCGGACGGATTGCGAAACGCCCAGCCTTTCTTGTCTCGAATCGGATCGACCACCGTTATGCCGATTGCAGCTTCAAGTCCCTTTAGCTTCCGAACGATAATAGTCCGACTGGCCCATGGGCAGGCCAGAGAAACGTAGAGGTGATACCGATTGGCATTAGCGGCGTAAGGTGTCGAGCCGTCGTTCGAAACCCAATCGCGAAACACGTCCTCCTGCCGTTTGAATTCTCCGGACTTCGTCTCCTCGTCTGGAAATTGCGCTCTCATTGTTTTTTCAAATTGTAGGGCCTGTGTCAGACGCCAAAGGCATTTAGCGGCGTTTCACAGAAACACTCTTTCAATCGGATACTCTTCATGCCGCTGAGGTCCCTCACGTTGACATGGAAAAACGCCAATGGTACCGTCGGCCAAATTTACGCGGAAGTCCGTAAAAGCGGGCAACGCGTTAACGGTTCCGGACTTGCACACTTTGTTGAACAGTCAGGTTTTGGTGCTCAACCGGCTCTGGCAGGCGGTAAACATCTGCTCTGCCCGCCGGGCTTTTTCCCTCGTCTATGCGGGGCACGCCCAGATTGTTTCTTCGGATGACGCGAACAACTTTTTCACGCACGATTTCGAAAGCTGGCGAGATTTGTCTGCGACCGCACCCGAGCATGAGGTGGTCACGACAATTTCGTTCAAGATCCGCATTCCCAGGGTGATTGTGCTCCTCGTGTTCGATCGGCTCCCGAAAAAGGAGGTAAAATTCACGCGCCACAACGTATTCGAGCGCGACAAAAACACTTGCCAGTATTGCGGCCACCTCTTTGACCGGAGCGATCTTAATCTGGATCACGTCGTGCCGCGCGAACGAGGTGGAACCACCACCTGGGAAAATGTGGTTTGTTCATGCATCCCGTGCAATACGCGCAAAGGCAATCGGCTGCCGCAGGAAGCCCACATGCATCTTATCCGCAAGCCGAAGCGGCCCAAGTGGCGTCCATTTGTTCAGGTGACCTTTTCGGCGCCCCAGCATGAACGCTGGCGGCACTTTGTCGATCTCGCCTACTGGAATGTAGAGCTCAGCGACTGAGCTTCGCTCAATTCGGCCGTGATTCCGTGAAACGTTGCAGCGTTAAAACGGATCGCGCTCTGGGGAGCGCAGGCTGCCAGCCTGTAAGCATCCGGCCGCTGGCCGAATGCGTTCTAACGTAAACACACAGCGCAGGGAAATCTGTTCGCGGCAAGCTGCCGCGAACTACACGCCAGCGGCGTGTGCTCCCCGGAAGTTGAAGAGCGCTCCATTACAACCGCATGCGCTGCAAGAACGCTTGGAATCTTGGATCGCTGCGCAGGCTATCAAAATTGGGATCGGTTTTTATATAGATTAGAAATGGATCGTGTTCGGTTTTCGCTTTTTCGAGCCAGTCCAATGCCTGATCCTTTTCGCCTAAGCCGGTGTAAACAAGCGCTATTTCAAACGGGGAAACGAATTGCTTGAGCGATGTCCGTTCTTTCAATTCGTTGAGGATGCTGGTTGCCTCGTCTTTGCGCCCTGCTTGTCCATAAACAAAGCCGAGCGCAGCTTTGAAGATCGTCCGGCTGCCTGGGCGGTTCGCTTGTTTTTGTAATTCTGCGATCGCTTGGTCATGCAGTCCTTTTTGGTTGTAGGCCAGCGCCAGAAACAAGTGAGCCAGCGGAAAATCGGGATCCATTTCGAGCGTCCTTTGCAGTTGCTCGATCGCCTCATCTGGCTTCCGCGCTAAGAAGAGTAGCTTGCCCAAATCGGTGTTGATAATCAGCGAAAGCGGATCGTTTTTTTGCGCGAGTGTTAGTTCCTTAAAACCCTCGTCGAATCGGCCCATGAGGCCAAGGAATTCGCCATACCAATGGTGCGCCGTTGCGTAATCTGGGTTTAGCTCAATGGCCCGCCGAAACTCCAACTCCGCGCCGGCGAAATCCCAGTCGTCCCAAAATTTTACAAAACCGAGGGAGGTATGTGCCTCGGCAAGCGTCTCGTCGATCTCCAGCGCTTTGGTCGCTGCGGCTTTCGCCCTGGACAACTCCTTCTGCGGAAGTTCGTCCTGCCAGACAAGCAACGCGTACGCGTCGGCCAAACCGGCATAAGCCGACGCATAGGTCGGATCAAGATCAATAGCTTGCCTGAAGTATCCAAGGCTCTGTTGCAGGCGGGCTGGTGTTCGTTTGTTCCAGAAGTAACGCCCCTTCAGATACAGTCGATATGCTTCAATATTGTCTGTATGGCGCTTGGTCAGCAGCTTTCTATCCTCACCGCTTAAATTCCAGATCAACGCTCGTGCTACTTCTTGCGAAATGGAGTCTTGAACAGCGAATACGTCTCTGAACTTCTCGTCGAATTTTCCCGACCAGAGCACGGCTCCATCTCCAACCCTTAACAGGCGCACTGTCACCCGAAGATTATCGGCTTCACGTTGCACGGTGCCATCGAGAACGGCTTCGACGCGCAGTTCTCCTCCCGCGACCAGAGGATCTTGCATCTGTGTTTCGGCGTATTTCTGCACTGCGCCTGTTGGGCGAACGAGAATCTGCCGAATCCTGCCGATTTGGGTGATTAACGCGTCGGCCAGGCCGATGCCGAGATATTCATCCCCCGGGTCTGCGTCTAGCATTTTAAAGGGAAGAACAGCCATGGTCTTCACCTGTGCGGTCGTGCGAGGCAATTTGGGGCCTCTCACCGAATACAGCAGCAGGCCAATCAGACCGACGAGGAGTATCGACGCAACAGCAAGCACAACGTGCCCCCAATGGAATCCCCCGCGCTTGACGGAACCGACAAGCGCCTGCGGGTGATCTGGTCCGGCAGCTGCCGGATGCGGCTGCGAAAGCGCTCCGTTGCCTTGCTCGACTTCGATGCTTGTCGGCGCCCTTTCGTCCAGTGCACGCGTCAACGGCGCGGGCTGCTCCTCGACTGTTTTCACATCGCCGACAAAGCGATAGCCAGCGCGCGGGATTGTTTGGATAAACTTGCCAAGATCGCCATTGTCATTGATCGCCTTGCGCAGTTGCGAAATTGCAACCGTCAGGTTCGCGTCCTCAACGATCGTGTCCGGCCAGAGAGTCTGCATCAGCGTTTCGCGCCCGAGGAGTTTTCCCGGATTCTGAATGAGCACGGTCAGGGCCTCGATGGCCTTTGGTGATAGTGGGACAAACTCCTCGCCGCGAAGTAGCCGGTGCTTTGCTGGATCGAGTCGGAAGTCCCCAAATTCGTAGAAACGCCGCACACCGTTGGGGACAGCCCTTTTCACCAATCTATTTAGAACAATTTAGAAAAATTTAGTCAAGCCTTAAGGACTTCGAGCATGATTGCTGAGTAACCTCCCATTGCACGCATGGAAGGGAATCATCATGGCCGAAAGCCGCGGAAAGTGAAAACGCATATTGTTCCTGTCCCGCGCAGAGGGTACTCGTCTTTGCGGGCTGCCTATTCAGCAGCCGCTGCAATCCTGGGCACGCTCTTATTGTTTGCCCAAGCTGGCTGGGCCGGAGTGATCATCAACGCCGGGGAAGCGAGTACTGGTACGAATACCCGAATCAACCCGTTCTTTACAGGAAACGTCTTCTGCGAGCATACTGACGGCAACGTCGTTAACGGCTTCGGTTCCGCTTCGGCTACCTCTCCACTATGCGTATACACTGACCCCACTGACCCCACTCATGGGAGAACTGAGTCGGTCGGGCCCGTGCACGGAACCGTCGTGTACAGCGGCGACGCCGACGCGGTGACGATCTCCGGCACCGGATCGGGCGGAACCTCAGCGAACCTTCTAAGCATGGTGGGCATTGGCAACTACGACAGCTTAACGGCGAGCTCGTTCATTACCGGGTATATCGTTTTCCAAGTCACAAATGTGCCGGAGAGTGTCGGAATTGCGGTGACGTTTGACGTCCAGGGGAGTGGAGCCGTGAACCAGCTTTATGGCAACGCCGTCCTGGTCGGCCCGAGCGGACTTCTGGGGTCAATTACCCAGGACAGCAACGGCCGGCATGGTTCGTTTCCTCCCGGGCCGTTCGATCCAGGTACATATTATGTGGAAGTTCAGATGAGTGCTTTAATCACCACTGGCTCCCTCGAAGCTCCCGCATCGGATTTCAGCTACAGCATGATCGTGGCGGTGGCTCGGAGCAGCACGGATTTCCACTGGATCAATCCGAGCGGCGGGAATTTCAGTGACGCCAACAACTGGGACCGGGCGGCGGTGCCTGGAGTTGCGGATCGAGCAATTTTTGAGGGGAACAGCGGTAACCAAATTCCTGTCACGGGGAGCAACGAGGGTGTGGGAAAGATGGAGATCGACCAGATTCAGGTTCATTTACAAGGGCCGCTCCGAGTACTGGGTTTCGGGACCGACAACTTGTTGGTGTTGGGTGGGCTCGTGCTGGATAGTGGCGTCACTTTCTCTACCCCCGACGCTGGCATCGTAGGCGGGAGCGTCTCTGTGAGTGGTACGGGCACCGAGTGGACCATCAGCCCGTTCAAGCTGGAGATTGGCCCTGTTGGTGATGGGACGGCGACGGTACTGGTTAATAGCAACGCCGTGCTCAACGCACAAAACCGGATCGAGTTGGGCGGAACCGCCAACTCAAGCAGCAATACGCTGCGGGTGGAGAGCGGCGGCCAGGTGGAAACGCCAAGGTGCCTGGTACGCTTAGGTAGCGTGCAGGTCCGCGGCCAGGGCACGAACCCCTCGGAGCTTCAAATCGGTTCGGATCTGCAGATCGGTGCCGACCGTGGGCCAGGCAATCTGGTGATCGAGGACGGCGGTAGAGTTGAGGCGCAGCAGTTATTTGTTGGCGACACCGCCGTGAACGGCGGCGAAACGGCAACCATCTCCGGTTCCGCTTCGCGGCTTGACCTAACTGGGAGCAATTCGTATCTGCAAGTCGCCGGCGGGCCGGGGTCGCTGCTCGAGGTAAAGGATAACGGTGTTCTAACAGTGAACGTTAATGGCCACGCCCTGATTGGCCATCTTTTTGACACAGGTAAAGTGTTCGTCCATGGCCAGGCAGGAGGCTCGCCTTCGTCCTGGCTGATGCTTGGCAACCTCTATGTCGGTAGCCAGATTGTGCCATCGGAGCTGGAGATCGCGGACGGCGCACTCGTCACCGTGGCCAACGCCGGCAATAGTCAGATGCAGATCGGTCCTGGCACGGGCGACTGGGGCAAGGTCACCGTAAGTGGCAGCGGTTCAAAACTCGATGCCGAGACCTTGTTTGTGGGGGCTCTTGGCCAGGGGAACCTGCTAATCGATGACGGGGCGTTCGTTGAGAGTTTCACCGCACTGGTCGGATTTCAAAATTCGCCTGGTGGGGTGGGCCTCGCGACCATTAAAGGCACTCCTCTTTCGAGTTCGGAATGGCACGTCATCGGCAACTGTTTCGTTGGGTCCGACCAGAACGAGCTAGGCACGATCGAGCTGCGGGGCTTGCCGTTCGTTGGCGGCGCCACGCTGCGAGTGGATACGTTGGTTGCGGTTAACCACACAGGAGCGATCTATGGCAACGGCAAGCTGGTGGCTCCCCACGTGACCGACCACGGCTATATCCAGCCGGGTCTTTCGCCGGGACTCATCGTGATAGACGGGGCTTACGAGCAGGGAACTGACGGAACACTTCAGATGGAAGCGGCCGGGCTGAACCCGGGCGACTTTGACGTTCTCCAGATTAACGGCGACGCGACGCTTGACGGCACGTTGGTGGTGCTTTTCCTCAATGGCTACCTGCCGAAAACGGGCGATGTCCTTCCCTTACTGCAAATCACCGGAAACGTGAGCGGCGACTTTGCTCAAATTACTTTTCCGCAGCTTGTTCCCGGGTTTGAAGTGCAACGGGAATTTGTCAACGGAACGTATCAGCTCACCGCGCTCACTGACGCTGTTGCTTTACCATGCGCGCCGCCGCCAGATGGAATGGTTGGCTGGTGGCCGGGCGACAACGATACCAATGATCTTGTGAACGGCAACAATGGCACGCTGCAAGGTGGCGCGACCTTTGCATCGGGCCAGGTTGGACAAGCGTTCAGTTTCGAGGGCGTGGATGATTTCGTCGGAATCTCGAACACCATGAGCTTGAATCCGTCGGCCATCACCCTGGATGCATGGATCAAAGCGAACAGTGTTAAACTCGGTTCGCGCATCGTGAGCAAAGACATGAGCGCCGACACCTGCTCCGACCCGGAGGTGGTCTATTCGCTGGAGTTGCTCGGCGGCGATTACGGCGGCGCCGCAGCCTTCTTCTTCACCACGTCCGATAACGTCGAGCACGACGCCCTGTTAGGCACGCAGATTCCGGTCGGCATATTTACGCACGTCGCGGCGACCTTCGACGGGGAGGTGGCAAATATTTATGTCAACGGCGAACTGGTGGGCACCGTGAACGTGGCCGGTTCGTTGGCCTCCAGCGCCGCTCCCGTGATCATTGGCAATGCCGGCGTCGCTTGCCGGAATGCATCTCCCGGTCAAGCAGAATTCGACGGGGTCATCGACGAAGTGGAAATCTTCAACCGTGCTCTTTCACAACAAGAGATTGTATCCATCTACAGCGCTAACAGCTCGGGCAAGTGCAAGCCGACTCCCACTCCAACGCCGACTCCCACGCCAACTCCAACCCCTACACCGACGCCTACTCCTACGCCGACCCCGACCCCGACCCCCACTCCTACACCCACACCGACGCCGACACCGACACCGACGGCTACTCCGACCCCAACGCCCACACCAACCCCGACGCCGACTGCGACACCTACACCAACTGCTACTCCAACGCCAACACCAACACCGACCCCAGCCGTTTGTCCGCAGCCGCAGGGCTACTGGAAAAATAATCCTGACGCCTGGCCGGTAAATAGCCTGACACTGGGCAGCCAGCAGACTTACACTAAGAGCGAGTTGCTCACGATCCTACATAACGCCGTTGGTTCGGGAAAGAATGCTGATGCAAGCCGGATCCTGGCCGATCAGCTGATCGCGGCAAAACTCAACATCGCCAATGGCGTTGATCCGGCGTCTGTGAGCAGCACGATCACTGACGCGGACAGTCTATTGAGCGGGTACAGCGGCAAGCTGCCGTACAAGGTCAAGCCATCATCGGCGAACGGGCAGGGGATGGTGAACGACGCGAGCGTGCTCGAAAGTTACAACAAAGGCGCGCTGACGCCCGGTTGCGGATCATAACCGGCAGCAAGATATTCTACCCGCTAAACACCCGCCACGGCGGGCAAGCTGCGAAAAGACGCGAACCCCGAAACCTTTTGGGCAGAGATGGGCATCTCTTCCGTTAGTGTCCTTCGTGTGTTTCGTGGGCATCAACTTAACGTTTCAACGCATCCAGAATCGGCTGCGGATAAACGCCCAGCCAGATTGTGGCGACAACCAACGCGCTGATCGTGACACGGGACAGACCATTCACCTGAATCGCGTCGGTCTTGGTGTCCGACTGCCAATACATCGCGCGGACCACCTTGAGGTAGTAGTAGAATCCGCAGCCCACTGTGATCACGCCGACGACCACGAGCGCAATCTGGCGCTGCAGAACGGCGGCGTAAAAGATATAAAACTTACCCAGAAATCCGACTGTGAACGGCACACCGGCTAGCGAGACCATCCCGATCAACATCGCGAACGCGAGAAATGGTGAACGCCTTGCCAATCCATCGAAATCGGAAATCTCTTCGCCGGTCTGTTGTGCCACGATGATCAGCACTGCAAAACTCAGGAGCGTCATCAACAGGTACGCGACGAGGTAGAAGGTAATCGCGCGAACATCGAAACAGACCACGCCGATAAGCAGATAACCCGCTTGCGCAATGCTGGAGTACGCAAGCAGCCGTTTCAGGTTGGTCTGCGGCAGCGCTGCGAGATTGCCGTAAATTAATGTGAGCAGTGCGATCACGAAAATCAGGCGTTGTGTTTGCGGCAGGTTCATGAACGGCTGCAAAACACGTATCAACACGACGAACCCCGCTGCTTTCGAACCGACGGAGAGATACGCAGTGATCGGCGTCGGCGCACCTTGATAAACATCCGGCACCCAGATTTGGAAGGGGACGGCCGCGATCTTGAAGCCGAGTGCGACGAGAACAAACACCATCCCTAATAACGCTGCGCCAGAATCGCCGCCGGCGTTCGCCAGCGCCGCTGTGAGCCGATAGAGATTTGTCTGGCCGGTCGCGCCGAAAATCCATGCGATTCCATACACCAGAAAGGCCGTGGAAAGGGCACTGAGTACGAGATACTTCGTTCCCGCTTCGAGCGTGATGGGATTACGCCGGGTGAAACTGACCAGCACATAGAAAGACACTGCTACCAGCTCGAGTGCGACAAAGATGAAGACCAAGTCGATTGCCGACACGAGGTACATCAGTCCGGCACACGTGAAAAGAGGCAACGCAACAAATTCGCCGAGACCCGCCTGGGGCGTGGTGCCTGGAAAGGATCTGCACACTACTGGCGCGTAGTCGATCATCATGATCACGACGAAAATTGTGGTTAGCAGCGCGAATTGTTTGAAGAAGATCGCCAGCCGATCGGCTGTGTAGAAGCTCCAAAAACCGGTCGCGTTACCCGGCGAGGAAAAAGGAGTGACAAAGAAACTGGCGACAAGGACCACCACCAGTCCGGTAATTGCAGCGTACGCCAAAACGCGTTTGTCGATTTTGCCGGCAAAGGCTTCGATCAGCAGGATCAACATCCCGAGCACCAGCACGGCGATTTCGAGCAGTGGCGCAGTAATCATGGGATGCTGTAGCCACGCCCCCGTGGGGCGTGTTCTTGGCCCAGACCAACAGTTTGCAGACGGCGCACAGCGCCGCCGTGGCTCCAGGTCTGCATCTCATGCCTGGTGCTTCCGGAGAGATAAGTACGGAACTTCGGGGTCACGAATCGCACCAACGATTGCGGGAAGAATCCGTAGCAAAGAAGCGCGGCCGCGAGCAACATGACGGGCACACGTAATCCCGGGCGAAGATCGGGCAGTTTTTGCCATCGCTCGCGAACGGTGCCCATGAACGTCTTGCGGTAGGCTCGCAACATATAGACCGTCGAGATCACGACGCCCCACAGCGCAAGCACAGTGGCGATTTGGAAAATGTGAAAACGTCCGATTTCAAAACCATCCCGAAACGCGCCAAAAAAGATCATGATTTCGCCGGCAAAATTTGCGAACCCCGGAAGACCGATTGCCGCGAACACACCAACTCCGAACGCGAGCCCGGCGAAAGGCATTACTCTTGCGAGACCGCCGAGCTCATCAAAGGCGAGCGTCCCCGTGCGGCGGCGCACCTCGCCTGCGAGGCCAAACAGCAGCGCGATCGAGAGACCGTGAGCAAACATCAGCACAACAGCGCCGGTCAGGCCTAGAACACCGAAGCTGGCGATTCCAAGAAAAATGTATCCCATGTGCATCACGCTCGAGTAACCCAGCATCCAATCGAGCCGCTTCTGCGCGATCGTAACCAGCCCGACGTAGATAATGTTTCCGAGCAAGAGCACGACGAGCAGCGTCGCCCAGTAGCGAGCGCCTTCGGGCAGCATCGGAATCGCCAGACGCAAAAGCCCGTACAGTCCGAATTTCTTCAAGACCCCCGCATGCAGCATTGCTGCGGGTGCCGGCGCGGCGGCATACGCTTCCGGCGCCCAGGTGTGAAACGGAAAGAGCGAGATGAGAATGCCGAAACCAACAAGCAACAGCAGGTAAACAGCACGTTGCGCGTCGGGTGAGATTTGGCCCATGGCAGCCGCAGTCTGCAACGTTCGAATATCAAAACTGCGCGAACCGAGAGGAAAACTTTGGTAAAGCAGGATCAGACCGAGCAACAAAATGAAACTGCCGATCGCCAGATAGATCGTGATTTTCCAGGCCGCTGCGAACCGATTCCCACTGCCCCAGATTCCGATTAACAAGAAAGTTGGAATGAGCGCCAGCTCGTGAAATGCGTAAAAGAAAAATAAATCAATTGAAGCAAAGGCGCCGATGACGCCGCCGGAAATCAAAAGAAGACAGGCATAAAATGCGTTTTCGTATTTTTCGATCGAGCCGGCAAACCACACCGCTGCCAGCGTTACGATCGAGGCCAGCAGCAACATCACTACACTCAAGCCGTCGACACCGGTGGTGAAGCTCAGCCGCCACTCGGGCGAAATGGTAAATGATGTGACGTGTTGAAAATCGCCTTGACCGTGTCCGAGTGAGGCGAACAAAAACACCGTCGCTGCAAACGTCAAACTCGCCGCGCCCAATGCCGTCTTACGTGCAGGCGCGCCAAGCATGATTAAGACCGCTGCGACGATGGGACAAAAAATCGTGAAGAGGACCATTGCGATCTAAAATGACGAAGCACGAATGCCGAATGACGAAGGAATATCGAAATCCGAATGACGAATGCTCCGCTCAAACGCCCCATGCCTTCGGGTTTTGTCATTCGGATTTAATTCGTAATTCGTCATTGCTTCCGGAGACGTTTTCTAGGTGCGGAACACGGCGAACCAAATCAGCGCGACGATACCCAAACCAAACAGGAAAACGTACGCCTGGAGATTTCCCACTTGAATGAGTCGCAAGACTGCACCGAGGCTCCAGATTCCGCGACTACTTCCGCCCACTGCGCCTGCGTCGATGATCCAGCGATCAATGAAAGCTGACACGCTCGCGAGCAGCTCCTGCGACCAACGAATGAGCCAGCTGTAGAGTTCGTCGAAGTAGAACTTGTGACGTAGCAGCCCCACATCCACCGGGTCACTCGGCTGGCCACGATAGATGGTAATCGCCAGTCCGCCTCCCAGAATTACTGCAACGATCGCCAGCACGGAAACAAAACTTGCGCTCTCCTTTTCGACTGGGAGCGGCAGAAAGTTTCGCGCGAAAAATGCGAACCCGCCAAGCGTTGCCAGGATTGCCAGCACGATCAACGGGCCGGTCATTACCGGAGGTGATTCGTGGCTTTCACGCGCCTCTTCCGTTCGCGGGCCTCCGAAAAAGACAATCACAAGCATGCGGATTACGTAGAAGGCTGTGAGGAACGCGGTGAATAGCGCGATGGCGAAGATGGGCATGTTGCGCTGGTACGCGAGCGCTACAATGGCGTCCTTACTGAAAAATCCGCTGAACGGTGGGCAGCCCGCCAACGCAAGCGCGCCCGCGCTGAAGGTGACAAACGTGATCGGAAGCCGCCGACGAAGACCGCCCATTTTCCAAATGTTCTGCTCGTGATGAAGCATCACGATGACGGAGCCGGCCGCGAGGAACAGGAGCGATTTGAAAAAGGCGTGAGTGCAAAGGTGGAACATCGCTGCGTCATTCGACCCGAGACCCACAGCCATCACCATGTAACCGAGCTGAGAGAGTGTGGAGTAGGCCAAAATGCGTTTAATGTCGTCCTGCTGTGTCGCAATCAGTCCGGCCATTACCGCTGTGATCGTGCCGATCCACGCGACGACCAGAAGCGCGGTTTGGGACGCTTGGATGATGAATGCGACGCGCACCAGCATGTAAACACCGGCTGCGACCATGGTAGCGGCATGAATCAGAGCGGAGACTGGCGTCGGACCTTCCATCGCATCCGGCAACCAGACATGCAGCGGAAACTGGGCGGATTTTCCGACCGCCCCGCAAAAAATTAGTAGCGCGACAATCGCGACTAATGTGGAGTGGCCGCCGAAAACCGGCATTCGCGGAGCGATCTCGGAAAACACAACCGAACCGGTGGTCATCCAAAGCATCAGGATTCCAATCATGAATCCGAAATCGCCGATCCGCGTGGTGATGAATGCTTTATTCGCCGCGTCCGCTGCCGCGTCGCGATAGAACCAGTGACCGATCAGGACATACGAGGTAAACCCGACCAATTCCCAAAAGATGAACAGCATCACAAAATTGTTCGCGAAAACGATCCCGAGCATCGCGAACATGAAGAGCGACAGCGCCGCGAAATAGCGGGACTTGCCTTCGTCATCTCGCATGTAACCCAGCGAATAGATGTGAATGAGCGCTCCGACGCCGGAAACCAGAATGGCCATCGTCCTGCTTAACGGGTCCAGCGTCAGGCCAAGCGGCACATGAAACACCGGACTGACATCGATCCAGACGACCTCAACTGCGGCGGTGGCTGAATAGATGAAGATCAAGCAACTGCAGATAAAGCTTACGCAGACCGCGGCGATCGAGATCCAACTGCTCAATGCCTTCCATCGACGGGTAAATAGCGTAATGAGAGCCGCGCTGGCGAGCGGCGCGAGCGGGATTAACCAGGGAAAGAGTGGGTTCATTGGTCCGTTTGATCCGCGCGGCTAGAACTTCAGGCTACTGATATCTTTGACGTCGGTCGTTTGCCTCGCTCGAAATAGCGCGACAAGAAGCGCAAGACCAACCGCTACTTCTGCGGCCGCCACGGTGATAACGAAAAACACGAACACCTGCGCGTTGTAATCCGGCAGTCCATTAGCACCGACCCGGAATCGCGAGAAAGCGACCAGCGACAGGTTGGCCGCATTCAACATCAACTCCAGGGACATGAGAATGACGATGAGATTACTGCGCAGCATGACGCCGGCGAAGCCGATCACAAAAAGCAGCGCGCTTACGACTAAATAATCGCCGAGCGTGATCATGTTTACCGTGGCTCTCGCCGGCTTAAGAGGACCACGCCGATTGTGGCAACGAGCACCAGAACCCCGATGATTTGAAAAGGCAGATTGTAATTGCTGAAAAGCAGCCTGCCGATGTTCCAGACATCATCTGTTGTCGATGTTGCCAGCGCCGGAAAAGTTCGTCGCGCAGCTTGAAAGCGCCCAAGCACAACGAAAATCTGAACGAGCAAAATAATGGCGATGCCAACGCCACCCGCGGTAGCAAGCCAATTGATCCGGCGCCGTTCTTCGGTGCGAATGTCGAGCAGCATGATGATGAAAAGGAAAAGCACCATCACCGCGCCTGCGTAAACCAGCACCTGAATGATCCCGACAAAAAAAGCGTCGAGCGACATGAATAGCGCAGAGAGCCCAAGAAATGACACCACCAGGCTGAGCGCGCTCGCGATCGGGTTGCGATTGAGCACCACAGCCGCGCCGAAGATCACCGTCAGCGATGCGAAAATCCAAAATAAAAACGGCGACATTTCTTCAGGCCACAGATGAACACGGATCAAACACGGATGTAAATCGGAATCCAAAAATTCGTGATCATCCGTGTCAGTCTGTGGTTCCTACTTTTTTTCGTTCCATTTCAGGACCACGCCGTGCATTACTCCGCCGATCTCGAGAAGTTTTTCCTTGTGATGCACCATGTCCGCACGGGTGAATCCGGTGATAGCGTAATCTTTGCGCAGAAAAATTGCCTGCTCCGGACAAACCTCTTCACACATTCCGCAGTAGATGCAGCGAATCATGTCGATATCGAATTCTTGAGGAAATTTTTCGACTTTGGCGAAACGATCGCCCGGTGAAATTTCGCCAGGAATAATTTTGATCGCGTGCGGCGGACAAATGAATTCGCAAAGCTGACATGCCACGCAACGCACCCGTTCATCCGCGTCGCGCACCAACGCCGGTGCACCGCGGTAATAATCAGGCAGGTGAGTGTCCCATTTTTGCTCCGGATATTGCATGGTCACCTTGGTGCGTCCGAGGAGCATGTTCTTAAAATGCTTAAAGGTAATGGCCAACCCGGCGGCGATTCCCGGCAGATACAAGCGCTCGCGCCAGTTCAATCTCGGTCGTGGAACGGTGATGGTCATGAACGGGTTTAATCTGGAAGCCATGAATCCAGGATTAAGCCTTTGTTGAATGTTTGTGGTCTCCTGGTTTCCAGATTCATGACCTTGGAATGTAAGAAAGAATTGCGGCGACCAAAAAGATGTTCACGAGCGCGATTTCGAAAAAGAAGAGCCAGCCGAGGCGCATCAGCTGGTCCCATCGAAACCGGGGAAGCGTCCAGCGCACCCACATGAAGAAGAAAATCACAACGGCAACCTTTGCAAAGAAAACGGCGATGTTGATGAGGCCGAAGATCCATCCGTGGGAGCCATCCGGGATTCCTGGAAAATGCCAGCCGCCAAAGAATAATGTCACAACCACAGCGGAGCCGGCGATCATCGCGGCGTATTCTCCGAGAAAATAAAGGGCGAACTTCATCGAGCTGTATTCGGTGTTGTAGCCGCCCGCGAGCTCCTGCTCGGCTTCGGGCAGGTCGAACGGAAGCCGGTTTGTCTCGGCGAACATCGCAATCATGAATACCAGAAACGAAATAATCATCGGAATCGCGAGCAGCCATTTCCATGGATTTGTCCAATCGCCGGCGAAAGGCGCGATAAACCAGCCGTGCTCAACCTGGTAATGTACAACACTCGTTAGCCGCAAAGTTCCAACAAGAAGGAAAACAGGAATGACCGCGAGTCCGAGTGAAAGCTCGTACGAAAGCATTTGCGCGCCGGAACGAATTCCGCCGAGAAATGGATATTTCGAATTCGACGCCCAGCCGCCGATGACGATCCCGTAGACACCTAACGAAGATATCGCGAATATAAAGAGAATCCCGATGTTTACATCGGCGATTACCATTGGCACACCGAACAACGTGCTGCCGAATGGTATCACCGCGATGGTGATGATGGCCGGCATCACTGCAAGGCACGGCGCCAGCCAGAAATAAAACGTGTTCGTAGCCCGCGGCGTGAAATCTTCTTTCAGCAGTAACTTGAACATGTCGGCAATGGGCTGGAAAAGACCCGCGGGCCCAACGCGATTCGGCCCCAGCCGGTCTTGGATGAACGCGCTGACCCGCCGCTCGGCGTACACGGCGTAAGAGACCATGAATAAGATCACCCCGAGAAGAATCGCGATTTTCAGCAGCGAGATGATGATGAAAAAAAGGTCCATTGCGATCTTGCAGCTTACTGTGTTGCAGCCGCGATCGATTTACAACGTTTCTTGCTGTAGCGCCCGCTGTCCTCAGCGGAAAATGTCCGCAGCGCGGCCAAATCCAAAACGAGTGCGCTGAGGACAGCGCACACTACAGCTACCGCCGGGGCGAAGGTTTTGCTTCGTCTGGTTTAATGCTCGGGAGTCCCATATGAGCTCGCTTTTCATGTAACTGTTGCCGAACCGCGCGGTGTCTTGCCTGGATGGCGATCGCTTCCTCAATTGCATCTTCGTCACTTGGATGCATCGGCGGCAGTTCTTCCATCTTGAGGACATGGACCCCGAGATCGCCGATTTTGCTCAGGTTTAACCCTGCAAATTGCGGGACGGTTTCGCTGATGCAGCGGAAAACGTCCTCGATCGAGTGAAGCGAGTCGCCGCCGCCGATTGCCTGAAGCAGTTCGCGCAAAATCTCCCAATCATCGCGCGCATTGCCAGGCGGGCGAGTGGCGCGATTCAAGCGTTGCAAACGGCCCTTGCCGTTAATCATCGACCCACGTTTTTCCGCAAAACCACACGCGGGCAGGATGACGCTCGCTTTTTCGGTCGCTTCATTCCGCAAAGTATTCATCACGATCAATGCGCGCAGGTGGGCCAGTTGTTCGACTGACAATCCCAGGTGCATCGCATTGTCTTTGAAAATGATGAGCGCTTTGATCTGCCCGGATTTTACCGCGTTGGCGATCGCTGTGAGTTTCGCGCCGGGCTCGGAGCCCGATGGAAGAATCAAGCGGGCGCCGTTTGTGTTCGGGTTGCGATCTTCGCTTACTAAAATGTCATCGCCAGGCCCACGCCTCGGAACGATATCGATCCACTCCACACCTAACGACTTGGCTAGCTGCGCAGTTAGCCAAAGCTCTTCGTTTGTCATCCTGCCCGAGGCGACAACGGCAATTTCGGATCCGGCAAACTGTTTCAATTGAAGCGCTGCCTGGCCAATCGCAGTTGGCCAATCGGCGGGAACGAGTTTTCCATCCGAACGAATCTGCGGCTCGAGCAAGCGGTCCTCGGCTTCGAGGTATTTGAAGTTGAGTCGGCCATAATCGCACATCCAACAGGAGTTAACGTGATCGTTTTCGCGCGGCGTTTGGCGATAGATCACGTCCTCGCGACTGCCGATGATCGTATTGCAGCCCGTCGCACAACTTGTGCAGATGCTCTTGGTTTCTTTCAGGAACCAGACCCGCATTTTGAAGCGGAAATCGGTAGAGGTCAGTGCGCCCACCGGGCAAATGTCGACGGTGTTGAGAGAATAATTGTTATCCAACGACCTGCCAGGATGCGCCGTCAGCACGGTGTGACTGCCGCGATCGACGAACCCGAGAACGTCATCATGCGCGATTTCCTGGCAAAAACGGATGCAACGCGAGCAGAGAATGCAGCGCTCGTCATCCAGTGTGACGCGCGGGCCGATCTGCACAGCTTTCGGCTTCTTCACTTTGTTCTCAAGAAAACGCGATTGCGAATTGCCGTAGTCAACGCTGAATTCCTGCAACTGGCATTCGCCGGCCTGATCGCAAATGGGGCAATCAAGCGGGTGGTTAATCAGGAGAAATTCCATCACGCCTTGCCGACATTCCTTCACCAGCGGCGACTCTGTGCGAACGCCCAAGCCTTCGGCAACGTCCTGCGAACAGCAAATCTGCGGACGCGGCATCCAGTTGATGATTGGCTTGCCATCAGTGCCGAGCTCCGGCTTGCGATCCGGGCCGAGCCTCGGAAATCCCATTTCGATCAGACACATCCGGCAGTTGCCCGGCGAGCTAAGCTTCTTGTGATAGCAATACCGCGGGACGAAGACCCCAACCTGCTCACACGCCTCAATCACGCGCGTGCCCTTCGGGAACTGATGCCAGTTCCCGTCAATCTGGACGTTGAACATTTGAATTGGAGGCCCGTTAGGCATTTATGAAACAGGAAAGCAGGAAAACAGGAAAGTCATGCAAGAAGATCAGGTGACGTGTTTTCTACCCGCTCACGGCAGAAGCGCTTAATTGTTAGAGGAGCGCTTGCGAAGTTGAAAAGCAGGCCGTCTTCGAGGTTTGTCGCCTTGAGATAGCTCCGTCCGATTGCGAAATGGATGTCTTCGAGTCTGCTGACGGCCTTTAATTCGACGATAATCTTTCCTTCCACGAGGAAGTCTAACCGGTGCTCTCCAATCTGATGATCCCGGAAGAAAAGCGGCACGGTGTATTGTCGGACGAATTGGATTCCACTCAGCGCAAATTCAACAGCCAACGCTTCCTCGTAAATGGATTCAAGGAATCCGGGGCCGAGCGCTCGGTGGACTCGGATCGCAGCAGCAATGATCTGCTCCGTGGTTTGTGCATCCCTGAGAGTTCTTCCTGCCTTCCTGTTTTCCTGATTCATATTCTAGATCATGCCTTTTGCGCCGGCTTTTTCCCAGCCGGGGTCGTGCGCCAGGGACACCGTGGGAATCGATTTCTCTTCGATCAATTCTTCGGGCGTGTATTCGGGCGGGAGGGGTGGGGGAACGGGTTTTTTTGCGCGCGCGGCAAATTCCTCCGGAAATTTTTCGACAAAACTTTGCGTCGGCCAGGCGCACGCTTCGCCAAACGCGCAAATGGTGCGCCCCGCAATGTTGTCGCCAATGGTTTTCAGTGTCCTCGGATCCTCCACTACGCCGCCGCCCCGCAGCATGCGGTCAGTGATTTTTTGCATCCAAAGCGAACCTTCCCGGCAGGGCGTGCATTGGCCGCAGCTTTCGTGTGCGTAAAATTCGTTGATGTTGTTCAGCGCCCAAACCATGTCGCGCAAATCGTCCAGCACGATCACGCCGCCGGAACCGGCCATTGAACCTGCGGCTGCCAGTGAATCGAAGTCCATCGGGATATCGTCGATCGATATTTCGCGTTCAATAGTCGACCCGTCGGCTTGTCTTTCCTTCAATTTGAAGCGCTCATCGGCGCGCAAGACTTTCGCGGAACTGCCGCCGGGAATGACTGCTTTTAATTTTCGGCCAGGTCGCAAGCCGCCAGCCATCTCGTAAATCAACTGCCCTATGGTCACCTTGCCGACTTCGATTTCGAAATAGCCGGGCCGTTGCACGTCACCGCTGACGCACATAATCCGTGTACCGGTATTGTTAGGCCGGCCGAGGCGCGCATACTCCGTGCCGCCCATGGCGATGATGTGCTTAATGTTGCAGAGTGTCTCGACGTTGTTGACGATGGTCGGGCACATGTAGAGACCCAGCACGGCCGGGAAATACGGCGGCTTGATCCGCGGGTAGCCGCGTTTTCCCTCAAGCGATTCGATCAACCCCGTTTCCTCACCGCAAATGTAAGCGCCCGCGCCGCGATGAATGTAAAACTCGACATCGAACCCGGAGCCAAGAATGTTCTTTCCAAGGAAATTGTGCTGCCGCGCTTCTTCGATGGCGCGCTCGAGGATCTTCGCGCCCTGCGGGAATTCGTCGCGTATGTAGATGTAGGCTGTGTGCGCATTCAGCGCATAACAAGAGATCAACATTCCTTCGAGCAACTGGTGCGGATCGTCATGGATGATGTAACGATCCTTGAATGTGCCCGGCTCGGATTCGTCGGCGTTGCAGATCAGATACACCGGCCGTTTTTCGTCCAGTTTGATGAAACTCCATTTTAGGCCGCAGGAAAACCCGGCCCCACCGCGGCCGCGCAACCCCGAGTTTTTGACCTTATTAACGATGTCAACACGTGACAGGGTCAGTGCTTCCTTTAGCTGTTCGTAACCGCCGGCGCGCAGATAGCAATCGATATCCGTAGTCCAACCCGGGCGTCCGATGTTTTTATAAACCAGGCGGCGTTCCATAGGATGAGGCGGCCAGTGCAATGGCGGATTGTGGATTGCGGATTGCGGATTGCGGATCAGGTCGGCTGCAGATTCGGGGCTTACCTTCTCGTGCAGTTGCTCGCCAAGCATGCACACGGGCGCGGTGTGACAACTGGCCAGACATTCGACGAATTCGACGCTGTAATTTCCGTCGGCGCTGACGGCGATGGGATTGTGCATTTCTTCACCATCAGGCGGGCGCTGAATTCCGAGCGTCGTGCATAACTTTTCCATCAACTCGAATCCGCCGGCCATGCCGCAACTGAGCGTGCGGCAGACCCGAATGTGCGTTTTGCCGGCCGGTTGCTGGCGAAACGTCGGATAAAAAGTGACGAGCTCGAGAATATTGATCGGCTGCAGGCCCAGTTTTTCCGCGATCCACATGGTGCCTTCGTCGCTGATGAACCCGAAGTGTTCCTGCCAGAGATGCAGCAGCGGCATCGCTGCGCTGCGACGGTGTTCACTCGGATAACGCGCGATCGCGTCGTCCATTTTCCGCTCCAGTTCGACCGGAACAGAGGTGTTCGTCGAATTTGGCATATCGCAACGTAACGCAGTGAAGTGATGCGCGGCAAATCACTCGATTGCTGTAGGGTCCGCTGTCCTCAGCGGATTACCGCGAATGTGTGCCCGCCCAAACCGGTGCGCTGAGGACAGCGCACTACGCTAATTGGACAGCGTGCTGTCTTTAGACTGCACTTTATCGTCCTTAAAGACGATCGTGACCGTGTCTTTGCCCTGCCGGTAAACGTAGGTCGTCTTTTTCATGACCACGAAATCTTCGGTGGTAAGAGAAGTCGGCGGGCCAAGAACCGATTCCACCTGCTTTTTCGACATGCCCTCCGCTACCTGGTCCACATTGGCTTTGGTGATGCGTTTGCTGGAACAGCCGTCGAGCATGAGCACTAGCATGAGCACTAGCATGAGCCGCGACGCAGTTTGGAGCACCGTAGTCATCGGTCCGATTCGTCGGATCAGTTTCATCCGCATCATCTATCGCATTCGCCCATGACGAAGTCCAGACTGCCCAGCACAGCGGGCACATCGCTGACCAGGCAACCGGGCAAAAGCTCCGGCAGAATACTGAGATTCACGAACGAGGGCGCGCGAATCTTCAACCGATACGGAACGCCGCCTCCTCTGCTGTTGATGTAAAAGCCAAGCTCACCCTTGGGATTTTCGGCCGCAAAATACACTTCGCCCGGCGGAGCATCCAGTCCTTCCGTCACCACGATGAAATGGTGGATCAGCTCTTCCATCTTCGTCATTACCTGCGATTTCGGGGGATTGACGTTTTTCCAATCCGCGACGTTGATCGGGCCGCTGGGCAGTTTATCGATCGCCTGCTGTAAGATTCGCGCGCTCTGACGCATCTCCTCAATCCGCACCAGGTAGCGATCATAACAATCGCCTGCGCTGCCGATGACAACGTCGAAGTCGTACTCGTCGTAATCGAGGTACGGATGTTTGCGGCGCAAATCGTGTTCGATTCCGCTGCCGCGCAGGTTCGGCCCGGACAACGCGTAAGCGATCGCGCGTTCCTTCGAAATGACACCGATGTCTTTTGTGCGATCGACAAAAATCTTGTTCCGCGTCAGCAACCGGTCGCATTCGTCGAGACTCGGGCCGAAGTCGTCGAGGAATTCTTTGAGTTCCGGGATAAAGCCTTCAGGAAGATCGCGGATTTGCCCGCCCACCCGCGTGTAGGAAGTGGTGAACCGCGCGCCGGTCAGCAACTCAAAAAGGTTATAAAGTTTTTCTCGCTCGGTGAACGTGTAGAGGAAAACTGTCATCGCGCCGAGATCGAGCGCCATCGCGCCGATGCCTAGAAGGTGCGATGAAATCCGCGACGTTTCGCAACAGATAGTGCGGATCGCTTTGCCGCGCGGCGGAATGTCCCAGCCCATCAATTTTTCGACCGCGAGCGCGTAGGCCACGTTGTTCGAGAGCGGCGCAAGGTAATCGAGCCGGTCCGTGTACGGCACGAACTGGTTGTATTGCATGTTCTCGGCGATCTTTTCGTCGCCGCGATGGAGGAAGCCGATATCCGGTATGGCTTTCCTAATGATCTCGCCATCGAGTTCGAGCACGAGGCGCAACACGCCGTGCGTGGCCGGATGCGACGGCCCCATGTTGAGCACCATCTTCTCGCCGATGTCGTCCTCACCCGCGTTGCGCAATGCCGCGTCGGCTGCAGCTACTCGCGTAACCGGGTCGGGCGATTCAATCTCGCGCGTCGTAAATGGCATGGAAGAAGAATTACAACGTTAAAAAGGTTACAATGTTAAAACGAGCAGGATTTACGCTGGCGAGTGTGCCTACCGCGCGCAAGATAATTTCTGGGGAGCGCGCGCTTGCAGCGCGCTGGCGATGGCATTCTGCCTTCGCGAACTTTGTAGGCCAGATCCCAAACGACTGCAGCCGGCGGTAACGGAAAGTTCGTTTCGGCAGAATACCGCAACCAGCACGCCACAGGCGTGCGCTCCCCAGAAGTTCCGCTCGCGCTCGCGAGCGGAACACGATTAACTAGCGCCATGCCGAAAAAAATTGCACTGCTTTTCGCTGGCCAGGGGGCGCAACGCGTCGGGATGGGACACGACCTTGCCCAACAATTTCCTGTTGCGGCCGATTTATTTCGTCAGGCCGACGCAATCCTAGGTAGAAGCTTGAGCGAGATTGCGTGGAGCGGCCCGATCGAGGAGTTGACCAGGACTTCAAATTGTCAGCCGGCGCTTTATGTCCATTCGCTGGCGGCGCTGGCGGCATTGCATGATGTCGCCGGCGAATTTCCCATTGGCGGTGCGGCGGGCCTGTCGTTAGGCGAACTCACCGCGCACGCGGGCGGAGGGCACTTTCGACTTCGCGACGGGTCTCAAGCTGGTCCAAAAGCGCGGTGAGTTCATGGACGAAGCGTGCGCAACCACGCGAGGCGGCATGGCGGCGATGATTGGGGGTTTGGAAAACGACGTGCGTCGGCTTGCCGCTGATGAGGATGTCGATATCGCCAACATCAATGCGCCTAATCAGATCGTTATTTCCGGCGAGCTCGCGAATGTCGAGGCCGCCGTCGCGGTCGCAAAAGAATACGGCATTGGTCGTGCGGCGATGCTCAACGTTGCTGGCGCATATCACTCACGCCTCATGGAAAGCGCCCATAATAAATTAGAGAAAACGCTGGCCGATGTGCCAGTCGATTCGCCGCGCTTCCCCGTCATTAGCAACGTCACTGGCGAAGAGGTAAAAACGCCTGACCAAATCCGGGAGACGCTCCGTGATCAAGTCACCGGCACCGTGCGGTGGACAGATTGTATGCAGCGCCTTCTCGATCTTGGCTGTGATTTTTTCATTGAGCTCGGCTCGGGCAACGTGCTCGCGGGCTTGTTGAAACGCACGAACCGGGAAATCAATGTCATCTCCGTTGGTGACGCCGCATCGGTCCGGAACTGTGCCGAGGCGCTGTAGCCGCTTCGCTGTGCGAAGCGTCATGTTCGATATGAAAAAAACCGTCGGACCACACGGCGAGGGCTACATGAATCGACAATGGGCTTGGTCTACGTAATTGTTTGGACATGACGTTGCAAGAACGTGTGGACATGGACCTGAAGGATGCGATGCGCGCCAAAGACGCGACCAGGCTCGGCGTGCTGCGTATGTTAAAATCGGCGTTGAAGTATGCCGCGATCGCAAAATCCGGCGCAGAAGCCGAGCTCAGTGATGCGGAAGCCGCGCAGGTAATTCGCAAGCAAGCGAAGCAACGTCAGGATTCCGTCGAAAGTTTTGAAAAAGGGGGCCGCGCGGAATTGGCTGAGAAAGAAAAAGAAGAGCTTGCCATTCTGAACACGTATCTGCCGCAGCCGATGAGCGCAGACGAGCTGGCAAAGATCGTGAGTGAAGTCATTGCCGAGGTCGGCGCCACATCGAAAGCGCAAATGGGCGCAGTGATGAAAGCCTTGCAGGCCAAAGCAGGCGGGCGCGCCGACGGCAAGACGTTAAGCGCGGAAGTGCAAAAACAGTTGCCATGAAGAAAACGTCGAACACCGAACATCGAACACCGAACATCGAATCCTTAGCGTTCGGCGTTGGATGTTGGATGTTCGATGTTGGACGTTTTCTTTTCTCTACATGCTAAGCGCCATCATCGTCGCGGGCGGCAGCAGCCAGCGCATGGGATTGGATAAGTTGTTTGCCATCGTAGCGGGCGAACCCGTTATCGCACACGCAATCCGCGCGTTCGACCGCGCGACTGCTGTCAGCGAAATCATCGTTGTCGCGCGCGAAGATCGGCATGATGAGATTCAAAAAATCAGTCGCGACGCCGGGTTCAAAAAACTCTGCTCGATTGTCCCCGGCGGCGAACGCCGGCAGGATTCCGTGCGGGCGGGTTTGGATGCGATTGATCGCCAAAGACGGAATATGTGGCCGTGCACGACGCTGCGCGTCCGCTGATCATGCCGGAGCAGATCGAACGCGCCTTCGAACAGTGTCGCGTCTACGGCGCGGCCGCCCTGGCGCATCCAGTTAACAACACTTTAAAGCGCGCGGACGCCGATCTTTTAGTCGTCGGTTCGGTCGATCGGCATCAGCTTTACGCGATGGAAACGCCGCAGATCTTCGAGCGAAAATTGATTGAGGACGCGTACCGCACCGTTTACGCACAAAATATCTCTGTGACCGACGAAGTTTCCGCGGTCGAGCGACTCGGGCACAAGGTGGTTCTCGTTCTGAATAATGATTTCAATTTCAAAATCACCTATCCACGAGATTTGCCGCTTGCGGAGCTTGTACTTAAGCAACGGAGGGACTCTGCTTCGACTAGTTAGGGGTCGTGATCGGCGTTGATGCCGCCGGAACGAGAGGCGTGGTTCTAGTCCGCCGACTGCTTTGAGCGCTACGCGCAAATCGGCGACGAAATGCTCGTATTCCCGCCGACGCGATTCCTCGTCGGGCTGGCGAAGAAGCGATGATGGATGAACCGTCGCAAGAACTCGTGGCGCAAGTTTTGAAGATAACACTTTGCCGCGTTCACGGGTGACACGGAATGACGGCCCGAAGATCGCTTGCGCCGCTGTCGCACCCATTGCGACGACCAGGTTCGGCCTAACGATTCGCAGCTCCGCTTCGAGCCAGGGACGGCAGGCTGCGATCTCACGCGCGTTTGGTTTCTGGTGGATCCTGCGTTTGCCACGTGGCTCCCACTTGAAGTGTTTCACCGCGTTCGTGACGTAAGCCCGGGAGCGATCGATTCCAGCCTCCTCGATCGCGCGGTTCATAATCTTCCCGGCGGGCCCAACGAACGGTTTGCCCGCGACATCTTCGTAATCGCCCGGCTGTTCGCCAACCAGCATCATGGTCGCGCGCTTGGGACCTTCACCAAAGACGGTTTGAGTGCCCGCGTTTGTAAAATGGCACGCGGTGCAGTGACCTGCTGCTTCAGCGCACCGTTGCCAGGCTTAATGTATCCGGCGGCTGCGCGTATTCGTCACCTTGCTGTGGCATCTCTAATCTGAATCGAAATCTACGCCCATATCGCATGTTGCCCTGTCGTCGTGGTGACAATCGCGTGTTCAGAAGATCTTGCGTGTGTGGCGATTGACATCGTCTTCGGAGAAGCCGAGCACACGCGGGTGGTGCTGCCTCGCCAAGCAACGTGTCCGCGAATCCAGTCATCTACCATGGAAATTTACCGTCGATCCAAGGCATTGGAACCGCGGCCTCATTACTGAAGCCGCGCGCGCCGTGCATGATCACGGCTTTCGGGATTGTCAGCTATCCCGCGTAATCTCGCTCATTCACCCGGACAATGTGCCCTCACGTCGCGTCGCGGAGAAAAATGGAATGAACGTGGAAAAGGAAATTACGTTTCGAGGTTTTCCGACGCTGGTGTATGCGATAACTCGCGAGCAGTGGCTGGCGAAGCGTGGCGCTGCATAAACTCGCGCGCCAGCGCGCGATACGCCTGGGAAGCAGGTCCAGTCGGCGCATATTCCAAAATCGATTTGCCAAAGCTCGGCGCCTCGCTCAAGCGCACGCTGCGCGGGATCACAGTCTTATAGACGCGTTCGGCAAAATGCTTTCGCACGTCAGCCACTACCTGCTGGCTAAGATTGGTCCGCGCGTCGAACATCGTCATAACGATCCCGCCGAGTTCCAGCCGCTCGTTCGCGCCTGAATCGAGTACTTTGCTCGATCAGCCGCACAATTTTTACCAATCCTTCCAACGCGAAATATTCGCATTGGATTGGGGTCAATAATTCATCCGCAGCAGCGAGCGCGTTGCTCATCAGGATTCCGAGCGACGGCGGACAGTCCAGGAACACGAAATCGAATGTCTGATCCTTGCGCAGTGGTTTGAGTGTTTCCGCGAGGCGGGTGAGATGATTTGGCATCCGCGCGATTTCGACCTCGGCACCAGCCAAATCGAGATCGGCGGGCACCAGGAACAGTCCTTCCCGCCGCGTGGGAAAAATCTTTTCCATAATGGAACTCTCGCCAAGGAGTGGTTCGTAGAGACTGATTTCCTCGACGCCCTGCAAACCAAACGAGCTGGTCGCATTCGCTTGCGGGTCGAGATCGACAAGCAAAATCCGCTTGCCCATTTCGGCCAGCGCAGCTCCGAGATTCACAGCGGTGGTCGTCTTGCCGACCCCGCCTTTTTGATTAGCAATCGCGATAATTTTCATCTCAACAAACGGGGCAAAGCCTTCCCGGCTGTGGGGCCGACAGTCAACCTGCCTGTCGGCTGAGCAGGCGAGTCGCCTGCTTTGCCTACAGACAAGCTATGTATGCCCCGATCGTCAGATCATGTTGCCGGTCGCAGTAAACGGAAACTAAATTTTTCGAATTTCCGAGTTGGAATTTCGGCAGTAGCGTTCGAGTCTCCCTGCCTGTGAAAGTTTCTCCAGCAACGATCGGACCGGCGTCGCGCCCGAAAACGACAGAAGCCCAAGAGCCGGGCATCTTGCGAACCCAAGACGCCCGCGGCGTGGTCACATTGACTCTCAATCGGCCGCAGGCATTCAACGCCTTGTCCGAAACAATGCTTTCAGAATTGCAGCGCGAGCTCGACGTGATCGCGGGCGACGGCTCCGTCCGTGTAGTCGTCATTGCTGCTGCAGGCAAAGCCTTTTGCGCCGGACACGACCTAAAGGAAATGCGCCCCGACCCATCGCGGGAGTATTACGAACGGCTTTTCACTCAATGCTCGGATATGATGCTAAGCATCCAGCGGTTGCCGGTGCCTGTAATTGCACGAGTCCAGGGAATCGCGACCGCCGCAGGTTGTCAGTTGGTGGCGATGTGTGATCTCGCCGTCGCATCGAGCACAGCCCGATTCGCCGTTAGCGGAGTAAACGTCGGTCTTTTCTGTTCCACACCCGGTGTGGCACTTTCACGAAATGTGTTGCGCAAGGCGGCGTTCGAGATGCTCGTGACCGGCGAA
Source organism: uncultured Verrucomicrobiae bacterium (assembly GCA_963757675.1). Lineage (GTDB taxonomy): Bacteria > Verrucomicrobiota > Verrucomicrobiia > Chthoniobacterales > UBA10450 > Udaeobacter. The sequence continues at coordinate 381,540 of CAVWTH010000014.1, read as the reverse complement.
TTTATCGGCGCCGAGGAAGCAAAAACGCGTGGATTGGTCAACCGCGTTGCCGAACCTGAACAGCTGGATGCCGAGCTGGAGAAGCTTGTCGCGACGATTGTCAGCAAACCGCGCGTTGCGATCGCGATTGGGAAATATTTTTTTTATCGCCAGACGGAACTCGGAATCGGCAGCCGCATACGAAGCAGCGAACCAAACCATGGCGTGCAATATGATGGACGAAGCTGCGCTCGAAGGCGTGCAAGCGTTTATCGAAAAGCGCCCGCCGCACTGGAAATGAGCGAAAGCGCACACAGCTTGGGTAGCGCACGCGTCTCGCGTGCTGGTTTCGGCGTCGCGCCGAAACAATCTTTTCTTGAAGCTTAGCTGGCCGCAACAAGTGGGAATCGAAAGAAAAGTTCGCGATCGCGAGGACGCGCTCGCCAGCACGCGGGACGCATGCGCTACCCAGAACCTGCGATTCAACGACCAGTGACTTTTACTCTCCGAGAGATAGCGGCAAGCTCCGATGGCGAATTAGTCGGCGATCCGGCGATGCGAATCAGGGGCGCGGCGTCCCTTGCGGAAGCGACGCCGGGAGAAATCAGCTTCTTCGCGAATCGAAAATATGTCGGCCTGCTACGCAAAACCCGCGCATCAGCAATCTTTGTTCCGCCGGATTTTTCCGAGCCGATCGATGCGGCGCAGGTTCGCGTTTCAAATCCAGCGAAGGCCTTCGAGCAAGTCGTGCTTAAATTCGCGCCCAAACCGATTACATTCGCGCCCGGTATTCATCCAAGCGCGATCGTTGAGCCGAGCGCGCAGCTCGGCAAAGGTGTTTCGATCCAACCGCTGGCCGTCATCGAAGCCGCGGCAAAAATTGGCGATGATACAGTCATTGGTGCTGGGAGCTACGTCGGGCATGAGACGGTGATCGGATCCGCCTGTCTCATTTACCCGCGCGTGACGATTCGCGAACGAAGCCGGATCGGGTCGCGCGTAATCATTCATAGCGGCGCCGTCATTGGGGCTGACGGCTTTGGTTTCGAAATGGTCGATGGCCGCCACCAAAAAATTCAGCAGCTCGGGATTGTCCAAATCGACGACGACGTCGAGATCGGCGCGAACAGCAACTGTCGATCGCGCGCGGTTCGGCCGGACCTGGATCCAGCAAGGCGTGAAGATCGATAATCTCGTGCAGATCGCGCACAACGTCGTCATCGGGAAGAATTCTGTCATTGTGGCGCAGACCGGTATTTCCGGCAGTACGCGCGTCGGTCAGCGGGTCATAATTGGGGGTCAGGTTGGTATTATTGGGCATATCGAGATTGGCGACAACACCGCGATCGGCGCGCAAAGTGGCATCTCCAAGAATGTTAGCGGCGGGTGGTTGGCTCTCCCGCGGTGCCGCTTGCGGAAGCAAAGCGACAGATTGCCTGGGTTCGCCGGCTGGGAAAACTCTTCGCGCGAGTGAAAGAGATCGAGAAGAAACTTGGGCTGTAGAATTCGTCTCACAAAAAAGTTTGGCGCTCCGCCGATCTATCTGGCAACACCCGAGGAGCAGTTGATCCCACCAGAGCTGCAAAGGTGGAACGCGTTGTCCTCAACGCGTTGGCTGATCCAGCTGACAAAAGATTTTATCACGTGGCTTTACCGCGCGATAAGCCACTTGAGCGCTGTAGCCAGCGGTCCTGTGGCCGGTCTCTTAGCGCTGCTCGTCATGCAATTGAGACGGCCGCACGGGCCGTGGCTACAGGATCCGCGCAGGTGTTCTAGTTTCGTCGGGCACTCGAAAGAAGTCCGCGGAGAGCTTCAGCTGAAATCGATTCCGCGCCGCACGCCTGAACGGTTTCGGCTTCCATCAGATCGGAAGTCGCAACGACAAGCTCGTAGCGCCTGGCGTACTTACTCGCTAGTCGCTCGATGATCGCATCGGCTGATTGGCCACTGTGCGAATAGAAAATCTGCACTTCGCCTGGATCGGAGCTTGCGTCGACCTTTCTCCCTTTCCCATCAAAAACGACTACAACGCGCACACCAGTCCAATCCTGATAATCACGCAACTGCTTGATCAACGATTCTCGCGCCAGCGATGACCGGCGCGCGTGGAGTTTGCGCAGCTCCGGCCACGCAAAGATTACGCTGTGCCCATCGACGATGAGATAACGCGCACACGGCTGCATCGACGTAATGTATATTTCTTCAGGTCGAATAAATGTGTGTCCTTCGAATCGCCGCCCTTCTGCTCAGAGTTAGTGAGTTTCCATTCTCCGGATTCTTGGCATTGCGGCGGAATCTAAAGCGCCGGAGCACCGCCGCACCGCTTTCAACGCGCCTTCCCAACGCTAACTCCCCAGTTGAAATCCAACACCGCGCGGTGACGCATGCGCGCTCAAACCAAATGTGACAACTTCATTCTGCCAGCTAATCAAGATCACTTCGCCGCCGCGGACTCTTTCTGAGTCTGCTGCTTGGATGGCGTCGGCCGCGTCGCCGTAGCTCGCAGGGTGACCTTTTTGCGTTGCAAATACGCCAGTCGCCGTTTGCGTTTGGCTCGTACACGGAGCTGCTGTCCCATGGAATCTCTATCGATTGAAACGTCAAGAAACGCAATCAGGGATTCACAATCGCTTCCCTTTGTATCCCGTGTTTCCGTCTGTTCGCGCCTCTCCCCTTTCACAGGGAGAGAGGAAGTAGGTAAGGGGTTTGGAATTCTTTTTGGAAGTGGGTGCTGAAATCCTAATTGCATTTTCCTCTGATTCATTGTTAAAAGGCACACTTATGGCGCAAACGGAATCGGCGCTTTTCACGGTCACCTCCGGAAGTGTGAGCGGGATGGCCGTCATTTTCCTTGTACTCGCCGCGTTTTTCGGATTTTTGAATACCCAGAAAGTGAAAGCGCTTCGCGCGAATGCCGCGAACTTGCAGGCGTCCGTACGCGGGCAGGGGCAGGCGAGAACGAATGCGCCAACCGGGGGACCTTCCGCAGCGAAAGCAGAGGGCAAGCCCAATGAAGCAGAGAATCGGGCCACAAAAGCCGAAGCCGCACTCGCCCAGGTCGAAAAAGAGAAAGCTGATCTCCAAGGCAAACTAGACGCCAGCCAGCAAGAGATCGCCGCACTGCGACAACGCGCAGCGGGAGCAAATGATTCCGCACCCGGCAGCGCAGCCGCACCCGCCGAGAACGCGCAGAGCGCCGATTTGCAATCGCAACTTGATGATCTCCGACGTCAACTCGACGGCGCAGAGAAAGAGAAAGCTTTGCTGGCCGACAAACTGCAGGAGGCCCAAGATCGCCCGGCACAGTCAAGGGAAGCGCCCAGGGCGGAACCGAGAAAACGGCGCGAAACCACGAACACACAGCGCGAAAGCGCCAGCGGTCGTCGCGCGGGCGTCCATGGAACAGTGCTTGCCTACAACCAGGCCTACAATTTCGTGGTTCTAAATCTCGGCGCGCGCAACGGCGTGGAGCCGAACTCTGAAATGCTCGTTTTACGAGACGGAACGTTGATTGGAAAAATTCGCGTTTCTTCTGTTGAACCGGCGACCGCCATCGGCGATATCATGACCAACAGCTTGGCGCGTGGCGTCCAAGTACAACCTGGAGACAGTGTGATTTATGCTGGCACAAGTCCTTAAGCTCCGAACAATCGTGGTTCCCGTTCTACTGGGTGCATTCGTGGTCGCGCTGACCTCATGCGCGACGCACGATACAGCCCTGGTGCAAGACCCGGATAATCGTCACGAATCGTCGATGCCGTGGAACAAGCAGGAACCATGGGAAAAAGGTGGGCAGTTCGCTGGGATGACCGACCGGCGCTAGACCCGCGACTTCCGGATTAGATCCCAAATTGCGTCTTCAAATGCGCAAATTTTGGATCGAAGTCCCGATGCATGATGAGCGGGTTCGATGCTCGTGAACCCAATTTTTTCGGCGATTGGGCACAGGACAGCAATGGCGTGTGGCAAGTACAATCGCCAGAGCGGCGAAATGAAATTCGAAGCGGAACCGTAGAATCCTTGCTTTCCGAAGAAGTGTTTCTCTGCGGGCCCGCCGGGAGGCTTCAAGGGCTCGCAAGGATTGGAGGGGGACGGGCTTAGGAATATCGCTTGAAGGCGAGAGCGAACTTGAGGAACCGCGACGCAAAGTAATTGTGCTCCTTCTGTTGGCGCACCAATTTCCTAGTTCCGTTAGTAACGGCTTCCGGCGGTAGTCCCGAAGCTTTGCGTTCGTCGGTTGCCAGCTCGTCCACTTTTGCGAGGATCTCATTTGTAGGCAACACCCAGTCCATCGGAATCGAGTTGCAACCTTCCGTCGGACAACTCAGCTTCATCGGGCCGTTGCTGTGGGTTCCGCCAGCGACCTGAATTTGCCGCCCCGTAATGACTTTGCCGCAAACCAGGCAGTAACGTCTTTCATCGAGCGAACGCCACCGCCGAAATTGATCGAGCCGGCGCAGCGCCTCCAGTTTTTGATCGTCCGACGAGCCAGTTGGTGTATGTAGCGCCACGGCTGAAAATACTACCGTCCTCTCAAAGACGCCTACAATCGGGAACACGGTGGATTCTTCTATAGGTGAAAATCCGATCTCTTCCGTGCAGTGCGACAAAAAAATCACGTCCAAATTCTCGCAGGCACGCGTTGTAGAATCTGGATGAAGAAAAATGGTGATCCTTCGCGTCGGCGCCGCTTCGCGAACTATGCAGCGGCAGCGGTCGAGCAGATGAAAGTTTATTGCACGGTCCATCCCGGGAGCCCGTCGGCGGTGCGCCGCCCCCAGCTGTTCTTTCGCGGCGAACTTTGGATCGCGGTGCTAGGGCCAAGCGTCGAAGAAGGTATCGTCGGGATCGGACCGACTGTCGCAGAGGCGCTCCGGGCATTCGACGCCCAATACTTGACCGGCCTGCGCCCGCCTAGCAAAGGGACTGCGTGTTCGATGAAGCCGCGACGCTCCTTTCGCAGTGCATCGACGCCGGCCGGCGATTCGTGAAAAGCTTGCAACTAACTCGAACTGCAAAGCCCTCGATTCGGTTTGCCACGTTTAGAGTGTGCCGCTGCATGCTCGCGAAACTTTCGGAGTTCCGCCGCTGTTAAAACGCTGGGAGGGGACAGAAGTTGTCACGGCCGCTTACGAGTTGAGATGCGAATCACACAGACAGAGGAGTAAGGGCGCAAAAATGGTGACGGGAGTAGCACGACCGAGGAGAGGAAGGTGGCGAAGGGCAAAATCCAGGCACCAACGGCAAAAAGCTGCGAAAGATCCAGGACAAAAAACTATCGAGCGCGCTGAGTCTCTTCACGATGAGCAGTCGGACAGACTCTTGCTGTCAGCACTCAAGTACTGGGAAGTTGAACGAGACCTGATCGAAGAGCGCCTGGCCGCGATGAGATCTGCGACCGCCGCTTCGTAGAGGCAGCATGGCCGGCAAAAGCGGTGCGAAGAAACCCCGCATTCTTAAAAGCACTTCGTGCAAAAACAAAGCATCAGCTCCTTTCTCAAAGCTTTGAGAGTGCGCACCTATCGCTCGCGTCGCTTCGGGCGTTCCAAGACACAAGCTCGTCAATGCTCGCATCGGAACGGTGGCATTTTGGAGTGCAAATAGAAATTTGATTCGGATCGGCGACACGCCGGAGCGCAACGTCCCCGCCAGAACTTGGAGACAGCCTGGCCTCAGGCGTGTTTCACGCAAGATCAAGACCTTGTTTACTGGAGCGCTCCAACTAAGATAGTACAGACCATGGCTGCGAATCGAACTGCGAAGAGACGCGCATCCCGCTCGCGAGCACAATCGAGACGCAAAGCAACGGCCAGATCCAAATCCGCGGCGGAAAAGCCGCGTTCAAAGACTCCGAAGAAAGATATGAACCTTCCCATCGTCGGCGTTGGCGGTTCAGCCGGCGGGTTCGAAGCGACCATGGACCTGTTGAAAGAGTTGCCGCCGAAAAACGGAATGGCGTTTATCCCGCTGGTTAGCAGCAAGAGGCTGATCGGCAAATTCATGGCATATCATGAGGCGCCACATGTGTTTACCGACAATGAGCGGAAACTGGCGACGACAATCGGCCGGCAGCTCACGCAGGCTATCGAACACGAACAAGACGAAGTAGCATTGCGCGAATCCGAGGCATGTATGCGCGCAATCGTAGAGCAAACCACTGCCGGCATGGCCCGCTGCGACGCCGAGGCGCGAATCATATTCGCCAACGGCAGACTTTGTGAAATGCTCGGCTACACCGAACCGGAGTTGATCGGCAAAACCATCGCTGAACTGACGCATCGCGATGATGTGGACGAAAACATGCGTCTGCTTCGGCGACTGATTCGCAATGGTAAACCGTATCGAATGGAAAAGCGTTTTGTCCGCAAGAATGGATCGACTCTGTGGACGGACGTGAGCGCCAGCGCAGTGCGCGGTACGGACGGCAGAACGCAATCGGCCGTGGCGGTAATTGTCGATATTACCGCCCACAAAAAAGCCGAGGCCGCATTGCAAAGATCAAAAGACTCGCTGGAGTTACGCGTTAGGGCCCGGACCCGTGAGCTGCGTCGAGCAAACAAGGAATTAGAAAACGAGATCGAGCGGCGCAAAGGTCTCGAAGGAGAAATCCTCGCGGTCAGCGACCGCGAGCAACAGCGGCTGGGCCAGGAGTTGCATGACGGGATCTGCCAACATCTGACTGCTGTCGCGTTTATGGCGCGCTCGGTCGCGTTGCGATCTGAAGACACCATCGGGTCATCGACGTAGCTGATATCGAGAAAATCGCGCGAATTGGTGAACAACGCTGCGATCGATACGCGCAATCTTTCCCGCGCGTTGCACCGGATCGACGTCGATGCGGCGGGAATGGTCGGGCGCTGCAAGATTTGGTTGATCGGGAAATCTGGAGAACACCTTGCCGGCTGGAAAGTCAAACCGTCATTCCGCATCGAGGACGACACGGCCGCGGCGCATCTTTATCGCATCGCGCGCGAAGCGGTCATCAATGCCAACAAACATGCTCAGGCGCGGGAAATCGTCGTCAGGCTGGAACGTTCTCGACGGGGAATGGTTTTGCGCGTGATTGATGACGGCGTCGGATTTCCGAGGGAGCCTAATCCCGCAGAAGGTCTTGGCTATCACATCATGAAATACCGGGCACACTTGATGGGCGGCCTTTTGGAAATCGATTCTCGCAAAGGCGGCGGCACGCGTGTGTCCTGTTATTTGCCGAAACACGCGGCGCGGTCAGACAAAGAGCGCAAAATGGCGATGCGACTGGCCGATGCCATGCCAAACGTTTCAAGCGTGCCAGTCGCTGGCGAACTAACTTTGTGACATCTGGCGCAGCGAGGAACTGCGAATGCGTAAAGGAGGCTCAACCAGAGAATCTGATGCCTCACTCATGGCGTATGTTGCAACAAACCCGAGCCACAAGCTGGATGAGTGTCGCGCGATCAACAAATAACAACCCGAAATGCGATCCGCCGGACGCAAAACGGATCGTGATCGTGGATGATCATCCGCTATTTCGCAAAGGGCTCCAGGAACTGATTCATTCCGACGGCTCGTTCGCCGTGTGCGGCGAGGCCGCCAACGCGGCTGAAGCGATGGATGTGATCCGGAAACTGCATCCCGATCTTGTGATTGTGGATCTCAGTTTGCCGGGCACCAACGGCATTGAGCTGATCAAGAACATTCGCGCGGAATTCGCGGAGCTGCCCATTTTGGTGCTCTCGATGCATGACGAATCTCTTTACGCTTTGCGGGCGATGCGTGCAGGAGCCGACGGTTACGTGATGAAACATGAAGCGATGGCAAATGTCGTCCAGGCAATCCATGAAGTGTTTAACGGACGGCCTTATCTCAGCCCGGCCATGGCTGCGCAGGTCATCACGAAATTCGCCCATCGCCGCGCCGAAGGCGAAGCAGACGCCGTAGAGCGACTGAGCGACCGCGAACTGGAAATTCTGGAGCTGATCGGCAAAGGCAACGAAGTGCGTCAGATCGCAAAGCTATTGAATCTCAGTCCAAAGACCGTAGAGACACACCGTGCGCACATTAAAGACAAGCTCGACCTGAAGAACTCGCGCGAAGTCGCTCGCTTCGCTCTGCAATGGCTCCAAGCACGCGAGGCGTAGCGTAGCACAGCCATACGGCGCGCAGAGGACTGCGCACCCTCTGTTTGCATGCATCTGTCCGTGGTAGGGCGCGTCACTCCGTGCGCGCCGGCCGGCTGAGTCCCCGCTTCCAAAAGCGCTCGCTGCGGCGAGCGCACTCCAAGACGCGAGCGCGAAAGGGCGCGAAAATTCGCGGCCACGTTTTGGAGTGCGGCGCTGCTGCTCCGCTTTTACCGGCAGCATCGATCATCAAAACCCCAAATCGAACAGAAGTTAAGCTGTTCCGGGATCCTTAAGCCTCAGACACGCGCCACAGCTTTCGCTTTTTTTCACCGCCAGCGGGCGCATATTCGATGTGATGACTACGACGACGCGGGACGCAGTGGAGGAACTGCTTCACACCTATGGCGAAACCGGCGGAATAAATTACCTGGCCGCGGCCGCGAGCCTCCCATCGCGTCTGTCCATCGAAGCGGCCTGCATCGAGCTGATGAGCCTGATGTTTCCCGGTTTTCGCAGCGAAGCGCTCGAGGGCTCAGACGACCTCGCCGATACCACACGCATTCGCGTCCGGCATTTGCACGCGCGACTCAGAACTGAAATTTGCAGGAGCCTCGGCAAAATTCGTCAGGATGAAGCGACGGAAGCAAAAGCCGAAGAAGTCCTGAGCTGAGTTTTTCAAGCAATTGCCGTCGATGCGCCGGATGCTTTGGACGGACATCGACGCCGCGTACGAAGGCGATCCGGCCGCCACGAGTTACGAGGAAATCATTCTCGCGTATCCCGCGGTGGAAGCGATCGCCATTTATCGCATGGCGCACCTGCTCTACGGCAAAGTGCCGCTGATCCCACGCATCATGACGGAGTGGGCGCACAGCCGCACCGGCATCGATATTCATCCCGGCGCGCAAATTGGTTCGCATTTTTTCATCGATCACGGCACCGGCGTCGTTGTTGGCGAGACCACGCAGATCGGATCGCACGTGAAACTTTATCAAGGCGTGTCGTTCATCGCGCGCTCGCTCGGGGCGGGACAAGGTTTGCGTGGAAAGAAACGTCACCCGACGATCGAAGACGGCGTTTGCATTTACGCCGGAACCACAATCATGGGCGGCGACACTGTGATCGGCGCCAATTCCACCATCGGCGCGAATGTCTTCCTCACAAAGAGCGTTCCGCCGCACTCGCTCGTCTATTACGAAGAAAAAGAAGTCCGCGTCGTGCCGAAGCGAAAACATGAGCCCGAAAAAACAGGCGATGAATTTCAGGGATGAGCACCTGGTGGAGCGGTCGCCGCAGCGCTGGCGATCGCGCCCGCGCCATCGCGAACTCTTTTGATCACGAGCAAGAGCATGAGCACAAAGTAAGACGAAGAACCAATGATCTACCTGGACTACAACGCCACCACCCCGTTATGCGATCCAGCGCGGGAGGCAATGCTGCCGTATCTGGGTCGCCATTTCGGCAATCCGTCCAGCGTCCACGCCGCCGGCCGCGAAGCGCGCGCCGCGATTGATGACGCGCGCGACAGGCTCGCCGCATTGCTGCGGGCGAAACCGAGCGAGATCATTTTTACCAGCGGCGCGACCGAGTCGTGCAACCTGGCTGTGTTCGGCCTGGCGCGATCTTCATCTTCACGCGGCGGTCACATTATCTCGAACAAAGCCGAGCATCATGCTGTGCTGAACCCAGTCGAATACCTCGAAAAGTGCGAAAATTTTGAAGTGACCTGGCTCAATGTTTCCGAAAACGGAATGATCGATCTCGATCAGCTCGGAGATTCGATTCGCTCCGATACAAGACTCGTCTCGATCATGACCGCCAATAACGAGACAGGCGTGATCCAGCCGATGCGCGAAATCTCACAGATATGCCGAGAGCGCGGCGTCTTGCTTCACAGCGACATGGTCCAGGCTTTCGGGAAAACGGATGTCGATGTCTCTCTTGTCGATGTCGCGAGTTTTGCTGCGCACAAGTTCTATGGACCAAAGGGTACAGGCTTTCTTTGTCTCCGCGCCGGCCTGCCGATCCAGCCAATCATGTTTGGCGGCGCACACGAAAATCAGCGGCGTCCCGGGACGGAAAACGTGGCCGGCATCGCGGGAATGGCGGCCGCAGCTGAATGGATATCGCGCGATCCCGAGACGGAGCAAGAACGCAGAGCCCAGCTGCGCGATCAATTGTGGAGGAGCATCGCAGACGTTTTTCCTGATGCGCAGCAAAATGGCGACCCAGTTCGTCGGCTTACTAACACACTCAATGTAAGTTTTACCGGCATCGACTCGGAAACGATGCTGATGGCGCTGGATTTGGAAGGGATTTGTGCCTCGAGCGGGTCAGCCTGCATGGTCGGGTCAGTGAGAGCTTCGCATGTTTTGCTTGCGATGGGTCTGCCGATGGAACGCGCCCGTTCCGCGATCCGTTTCTCACTTGGCAAATGGACGACTGCGGAAGAAATCGTCGCTACTGCCGGTGCGCTTCAGCGAATCGCGAAGCGAACCAAAGACGCGCGGGAATATGTCGTCGCTTAGGCAGCTCCAGTTTGCGTTTGGTAGCGCAGCTGTAGCCGCGATCGGTGTCCGGGACGCCTCAGCGCACGGCAACATGCCGGGGTCAACGACCCCGGCTACAACCTGCCGTCTCGCGATGTCGATCTTGAAACAAAAGCGCGCGAGCTGTTGCGCTCGTTAGGCGCGAATCGATTAGCAACAGAAATTCGCGTCGAATGGAATTCCCGTCTCAAAACCGCCGCCGGCCGCGCGGATTATCGCCAGAAACTAATTTCGTTGAACCCGCGCCTGGTTGCGCATCCGGAGGAGATAGATCGCACGTTGCGGCACGAACTTGCCCATTTCGTCGCGCAATTTCGCGCAGGTCGGCGCCGGATTTCACCGCACGGCGCGTGGTGGCAACAGGCTTGCCGTCGATTTGGGAATCCTAGGCGAAAAGCGCTATCATACGCTGCCCTTTCCAGCAAAGCGTTATGCGCCGCGTTTCATTTATCGTTGCCCAAATTGCCGGCGCGATTTCCCTCGCGTGCGCAAGATCAAACGCGCTGTCGCATGTCTCGCCTGTTGCCGGGCACATAACGGCGGCGAATTCGATCTGCGGTTTCGATTGAAGGTGGTAGAGTTATAGTCGCGTTTGTGTCAAACGCCGAGCCAGAGTAGGCGCTTGGCACAAGCGCCTCTACAATTCTTGGTTCGCCTTTCCCGCTCTCCTCCCCGCGCAATTTGGCCTGGATAAACATATCGATGTCGCCGTCCATCACGGCTTGCACATTGCTCGTCTCGGCGCCTGTCCGGTGGTCTTTCACCATTTGATACGGCTGAAAAACGTAGGAGCGAATTTGGTTTCCCCATGCGATCTCGCCCTTTTCGCCGTATTGCCGTTCCATCTCGGCGCGTTTCTTGTCTTGTTCGAGTTGGTAAAGCTTCGCTTTCAACATTTTCATCGCCAGTTCGCGATTGCGGCCCTGGCTGCGCTCAGCCTGACAGGCAACGACGATCCCGCTGGGTTTGTGCAGAATGCGGACCGCAGTTTCAACCTTGTTCACGTTCTGCCCGCCTTTGCCGCCGCTGCGAAACGTGTCGATTTCTAAATCTGCCGGATTAATTTCAATCGGAGCCGTGTCGGCGATTTCAGCCACAACGTCGACGCTGGCGAACGAAGTGTGTCGCCGTTTGTTGGCGTCGAATGGCGAGATCCGCACAAGCCGGTGCACACCGCGCTCGGTCTGCAAATGTCCGTAGGCGTACTCCCCGGTGATCAGCAGAGTGACAGATTTAATCCCGACTTCTTCGCCCTGTTGAATGTCCACTGTCTGCGATTTGAATCCGCTCCGTTCGATCCAGCGCTGGTACATCCGCAACAACATGTCGGCCCAGTCGCACGACTCCGTTCCGCCTGCTCCGGAATGAATGGTGACAAACGCGTTCGCTCGGTCGTTTTCACCGGACAAAAACTGACGCAACTCGAACTCATCCAGCTTATGAGCCAGGCGGGCGTGTTCGGTCGCCACGTCTTTCTCTGCCTCTGCGCGATGCGCCGGATCCGTTTCTTCCGCGGCCAGTTCCTGCAGCGCGCTGAAATCTTCAATCTCGCGTTCCAGTTCCTGGAATGGATTGATCAGCGAACGCAGCCGGGAAACTTCCTCGACATCCACCTGGGCGCGCTCCCGATTCGACCAAAAATCGGGCGCAGCCATCCGCGCTTCGATTGTAGTTAGATTTTTCTGAAGCTGCTCGACGTCAAAGAAACCTCCGCAATTCGCGTACGCGCGATTTCAGATGCTCAGCGTCTGGAATGGAGATCTCCGTTGGCATGGGAAAAAATAATTCAACTCAAGGACAAAGCGCAAAGGTGTAGCGGCGTTTGTGTCAAACGCCGAAGACGCCGACATTTAAAGAGCGCCGCTACAGGCGCTTGGCACAAGCGCCTGTACACTTACTTGCGCGTAGGAGCGACGGGTTTCGCTTTGGCGCGCGCCGTTTCCAGGCGAAAAATTGTTTCGCCCTCCTTCATCAGATCAAGACGATCGCGCGCAATTGTTTCCAGGTAGCTGACGTCTGTCTTGAGCAAATTGACCTCGCGGGTCTGGCGCGCCAGCAAACTTTGTTGCTCGTTGACCTGTTGCTGGAGATCGTCGATCTCCGTTCGGCTCTGCATCAGTTTTTTGTAGGGCGGAACAAAAAGGCTCACGATCACCAGCCAGATCGCTATGATGAGCAGAACGAGGAGAATCCGGTTCAGTCGCTGCCAGAGGGTGGCCTCGCGACGCGCGCGGAAATCAGCGTAACCGTGCTCCACTTCAGCGGATTGTAGCGCCGTACACGGCTTTGTCACCAAGTTCTTCTTCGATGCGTAACAGCTGATTATACTTCGCCACCCGGTCGCTCCGACATGGCGCACCGGTCTTGATCTGCCCGGCATTGGTCCCTACAGCGATATCGGCAATGGTAACGTCCTCAGTTTCACCCGAGCGATGGCTGATCACGGTGGTGTAATGATTGCTCTTCGCCAGATGGATGGTCGCCAGCGTTTCCGTCAACGTGCCGATCTGATTTACCTTGATCAAAATGGAATTCGCCACGTGCTCGGCAATTCCTCTTTGGAGAAATTCCACATTCGTGACGAAGAGATCGTCGCCGACCAATTGGATCCTGGCGCCAAGTTTTTTCGTCAATTTTTTCCAGCCATCCCAATCGTTCTCGGCGCAACCGTCCTCGATGGAAATGATCGGAAAACGCGCGCAAAGATCGGCATAGTAATCGATCAATTCTTCAGCGGTTTTTTTTGATCCATCGGATTTCTTGAAGACGTATAGATTTTTTTCGCTGTCGTAGAATTCCGACGCAGCGGGATCAAGCGCGATAAATATTTCTTCGCCCAACTTGTAACCCGCCTTCTCGACGGCTGCCGCAATCGATTCCAATGCGTCCTCGGCGGAATCGAGCTGCGGCGCAAATCCGCCCTCGTCGCCAATTGCGGTGGAAAGATGTCGCGCTTTCAGCACAGATTTCAGCGCGTGATAGACCTCGGCGCCGTAGCGTAACGCTTCCGAAAAGGAAGGCGCGCCTCGCGGCACGATCATGAATTCCTGAAAATCAATCGGCGCATCCGAGTGCGCGCCGCCGTTCAGGATATTCATCATCGGCACCGGAAGCACTCGCGCTTCGGGTCCGCCCAGATACCGAAATAGTGGCAGTTTTTCTGCGGCTGCCGCGGCATGGGCGACTGCAAGCGAAACGGCGAGCATCGCGTTCGCGCCAAGATTTTTTTTGGTCGGCGTTCCGTCGAGCTCGATCAGTTTATGATCGATGTTCGACTGATCGCGCGCATCCAGTCCCTTGAGAATCGGCGCGATCTTCTGGTTAACATTCGTAACTGCTTTTCTCAGGCCTTTGCCGCCGAAGCGGCTCTTGTCGCCATCGCGCAATTCCAATGCTTCATGTTCGCCGGTGCTCGCTCCGCTTGGAACAGCTGCCCGCCCAAGCGCGCCGCTTTCAACGCGAACATCGACCTCGATCGTCGGGTTCCCCCGCGAATCCAGGATTTCACGGGCGTGAATGTGGGTAATGTTGGAGCTCGCCATACTTTCTGAGCGGACTAGAACAGGTTTCGCCACACGAGGCAAATTCCATCACCCGGTTATCACGCTAAGGTTACTCTTCCGCGGTAAGTTGGCATCGGGCATTTCGATTTATCCAAAAACACATAAAAACGAACTATCCTGCCGGGGTGAGAGATTCCGATTGGCAATTTCGCTGGGGCGCGCATAATCTTCGCGATGATTCGTTTGGTTTCCCTGGTTACCCTTGCGTTGCTTGCTGCTATTTCCACACCGGCGGCTGAGAAAGCGCAATCTCTGTCACTCGGATCAAATGGCGAAAGCTGTCAGAACCGATTCGATTACTGTCCCGACGCCGGGCGAACTTTTCGCTGCACTTGGCAAAACGGGAAAAATAAACTGGTCAGCTCAATACCGCGGACCGATTCCAACGACGTACAGCGACCGAGCGCAGATCGCGCTGAACCTCGGCGGGTTGATTGCTGATGGATTCATCGCTGTTGAAGCCAAGGACGGACAGCAGGTCAAAAATATCGGATCGGACATCCTGAAGTTTGGAAAGGCTCTTGGGGTCAGCGAACAACTCCTGGGCCGGGGCAATAGCATCAATGAATTTGCCGAGCACAGCGACTGGGACACGCTGCAGGAGGAATTGGAAGCAACGCAAAATGAGGTGAAATCCTCAATGCAATCGCACGACGACCAGGACCTGGTTATCCTGGTCACTCTTGGCGGATGGATCCGCGGCACTCAGGTGGTCACCGGCGTAATCATGAAGAATTACAATGAGTCTGCCGCAAAAGTCCTGCGGCAACCGGCTCTGGTTCACTTCATTCAATCAAAGGTGAATGAAATTTCGCCCGAATTGCGGCAGCAACCTCTGGTCAAAGATGTGAGCGAACAACTTACCGGGATCGAAAAACTTGTTTCATTTCCGGCAGGCAAAGTCCCGACCAAGGACGAAGTTCGAAAAGTGAATGATGCCGTCAGCAAGCTTATGACGGAGATAGAAAGCAAGGAACCGGCAAAATGAGACGTTCGATCCAGATTTTCGTTTGGATGCTTGTGCTGAGCACAAGCTTTGTGGTGCGTGCAGACACAGACGCCGAAGTGAATGCACGTAAAGATGCACTCGAAATTGCGGGGGCGTTTTCGAACGATGACTTCAAAATCCGAGACGGACATTCGTGCGGCGTGCTCAAGCCACACGATCGTGCCCTGATCGCAGTCAACCTTTATGCGGGTAACCAATATTGGTTTTCTGTTGGCACAACTGAGCCAGCGAAAAAAGCCGCGATCACTGTGTATGATGAATCCGGAAAACAAATGACGACGGAGAATTATAACAACGGTGATAAAGCGGCGGCCGGTTTTGAGCCAGAGAACAGCGGCCAATACTTTGTCGGGGTCGATCTGGTGGAAGGCCAGGAAGGTAGTTTCTGTCTCGTCTATTCGTACAAATAGACGGTGCTCGGTGTCTGGCTACGGATGCGCACTAGTGGAGTTTCGTGCGTGCCGCTTTTGCGATCTGGCCCTGAGTATCTCGTATCGCTTATCTTGGAGCAGGTGATGATCTCGCTTCAGGTGCTTTACGAAGGTCATGTCCAGGGCGTCGGGTTTCGTTTCACCGTGCGCCACATCGCCAAGGGATTCGACGTGACCGGATGGGTGCGCAATCTTCCCGACGGTCGTGTGGAGCTACAGGTTACAGGTCAAGAGGACGAGGTGCGCGCGTTCCTTGATCAGGTCGCGGAGAGCGAACTTCACTCGCTGATTCGCAAACAAATCGAAAACAAGTTAAACGAAGCGGTCACTGGCCGTGGTTTCGAGATTCGCCATGACTAACCCAGCGGTCGCAGTTGACGGACTGACCAAAATTTTTTCTGTTCCGTTTCATCCCACCCGCGGGGTTGTCGCGGTAAAGGACCTGAGTCTCCGCATCGAACCGGGCGAAGTGTACGGTCTGCTCGGCCCCAATGGTTCCGGTAAAAGCACTACACTGAAAATCATTCTCGGCCTGGTCCCGCCAACCCGCGGCCGCACCGAAATTTTTGGACGAGACAGTCGGCTGGTCGAAAGCCGCGAAGCAGTGGGTTTTCTGCCGGAGAATCCATACTTTTACAAATATCTCACCGGCGAGGAAACGCTGCGTTTCTTCGGGCGCCTTTGTAGAATGACAGGCGCAACACTAAAGAATCGCGTCAACGAATTGCTTGATCTGGTGGGGCTAAACAAGGCGCGCGACCGTCGGCTGGGCACCTATTCGAAAGGGATGCTGCAACGCATCGGGCTCGCGCAAGCATTGATCCACGATCCGAGGCTGGTGGTATTGGATGAACCAACCGCCGGCGTGGATCCGGCTGGTTCGCGAGAGATTCGCGACTTGATCATGGATCTGAAGCGGCGCGGAATTACCGTGCTACTCTCGTCGCATTTGCTTGCGCAAGCGCAGGAGATTTGCGATCGCATCGGAATCCTCGCTGATGGCGTGCTAGTTCGTGAAGGGCGTTTACGGGAATTGATAGCGATCGAAAATCAAACTGAGCTTGTAATCGCCAATGCTTCCGATGAGCTGGTTCACCAGATTGAATCGTTCATCAATCAGTCAAACGCGAAATTGCTCGAGCGACGGAAATCGACAACCACATTGGAAAGATTGTTTTTGGAGTCGACCGGAGGCAGCGAAAAAGCGCCGCCTCCGCCAAGGCTACGGCGCAGCAAACGGCGAATGAGGAAGTGAGGAAGCAGAAATGACGAACGGCGAAGTCGCTTCAACGCTTCAACCCGTCAACGGTTCAACCGTTGGAAAGCGTCACCGCGTTTTTTCGTTCTCGCGCATTTTCGCTATCACCAGCAACACCCTGACGGAACTGACCCGTCTGAAAGTGTTTTATGTGCTGCTGGTGTTCGGGCTTCTGTTGATCGGCAGTTCGATTTTCATGGCGCAATTCTCTTTTCAACAGGAATTCCAAATCCTGAAGGACGTTTCACTCGGCGCAATCTCGATGTTTACTTCGCTGCTGGCGATCGTTGCCACTGCTCGAATGCTGCCGCAGGACATTGAGGACCGCACGGTTTACACGATTCTCGCCAAGCCGGTGCCGCGGTTCGAATATGTCGTTGGCAAAATCGCCGGAGTCCTTTTGCTGCTGGCGATCAGCACCCTGGTAATGGTGGCAGCCTTCCTGGCCGTGCTCTACATGCGCGAGCAGGCAGTCCTGCACGCTACCGCTACACAGTTGGCCGGCGCCCCGCCGGACCAACTTGCAGATGCTTTGCGTGCGGTCCGGGCGTCCGCGTTAAATATCGATCTTGTTCCCGGAATCATCATCATTTTCCTCAAAGCCTGCCTGCTCACAGCTCTTACGCTGTTTGTTTCCACATTCGCCACCTCAACCATTTTCACCATAGTGGTGATGGTTTTCATTTATTTCATAGGGCACCTGGAAGCCACGGCGCGCGAATATTGGTTGCAGGAACACGGCGGCGGACTCTGACTCGCGTGTTTCTCGCGATCGTGGCGCTGCTCTTTCCCGATTTGCAGGCTTTCAATCTGGTCGATGACATCGTTGCCGGCACCGCTATTTCGATGGCCGTCTTCATCAAGACTGCGTTGCTGGGAATTTTTTACACGGTGATTTACACGCTGCTGGCGGTCTTTGTGTTTTACGGAAAAGAATTATGACGCGGGCCCTCATCGCGCTGGCGGTGTTGATCGTGATGGGCCTGCTCAAATTGCCGGTCGAACGCGATCTTGCGGCGCTTCACCGGCAGGAACATTTCCGCGGCGTGGAATTCAATCTCAATCTCCGCGAAAAACTCGGGCAACTTGGATTTATCGCTGCTCTGAGCGGGTTCCGAGCGATTGTCGCCGACGCGCTTTTTATCCAGGCGCATGCGGCATGGGAAAACACCCAGTGGGGCCGAATGCTGTTGCTGTTCCGGCAAATCACAACGCTGCAACCACGTGTGCTTCTGTTTTGGGACACGGCGGCGTGGCATATGGCCTGGAACGCGAGCGTCGCGGCGATGAACGATCGCAACCAGCCGCGCCTGGCGCTGCGGGTAAAGGCGCAGCGCGAATATTTTGCGCTGGGCAAAGATTTCCTCGAGCGCGGAATAAAAAACAATCCCGACCGCCCTGAGCTCTACGAGGCGCTTGCCCGGCTCTACAAGGAAAAATACAAAGACCACGAGCGGGCCGCCGAATATTATGCAAAGGCAGCGACCCTGCCGGAAGCAGCACCGTGGGACCGGCGCTTCTCGGCCTATGAGCTTTCGTACTGCGAGGGGCGTGAGCATGAAGCATATGAACGCCTGCGCAGCCTCTACGATGAGGGAGCTAAGGAGCGACTCCCGACCTTGATCAAACGGCTAAAGTTTCTCGAAGAAAAACTCGACATCCCGCAGGACCAACGAATTCCTGATACGGGAGGCAAACGTTGAACGATTTAACGTTGAACTGTTGAGGCGAACACGACGGCAAGCGCCGGAATTATCAAAACGTTAGTGCGTCCGTGCACTTCCTTTGTAACGTTCTAACAAAGCTCGTAATGCGGTTCGCAATTTTCAGTGACATCCATTCTAATCTCGAAGCGCTCGAAGCCGTCATGGCGGACGCGCGCCAACGCAGATGCACGCACTTTGTTTGCCTTGGCGATATCGTCGGTTACAACGCAAACCCGGGTGAATGCATCGAACTTATCCGCCAACTCGATTGTCCCGCCGTAAAAGGCAACCACGACGAGCAGGCAACGTTTCCCGCGTCATCGGAACGTTTCAATGAGCTGGCCGAGCGCGCCATCGACTGGACACGCGAACATTTGAACGACCAGCACAAGGAATGGTTACGCGGCCTTCCGTTGCAACGCCGGGTGCACGATTTTACCATCGTGCACGCTACTCTCGATACGCCCGCACTGTGGGGCTACGTGTTTAACAACCTCGATGCCGTCGCAAGTTTCACGTACCAGCGCACCGCGGTCTGTTTTTTCGGCCACACCCATGTACCGATGGTGTTTGTTCGCGAGGAAGGCGTCAGACGTGACCCAGCCGAGCACATTCGTATCGAGTCTGGTAAAAAATACTTCATTAACGGCGGCAGCGTGGGGCAACCGCGCGATGGAAACTGGCGTGCTGCATATTGCATTTACGACGTCGACAACAATCTCGTCGAACTGTTACGGGTGAAATACGATCTGGCGACCGCGCAAAAGAAAATTACCAAGGCCGGTCTGCCGCGTCTTCTTGCCGAGCGTCTTGCAATGGGCCGCTGATATCAGAGAGCACCTCGCGTTTGCGCGCGTAATACTTGTACTTGGATTAGTGCGTTAGGCGCTCGCTGATTCTCAAGCCTCATCGTCAGTCGCTGCTTCTCGCGTTTTGTATTCGGCAACGAAGCCCTTGCGGAATTCATCGAAGGCCCCTCGTTCAATTTCTGTGCGCGCCCGGTTCATGAGGTTTAGGTACAAATGCAAATTGTGTAGAGTGATAAGGCGCAGTCCCAGTATTTCTTCCGCCTTGATGAGATGACGGATGTAGCCCCGCGAGAATCCGCGGCAAGTGGCGCACACGCAGTTTTCCTCGATCGGTCTCTTGTCGAGCGCGAACTCCGCGTTCTTTAAGTTCAGTGTGCCGGTCGCGGTGAACGCGGTTCCGTTACGGGCCAGGCGCGTCGGCAGCACGCAATCGAACATGTCCATCCCGCGCGCGATCATCTCCAGCATTTGCGGCGGCGTGCCGAGCCCCATGGCGTAACGCGGCTTGTTCGTTGGCAAAAACGGTTCAGCCGATTCAACCGCTCGCATCATTTCCTCCTCCGGCTCGCCCACGCTGACTCCACCAATCGCATAGCCGTCGAAATCAAGCTCTACGATTGCCTGCGCGATTTTCTTTGCGGAGATCTTCAAACGCTCCGCCTTGCACGATTCCAAAGAAAAGCTGGCGTGCTGTAGCGTGCGCTGTCTTCAGCGCATCCGCTCGAGATTCCGCCGAGACGGCGGACGCTACAACATCAGTTGAGCGTTTTACGTTGAGCGTTGGGCGGTCGACGTTTTTTTCTTTCCATTCCTTGCATCTCTTCGCCCAGCGCGCCGTCAATTCAGCGCTTTGCGCCGCGTAATCGTATTCGCACGGATACGGAACGCATTCATCGAGCACCATCGCGATGTCGCTGCCGAGCGCTGCTTGAATTTCCATGGCGATCTCAGGCGAAATGAATGCGCGCGCGCCGTCGACGTGATTTTGGAATTCCACACCTTCCTGCGGTGATCTTGCGCAACTTTGCCAGCGAGAAAATCTGGTACCCGCCGCTGTCGGTGAGAATCGGCCCGTCCCAACTCATGAAACGATGCAGACCGCCCAAATGCTTGATCACATGAAGGCCCGGCCTAACGAACAAGTGATAGGTGTTCCCGAGAATGATCTGTGCATTCAGTTCGCGCAGTTCTCGCGGGCTGACGCCTTTCACGGAACCTTGCGTCCCCACCGGCATAAACGCCGGCGTATCGATCACGCCATGTGCAGTTGTTAATCGGCCGCGTCGCCCTTTTGACTGTTGATCGCTCGCCAGGAGTTCAAAGGCATTCTGCATGCGATATGGAGATTCCTCGACTTCGCTCAGAATGACAATTCAGCGCGACAAAATATTCTTTGCGGATCGTGATTTTCCCTCTATGTTCCGCGCTTACCGCATCAGGCGCGTGAGAGAGTTTGTTGCGCGGCCTGAAGCGGGTTTTTTTGTCGCCCGGAGTAAAAGAACGTTTGGCGGCGCATTATTTTTTAGGATTTGGAAGATGCCCACGATCAATCAGCTGATTCGAAAAGGACGCCGGAAGGTGTCGGTGAAATCAAAGTCGCCGGCGCTGGCGAGCTGTCCGCAGCGGCGTGGTGTGTGCGTGCAAGTGATGACGCGCACGCCGAAGAAGCCTAATTCTGCCCTGCGCAAAGTGGCGAAAGTGCGGTTGACGAATGGCCAGGAAGTGATTGCCTACATCCCGGGAGAGGGGCATAATTTGCAGGAGCACTCGATCGTGCTCGTGCGCGGCGGACGCGTGAAGGATTTGCCTGGCGTGCGGTATCACATTGTGCGCGGAACGCTCGATGCGCTAGGCGTGGATGGTCGGCGACGCGGTCGCTCCAAGTACGGAGCGAAGCGCCCGAAGGGCGGGGCGGCCGGTGGAGGCGGCGCGGCGAAAGCAGCGCCGGCAGCGGCCAAATAAGACAAATCAAATTTGAAACGGACTATCGATAATGTCGCGGCGGAGGAGAGTTCACAAAAAAGAAGAGCACGTCGATTCCCGATATGGGAGTCCGGCGGTAGCTCGTCTCATCAGCACCGTGATGAAGCGAGGCAAGAAATCTCTTGCCGAACGCGTGGTGTACACCGCGATTGATAAATCGCGCGAAGGCTCTGATTCAGTCGATCCGCTTGGAAATTGTAAACAAGGCGGTCGAGAACGTCCGTCCCAGACTTGAGGTGCGATCGCGTCGCGTCGGTGGCGCGACCTACCAGGTGCCAATGGAAGTGACGCCTGCCCGGCAAATCTCGCTGGCCACGCGCTGGATCGTGAAATTTGCCGACGGCCGCAAGGGATTGCCATTGGCTCAAGCTCTGGCGCAAGAACTCAAAGACGCCGCGGCTGGTCAGGGTAACGCCATCAAGAAGCGCGACGACACGCATAAAATGGCGCAGGCGAACCGCGCGTTTGCGCATTTCAGGTGGTAACAAGTATGGCAACGGCGACCATGGAACAAAAGAAGGCTCCGGCGAAAAATCCAAACTCGCCGGATCGCAAGTTTCCACTGGAGCGAACGCGGAACATCGGGATCGCGGCGCACATTGACGCCGGTAAAACGACGATCACCGAGCGCGTTCTATTTTACACCGGCATGATCCACAAGATGGGAGAAGTGCACGAAGGCACTACCGTCACGGATTGGATGGAGCAGGAGCGCGAACGCGGAATCACGATCACGTCGGCAGCGACAACGTGCAGTTGGGCGCAACGGAAGGAAGAAGGCGTTTACAAGATCTTCGAAGGCGTCAAGCAGCGTATAAACATCATTGACACACCCGGGCACGTAGATTTCACGGCCGAGGTGGAGCGTTCCTTGCGCGTGCTTGATGGCGCGATCGCAGTTTTCGACGGCGTAGCCGGAGTGCAGCCGCAATCCGAAACCGTTTGGCGTCAGGCAACCAAGTACAACGTGCCGCGTCTGGCGTTCATCAACAAAATGGATCGCGTCGGCGCAGATTTCGAAATGTCAGTCGACAGCATCCATAAGAAACTCGGCGCGAACGCCTGGCCGGTGTTGTTGCCGCTCGGGAAGGAAGATCAGTTGCGCGGCCAACTCGATGTCATCAATAAGAAGGCGATCATTTACTCTGAGGACGACCAGTTTGGATCAACCTATGAAGTGACCGATCTACCGAAAGAGTACGTGAACGCGGTTGAGAAGGCGTACAACGACCTTGTGAAACAGGTTTCCAATCTCGACGATCAAGTCGCCGAGACGGTGCTCGAAGAGCGCGAGGTTACGCCAGAGTTGTTGAAGGCGGGCATTCGCCGCCAGACGATCGCGAACAAATTCGTGCCTGTGATCGGAGGCTCGGCTCTTAAGAACATCGGTATTCAATATTTGGTCGATGCAGTGGTCGATTACCTGCCAAGCCCGCTCGACATTCCGCCAGCCAAAGGCCAGAACCCCGACACGGGCGAGCCAATGGAAGCGATAACTGACGACAACGGCACGTTCTGTTCGATTGCGTTCAAGTTGTGGAGCGATCCGTTTGTCGGCAAGCTCGTGTTCTTCCGCGTTTACTCCGGCTCGCTCAGCAAAGGCGACACTGTTTACAATCCGCGCACGAACAAACGTGAGCGGATTTCGCGTTTAATTCAGATCCAGGCGGACAAACGCGAAGACATCGGGACGTGTTACTCGGGCGATATCGCCGCGATCGTGGGAATTAAAAACCTTACCACTGGCGACACGCTCTGTGATGAGGACCATCCAATTCTTCTCGAGCCGCCGTCGTTTCCCGATCCGGTTATCTCGATGGCGATTGAGCCGAAGACGAAACAGGATCAGGAAAAAATGGCGACTGCATTGCAACGGCTCGCCGAAGAAGACCCCACTTTTCGCGTCTACACGCACGAGGACACCGGCCAGACCATCATCGCCGGAATGGGCGAGTTGCACTTGGAAATCATTCGTGACCGGATGTTCCGAGAGTTTAAAGTCGACGCGAACGCCGGGAAACCGCAAATCGCATATCGCGAAACGATCACCAGCGGTGCGCACGGCGTCGGCAAGTTGATCAAGCAATCAGGCGGCCGCGGTCAGTATGGGCACGTAGAAGTGGACGTGCGTCCCGCCGCGCGCGGCAACGGTCTAACTGTCGAGAATAAGATCGTGGGCGGAATCATTCCGAGAGAATACATCCCAGCGGTGAAAAAGGGGATCGACGAGGCGGTGCTCAATGGAGTGCTGGGCGGCTACCCCGTTGTCGATGTGGAGGTGGACATCGTTTATGGTTCCTTCCACGAAGTCGATTCCAGCGAGATTGCATTCAAGATGGCGTCGATTTTCGCGGTGAAGGATGGCTTTAAACAGGGCAAACCCATTCTGCTGGAGCCGATCATGAAGGTGGAGAACATCACGCCGGAAGAATATCAGGGCGACATTTGCGGCGACTTGAGCCGGCGGCGCGGCGCGATCAACAGCATCGAGACACGCGGGAACCTGGTGATGATTCATGCGATGGTGCCGCTTGCGGAATTATTCGGATACGCGACGGCGATCCGGTCGTTGTCGAAAGGCCGTTCGAGTTATTCGATGGAGCCGTCACACTTTGATCCGGTCCCAGCGAATTTAGTTGCGGCGATTCTCGATCAAAAGGAGACGAAATGAGCAATGGCCAGCGCATCCGTATTCGCCTGAAGGCATTCGATCACCGCATGCTGGACCAATCCGCGATCGAGATTGTGGATACTGCCAAGCGCACGGGGGCGCGGGTGGCCGGGCCGATTCCGCTGCCGACGTTGATCGAGAAGTTTACGGTGAATCGTTCGCCGCACGTGGACAAAAAATCGATGGAACAATTTGAAATTCGCACTCACAAGCGGCTGTTGGACATCATCGAGCCAACGGCGAAGACGGTGGACGAATTGAAAAAACTAAATTTGCCTGCGGGCGTTGATATCACCATTAAAATTTGAGCGGAGGCGCCTCTGAAACATTTGCGATTGGACGGTCATGAGCATCGGACTTCTTGGACAAAAAATTGGTATGACCAGCGTTTACGACGCAAAGGGCCGGTTATGTCCCGTAACAGTGATCGCCGCCGGCAATAATGTTTTATTGCGCCGTTTGACCGAAGAGAACGACGGTTATTCCGCGGTGCAGGTGGGGTTCGGCACGCAAAAAGAATCGCGCGTGACCAAAGCGTTGCTCGGTGAATTTAAGAAGGCCGGCGTCGAACCGCAGAGATTTGTGCGCGAATTTCGCCGGCAAAAGGATCTTCCCGAAGGGGAAATCAATTTGGGCGTTACGCAATTTCAGCCGGGTGACTTCGTCGATGTGATTGGCCGCTCGAAAGGCAAAGGTTTTCAGGGCGTGATGAAGAAGCACAACTTCGCCGGGCAAGGCGCGGCGCACGGTTCGAAGACGCACCGGCGCATTGGCGCAGTCGGCAATCGTTCTACGCCGGGCCGCATTTGGAAGAACCAGGGGATGCCCGGTCATATGGGCGATCGGCGCGTGACGGTTCAAAATCTCCAGGTCATGCAAGTGCGTGAAACGGAAAAAACTATTTTGGTAAGCGGCGCAGTGCCGGGACCGAACGGCAGTTACGTCATTGTTCGCCCGGCAATCAAACATCCCGAACGTCTACTGGCGCTACATGCTGACCACCGAAAGCATGAGGAAGAAGAAAAGGCGAAGAAGCCAAAAACCTTAAGAGAGATGGCGCAGAACAAATGAGCGCAAAAGTTTTAACCAAAGCCGCAGCGAAAGAAGCGAAGCTCGACATCATCGATGATGGTCGCGGCACGCAAGCTGTGCACGATGTGATCGTCGCGATGCGCGCGGCCCGGCGTTCCGGTTCAGCCAACACAAAGACTAAAGCCGAAGTAGATTTGTCAGGCGCAAAACCGTGGCGACAAAAAGGAACCGGTCGCGCTCGGGCTGGTTACAAATCGTCGCCGATCTGGCGAGGCGGCGGCGTCGTATTTGGGCCGAAGCCGCGTGATTATTCCAAGAAGGTTGCAAAGTCAGTTCGGCGACTCGCTTTTCGAAAAGCGCTAAGCGAACGCATCAATGCCGGCGACGTTTTGACCATCGACGACTTCGTTGTGCCGCAGTTGAAGACGAAAGCGTTTATCGATCTTCTCAGGAAACAGACCGATGCCGAGAAAGTGCTCATTGTTTCTGATTCATTTGACGAAAAAACTTACAAATCGGCTCGCAATGTGAAGCTGGCGCGACTTGCGACCGCTTCAGACGTTAACACGGAGCAATTGATCGGGTTCCAGAAAATTCTCGTTACGCAGAAGGCTTTGGAAAAACTGACGGAAAGAACGCGTCCGCCTTCACCCAAAGCTACGGCGCGATAAAATGAACGAGCCCCACGAGATCATTAAGACCGCGTCGTTGACTGAGAAGTCAACGTTGATGAGCGAGAAGCAGAACAAGTATGTGTTCCGCGTCAGCCCGAAGGCGAACAAGATTCAGATCAAGAACGCGATCGAACGGCTGTTCCAGAAAACAGTGATCCATGTGAACACTTGCAATTATGCGGGTAAAGAGAAACGGCTGCGGGGACCGGTTGGGCGTCGTCCCCGATGGAAGAAAGCCATTGTGACTTTGAAGGAGGGCGAGAAGATCGATCTGATCTGATCGCGAGAAATATGGCCTTAAAAGAATTTCGACCGTTAACGCCTACGCTGCGGTTCAAGTTGCTGCCCGCTTTCGAGGAAATTACGAAAGGGCGCCCTGAACGGAGACTGCTCGAGCCGAAGAAAAAAAGCGGCGGCCGCAACAACCGCGGCCGGTTGACGTTGCGACACATCGGTGGCGGCCATAAACACAAATACCGAAAGGTTGATTTCAAACGTCGCAAGCACGGAGTCGCGGCGGAAGTGATCGGGATCGAGTACGACCCGAACCGCTCCGCGCGCATTGCGCTTATCAAATACACCGATGGCGAACTAAACTACATTCTCGCGCCGAACGCGCTTCAAGTTGGAGCGACCGTTACAGCGGGAAATGATGTTGCGCCTGAGTTGGGAAACGCGCTACCGCTTCGCGCCATTCCTCTCGGCACGAACGTTCACAATATTGAATTGACTCCGGGACGCGGCGGCCAAGTCGCGCGCTCCGCGGGGCAACAAGCGACGCTTACCGCTCTCGAAGCCGGGTACGCGCTGGTGAAGATGCCCTCGGGCGAAATTCGCCGGATCCACGAGAATTGCTTCGCGACGATTGGTCAGGTCGGTAATGTCGATCACATGAATGTCTCCAGCGGCAAAGCGGGACGCACTCGCTGGCGGGGCCGCCGGCCGCATGTGCGCGGCATGGTAATGAATCCCATCGATCATCCGATGGGCGGTGGCCAGGGGAAATCGAAAGGTGGGGGTGGTCGCCATCATCCGGTCAGCCCATGGGGACAGTTGGCGAAAGGTTTTAAAACGCGCGCGAAACATAAGCCGAGCGACCGATTCATTTTGGAAAGGAAACGAGCGAAGAAGAAAGCTTAGAATGAATCGAGAACTGGGATTTGTGAATCGGCTTTCGAATCTCAACTCTCGATTCACAGATCACGAATCACTTGCAATTTATGGCTAGATCGCTAAAGAAAGGACCCTTCGTCGAGTCGTATCTTCTTGAGAAGATCGACAAAATGAACGCGTCGGGCGTCAAGAAACCGATCAAGACCTGGTCGCGGCGCTCGATGGTGACGCCGGACTTTGTCGGCCACACGTTTCTGGTGCATAACGGGAAAACGTTTAACTCCGTTTTTGTCACCGAGAACATGGTTGGACATAAGCTCGGCGAGTTTTCACCTACACGCGTGTTTAGGAAACACGGTTCGCACACGGCGAAGGTGACCAAGTAGAAGGAATTTAGAATTGCCATTTTCCAATTGCCTGTTGAATGGACACGGCCGCGGCCGGTTCCAATTGGCAATTGTCCTTTGGCAATTGGTAACAACCGGGTTGTTTTGCGGGGCTGCTTTGGCAGCGAACGCACAAACGGGTAGTTCTTTGTCAGAATCCAATACTGAAACGGTGACGCAATCGGCGTCGGCTGGACCTTTGCCAGCGGAAGCTGAGGAATTGCGAAGGCAATTGTCAATCGCGCAGGAGTCGGTCAAAGCATTGACGAGCAGTCTGGCGGAGTCCAACGCGGAGGCGGAGGAGTTGCGCCGGAAGTATTCCGATCTCCAATTGCGAATGGAAGCGCTTGGCCTCGCATCAGCCAACAAGGACCGTGCAAAACTCGAGCAGCGTTTGCTTGCGGCGGTGAGCGATCTTCAGTTGGCGCAGAAAGCTCGCGACGAGTACCGCGACCAGATGTTGCGACTCAATGAAGCGATCTTGCGCTATCTGAAAGCGTCGCACGGCGGTGATGCTCAGGCTCGGATGGATGTGGAGACGCAATTGCGCAGCACCAACGACCTGGTCAGCAGATCGACGGACTCGGTAGAGGCGCCGGAGCCGACTTTGATGGACGGAAACGTGATCAGCGTTAAGCAAGAGTGGTCTTTTGTCGTCGGCAACCTGGGCGAAAAACAAGGGGTCAAGATTGGGATGCCGCTGCGGGTAATGCGTGACGACCGAAGGATCGCGAGCCTGCGTGTCGTTGACGTGCGGCAGAAAATTTGCGGCGCGGTTATTCAGGAAATGGATTCGAAGAAGGAGAAAATTAAAGTGGGAGACCGCCTCCAGGTGGATGCGCAACCCGATGTGAGTTTGAGATAATGGAAGTCAGATCAATATATAGATATGCGCGGATTTCGCCCTTCAAAGTGCGCGAAGTCACGCGTGAGATCCAGGGTCTGCCGGTTTCGGCTGCGCTCGACCTGCTGACGTTCACGCCAAAGAAAGCGGCACTTCTAATTGGTAAAACGCTGAAGAGCGCAATCGCCAATGCGGAGAACAATGCGAACCTCAAACCAGACGGCTTGGTGGTGAAAGAAGCGACGGTCGGGGAAGGTCCAACGTTCAAGCGGATCATGGCGCGTGCTCGTGGCAGTGCCAGCCGGATTTTGAAACGCACCAGTCACATTCGCATCGTGCTATCGGACGAGATTCCTATCGAAACGCGAGAGAAAAGAAGAGCGAAACGGGAAGCCGAAAAGAGAGGTGCAAAGAAGGAGATTGCGGGGAAAGCGACAGAAGAGACAGCGACTACACCAGATCGAAAATCGACGAAATCGAAGTGGACGGCGAAGCCGAAGAAATAATTACTGTAAAGCTATGGGACAAAAAGTTAATCCAATTGGGTTTCGCCTGAACGTGAACCACGACTGGCGCTCGCGCTGGTATGCGTCGCCGCAGGAATTCCCCTCGTTTTTGCATAACGATCTGAAGATTCGCGATTACGTGAAGAAGAAGCTGCAATTTGCCGCAGTGGCGAAAATCGTGATTGAGCGGGCGTGGAATTCCATTCGCGTAACGATTCATACCGCGCGTCCCGGGATTGTGATCGGGCGCAAAGGCGCAGAAATCGAGAAGATGACGGAAGAGATTTCCAAGATGGCCGATGGCAAACAGGTGAAAATCGATATCCAGGAAATCAAGACGCCGGAGCTCGACGCGCAGTTGGTTGCCGAGAACGTAGCGCTGCAGATTGAACGCCGCATCGCTTATCGGCGGGCGATGAAAAAAGCAGTGCAGACCGCAATGGATTTTGGCGCGGAGGGGATCAAGATCCGTTCCTCCGGGCGACTGAACGGCGCAGAGATTTCGCGTTCGGAATGGTACCGGGAAGGGAAAATTCCACTGCACACGCTGCGCACGCCGATTGACTACGGTTTTGCGGAGGCCAACACGGTTTACGGAAAAATCGGAGTGAAATGTTGGATTTGTAGAAAAGAAGAGCGGCCCGCAGAAGCGCCCGCTCCACCTGCCGCGCCGCCACCGCCGCCACCCGCGCCTGCTGAAGTTTAGGAGATCTCCTTATGCCATTGATGCCCAAACGCGTGAAGTATCGGAAGGCCCAGCGGGGGAGCCGAAAGGGTACGGCTTCGCGCAATCTCACGATTGATTTTGGCGAGTTCGGATTGCAGACACTCGAGCGCGCGTGGATTACCAACACGCAACTGGAAGCCGCCCGCGTCGCGCTGACTCGCAACATGAAGCGCAAAGGGAAACTGTGGATCCGCGTTTTCCCGGACAAGCCGGTAACCGCGCGTCCACCGGAAACGCGCATGGGCAAGGGCAAAGGCCAGCCCGAGTTTTGGGTCGCAACGGTGCGCCCCGGCAACATTTTGTTTGAGCTCGATGGCGTGCCGGAATCTGTCGCGCGTGAATCGTCTGCGTCTGGCAGCCGACAAGTTACCTGTGCGCACGAAGTTTCTCACACGCCACCATGTGAGGGCTGCTTAAGGACCATGAAGATAAAAGAATTCATCGAGCTGGGCATGGACGAGTTGCTGACCAAACGACGCGACCTGCGTCAGGAAACTTTGCATCTGCGTTTGCAACAGCAGAGCGGACAGCTCGAGCAGCCAAGCATGTTGCGCCTGTTGCGCCGGGACCTCGCAAGAATTGAAACAGAGCTATCGCACCGCGCGAAAAAAGCTGAGGGGAAATAAATCATGGCCGAACAACAATCTCCGTCATGCAGGCCTCAACGCTAACGCCGTCGGCGACCCGTCTCGCGCGCAAGACGCGCACAGGCGAGGTGGTTTCCAGCAGCATGAACAAAACGATCGTTGTGCGGACGGTCACGCGTGTGCCGCATCCGAAATTCGGCAAGATCGTCAAGCAGATGAAGAAATTTTATGCCCACGACGAACAGAACGAAGCGAAACCCGGCGACACTGTTCGTATCATGGAAACGCGGCCGCTGAGCAAGCTGAAGCGATGGCGGCTCGTGGAGGTCATTCAGAAGTAAAATTCCGATGGTACAAATTCGATCCAGACTGGATGTGGCAGATAACAGCGGCGCGCGCATGGCGACGATGATCGGTGTGATCGGCAAACAGACGGCTTTCGCCGGTATCGGTGATGTGATCACTGCCAACGTGAAGGAAGCCAGCGCCACTGGCACAGTGAAGAAGGGGGAAGTGGTTCGCGCGGTTCTCGTTCGCACGAAACAGCCGATCCGGCGCGAGGACGGTTCACTGCTGCGCTTCGATAACAATGCCATCGTAATCATCGACAAAGATTTGAATCCTCGCGGCACGCGCATCTTCGGGCCGGTCGCACGCGAACTGCGCGAGCGCAACTTTATGAAAATTGTTTCGCTCGCTCCTGAAGTCTTATGAACCGCATCAAGTGTCACGTTAAAAAAGGCGACCATGTTGAGGTCATTTCCGGGAACTTCCGTGGCTCTTCGGGAAAGATTCTCGCCGTGTTTCCAGGGAAAGCAGCGCGTGTTGGTCGAAGGTGTTCGGATCATCAAGAAGCACCTTCGCAAATCGCAGGATAATCCGAGCGGTAAGATCGCCGAACGCGAAGGTCCGATTCACATTTCCAATGTGCGGTTACTCGAACGCGAGAAAACGGCGAAGGACGAAAAATCAAAAAGAGGCAAACAGCAGGAACGGCCCGAGCACAGCGAGAGCACAAGCAAATAATGTCAGACCCTGATTGTAAGATTCTTCCCATTTCAGAATAACCGGTTGGTAGTATGCAAAACGAATTTCGACGTCACTACAAAGAACACGTGATGGCCGCGCTACAGAAGCGTCACGGCTACAAGAACGTCCATCAGATCCCAAAGGTGGAGAAGGTCGTAATTAATACTTCGGTCGGCTCACAATCCGACGTGAAGCAGGCGTTGGAAGAAGCAAAAGCGGAACTGGCGATGATTACGGGACAACGGCCGGTGGAGACACTGGCAAAGAAAAGCATCTCCAATTTCAAATTGCGCAAAGATCAAGCCATCGGAGCGAAAGTCACTTTACATGGAGAGCGCATGTATGAATTTCTGGAGCGGTTTATTAAGGCCGCCCTTCCCCGCATTCGCGATTTTCGCGGCGTATCGCCCCGATGTTTCGATAACCACGGCAATTACACCCTCGGCATTTCAGACCAGTCGATTTTCCCCGAAATCGAGCTCGACAAAATCAAGCGGAACATCGGATTTGATGTTACAATCGTCACCACGGCGCGAACGGACGACGAAGCTAAATCGCTGTTGAGCGAGATGGGGATGCCGTTTAGCGACCGGGCAAAGAAGCCCGCCGCGCAAGCCGCCTGATTTTTGTATGAGTACCGTTACAGATCCTATTGCTGACTTTCTGACGTGCGTCCGCAACGGCATGCGTGCGCATCGGCTGGAAGTGCTCGTTCCGTACTCCAAGATCAAAGCGGAGATTGCACGTATCTTGAAGGAGGAAGGATACATCTCGGATTACTCCGTCGACACGAGTGGCGCCCATCCGCGAATCAAGGTCATCAATAAGCTTGTGGACCGATCGAGCGCGGTTGCGGGACTGCGGCGGATCAGCCGTCCCGGGTTGCGCCGTTATGTTGGCGCAGATGAAATCCCGAGAGTGCTTGGTGGAATGGGTCTGGCGATCCTTTCCACCTCGAGAGGGATTTTGTCGGGGCGCGAAGCGAAAAAGCAAAGGGTCGGCGGCGAACTACTGGCGTACGTTTGGTGACGACTTACCTTCAAGCATTTAACGAATCACGAGTCATGTCACGAATTGGAAAGAAAGCGGTCGAGATTCCCGATAAGGTCAAAGTGAACATCGGCAACGGCGGAGAAGTATCGGTGGAAGGGCCGAAGGGCAAAATGCAGTGGATGCTTCCGCGCGAGATCAGGGCGAGCGTGCAAGATAACTGTGTATCGCTTGTGCGTGGAGCGGAAACGCGCAACGCGAAAGCGTTGCACGGACTTTCGCGCAGTCTCGTTTACAACATGGTTCTGGGCGTCAGCGAAGGGTTCACGAAGCAACTCGAGATCGAAGGCGTCGGCTTCAGAGCGGCTGTGCAGGGATCGAATCTCAATTTGAGCCTCGGATTCTCGCACCCGGTTGCATTTTCGATTCCGAAGGACATTAAGATTACGGTGGCAGATAACACGAAAATTACGATCCAAGGCGTGGATAAAAAATTAGTGGGACAAGTTGCCGCCGATATTCGCCGCTTTTATCCTCCGGAGCCTTACAAGGGCAAAGGTGTTCGCTACGCGGGAGAACAGATTCGTCGCAAGGTAGGAAAAACGGTTCAATAAGTATGGCGACGTTTCGTAAGGCAGCGCGGCAGCGCATTCATCGAAGGATTAGGAAAAAAGTCGGAGGCACGGCGCAACGACCCCGACTCGCGGTTCATTTCTCCGGCAAACATATTTATGCGCAGGTAATCGATGACGATGCTGGACAGACAATCGCCGCGGCATCGACGGCTGAGCGCTCGTTGCTGGGCAGCGGTAAAGCGCATGCAAACCGCACTGCGGCGGAATTGGTCGGTAAGACAATCGCGGAACGCTCATTGGCGAAGAACCTTGATTGCGTTGTTTTCGATCGCGGGGGGTTCCTCTACCACGGAAAAGTGAAGGCACTGGCAGATGCAGCCCGTGCTGGCGGCTTAAAGTTTTAACATTCATGAATTATTCAAGCTCAGGAAGGCGAGGAGACTCGCGCAGGTCAGAAAAGGCTCCGGTAGCCAAGGGTGACACCTCGGAGAAAGTCGTGTTCATCAATCGTTGCGCGAAAGTCGTAAAGGGCGGCCGTCGATTCAGCTTTAGCGCCTTGATTGTGGCTGGCGATCACGATGGCCGGGTGGGATACGGGTTTGGAAAGGCCAATGAAGTTTCCGAGGCAATTCGAAAAGCCTCGGAGGTCGCGCGCAAATCGATGGGAAAAGTTTCGCTGAACGAGAATACCATCCCGCATGAAGTGATCGGCGAATTCGATGGTGCGCGAGTGCTATTGCGCCCTGCTTCGCCTGGCACCGGGATCATTGCTGGCGGCGGTGTGCGAGCTGTTGCGGAAGCCGCCGGCATTCGCGACGTGCTGGCTAAATCGCTTGGATCAAGCAATCACGCCAACGTGGTGAAGGCGACCATAGCTGCGCTGCGGTCGCTTCGGCGGAAGGATGAGATTTTCAAGGTACGCGGAATTGCGTCTCGCGACGGGAAGGGGGAACTACATGCTGCGGCCTTCATAATCTGCGGCCGCGGCCAGGCTCACGCCATCGCGTCAAACGCCTCGGCTGCGGTGAAAGTTCCGGTCACGGAAAGACCAGTGGGAAGGGGCACAAAGGCCAAAAGGCGCGTTCCGGTGGGAGCATCCGACTTGGATTCGAAGGCGGGCAAATGCCGTTGATTCGACGATTGCCGAAGCGCGGATTCAACAACGCGGCATTTCACAAGCGTTACGCGATTGTGAACGTGAGTGACCTCAATGCATTTGATGTCGGCACCGTAGTAGATGAACAATTGCTGCGTCAATCGAATCTTGTTCGCGGTCATTTTGCTCGGGTAAAAATCCTTGGCGAGGGCGAACTAAAGCACGGTCTGAAGGTGCAAACGGATAAGTTCAGTGCGACCGCGCGCGAAAAAATCGAAAAGGCCGGTGGAACCGTTACATTGCGTGAAAGGCGCAGAATTGAGAAAAGCGAAACAGACGTTGCTCCGTCCGAAACGAACCCGGACGCCGCGGTCGCGACAGCTAAGCCGCGTGCGAAAGCGAAAGCGAAGTCGCCTAGGAAAAAGCGCGAATGATTTCTGCGTTTTTAAACACAGTCAAAATACCGGAGCTGCGCCGGCGCATTTTATATACGCTGGCAGTGATCGTGATTGTGCGTTTGGGTGCTGCGATCACTACGCCGGGGGTCAATCAAGGCGTTTTACAGGAGTGGTTTCACACTTCGTTGAGCCAGCGCACCGGAGGCGGTTTGGCGGCGCTCTTCAACTTGTTCAGCGGCGGTGCGCTGGAAAACTGCGCCGTGTTCTCCCTCGGCATTATGCCATACATCAGCGCGTCGATCATGATGCAGTTGCTGACTGCGGTGATTCCGCAACTCGGCAGGCTGGCGCGTGAAGATGGTGGTCGCCAGAAAATCATGCAGTTGACGCGCTACACCACACTCGTGCTGTGCATTTTTCAAGGTTATCTGCTGGCCCTTTCGTTTCAGCACCCGGAATCGTATCACACTATGCTTCCCGGGATCACTGATACGATCAGACAGCTTGGCGTCCCGCTGGTGGACGATCTTGGCTGGAAGTTCCGAATTGTTACGGTGATCTCACTAACGACCGGCACGCTGTTGTTGATGTGGCTGGGCGATCAAATCACCGAGCGCGGTATCGGCAACGGCATCTCGCTCATTATCACCATCGGCATTGTTGCGCGCCTGCCTGCTGCGCTTGTACAGGCCTGGAAGACTTTTGTGCCATCGGGGCAAACCGGATCGAGCCAGGTGAATCCGATGGTCCTTGTCTTGCTCGTGGTGGTCCTGATTTTTGTAATCGCCGCGGTCATTGCGATTACGCAAGGCGTCCGGAAAATCACGGTGCAGTACGCGAAGCGTGTAGTCGGTCGCAAAATGTACGGCGGGCAAACGCAGTATATGCCTTTAAAAGTGAATTACGCCGGCGTGATGCCCATCATCTTTGCCTGGGCCCTGCTTCTTTTCCCTGCCACGATAGTTCAGTACGGATTTAGAAACAGCCCCACCGCTGCGCGAATTGCTGCCGCGCTTTCCACAGGTTGGGTTCATTATGTCGTTCTTGCGGCGATGATTTTCTTTTTCAGTTATTTCTGGGTCGCCACGCAGTTTCAACCGACTCAAATTGCGGATGATCTGAAGAAATACGGCGGTTACATCCCCGGTGTGCGGCCCGGAAAACCAACTGCCGACTTTCTTGATTTCACGATGACGCGATTGACTTTTGCCGGCGCGATTTTTTTGACGCTGATCGCGGTTTTCCCAAGCCTTCTCAGCCAATCGCTGAATGTGCCGGTAATCACCGCTCAGTTCTTCGGTGGCACAAGCTTGTTGATCATCGTTGGTGTCATGCTCGATACGATGCGGCAAGTTGAGACTCACCTGATTCAGAGGCATTACGACGGTTTTTTGCGCAAAGGCCGGATCCGAGGGAGATCGTTTGATCGCGCTGCTTATGCACGCGGCGATGCGGCGGGCAGCGGCACGTTGATGTGGCTGTATGTGGGCATTGCCGTGCTCGTGATTGCCGGGGTCGCGATCTTTCTGTATGGGAAATAGGTGAAGGCATAGGTGAAAAGGCGGCTTGTTCTTCTCGGTCCGCCCGGTTCCGGCAAAGGCACCCAGGCGGAAATGATTACGCGGCACTTCGGGATTCCCGTGACGTCCCCGGGGGCAATTCTGCGGCGCGAACGGGACCTTGGGACGCCGCTGGGGCAGGAGACTGCCGAAGTGCTCGGGAGCGGCGGACTCGTTTCGGACAAAATCATTATTGGACTGATCGAGGACTGGTTGCGATTGCATGGCGGCCATGGATTCGTCTTCGACGGATTTCCTCGAACGTTGCCGCAGGCCGAAAGCTTGATGTCGATGTTGGCGAAGTTGCGCACAGCGCTGGATTTGGCGATCTGGCTGGAAGTATCGGAGGAAACTGTGCGCGATCGCATCACCGGGCGCCTTCAATGCGGCGAATGCGGTTTTACGACGAGTTCATCGAGTGCGCAGTTTGCCAACCGGCCTGTATGTCCGTATTGCGACGGGCGCTTGGAGCGCCGTAACGATGATGATCTGGGCGTCTTGCAGACGCGTTTGCAAGAATTTCGCGCTAAGACCGAACCACTGCGAGCTTTTTACAAAAAGCTGTCGATTCTACATCGGATCGATGGCAACCGCGACCGGGAGGCAGTGTTCGGTGAAATCTCGCGATTGATTGAGGACAAGACCGCGAAATGATTCCCATTAAGAACGCGAAGGAAATCGACAAAATGCGGCAGGCGTGTCGCACCGCGGGCGACATCCTTGACCGTGTGAGCGACCTGATTCGCCCTGGAATTACGACCAAGGAAGTGGATCAGGCGGCTGCCGATTTCATGAGCGACGCCGGCGTGAAGAGCGCGTTTCTTGGTTATAAGCTCGGGTCGCGCGTTTTTCCTGGAAACATTTGCATTTCGCTTAACGACGAAGTGGTCCACGGCATCGGCAGCCAGCGGCGTATTCAGTATGGCGAGATTGTGAAGCTCGACATCGGCATCGTTCAAGATGGCTGGGTTGGAGATAACGCCACCACTGTCCCCGTTGGAATCATCGACGAGCGCACGGAGCATTTGCTGCGTGTGACTGAAAACGCCCTAGCACATGCCATCTGTGTTGCGCTCGAAGGCCGGCGCGTGGGCGATATCTGCGCCGAAATTGAGGACGAAGCGCGCCGCAATGGTTTTTCGGTCGTCCGGGAATTTGTTGGGCACGGCGTTGGGCGCAAAATGCACGAGGAACCGCAAATCCCTAATTACGGCAAACGCGGCAGCGGACCGAAATTAAAGGCGGGTATGACGCTGGCTATCGAGCCAATGATTAACATCGGCACCTCTGAAGTGCGATTGCTCGACGATGGCTGGACAGTGTGCACAGCGGATGGCATGCCGTCGGCACACTTCGAGCACACCGTCCTGGTTACGAAAGACGACCCCGAAATTCTGACATGGCGCGCAAAGACGCAATTAAGGTAGAGGGCACTGTCGTCGAGTTGCTGCCTAACACCATGTTCCGGGTCGAGATTCCGGGTGGCCACCGCGTGCTGGCACACATTTCCGGCAAAATGCGTCTGCACTTCATTCGGATCTTGCCAGGAGACAAAGTTATGCTAGAGATTTCACCCTACGATTTGTCGAAAGGGCGAATTATTTATCGCCAAAGATGACAACCCGGCGGGCGGTCGGGGTTTTCGATTTCGCGAATTATGAAAGTACGACCATCAGTAAAAAGGCTTTGTGCGAGTTGCAGGATTGTGAAGCGCAAGAACGTTGTGCGCGTGATCTGCAAAAACCCGCGGCACAAGCAACGCCAGGGGTGATCGCCGCAGTAATGGGAGCGGTGGAGTATTGATTTATGCCAAGACTATTAGGAGTTGAAATTCCAGCAGACAAACGCGTCGAGGTATCCCTGACGTATATTTACGGAGTCGGTTTCAGCACCGCGAGGCGCATTCTTGAGCAGACCAACATCGATCCGAACATTCGCGCGAAAGATCTCACCCCCCAGCAGTTGAACGAGATCATTCACGCGATCACTAACAACAAAATCAAAATCGAAGGCGACCTGCGTCGCGAGGTGCAAGGTAATTTGAAACGTCTGCAGGCGGTCAATTGTTATCGCGGCATTCGTCATCGGAAAGGTCTGCCCGTGCGCGGTCAACGCACTTCAACAAATGCCCGAACACGGAAAGGACCTCGCAAAACCGTGGGCGTAATTCGCAATCCCGACGCGAAAGCTGGCAAAGTTTAATCACGATTCATATGGCTGAAGAAACGAATCCCGCAAAACCGGACGAAACAAAGACGCCTGACGATGCCGCTCACCAGGAGCCGGCTCCCAAAGAGGCTGCTCCAAAAGCCGAAGCGACGCCCAAGCGTCCGGGGCCAAAGAAAACGGCGAAGCCCAAGAAAGAACAGCAACAGGGGTCTGCGACCGGATCACCGGAAAGTCTTTCGCTTTCAACGGACGAGGTTGATAAACCGAAGATCGTCAAGGCCAAAGGCAGCAAGAATGTTCATTCAGGCATTGCGCATGTTATGGCGACTTTCAACAATACCGTCGTCACGATCACTGATATGAACGGCAACGTAATTGGGTGGTCGAGCGCCGGGAAAGTCGGCTTCAAAGGCTCGCGCAAAAGCACTGCTTACGCTGCGCAAATGGTGGCGCAGGACGCCTCGCGCCAGGCCATGGGTCACGGGCTGAAGGAAGTGGAAGTATTGGTCAAAGGTCCGGGAGCCGGGCGCGAATCTGCTGTGCGTGCTTTGCAAGCGATCGGGCTCGATCTTACTGTGATTCGCGACGTTACGCCGGTGCCGCACAACGGTTGCCGTCCGCCCAAGCAGCGCCGGGTTTAACGTCGAACATCCAACGCCGAACATCGAACATCGAATTTACGAATGGCTAGATACACAGGACCAAAAACAAAAGTAAGCCGACGTTACGGGGTACCGCTCTTCGGTCCTTCAAAGGCTCTCGAGCGGAAGAATTATCCACCCGGCCAGCACGGCCCGCGAGGCTTCCGGCGCAAGCAATCCGATTACGCAATTGCGCTCGGTGAGAAACAGAAGCTGCGCTATCAATACGGACTGCTTGAGCGACAGTTCCGGCGCATTTTCCAACGTGCACTTCGCAAACGCGGCGTCACCGGTGAAACGCTTCTCCAGTTGTTGGAAACCAGACTCGATAATGTCGTTTACCGCCTTGGCTTTGCGAATACCCGGAGCGCGGCGCGCCAACTGGTATCACATGGCCACGTGCTCGTGAATGGGCGACGCGTCAATGTCGCCTCTTACAATGTAAAGGCCGGCGACGAGGTTACGATCAAAGACAAACCGAAATCGCGTCAACTGGTGCTTCGAAATCTTGATCTCACGCAAATTGTTCCCGTGCCCGACTGGCTCACAGTCGATCGCGATGGCCTCAGCGGCAAAGTCGCACGCATCCCGTCCCGGGAAGAAATGCAGCCGATTGTCAACGAGCAGCTCGTAGTCGAGCTATATTCGCGCTAGCGGCGGATCATTCGGATCACCGGTACCAAGGTTGCTGGGGTTGTTAACCCCCTCCGCGCCTGTGATTTCGATCGTTATCAGGCAGGACTCGCTGATTTTGTTCGTGACATTTGCCGCGATGTTTTGCAGAAAACCTTCGTAGCAGTGGACCTTCCCAAGACAATCCGCGCGGTGCAGAACGCAGTGGGCGTGGATTCTGACGGTAAACCTGGACCGGAGACGTGGGAGGCGATTCGCAATCACGTTTGTTCCGGGGCGGGGGGTGAACTGGTTAGCGCAGGGGCACTCGCATCACCGCCATCCTCACTGCAGGCGAGCGATCGCGTTGATGATCGAAGCGAGAAAGCTATCGCGACGTTGTTGCCCGAAGTGCAGCCATACGCGCGGGCATTGGTGACGAGAGCGGCCCAGCATGGGATCCACTATCAAGATACTCAGCGGCCTGCGCACGTATGAGGAGCAGAACGAACATTTCGCACAAGGCCGCACCAGGCCTGGACGGATCGTGACCAATGCGCGCGCTGGTTTTTCGAATCACAATTTCGGGATTGCGTTCGACATCGGGGTCTTTGAAGGCACCAAATACCTTGATGAATCGCCGAAGTACAAAGCGGTCGGTATTCTGGGAATGGATTTGGGGTTGGAATGGGGTGGCAATTGGAAAACAATCGTGGATCAACCACATTTTCAATTACGGCCGAAATGGGCCGCTGAGATGAAGGAGAGAGACATGCTTGCGGAGTTGCGAACGCGCAATGACTCGGGCACGGGAGCGTACGTTTAAGAGCAAACTAGAAATCGAGTTGATATAGCGGTCACGAATCGCCGCTAGAGTCGGTTTCCAAATATTCGAGCGCTTTGTCGTAACTTTTCCGCTCGAGGTAATGGTCCAGTCGGGGATCGATCGAAGATGGAAGCGAATGATGCAGCCGGTCGATCTTTTCCGAGACCTCGCGCAATCGAGCAATGTGCTTTGCTTGATCGCGACGGCTTTCCTCGTCACGAATCACCGCGAGCCGTTCTCGCAGAGCCTGCGCCAGATCGGCCAAAGCACTTTCCATGCGTGGTACTGCTGTTTCTGCGTTCAGCGACGCCCCTCGGCCAGCAACTGTCGCCTCGCTTCAAGCCAATCGGAATCAGCGTCCCCGGACAACGCAAATCTGCGCCGCCGTTCGGAGATGAAATAAGCACGGAGACGAATTTCGTCCTCTGAAGGTTCACCTGATGCGCGTGTTGGCTCTGCCTGTGGAGACGCTGAAATCTGCGTTGTCCCACCAGCCATATCTTTCTTGGCGACCGGCTTGCGTGGCTTTTTGACTGTAGTTGCACGTCGTCCGCTCTGGCGCTTGCCGGTGTTCTTCGTTGCGCCGGGCGCGCTTGACTCCGCAGGCGGTTGACTTTTGTTTTCGACACTTTTCGTTTTTCTCGGCACAGGATTAATAAGGGTTGATAGCTTTCGTTTATCGTTGATCGGCTCGTTCGCAAGTGCTTTCTCGCCCTTGCCTGCGAGATGGGTTAACTTGACGAAAGATGGTTGGGGCGAAGCATTTTGTTTTTCGCTGGGCTGCCACGACGGTTGCAGTGATGGTCGCCTCGTCTGTGATTCGCGGGATCCATTACGACACTGTCGCGGCTCTCATCGGGGCTTCACTCCTGCTCGGTATTCTCAACGCGTTTGTTCGCCCATTTCTGTTGATCCTCAGCGCGCCAGTCATTCTCCTTTCGTTGGGCTTTTTCATCCTCGTTTTAAATGGTCTCTTGCTCCTTCTAGTGCCCAGCGTGGTTGTCGGATTTCATGTCGACAGTTTTTGGAGCGCATTTTGGGGCGCGATCGTGATCAGCATTGTCAGCTGGATGTTGAGCGCATTTTTCCGGGGGAGCGATGGACGCGTGCATGTGTTGACCCATCACGCCGAGATACGCCGTGTTCGCGGGCGAGTCCTGGACGAGGACGAGCGCCGCTGAGAAGCACTTTGGCGTCATCGATCGAGGTACTTGCTGAGCCGCGAGCGGAGTTCTGTGCGCGCGCGAAAAAGTACGCTTTTTACAGCCGGCACGGAAAGATCGAGAACCTCGGCGATTTGCTCATAGCTGAGCTGCTGGTATCTGCGCAGCACGAGGGCCATTCGCTGTGTGTCCGGTAACCGCTGAATCGCTTCCTCGATCGCCTGTTGTAGTTCCGACTCGAGGAGAGATGCGTCCGGCGCGAGGTTTGTTTCATCCTTGAAAGGCGGATCCTCCGCGCCGGGTTCTGATTGAAGGCGTACAAGGGGCCGACGTTTCGTACGGCGCATCTCGTTGAACACCAGGTTGCGCGTGATTTTCAACAACCACGTGGTGAACTTGGCGCGCGCAACATATCGGCGCGCGCTCTTCCAGACTCGGATAAAGACCTGCTGCGCGATGTCTTCCACGTCCGAACTGCTGCCTAGCATGCGCGCAACCGTGCCTGCTACCAGCGTCTGATGCTTTTGGATTAGCCGCTCAAAGGCCTGAGTATCGCCTCGGCCGACGAGCTCCATCAGTCGCACGTCGTCGGCATCTTCCTCGGATCCGCCCAGATTTCCTCGATCCTTCTGAGACATAGTGACTTAGACGTTGACCTGCCCAAAAGCTTTCCGGAAAAACGCAATTCTCGAAATTTTCGGGCGTCCACCGCCGTCGTAGCCATCGTTTTTGTTGCAAGCTGGCAGCGGCCTGTACATTCTTGAAACAACGGTCAACCAGAGCCCGTCGATGAACTACCAATTGATTCCAAAAGAACTCAGACCGATCGCGGAAAAGGTCGATGCACAGCAGCGGATTTCGGAGGCGGATGCTCTCACGCTGTATAATACAAATGATCTCAACGCGCTTGGAATGATCGCGAATGTCGTGCGCGAGCGAAAGAACGGCAACTACGCCACTTACATCCATAATCGCTACATCAATTACTCGAACATCTGCATCTTATCCTGTCAGTTCTGCGCGTTTGCTGCCAAGAAACGCGATGCGCACGCATTCGAATATGCCATCGATGAAATCGTGCACGCCGTGAGGAATGCGCTTCCCCTCGGAGTTACCGAAGTGCATATGGTGGGCGGGCTACATCCAAGCTTAAAGAAGAAATGGTATCTCGATCTTTTATGTCAATTGCGCGCCCTCGATCCGCAGCTGCACATCAAAGCCTTTACCGCGATCGAGATTCGTCATTTGGCCCGGCGAGTTTTTAAGATGCCGATCAGCGACACGCTGGAAATCTTGCGCGAAGCCGGACTGGGTTCGATCACCGGGGGTGGGGCCGAAATTTTCGATCCGGTCGTGCGCGACCAAATTTGCGGCGGCAAGGAAACCGCCGCCGAATGGCTCGAAGTGCATCGCACCTGGCATTCGATGGGCGGCCGTAGCACCTGCACGATGCTTTACGGACACATCGAAACGGTGGCGCATCGGGCTGATCATTTGCGCCATCTGCGCGAATTGCAGGATGAAACCGGCGGGTTTACCGGGTTTGTTCCCTTCGCATTCGAACCCACACAATCCCACGGGATTCTCACCCACATAAAGCGCGCCTCGGCATTTGAACAGCTGCGCAATCTAGCCGTAAGCCGAATTTACCTCGATAATGTTGACCATCTGACCGCGTATTGGGTCAGCCTTGGATTGCCGCTGGCGCAGGTCTCCCTTAGTTACGGCGTGGACGATCTGCACGGAACAATCTTGGAAGAAAAAATTTTCCACATGGCGGGAGCAACGACACCGCAGCAACAGAGTATTGCCTCGCTCGAGTACGCCATTCGCGAAGCTGGCCGAGAGCCGATCCAACGCGACAGTCATTACCGGCATATTTCGTCCGCGTGCTCCTGCAATGACTCCGGTTTCTGCGCCAGCCGAGCTTGCGTGCGCGTAATGTCAGGTGAGAAGTGAGGTGTGAGAAGTCGGCAGCGAACGTCACGATTCAACCGCCACTTTCACTAATCACTAATCACTAATCACTAATCACTAATCACTAATCACGTCTCACGTTGAACTCGCTCCGCATCGGCTGCGTAAAATATCTCAACGCGCGCCCGCTCGTCTGCGGCTGGCCGGGCGTAGTCGAATTCGATCATCCATCGGCGCTATGCAACCGACTGGCAAACGGCGAACTGGATGTCGCGTTTGTTTCTAGCTTCGAGTTTCTACGCAGCCCAATTTACCGCATTGTTGACGATGTTTCGATTTCGTCCGACGGACCCGTTTACAGCGTCGTAGTTGCGCATCGTGGGGCGATTTCAGAGGTCGAGGAAATTGAACTCGATCCGGCATCGGAAACATCCGCAAACCTTCTGCGCTGCTTGCTCGCCGAACGAAGGCTAACACCGCGCCTGAGCCGGAACACAGGCAAAATGTCCATGTCCGAAGTGCATCGTGGACGGCTGCTGATCGGAGATCAAGCGATTCGTTTTCGGCACGAGAGTGCAGATCAAATCCAATTCTGGGATCTTGGAGACGCATGGAAAAAACTGGTCGGTCTTCCGTTCGTTTATGCCCTTTGGCTGATTCGCCCCGAAGTCGTCGATGCCGAATCAATCGGGTTACGCCTGCGCGAATTGCGAGATGAAAACCTGGCAAACCTTGACGATTTGATCGCGGAAGCTGTAACCGGGGTTGGTATGTCCGCCGGAGCCTCGGCGAAGGCGGATGAC
The DNA here is from genome assembly GCA_963757675.1 of uncultured Verrucomicrobiae bacterium. Taxonomy (GTDB): domain Bacteria; phylum Verrucomicrobiota; class Verrucomicrobiia; order Chthoniobacterales; family UBA10450; genus Udaeobacter. Next base: position 337,833 of record CAVWTH010000014.1, on the reverse strand, counting down.
CCCGGCAATCGCAAAATGACTCGCGAATTCGTGGCTCGTTATTACTCCAAATACCTTCGATTCGGTTTTGGAGAAAGAGAGAAACAAGGTTTGCAAGGGTTCGCGCGTTTATGCGCGAAGCACGGACTGCTTCCAAACCGTGATCCCGTGTTCAGCGTAGTTAGAGTGAAGCGATCTAGGTCGGATCACCGCTTATGCTCGGTTAAACGGAGGTCGAGATCGTAAAGTTGCCAGCCTGTCCGGTAAAATGGAACCGGAGCTTGATTCCATCCCGGTCGACGACAAAACTGCTAGGCCCGGAAAAGAAGGCGTATTTCACTTTTGATGAGTTTGCTGTTTCGCCGAGTGTGAAATGGAACTGTCGCGGCGACTGCAGGTTCTTCAACGCTTCCGGGTTTGAGAGCAGCGCAGCGATGCCATCAGGCGTGACATAAGCATCAATGATCGCGTCGATCAGCGTTGGCCCGAGGTTGCTCCACGTTTGTGCCGGCTTCCTTGGTGCGCGAAGCGCGCCACCAATTGCCTTTTTAGCGACGCTCGAACAGTGGGAAAATCAATGCGCGAACTGATCGCTGCGGCATCCCGCGACTGAATCGCCACCGTGAACCGCCAAAATGAAAAGTAAGGCGACGCTCCGTAAACCAGTAGAATGATAACGCAGATGATCACTAGCCAACGGATCACTCTCATTTTTCGAGATAGCCTTACAACAATTCGTAACTTTACGAAACTGCGACGCCAGGGCCGCGTCCATCGCCATGTTGTCACGCAATCTAGAGCGAATAAGCTGAACGATGCAGCACCGATGGATTCTCCCGCCATGCGAAAATCTGAATGGCGGCGTTATTTCGTGGAGCGAAATTTGCGGGTCCGAATGCATCGCGCGATTACTTTTTCGGAAAGGCTTCCGCAGCGCGGACGAAGTCCAAAATTTTCTGCGGCCGCGTCTCAGCTCACTTAGCGATCCATTTTTGCTTCCGCAAATGGGGACGGCAGTCGCCAGGATGCTTGCCGCGTTGGATCTGCACGAACGCATCGTGCTCTTTGGGGATTATGATGTAGATGGCGTGACCTCTCTGGCGTTGCTCGATGAAATGTTGCGAGGTTACGGCGCATCGCCGGATCTTTTTTTACCGTTGCGCATGGAGGAGGGTTATGGCCTGAGTCGGGAAAGTGTCGAGCGCTGTCTCGAGCAGCATCGGCCGCAATTGCTCATCGCCGTCGATTGCGGCACTGCTTCAACCGGTGAAATCGCTGGGTTAAAAAAACGCGGTGTCGACGTCATTGTCCTTGATCATCACGAGGCAAAATCCGTGCTGCCCGACTGCGTCGCGCTTGTAAATCCGAAGACTGATTCAGCGTCGTCGTTTCATTACCTCTGCAGCGTGGGAATCGTCTTTAAGCTTTGTCATGCCTTGCTAAAGACGCGGCCGTTGCCCGGCTTTGATTTGAAATCAAAACTCGATCTTGTCGCCCTTGGCACAGTCGCTGACATCGTGCCGCTCGTCGATGAAAACCGTCTGCTGGTTCACCGCGGCGCGATCGAAATTGCGCGAACGCCGCGCATCGGTTTGAAGAAATTAATGCAAGTTGCCGGAGTGCGTCGGCCAATCTTGCCCGACGATATCGGTTACCGGCTCGGTCCGCGACTGAATGCTGCGGGGCGTTTGAGCACTGCAGAGGAATCTTTACGGCTGTTGCTGACGCATGATGAAGCCGAAGCGGCGGCGCTCGCCAATGCGCTGGACCAGCAAAACCGCGAACGCCAGGAAGTCGAAAAGGAAATTCTTGCTGCTGCCATAGCGCAGATTGACAAACAATTCGATGCGGTGCGTGATATCGCCATCGTGGCAGGCGCGCGCGGCTGGCATCCGGGCGTGCTGGGCATCGTAGCGTCGCGGATCGCTCGAAAATATCATCGACCCGCGATTGTGATCGGTTTCGACGAGAATGGCGTGGGCAAGGGAAGCGGACGAAGCATCGACGGTCTGAATCTCGTGGAAGCGTTAACTCGTTGCGCGGCTACACTCGAGAAATTCGGCGGCCACGAAATGGCGGCAGGCTTGACGCTGCGCGAAGAAAATTTCGCTCGATTTGCTGAGGCATTTCGCGTCCGCCGCGCGAGACATGCTTTCGGAAGAGGCTTTGCAACGCTGCCTGCGTCTCGATCATGAGTTGCCATTCGCGGAGATCGATGTGGAGTTTCTGCGTTGGCACGAACTGTTGCAGCCATTCGGAAGTGGAAATCCCCAGCCGATTTTCTTTGCGCGCGCCGTCGAACCGGTCGCGCCGCCGCGAGTCGTAAACGAAAAACATCTCATCTTTCGGTTGCGTCAGGGCGACCGAAACCGTCGGGCCGTTTATTTTGATGGTGCGGCAACTGAATTTCCAGCTCCGCCATGGGACGTGGCATTCCGAATTGGAGTGGATGAGTATGACGGCGAAACTTTGGTTGGAATGCGTATTGAGGCGGTTCGCCCAGCGGGAGCGATTTGAAGCACCACGCTCCAACGTCCAAATTCCAGAGAGGCACCAACCTCCGACGACTTCAGAGATGCGATGGGACGCCGTTGAGTATCGAATTTTGGAATTTCTCTGGATTCTCGACTTTGGTCCTTGGAGTTTTCGTGAACAGTGTTCCGCTATTGCATGCCTGACGTTTCGACAAATCTTGAGGAATTAACTTGGATCCAACGGCCGCGCTCTGCTTGCGCTGCGACGGCTCGGCATTGAGACCGTAGAAGACCTGCTGACGCATTTTCCCCGGAGGCACGAGGATCGCACAGAGTTCCCTGATTTCCCCCGGGAAGAAAGCGACGTTCCAATGTGTCTTTGCGGCGAGGTGATTAAAACTTCGCTACGCCGGTTTGGCGGATGGAAGAAAATCTTTGAAGCAACGCTTCAGGAATCGCAGCCAAATGCTCTGAGCGAACCGCTCGTGTGCCGTTGGTTCAATCTGCATTACGTGCAGAAAATGATCGCTACCGGCCAGCGGATCGTTGTTTTTGGCAAACCGCGACTGCGCGGAAAACGAATTTGCATGGATCATCCGGAGTTTGAGGTGATCGAGAACGATGAAGAGATGTCGATCCATTTCCGGCGCATCACGCCGATTTATCCAGCAACGGAGGGTCTTTCACAACGCGTCTTGCGCAGCATTATTTATCGCGTCTTGCAGGAAGTTTCAGACGTAGCGTGGGAACCGATCGCCCCCAGCAGTTTGGTGCATGGTAAGCGATCGCACGCGATTCGCGCGATTCATTTTCCAGAAAATTGGGAAGCGCGCGACGCCGCACGCGAGCATCTGGTGCTCTCAGAATTCTTCACCATGCAAATGCTGATCGCGTCGCATCGCTTCGAATCATCCTCCCGCCTCGGCCAGTCGCACTGCGGGTCAGGCGCGCTGCTGGACAAATTCCTGAAGGCGCTTCCGTTCGAATTGACGCGTGCGCAGCGAAAAGTGATCTCGGAAATCCGGCGTGATCTGGCGGCGAATTATCCGATGAACCGTTTGTTGCAGGGAGACGTCGGCTCGGGAAAAACCGTCGTTGCCGTCGCGGCGATGCTGCTCGCGGTTGAAGCCGGATTTGAAGCGGCGTTCATGGCGCCAACGCAAATTTTGGCCGAGCAACATTACGAAGTGCTGCGCCGCTGGCTGGAGCCCCTGGGCGTGCGCGTATTGTTGCGAACAGCCGCAAGGCAGGAAGACGGCGGTCCGCTGCCGCTCTTTGCGCAGAACGCGCGCACTCCGGGGAGCACAGGCTGCCAGCCTGTCGTGTCCGGCAGCCTGCCGGACACAAAAACGCGTGCTAGGTTCGACGGCGTGGAAGATCCGAGTTATCACCGCCGCCATCTTCCCCATTTCGAACGTCCGTGGGCGAAGTACGCCATCACGTTCGCCACGCGACATCATCGGGAGTTATCCAACAAAGCGCGTGACATCGTGCTCGAATCAATTCTGAACTGGAAAGCTCGCCGGTACGAACTCTATGCGGCCTGTGTAATGCCGGACCACGTACATCTTTTGATAGAGCCCATGATCGAACGTGCTGCCGATTCCGGGAATGCTGTTTTCTTCTCGCTCTCGAAAATCATGCATAGCATCAAATCGTTTACCGCGACAGAGATCAACAAGGTTGAGAAAACAAAGGAGCTCGTGTGGGAAACGAAATCATTCGATCGGTTGATCCGATCTGAAAGTGATCTGCAAGAGAAGTTTCATTACATCACACGCAATCCGTGGGATGCAGGGGTGGCGGAGCGGGGCAAAGATTATCGTTGGGTTTGGTATCCTGGGAGCGGCGATGCCCACGAGTTCGCGGCAAGCTGCCGCGAACAACAGGCTGACAGCCTGTGCTCCCCGGATGAGAAACACTTCGCTCCCAACACCCCCCAAATCATCGTCGGGACACACGCGTTGCTTTACGAATCAGTTTCGTTCTCGAAGCTGGGACTGGCGGTCATTGATGAACAGCACAAGTTCGGCGTCGCGCAGCGCGCCCGACTAACTGCGCGCGAACCGGCGCCAGATGTGCTTGTCATGACGGCTACGCCGATCCCGCGCACACTGACGATGACCATTTATGGCGACCTCGACCTATCAACAATTGATGAGATGCCGGGGAACCGTGGAAAAATCGTTACTGCGGTGCGCGATACTTCGAAGCTTGGTGAGGTACTCAGTTTTTTGCGATCGGAATTGGAGAAGGGACGTCAGCTTTATGTGATCTACCCGTTGATTGATGAAAGCGAGAAGCTCGACGCGAAAGCCGCCGCGGCGGAATACGAACTGTGGCGTGAACGCCTGCGTCCATTTCACTGCGAACTGCTTCACGGCCGGATTCCAGCGCCGGAAAAACAGCAGATCATGGATCGTTTTCGACGCGGCGACACGAACGCGCTGATCAGTACGACTGTGCTTGAGGTCGGTGTCGATGTACCGAATGCGACGGTGATGCTGATTGAAAACCCCGAACGTTTCGGTCTCGCGCAGTTGCACCAGCTTCGGGGACGGATCGGCCGCGGCGAGCATAAATCGTATTGCATTTTACTAAGCCCCGATAAGGGAAAAGACGCGGCAGAAAAACTCGCGGTTTTGGAACGAACAATAAACGGCTTCGAAGTGGCGGAAGCAGATTGGGAATTGCGCGGGCCTGGTGATCTGCTCGGCACAGCGCAGAGCGGCTTGCCGGCGCTGAAGATTGGCGATTTGAAACGCGACGCAGACCTGATGCGGCGCGCTCGCGCAGCAGCGATGTCGATCTTCGAAATGGACCCGCGCCTGGAGCTGCCTGAAAATCAACGTTTCAGGCGTTTTATTGTCGAACAACAGGGACAGAGTTTCTCACACGTTAGTTGATGAAAAATCTCGCAAAGTTTTTGCTTTTTGTGCTGCTTTTAAGCGCAGGAATTTCGCTGCTGTACGATTACCGTCTCAAACATGGTGGGTTGAATCTACCTTCTGTCCAAAGGCCGGAAAAGTACACATTGGCGTCGAAAGCGAGCGTAGATCCAAAACAAGTTGCGTCGCTGGAGGCATTAAACCAGGAGCGCCGCGAGCTAGTGAAGAGCGTGGTTCCGGCAGTCGTAGCGGTGAAGACCTCCAAGAAGATCGGCATTCGCCGGGAGTACGGCGTCGATCCGTTTGAGTTTTTCTTTGGAAACACGAGGCGCCGTCGCCCCCCGCGCGATGAGGCCTTGGTGCAGAATTCGCTGGGTTCCGGCGTGATTGTCACCAACGAAGGTCACATTATCACCAACACTCATGTCGTCGATCAGGTGGACGAGATCGAAGTGCAGTTGAGCGATGGCCGCACGAAGAAAGCACGGCTGATTGGCGCTGATCCGCAGCTCGATTTGGCAGTGCTCAAGATTGACAATCCGGGTGTCAAACCGCTCAAACTTGCTGACTCGGACACGGTGCAGCCTGGAGATTTTGTTCTGGCCATCGGCAATCCATTTGGTCTTCAAGAGACGGTGACAGACGGAATTATTAGCTGGAAGGGGCAGCCAAACAGCACGGATTTTCGTGGTGATCTGCTCCAGACTAACGCGGCAATCAATCCAGGGAACAGCGGCGGGCCATTAATCAACGTGCGAGGAGAAGTCGTCGGTATTAACGAACAAATCGTGTCCAGGAGCGGAGGTTCAGAAGGAATCGGCTTTGCGATTCCGTCCAACACCGTTCGCACCGTACTGGAAAGCGTGTTGAAACACGGTCGCATCATTCGCGGTTATCTGGGAATTACAAGTCGCGCGCTGCAGCCGGGCCAACAGACCGCAACTGACAACAAAGGAGTGGTGGTGGAGGAAGTAATGCCAGGATCACCTGCTGCACAGGCGCAATTGCAGCCAGGCGACATCATTCGCAAGTTTAATGGGCGCGACGTGAACAACATCGTTGCGCTCAGGAACATGGTGGGACAAGCCGAGTTGGACAAGAATGTGGAACTGGGAATCGTGCGTGATGGGAAGCCGCTGAAGGTGACAACTCAAATCAAAGAGCAGCCTCAGGATTATCAGACTTCGAACGTTTCGCCGAAACGAGGTCCTTCGCAGTCGCAAAATCCAGGGCAGTCGAACGATCAGGAAATTAGTAACGGTCCGCTCGCCTCGATTCAGGTTAACGAGTTAACCCCGGAAACAGCGCGTCAGCTCGATCTGCCTCCTAACGTGCAAGGCGTATTGGTAACAGGAGTCGATCCCGACAGCGGGGTAGCGGAATTACAGAAAGGCGACGTGATTGAAGAAATCGACCAACAGCCGGTCACGTCCGTTTCCGACTACAACAAGATCGCTGCCTCGCTAGATCCAAGTCAGCCGCAAGTCCTATCAGTTTGCCGCCATAGGGCGCGCTCGTTCCTGGTTTTGCGACCGCGATGATGCTGTAGCCGTCTCGCTGCGTCGAGGCGCTGACGTAACGTGATGATTTGCACGGCGACAGAGCGCCGTGGCTACAACTCGAGCGCGATACGACTCAGCACGCAATCGTGTGCCGCCGGCAAACGCCAGACAGCATGTCCCAAAGCGAGTCGAGAATGCGATCCACTGCTGCTTTCACAGAGTTAAAGTTCTGTTTGTCGGTGTATGTGCCCAGCAACCTTCGCTCGCCGGCAGAGTGCTCGCGATCCGCTTCGATGTGAACAGAGAAATAGCGATAATGCTCGGGATTGTCGAAACCGTAATTTTTCTTCAGTCCATCAATTTTGGATTCGCAGATCGACGGGATTTGACTTTCATACGCGTAAAGCCCCGCCAGACCTTCCGCGGTCGATCCATCTCGGCAAACCGATCGGAAGGTGTCGATCAAGTTTTTTGTTTCCGGCCACTTTTCCGATTTGCGCACGTCAGATGCAGCAATGCCCAGACCTTCAGCAAATTGGAGCCAAAGCTGCGGATGATCTGGCGATCCAGCTTCCTCGTCGATTAAATTGTTGAGCAACGTTTTGCGCGTCGCTTGATCATCGCATTTCGCATGCACTGCCGACAGATATGTCGGAAATGCCGCAACATGATGGTAATACTGCCGCGCATAATCAGCGAGCGCCTCCCTGCTCAGCTCCCCGCGTGTCCACGCGAGATAGAATGGATGTTTCAAGAGATGTTTCGCTGCGATCTCATGATCGATTTTGTCGAGATATTTGTTCATATGATTTTGTCTTCCACAGATTACGCAGAATCACACAAATTCATGCAATCTGATTTTTTGTAGCCTGCGATGATTTGCGCAATCTGTGCATCATTTTCAGGCTGCTTGCAAAATTTGTTTGATCCCGCGGACGGGGATGAGGACCCAGCTTGGGCGATGGTTCAATTCGTAGCCGATTTCGTATACAGCTTTGTCGAGCAAATAGGATTCAACTATAATTTGAAGGTCGTCGCTGTTTTTGGGGATGAAAATCGCTCCGGCATTGGTGTTGAGATAGCTTTGCAGAAAGACGCTGCTCATCTGGCGATACCAGAGATCGGCCCAACGCTCCAGGAAAGGCACGTCTTCCTGGCGCATGGACGGCTGCCACAGCGCGGAGTAAGCGGCATATTGGAACGAGCGCATCATGCCGGCGACGTCGCGCAGCGGGGAGCGTTTCATTTTCCGATCGCTCAGGGGACGCGCCGGTTCGCCTTCGAAATCGAGAATGACAAAATCTTTCCCGGTATAAAGCAATTGCCCCAGATGATAGTCGCCGTGAATCCGAATTTTTGCGCCATTAGTGCGGCGGTCGAGCAATCGTTTTTCGCGCGCTAGAATTTCTTTTTCCGCTGCGAGCACTTCCCTCGCTTCATCTCGAAATTTTGCAGGGACATCCGGCAACTTCTTCTCCAAAGAGGTAAACGCGCGGCGCAATGATGTGCGCATGCTTTGGTAAACGGAGCGTTGTGCCATGGCATTGAATGGCTCCGGCGCGAACGCGGGATTGTCGCTTCTCGACGCTAGCGCAAGATGCAGTTCGCCTGTGCGCTGTGCCATGAGCTTTACCTTTTCGGGGTACACGCCGCCGATCAGTTCTTCGAGAAGAGCACTGGGCAGCGTTGTTTCATCCTGAAGATCGGCCTTGCGCTCCAGCACGCGATCGTAATAACGGCCGATCGCGTCCACAGTCAGCGTCCAGACGTCGCCTTCATTCGCTACGGCCTGTTGCAAGAGGCAGACAACAGTCGGCTCTGCCTTTGCCCGGCGATATTCGAGCGCTCCGATAAAGGCCGGCACGTTTGCAAAATCGGTTTGCTCGGTAAGGAAGCGCGTGATTTCCACGTCAGGGTTTATCCCATGCTCAAGTTTGCGATACAGTTTCAGGAAAAATCTATTGTCGAAGAGCATTGAAGAGTTGCTCTGCTCCGCGCTCAAAACCTGTGAGTTGCCGGAGAACTCAAGCTCCTGCGATCCTGGGTCCGCGGTGGCGAACCCTGCAAATTGTCCCGCCTGAGCTCGGAGCGTGCGATGTTGCACGATGACGTCGAACAACTCTGAACGAAACGTCGCGTCCCAAATGGCATCGCACAGAATGGTGCCATTGGCATGGGCGAAATTTGCGATAACCGCCTGCGGCGCGTTCTGCTTAATCGAGTGTGCCATTTCGGAGGAGGCAATCTTTACCGGAATGGCGTACGTTTCCGCCGGAGCGTCCAGGTAGTTGACCTCAACGAACCAAAGTCGTGCACCGTCGGCATCGGAGGAAAAAGCAACCTGCTCAATCACTTTGAGGTTCCGGAAAGTCCTGGCCTTCGAACCAAACCAACGGGAATTACGGATGTGATTGGGAAGAATCTCGCGCTCGAGATGTTCTCGCTCATTATTGCCAAGCAGGACGTCCAATTGAGCTGGCGCTTTGATGCTTGGCACAATGCGTTTCTTCGATGCACGGCGACCATCGGTTGGCGCTTGCAAGGCAAACCAGTAATAAGCGTGCGGGCCGAGTGTAATGACGTAATTTGATTTCCTGATCGGTCGAAACAGATTCCGGCTGAAAACCTCCATTGGCACGCAGCCGGCAAAACGCGAAAGATCTAACTCGGTCGACTGCGAGAACCGCGAAAGGTTTGCCACCACCACGATGGTCTCGTGTTTCCAGCGGCGAAGGAACGCCAACACCTTAGGATTGTCCGGGTTCAGGAATTCAAGAGAACCGCGCGAGAATGCCTTGAAATTTTTCCGCATGGCGATCACGCGGCGTGTCCACCACAGCAGAGAGGAAAGATTTTTCTGCTGGTTCTCCACGTTAACGGCTTCGTAGTGATATTCGGGATCAATAGTGACAGGCAGATAAAGCTGTTGCGGGTTTGCTCTTGAAAATCCCGCGTTGCGGTCCGGGCTCCACTGCATCGGCGTGCGGCAACCGTTGCGATCGCCGAGGTAAAAATTGTCTCCCATCCCGATCTCGTCGCCGTAGTAGATGATGGGTGTACCCGGCATGGATAACAGCAGCGTGTTGAGCAACTCGATTTTACGGCGGTTATTCGCGAGGAGCGGAGCGAGCCGACGCCGGATGCCGAGGTTGATGCGCGCGTGCGGATCTGTCGCGTAAACTCGATACATGTAGTCGCGCTCTTCGTCGGTCACCATTTCCAGCGTGAGCTCATCGTGGTTACGGAGAAACATTGCCCACTGGCAATTGTCCGGGATGGCCGGAGTCTGCTCCATGATGTCGATGATGGGGAACCGGTCCTCCATCTGCAGCGCCATGAACATGCGCGGCATAAGTGGAAAATGAAAACTCATGTGAGTTTCGTTTCCCTCGCCGAAATAGGCAGCCGCGTCCTCCGGCCACTGATTTGCCTCTGAAAGCAGCATGCGATTCGGGAACTTCGTATCGACGTGAGCCCGCAGTTCGCGGAGAAATTTATGCGTTTCGGGCAAATTCTCGCAGTTCGTGTCTTCGCGTTCGTACAGATAGGGTACGGCATCGAGCCGAAGTCCATCCACACCCATCGACAGCCAGAAATCGCAGACCTTCTTCACGGCGTCGTGCACGGCTGGATTATCGAAATTCAGATCCGGCTGATGCGAATAAAACCGATGCCAATAATATGCTTTCGCCACCGGGTCCCACGCCCAGTTCGATGTCTCGAAATCTTTGAAAATGATTCGGGCGTCCGCGTATTTCTCCGGCGTGTCGCTCCAGACGTAGAAGTCCTTGTAGAGGAGATCATCGCTGTAGCCGGGGGCGGCGACCCCAGCTGCGCGTGACGTTGAGTGGTCCCTGCCGGGGTCACCGACCCCGGCTACAGCGACTGCGCGCCGGGACCTCTGGAACCACGGATTTTGATCCGACGTGTGATTGATTACGAGTTCGGTAATAACGCGCAGATTGCGTTCATGCGCGGCGTCTAGAAACGCGCGGAAATCATCGAGTGTGCCGAAAATCGGATTGACGTTGAAGTAATCGGCGATGTCGTAGCCGTCGTCTCGCAGCGGAGAGGGGTAGAACGGCAGCAGCCACAGCGTAGTGACGCCGAGTTCCTGCAGGTAATCGAGCTTCTCCATGAGACCGCGAAAGTCGCCCATGCCATTGCCGTCGCTGTCGCAAAACGTCTTAACGTGCAGCGAGTAAATGATGGCGTCCTTGTACCAAAGCGGGTCGACCGATGTGTTGCTGGATCCCTCTCCCATAGACTAACCTTTGACATATCGAACGCGCCGCGCAATCACGCTCATTCTCCCGTGAAAATCGCTGGACGCATCCGCATGCCTGGCATAAGACAGCCGGTCATGTCTCGGCGCTCGATTTGTGTTTGACTAATTCTGCTAATCACATGGGACGTTCCGAACAAATTTCTTTAACGCGACAGAAATCCAAAAAACGCGTGGGTGCAACAAGGGCACGCGCGCGATCGTTGACGGTTGCCCCGCGACTCGAACCCGGCGCCCCGACTGACTTCGAATTGATGGAGCGCATCCAGGCGCGTGACGCTGATGGGTTATCTGAACTCTACGACCGTTATAACGGCATTCTGAAGGCGCTAATCCTGCGGGTGATTCACAATGAAGCCGAGGCCGACGATCTTTTGCAGGAGATTTTCGTGGAGATCTGGAACCAGGCGAAGAATTTCTCCGCCCAAAAGGGCAAACCGCTCGGCTGGATGGTTACACTGGCCCGGAGGCGGGCGATCGATGGGCTGCGAAAGAAGCAGGCTTACGCGCGTGCCGAGGAACGCCTGCAAAACGAGACCGAACAGCAACCCGATGCATGGGTGCACAACGCCACCGAAGAGGAAATCGTTCTGAGCGACACACGTAAACTCATCCGAAAGGTCATCAATCGCTTGCCGCCGGCCCAGCAACAGGCAATCGACCTCGCATTTTTTAGGGGCATGAGCCAGCGCGAAATCGCGGCTAAAACGAATACACCATTGGGGACGGTGAAAACGCGGCTTGAATTGGGACTTAAAAAAATATATGACGGCCTTAAGGACTTGAGAGATGAACTTTGAGCAGTTTCAAAATCAGTCGCGATTGTACGTTATCGGTGCGCTTGAGCAGGAAGAATTGGAGGAATTTGAGGAGGCCCGAGAAAAATTCGGAAAAAAAGCCGAAGATTTCATCACCAAATGCTACGCCTTGCACGAAGCATTTGCTCTAAGCCTGCGTCCGGCGAAGTCCTCTGCCGCGATCAAGGAACGGCTCATGGCCATGGTAAAGGCGAAGAAGGAATCCTGATCGCCGCCCTTCCTTTCACCACTCGAATTCGCGCAGGATAAATTCCTGCAGAAATCCGTAGAAGTTTACCTGGAACAAGCTCAGGTCTCGCCGCGACCCGATGGGGGAGCGAAGATGGTCGCTAAGTTCGGTGTCGGTGAAATTGTTTTTTGCCGTGATGACGAGCCGGGCCTGGTTCAGCGCGCTCAACCATGCGTCGGCGTGCTTGGCGGGAATGCGTAGGGTGCGGTTTGCGAGACTTTCTTCGTTCCCGTTTAACTGCTCCAAATCCCCGGCCACAGTCTGCGTCGCGGTTTGAAAAAGTCGGCGCAATTCAGGTTCGACATACATTTTCCACTCGTTGCGAAGTTCCGTGTCTGTTCCATTTGATGGCGGACTGAAGATGCGTTCTTCGGCAGCAGACGCGCCGTCCGGATTGGCGCTTGCAGGTATTTGCCGGAGCAGTTCCGCAAGAAATGGGTCGATTTCAAAGATTTCGATCTGGTTTTGGCGCCGGCGAATCTCCATGGCTAACAAGCCTTCTCCAGTGTAGCGAGCAGCAGATATCCATGCAGTTGCTGCACATAAAGTTCGCCTCGCTCCCGCATGCCGCTCCACAAAATGGAACGCCCCTGGTGATGCACTTCCAGCATGTGCTTTTCCGCTTTGTCGCGCGGATAACCGAAGACGCGTTGGAAAACCATGGTCACGTAACTCATCAAATTCACCGGATCATTGTGGACGACCACCTGCCACGGAACATCGAGCGCTTCTTCTGTATCCGTTTCTTTTTCAATCGTCGGCGCGCCAACAGTGGATTGCGTCGCATCCTTCGGAAGGATTGCGGCTCCGGCGATTAGAGGGCCCGCCACTTCCGTGCAAAGTGGCTCTACAGTCATGGAAAAAATGCTAACATAGGCCGCCCCCAGTTCAAACCTGTAGCTGGCATCGGCCGGAGCTTAGATTATTCGTTTTGCCGGGATCATCGATCCCCGGTTACCGCGCGCAACGAAGAATTCTCTCCTGCGCCATTTTCATCTCGCGCGCCTCAGTTGGCGTTTGATCCTCGAATCCGTGCAGATGTAAAAGTCCATGGACAATGTACAGCTTGAGCTCGCGCATTAACGAATTTTCGAATGCCCGGGCCTGGCGTCGTGCCGTCTCGACACTGATAAAGATTTCGCCGTGTTGAAATGTGAGCACGTCAGTCGGCCCCGATTCTCGCATAAATTTCCGATGCAGAAACGCGATCCGCCTATCGGAAATGAGCCAGATAAAGATCTCGTCCAAGGTGCGCAACTCAGTTCGTTTCCCTTTTCGCAATTTGAAACAATGTTCCACGGCGCTGCCTGCGAACTTTTCGAGTTCGGCGACGTTCACCGAAATTTTTCGCTGAATATTCCGCACGCTGATGCGCGGGGATTCTGCGCATCTATTCATTCACTTTGTGACCCGTTCCTTTTGCTGCGACCGAACCAAAACTGACCGATAGTGCCGCCTGATATTTGAATCGTAGAAGCGCGCCTTTGATTCAGCGGACATCAGGTTGCGATACACCGTGGGCGGCACATCGAGGTAACGGTAAACAGGGCCGTTTACGAATTCGATTTCGAGAATGTGCCAGCGCTTGCTGTACCCGATCTTTGCAATAGCAGTCGATTCAACTGGTTGCCGCGGAATACGGGAAATAATTTGATTCGGTGTCGGTGACGGGTGCGCCGACGCGACGGCGACTACGACAATTGAAAGGTAAAAGGCCACTAAAGTTCGCACCACTGTAGCTCTCTTCTAGAGGCCAATCCGGAGTCGGTCGAGAACAGATGCAGCCATGACGCTTAACGGGGCGCCTCTCCCTTGGCAAGGGAGAGGGGAGGGTGAGGGTTACCACTATTGTCCCAGCGGAGTCGTCACCTCCGTTCCTGGCGACGGCTTAAACTCAAATGTGGAGGGAGGAATCGACGCGCGCCTCTGGTTGGAATACGTGGTGACGATTCGGTCGCCGTTCGGCAACAGCATATCGGTGCGCTCAACGCGGAATTCGTTGTTGATCCCCAGATCCAGTTTTTGAAAAACTCGTTTCATTGCTGCATTACGTGGCAGCAGGGCAAGCTCGTATCTGTTGTCGGTCTTTGTTGCGGTGATCTTGAAACTCGTTTCGATATTTTCCAAATTCAGCGCGGAATTGATCGCCGCTACCGTGGCATCCAGCGGCGATCCTTTGCCCAGTGGGTAACGCTCGGCTGATTTGAAGTTCGGATAATAAATCCACAGGTCGCGGCCATCGCTCACCGTGACGCTGGGCGAATTGCCTTTCACTTCGCGCCGAAACTTGTTCGGCGGCTGAAACCAAACTGTACCCGAACTCACGATCGGTTTTTTCATCAACCGAATCACTCTCTCTTCCTGAAAATCAGACTGCGTGCTCCGGTTCTGTCGAATCGCCGCAAGAAGATTTTTGAGCTCAGCCTCTGAAAGCGGCGCGCTGTTCGCAATGCACGTGAGTACCAGGAAAACAAGAGCCGCAGATAACAGCGTGCGCATCTAGCAAACGTATAGGAGCGGATTGCATTCTAAAAGTCCGTTGTACCCGCTGGCCGTCGACCGCGGGTTCCATTAGAGACCGGTGCAAAATCGTGCTCCATTCGTGAACTCCGGTTCCGGATCTTCGCGTATTCGGTTCACGGCAGATCTGGCTAGCCATTCCCGAGCTTTTTGTCGCAACTCGGCAGCGTTACGCAATGCGAGCTTCTCCTTGATGCGCATCTGAGCGAATAGGAAAAAATGTTGTGATAGGTGTCGTCGAGATTCGGAAACGTAACTCTCGTTCCCGCCTCTACCGCCAGGAGTGCGGGGAGAAAGGTTAAATTCTTTTGTGCGACCTCTTTGGTTGGCAATGAAGCTGGTCGAGGAAAGTTGCCATCGAGATAAACCACAGCCAGCGGCGGTTGCGTGGAGAGAACTCCGCCTTTAGTCACGATCTCGTAGCGCTTAGCTTGAACAGGCGCTGAACGCGATTTTGGAAGTGCTACGCGTCCCTCAACAGCTGCGCCCGCGAAAAGCGAAGCGGGAATCAAGGAGAAAATCGTGTTTAGCCATAGCAGTCCCAGCCGGCGCATTTTCCTGCTAGTCTAACAGGCCTTTGGTGGAACGGAAAGCGCCGGGACCAGAGAAGGCTTACGCGATCTCCGTGCTACGCCTTGGTTTGGCTGCTGCCATTGCTGGTAAAGTGAAAAAAATTGTCGCGACCAAACTCCAGAAAATTCCGATGGCACACGCGACGCCGAGGCTGGTGAGCGCCGGGTTTCGCGCAAGAGCGAGGGAGGTGAAACCGCTTATTGCGGTCAACCCTGCGAGCAAAACCGGTTTTACTACGCCGGCTACGTCGTGCTCGGTGTCACGCGTTTTTTGCCAGACCAGGACGACGTAAATTCCGTAGTCCACACCGATGGCCAGCACCAGACGAAACGAGAGCACATTGAGTAAATTCAAATGGATGTGCAGTATCTTCATCGAAGCGATCATCGCTCCGATCCCGAACGCGAGTGTAATCACCTGAATGAGCCAGAGCCGGAGGTCACGATACAAAATCGCCAGCAGCGACAGGTCGAAGATCGCCATTAGCGCGCTGATCAGGAGCAGTTGATGGTGCGACCACGGCTGAAGATCGGCGAGCACATAGGTCCAGCCGGTGAGAACGACGGGGACGCCGGCCACTGGTAGAGCGCGTCCCAATTCGTCGCTTTGCGCGTGCGTTGCCAGCCTTTGATTCGTCGTGACAAATCCAGTCGTTAGCAACGGGTCTCGCCCGAAGTAGCGGTCGATTAAAAACCACCAGCTGGATGATTTCGGCAATTGCGTCCGCCAATTCGGCAATGGAGCGTTCGCATCAGCCACGCGTTGCAAATCGTCGAGCAACGCAAACGCTGGAGCGAACGCTTCTACGCTGAATCCCTCGCCCTCGAGAGTTTGGCTCAACCCGTCGCGCGCCGCCTGAAAATTCACCGCGCGCAAACGGTCGCGGTTTCGTTCCATCCAGATCGGAGACGGACAAAGCGCCGCCGGCGTGGAGAACCCCTTGATCTTGCCGGCTTCCTGGAGCTCTCGCCAATGCGCAGAAAGCTTTTGCCAGTATTCATGCAATTCCTGTGAGTTTGTGGCACGAACGATCGCCAGAACCGGCTCCCAGCGGATCGGCATTTTGTTCATAATGGTATCAAGCGCCTGACCGGCCCGAATGTTTTTGGGCTGGAGTGAACGCGTGCTGGCCTCGAACTGGAGTGGGGGAACTGGTGAAAAACCGATCGCAGTCAGCACCAACAAGACCGCGCCTGAAACAATCAGTGCGGTCGCAGGTTTGCGCACAGTTGAGCGGACATATTTTCGAACAACTTCGAACAACCAGTCACGGCCAGCGGCGACGTATTGCTTGCGAACAAAAAGAAATAAAATCGAACACATGAACAAGCCGGCTACAAAAATCCCGATGGCGATGAGCACGCCGAGTTGGGAAAAGCTCATGGCGCCACTCAGCACCAGAGCGAGAAACCCCACCGCCGTTGTGAGCGCGCCAAAGAATATGGCGCGTCCAAGCTTTGCCACTGAGGTGGCGATGGCTTGCTGATGTGGTTCGCCGTCAGCCCGCGCTTGGTGATAGCGTCCAATGGTGAGAATTGCGAAATCGACTCCCAGCCCCACCAGGATGGCGCAAAAGCCGACGCTGATCATGCTCAGTCGTCCGAAAAGAAGCTGGCCTGCCGTGAGCGCTACGAGACAGGAGAGAAGAAGGCACAACGCCATCCCCAGCAGAGGCAGCCATCGACGAAACCCGACAAAAAAAATTGTGCCCACCAGCACGACTGAGCCAAGCAACGTCGCCACGACGTCGTAGCGCATGCTCAGTGAAATCTCGGACACAAATGCCGACCGGCCGGTCACGAGAACTTGCAAGGGGTGGCTGCCGTCCCATCCTTCGCCTGCGGTTTTGCGAAATTCATTTACCCGCCGCATCAGACGCTGGCATTCAAACGCGCTGATGGAAGTTTGGTTTGTCACCACCAGAAAGATTCGCATTGTGCGATCTGGCGAGGTGAGGGGTTGTTCCTGTTCGATCGCGGTGCTTTGAGCAAAAGGCTTGAGCGCGGGTGCGATCAGGCCGAGCGGGTCGAATGACAGCTCGAACTGCGGACGTGGCGAACCCGCCTCGATCTGCTGACGCAGGCGATGAAGGCGCTCGCGAATTTTGTCCGGTTGCAGAATCGACATCGCCTCGTCGAAAGCGCCGGGTTGCAGATTGAGAAGCAGCGGGACCGCGATTGATTGAAGATCGCGAATGCCTTCGGGGGTAGCCATGGGCGAACCCGCGAGCACGCGCGCACCCCACGGTTGCTGGCGCAGACGTTCTGCAAATACCGGCGCGAATTCCTCCAGTTTCTCGACATCTTGCGGATCACAGACAAGTGCGAACGTGAGTTCACGCGTTTGCTCAAAATCGTGATCGTAAATTTTCAGCCCTTGCACCGATGAAAATTTTCCGGGCAAAACGTTGAAAATTTCGGAGTCCAGTCGCAATGACGTCGCGAGAATCGCGATACACGTGATGCTTAGCGCAGCCAGGCCGAGCCAAACCACCGCGCGACGCTGGGTCACGGTTCGGGCAATGAAGTCGCTGGTCCGCATGAGCAGACCATCATTCAACAGGAATCAACGCAAAGACAATCCGAAGATGCGCTGAGGACAGCGCACACTAAAAGATTTGACGCTGTAGCGTCCGCTGTCCTCAGCGGAGAACTGGACTCAGAATCGGAATAGAAACGTCTCATCGCCGGCGGTGTACCGCAGGGTCTTACGATCCGGCGCGCGAAGGAATTGATCGCGTAATCCGAGCCAGCCGCGCAGCTGTGGAGTCGCCTGTGCGACAGAACCAGACCAATGCTGGCCCGTGAACGTAGCGTTCAATTCGGCAAACCCCGCATCCTGCCGCAAAGATAACAAAGTGAAGCCAGGCCCTTTTGACACCGTTAACTCAAAATCGCCCGTTCTTGAAAAGCGCACGACTGCCTCGCCGATCAGCGTCGTCTTCGGCGTTCGATACATCAATTGGCCCGCCTTGGTTTGCCATCCCGCAGCCGGCTGGGCGAATTGATGGTTTGAAGTGGTTAAGCAACTCGTTAGGTAGCAAGCGATCGCGACAATAGAGCTTAACCACGTGGCGCGCGGCTCAAAACCTCGTGCATGAGGTTGCGCGTAGCGAGCAAAGCGACGCGAGGACGCCCGCACACGGGCGGGGAGGCAGTGCGCGGTCCGAAAGCTTCCGCAAAACCGGACACAAACCTCTGATGCGTTTTGCACGAAGTGTTTTTGAAGCGCGATGCGTCTTCGCATCGCTTTTATTGCGCCAGACTTGTCTCGGCCTGCGAAGCCGGCGTTTCTTTCTTTGGCACGAGCGTAAGCCTCGGCGCGATTGGATGGTGGCGTTGCAGCCAAACCAGAAAATAAAAGACCCACATTCTCCAGCGAATCGGGAAACTGTTGCCCACGTTTCCGCCAAGCACCGCGTTTACGGCTGGTGCAAGACCCAGCACACTGCGCGGCGCGAGGAAAACCTCGATGAACTCCTTTGTGTACCAGGCATTGACGAATCGAAGATAAACGTCCATCGCGCGATTCACCGATCGCTCGTATTGCGCGAACAAGCGTTTGGCCTTCTGCGGGTGATCGAGCACTTCGGTCAGGACATCTGCGCATTTTTCTCCGCTGAACACCGCCAGGAAAACTCCGCTGCTAAAGATTGGATCAATAAACCCGGCGGCATCGCCCGTAAGTAACCAGCGGTCGCCGTACAACTGTGCGCTTCTATAGGAAAAATCTGCTTCCACATAGACTTTCGAGACGCGCCGGCTGTTTTCCATCCGTTTGGCGATCGTTGGCTGTTCCGCCAGCGCTTGTTCCAGAAAATCTTCGGCGCCGAGGTTGGACTTGCGAAAAGTTTCACTGTCGAGAACCACTCCAACACTGGTGCGGTCGCCAGTGAGTGGAATTAACCAGAACCAACGATCGGCGGCACGAAGCAAAACTGTCAGCGTCCCATCGATACCTTTTGCGCGCCAGACACCATCGTAATGGGCGAAGATGGACAGCTTCTGCAGATGATCGTAGGTCTTTTTGAGCTTGAATTGCCTGCCCAGAACTGAAGTGCGGCCGCTGGCATCGACAAGGTAACGCGCCCGAATCGGATGAGGCGAGCCGTCGGATCTGACCGCCAGCTCGACCCCGTCATTGGAGAACTCGACTGCATCAACCGGAGTCCCTTCGTGCACGTCCGCGCCTGATTCGGCTGCATGATCGAGCAGCATCTTGTCGAAATCACTGCGCGTGACCTGATAAGCGTGATCGGTTTGCGAGCGGTACCCGTCCTTGAAGTAAAATTTGGTTCCAGTATCGGAACACGCGCCGATGATTTCGCCTCCATATTTTTTTTGGAACCCGGCGCGCAAAAATTTTTCATGCAGTCCGAGTCGGGCAAACGCTTTCATGCTGAACGGCAACAGCGATTCGCCAATGTGAAAGCGCGGAAATGTTTCGCGTTCGAAAACAATCACCCGCCGTCCGGCGCGCGCGAGCAGCGCCGCAGCCGTGCTGCCAGCCGGCCCGCCTCCGATTATCGCGACATCGTAAATACTCCTGCTCATCCGGTGTTGAGCTTACCAAATTATCTACAATTTGGTAGGGGGTCGGTGCGCTGCGCTGATCGGACGCCGCAGCGCGGCGTCCCTACCAATTTGTGCTAACTTTTGCGGCGGAAGATGAAGTTGATCGATCGATTTATTAGCCGCGAACTGATCGTGAACGTTTTGTTCGCGATCGCGGTGCTAAGCCTGGTTCTTGTGGTGGGGAATATTTTTCGGAAGCTGTTGCCTCTGCTGGTCAATCACGACGTGCCGATGGAATATTTGATCACGTTCATCGCCTATGTGCTGCCGTTCTCACTTATCTTTACAATTCCGTGGGGATTGCTGACTGCGATCCTGCTCGTGTACGGCCGTCTCTCGGCGGACAATGAACTGATCGCGTTGCGCGCCAATCGGCGTGAGCGTCATCGCGCGGTTCAGATTCCGCTTGCGGGCATCGCACTCGGTTGAAATAAATCAGTTTCTCGCGCCATGTTGTCGTTCCAAAAAAGGTCGTGATCGAATTGAGAAAGCCGGAAGAAATAAGCAGGGTGGAGTAAGCAAGCTCCCAGTATGAGTCTGGCCACTGGTCCCACGGGAGCAACCGCAACAAAAGGCGCGCTGGTTCGGGGCATGCGCCCCGTACATCTCGCTCTGTCAGGTATCGTCCTGGTGACGTTCTTTCGATTTTGGTACGTTCGCTGCATCGGCCTTGTCCCGGACGAAGCATATTTCTGGGTCTGGTCAAAACACTTTGCTCTTTCCTACCGTGACAAGGGTCCCCTGGTAGCTTGGATTATAGCGCTGGGTACGCGCCTCTTCGGTGACACGGTATTTGGTGTCCGTTTTTTTGCGGTCGTTCTCAGCGCCGGTACCGCATTTCAGTTGTTTCGGCTGGCGCAGCGATTCTACAGACGACCGCACTGCGCTGTGGTGCCTTGGCGTCGCGGCAGTCATTCCACTCTTCGCAGTCGGATCCATTCTGATGACGATCGACCCCTTAAGCGTATTTTTTTGGGCCTGGGGCGCGAATCTGTCGTGGTCGGCTTTCGAAACCCGGAAAATGCGTTATTGGGTGCTGCTCGGACTAGCCGTCGGCGTCGGCTTCCTAGCCAAGTTCATCAACGCAGTCCAGTTGGTTGGGGTTGCGCTGTTTCTCTGTTGGTCGAAGCCACACCGGCATTTCCTCTTTACCCGGCAAAGTCTGGCAACGTTGGTTGTGTTTGGAGTGAGTTCATCTCCGGTGTTTTGGTGGAATGTGCAGACAGGCTGGCTCCATGTTCAGGCACTGCACGAACGCAGTGGTATCCGGCACTCCTTCGGCATCCATCCCTGGGAATTCCTCCAATATCTGGGAGAAATTTTCGCGGTGGTCTCGCCACTAATCATGGCTGGCATATTCGTCGCCGCTATTGGACTCTGGCGGCTTCATGGCAATCAAGCGCGAGTTAAACATCTCTTGAGCCAGTTCTTGCCGGTGCAAGTCATGTATCTCGTCCTCGGACTGAACAGCAAGGGAGAACCCAACTGGATCGCTCCTTCCATGATTACCGGAATTGTGCTGCTTGTGGTCTTTTGGCGACAGCTGATGGCGCGGAACCCCACATGGCGCTGGGTGACACGGTCCGCACTGGCACTGAGTTTGGTTGAGACAGTCTTCCTTCATACCGTAATTTTTCTCCGACTGCCCTTGAAGTATGACCCATTGCGCCGCGCCGAGGGCTGGTTGGATTTCGCCAAGCATGTAGAGAAAGCGCGCCAAGAGACGCATCCTGATCTGTTGATCGGTAACGACCGCGTGCCCGCCAGCATGATGCAGTTCTATCTGCCAGATCATCCGTTTGCCTACGTGCAACCTGAACCTTATGGCGAAAGCCAGTTCACGCTCTGGCCGGGTTATACCGTCAAGCGCGGAACGCGGGCACTCTTTGTCATCGTTGGGAAGACGCAATTGCCGCAAGAAATGAAAGACGAGTTCAAGCACTCGCAGCTGGTTGATGATTTCTGGTCAGAACATCGTGGGCGAGCGACCACTCATTTCCATATCTACTTCCTCTGGAACAGCTGATCGGCGGAAGCTGCACGTGAACTGCTGCAAGCGGGTGCGAAAAATCCCTTTTCACTGAATTTGCTCGGCGGATCAGCGAAGAATGCCGGTTTGGCCTTGACCTGTTTAACGGCAGTCGGTGTCCGTCGCCACCCAATCCAGCCATTCCCCCAGGACGAGCAGGGTCCAAAGGGCGCGGGCATGGTCGGCTTTGCGCTGGCAATGTTCGGAGAAGCAGTTCCATAGCGGCAGACGTGTGAATCCCGGGCCTGTTCCAAGCGCCCGTTTTCCAAGGTGGCGGTCGCCCATTCTTTCAGAGGACCGCGTAGCCAGCTGCCGATGGGCACTGAGAGACCACGCTTGCGCCGGTTTACGATGTTATTCGGCAGGTAACGCCGGGCATAGCGCTTTAAGAAAACCTTTGTCTTGAATCCGCGCACTCGATCCTTGACGCGAAGCGCTTTCGCGAATTCCATTACGCCTTCGTCCAGGAAGGGCGCACGCAGTTCCAGCGCCGAACTCATGCTCGCGCGTCGGCCTTGGTCAGTAACCCCTCAGCCAGCAGCGTTTCCAAATCCCACCGTTGCGCCCGGTCCAATAGATCACCACCGTCCGTGTCATGGCTTTCCAAATCTATCGGCTCGACGCCTCGCCGCGCAGCAGCGCCGGAGTGATGGTGGAAACCCAGAGTCGGTGTCGCGTCATGTCATTCCAACCCGCACCTTCGACGAAACGCTTCAGCAAGAAGGAAATCGTCACCTTCTTCTCACTCGGTCGAAGCGTCTCCACCACTCGGCGGATGGCGAACCTGAGCCAGCTCGGCAACCGAACGAAGCGTTCGGCAGCTCCAGCCCCGATGTAAGTCGGATAACCGCCAAACAATTCATCCGCGCCTTCCCCGACAAGCGCCATCTTGGTTTCCCGTGCTGCGCGTTGGGCGAGCAAACTCGTCGGAACCCATGCTGGGTCAGCCAGAGGTTCGCCCACCATACGGATGAGCGATTTCAATCCATCCAGCACATCATCGGGTTCGACCCGCACTGTCACGAGCTCCATTTTCAATTGTTTCGCCACCGCCGCCGCGAAGCGGCCTTCATCGAACGATTGTTCCTCAAAGCGCAAGGTGTAGGCTTTTAATGGTCGATTCGGGTGCAGTCAGCGGACCACTGCTGAAACCAGCGACGAGTCAATGCCGCCGCTCAAAAAGACACCGAAGTCCACATCGACGTCGGTCTGACGACTGATGGCGGTGCGGAATGTTTGATCAAACGTGTCAAGCGATGACCGTTGTTTGACCGTCTCTGTGATCTGCCAGCGCCAGAAAGCCTTTCGGCATACGCCACCCGTGTCGAACCGGATCAATTCACCCGGCGCGACCTTGCGGATTTCGTTGAACGGCGTGTCCGGTGAGGGAAAGATTCCGAACTGAAGATATTTTCGCAGCGCCTCCTGGTCGAGGTTAAATGGCAAGCGACCGTGGTCGACCAAGGCAGCAATCTCAGTCGCAAAAATGATTTCGTTTTGGGTTCCTTGCATAAAACAGCGGGCGTTCCCCGGCACGGTCGCGCACCAAGGTAAGACGCTGGTTGCGCGGATCCCACACTGCAATAGCAAAAGCCCCGATGAGCCGCTTCGCGAATGCCACGCCAAGTTCTAGATAAAGCCCTGGGATCACTGCGACGTCCGTCTCCTCTTGCACCGGACGGCCGCGCTCCGCCAGCCACCGTCCCAACTCACGATGATTGTCAATCTCTCCATTGCAGACCGCTATCACGCCGCTCTCCGCATCCGCGAACGGTTGGTTGAGCTGGTCGGTGAGACCACGAATGGCCAGACGCGTCGCACCCAGGACTGCCAGGTCTGTATCCACTTGGCGGGTGGCATCCGGTCCGCGGTGCGACAGGGACCGGAGCATTGCCTTTACTCGCAGGTGAGCGGCTTCGGGAGACGTTAAGCTGGAAAAGGCGACATTGCCGCAGATACCACACACTTCAGGAACCTCCCGGAGCTGGCACTTGGGCGCCGCAGTAACCGAAGCCAAGGCGTAACGACCAGATCAAATTTTCCGGTCGCGCTACATGACCCCCCGCGTCTAGAAGAACTTGCCTGAAAAGCGGAACGCCGTACAAAAAAGAATGGCCGCTCCTATCGTTTGCATGGCGAAGAAAAAGAAGCAGCGCGAGGCATCGCCGACAGTGTGCGATGGCGCCCGGAGGCACCGTTAGTCTCTAAAACTATCACCGTCACCCTGGTCAAAGATGCGTTCAAACGTCGGATGATGCAATCGGACCGAATCATGAAGAACGCCTAATGGAATAACAATTACAAAGCGATTTTTTAAGTAGGATTATGTCCTACTTTCCCACCCGGCTTCAACGACGCAAAGACGCGGCTTTAGCTAGTCTTCGGCCTTCGAACTCTGCAATTCCACACATGTTTTCGCGAATCCGGTTTCTGCTGCCGTGAGTTTTAGTCTCGCGAATGTAGTGCCGCAGTGGTAACTAGCAATTGGCGGTGCACTAGATCGTCGAATGAGCACGGAAGCGTCATGGGCAAAGAATTTTCTGGAGAGTCGGCGCACGGTTTGGGTGATCAGCGCGGTCATCCTCTGCTTGTTTGCCCTAACGAATCTGCCGTGGCAGCTGGACGATTACGACCAGGCGCAGCAGGCGTTTACTTCGTTCGAGATGATCAAGGAAGGTCACTGGTTCTTTCAGCGGACTCCGCATGAATTGATTGCGCAAAAACCGCCGCTCATTGGTTGGGTTTCGGCCGCGATCTTCGCGATCACGCGGTCGTGGGATATTGCGTGGCGGCTTCCTTCGTTCCTGACGGCAGTGGTACTGGCGACCATGTTGTTCCGCTCGGCGATTGCCGCATACGGAGCCACCGCGGCCTTGATCGCCTTAGGTGCGTTTGGCCTGAATCTGCTGAGTGTGCGCCTTGCCGACTTCGGTGCGCACCGACATGCCGCTCGCGTTGGTGATCTTTCTGCTGGGTCTTTTGATCTGGCAAAAAATTCGCGCCCGCGAGTCGTGGCAGCCGCGCGAGCAATGGGAAGTGTTCGCCCTGCTCACCGCTTCCATGTTCATCAAAGGGCCGATCGTCCTTGCGTTTTTGCTTCCAGGCGTCGTCCTGTTTCAATGGCTCGCCGGGAAGCGGAGTGGGGCGAATGCATGGTGCGGCTGGTGGCCATGGATTGCGTCTCTCGCGTTATTTTCAGTGTGGGTGATCTGCGGTATCAAGTTCGTCCCGGGCTTCTATGAGCAGGTCATCATTAAGGAATTTCTCGGCCGGTTCAGCCAAACTGTGCATCGCCCGCAACCGGTCCTTTTTTATCTCCCGCACCTGCTGCATAAATTCGCGCCATGGAGCGTGCTGATCCTCGTACTCGGTGTGTTGTCCTTCCGCCGAACGCGCTCGGGAATTCGCAATCTATTCCGCCAGACAGAACCGGATATCTTGTGGCTGGTTTGCTGGAGCTTGGGTGGTTTTGTCGTGATGTCGCTGGTTCCGTCGAAACGCGTCGACCGCATTTACCCGGTTGTGCCGCCGCTTTGCTTGCTGCTCGCTGCGCAGATCGCTGGCGGCTTTCGAATAAGGCAAGCTGATGAGCGCATCCTGCAATGGAGCGCTGCGGCATTGCTCTTCGCGATCGTGTTTAGCGGCGGCTATACCACCGCAAAAATGCTGTCCGATTATCATGACCACGCCGATCATCTCAAGGTTTTCAGCCGCGCGGTGAATGAACAGGCTATCGCCCATCATTGGCGTTACGAAGTGATTTCCGGCCAGGGCGGAGGCTACGAAGGGATGCTGCTCTACTTGCAGAAACCGCATTTTCTCCAGCCGAGTGAAGCGGTTCGGGAATGGAACGGCGGAGCGCTCGATGCCCTTGTCGTGCCCAAGGATAAAATCTCGGAATTGATGCCCAAGCTGCAGAACGCTGCTATTGCGCCATTCCGGTCAGTTGATCGAAAGACCAATCCCCAAATCGGATATTTCCTACTCACGCGACGGAGCTGATTGACACGAAATTTCGTGAGCGGATTCTAGCGCCCTTCCTGTCACGTCGATGCGAGCATATGCACTGCCTGAGCATGACGCAATCAGCGGATGGACAATCTTCCGAATAGGAACTCCTATATCCCAAGTTATGAAGAAAAATCTGAATTGTGCTAATATCCTTGCTGAAAAATGAAGTTGATCGACCGATTTGTTAGTCGTGAATTGCTGGTCAACGTCCTCTTCGCGATCGCGGTGCTGAGTCTGGTGCTCGTTGTTGGGAATATTTTCCGGAAACTTCTTCCGTTGCTGGTGAACCACGATGTGCCAATGGAATACCTCATCGCGTTTATCGCTTATGTGCTGCCATTCTCACTGATTTTCACCATACCTTGGGGTTTACTGACCGCGATCCTACTTGTATTCGGGCGGCTCTCCGCGGACAATGAATTGATTGCGTTGCGCTCAAATGGCGTGAGCATAACGCGGATCTGCCTTCCGCTGGGTGCGATCGCGGTGATCTGCACGGTGATCTGTCTATGGCTCAATGTGCAGGCCGCGCCAGCTGCGCAGGAAAAATTGCGCAGCACCATCTTCGATCTGGCAACGCGAAACCCGATGGCCCTTTTTGGAAGTGACCAGGTGATCGATCAGTTCCCTGGCCGAAGGATCTACGTCGGCAAAAAGGAAGGGAACAAACTCGAGAACATCACAGTCTTCGAGATGAACGACAAAGCGCTCCCGGTGAAGGTCACATACGCGCGAACCGGTATGCTCGAGGCGGATTTAGCGAACAAACAAATCCTGATGCACCTCTATGGGGCGCGTTACCAGGAGCGCGATGCGAAGGATCCGTTCAACCTGCACAAGATACGCGACGGCATCAACATGGTGGAAGGCACGTTGCCCATCAGTCTCGAGGAGCTATATGAAAAGGAGAAAAAACGCCCGTACCGTTCTGCTTTGTCGATCGAGCAATTGCTCGACCAATTAAAAAGTGAGAACAAGCGGGAACAGAGCGCCAGCCGAACGGAAATTGAACAAACGGTTTTCATTTCCGTTCGCGTGTGTTGCTTTCGCAATCATCGGTGTGCCGCTTGGCGTCACGGCGCATCGGCGTGAGACTTCAATCGGGTTTGCCATGGCGTTGATCGTCGCTACAACCTATTTTCTGTTCGTCATTATCGGCGATACATTGCGCGGAAATCCGCATGCGCATCCGGAGCTACTGGTCTGGTTTCCGAATGTTCTCTTCATCGTGCTAGGCGTTCTTTTTGTTCCGTCGTCTCGCGCGCCAATAATTGTCTCGAACGCCGTGTCGGCGGGTGCACATGGTCAGGTGCAGTGCGACTGGACGCGAAATATGTCGACAGACTAGGATCGCAGCGGTGCCGCGAAGCTATATGATCGAGCGCCTCTTCAAATTATCGGAGAACAAAACCGATGCGCGAACGGAAGCGCTGGCCGGTGTGACCACGTTTCTCACGATGGCTTACATCATTGTGGTTCAGCCGGCGGTGCTCTCGGGAAAAATGTTTGGCACCGATACAGGTCTGGATTTCGGTGCAGTAACAACGGCGACCTGTCTCTCAGCGGCGTTGGCGACGGCGATCATGGCCGTCTATGCGCGTTACCCGATCGCGCAGGCGCCCGGGATGGGTGAAAATTTCTTTTTTGTTTTCTCAGCGATTCCGGCAGCCACCGCGGCGGGCTTCACCAATGGGTGGCAGGTCGCGCTGGGCGTGGTGTTCGTTTCCGGCGTGCTGTTTTTGATCTTGTCGCTGATCGGGTTGCGCAAACTTATTTTTGATTCAATCAGCCCGAGTCTGAAAAACGGTATTGCGGCAGGGATCGGCCTGTTCATTGCATTCATCGGATTGCAGCAGGCCGGTGTGATCGTCAAAGATCCCGCCACGGCCGTTAAGCTAAATGCACACTTCGCGTCGCCCGATTTGATTGTGTTCTTCGTGGGTGTGCTGGCGACGGCGGTCCTGCATGCGCGGCGCGTCCGGGGCTCGATTCTGTGGGGTATTGTCATCGCGACAGCGCTGGCGTGTCTGCTCAAGCTTGCATTGCCGCACATGCCCTCAAGAATTTCCGGGGCGCCTGAGGTGGCTGAGTCGATGCTCGCCACACGCTTTGAATTTGCACAAGCGATTGTTGCGCTTCCGCCATCGCTCGGGCCGACTTTTCTCAAAATGGACGTCGGGCATGCGCTGACGCCGGCAATGTTGCCGTTTGTTTTTGTTTTTCTTTTCATGTTCACATTCGATGCGATCGGCACATTGATCGGTGTCTGCGAGCAAGCCGGATTCATGCGTGACAATAAATTGCCTCGTGCGAAACAGGCCATGGTCTCGGATGCGATTGGCACGGTGGCAGGTGCTGCGCTGGGCACCAGCACCGTCACCAGCTTCATCGAGAGCGCTGCTGGTGTGGAAGCGGGAGGACGAACAGGCCTGACGGGGCTGGTTGTCGCCGCGCTCTTCCTGGTTGCGCTATTTTTTAGTCCTTTGATTGCGATGATCGGCGCGTATCCACCCATCACTGCGCCGGCGCTGACGATCGTCGGCGCCATGATGATGCAAAATGTGGCGAAGATTGACTGGAAGGATTACACCGAATCGATTCCGGCCTTCCTGATAATCGTTGGCATTCCGTTGTCGTACTCCATTGCCGACGGTCTGGCGCTTGGATTCATCAGCTACGCCGTTATCAAAGCGTTCAGCGGTCGCGCACGCGAGATCAGCTGGCTCACGTACCTGCTTGCGCTTGTGCTGGTATTGTATTTCGCGTTTGTGCGGAGCCGAATGGGCTAGCGGAAGTCAGGCTTCCTCAGGCTCCGGTCCGAGCGCGAGGGAAGGCTCGGTGGCCGGTTTGGCGGCTCCACGTTCTAAAGCGGGAATGCGCAGACCAAGCGCATCCCATAGGTAAGTAGCAACGCAAGCCAGCACAAGAACCGATGCATACGGCCGTATGCCGTCAAGCACATCAATCGCCCGGAGCGTCGCGTCGAGTTTCTTATCGATCAGCATGACGTAGACGATCATTGCCGTGCTCGCGGCCGAGATGATGAAGTGAATAATGCTCAAGCGGATGTTGACGCCCAGCGCGACGGCGCTGACGACCGCGCCCCACATAAGATAACGCTCGTGCATCTGACCAAGGAGCGCGAACATCAGTAACCAGGGCGCCGCGATGGCGATCAGCACGCGCGGATCGCGATTGCGCAGATGCCGTG
Organism: uncultured Verrucomicrobiae bacterium; assembly: GCA_963757675.1. Classification (GTDB taxonomy): domain Bacteria; phylum Verrucomicrobiota; class Verrucomicrobiia; order Chthoniobacterales; family UBA10450; genus Udaeobacter. The sequence continues at coordinate 308,740 of CAVWTH010000014.1, read as the reverse complement.
CCGCGCCGCCGGCGCATAACACCAGCGTGCCGAGGTAGAGCAGACGCAATGCCCATTGCAACGTAAGATGCAAATGCAGCGTGCCTAGATGTGCCGACAAGAGCGAATCCTTTAATGACCAGCCAAGATCTGAGAGCAGTGATGCCAGGTTATAGCATGAGCTGATAAACAGGTAAGGATAATGTTCGCTGCCGTAGATAAAGCCGATCTCCAACCAGGCAAAACTGCCGCCAGTAAACGCACCAATGATGAAGATGGCGCACCCGATAATTCCGGCGAGCCACGCTCCTCGATACGGCAATTTATATCGCAAGACCAAACAAGAGCTCAGTGCAACGACAGCGGCGATGGCAATCCAGGCCGCGGGATTACGCAATAGCCACGGTGAAACCATCAACGCAGCCGTTATCGTGAAGCCGGCGAGCATGCGAAGCGTTGGGACCCATTGTTTTTGCAAGAGCGGCCAAAGAAGAAAGAAGGGGGCGACCAATAGCAGTTGTCCTTTAAACATGGCGCCTGCGGCCAGCAGACAACCACAGGCGAACCAGCGATTTTTCAAGACTGCGAGCGCGGCAAAAAGATAAAACGGCAGAATTCGCGCGTCCCACTGAGGCCAGCCGTGGGAGTCGAGAATCATCGACGGTTCAAGCCATGCCACACTCGCTGCGGCAAGACTATAGATGGAAGCGCGATCGTTGAGTGGGAAACCGCTCATCGGGCGCGACCGGGTTGCCGATGACGAGCGGCGCAGGCACAAGCGAACCAGGAAGAAGATCGCCACTGCAGAAAGCAGTTCGAACACGATATTGATCTTCAATAACGGGTTGACGAGCTTTGGGTGTCCGGCATCAAGACCGGGAAATTGGTTGTGCACCTGTTTCGCCCAGATTGCCATGAGCAGAAGTCGCAGCGGCGGATAATCGAGATGGTAATCCGTCTCGTACGCTTCGTCTTTTACGCGGTCGTAGAGCGCAAAATAACCGCGCAAGAATCCTGCCCACGAATCGGCAGTCGCTTCGTCGGGCGATAATCGGCGCGCTTCTTTCAATGTCTCGTTGCCCCAATAAAGAGCGTTGACGACGTCGTGCTGATAGCGCACGTGCCTCGTGTTTTCGCCGACCCAGCGGCGTAACTGAATGCCACCCAGGAAAATCGCAGTGATCAAAAGTCCCGCGAAAATGCGCAGGACAAATTTACGAGCTCGCGCCGAAGGAATTAGATGATCAAAGAGTGGTTGTGAGATCATTCCCCGAAGACAAAATCAGAAACCCGTTCGACAGTTTCTAACAATTTGCGTTCGAAACTGTGTTCCGTTTATTCGCGGCTCGCATCGGCGGTGGCCGCATTAAGTGACAAAGCATTGCCGCATTATCCGCACTCGCGGGACGACCGCAATTGCAGGAGCATTTTTTTACTAGCGCGTCGTTTTGCATGCCTGCCAGGTAACTCAGCGATGCGAAGGAACTTTCGCCGCCGTTTTACATCGCCATACCGATGCGAACTCCGGACGCTGCCGGAACTCTATTGCCGCCCGGGCACCTGCTTCGATTATCGGGTCAGCGTATAGACTACAGTGTGCACAGCTCTTCTGGTGCCTTTCACAACGCTGTGCGCGACGTTCTTCGCTGTAGTCGCCGTGCTTTTCGCTACTTTCCTCGCTGTTCGGACAGGCCCCGCTTGAACACTGCCAGCGCAAACGGCGAACGCGAGAATGACTGAAAACAACGCTTTCATTGTACTTGAAGTATCGTCGTCGCCAGTTCGCGCGCGCTTATGGCTCCAGCGGTAGGATTCGGCGCTTCCTTCCCCTGTATTTGAGACGATTGAAACGCAGTTTACCTAGCTAATCAAGCAAACTCTTTAACTACTCGCGCGAGCTTTTTCACTGCAATTTGCTGGCAATTTTGCTGGCAGCGCCGGGTACTAACGCGAGCCAAATGAGCAGCGCCGTGGCCGTTCAGCGGCGAGTTGGATGTTAGGCTCACCCGGACGAGCCTGCCAAGAGCTGCGGCGCGCACAGTACGACTGAGAGCACTCGTTCGAGAAAGTCTAAATGCTCCTGCACGTGCGGCTCCTCTTGATTCGCATGCGCTAGTTTGCCCCTGATGGCAGCAGCGTTACGTACCCTCGTGTATGTTGACTCGTAAGTTTCACCGAGAAGTGCGGCTATTTGCGCTGCAAGGCGCTCGTTTCTATTCTCCTTTGAAAGGAGATTGGGATCTCGAACAATCGAGGTGATTCGATCCAAGAGTATGGAATCCATCTGGATCACGGAGTGCTTGTCGAGCAGAGCAACAAGTTCGTCGACCGCTGCAGGCGACAGCAAGTGCACTGGCTTACTTAGAAACAAGTCTTCGATTGCTGCCCACGCAATAATTAGCTTAGTTCGCGGCGTGACCTGACTGTAGATTTCTCTGAGCGCCAGCGCAGCTCCGTATCGTCGGGGATCGCCTTCGACGGCGGCAACGAGATTGTATGCCTCTGCACTTGCGGGTGACGGCAACCTCACTTCGAGACCGAGAACGATCTTCAAGGGCTGGCCAACAAAGATAGGGTGAGCGCTATGGTCAACAACATGAAAACCAAGCCCATTTCGAAGTGAAAGGGCGAGGGCCATTCGGCCGACTTCGTCGAGGCGGAGTCTGATCGGCTCTGTATCCGCACCCTGGATCTCTTCGTGCACCTCGAAGACATTCGGATGCTTTGACGCCCGAACGTCCCAACCAGTCTGCTCGCGAATCACTGGAATAACCCGTGTTAGGTCAATAGTCTTCCCGCGCACGACATCTGGACCGATTGCGCTGCAGTAAATGCACAGCGCGTAGCCTGTAACCGTGCGCTGTTCGGCCGCGAGACGCTCCGCCAATTGCGCCGTTTCCTCTGTGATGAAGTAGAACATCCGCTTTTGACCATCAGCTCGAGCAAGCGGCAGTGCTCTTACTGTCTTGTCCCAATAGGGCTTCGGCAGATTTGCTTCGACCTCTTTTTGAGGAATGGTGCGGACGACCATCGCTGGCCGGAATCCGTCATCAAGCAGATGCTGAAGAGCATCGACCTCTTCGTCCGTGGGTTTTGTCCTTGGGCTTTTCGACATACTGAGGTCAGCCTAACGAGACGTACGATCAGATGGCACGTTGTAGTTAGACGCAGTTTCACGGAAGACACTGCAGGACGTCAACCGCGATTCGAGAACAAGACGCCGCACGAGACTGTTTCCCCCTAGCCCTGCGGCAATGAGCAGTCGCCGAAGGCGAATTCTGGTAAAAAATGATTGACAACTTCTACCGTCGATGGTGGAATCGATTTCACAGGCCACCATATATACGATATAAAGCAGCGAGACAATAAAATGGATAAGGGGTTGAAATCCCCGCCGATTTAAGAAGATACGCTGCGCATTCTTCTAACGAACAAGGCCGAAATGATGACGCGCTTGGCGAGCGCGGGGTTGAACTCCCGATGAATTGCCAGCCTGGCCAGCAACTGGCTTTACCGGCGTTTACTCGCGTGGGTATTCCGTCGGCCAAAGTTTAACCGATTCGCGGTCGGCGACGGCTGTGAGTCAAAGATTAGAAAGTTCGTTGGAATGAAAAGAATAGTCGGAATGCTCCGCACTGGACCCGTCTTGGTGGGCGAGTTCCGGGGCGGCAAAGCGGAAACAGCAAGACGGTTCGACAAGAGCGACAAGAATGCCGCTCCGATCGAATTTGGGATGTACAAGTTCAATCTGGAACTACTGGCGGACGGATCGCCAGTGATGGTTTCAGTATTTCTTGATGCCGGAATCAAAGCCGATGAATTCGCTGCGAAGGTTCAAATCAAGCGCGGTGATGTAGTGGCAGTTGCCGTCAACAAGCTTGAACTGAAGAACGGGGTGCGACGGGCGTCATGTGGAATGGCAAATTTCGTCGTACTGGAAAAGGCGGAAGTCGACCTACTTCGCGGTTGATGCGCCTTCAAATGTTAGAGCGACAAACGTAGGGCGCGAGCGGGGTTGCGTGGCGCGTGAGCGCCACGCTCCCCGCCGCGCCTTATCTTGTTTCAATAAAGAACAATTCAGACGGGAACCGGATGAAGAGTCGGGCTGCGTTCGAATTCACCGTTCGAAAGATGGTTCGGAAGAATCCGAAGCTGTACCTCTGGACGTTTACGCTCCGGGAAGTGCATTCACTCAGAACAGCGATGCAACTGTGGAATCAGTTCGTCACGCTTTTGAAGCGGAACCTGGGGTTTCGAGGCGTACGGGTGCTGGAACTTCACGAAGAACACGGATGCCATTTTCACGTGATCACTAATGGGCGGTTTCCGATTCGTAAGATTCTGTCGATGTGTGAGCGGTACGGGTTCGGACGGATCGATGTGCGACCAGTAACTGATGCGGCTCTGGCAATCAATTATCTCTGCAAGTATCTGTCGAAGCGTCGGGAGCGCTGTCTGAAGGGTGCAAGGCTGTGGTCGGCTTTCGGCAAAATCGAACGGACGCGAGTTAGAGATGTACTCGTGGACACACCGAAGGTTCGGCTACTCCGCCGAATCATGGGAAAGCCATCAGTTCAAGATGAACTGAATGGAATCCAATCTGCGAAGACCTGGCGCGGAGAATTGAATTTTCAGCGGGCACTGCAAAAGGCCGAGATCGCATATCTACTAAGTTTTGACCCGGAGTATTTGGAGCGGCAAGAGATCTGGCAGAAAGTGCGGTTCGTCGGTTTGGTTGATCTGTCTCATCCCTGGTCGTCAGGGGATCCAAGAACAGAAGAAAGTTGAGGTGGATATGCTGTCGAATCGATCCGCCTTAACAATACAGGAAAAGTTTGCGTTGCTGAATTGCCGCAGACTGCCTGGAAGACTGAATACGTCGGAAACAGCGCTGCTGCTTGGAGTGCAAGAGCACGATATTTCGGGTACTGATCGCTTCACGACTGATTTCGCCTCTAGGAAAGCCCGCTTCTAATGCGCCGAAATATTTTGCCGCGGTCGATATCGTGACAAATGCTGAGAATCCCCAGTGGTTGGCACGGGTGACTCGGGCTTTATCGAGTCATTGGATGGCAAAGAACAGCCGGAAACAAGGGAGAGGAACTAAGCGCGTAAAACGGTCAACCGCGTCTCAAATATCAATTCCTAGGACGTAAATGGGAACCTGGATTGCGCTCTTAAATTGGGGCAGGTAGCGAACGACCTTCTCAAAAGTCAGGCTGCCTTCCCAGTTCTGGTTTTGGGTGGCCATGTGTTTTTGAAAACGTTTTGTTGTGACGACGTAGATCCCAACAACTATCTGATTGAGCGATGAGTAAGATGAAACCTGAAATTTCAGTAAATCGATTCCAATGAAACTAGCGTGGCCGAAACCGACTTCGATTCCGACCCGGTCTTTGAGGAAGTCCATTTTTGCGCCGAGCTCTTCTTCCTGACCAAAAACATGAGGCTGATCGGTCCAACCCCGCACTTTAAATGCATCTCGAAGCACGCGGTTGAACGTAGGTCGGGAAAGTGTGGCGATCTCAATCGCATCGTCGGTCAAAATGTCTTCGACTTCCTGCTTTATAGCGAGCTTGCTGTTGAGGACTTGCTCTGCGAAGCGGTACGAAAAACGTTCCAGTCGAATCTTCATGCGGTTGGGGACGGCGCACGTACCCGGTTGTGCATATAGTAAACTGCTCTCACTTGGACTTTGGCGGCGGTGCTTGTGGTCGTATGTCTGGCGGAAAGCGGATTGGATCGATCAGATAGTACGTGGCGAAATGCTCCTTGCCGTTGGTTAGCCGGACGAACGCGCGTGCTGTTTTACCTTTCTCCCAAAGCGCGCGGGCATGCTGCTGGGGGAAGAAATCATATCGAAATGTTTTTTTATCTCCCTCAACAAGTCGGAGCGATTGTCCATTCGAAGCGGCGTCAAAGAGTTGAGCACTTGTTCGCGTTGAAATCGGTTTTGGATCCTGTGGTTTGTCTGGAAGAATTACGCCGATATGCTCAACAACGAGAGGCCGGCGTCCGTGGTTGCAGACTTCAACGTCGACGCACAGTCGGGCGACGGGTACAGCCCGATTTATGTACTGGCTCATTGAAGCTTTAACTTCCAACTTTGCGCGGTCGGAAAAGTCCTGGAATGCTTGGATACAGACGGCAACCGTTCCTGTGATTGCGCCCCAAAACGCGATTAGCAGGGTATTTGTATCCGAGTTTGGCAAGAGTCCATAATCCCGATCGCCGATATTGTTGTCGAGGTGAAAGACGGCTTCGCAAACGGAATGAGTTTGACGGCTTGTGATTGCTCATACTCGTCGAGAGCTGGGAGAATGATCAACGCTCCTTTAGCGTAAGCTTCATGCACAGCGCGGCTGTTGTGGCCGAGTGCTTCTTGTGCGAATCGCTGTGGATATCCGCAAGCTTTTGCTCGCTGCGCCCAAGCGTGACGGTAGCTGTGCAGGCTAACCCCAACGATTCCAGCAACACGACACCTGCGGCGAAATTCTGCCGAGCGATGATTGGCAGAAGTTTGTTTGATAGTGGGGAACAAATCTCCTGATGATGGAAGAGCCGTTAGCAGAGTTCTGAGTTTCTTTCCGATAGTTAGGCGGCATGGCTCGCTGAGCGGTCCGAGCTTTTTGCGGTGGTATACGAGAATGCCGTTCTGCCAGTCAATGTCTTCTGCTGTGAGATTTGCTCCATCGGTTTGGGCGGCGCCGGTTTCGTAAAGCAATTCATAATAAGCGCGTCGTTCTGGATTCTTTTCAGAGGCGATGACTGCCTCATGCTCTTCGGCAGTGATCGCTCTTTTGCTTTGGCTTCGAATTTTGGGCCAGGCGCGTTTTGCCAGAACGGGCCACGGGAGCCAACCGAGATCGAGCGCCAAGTTGTGAAGTCGGCGAAGATAATGTGCGACACAGTTGCCGTTGGCATGAACGATTGCGAGGAGGTCGGCTCCGGTGGTTTGGACGAGCGGTTTAGTTCGGATCTGATCGTATGCTTTGCTTCGAAATCCCCGGCTGCATCGCTCCTGCGTTGTCGGAATTCCATGCGTTGCCATTTCGTCCATCACAGCTTGCCAGGTTCGTTGCGCTATTTTTGGATCGTGCGCTGCGAGGTAGGCACGAGCGAGATTGAGGTTAATCGTCGGCTGGCGATGTGACTCGTTCATGGCATTTAAGAGCCGCTCGGCTTCGCGCCTTTCGTTCGTGCGAAGTGTTCCCTGCTTTTTCGAATCGTTTTCCTGCCAGTAAAAAACGCCGTTACGTCGGCGATAGAGTCGGTATTTGAGCTGCACGTTTTTCTCCATGTTGAAGAGAATGAACGCGCCGAATTTTTTCCGTTAGCGAGTAGTGGCGGAGTTGCGGCAGAGTTGGTGCGAATTGTTGCTTCGCATGTCGGTCTGCTGGCAAATCTGCTGGCATTTCTCTCTAAACCGGTCCTGCCAGCTGGAGAAATCGCTCGTGGTGAGCGGTTTAAAATTTGGCTCCAGCGGTAGGATTCGAACCTACGACCAATCGGTTAACAGCCGACCGCTCTACCACTGAGCTACGCTGGATTACATTTTGCCGAGCGGCGGAGATACAGTTCGCGCAGGGAACAATTTGCGGCAAGTCGTTTCGATCGCGAAGAAATTGGTTGCGGGGGCTGGATTTGAACCAGCGACCTTCAGGTTATGAGCCTGACGAGCTACCAGGCTGCTCCACCCCGCGTCTTCAGTATGCCGACGCCGACGGCGAAATCAAACGTAAAGTCTTTTGCTGGATCATTCCATGGACGGATCTGGCTACCCGGAAGCCGTCCCGCTACCGCGTCGTTGAACTTTCCGAACGGCACGATGTGACGTCCTTCAGGCGGGATACATCTTCACACTGCTCGCAACAGAATCGGCGACATGCTCTTTGGTGATCACTCCCACTACATTTTCTGGTCGTGGGATACCGCCGCCGCGTAGGACAAGTGCCATTCTGGCATGCTTCCGCCACACACGCTGGATCACATCGAAAACAATATCGTCTTCGCGGACGACAGTGAAGTCGCGGCTCGCAATGTCCGCGTAACGTCACGCCGGAGTGCGCTTCCTGTGGCGACAGGCGCCGAAGCGCTGTGTTCACGCGCAGGACTCCAACGATGCGCTTGCCTTTGGTGACCGCGACATGACGCAGCCGGCCATTGTTGTCTGGCCGGGACAAGAATGCATCGAAACTCATGTCACATGGAGCGATGACTACGTCACTTTCCATTACCTCTTTCGCGCGACGAACCAGGAACATGTTTGCATGTAACGCCTTTGGTATAACATGCCCCCGACGGAAGAGCTTCAAGGTGTAGATATTCTCGCGGGAAAGCAGGCGGCGCACGCCGACGCTCAATGCAACTGCCAAAATTAGTGGCAAAACGATGTCATAATCAAGTGTCATCTCGAAGATCATCGCCACTGCAGTCATTACCGCGCCCGTACCGCCGCCGACCATTGCGCCCATGCCGACCATGGCGAAAGACGGAACATTGACTGCGAACGGTAGATGAAGTGCAGACAGCAGCATGGCAAACGCGCCGCCAATAGTCGCTCCCATGAACAGCGAAGGTGAAAAAATGCCGCCCGACGACCCAGAACCGAGGCTAAGCGAAGTCGCAAGCACTTTACAAAGGAACAGCAGGATGAGGAGACCGATTGCAGTTAATTGCCCGAGCAGGATCGCCTGAACGGTCGCATAGCCCACCCCCTCGACGTAATAGTGGCCAAAGCCTTGCTGAAGGGCATAGATGAGGATGCCCACCAGCAACATGCCCAGCACGTGCCGCATGTAGTTTCCCTTGATCTTTTCGAAAAGGTCCTCGGCCAAATGCAGACCACGAACGAAGCCGGCTGCCGCGACTCCAGTGACAGCTCCAAGCAATGCGTAGAGGCAAAGGGCAAGCGCTGAACTAGCGTTAGCACTTATTGGAGCCAGTTGCGGGACACTAAATGCGGGTTGTGGACCGAAGAAGAACCGGCCGATAAACGTCGCCGTGCCGGTCGCTAATGCTACCGGCAGAAAAGTTCGGACGCTTACTTCGGGCATCATCAGTTCGATAGCGAACATGACGCCGCCGATCGGCGTGTTGAACGTGGCGGCGATGCCTGCACCTGCACCGGCAGCGACCAAAATAATTCGCTGTCCCGCCCGCATCCGCACCACCTGGCCCAATGTTGAGCCGAGAGCCGATCCGATTTGGATGATGGGTCCCTCGCGTCCTACGGCAGCTCCGGTTCCAATCGCGATCGCTGAGGCCAGAGACTTTACCACGGCGACAATCGGCCGGATCACACCGCCGCCATAATAGATTGCATCCATGACTTCCGGCACGCCATGACCACGAGCTTCCGGCGCGAACTTCGTGATGAGAAATGTAACCGCCAGAGCGCCTACGACTGGCACAAGAATGACTAGTACCCCCCAGGGACTCGGCGGCGTAAAGTGGTTGGCATCATAACGAACTGAAAATTGGCCGAGGAAGAAAACGTTATGAATGAAACCAATCAGATCGCGAAACGCGATGGCACCAAAACCTGTCACCACGCCGACAATCAGCGCGAGAATCGAAAGACGAACCAGCCCTATTTGGGGAACATCCTCGTCCATTTGCTCGACAGAACCATCGGCTTTTGGGATCGGCTTTGGTTTATTCGCCATCGTGTTATTTAATAGATCGGAAGAATGGTCTGAAGCTGGAGTAAATGCGGCTGAATCCTCTCCCGCGCAAGTTTTCGAGCCGCGCTGTCCATATCATCGGTCAAAATTGCGTTTAGGACAAAGCTTAGGACAAGGCGCGTCTCTGGCAGGCAAGTCCAATGCGAGATATCCCGACTGAGTTGATCTTAGACAGCCGAAGGCGTTTGCTTTCGGGGCCACGGCGACTTCGTTGAATATGTGAGCGGGCGAATTCTTATCGGCACGGCCAGTTGGTCGGACCCCGGGTTTGTGGAGCGCTGGTATCCGAAGAAGCTGCCGCCGGGCGAGCGTTTGCCCTGGTATGCGCAGCATTTCGACTTGGTCGAAGTAAACTCGACGTTTTATTCCGTGCCGGAGCCGCGAATGGTTGAGCGTTGGTGCGCTGTGACGCCTGATGATTTCACATTCGATGTGAAATTGCACCGGCTGTTTTCGTTTCACTCGACACCGGCGAAGCTCTTGCCGCTGGATTTGCAAAGCCGCGCGAAACGGACGCGAAACGGATTGTCAAACCAACGCCAGAAATGCAGGAGGCCCTGCTGAAAACTTTTCTGCGTGGGATGGCTATCTTTCGCGCTGCCGGAAAGCTGGGCGTCCTGCTCCTGCAACTTTCACCGGCCTTTTCGCCACGAAAACATCAGCTGAGCCAACTTCAGCCGCTGATCGAGATGCTGGGCGGCTACGAGCTCGCGATCGAGTTTCGAAACCGCAACTGGACAATCGGCGATCAACTTGCAGCGACAATCGATTTCGTGCAGAAGCATGGCGCGATTTTCGTGAACGTGGACGCGCCTGCATCGGACCATTTCACAGTGATGCCATCGGATCTCGACGAAGTGACGAACCCGAACGTCGCTTATCTGCGCCTGCACGGGCGAAACGCAAAAGCTTACGTCACGGGTAAAACCGTGGCCGCGCGCTTCGATTACGATTACAACGAGGAAGAAATCGCGGAGGTTGCGGAGCGCAGCAGAAAGTTGGCAAGACAAGCACGCGAGGTGCATGCGATCTTCAACAATAACAATCTCGATTATGCGCCGCGCGCGGCGATTCGGTTGCGCAAGGCGCTCGGCCAGATCGTCAATGCACCAGCGGAAACGCCTGAGTTGTTCTAAACGGCGCGTGCTACAGCCTCGCCTCAGGCCGCTGAAGCGTGATTCAACCTGACGCTGTGTTGCGCCTCTCCCCTTGGTAAGGGGAGAGGATTAAGGTGAGGGGATTCCGACGATGGCTGTTAGCAGCACGTCACCCTCACCCCTCCCTCTCCCCTCCCTCTCCCTCGAAGGGAGAAGCGACAAGAGCTAAACCGTTGATCGAACCCGGAGGTCGAACGATTCGAAATGCTTTCTCAAGTTAGACCCGATCGGCATTACCTCGTTTCCCCCAGACTTGAAATATTCTCGGTAAACTCATCACGGTTTCGCTGCCGCTCCCCGATTTAGCTCGGCCAAGATTTGTGTCACCTCATTTTCGGTAGCAAGTCCGTCGGCAATCAGCGCGTCTGATATTCGCGACATGGTCATCGGCGCCATCAACTTGCCTTCGCCATCAATGTGCGCGGGTTGAACCACATTAAGTTCGATCTGCTGCACACCGGCCTTGCGCAACATCGCCGGCAGTTTGGGCCCGATGTTTGAATCGCCGCCTCCGTGCTGCACGATCTTCTGATACAGCTCCTTGTAGCGCTCGTAAGCCGCGCAACTGGGATAACAAAAGCTGCCGGAAAAATCTGTGTCCTCTATCACGATCGTTCCTTCCGGGCGACTCGCTTTCACCATTGCAGCGAGACACTTCTCCGGCTCGCTCAAATGCGAGAGCAGAAAGCGCGCGTAAATCAGATCGAACTTCTCCCGCCACAAAGACGCACATCCATCCATGTTTTGAAATTCAACGTTCGCCTGGGTTTGCAGCTTCGGCCTCTTTTCTTGCCAACGTGAGAATCTCTTCGTCCGTGTCGGTGCCGATCACTCGCCCTTCTGGCCCGACCATGCTGGCCATCAACAGCGCCACGTGACCGCCGCCACAGCCTATATCCAGGCATTTCATTCCTCTGATCAGACCGACACGATCGAGTAACTGCATGGTGGTCGGCAGCATCACGCTAGCGAGTAGATCGAGACGCTTTTTGCCTTCCTGGCCTCCGCGCATTGCGTAGCGCTGCGACGTTTCAGATCCGTCCATTGGCGTTTTGGTTGTAGCGGTGGCTGTGTGTCGCCGCAAGCGGAACGAACCCAGGCCGATTTCGATGGAAGCAAACCGGCAGTAGCTGCAGACTCAAATCTGTTTTGGTCTATCTTCGAAGGATGCACGAGCCACATCAACGGAGCGAGCCGCTTAATAACGGGCGATTATCAAAACCATTGGCGCGGTTGAAGGGCTGGTTGGTTGCGCATCACATGACGTTGATGACCATCGCCGACACGCCGCATTCCATCGCTTTCGGATCCGCCATCGGAATTTTCTTCGGATTCACGCCGCTGTATCCACTGAAAACGTTGTTGTCGATCGCTGCAGCGTGGGTTTTACGGTGCAACAAGATCGCGGCGGCGATTGCGGTGACGCTGCATGACGTCTTGATCTGGGCGATGCCTGCAATTTACGTTGCCGAATACCAACTCGGGTGCTGGACCCTGCAACGTTCACCCGCCCAACGCGTGCATTTTCGCCAGTTTGGTTTGCGCGACTGTTTGCATTGGCATGTATTTTCGCGCGTGGTTTGGCCTACCTTTTGGCCCGCGTTCGTTGGCTCGCTCTTCCTGGCGGTCCCGTCAGCGATCGTTGTTTATTTTGTCATGCGCCTGCTGATCAGCCGCGCCAGAGTAACGCAAAAGATCGGTTGAGGTCGGAACGGTCGCGCGGCGACTCCTCAAAGCGCTGGCGAGAAAGTGTGGAGTTTTAGAGACTGGATATTTGCGCCTTCAGTGACCTCACATCATCTTCGGAGAAGCCGATCCACCTTTGGAACAGTGGAATGTGTTGTCCTCAATTCGTTGTGAGCGTTTGCGAATCAGAATGCGCCGATTAAGGTGCTGCGGTTCCAGGGATTTTATGCATTCACTACGTCGTTTTCTGATCTTTTTCGCAGCATTTCTTGCAAGCGCATCCGTACTTCGCTCCGCGGCTGCGGCGCAGGCGTACCTGATCGCCGACGCCCAAACCGGTTACATTTTGGAAGAGCAAGAGTCCAGGAAAAAACTGCAAGTGGGTAGCCTGACCAAGATCGCCACCGCATGCGTGGTGTTGGACTGGTCAGAAAGGAAATCTGGCGATCTTAATGCCATGGTGACCATTCCGCAGGAGGCGTTTCGAGGAATTACAGAAAACCACATCGGCTTTCAACCGGGTGACAGCATCACGTTGCGCGATCTGCTTTATGCCGCGCTTGTGCAATCGGACAATATCGCCGCCTACACGCTGGCCTACCAGGTTGGTTCGCATTTGGAATCGGCTGATGTAGGCGCGAAATTCACGCCGGCGGACATGTTCGTTGCCCAGATGAACGCGCTGGCCAAACAGTTGAAGATGGAGCGCACGCGTTTCGTCAATCCACATGGCATGGATTACAAGGTGAAACCGTTGCCGTACTCCACGGCAGAAGACATGGCGCGCCTCACCCGATATGCCATGAACAAGCCGGGTTTCCGTTTTTTTGTGTCGCAAAAACAACGCCAGATTTCCTTTAACCGTGCAGGTCAGCAGCTCAATTACGTGCTTCGAAATACGAACGAGCTGCTCGGAAAAATGGGCATCGACGGAGTGAAGACCGGCACCTCAGCTCGATCGGGGCAGTGTTTGATTCTGTATGCAGACCGTGAGTCCGAAGTTGTTCGCAATGGCCAGATGGAAACTGTTTATCCGCGCCACTTAATGGTCGTGCTTCTTGGCAGCACAAACCGATTTGACGAAGGCGCTTCTTTGCTGCAACGGGGGTGGCAGCTGTACGACCAGTGGGCAGCTGCCGGGCGGCTTGCTGACCCAAAGAAACTCCTCTGATTTCGCTTTTGCGAAAATGAAGCCGCGCATCGGCGTGCTGACCAGCGGTGGCGATTGTCCCGGACTGAACGCGGTCCTGCGCGCGGTGGTGCTTGCAGCGGACGACGTGGACATTTCCTTCGGGGATTAAGTTCAGGGCTGTAGCGTGCGCTGTCCTCAGCGCAGGCCTGTTGCACCGATGCGAGAAGTCCGCTGAGACAGCGGACCCTACAGCAGTCGTCGTCTGCGTTAAGCTGCCAGGTGCGGCATTAAGGCGAGTAGGATAATATGGAGCTGCTCAATGACGCAAAGTGCTTCCCACGCACAAAGCACCGATTCGGTGCTGATGATCCGACCCTGCCGGTTTTATCCCAATCCGGAAACGGCGGCAGATAATGCGTTTCAACGTGATGCCAATCGCGACCTGGATGCGTTGACGCTAGTCGCGAGAAACGAATTCGACTGCAGCCGTGCAGACGCTGCGGGCGGCCGGGGTAAACGTGCATGTCTTTGAAGACACAACTGAGCCGGAAAAACCAGACGCGGTTTTCCCTAACAACTGGATCTCGACGCATCACGATGGGCGCATCGCCCTTTTCCCGATGTATTCAGCCCTGCGACGACGCGAGCGTCGGCAGGATATCGTCGAGGAATTACGTAAGCACTATCGGGTCACTGAGGTGATCGATTACTCGGCGTTCGAGGATGAAGGTTGCTGCCTGGAAGGCACCGGCAGTCTTGTGTTCGATCACCTGAACAAAATTGCGTACGTCTCGCTCTCAAATCGCTCGAATCCGAAAATGATCCAACGCTTTGCCGATGATTTCAGCTACGAGCCGGTCATCTTCACCAGCATCGGCCCCGATGGCGAGCCGATCTATCACACCAACGTGATGATGTGCATCGGCACGGCTTTCGCGATGGTTGGTCTGGAGATGATTCGGAACAAAGCCGAGCGGCGACAGGTGCGAGTGCGCTTGGAGAAGACCGGAAAGGAGATCGTGGAGTTATCGGCGGATCAGATCGCGAACTTCGCCGGCAATGCCATTGAACTACAGAACAGGCGTGGGGAGAAACTGCTGGTGCTTTCCAGTCGCGCCGCTCGAGCGTTGGCTGACGAACAACGCGAAAGATTGAGCCGCTATGCGCGACTCGTACCGCTTGAACTCCCAACCATTGAACTTGGTGGTGGAAGCGCGCGCTGCATGATCGCGACGATTCACCTGCCACCGCGATTCTAGCGGACGCTCTGTGAATCCAGTCGAGCGACACCCCATTCCCAAATATAGCGAACTTTTTAAAACGGCTTCTGTTTTCCTCTGAACCCGAAGCCGTTCAGACGCTCGTCACAGAGACGCGATGCGGCGTCACTGGCCTCTTCCGGTTCACTGAAACCGCCTGTGAGGGCTGACTGAAGAGTGACAACCGGCGAAGCGGGCGTCTTCTCGGCTGATTCCGAGTCCGTGCAGCCTGTCCTTTAGTGTCCGTTTCCCGCGCAGGTGGTTTCGATGAGGCATGCGGGTTCGCCGCTCTCCTGGCAGGGATTCCCGTCTTCGACAAACTGAAGAAACGGCGTTTCGGTTTCCACGCGCAGAAGCTTCTCCAGGAATCCGCACTCTGCGGCGATCTCAGCCAGGCGCCCGCCAAACAAAGAGTTGAACTCGAGACACGGCGAACCGGGCGCGCAAATGCTTCGAACATTTCCCTGCTCATTGACGTTAAGCCCGTAGCTGGAAAGCGGAATCGCTGCGTTTCCGTTCGAGTTGCTGAGGTTATAGACGCAACGGAAGATGATCTCTCGGTCGTGATCTCTCGGAGGTGTCCCAATCAGACACTGGTATTCTACCGGCGTCAGGATCATACCTTCGTCCATTCCAAGGAGGTGAGCGAGTTGATCGGCCCGCCTCTTCCCCAGTGGCTCGTTGATCTCTTCCGGTTGTCTAAATTTGCGTGGTGCCAGGCGCGCCCATCTCGCAGCCTCCTGGCAAACGTCCGGCCAGAAGGATTCCCTGTTTCGATCACCGCCACCATGGGGGTTTTCGAAGTATTGGCGGTAATCAGCATACGGACAGCCGGTCCCCGTGGGATCTTGCTCCAGACAATCGACGACCGGTTGAGGAATGGGTGCCTTATATGCCGGCATGTACGCGGCTAGCTCGGGATTCGCCATGTAGAGGAGCAAGAAATTTACCAGGTAGATCGCAGGGGTTACCGATGGTGCATAGACTTCATGGGTGGTCTCGTGGCTCCGGAAAGCTTCCGAGGGCTGCGCAACGAGCGGACCCGCCCAGAAGAAAACCGCGATCGCCAGCGTTACAGATAGAATTGATGCGGTTCGAGTTCGCATTAAGGTTTTTATTTCGAGGCGCGACCGTATATCAGACGCGGTTGCCTCGGTCAAGCTGCCTCGCGCCCTCATGGGGACACCACCGACCCGTGAATCGGCGAGCTTCGAGGGACCCGCGTTGCCAGGCGATTCTACCGAGCCGGGCCTTCTCGCTAAACGGAGCGCTGGTCTGGGCTCGCGTTAGTCGACGGCTGCGGCGGCAGAGGCGGCTAGGGTTGTCCGCCGGGCGAGAGCGGGCGTTTAGCAATCCCCTGCAGTAGCTCTATTAGGGCGTGAAGTGCAGAGTCCCGCCGTAGGTGGCTTCAAACATACCTTCGCATCCTGATGGGTCTCCTGTGCAGGGCGTCTCCACCGGCTCGATACCGCTCCCACTCCAGGTGCCTTGCCCATGCAGATTCGCCAGCCCGGCGGTGCCCCGCGCGAGAACCCAAGAAGCAGTAGCCACGTTTGTTTGGGGGTCGTAGGTGCCTTGGTAACTCATCACAATCGTGCCGGATCTCCCCTCCACGGTACCGTCGAAAGTGCCGCTACCGTGAAACGTCGCGGAGCCGTTTTGAAAAACAACGTCGCGTTCACTCCCAGTCCAGCAGCCATCCATCGTTCCATACATCGTCTCGGTAAGATCCGCAGTGACGATTAGGTTGGGGCCAACATATCTGAGAACGCTATTAAAAGAGCAATCAATGAACGAGCCGCTCGCTGCAATGAATATGGGAGCGGCTGGCCCGTTCCCTCTTAAACCAGCCTGATTCGGGGGTAATGGGAGTAATGCCGACACAGGCAATGGGAGTAATGCCGCCGCCAGGATGGCGAGTGCAACGAAGGTTTTGCCCAACGCCCCGGTTGTGCGACGAGAGTTTGAGCGGCCTTCTTTATTGTTAATGGAATTCATGTTTGACCTTTCATATGTTACACAAACAGAGGAATTTCCATTTGCGGTTTCGTGACACTGTCAGGGGTCCGAGACGCGAAGTCCGATACAATATCAAATTCCTTTTGACGCTGCGCGGGGCTGGGGAGAATTGCGGGTGTCGGGTTCGACCCGGTCAATCGCTCGCCTCAGAATGACATCCGACGTTCGATCCTCTCCGGAATGATCCGCATTTCCAAAAACTGTTTGCCTCGCCCGCGCCGAAGTAAACCTGTAGAGGCAGCCGTGTCGGCTGCAGTTCCTTGATTTCGCAGGCGGCACGCCTGCCACTACAGGAATGCGTCTCCAGTCCGCACCTTGCGACGCGGGATTGTCGATCTTATATTTAGAAGGCGCGGTCAGCGCCAGAGAATTAGGAGGTCATTATGCCAACGACAGTTGCTGCTCCAAAATCCAAGAACGCTCCGGCGGTCCAGGAAGATTTCTTGCCGCTCGAAGGGACGGATCACATCGAGTTTTACGTCGGTAACGCGAAACAAGCGGCGCATTTTTATCAAAGCGCGCTCGGTTTCCAGCCGATGGCGTACAGCGGACCTGAGACGGGTGTGAGAGATCGCGTCAGTTACGCGGTTCGGCAGAACAAGATCACGTTTGTGCTGACTACGCCGATTCGGGCGAGTCATTCGATCGCCAATCACGTTCATACACATGGCGATGGCGTGAAGGCGATCGCGTTGAAGGTGAAAGACGCGACCTCTGCCTGGAAAGAAACTACGAAGCGCGGTGGCAAAAGTTATTTGGAGCCGAAGACGCTAACGGATGAACACGGCAAAATCGTTCTTAGCGGTATTCATATCTACGGCGAAGTGGTGCACGTGTTTGTTGAGCGCGATGATTACACCGGACCGTTCATGCCGGGTTTTGTGAAATGGGAGCCGGCGTTCCGCGCGACGGAGACTGGATTGCAATACGTAGATCATTGTGTGGGCAACGTCGGATGGAACCAGATGAATCCGTGGGTGAAATTTTACGAGGACGTGATGGGATTCCGGAACATTCTCAGCTTCGATGACAAAGATATTTCCACTGAATACTCCGCTTTGATGAGCAAAGTCATGAGCAACGGAAACGGTTTTGTGAAATTTCCGATCAACGAGCCGGCTGAAGGTAAAAAGAAATCGCAGGTGGAAGAATACCTTGAGTTCTACGACGGCGAAGGCGTGCAGCACATCGCAATGGCCACGAACAACATCATTGAGACAGTGATCGCGCTGCAGCAGCGCGGGCTCGATTTCCTGAAAGTCCCTTCGAGTTATTATGACACGCTGCTCGATCGCGTGGGTCACATCGACGAAGAGCTGAATGCGTTGAAGCTGCTGGGGATTCTCGTCGATCGCGATGACGAAGGTTATCTGCTCCAGATCTTTTCGAAGCCGGTGGAGGATCGGCCTACGCTCTTCTTTGAGATCATACAGCGCAAAGGCGCAAAGAGTTTTGGCAAAGGCAATTTCAAAGCGCTGTTCGAAGCGATCGAACGTGAGCAGGCCGCGAGAGGCAATTTGTAAAAATGGAAAAGAATTCACCCCTCACCTCAATCCTCTCCCTCGGAGGGGAGAGGCGGATCGTAGCACGCGCCTATTCATGTCACCGCGATTAAGCGAGCTGGGTGGCCTCTCCTCTTCGCAAGAGGAGAGGGGAGGGTGAGGAGTTGATTCAGAACCAACGGAGGAGGATTCAGCAATGCCGTATTATCAAAAATTAGGCGAGATGCCGCGGAAGCATCACATCTGGTTCCATCGCAATGGCGCGGGACCCGGTTACAAAAACGAAGGAATCTATTATGAGCACGTTGTCACGACTGAAGGCTTTAATGAAGCGTTCTCAATCATGTATCATCTGCGGCCGCCCACTCGCGTGCGCAATGTCAAGCTCTTGAAATGCGAGGAGCTGAAGAAAGTCGCTGACAGCCCGCTGCGTCATCATCATCTAAAAACGGCCAACATTCCTCGCAAAGGAGATCTCTACACCGGCAGGATCCCGATTTTGTTTAATCAGGACGTGATCGCGTACCGCGCGCGGCCAGAAAAAGCTTACGGCGATTTTGAATACTATCGAAATGGCGGCGCAGACGAGATCATCTTCGTTTTCAAAGGTGGCGGCACGCTGGAGTCGATGTTCGGGAAGCAACGCTATCGTGCCGAAGATTACATTGTGATTCCGCGCGGAATCACTTACAAGCTCGTGCCGGACAATGTGGAAGAGGAAGATTACCTGATTCTTGAATCGGTCGGGCCCGTTCGAATTCCGCAACGTTACCTCAACAAAGAGGGTCAGATCAAAATGGGCTCGCCTTACTCGGAGCGCGATCTGCACGGTCCAACCGAAGTGCTGGCGATCGACAAGGATGAGGACACGGAAATTCTGGTGAAGGACGGCCCGCGTTGGACCCAGGTGACGATGGCGCATCATCCGTTCGATGTCGTCGGCTGGGACGGCTACGTTTATCCATTCACGTTTAACGCGCAGGACTTTGAGCCGATTACCGGGACAGTTCATCAGCCGCCGCCGATTCATCAGACGTTTGAAATTCGCGGCTATGTCGTATGCACATTCGCCCCGCGCCTGCTCGATACGCATCCCGAGGCTGTGAAGATTCCGTGGGTGCACGACAACGTTGAAGCAGATGAAGTTTTGTTTTACGTGCGCGGGAATTTCGGATCACGTCGCGGCATTGAGCCGGCTTCGGTCACCTTGCATCCGCGCGGGATCCCGCATGGCCCCCATCCCGGCACGATTATGGCAAGCAAGAATGCTACGCGCACGGAAGAGCTGGCGGTCATGTTCGACACGGAGCACACGCTGGAGCTCACGGAGCAGGCTGTCGCGCTCGACGACGCGAAATATCCGCAGAGCTGGCTCGAGTGACGCGAGGAGCGATGGCTCGCCTGCCCGCCGTAGCCTCGGCGGAGGCGGGGGCAGCCGTCGATTTAGGGTTGACGGGTGAAAAGCCGTCACTCCTTTGGAAGAACGGCGGACTAGAGACCGCCGCTCCTTGATGCTAAGCTCCCTCGAAACCACAATTTATGATTCAACGCCGCAATTCCGATCTTGATCTTGAAGAACGACTTACGCGTGAAACGAATCGTTTGGAGGAAAAGGAGCTTGATCGAATTGCCACCGCGTATCGCGAACTGCTGGATGCCATAGGCGAGGATCTTGATCGCGAAGGTTTGCGTCACGCACTCCGGCTCGCGCGGCGCGCGCCTTGGAATTTCTCACTCAGGGTTATCGACAGAACCTCGACCAGATTATCAATGGCGCGCGTGTTCGATTCGGAGGCGAGTGAGATCATCCTGGTCAAAGACATCGAGCTTTATTCGATGTGCGAACATCATCTGCTTCCATTCATCGGCAGCGCCCACGTGGCGTACCTGCCAAACGGAAAAGTGATCGGCCTTTCAAAAGTAGCACGCATTGTCGAATGCTTTTGCGCGCCGTCTGCAAATCCAGGAAAATCTCACTACGCAGATTGCGGAGTCGCTCATGCGGCGTCTTGAACCATCCGGTGTCGCCGTCGTCGTAGAGGCGAAACATCTGTGCATGATGATGCGCGGCGTTGAAAAGCAAAACTCGGTGATGAAAACCTCGTGTCTGCTCGGCGTCTTCAAGGAAGACGCGCGAACGCGCTCCGAATTCCTCTCGCTTCTGAAAGATTGATGGCAGCGCGTCTGTGTCAGGCGCCTGAAATTTATGTGCCGTCTCGGATAGACGGCCTACAATTATTTTCAATATGCTGCTAACAGTTAGCAAACGTCTCGAATTCTCGGCCTCACGGCGCTTGCACGTTGACGGTTGGGCCGACGGTAAAACCTGGCCGCGTTCGGCCCCGAAACAAACGCGCGGTATGGAAGCGGCCGCAATTATATTGCTTACTTCGTTTTCACGGGTCCGGTCGATCCAGCACGGGAATGCTGATTAACATCAGCGAAATCAAGGAGCGCGCCGGCAAGATCGTGCGCGAACGCTTTGATCATAAGTTCTTGAACGAGGACAATCCGTCTTTCCACGACATTCCACCGACTGCGGAGAACGTGGCCTGGCAGCTTTGCAATGATGTGGCGCCGCTGTTCGCCGACGTGAAAGCAAAGCTGTGTGCTTGCCATGTAAGCGAGTCGCCCGAGCGGAGCGCGACTTATTATTCCAACGGCGCCAGCGAGGCGAATTACTGGTTCGAATTCTCCGCTGCGCGCAGGACCATGTCGCCGCTGTTGAGCGCAGATGAGAACGCGCGGCTGTTTGGAGCGGCCAGTTCAATTCATGGGCATAACTACCGCGCGCGGCTGACGTTTCGATCGGAAAGATCGGATCGAAAAGCACCGTTGGTCCGCTACGATGAGATCGACACCTGTATCTCCGCATTGCAAACCGAACTGGACCATCGCTATCTCAATGATGAGGTCATAGGATTGAAGAAACGTCCTATCACGACTGAAAATTTGGCGAGATACATCTACGAGCGCGTAAATACAATGAAGCCACTGCATCGCGTTCGCTTGCACGAGCGGCACGATTTTTTTGCGGAAGCGTGGGGAAATGAAAGAGTTTTTCTCGGATTGCAGGCGCGGATTTCACGCGGCGCACCGGCTGCATGCAGACGCGCTTTCTGATCCCGACAACGCGAGACTCTATGGGAAATGCAACAACCCACGCGGCCATGGTCACGGTTACCTGGTTGAAACAACTGTCGGCGGCGACTACGATTCGCGCAGCGGAACGCTCTACGATTTCGTTGCCTTGAACGATGCGATGCACGAATCACTGAAGCCGTGGCAAAATCGCCATCTCGATCTCGAAACGAAGGATTTCCGCCGCGCGCCATCGACTGGGGAAAACATCGTCCGCGCCCTTTGGCGAAAAGTCGATAATCGTGTGAACCAACGGTTGGTGCGATTGCGTCTGTGGGAAACGGCGAACAACCGGTTTACATTGCGGCAGAACCTGACTGCGGATTTCTTCTGTAGTGGCAGCCGTGCCGGCTGCATATTTGTGATTCGCAGGCGACACGTCTGCCGCTACAGTTTCCTCGATTCGGCGTTGGACGTGGGCGTTTGACGTTCGACGTTTTCTGCAAAACAAATGAAACGTTATCTGATCACGGGCGCGAGCCGCGGCATTGGCCGTGCAATCGCAGAAAAGCTCGCCGACGAAGGTGTGGAGTTGCTTTTGCACGGGCGGGACACGGTGGCCCTGGCACACACGCGCAAAGCTGTGGAACCCAAATGCGCCAAGGTCACGCTGCTGATTCACGATCTCGCAACGGCGCGGGGCGTTTCCGATCTCATCTCCGAAGTTGGCCGGGAACCGATCGAGTTGCTCGTGAACAACGCAGGCATCGCGGTGGTGAAACCATTCACCGAGATCACGTCGATCGAATGGGAGCAAACCGTTGGCGTGAACATTACCGCTCCGTTTCTGTTAACACAGCGCTTTGCACCTCGAATGCCACCGGGCTCAAGCATCGTCAACATCCTCTCCGTGGCAGCGAAAACCGCGTTCCCGGGTTGGAGCGCTTATTGCATGAGCAAGTTTGCGCTGGAAGGGTTCTCGCGCTGCGCGCGCGAAGAATTGCGCGACCGCAAAATTCGTGTGATCAACGTTTACCCCGCCGCGACAGACACCGACATCTGGAGCCAGGTCGAGGGTCAATGGCCGCACGAACGAATGATGAGCGCGGCGCAAGTGGCTGATGCCGTCTCATTCGCCTTGTCTCGCCCGACTGACACGCTGATCGAAAATATCACATTGTCGAGTCTGGCCGGGCATCTGTGATGCAGCGCAAGAGCGACGCGGCGACGTGTGCGCACTCCCAAGAGTTTCGCGAAATAGCCTGCGCTTCCAAAGCCGTTTGCGCAGCGCGCTTTTGGAGTGTGATGTGTCTTCGCGTCGCTTTCATTCTCTGAATGCCATATATTCCGCTGTTTCCTGACAACGTTTACACCCATGATTCAAGCGCTCCAAAGCGAACTCGGTATCAACGTTATCGCGTCGATCATCGTGTCGGCACTCTTCCTCGCTCTGGGATTTGCCTGGGGAAAGTACAAGGAGCGAAAGCGGAAGTTTGGCAGAAATCTGGAAGAGTACAGACTTCTATCCATTCACAGTCACTCGCGAAAACTTTGGCGAGTTCAGTCTCAAGGATTTTCGCCTGGGGATGCATTACTTCCTCAAGAACGAAGATCATACGGCCGCGCAGCAGCTGATTTTTATCGGCGAGCAAAACAATGTGGCCGCGCAACTCGAACCCACCGAGCAGAAGGTTTATGCTCAGCTATTCGAGAAGTACGACGGTAAAAAGGTTACTGATGACACGCACGAATTTCTCGAAAACTACGAGCGCATTGTGCGTCTGATCGGGAAATCTTTTCCAAATACCGGAATCGAGATCCTGCTGCACAATCTTGCTGACCCGGCGCACTCGCTCGTCACGCTGGAGAACAACGTGACCAGCCGGCATTTGCGCGACGGCACGACGAATTTGCTAATTGACCTGAAACGACGGCAGCTCCTGAACGAAGACAAATTGAACTACGAGCTGAACATCGGTGCGCGAAAATTCAAATGCACGACAATCCCGATCAAGCGAAAAGAGTTCGGCATTGTTGGCGCCATTTGCATCAACATCGATGCGAATTACATCACCGGCCAGGTGCTGCAGGACCGCGAGCGAATTGTAACGTGGTTCCAAAACTTTCTTCGCACCGATATGCAGCTCGACGAAAATATTCTTAGCAAGGACGAATACGCCAAGGCGCTAAAAGGCAAACGGCATTTCAAAGACGAGGCCGTTTGAACGCTAAGTACTATCTCGAACTGAGTTTGCAGTGCGCGGACATGTCCGCGCTTTGAGAGCGGCGACATGTCGCCGCAGTCCAAAATTATTTCGGCGAGGCGTGAAGTACCGCTTGGTATTCCGGTCTCTTGTGGTAATCGACCAGGCGGAAGCCCCAACCGATTAATGTCGAGAGATCTTTGGTCTTCGCCTTCTTCTCGTTAAGGAACTTCTCGACTCTGCCTTTCAGTTCTGGCTGTTGATCAGTCATGTCGAGGATCTCGAAAATCTCCATCGACAAGAGCCAGTCTTCCGGATGCTCAGCCTGCTGCGTTTCCCAAATTTCGCCGAGTCGCTCGTAACCGGTTTTGCTTTCCCGAATTTTGCGCACCTGTTCGTAAAGATTTTCAAGCCGCCTTCGTTTTGCATCGGACGGAATTTTGATGGTGCGTTCTTTCGGCACGAGCGCCACCTGGTTGTACGCATCCTTGTCCGCCGCGCCGTTGAAGACCGAGTTGATCCGCTCGCCGACGGCCATGTCGTAAACGCCCCACTGGGGATCGAACAAAACCCGATCGCCATGTTTCGCGCTACAGTTCGAGAATGTGATCAGCAGCAATTTGCCGTCGCGCCTCAGGATTTTTTCGACTTTCCCTAAAACCACAATGCCGCTGACAAATTCGATTCTTGCTTTCCGGCCCTCCACAATTCCCAGCGCGTGCAATTGATCGTTTGTGAGCGACTCCGGAAGCGCGGGCGTTTGGCTCCATTTTCCGACCGGCGAGCCGAACCCGTCCTTGTGATGATCGACGCAGTGACCTTCGAGTTCCTTGTCGCGGAATGCGAGCGCGCTCTTGCCGGCAGTTCGGAGATAAATCGGCGAATTGTTTTCGTCCGTGATGACTTCATTGACAACCCCGCTGACTTGAAGACCGGACGAATACTCGCATGTGGCCACGTTCTGGCATTCGATGGCCTTGTTGATGCCTTCGAGTCCGCCAACCTTAAACGCCATGGCGCTCGCGAACTCTTCCAGCACATCTTGCAACTGCTGAAAATCACTGCACACGAAAAGTTGCGGCTGCTTGGTTGTGATATCGAATGCGTAAGTCTGCGCGTCGATGGAGTAGGGGATCTTTTTCACCGCCGGCTCGAGGCATGAGACCGACTCACCGATCGATGAAAGCAGTCCGGCGCCGTATATTTTTGGATTCTTAAGTGTGCCGATCAGTCCGTACTCCACGGTCCACCAATGCAGACGCGAAAGCAGCGCCATCTCGGAAGGCTCACCAAGATGCTTTTGCCCGTGTTCAACCAGTTTGGTCGCTTCCTCGACTTCTTTCGGGTCGGCATTTGGGCGTTCTTTCAGAATCGATAAATGGCGGATTGCTTGATACAACTCGAAATCTCTTTTCGAAGACATCGCTTTCGCGCCGACTTCCCCAAACCGCTGCAGATATTCCGAGTATTCGCGATCAACAATGATCGGCGCATGACCGGCAGCTTCGTGCACGATGTCCGGCGCAGGCGTGTATTCGATATGCTGGATCTGGCGCATGTCGCACGCGATCACCAGCACTTTGTAAGCTTGAAATTCCATGAACGCGGCCGGCGGAATGAACCCATCCACGGCCACCGCGCCCCATCCAATCTTCGCAAGGATATCGTTCATCTCCTGAATGCGCGGGATCCGCTCAAAGGAGATGCCGGTGTTGAGGAGGCCTTTGAAATAAACTTTGTGCGCGTACTCCTTGAGGAAAAAAATGTTCTGCCGCATGATGAATCGCCAGACCGCGTGATCGACCGATGTGTAATCGTCGTAGCGCTGATCGACTGCGAATTGGAGCAAATGTTTGGGGCAACTGGCGACTGCCGCGTTGTTATAGCTGATACCGCTTGAAGAATTCATCGCAACCTTGTTGGGCGAATATAGCTTAGGACTCGTTTGACGAACGGCAAGAATCATTCCGTTTAGCCGCACGCGCAGGTGGATCGGCCTCTCCGAAGACGATGGCAAAAAAATTGCGGCGCTGCCGCCTGGATTGCCAACGTGTTGAGAAGTCGCCGCGGCGACCGTTCCATCTATCGCCTCGCGCGCACCACACGTCGCGTGATCCAGATGACGCCGGCAATCGCAATTGCCCAGGGCGCGAAGAATGCGATCGCTACGCCGATCATGCGCAAGCTCCACATGATTGCGCCGGCGCTTTGCGCCAGGGTTCGTCGCAGCGTCGCGAGTGGACCGCTCTGGTGGGAAACAATGTTGCCCTGGCTGTAAACCTGAATGGAGATGTCAGCCGGCGCGTTGGCTTCATCACTTTGTATGCCGGTGCGGTCCTGACGTTGCACAGTGACATTCTCGAGTTTCCCTAACGAATCGAGCGATTGCATTAGCGCCGGATAATTCTTCATCGGCACGCGCAGAAAAACATTCGCCAGTTCGCGCCCGTCTGGATCGCGATTAAAAGTGGAGCTGCGAATGCGTCCGCCATGCTTTTCAGCGAGGGTTTTAAGTTCCTTTGCTTTTTCGTCCACTGACGACGTGCGAATCCGCAGGCTCGTTTGCTGAAAAGCCTGTTCCTGTTCCTCGCGCGAGATGGTGATGTTGAGCTC
Source organism: uncultured Verrucomicrobiae bacterium (assembly GCA_963757675.1). Classification (GTDB taxonomy): domain Bacteria; phylum Verrucomicrobiota; class Verrucomicrobiia; order Chthoniobacterales; family UBA10450; genus Udaeobacter. The sequence continues at coordinate 282,422 of CAVWTH010000014.1, read as the reverse complement.
TACCTTGTCACGCTTGGTCTTTGCATTTTCCGACATGCCGTTGCCGCCTTGGGCGATGCGTTCGGTTTGCGTTTGAAAATTTTCGACGCGACCGAAGCCTTTGACCCGACTGATCACGCCCTCGCCTTCTTCCGGCGCGATCAACATGCTGATCTGCCCCGAGATGCGTCCCGAGTAATCCCGATTGAGCTGGGCATTTGTGATCTGCACTTTCTGCGACGCCAGCGCTTTGATCTCATTGTAAATCTTCTCCACGTCAGGTGCATAGAGCGCGAGTTGAGCGCGTTCCTTGAGCAGAAACGCTGCCGGTTCCTCCATGTCTTTTTCCGCCAGCGAAATCGTCACCGTGGCGAATTGCACCTGCGAATCCCAATATTTCAATTCGCCCTGCATCTTTTCGATCTCCTCGCGTACCCGGGCGAGTTCCTTCTCCACTTGGAGTAAATCCGACACCTTGCCGGTCTTCGTCTTCAGCATGTCGATCAAACGTTGCTCCATTACGCGGCCATTCTTCAGCCGCGCATCAGTGTCCAAATATGCTTTTGTCACGTCTTCGGTGCCGAGCGTCTGGTTCTTCAACTCACCAAGCCCGCGAATCTTTTGCAGAAAGCGGTCCAAATTTTCCGGGAGCACTTTCACGACAACTTCGCCGCGCAACTTTCCGTTTGCCTGTTTCTGCGATTCGGTCGTCGCGACATAGCCGCGTTCTTCCTTCGCAAACGCTGTGATCTTCTGGACAGCATCGTCAAAGCTGACGATCTCGAGCTCGACGGAGGCGTTGCGAATCAGTTTGCGATTCGCCAGCTCCGGAGCAGGCGTTTCTGCGGGCTTCGCTGCCGCTTCTTCAGCGATCGGAATATCGGATCCGGTGACAATCGTTCGTTCGGCTTGAGCAAAGTTTTCTGCTTTGTCCTTGGCTTCGACTGACGACGCCGGCGGCGGGGCCCGGAGCGGCATGGCTTGGGGTCGCGCGGCAGCGAGTTCGTCCGATTTGGTTAAAGCACCTGCTCGAGCTGGCTCCGGCGCTCCGCACCGGCGAATGTTGTCGGAACAACTCTTCGTTTGCGTAGTCATCCCGAGTGCGCGGCGCGATTGCAGTTTCTCCGGTAATCATCCGGCCGAGTTGCACAAGTCCGAGCAACACCGCAGCCACTGCGGTGACTTGAGCGGCGCGCAAACGCATCAGATCACCAAGCAATTTCAGCAGTCCCGTTCTTTCGGGTATGCGCTGGCGAAAACCGGCCAGCATTCGCTGTTCGAAAGCGGGATCGGCTTTTTCCTGAGCAAGACTTTCTTCGAGGATTTTGTTCATAGCTTTGGTTTCCTGATGAGTTTTTCGGCATTCGGCGCAATCGACGAGGTGCGCGTGAAGAGCACTGCATTCGTCCGCCGAAAGCTCTCCGTGCAGATCGGCGGCGAGCCAGTTATCAATTTCGTTGTGAACGGTTGCCATACGATTAGTCCATTGAAGCGAGAGCGGGACGAAGCTGTTTTCGCATGGAAGCCAGAGCGCGACCGAGAATTCCGCGCAGCGCGCCATTCGTCAGGCCAAGCGTATTTTCGATAGTGCGATAATCCATCTCTTCGAAATAACGCAGCGTAAGCGCCGCGCGATGGAGCTCCGGCAGCGTAGCAAGTGCGGAATGCAACTTATGATCAACGGCGGTTGTGTCGGTCGGTTCGCCTTCGGTTATTTCAATCCTTTCGTGAGGGTAGGGAACAGGTCGGCGTTTTCGGAAAATGTCATGTGCCCTGTGTCGCGCGATGGTTGCCAGCCAGGCGGGAAATTTCTCCGGTCCGCGCACGCGCCAGCGCGTTTTCCAGGCTTTGACCAGCGAGTCCTGCACGACATCTTCGGCTTCCTCGCGGTTTTGCAGAATGCCGTAAGCGATGGCAAAAAGCGTCCGGCTATTCGTGCGGATAATCATTTCAAATGCCTCTCGATCGCCGTGTATGGCCGCCCTGTATTGTTCGCGTTCGCTGGCATCCATTATGTGGTCGATCTAAAGCCTAGACGTTCGGCTACGCGATTCCGCGCGAAATTTTTTCAGGAAATTTTAAGGTGGATCGGCTTCTCCGAAGACGATCGCGGATGCGCAACGCCGAAGGCGCAGATATCAAATGGCAAAGCCGCACGCTTTTTGCCAACGCGTTGAGGACAACGCGCTCCACCTAGAAAATGATTACCGTATTCCCTACGCTGACAAGCTCCTTCACGCGCGCGGCATCCCAGTTGGCGAGGCGAATACAACCGTGGCTTGCGGCGCGACCAATTGTTTCGGGATTGTTCGTGCCGTGAATGCCGATGCCCGGTTTGTTCAGGCCCATCCAAAGAACCCCAACGAGATTGTTCGGGCCCGGCGGCAGATTGTAAAAATTCTCCGTGCGCACCCCGTGATTGAGCATGCCTTCGTCATAGCGAAACCACGGCCAGACAGTGGCGCCCAGAATTTTCCATGTGCCCACTGGCGCGGGCAATGCCGTGGAGCCAGGCGTGATCGGAAAAACGCAAACCAGCTGGTCACCATCGAATACTTCGAGAAGATGCTCGTGTGTATCGACAAAAATCTTGCGCGCTGCGAACGCAGCATTCTCGGGAACTTTCCCTTCGGTGAATTTCTCCACTTCAAATGGCAAAACGTTTGGCACCTTGAGCGTGTCGCCGACCTTAAGGTGTTCCCAGTCCTTTCCGGGATTGAGCTTCTGGATGTAGGCCTCGGCAGAATGAAAACGTTCAGCCACGAATTCCAGGAGCGATGTCATAAGGCATCCATTTCAATTTTGCCTGCTCAGCGTGGCTGCCCGGAACATCGCCGATCTGTTTCAGGTCCTCTTCTCTGATTGTGTAGGTGGTGTAAGTGACCGGCACTTGATCGAGCATCCATTGATCGACCGCGCCGGTCTTGGGCATCGCGTGCGCGTGCTTGTATGAGATGAGTGCTTTGCGGAAAAATTCGCCCATTCTTCCGTCGATCTTTCCCGGACCGAAATCGTTGTTGTCCAAGAAAATCTGCAATCGTGTAGCCGTCTCCTCGTCGTAGTTCGGCAAGGCGACGGGATAAACTTTCGGTGGCGGAGTGGCGTCGGCGTCTCCTGCGCATGCACAATACGGGCGTGAAAGCAAATGCGACAACTAGCAAAGCGAATTTCATGGGCGGAAGTTATGCGCTGTGAATCAAACGAGCGCAAACGCGTTTAACAGTACGGGTAGCGCGCGCGTCTCGCGTGCTGGTTTCGCCGTCGCGCCGAAACAATCTTTTTTTGGATTTCATTCGCCTCTGATGTGAAAGAGCCGAAACGAAAGTTCGCGGATCGCGAGGACGCGCTCGCCAGCACGCGAGACGCGTGCGCTACCCATCACTTCTTCGCGGCACCGGTCGCAACACCATGGTTGATTCGGCTGGCAGAATCCATTGGTCGGGAGCTGCGCTTATGACCGTGTCTGTTCCCCCATAACGCTGCGAATCGCTTGTCCAAAGCATCTCCCAATTGCGCTTTAGCGGCGGAGCGAGCAAAGGCTCCGCGACAGGATGTAAAACCTGACGTTCTCCAAGGTTCACCAACAAGAGCCGATCATCATTTTGTTCGGAAAAATATCGAAGGACGAAACTTGCCGATCCGATAACCGCGCCGTCGATTCCGCCGGAGCCATGCTCCCGAAACCGCGAGTCTTCGCGGCGCAATTTCATAAGATCGATATGCAGATCGTACAGCTGCCGATTCTTGTCGCGCTCTGCGAAATCAAGCTTGCATCGAGAGAAGGCCTCTGGATCATCCGGCGCCGGTAAGCGCATTAACGTCTCTTCCTGTGTAAGTGATAAAAATGGCGCCAGCAATTCAGCGCGACCTCTGCGAGTCGCGTCACGCACAGACGCATCGCCTACATCTGCGAAATATAGAAAAAGACTGGATGCGCCGAATTCTTCACCCTGAAACAACAATGGTGTCCACGGCCCGAGCAGAAGAAGAGCCGTCATGGCGCGATATCGTCCGGGCGAAGTTTGAAAACGCGGCCTTTCGCCCGGGCCGGTATTCGCGATCTGGTCGTGATTTTCGATGAAACAAACGAACGCCTCTGCGGGAACGCCGAAGCTGGGAGTTCCGCGCAATGCCCTTTGCCACGAAAGCGCCTGTCCCTGATAGAGAAAACCGTGCTTCGCGGCGGAAATAAGTTCCTGCGGCTTGCCGGTATAGTCGCCGAAATACCCGACGTTGTGCCCAGTCAACGCGACAACGGCGCTGTGATGAAAATCGTCATTCCACATCCCATCCAAACCGTCGCCGCCCTCATTCCGGGGCCGCGTCATCTTTGATTCCTGCAGATCGTTTTCGGCAACGAGAATGATCGAACGCGTTCCCACCGCCTCGCGCGCTGCGCGACCGACGGCGGCAATGATGTATTCGTCGGATTCGTCGCGAATGGCGTGCGTCGCGTCAAAGCGAAAGCCATCAAAATGAAATTCCTCAATCCAATAGCGTCCGTTTGTGACGAAGAATTCGCGAACCGGCCCTGAGTTTGGTCCGTCAAAATTGATCACGTCGCCCCATTCATGACCTTTTCCGCGGGCCAGATAATCGTCGGAAAAAACTCCCAGGTAGTTCCCATCCGGTCCAAAGTGGTTGTACACGACGTTGAGGATTACGCCGAGACCTAACGAGTGCGCGCGGTCGACGAACGCACGCAAGTCGTCCGGCGTTCCATATAAATGTGAAGGTGCAAACAGATCGACACCGTCATAACCCCAGCCGAATTTGCCGGGGAACTCCGCGACCGGCATCATTTCGATAACGGTGATTCCGATGCGGGCGAGCTCGCTCAACTGTTCGGCGGCGGCGCGCCATGTCCCTGCCTCAGTGAACGTTCCGATGTGCATTTCGTAAGCGATCTGACCTTTCAGCTTCAGTCCCGGCCATTCCACATCGCCCCACGGGAAATTTCGTTGGATCGACAATGCACGAGGGACCGTGCGGTCCATCCGGTTGAAAACGTGAAGCCGGATCGGGATAAAAACTCTCGCCGTCGTTCAATCGGAATTGATAGCGCGCGCCGGCACCGGCATGGGCTGCGCCAGAGAAATAGCCTCCTGGCTCGGCTGTAAGCGGACAGAATTTCGCCTTCGCGCCCGCAGCGTCTTCCAAAACGACGTCAACTTCCCTCGCCTTCGGGGCCCAGATCCGAAAATGCGTTTGGTTTTCGCCGATCAGCTCGGCGCCGATCGGATAGCGGCGTTTTATCTGCGACATCAAGAAGTAACATGGCCGCTGCCGGCTCAGTAAACAACGACGCGGCGTTAGCTGTAGCGTCCGCAGTCCCCAGCGCACCTGCCGGACCCGTCGAATTCTCCGCTGAGGACAGCGGACGCCACAGCACGGTTGCGAGCGCAATTTGTAGGGCAACCGCTTCGGTTGCCTGTCGTTTGACTTGGCAACCGAAGCGGTTGCCCTACAATCGCCGAGGTTTCGCGAAAGATCGAACATGAACGGAACAGAATCGAAAATCGAAATATTTAAGCCGTTCGGTGAAGGGTTCGAGTTGATGAAAAGAATCCTCTTTCAGCCGTTCAATTTGAACAAATGGCTGGTGGTCGGTTTCGCTGCGTGGCTTGCGAACCTCGGCGGCGGCGGTGGCTTCGAATTATACCCGGACAATCGGCATGAAGATGCGGAGAAGCTGAACGAAACGATCGGCCAGATTCCGCAGCCCGTGCTCATCATCGGCATTTGCGTTTTGGTGTGCCTCGTCCTCCTGCTCATTGTCCTTTTTGCCTGGCTCCGGGCGCGTGGACGATTCATTTTTGTGGACTGCATCGTTCGAAATCGCGCCGCGATTGTCGAACCTTGGAAAGAATTCCGCGCAGAAGGAAACAGTTTCTTCCTGTTCTTACTCGTCGTCGTGCTGGGCCTTATCGGTTTTGCTGTCGTCGGTACTCTGGCGCTCGCGCTTCCGTTGATTATCCGAGGTTCTGGCTCGCGGCCCGGCTCGGGCCTAATAATTGCCTTCTGTTTGTTCCTGATTTTCCTCCTCTGTCTGGCGTTGATCTTGGCTGTAATATCACAATTGATGGTTCCGATAATGTATCGGAAACGCTGTGGGGCGCGGCTCGCCTTTGCTCGGGCGGTGGATTTAGTTGCCTCCCATCCCGGACCGATCCTTCTATATGTGTTGTTTCTTCTGGTGTTGGCCATCGCAACGGTAGTCATCAGTTGTGCCGTTGCATGCGCGACCTGTTGCATCGCTGCGATTCCGTATGTCGGCACGGTCATACTCTTGCCGGCCCCAGTGACCCTTGGCGCGTTTTCGCTTTTGTTTCTGCGGCAGTTCGGTCCGGATTACGATGTCTGGGCGGGCTTCATACCGCCGGAATTCTTGCCTGTGCTAATGCCGCCACCTTCGCCTTCGAGAACTGAAGCGGGTTGACCTAACGAGAACAGTGATTGCACAAATCAGCAGAGAAAATCGATCCCGGCAGCTTCGGAAAAGGCTCGACGGATTGCCGGCGGTCAAACAGCGGAAGCGTTTGGGTTCAGAGGGGCAACAAGTGGGTCGGCGTTTTTCATAGTCAAAGCAAGGCACCGTAGGTTCAGCGGTTAAAGGTCAGAGATCGGAAGTCAGCGATTAGCGGGCTGATGTCTGCGGTTGAGATGGGTTTCGCCATGCGACTCCCAAATTCTGAGGAGCTGACCGGGATCGGCAGACTGATCGACGAAAAGAGAATCAGAGTAATCGTGTCTCAAAGCTTCCCGCTTTCAGAAGCCGGAAAAAGCGCAGGCACAAGCGGCGACTGGCTACACGCGTGGGAAAATCGTCTTCAAAATCGCCGAAGAACCCAGGTAGCGTATTGGAGTGCGCCGGTGATTTGGGGCTTTTAATGACGCCACAGAAAGAGTTGTGGTATAAGACGAGCGATGAACTGGGACGCGATTAGCGCGATTTCACAGTTGGTCGGCTCGCTGGCGGTCGTTTTGTCCGTGTTATATCTGGCCGTGCAGGTGCATCAGAGCACGCGCGTGGCCAAGGTTGCCATGCAAGACGCTGCGGCAACGGCCCTGCGGGATGTTACCAAACCTTTGATGGAAAGCGCCGAGCTGGAACGAATCTGGCGGATCGGGCTTGAGGATATTAGCGCACTCTCAGTCGAAGAGCGGGCGCGATTTTTCCATGCCAGTTACCAATTCTTAAAAGCATTTGAGACGATTCATTTTCATCACGTTTACGGAATGATGGACAGGGACCTCTGGGAGGGCTGGCACGGACTCCTTCGACATTACGTCGTCGCGCCCGGCATGGCTTATTACTGGAAACTTCGGCCTGAGGTTTTCTCCGAACGCTTTCGCAATTTTGTTAACTCACTCGAACCGCCGGCGGACCAGCGCACGGTGGGCACGCTGTTCGGGAAGGAACCGAAGTAATGGCGACTCGCTCGGTCGTTTTATTAGGCAACGCGCGTTGGCTTTAATAGCGACGCGCGGGCGCATCGCTCTCCAAAAGCACTTGGTGCGAAATCCCAAGGGCGTTTGCCAGACTTTCGCGAACCTTTCGGAGTGCGCAGTGCCTGTCCGTCTCTGTACGGGCGTCCTCTCGTCGCTTTCGCGAACGCGCGTCTCGTGCTGCTCTATTTACACGGCCCCGGGACAGGGATCACGAATTTGCCGTCTTTCTCTGCGACGAAGTTTTCCGAACTGCTGCTGGAACTACCGCTGCCGTCCTTTTTCTCAACCTTGATGACGAGCTTTTTAGTTGGCTTGAGTGGCAGACAAACTTTTCCGCCGCCAGGCGAATCCATGGGAGTGGCCGCTTTTTTCACGTCCTCCGGTGTAAGACTCACCAGTTCAATCGTGGAAATTTTCTCTCCGGCTCCCCCCGACTGCATCATTTTGTAGAACTCGATGATTTCGGGGTCGGAGCCCTTTGTGTAAAGGAAGGACTCCAGGGTGGCCGTGTCTTTTCCTTCCATTGCTGCTTTGTATTTGTCCGTGAATGCTTTTTCCTGCGCTGGGGTGCCCGCAACGATCCCGAGGGCGACTGCAAGCAGGAGTGCGCCAGCTATTGTAAAGGTTTTCATGGCCGCCACGGTAGTCGGCTCGGTTTCGGCAAGGCAAGCCAATTCGAAAAGAAAAATCGTTGCTGAGTCGCGTTTCGCGGGCTATTCCAGACTCTCTGAAATGGACAGGCGGCGGACTGAAAACGCTGCTTTCTCGGGATGAACATCCACGAACATCAAGCCAAAGAGTTGTTGCAAAAGTTCGATGTCGCTACGACGCGCGGCAGAGTCGCTGCGACACTCGATGAGGCAGAGCAGATCGCGCGAGAGTTGGGCGATATCGATATCGTCGTTAAGGCACAAATCCATGCCGGCGGGCGCGGCAAAGGGACTTTCAAAAACGGATTTAAAGGTGGGGTTCACATTCGCAAAACGCCCGGGGAGGTCCGCGAACTAGGGGCGAAAATGCTTGGGCAAATTCTGGTGACGCATCAGACCGGGCCGGACGGTCGTAAAGTAAACAAAGTGCTGGTCGCGGAGTCGGCCGATATTGCACGCGAAATCTATTTTGCAGTTCTGCTCGATCGTGCGACCGCTGCGCCGTTGATTGTGGCCAGCATCGAAGGTGGAGTGGAAATTGAAGCTGTTGCTGCGAAATCGCCCGAGAAAATTATTCGGGAACCGATTGATCCGTTAGCCGGCATGCAGCCATGCCAGGCGCGCAAGCTGGCAAAACAACTCGGTTTCGAATCCTCCCAGTTGAAGGCGGCGTCAAAACTATTCGAGGGACTTTACCGCACCTTCCTTGCGTTTGATTGCTCGATGGTTGAGGTCAACCCACTGGTTGTTACGAAGAAGGGCGAAGTTCTGGCGCTCGATGCCAAGTTCAACTTTGACGATAACGCGCTTTACCGCCATCCGGAGATCGCGGCGATGCGCGATGTCGCGGAGGAAGATCCGCGCGAGGTCGAAGCTTCAAAACATGGACTGAATTACATCGGGCTGGATGGTAACATCGCGTGTCTGGTTAATGGCGCCGGACTGGCAATGGCCACCATGGATATCATCAAATTTTATGGCGGCGAGCCCGCCAACTTTCTCGATGTCGGCGGCAGCGCAACGGAAGAGCAAGTGACCGAAGCGCTCAAGATCCTGATCGCTGACAAACACGTGAAAGCGATTCTGGTCAACATCTTCGGCGGGATAATGAAATGTGATGTGATCGCGCAAGGCATCATCAACGCAGCTAAAACGTTGAAACTATCAGTGCCACTCGTCGTTCGTCTTGAAGGAACGAACGTCGACCGAGGCAAGGAGTTGTTAAAGGAAAGCGGCCTCGCGCTTATCGCGGCGGACGATCTTGCCGACGCAGCGGAAAAAGTCGTCGCGGCAGCGAAACGGAAATGAGCGTGAGGGCTGCAATCGTATTCCTTGCTCTCGCTGCGGCGGTTTGCGCCGAAGAGCTTCCGCGCAAAATGAAAGCGTCGCGCGAGAGCTATCCGTAACGTCGAAGTGATCTACGGATCGGTGCCAATGCCTGATGGCAAACGTTTGCGCAGCATCATCACCAAGCCGCGTGAAGCAAAAGGAAAATTGCCGGTTATTTTTCTTGCCGGCTGGCTGAGTTGCGACTCGGTTGAGGCACCAGCCGACACGAAAGATGCGACCGGCCTGATTTTGCGCGGGCTCGCGCAAACGCCGGGGTTTTGCCTGTTCAAGATCGACAAACCGGGTTGTGGCGACAGCGAAGGCGATTGTGCGCAAACAGATTTCGACACAGAGCTTGCCGGGTACCGCGCCGCGTTCCGCGCGCTGAAAAACTACGACTTCATTGATTCAGACCGCGTGTACATTTTTGGCAGCAGTAACGGCGGTGGCTTCGCGCCGTTGGTTCCGGAAACCGCGGCTGAACAAGCGCAAGTGCGCGGCTACATTACCATGGGCGGCTGGGTCAAAACCTGGTTCGAGCACATGCTGGACATCGAGCGGCGGCGCTTTGCCCTGATGAAAAAATCGCCGGGCGAAGTGACCGACCGAATCAAAGCTGCGACCACGCTTTATTATGACTGGTTGATCAAGGGGCGCAGCGTTCCGGATATTTTGAAAGAAAAGCCCGAGCTTGCAGAACTTTGGCCCGAGGGAAAAGATCAAACGCACCTTTACGGGCGACCGCTGAAGTTTTATCAAGACTTGCAGAAGCTGAATCTGGCAGCCGCGTGGTCCCGCGTGAAAGTCCCGGCGTTAATCTTGCACGGACAGTACGACTGGATCATGAGCCGGGAGGATTCCGAGCTCATTGCGCAATATGTGAACGCAAACGTTCCCGGCGCAGCGCGTTTTATCGAAGTGCCGGAGATGGGACATGGCGGGCAGCATTATCTGAGCATGGCTGATGCGTTCGCTGGAAAGCAGGCCGCGTTCGATCCCAAGATTATTCGGACCATGACAGATTGGTTGGAACAACAACAGAGGAACCCCGCAGGATGAAAATCAAGGAAATCGGGTTTGTTGCTATTCCAGTCACGGACATCCCGCGTGCGCGAAAGTTTTACGAAGAAGTGCTTGGCTTAAGTGTGTCCGAAGAAATGATGTCCGGAAAATGGGTTGAATACGCGATTGGCGACGAGATACTCGCTATCGCGAACGTTGGCGAGCAATGGACGCCGTCCGATCAAGGTACTGCCGCCGCATTGGAGGTGGAAGACTTCAACAAAGCGATCAGGCAGTTGAAAGATCAAAATGTGCGTTTTGCCGCGGAACCTTTTGAGACGCCGTGCTGCCACATGGCGGTGGTGCAGGATCCGGATGGCAACAAGCTGATAATTCACAAGCTCAAACCCGAAAATCAGAAAGGAGTCTGCAAATGATCACAAACGAAGTGGCCTTTGTTGCCATTGCGGTTTCTGACAAGGAACGCGCGCGAAAATTTTATCAAGAGACGCTGGAGTTGACGCCCACACGCACGCAGATGGACGGCGCATGGGTCGAGTATGACCTCGGTCCGACCACTATCGGCGTCGGGTGTCATCCGGCGTGGCAACCTTCGCGTGACGGCACAACCGTCGCGCTTCGAGGTGGAAGATTTCGACGCCGCGTACACGAAGCTGAAAGAGCGCGGCGTCGAGTTCGATATCGAAAAGACTGAGACGCCGGTTTGCTGGATGGCGCAATTTCGCGACCCGGACGGAAACAAACTCGTGATTCACAAGAGAAAACAACAATGAATCTCGAATGAGGAACGTCAGGAAGCATCGAATCAGGAAAGCAGGAAAGCAGGAAGATCCGCGTGTCTCTACCCGTGTTCTTCACGTGATTTCTGGCTTCGTCAGATTTTTTCCTGTGTATTCTGCATTCCTGATTTGTCATGTCAGTTCTGGTCGATAAAAACACGCGGCTCGTGGTGCAGGGTATTACCGGCAGCGCCGGGGCCTTTCATACACGGCAGTGCATGGACTACGGCACCAACGTCGTTGCCGGTGTTACGCCGGGGAAAGGGGGGCAAATGTTCGATCAGAAGGTGCCGGTTTTCGATACCGTGTGGGAAGCGCGACAAGAAACTGGATGTAACGCATCGATGGTGTTCGTCCCTGCAGCTGCGGCTGCAGATTCGATTTTGGAAGCGGTCGATGCCGGCGTCGAACTGGTGGTTTGCATCACGGAAGGAATTCCGGTCATGGACATGATGCGCGTGAAAGCCCTCTTGCGCGGAAAAAAATCGCGCCTGATTGGACCGAATTGCCCGGGTATCATTACGCCTGGCCAATGCAAGATCGGGATAATGCCGGGATATATTCACAAGCCTGGGAACATTGGCGTGATCTCGCGCTCCGGTACGCTTACTTACGAGGCTGTGTGGCAGTTAACATCGCGCGGTTACGGGCAATCCACCTGTATCGGCATCGGCGGCGATCCAATTCACGGTCTGTCGCATCTCGACTGCGTGAAATTGTTCAACGAGGACCCTGGGACGGATGCGATGATTTTGATCGGTGAGATTGGCGGGTCTGCCGAAGAAGAAGCCGCGGAATGGATCAAAGCGAATGGTAAAAAGCCTGTGGCGGCATTTATCGCTGGAAAAACAGCCCCGCCGGGTCGTCGAATGGGTCACGCAGGCGCCATCATCTCGGGTGGCAAAGGAACTGCGGAGGGAAAGATTGAAGCACTAAAAGCAGCGGGAATCGCTATTGCTGAGACCCCGGCTGCAATCGCCGATACGCTCATATCGAGAATAAAGGGTTCCGCGTAATCGGAATCGGTGCTACGCGACCAGAATGACGGACCGTAAGGCTCAAGGCGTGATTCTGCGCGTTGATCACGATGGAAGGATTCCGCGTGTTCGAGGTACCGGTCTCGACGAATCCGCGGTTCTCGGGCACCAGTCATTACGGTGTCTGGAATCGGTTGTTCAAATCGTTCCGCGATCTGCTGCGAGTTCGCTGGATGAAATCGAGCCAAGTCCGATACCAAATTGCCGAATCAGTCAATTGCGATTGACGAAAGCGGGGCACTTGGTTACCGCCGAGGCGGCGACAGCCTGGAGCTTGTGAAATCAGAGGCGAAACGTTAAACAACCGCTTGCTATGAACACACTCGCACTTATCGCAATCACTTGGATTGGCAAAGAATACCGATTCATTGGGCTGGACTGGAGTTACCTGGTCATACTGGGCCTTATCGGTAACGCGACATTTTCCATGCGTTTCCTTGTGCAGTGGATCGCCTCGGAGCGGCGGGGTGAAAGCGTGATCCCTGTCTCGTTTTGGTATTGGAGCATCTTCGGCAGCGTCATCATGTGCCTCTACTTCATCTTCAAACGCGATCCCGTCGGCATTCTCGCCTATCTCCCTAACTCGCTGATCTACATTCGTAACCTAATGCTGATCCAAAAGGGCAAGTCTGCTGCCACCGCTGCCGCACCTTCGCAGCATCCTCGCGAATTGGGATGAGCATCAGCAGTGAATACTCGTTATCGATTAAGAATCGTGGGACCATTCTCGCTGGTCGTCGAATCACCTGCGGGAAGGTTTGCTGCCTTCCAATCCATCGCCATGCGAATGCGGGCGCGGCCGCTGGGATGATCGTAAAAGATGAACTCCTCGAGCGGTGTCGGATTGAGCTTACGATAAGCGCCGAGCTTCAGCGCAACTCTTGCCATCCCATCGGGTTCACGGGAAGTATTGATTCCAAAAGCATCCGCTTCACGCTCCGTTACGCGGACCACTGTGTTGAGAAGGGGTGTTGCGAGAAAAACCAAAGTGCTAAGAATCAAACCCAGCAGTGGAAGCCCGGCTGGATCGGCAATGCCACGCACACCCCATTTGTCGCCCCAGCGGCTGGCTGCGGCGTCAAATAGAATTCGAGTGAGCGCGAAGCCGATGAGGATAAAAATTCCAAGGTAGGTCAGCAACTTCGCACCATGGTTGAGAACGTAATGGCCCATCTCGTGCGCCATCACCGCGCGGATCTCCGGTATCGTGCATTGTTTGAGCAAATTGTCGTTCAGCGCGATGCGTGTAGTACCGAAAATTCCTGAGACATTGGCGCTTACGCGTGTTGTCTGACGCGACGCGTCCACCTCGAACACCTGTTTGACGGGAATCTGATTGGCCCGCGCCATTGCTAGAATGGGCTCGCTGATTTCAGGCTTCGTCAGCGGTTTATAAGTATTGAAAACGGGCTCAATGAATACCGGCGCTACAAAGAGCAAAATAAACGAGAAAACAACGGCCACGACAGTCCCCCAGATCCACCATGTTCTCGGTGCCAGCCGCAACACAGCGTAGAGCACAATCAGGAAGATTGTACCGCCGATAATTGTCATCCCGAGACCAATTAACTGCTCGCGAAACCACCCGGGGAAACTCTGCGTCGTCAGTCCATATTGATGTTCGCGAAAGAAGTTCTCGTAAAGATTGAGTGGAAAACTGAAGACATAAACGAGCAGCAAATACGGAACGCTGTAGCAGGCCACTTGCAGCGTTTTCGACTTTGTCAGTCGTTTCGAGAAGTCGCGTAGCCGCGCTGAAATCCGGGACGACAGTAATAAAATCGAAATCCCTGCAGCCAAAAGATAATCCCATAGAATCAGCCAGTAGCCGCCCTCGAAATAAGCATCTGATTTTTCTCGGTTCTCTTTTGGTACGCTGTTCAGTAACACCTGTGTCGCCGCAGCCGGATCAAGCGGTGTCGTCTGTTGCGGGGCGGGGGAGTCAGCGCCGCTGTTGACGGCAGCTGGGGTTTCGCCTGACGCGCCAGTTTCAGCAATCGCGACACTCGAACTTTGGGTCCACCTTTCGCCGTAGAGAATTGGCATCGATGCTGCCATCAACCCGGTGACGACGGCAAAACAGAGCAAGGATTTCTTCATAATCACGGCCGCGAAACGCAAAGCGTTTCACGAAAGCAGCGTTATCATGCACGCTATGCGCTCGGTGCACAATGAAAGCGACGCGGCAGCACTGCACTCTAAAAGGTGGCCGTGCTTCGACGCCCTTTCTCAGTAGGACGCGTGGCATTGCCGTCGGGAAGTAACCTCATTGGTCTGTTTTTCTAAAGCTTGACAGGCGACGTTTCATTAAGCTGGACTAACCGCTTCGACCGATGGTAAACAGACAACATGAAAGCGTTGGTGTCGCTGTCGCTGATTTGCGCGGTTGCAGGCGGATTGAGTATCGGCGGCAGCTTAAACGCCCAAACGCCCTCAGCGGACACGGCGCGATACGGCCCGTACCCCACGAACTATAAGGAGATCATCATGCAGTGGCTGAACAAACAATTGGCCGATCCTGACAGCGCGCGCGTTGAGTGGAACGGAGAACCAAAACCAACCGATTTAGGGAAGGGCGGCGAAGCTGTCTCCGGCTATCTTATTAATTTCACCGTGAACGCGCGAAACCAATTCGGCACTTATACAGGGAAACAAAAACATTCTGTGCTCATCCGTAACGGCGAAGTGATCAAGAGCATGGGGTTCGCTTATTAAACCAATATGAAACAATTAAAATTGAATTCTAAACGGAAGTCATCCGGGCAGGTCGTTGTTTTGCTCATCATCGTGCTGGGGTTAGTGGGCGCCGCGTTTTGGTGGTTGAACTCTACCAAACAGGAGATGGCCAAAGAAGGGGCAAAGTTCGCCAAAGAAGCGATCCAGCGCATTGCTGTCCAGCACGATATAAATTTCTTCAATTCGCGGCTCAGTCCCCAGGCGCGCATGAACTTCCCGGTATCGGCGCAACAGGAGTTCATGAATGAGATTGTGAGACTCGGAGCGCCTGTTCGGCCAGTCGATGTCCAGGGCAAGATTGAATTTCAATCACAATTTTTTGAACCACACGGGTCGTTCCAAACGCGGATATATTATCCCGCGCGATACGCCGATATGGACCTGACCATTTCGCACCCGGTTGGCCGGTGGCAAATAGACGAGATTGCATTCATTCCGCAGCAGCTGCCAGGACCTGGACCCGCACTCGCACCTACACCTGCGGCTGCACCTCCGCCTGCTGCTTCTGCACCTGCAGCAGGTTCGCCAGCGACTGAAGCTTCGCCAGCGACTGAAGCTTCGCCAGCAACTGAAGCTTCGCCTGCGACTTCACTTTCACCTCCTCCGCCCGGCGGCTAAACAACAACTTCGTGGCCTGCTTCCCCCGGGGCGTGGCTACAGCAGCAAGCGATCGAGCGAATCGAGACAAATCTGCGACCATGTCTCCATGGTTTCGCGGCGCGCAAGCAGTTCTTTTTTCGGAAGAAATGTCAACCCGGTGATCATCGCTTCACGTTTTTCCACCTTCGGTTCGGCCAGTTTGAAAACGTGAACGATGCCAAGATGCACACTTCCGACTTCGGTCGTGTCGTCGTTTAGAAGCGCAACAATTCGATCTTCAAATGGAGTATCGATCTTGATCTCCTCATTGACTTCGCGCTCGACACCGGCGCGATAAGCCTGCTCATCCATGGCAAACAGCGATTCGTCGGTTTCGTTCATGTGACCGCCGATGCCGATTGAGCCTTTCGCCACCAGTCGCTGTTCGCCGGCTTTCTTCCCGCGGACGTAGTAAGCACCTTGTTCTCAAACGCGATTAAGCGCGTAGGGAATGATCTGTTTGCAGGCGGGATTGATTTCCGCTTCCGGGCGTGGGAGAAAAAAATTGTTTCCGCGTGACAAGAACGCTTTCGAGATATTTTTCCGGCTCGAACTTGAGCCCTTGAAAACTCCCAAGTTGATCGAGCAAATTCCGCCGGATGACAAGAATATTTTCCTTGGGCACGCTCATCGGCAAACGCGAACTGCGCTGTCATTCCGAGCGGAGTGGAATATCACGCAGTCGAAGGACTCCGCGGTGCGATGCGCTATTGTGATGCCGCGGAATGTCTCGACTTCACTCGACATGACAGAAATCGTTCAAAACGAATAAGTCACGCCCGACCTGCGGGCCGAACAGATTCAGGCTGGGATTGGGATCGGTTTGGCCGCCATTGGAAAGATGTTGGTAAAGCGCGCCGACGTTTAATTTCCATTGATCATTCACTTGATACGAAATACCCGCCGCCGATAAAATGTTGAACGTGAAATCCTGGCCCTGGCCGCCGGGAATATTCGCATGGCTGTCGATCCAGCCCCCGCCCACTCCGCCCGAAATAGTACGGAACCAACCTGCTACCCGGCTGCACAAGTTGTAGCGAAAGCCAATATTGAATCCGAAATAGTGGTTCTCGATCCCGCGAAAAATCGGTTCCGCCATGGCGCTGACGTAAAATTGATTGTAACCGCGGAACCACTTTCGCCGTCCATCACTCCCCAGCGAATCCGGCCTGTCAGAAATTCCGCGCCGATTTCATAACCGGCAGGCGGCATTGATCACGCCTAATAAATAACCGGACTCAATCGCAAATTCGAAGCGCTGTGGATTGAACCCCTGAGTCGCGGCCTGATGCGTTGCTGTTCAATGCCGCCAAAGGAGTGCGAGCACATGAGAAGCAGCGCACAAACGAAAATGTGCCAACTGCTTCATACGGCGGCGCTACGATAAGAGGAGTTAATCCTATTGCAACGGTGGGGCATGCATGATCCATCGTCGTTATGAAAATCGGCGGAGCACCGCCGATTGCAATTTCAAGCGAGAACGATGCGACAAGAATGACGGCCACGTTGGAGTGCGCCAGTGCTCTGGCGCTCTTTTAAACGCAAACACCCTAGTAATCGATCGCCCAGAAACGTATTCTCAGCGGGCTATGTGGGCCTCCCAGCAAATTCGGCAAGATCGGGAGGCAACGCACTGTCCATTCGCGTTCGCCCTCGATTGCCAGTTTCGCCGAGTGCAAGGCATGTCGCGGCAGAAGAAGTTTCTGCTCAAGTTCATGTGTCCATCCAGTTTCGATGAAATCGCAGGTACAACTGCTCATCAGGGCCATAAATCTTATCGCCCACGATTGGGTGATCGACTGAGGCGAGATGCACGCGAATCTGATGAGTTCGGCCTGTCCGCGGAATGGCGCGAATCAGGCTGAAGCGATCGCCGGACGAGGTGGACCTTCTGAACCGCCGTTCGACAAAAAATTCGGTCTGCGCGGGCGCACCCGCAGGGTGAATCATTTGTTTAAGCCAGATCGCCGAGTGTTGATGTTTGCTTTGACGGTCCAAAGAAGCGTCGACGATCTTGTGCTCCCATTCCGGCCAGCCCCAAACGATTGCAAAATATTCTTTGCGAAACTGATGTCGCTGCATCAAGAGCCCAAAATCGCGCGCGGCCGCTGCGGTTTTTGCAACCAGCACCAGTCCGCTGGTTTCCCGGTCGAGCCGGTTTACAATCGAAACCTGTCCGCCGCTGGCGATCTCGAATGCGAGCAGATCGCGCAATTGTTTCCAGAGAGTCGGCGTACCGCTCGGCTTTGTCGGGTGAACCAGAAGAAACGGCGGTTTGTCGACGACGACGTAGTCGTCAGTCTCATCGACGATTTTAAAGTGGAGCGATGGAGTAATGGAGTAATGGAGTAGCGAACGTGCTGCAATTCAAAGCGTTCACTGCTCCGTTTGCTCCCGACCCGCATCCCCTCAGCCCGTGCTTGACGTTTCGCTGCAAAACTGCTTTAGCTAAAACGCCTCGGTCCTAACCAGGAGCAACCTTTGGACTCCAAAGACATCAAAGAAATCAAAGCCATCATCGATTTGATGAAGAAACACGATCTCTCTGTGTTCGAGATCGAAAAGGAGGGGTTTCGTCTTAAACTGCAGAGAGGCGCTTCGGCGCCGCAAGGCACTGTTGTTCCACCGGCTGCTGCTGCCGGGCCGGCCAAAGCTGCGGCTACAGGAGCCGAAACTCCGCTTTCCGCACCGAAACCGATCGAAAGCGCGGCCGATGAAAGAGATCGTGTCGCCGATGGTGGGCACGTTTTATCGCGCTGCTTCGCCCGATGCGCCGGCTTTTGTTGAAGTGGGGAAAGCTGTTACAGCAGAGACGGTTGTTTGCATCATCGAAGCGATGAAAGTGATGAACGAAATCAAAGCGGAGATCACCGGTGTCATTGCCGAAGTGGTCGCAGAAAACGGCAAGCCGGTTCAATTCGGCCAGGCGCTGTTCAGAGTCCGGTAGTTGAGGGTTGATGGTTGGTAGATTTCGCGACGCGCCCCGGCGCGTCTATCAACTATCAACTGAGCTCTCAACTTATGTTCGAGAAAGTCCTGATTGCTAACCGCGGAGAAATCGCGCTGCGGGTGATTCGCGCCTGCAAGGAACTTGGCATTCGTACCCTGGCGGTTTATTCGGAAGCGGACGTCGATTCTCTGCATGTGCAGCTTGCCGATGAAGCGATCTGCATCGGCGCGGCGCCCAGCTTGGAAAGTTATTTGAAAATCGATCGGATCATGAGCGCAGCCGAGATCGGCGATGTCGACGCGATCCATCCAGGCTACGGTTTCCTGGCTGAGAACCCGCATTTTGCGGAAGTCTGCGAGAGCTGCAACATCAAGTTCATCGGGCCGCCCTCCCGTGCGATGCAATCAATGGGCGATAAAAATGCTGCCCGTGCGGCTGCGCGCAAAGTCGGCGTGCCGGTAACGCCGGGAAGCGATGGAATCGTCGAGACAGAGGACGACGCCATGAAGATCGCAAAAAAACTTGGGTACCCGGTGATGATCAAGGCGGCTGGCGGCGGCGGCGGCCGCGGCATGCGCGCTGCGCATAATGAGCCCAGCCTCAAATCGGCCTTCCATAGTGCGCGTCATGAGGCACAGAAAGCGTTTGGAGACGATCAGGTTTATTTGGAGAAACTCATCACTAATCCGCGTCACATTGAATTTCAGATCATGGCCGATAGCCATGGGCACATCGTGCATCTTGGCGAACGCGATTGCTCCATTCAGCGGAGGAACCAGAAAGTCATTGAAGAATGTCCGTCGCCAATTTTGACGCCGAGTCTTCGCAAAAAAATGGGAAACGCTGCCGTGAAATTGGCGAAATCAGTCGGCTACGAAAACGCAGGCACGATCGAATTTCTGGTCGATCAGGACAGGCACTTTTATTTCATGGAAATGAACACACGCATCCAGGTGGAGCACACCATTACTGAGGAGGTTTATGGATGCGACCTCGTAAAGGAGCAGATCCGCATCGCCGCCGGTCAACCGCTCTCACCTCATATCGCTCGCGCAGTCCCGCGGTTGCATGCCATCCAATGCCGCATCAATGCCGAGGATCCCGCCAACCACTTTCAGGCCACGCCTGGCCGCATCGATTTTTATTATGCGCCCGGCGGCCGCGGCGTTCGTATCGACTCGCACGTTTATACCGGCTACACCGTGCCGCCTTACTACGATTCGCTGATTGCGAAAATAATTACCGTCGGCTCCACGCGGATTAATGCCATCGATCGAATGCGCCGCGCGTTGGATGAGTACTACATCACCGGCATCAAAACGACGGTGCCGTTTCATGCTGCGATGATGCGCAACGGAGATTTTCGCGACGGAAACTACGACACAGGTTTGATCGATCGCCTTATTTCAGCGGGCAAACTCAATCTGCAATCGCGCCCGCTTCGTCTTCATGAGTGAAGTGCAGTGTGCTGTAGCGTGCGCTGTCCTCAGCGCATCGGACCTGTCGTTACGGGAATCCGCTGAGGACAGCGGACATTACAACGACGCCATGAGAGCGCTCAGCGATTGCCGCCTCTACGGGATCATCGACCTCGGGTACATCCAACCGTCCGATGCCGCTCGCGTTGTTGAGCAAATGATCGAAGGCGGCGTCGATCTCATTCAGCTGCGCGGAAAAACAAGCAATCAACGAACTGGCCGATCTGGCAGCGGAGCTACATGAATTGACAGCGAAATCTTCCACGCCTCTCATCGTGAACGACTATGCCGAAATTGCCAGCCGGGTGCCGGTTGAAGGCGTGCATGTCGGACAGGATGACGACTCGATCGAAGTCGCGCGACAGAAAGCTGCTCGCGACGTTTTGATCGGAAAATCTACGCATAGTCTCGAGCAAGCGCGCGCGGCCGCAGCGCGAAGGCGCGGATTATATCGGATTCGGCCCGATCTTTGCCACGCCTACAAAACCTGACTACATGCCGATCGGCCTGGCAGACATCAGCCGCGTCTATGCCGAAGTGAGCCTGCCGATTTTCTGTATTGGCGGAATCAATATCGATAATCTGCAGAGCGTGATCGACGCCGGTGCGAAGCGCGTTGTGATGGTTTCAGCATTGCTCAAGGCGCACAGCATTGTTGATTATGCCCGCTCTGCCACCGATATGCTGGCATGAGCGCACCTATGAACGGTTTAACCACTGTAACGATTTAACCTTCTGCAGATGTCCGTTCTCGTTGTTGGATCCATCGCAATCGACACGGTCAAGACACCGGTTGAGGAGCATTCGAATTTGTTAGGCGGATCCGCTTCCTATGCCGCGCTTGCAGCAAGTTTCTTTTCGCCGGTCCGGCTCGTTGGCGTCGTCGGAGACGACTTTCCCAAATCGGAATTCGATTTCTGGAGATCGCGGAAGATCGACACGCAGGGCGTGCAACAAGTAACTGGAAAAACTTTTCGCTGGTCAGGCGAATATTCGTGGGACCTGAATACGCGCCAGACGCGCTCCATCGATCTGAATGTCTTCAAAGATTTCAAGCCGATGTTGCCGGAGACGTATCGGCAGACCGATTTCGTTTTGCTGGCGAATATCGCACCCTCGTTGCAAGCGCATGTGCTCGAGCAAATGGAGCGTCCGCGGTTTGTTGTCGCCGACACGATGGATCTTTGGATCGAGACAGCCAGGCCGGATCTCGATGCGCTGCTACGGCACGTTGATCTTCTGATCCTGAACGACAGCGAAGCGCGCGAAATGACGAAGGTAACGAGTCTAATCAAGGCCGGTCGTCGCATTCAAAAAATGGGCCCGTCGTACGTAGCGATAAAGAAAGGCGAGCACGGCGCACTGCTCTTCGGCAGGGAAGATCAGTTCTTCAGCTGTGGCGCGTATCCGCTGGAAGACATTCACGATCCGACCGGAGCAGGGGACACATTCGCCGGCGGCATGGCTGGGTATCTCGCCGGCACGGTGAAAAAGGTGCATTTCAACGATCTGCGCAGAGCGATGATTTACGGAAGCGTGCTGGCCAGTTTTTGCGTGGAAGCATTTAGCCTCGAGCGTTTGCGCAAGCTTTCGATGGAGGAAATCGCAAAGCGCTATGAGACGTTCAAGCTCATGAGTCAATTCGAGGTGCCCCCGGAATGACGGTGCACGAAGAGGAATATCGCAGGTTGCTGCGCCGGAGCTTGATCACCTCTGGTTTGTGCGTTTTTGCGGTGGTGATCTGTTATTTCTGGGTTGATCGCCCCGTCGCGTTCTTTGTTTATGACCATCACATCAACAGGATTGAAGTCTTTCGCTGGCTCACTTATCCGCCGCCGGAAGTGCAGAATTGGGCGGCTTGATGTTGACGATCCTGATGGTTCGACGGGCGTGGGGACCGTTTCTGCGCTGGCAGAAAGTGCTGCTCGTCGCGTGCATCAGCTTGATCGTTGCCGATGACTTTCGCATCTCGCTAGGGGACGTCTTTGGCCGCTACTGGCCAGAGACATGGACCCATGATAATCCATCGCTCATCGGCACCGGAACGTACGGTTTCCATCCGTTTCAGCGCGGGGACGACGTCGGCAGCTTTCCGTCAGGGCACGCCTGCAGAATTTTCGGATTTGCGGGCGTGTGGGTGATTGCCATGCCTGCCACTCGAGTCGTAGCAACGGTTCTTTGTGCTCCGATGCTCGTAAGCCTTGTGGCGATGAATTATCATTTTGTCAGCGATGTGATCGCTGGCAGCGTTTTGGGCGCGCTGATCGCGACATACGCAACGCATTTGGCGCGGCTTAAAATTGCTTGAGCGAGCGCTACTGGCTATTCAGACTAATGGCTCAATTCGAGGTCCCCGCTTGATCTTTCGCTCTTCGATTTTCTCACGAATCGGTCTCAGCGCGCTGATTGCGGTTGTTATTGTCCGGATCTCGGGTGTCGATGTTGACGCACGAGAAAAACCGAAAGAGTGGATCGTCCTTAAGGATTGCCGATTCATCCCGAACCCGGCGAATGACGGCGACAGCTTTCATGTGAGTGTCGGCCCGAACGAGTACCTTTTTCGGCTCTATTTCGTCGACGCACCCGAAACAGACGAAATGACTCCTGGTCGGCTCGTTCAACAGGCGAAATATTTTGCGATCACTGTGCCGCAGGCCATCGAAGTAGGTCGCGTAGCGAAAGAGTTCACCCGGCAGAAGCTGTCCGAGCCGTTCACTGTGTTCACGCATATGTCCGATGCGATGGGCCAGAGCAGACTCGAACGCTTTTATGCATTCGTTCAGACGAGCGAGGGCGATCTTGGTGAGCAACTTGTGCGCAACGGGCTAGCCAGAACTTACGGATTCAAGGCGGCGCCGCCCGGATTGAGAAATTCGCGAGAAGAGTTGGCAAAGCTTCAGCAGTTGGAGGATCAAGCGAAGCAGGAAAGGATTGGAGCGTGGGGCATTAACGCGGGGCGATTGAACGCACATGCACAAACGCCATCGGCCTTCAGTTCTTTTGTTCCTGAACAAAAGACACGGTCACGCTCGGCGCCGGCGGATTTGTCTGCGGTGGTTTCTCCAACTTCGAAACCGGACGGGTTGAGTGCAAGGAGCAGTCCAGGCGCGACGAATAGATCACATGCTAAGGAAAAAACGCCCCTGGGGAGGATCGACATCAACACCGCGACAGAAAAGGAGCTAACGACCGTGCCGGGGATTGGACACGTGATGGCGGCCCGCATCATTGCCGCACGACCGTTTCGCAATGCTGATGACTTAAAAAGGGTGAGCGGGATCGCCGACAAGAAATACGCTCAGATCCGGCCATATTTTCAGTAATGGATTTTGAGCGCAGGTAGAGCATCTACCTTCGCCAGAGGCTACGGCGCGACTGAAGAGACCGAGTAGGACAGCGATAAGCGCTCTCGTGGGGATTCGGAGCCTCAAAGCCTTCATTATCCCCGCCCTAGAAGCGCAAAGATCTCCGTCGGTTTTTGTTTCCCTTTCACCGAAACTTCACCGAGTCGTCGCGTCCGGTATCGTTCCTTCGCCTTGGCTAAAGTTGAACCGCTGATAATGATGCGCGCTTCGTACTCCGGTGTTTTCGTTAGGCCTTCCAGTCGAGAAGCCAGATTTACGCCATCGCCAATCACGGTGTAATTAAGCCGCCTTTCCGAGCCCATGTTGCCGGCTACAACCACATCGGTGTTGATTCCTATGCCAACCCCAATCGCCGGTAATCCGCGCTTCTGCCACTTCCGATTGAGATCGTGCAGCGCTTCACTCATTTCGAGTGCAGCCTTCATCGCGCGATCGGCATCGTCGGGATTTGCCAGCTGGAGCACCGAACAGCGCCATGAGACCATCGCCCATGTGTTTGTCCACTACGCCGCCGTACTTCTCGATGATCCCGTCCATGCGGGTGAAGTAACGATTCAAAATTCCCAGCATCTCCTGCGGCGTAAGTCCTTCGCTCATGCTGGTGAAACTGCGAAGGTCGGAAAAGAGAACCGTCACTTCGCGTTCTTCTCCGCCAAGCGCGACATCTTTTCGCAAGAGTTCCGCCGCTACTTCCGGAGAAACCACTTTGCCTAATAAATCGCGGACGCGGTCCCGTTCGGTCAGGCCGACGCTCATTTGATTAAATGACGCGGCGAGCGAGCCGAGTTCATCTTGTTGCCTGAGATTAACGCGGTGTTGATAGTTGCCCGCCGCGATTTTGTGAGCGCCTTCTGCAAGCTGCAGGAGCGGTTTGGAAACACCGCGCGCAATCCAGACGCCAACAGCGGTGGAGAACGCGAGACCAAGCAGCGTCAAAACTAAAAACGTGTGCTCGAGCCGGAGATACGGTGCGAGTTCCTGGTCGAGCGATCGTTGTAAAAGCGCAATCGGATTTTCGTTTTCCGCAGGAAGCGGCACCGCATAGCTCAAAAAATCCTCGCCGTCGATACGAAGATCGACAATCTGTTTCGCAGGCGGCGCGCTTCCAGCCAAAACCGACATTAAACCGGCGCGCCGGTTTTGAAGCGTGGAGCCGAATAAGTCAGATCCGCTCAGGAACGTAATCTCAAGATTGGTGTAGGCTCTGATCTCGCGTGCGAAATCGTCGTCAATCCGAAATCCGAAGCAGAGCCACGCAATCGGGTCAGGCGCAAGCAGTGGCGCGACAGCCATTGCGTAGAGTTCGCTCTCGAAAACGACAAATGCATACGCGAGTTCGGCTGTTTCAGCTCTATCGATTAGTTTTGGAAAAGGAAATGGAACAGCGCGCAGTTCCGGCCTGTGCGTATCGAAGAGAAGTTCCTTGTCGAGGGACGCAATCAAAACCGTGTCGGCTTTTACGCGGCCTTGCAGACTGGCCAATGCCGATAGGGTGGTTTCGCGGTCTTGGTCCGCACCGGCGAAAGCCTCCTGAAAAGCGTGATCACGCGAAAGAATCGCCGCTGCGTCCGTAATCTGTTGATTGCGCTGCCGGATCAGTTTCTCAAAGATTTGCGCGCCCCCCTGCAGGCTCGATTCAATCTGCGTCAGCGCCTGTTGGCGATTAGCGCTTCGGACGACCAGATAAGTTACGCATTGCAGTAGCGTCAGGAGCGCGATCAGGAAGAAAAGCAACCGGCTCCGGAAACTACGGAATCGAAATTTCAGCGATAACCTCCAGTCGAAAGTGCCGGTGCGCGCTTGGCCCTCAAATCCGGCTTCATATCCAAGGAAAAGAGCAACTGCTTGGCGCCGTTTGCAGCAAGATCGACGTGTTGCGCGAATTTTTCGGGCGCGCCTTTGAGAGACGGTTGCCAGACCTCGACGGTGTATTGCCCTCCTGGCAGATCCTTTAGTAGTGCGCGACCTTCATTTCCCGTAACCTGAAAATATGGCGTCGGCAGCACCGCAACGTAGGCGATCATCCAATCGTGAATATTACATCCGAGGGTGACGAATCCGACTTTGTCGAAAACAACCGGCTTGGCCGGGACACCGGCATAAAGTGGCAGTTCGAACTTTTTCGCCGCCGAGAAAGAGTAAACGTGATGGCGAATATTATCGCTATTTGGAAAGATAACTGACGTGCCGACTTGAACCGCCGTCACGTAGGGGACGAACTGTTTATCGCGCTGATCGATCACGGTTTGATTTTTTGCGAGCGGGAAGGTTGTGCCCCTTCGTTGGGCGTAGACGACTGCATGGGAAACCGGCGCGCCCGCCCCATTCTTAACTGTGATGTCGAGTGAGCCGGCGTACAGAGTGGAACACAAACCGAAACCGGCGAGGACAGCGAGCATGAGCAACTTGTTCATTAATAAGCAAACGCAAGCTTGGCTTCCACGAAATGATTCTTGTATTGGAGCGGATCGTGCGACGTCACAGCGTACTCATAAGCAGCCTGAATCGATAAATATTTCGTAATCGCAAATCCGGCTGAAATGGAAACGGCGTGTGTCCGGCCGAGAAGCTTATAAGCGACGTAGGGCGGATCGGTTCCAAAAGTCGTGACGGGTTGGAAATCGGAGGCAAGCATTAGAATATCCGGACGCGGCGGAACGGCATAGGAAATGACGTCGCCCTCGCGATATTTGTAGCCGACTGCGATTTGCAACGACGAAGTTAGATCGACAACTACAGCGGACATTCCCACTGTGGCTTTGAAGATCGAAAAAATCATCGGCCGCCGCGAAGTTTCCGAAAGTGTAGCCGGCTTCAACGGCGATCCTTTCCGAGATTGCAAATCCGCCGCGAAGAGCGAGCGATTCGTTCCAGCCGCTCCGCATGGACTCCTGAAAGCCATCATAGCCAATTCTGTTTTCCAACAAAATCCACGGCGCCTGACGTCCCAGACCGAATCGATAACGTAAGCCACCCGACGCGCCACCGCCGATCTCATTGAATCCACCGTATTCATGCCAAACCTGCCCGTGCAAGTTGGCGCCAAGGTTTAATCGAAGATCCCGGGAGAGTTGGAAAGCATTTCCAACGCGAATATCTGTGCTCCACGCCCAATCCTCGTTTACATCCGCCGACCGATCCGAGTTCGACAGATTACTGTCATAAAGAGCGCCTGTTCCCGCTTCAAAACGCCATTCTGCCTGCACAAGACCCGGGGTCATCGTGAAGAGCACGGTGAACACTATTGAGATTATCCTTTTCATCGGAGAGCGCGCCCGAAGAGATTCGAACTCCTAACCTTCTGATCCGTAGTCAGATGCTCTATCCAGTTGAGCTACGGGCGCCCGAGAGAGGCAGTTAATTTGCGGGAAGAGAAACCGAGCGTCAAATGGGCGGATCGCGTGCGCCCAACAAAAGCTGCGGATTTGCGGCGAAGGGCTCCCGATATTGATCACCGACTAATCCCCAACGGTCGCAAGAATCGTCACATGAAACATAAAGCCGTTGATTGAACTGTTGTTGTTTTGACCGGAACAGTTCACCGCTGCTTCGATCGTTAGTTCAACCTGTCCCGACTCATCGTCCCAATCGGCATCGACATTTAAAATTTGCCAGCCGATATTTGCAGGCGTCGTAAAAATGCTTGAGCTGGTTTTCGCCAATGAAGCTGTGGCAACCGCACCACAGAACTGTTTCCTGGTCAGGACTGGGCCAACCAGCACGCTAAATATTTCTTTTTGTT
Source organism: uncultured Verrucomicrobiae bacterium (assembly GCA_963757675.1). GTDB lineage: Bacteria > Verrucomicrobiota > Verrucomicrobiia > Chthoniobacterales > UBA10450 > Udaeobacter. Next base: position 255,263 of record CAVWTH010000014.1, on the reverse strand, counting down.
GTACGAAACCAGAACCCTGCGAACCTGCGAATACTCCTCCGTCAAACTGTCCATCGATTACGAAAAGACGGTTCGCGTCATCCGGACCGGAAACTACGGCTTCGATCTGCTGAGGATTTTGGATTTGATTGGGTGCGATCCGGACTGGCATTTGACCTCCTTCTTTTTGTGATCGCTACTTTCCTCACTTCGATTGGATCAGACAAGCCAAATAGTTGTGCTTTAGCCCAGTCGTGACGAATTCTCCGCAATGACGATCTTCCTCGGCTGCGGGTTTGCGGCGAAGTATCTCGAAGGCGGCGGAAACTTTTCTGTGCCGCTGCAATGGATGCTCGGCTTACAGCGACTAAAGCTGGATGGGGTCTGGCTGGAGTTATTGCCGGCCTCGGACGATCCCGCGGCTGATCGATTAAAGATAGAAAAGTTCCAGAGGCAATTGCGGGCGCATGGATTGGCCGGCCGATATTGTTTGCTCTATCAAAGACCAGCGGCCGACACGCATGACCTGGACGCAATAGTGTGCATCGGAATGTCAAAACGTGAACTGCTCGATCGCCTGGCTGGACCGAATGTCTTGCTCAATCTTGCGTATTCAATTCATCCCCCGCTATTGCTGAAATTTGAACGGCGAATTTTTTGTGATCTCGATCCGAGCGAAATTTTCTATTGGATGAGCAAGATTGAGATGGGGCAGTTATACCATCACGAATTCTGGACGATTGGGCTCAATGTGCATGGCAACGATTGTCTGCTGCCGAAATCAGCGCTTCCCTGGAAAACGTTTTATCCATTGGCGGACACGAAATTTTTCCGGCGGCAACCACGGCCGCGCGAAACAAAATTCACGACTGTCGGACAATGGTACTGGGGCGGGGCGGTGGAGGTAGCAGGTGAATTTCCCGATCTATCGAAGAAATTTGCATTCGAACCGTATCTGGATCTACCCGCCCGCGTCCCGGAAGCACAGTTCGAGCTGGCGATGAACATCGCTGCGGGGGATTCCGAAAGACAACGATTGCACCGGCTCGGCTGGAAAATTGTTGATCCGCACCGCGTCGCGCGTGCTCCTTCCGCTTACCTCCGATACCTCGACAGCGCTCTCGCTGAGTTTACCGCAATCAAGGGCGTTGACGTTGCATGGCGCACCGGCTGGATTAGCGATCGCGCTGCGGCTTTTCTCGCGTTGGGTCGTCCCGTGATTACCGAAGACACCGGCGCCGACCGTTATCTTCCGACCAAGAATGGATTTCGATTTATCCGATCCGTTGCCGAAGCGGAGGCCGCTGTCCGCGAAGTGCTGCAAGATTGGTCGCGGCTTTCGAAGCAAGCCCGCCAGTGCGCCGTAGAAGTGTTCGATTCGGTTGGAAATCTCCGCCGAATACTCGATTTTTAGGCGCTCGATTTCGCGTTGCAAAACGATTTTCGGGTGATACTCGTTGTCCCGGTATGGCTGACTTGATCAAACAGAGTGAACTCAAGAATCGAATGAAAAAGGTCCCGGAATGGGAACTCGAAAAAAACCAGATCGAGCGCACGTTTGAATTCGATGATTTTGTCGATGCGATCGATTTTGTCGACAGGGTGGCCGAGGTGGCTGAGGAAGAAGAGCATCACCCCGATATAGATATCCGCTACAACAAAGTCCGTCTGGTCCTTTCAACGCACAGTAAAGGCGGGTTGACGGAGCTTGATTTTGGTCTCGCTGAAAGAATCGATACCTTGGAGGAATAGGGAAGGGTAGGGACGGCACGCTGCGCCTCCACTTGGCGTGGCGTGCCGACCCTATCCAAGCTTTGGCAGACGACCTTCGTCGGCGTCGATAAATTGGAACGAGGTCTGGATATCCGATCTGTCAGCCATTCCCGCCTCCGCTTTCCGGCGCTCGACGATTTCCGAGACTTCGTCGTTCCAACCGCGTTTTCGCATGAATTCGTTCCAGACGTAAATCTCGTCTTCGGAGGGTTGCCGCCCCACTGTGAAGCACCATTCCAAGATTTCCTTATCGGCGCCGCCCTGTTTCACGCGCTCAACTAGCTGATCGTAGTCGACTCGGAGAAACTTCACGCATTTTTCGTCGAAGCCCTTTCCCAGGTTCGCGTGATAATCTGACGGCAATTCCCCTCTACCGTGCTGCCGGATTTTGTCGAGCATCCGGCCGAAATAAAACAGACCACCAACTTTTTCCGAGGGACTGCGCAGAGAAAATTGAGCCACGAATCGAAATTTGAGCCTTCTCTCGCCGCGTTCAAGTCTGCGAAACAGAATTCATCTCGCAGGCTGCGACAGCAGAGCATTTAGTTATTGCTCAGTCGCGCACTCTGGCGCATCAATCTGCTCTTGTTTTCGCTGTAATGAACGAACGCCACTTCGATGATTTGAAATCGGGTGACCGGTTCAAATCCGAGGCGTTGACCGTGACGGAGAAGGAGCTCATTGAATTCGCCCACAAGTTTGATCCGCAGATGTTTCATCTCAACCGCCAGCGTGCGGAACGAACGATTTTCAAAGGATTAATTGCCAGCGGATGGCACACCGCCTCGATGACCATGCGACTGTTTGTGCAAACTTTGAACTTTGCCGAGGGCGCGATCGGTCTCGGTGTCGATGAGCTGCGCTGGCCAAATGCGGTCCGACCCGGCGACGTGCTAACAGTCGAGACGGAGATTCTCGATACGCGTCCGTCACGCTCCCGGCCGGGCTATGGGATCATTCGCCTGCGCAACGTGACCACGAATCAGCGCGGTGAAGTTGTCCAAACAATGCTGGCCAATGCAATGGTGCCGAAGGCAACAGGCCAGCCAACAAGAGCCGGCGGCAAATAAAACCTCACAGCGGCTCAAGGCGACGCTTGCAGACCGGTTTCTGCGATCGCCCTTTTGAAATCCTCTGGTAACGGAGCTTCAAAATTCTTCCATTCGCGAGTGCGCGGGTGACAAAACCCAAGCTTCCAGGCGTGCAGCATCTGGCGCGGCAAATCTTTTGCCAAGCGTGGTGCGTAGACTTTGTCGCCCAAAACAGGATGACCGAGATGATGAAGATGCACACGGATCTGGTGTGTGCGGCCGCTGTGCAATCTGCATTCAATCAGACTTGCCTGTTCGGTCGAACGGAGAACGTAGTAGTCTGTTCTGGCTGCACGACCTCGCGTTGAAGCTACGGTCATTCGTTGTCGATGAACCGGGTGTCGGCCGATTTTTTCTTCAATAACGCCTCTCTGCTTGCGTAACTTCCCGGCGACCAATGCCAGGTAAATCTTTTCAACGGTGCGATCTGCGAACTGTTTCGATAGTTCCCGATGCGCCATGTCATTTTTCGCCGCAATGAGACAGCCGCTTGTTTCTTTATCAAGACGGTGAACGATACCCGGCCGTTCTTTCCCGCCGATGCCCGAGAGCGCCGGGCAATGGTGCAGCAACGCGTTGACTAACGTGTGTTCGCGCTGACCCGCGCCCGGGTGGACAGTCATCCCGGCCGGTTTGTTGATCACGATGAGATCGTCGTCTTCATAGAGAATCTCCAGCGGAATCGCTTGCGGCTTGGTTTCGATCTTCTCCGGTGGCGGCTCTATGACTTCGATTTGATTTCCGGTTCGCACAAGCTGGTGCGGTCGCGTGGGTGCGTCATCGACACGAACAAAGCCCCCACGAATTAATTGCTGAATCCGAGAGCGCGACAGTTCCGGAAGCGCTTTTACTAGAAAGATATCAAGCCGCATGCGGGCATGCTCTTTTGCCACCACGAATTTGAACGTTCTCGCTCTTTCGCTTGTCGTTTTCCACGCTCCCATAGCCATTCTTTTGCTCCTAACTTCGCCAATGTTACAGTCGATTTCCATGTCGATTGAACAAAGCCCGCCATGACTCAATCCTGTCCGGCTTGCGGCACTCCTATCGATAGCAGCGGCTGTGAACCGCTGGAGCGCGTCTTGTGTCGGAGATGCGGTCAGAAAATGCTGGTTCACCGCAGCTTCGATCATTTTGAAGTGGTCGAGACGCTTGGTGTCGGCGGGATGGGCACGGTTTATAAGGCGCGTGATACACACCTCGACCGTTACGTGGCGCTAAAATTGTTGCGCAGAGATCTTGGCAGCGAAGAGAACCCGGATGCGCGATTGCAGGAGGAAGCGCGGATCTCGGCTTCTGTGAATCATCCCAATGTGGTCCAGATATTCTCCCTGGGAACGGACCACGGCCAATTTTACGTAGTGATGGAATTGATCGATCACGGGAGTCTGGATGATCTCATGGAGTCGCACGGCCGGGTGCCGGAACACCAAGTGCTCGACATTGGAATCCAGATAGCACGAGGCCTTCGCGCGGCCCACCGCAAGGGTTTGATCCATCGGGACGTGAAGCCGGCTAACATTTTGTTTGTCGATGAACAGGCGACAAAGATTGGCGACTTCGGGCTTGCTGCCTTCGCCACGCAGCATCCGCAGCATGCTGAGACCGATCACGTGATCTGGGGAACTCCGGCGTATGTAGCGCCGGAGAGATTGTGCCACCAACCGGAGGACGTTCGCAGCGACATTTACAGCCTTGGCGCAACACTGTTTCATGCTGTTGCAGGCAAGCCGCCGATAGAAACCAGCACAAATTCCGCGACAGAGTTGCGCGAACTAAAACAGCATCCGTCAGACTTGCGCGCCAGCGCTCCCGATGTATCTGCCTCGACCGCGCGCGTTTTACAGCAAATGATCGCGTCTGACCCGACGCAGCGTTTCTCCTCTTATGACGATGTACTGGCGCACCTTGATGCAGCGCGGAGAGCACTTGAGTTTGCAAATGATCGCCAGGCTGCGCGACGCTCATCGCGCTGGTCATTGAATCGTCTTTTCCGGAACGGCTGAAACGGCTGAACAAACCGCGCTTGTGAGAGTCGGATTTTAGACGAAGCGTTGCCACGAAGCCTCTTTGGCACGATGTTTTTGCACATGGCACAAAACCCACCGCCACCACCATTTCCTTCGCCGGAAGAGCTAAAGACCAAGATCACCGAATTCATGAAACAGAACTTCGGCGACGGAGTGTCGGTGGCGACTATTGCCGAGCCGGAGCCGGTGGCCGCGGAAGAAGACGACAAACCAGAAATAACCGAGCACAAGGAATTCGAGTTCAATCTTCTGCCACGCGACATCAAAGCGCATCTCGACCGGTTCGTGATAAAACAGGATGAAGCCAAGAAGGTGCTCGCGATTGCAGTTTGCGATCATTACAACCACGCGAAATACCTTCGACGGCTCGAGATAGAAGATCCGAAGCGCGCACAGGAGATCGAATACATCAAGCAAAACGTCATATTGGTCGGACCAACCGGCGTTGGAAAAACGTATCTCATCAAGCACATCGCCGATCTGATCGAAGTGCCCTTTGTGAAGGCCGACGCCACGAAGTTTAGCGAGACTGGTTACGTCGGTGGCGATGTCGAAGATTTGGTGCGCGAGCTGGTGCACAAGGCGGACGGCGACGTGAACCTGGCGCAGTTCGGAATCATTTACATTGATGAGATCGACAAGATCGCTTCGACGGGAAATTTGATAGGGCGTGACGTGAGCGGGCGCGGTGTCCAGACCACGCTGTTGAAGTTAATGGAGGAAACGGAAGTGCCTGTTCGCAGTATGAATGATCTCCAGGCGCAGCTACAGGCGGCGTTCGAATTCCAGCGACGCGGCAAAGCCAGACGCGACACGATCAATACGCGCCACATTCTTTTTGTCGTTAGCGGCGCATTCGAAAAGCTCAAAGAACAGGTGGCGCGGCGCGTTCGTCACGGCCAAATCGGGTTCAGCGCGCAACCGGTTGAAGTGATGGATAACGAATTGTTCCAGTACGTCACCACGCAGGATTTCATCGAGTACGGGTTCGAGCCGGAATTCATTGGGCGCTTGCCGGTGCGTGTAGTTTGCGAAGAACTCGACGCGAATGATCTTTTCGACATCATGAAGTATTCGGAGGGCAGCCTGCTCCGGCAATACGAGCGCGCGTTTCGCGCGTACGGCATGGAGATCAGTTTCGAGGATGAAGCGCTACGCCTGCTGGCGCAAGCTGCGGCGAAAGAAAAAACCGGGGCGCGAGGCTTGCTGACAGTATTTGAAAAGCTGTTTCGCGATTACAAATTCCATCTGGCTGGGTCCGGCCTGACTCAGTTGCGCGTCACTGCGGCGCTGGTGCGGGAACCGCAACGCGTCCTCGATCAATTGATGGCCGAGGGACACAAGCTCGAGGCGCAAATGCTCGAAGCCGGCGCGCGTGAATTCGCCGACAAATTCAGTAAGGAGCATGGATTAGAAGTTGTTTTCGACGAGAGCGCGGTGCGTCGCCTGGTTGAACGCGCGCAATCCGAACGCATGACCATGGGCGACCTGTGCGCACACTTATTTAAGGATTACCAATTCGGTTTGAGCCTGATTAAAAAGAACACTGGGCAAACGACGTTTGTTCTTAACCGCGCGGCGATCGACGCCCCGGATAAATTCTTGAGCGACCTTGTTGTGCAGTCGTACTACCCGGCTGCAAAGGCGCAACAAGCCTGATAATCCATGAAGCATCTGGTGATCACAACGCTTGTCATTGGCGTCGCCGTTGCGCTCGTCGTCGGGGCGTTGCATGCCACCAAATCCATGGCGGGTTTTGAGAATGCGGCAGCGCAGCTCGTCGCCGATTATGCCGGCGCAACAAGAGTGGTCGGCGAAAGATGGCAATACGTTTTTGTGCTGCTGGTTGCCCTCGGCGTTGCCTGGCTCAGCCTGATCAATCCCGCGGGTGCGGGACGTTGGCGCAGCCATTTGCTAGTCGGTTCATTGCTGGTGGAACTATTTGGTCTCGCGTGGGTCTGTTCTCTTTACCGTGTATTCTTTCAGCCGGCGCCGTCGGTTCTTGCGCTTCTATTTGCGTTCGCGATTGCGGAGGGGTGGTCGGCTTTTCTACGCAGGGACCGTTCACATTTAATCCGAACGTTATTTGCTGATCGCGTTTCGAAAGAGCAATTCCGCGGTCTTAGCGATCGTAAAATCTCGTTCGAAGCTCAGCCAAAGACGTACGAAGTGAGCGTCGTTGTGTGCGATATTGGCAACAAAGTAGCATTCGCGGAAGGCACCGAGCCCGTCGCCTTCACTGAAGCCACGGCGAAGTTTATTCGCGATACCGCAGCGCGCCTCATCCAGGAAGGCGCTTACCTGCAGGCTGCTGATGGAGAAGGCGTGGTCGGCATTTTTGGATTTCCCGCACCGGACACCGAGCACGCGCAGAAAGCAGTGCGTGTTGTTCTCGACATGATCAAGACTTCCCGGGAGCGTGGCGAAGACAATGAGAAGGTTGCTGCCCACCGGGACATCAGGGCCGGAATCAGCTCCGGCACAATCATTGCAGGTGCATTGGAAGACGGCAGTCGCCCGCTTCTCCTGGCGAGTGGCGAACCCGTCGAATTGGCCCGCAGATTCTGCGCTCTGAATCGTTTCTACGGATCCAAGGCCCTGATGGACACGCCGATTTTCGATCAAGTAACTGAGACAGTTGTGGCGCGTCCGATTGATTTTGTGAGCGGACTGAATTCGCATGACAGAGTTGAAGTTTACGAACCGCTTTGGCCTGCCGGCGAAGCCGGGCCCGAGCGCGTCGCGCAGCGCGACTCCTTTTGGAGCGGTGTCGTTTTTTATCGAGAGAAGCGCTGGGCGGAAGCGTATAGCGAATTCCAGAAGGCGCGCGGCTCCGACGAGGAAGAAGATGCGCCGTTGCAGTTTTATCTGCGCCGACTGGAACCGCTCCTGCTGCAATTGACGCAGTGGCCTCCGGAATAAATCTGAGAACGTGTTGAGAAGGACGGAATATCCGGCGGCAATCCGGGACTTAATTGCGAAACTCCGACAAATGCCGGGAGTCGGTCCGCGATCGGCGGAACGGATTGCGCTCTGGATGGTCCGTGCGCGCGGTGATCAACCGGAACAAATTTCGCGTGCGATTACGGACACGCGCCACTCGATTCAAGCCTGCAATTTGTGCGGGTTTTTTTCGGCTGGCGAAACGTGCGAAATCTGTGCCGATCCGTCGCGTTCGACTGATTTGCTCTGCGTCACAGAACAGCCGACTGACATTCTTCCTCTGGAAAAAACCGGCGCATTCCTCGGCCGATATCATTCGCTCGGCGGCAAAATTTCCCCGCTCGATCACGTCGGTCCCGAGGATTTGCGAATCAAAGAATTATTGGACCGCATTGACCGCGAAAAGATTTCGGAAATCATTTTTGCGTTGCCTGCCGATGTCGAAGGCGAAGCGACCACGAATTACCTTGCCGACCTTTTAAAGAGCAAACCGATCACGCTTACACGCATCGCCCGCGGGATTCCAGCCGGCGGCGGTCTTGAATCAGCCGATGAACTGACGCTATCGGCCGCGCTCTCTGGGAGGACGAAATTGTAACGCGCCTTCATCACGAGTTGCGAAGATGGCATCGAATCTAACGTTTGAACTCGGCCGCGCCCGTTTGCTTCCGTCGGCTGGAGTGAATTGTTAGGTGGCGGCGTTCCGTGGCTCGCCACGATGTCCTCGCACTTCGTAACAAAGCTCCACCATGCCGCTTTTATAGGCTTTGACCTCCGCCAAGATGGAGGGCGATGTCTCTGTCGAGCTTCTCGAAGAACGGTATCCCATCGCCAATCAAGATCGGCAGGATCGAATAACGAACTTCGGCGGCTAGCCCGAGACGAAGGCATTCGCCGGAAACTTCACCGCCCCCAACAAACCAGATGGTACGGAACGTGGGCCGCAGGTGTCCAGTCACGAACTGCGCAAGATCGCCTGAGTAGAACTCGACGGTATCCCGGGTTCGCGGCAGATCGCGACTAGTGAGGACGAAGGTGGGTTTGTCGCCGTACGACCACCCCAACCATTTGGCTTCAAAACTCAACGCGGTCTCATAGGTTCGCGACCCCATGACGTAGCAGTCGATCGTCTTGAGGAACGCCTCGACGAATCCTGGGTCCAGGGTGTCCCCGCCTGCGAATTCGTCTGAGGTTTCGAGCCAGTCGACGCGCCCGTCCTTTCGAGCGATGAAGCCGTCGAGGCTCGCCGCCATGTGAATCGTTACGCAAGAATCAGTCTTTGCCATCGTTTCGTCCTTCCGTGGAGTGCCATATCGCGCAGCATTGCCGGTGCCGCCACTCGAGTCCATCTAAGGAGAACAAACTGAGCCACCGCTGGCGGCGGCGAGCGTGGCAAACACGGGAAACTGTTTCATAAAATCAAATGCGGACTTCACAGCATCCAGCGGTTCGTAACCAGCGCTTGGTTAGGGCTTGTTGGGGTCGGATACAGCGGCGAGTTCCGCGATCTTTGCATCGTATTTTCTGATGATTCCGTGAAAGGCGGCGGTATATTGCCTGGCTCGCCAAATCGCAGCGCACGCTCGCCAGAGCAGCAGCACGTACGCGACGAACCCCCAACCCAAGTCGTGTTGGATGAGGTAAAGCGCGAGACAAGCGAATGAAATGAGGATCAGCGTACCCTGCAGCGCGGCGAACCGTTGCCAACGGGAAAGCTGAGCATCGCGATAGTAGCTGAGGACAAACTGCTCTTCGTTCGTGAAATCTACGACGTTTTTCATAAAGCGTGCGTGTGAGACCTAACGAGAACGCTCAGCGATGCGCCGCCAAGGACTCCGAAATGGAACCAGGACGCGACCGGCGCATTCGCTGCAGTAAAAGTTAGGCGACATGCTTCGCCCTTCTCCTCTCTCGTCTTCGTGAAGCAAATTCTTTGTTGAGCGTTTTTCGTATATGCCCCTTCAAATTCATCTTAGGCACTAGATCGAGCAGCCCGTCTCTCGCGACCTTCTCCCCAAGATTATCAGCCGTTACCTTCCAACAGATCATGTTCTGCGAGGCAAGCTGCTGACATCCCCACAAACGCCTCAAATATCTCCCGGGGGTGAAATCGTCCAACCAGATCACCAGGGAAACTCTGGATTCCGAGGCATTTGTCAGCGATATCTTGCCTTTTGAATGAAAAGTCGTGCCCGTGCCTTTTGCGTCTATCGAAATGAGCAGCTTGATTCCTGACGTATCGAACCGTATCAATATCGCGATATAAGTCCTGAGAAATCAACCCAACTGCTCTCGATAGGCGAATTCTCGCAGAAAAGGTTGAAAGCGGCGCGTTCGGATTGTGCAACAGTGCGTTGCAGATCTCTTTGTCGTTGACGAAGTACGCTGTAAGCAAACCACCAAGAACTTCATCTAGCGCCGCCCCCGCTACTAGAGCGCAGCCTTTATCGGTTTCTTCACGCAGTGTGTCTTCCACGAGCGCCGCTTGATGGATGAGTTGTTCAAACTCGAAATCAGCGAAGAACTTCTTCTTGATTATGACTGGCGATTTCACATTAGCGCCTAACGAGAATTCGACGGAACTTTGGACACTTCAGGAGAAATACCCACATTTTGGGCCTAATCCGGATTGAGTTTGCAGTCCAAGTGGGAAAATCGGCGGCACGATGCCGATGGTAGGTAGCGCCGCAGCTGAATCCAGACAAGGTGAAGAATTAAACGGACCTGGCGTTTCGACTTTTGCAACTCTTCTAACGTTGTAACTTTCTTTGTCATGTCGTGCGCGAGAATTGACTCAGCTTTGCATCAGGCGCAGAAGCCGTCCTGGATCAAAGTGCGGCTGCCGTCGAATCCGGTCTTCTTTTCGACCAAGGCGCTTATTTCCGATTTGCGATTGCACACGGTTTGCGAGAGCGCGCAATGTCCGAATCGCTGGGAATGCTGGAGCCAGGGCACGGCGACCTTCATGATTGCCGGCGACCGTTGCACGCGGGCGTGTGGATTTTGCGCGGTGACGACTGCCAAACCTTTTGCCTTGGAGGAGGACGAACCGAAGCGTGTGGCCGAAGCAGTGCGGCGGATGAAGTTAAAGCACGTCGTTATTACCGCGGTTGCGCGCGACGATCTCCAGGACGGCGGCGCCGATCATTTCGCGCGTACGATCAGTGCGATCCGTGAAATGGACCCTTCAATCATCATCGAAGTTCTGGTTCCTGATTTCCATGCGCAGGACTGGTGTATCCAGATCGTGCTCGACGCCCGGCCTGACATTTACAATCACAACATGGAAACGGTGGAACGGCTTACACCGGTGGTGCGCTCGCGCGCAAAGTATCGGACGTCGCTCGAGGTTTTGCGCCGAGCCAAGGAACTATCCCCTGCCGTCGTGACCAAGAGTGGCGTGATGCTTGGGCTCGGCGAAAAAGAAACGGAGCTCTTTCAGACGATGGACGATTTGCGCGAGGTCGGCTGTGAAGTGTTGACCATGGGCCAGTACCTGCGTCCGAGTCCGAAATATTTGCCCGTCGTCGAATACATCACGCCGCAGCAGTTCAATTATTACGGCGACATCGCCCGTCGAAAGGGTTTTCTCTACGTCGCCTCCGGTCCGCTGGTCCGGAGCTCTTATCACGCGTCCGATTTCCATCCAGTGGTGCGCCGGTAAACAAAAACGCGCACGAAAACTTCCGGGTGTAGTGTCCGCTGTCCTCAGCGGATTTCGTATCACTCTGCCAGACGTTTTGCGCTGAGGACAGCGCACTCTACACCGCCGCTTGCATAGTTTGTCATTCCGAGCGAAGCGAAGCGGAGTCGAGGAAGCCCGCTGAAACACTTTAAGCTTTCGCAGCGAGATACCTCGGCTCGCTCGATATGACAGAAACGGATATTAAATCGCAAACAGCGGCAGTCGTTCCGGCATATCAGGACGAAATACACATCGCAGATATCGTGCGCCGGACGCGCGAACGGCTCGATCACGTCGTTGTCGTCGATGACGGCTCAACCGATCAGACCGCACAACGCGCACGCGAGGCCGGCGCCGAAGTCGTCGTTCACGATCAAAACCGCGGCAAAGGCGAAGCGATCAAGACTGGACTGGCGCACTGGCTTTCTGCAAACACTTCGTCCATTCCTACGGCAGGCGGAGTGGATCGACAAATCACGTGGGTCGTTCTTCTCGATTCTGACGGCCAACATCTTCCAGAGGAAATCGATCGCTTTCTGCTAGCGGCAGCCGATGCGACGCGGCCCACATTTTTTATCGGCAATCGCATGAACGACGTTGCCCGCATGCCCTTAATTCGCCGTTTCGTGAACCATTACATGAGCAGCCGGATCAGTCGCGTTTGCGGACAAAGAATTCCCGACACGCAATGCGGTTACCGAATGTTGGATCGGCAGTTGATTCCAGACATGCTTGGAGGCGAGCACCGGTTCGATTATGAGACCGAAGTGCTCATCATCGCGAGTCGCAAAGGATACGCGATCGAATCAGTCCCTATCACGACTGTTTACACCGACCAGGTGAGCAAGATCCATCCCCTGCGTGACGCGCTTCGTTTTTTCAAACTGATGCGGCGTTATAAAGCAGGCACCTGGCCTGCACCAGCGAGTCGGAGCTCTTCTGAAACCCTAAACTAGGTCGGTGGTTTTGCCGAGTCGGGCTTGCAGTCTGACATCTCATTCTCCCGGTTTCCGCAGCTGAGAGTGAACTAACGAGAGCAATCCCAAGTTTTAGCAAAGGATTGACATTCTTTCGGCGCTTGCAGTAGAAGCAAATGGTTCGCTATCGAGCCACATCCGCTTCAGCCACAACATCCAATGAAAAAGAAATCCGCTTCACCATCAGCCTTCTTCAATCTGCGTGTCCTAATCGGTTTCGTCGTAGTCTTGACCGGCGTGTTCCTCGCGCTGGCCGGCGTCGGCGTATTGTCCGCACCGGCTGCGAACATCGCAAAAGCATTGGGGAAGTACAAAATCATCACCAGTTCTACCGATCCTCTCGTGCCCGTTGGATTTGACTGTTCGACGATTCACGAGAAGGGGATCGACAAGCAGGAGAACATGCGGGCCGGAGCGCTCATGATCGCTTGCGGTCAGACAGCAGGCGGTTCGACTTCTGCGACTACCGCGACTTCCACTCTCGGTCCGGTCGGTCGGTTGTTTCAAAAATTGTTGGCGCCCCTGGCGTACGGCGCGGGCGACGTGGACTTGGTCACCGGGACCGAAACGTCTCCCAACATTACGCAGTCGGAGACGTACACTTTAGCTAATCCAGATAACCCTCTTCAGATAGTAGCCGCCTACAACGACTCACGCGGTCGCGACGTTAGTCCGATCAACATCTCCGGCGCATCTGTCTCCACTGATGGCGGCACCACGTTCACTCGTCTCACCCTCGGTGGCGGTCAGGGGCCTTTCTCCAATACGGTGGGCGACCCGGTCGTTCTGTTTCACAAGCCAACCGGCACCTGGCTTACAGTATGGCTCGATGGGGCCTGCGGCGGCCAGGGTCTCGGCGGGTACAAGACCACCACTCCGGAGGTTGCTGCTAGCTGGACCCACTTCACGTGCGTTCACTCCAACTCTTCAGACGACCGTGAGTCTGGGTGGTCTGATAATAACCTTGCCAGTCCATACTATGGGCGGATGTACGTTTCGTGGAACGACTTCAACGTTGGTGGTGGCGCCCTTTTTGTAACCTACTCCACCGATGCCGGCGCTACGTGGGCCGCTCCGGTAGTGGTTTCCAATACAGGCACCTTCATCCGCGACGTGCAGATTACCGGCGATCTTTCGGGCAACGGGGTGGTGTACATCGCGGGTATGGACGAAGGTGGAGGCGGCTTCCCTCATAACAATATCAACAAAATCTTTAAATCAACCAACGGCGGCGCCTCATGGACCAACACCTACACCGGACCGGCGTTCCCCGGACCGGGCGTTACCGCCGTAAGTTACTTTGCCTGCATGTTTACCGATGGCGGTGGCTATTGGCGACACGAGGGCTGGGGCGAGCCTGCTGCCTACAACAACGTGGTTCACTTGGTGTATGCCCAGCACGGCGCCGGCAGTGACGCTGGCGACGTCTATTACATCCGTTCCATAGACGGCGGGTCGACCTTTAGCGCGCCGTTCAAGCTGAACAGCGATGCTACCACTCGTCCTCAGTGGCAGCCTAACATCTCGGTCAGCCCGACCGGTACTCTCTTGGCCACGTGGTATGACGGGCGCGAAAGCGCCAGCTGCACCCGTGGCAGCCCGGGCGTTCCGTGCTATAGAATGTGGTCACGCAAGTCCAACGACAATGGAGCAAGCTGGTTGCCTGATGATGCGTTCTCGGATGTGGTCAGTCCCCTGCCTGCGCAACCCGATCCGGGAATTCAAGCTACCTATGCGGGTGACTACGATTACGGCTCGGCGACAGCCGGCAAGCACGTTACGTCATGGGTGGATGGGCGAGTGGCGATCGCCGGCTCCTCTCAGCAGGATGCATTCACTGATAGAGAGTTGGTGGGTTTTGCAGTGACAACTAGCAGCCCAGCCTGCAATAGCATAATCAATACGACGCCAACCGACTTTGTTGTTAACCTGAGCGATCCCGTGAATACGGGAACCGTCCAGGCAAACGATTTCATGGTGAATGGAACTCCGTCGAACCTAGCGCCCACCTTTAGCAACGGTAATGCAACCATCACCTTCCACTTCAGCAGCACGCCTGTGATCATGCAGGGCGTGCAGACGATGCATATCCCGGCAAACGCGTTCAACCGCGCTTCTGACAACCAAGGGAACTTCGAATTTCAGTGCTCGTTCTGTTACGCCACAATGCCGCTACAGGTTACTACGACCAGTCCGCCTGTTGGGGGCACGTTTTCGCCGCCGGCGCCAGGCAACTATCAATATGACGTGAACTTTAACCAGGCTGTTGATCCAGCGTCAGTTCAGACAAGCGATCTGACCCTGACTGGCAATGCTAACGGCAGCGTCACCAATGTCCAGGTCATCAATGGCAACCAGACTGCCCGGTTCACGCTGCATTTCAATTTCGGAGGCAGCGTGACGGCGAGCATTGGGGCCGGGTCGATCACTGCTGCAGGATGCAATGCTAATGCGGCCTTCTCAGGCAATTACACCGTACAGGGTTGTCCGCCGCAAGACCATTACGACATCGCACAGATAGGCGGCAGCATCGTTCCGGGCACGACGGACATTGGCAACCATTGCGACGACTGCACCACCACTGTCGCGCTGCCATTCGCTTACAGCCTGTACGACCAGAACTATAACGCCATCACTCTGTCATCCAACGGCAACGCTCAGCTTACGACTCTGGACGCGGCGTACAGCAACATCTGCCTGCCGTGGACTACGCACGACTACACTATTTTCCCCTATTGGGACGACCTGTACACGGTGAACACCGGGTATGGGATTTATACCTCGACCAGTGGGACTACTCCCAATCGCATCTTCAACATCGAGTGGCGCGCCCAGTACTACCCAGGGAGCGGCACGGCCAATTTTGAGCTGCGATTGTACGAGGGGCAGAGTCGCTTCGACGTGATCTATGGCAGCATAACCGGCGGCAACACATCGGCCACTGCCGGTGTGCAGAAAAACGACACCGCCTTTGATCAATACTTCTGCAACGGCTCAGGTGGTGCGGCCACTGGCGCGCAAAGCTATACGATAGCGCCGTGCGCGACTCCGTCGCCAACACCAACGCCTACGCCGAGTCCGACTCCGAGTCCAACGCCAAGTGTAACACCGAGTCCTACACCTAGCCCGTCAGGAATCGCGCTGACTGCCAATGGCTATAAGGTGAAGGGGGTTGACACCGTGGATCTCTCCTGGAGCGGAGCGACCTCGACCGATATCGACATTTTCCGCGATGGCATGTTAATCGACACGGTCCCCACCAACACCGGCATGTATAGCGATAGCACGGGTCAAAAGGGCAGTGCCGCATTCACCTACAAAGTGTGCGAGGCTAGTACGCAGAACTGTTCTAATCAGGTGACGGTGACGTTTGGCAACGCGTCTCCATCGCCGACTCCGACAGCGACGCCAAGCGCAACGGCGACACCGAGTCCAACGCCTACGCCAAGTGTCACACCGAGTCCTACCGCCAGCCCGTCAGGAATCACGCTGACTGCCAATGGCTATAAGATGAGGGGATTTGACACGGTAGATGTCTTCTGGAGTGGGGCGACTTCGGCCAGTGTCGACATCAAGCGTAATGGCATGCTTCTCATGACACTGTCCAATATGCCGAGCATGTATACCGACAACACAAACCAAAGGGGCGGGGCTACCTTCAACTATCAGGTATGCGAAGCGGGAACATCGAACTGTTCCAATCAGGTGACGGTAACCTTTTGAGGCGGTTAAGAAATAAACTAGCCTGAATTCAACGCGGCGCGTTCTGATCTCGCGTTCCGCGGATGGGTCGCCGCGTTCCGCGAAACGCGATGTGAGCCTCTCTTTCTCTGCTTCGACAGTTTAGCAAGGCCGCTGCGAGCGAAGTCCTAGGGTTGGTCCTCCCAAGGCTCAGATGATCATTGCGCCTCTGACGTCCAGCATCGGAGCGTCATTGTCTCTTCGCGGGCAGGGGCTTTGAACTTTTCAGGATTTCTGATTCCGGCGTGAGCGTCGCTGGTTTGCCGCTGAAGATGATGCGGTTTGGTTTTTGGGCGAGCGTTTCGACGAGCTCCTTGGCGTACGTCGTGACCACTTTCAGGTTCAAAAGCGTGACGTGCAGTTGTTTCAATTGTTCGTTGAGTTGTTTGTCCGTCGTGCTGATGAAGTGGTCGGCGGTTCCGAGCACTGAGTCCGCGCCTTTCGCAAGACCATCCAGGTTTGTGATCACGTTTTGTAAATGGTCCACGTCCATCTTTAGCGAATCGGCCAGTGGTCCGAGCTTCGGCGTGAATTCGCCGAGGTCTTTCTTCAAACCCGTGACAGTGACGTCCAGATTATTGAGCAACTTGTTTGCGTTATCGAGCAACGGACCGGCGGCCGCAGTGATTTGCTCGAGCCCGTATGCTGGATGGCCTTCGATCGACGCGTTGTTTGCCAGCGTCTGTCCACCGGGCGTGCCTGCCGAAAGTGCCACGAATTTCGGAGAGAGCATGGTATCCGAACTTAGCGTCGCAGTTACGTCAGAGGGCAACGGCGGAATTCCTTCATCAAGACTGACTGTCACGCGTACAGCGTCTTTCTTGTTTGCGCTCGCATCACGCTCCTTGGCCGTAAGATGCCGCATCCCGATCACGCGTCCCGCCGGCGCGCCCGCATAACGCACCTCCGAATTGACTTTGATGCCGGTCACATCTTCGTAATTGATTTGCAGAGTACGCGTCGGTTTTTTGAGGTGATATCCTGAGAGCGCGAAAGTAAGCGCAGCGAGCAGAACGACGCTGCACACGATCACGAAAAGGGCGACGAAGTAATCCGAGAGATTGCGCTTCATGGATGCTTGTGGTGAAAACGGAACCGCGCGCCCCGAAACGGCCGGGGACGGACCAGTTGATGATCTTTATGGTCTTCCTGTGAAAGGTTCAACGGAATAGGTCCGTCGGCACGACCGTTGATAAATTGTTGCACTTCAGCGTTTGGACTGTTTCGAATTTCGTCCGGCGTGCCTTGCGCCACAATCGAGCCATGTCCAAGCATAATCATGCGTGTCGCGATGCGAAAGGCGCTGGTCATATCGTGGGACACGACCACCGCGGTCATGTGGCTGCTTTGAGTCAACTTTTGCGTTAGCTGGTCAACCACGGCGGTCATAATTGGATCGAGCCCGGAGGTCGGCTCGTCGCTAAATAGTAGTTCCGGATCGAGAGCAAGCGCGCGCGCGAGCCCGACGCGCTTCTTCATTCCTCCGCTAATTTCGTCCGGCTTAAGATCGTGAAACCCGGTCAGGCCGACCATCTCAAGCTTTCCTCTTACGATTTCTTCGATTTCGTCGGGCGACTTGTTGGTGTGCTGCAGCAGTGGCAGGGCAACGTTCTCGCCCACTGTGAGAGACGCGAGTAGCGCGCCGGATTGGAACAGCATTCCAAATCGCAGGCGCACCCTTTCAATCTCGCGTTCTTTCATTCCTGTAATTTCTTCCCCAAAAAGTCTCACCGAGCCTGAAGTCGGTCTCATAGACCCAATCATATGGCGAAGCAGTGTGCTCTTGCCGCAACCACTGCCGCCCATAATCACCAGAGTCTCGCCACGATGGACGTTGAACGACAGCTCGTCGAGCACGGCGCGATCACCGAATTTCCGGACGAGATTGTTCACCTCGATGATAGTTTCTCCATTATTTTTCATGCCGCGAAAAAGAAAATCCCTGTCAGAACAGCGTTCATCACTAGCATGGCAAGCAAAGCTTGCACTACCGAACCCGTAGTCGCCTGGCCGACGCCTTCGGCACCACCCTCGACATTCAGCCCGGCGTTGCACGAGATCGTAATGATGAGCCACGCGAATACGGCGCTCTTGATCATTCCTGAATACAAATCCCAGGTGTCGGCGCTTTCCACCGCGCGCATGATATAGCCGGCAGTGTTAAAATCGAGTGCAAACCGGCACACCGCCCAGCCACCCAGAATGCCGATGTAATTTCCAAAAATGGTGAGCGCGGGCAGCATGACGAGCATTGCCAGGAAGCGCGGCACCACCAGAAATTGCACCGGGTTGATCGCCATGACTTGAAGTGCCTCGATTTCTTCGGACACCTTCATTGTGCCAATTTCGGCTGCCACTGCAGAGCCGCTCCGGCCGATCACTATCACCGCGATTAGGACCGGTCCCATCTCGCGCAACAGCGTGAGCATCACAAGATCCGGTATATACATTTCTGCGCCGAGGCTCTCCAGAGAGTGCGCGGCCTGCATCGCCAGTGTGACGCCTACACTGAATGCCGTGAGCGCTACCATCGGCGCCGCGCGTACCCCGATGAACACCATTTGCCGAAAGATGGGCGCGATCTTGAAAAATTGCCCGGTGAACGGCGCAACAAAAATCCAGTAAAGCAGACTGAGATTAAGTTGGAGGTAATTTTTCACGCGAAGTCCGAGCGCGCACAATGCCAAGGCCAGCGGAATGAAGAAAGCGCAAAGTTATCGGTTATCTGCGCCGCTGTAGCGTCCGCTGTCTTCAGCGGAGAATATCGGTGTGCTGTGTTGCTCAATCGAATGTGCTGAGGACAGCGCACACTATAGTGCGGTTGTCCGTGAGGCGATACTTGTGAAATCTGGCCCCAAGTCGGCAAAAATCACCTGCGCTGCGTTTCGACCTGGCATGAACGAAACGCCCGGACCGGGATGGCTACTCGATCCGCAGAGATAGACATTTGGAATTGGAGCGCGGTATTGAGCAAGTTCAGGAATGGCACGCATGGCGCCGCTCTGGTACAGTAGGAACGCGCCTTGCAGTTCTGTGCCGTGCACGGCGCTGCTGACCATGCGCTCCTGGTCCACAGGCGAATGGACGACCCGGTTCAAAATGCTCGCCTTGAGATTCGGAATATATTGTTCGGACAGCAGATCAATCACGTGATCTGCATATTGCTCCTTGGCGGAGTCCCACACTCGCGCGGTGATCTTGCCCGTCGCATCGCCACGAATTTCATACGGCACACATTTAACAAGAATCTTGATCAAGCCTCTGCCCGGGGGAACGCGGCTGGGATCAGCCGTGTAATCGTTACAAACCACCATAACGGGACGCGCCGGGAGTAGCCCTGCCCGCACCTCGACAAACATCTGCGCGACATACTCCAATGAGGGCGGCGTGCAGTGAACATAACACGCATGTGCAGTCTCTTCGCCCGCTTTGAATTCCAGAGAATTGCTCAACGCGAGGTAAATCACCATGACAGAGTCGCCCCACTCGTACTCTTCGATCTTACGCGCGATGTTCTCTCCAACTGTCGCGCTGCCGAGCAAATCGAGCACGAGCGTGCGCGGATCAACGTTTGACGCCACGAGGCGACCGACTGCAATCTCGTCTCCATCGGTTAAGCGGACGCCGAAGGCTTTACCTTGTTCGACCAGGATCTTGCTCACCCGCGCTGCTGGTCCGAATCTCGCCGCCGTGATCTTGCAGGCAACGCGCCAACGCACGCGGCACGTTAATCATCCCGCCTTGGACCGCCTTGTTGCCATAGTCCTGAATCACTGAATCGAACATCCACGCCAATTGTCCACCGCCGACCTGATCAGGCGCGACGCTCACGTGCAGCGCGAACGCGCCCAGGAATAACCGGACGGCTTCATGCTCGAACCATTGGTTGGTCCAGGCGCGCAGGGTCTGCATTTCAAAGCGGTATTCGTCCATGCCGCCCGGCGCGTGTTCCAACTCGGCAGATGTGTTCAGACAGCGCACGAGGCGGGTTGCTCAGCGCCGCACGGATTGCATCTTTCGCGACGAGCCATTTTTGAAAGAGCACCCGCCACTGCGCGGCGTCGTGCGTCGAATGTGCTGCGATGCTCGCGCAAGTCCGCTCCAAATCTGTGTACATCTGCACGCTGCGACCGTCTGGAAACGCGTGAGAGAAAGAAATTTCGGGCGTCAACAGTTCTAGTCCATAACCATTCAAGGCCAATTCGTCCGGCGCGGAGGAGAGGTTGGCAAACTGGTAACCAAAAGCATGCAAGTCCGAGTGAAAACCCGGCATCGTAATCTCCCGGGTAATCGTCAAGCCGCCGATATTCGCGTTCGCTTCGAGCACGAGGACGCGCAGACCTGCCTTTGCCAGGTAACAGGCGCACGTCAGGCCATTGTGTCCCGCGCCGATGACAACGGCGTCGTAAGTCTCCGCCATAGTCAGGACGCAACAATGATGTTGCGGATCGTCAAGCAATTCGACACAGATTGTACAGCTCTAATGAGAACCGAAGTTTCTCTGCCAGCAGTCGAGCGGGGATTTAGTTTCGGCTGATTTAGCTCCATGGTAATCTTCCAATCGAGACAATAATGGCTCTGAGCGAAATCGACGCTGTCCGCGCGCTACTCACATCCAAACCGCGACCAGTCGGATGGGCTGAGCGACGAAAGCGCCTTGATGAGATTGGTTCAGTTTGGCCTGTAGGCGACGATGTGGAGCTCACTGCGGTCGATGCAAACGGCGTGCCGGGCGAATACTCGATTGTTCCGGGCAGCGATCCTTCTCGTATTCTGATGTTTTTCCATGGCGGTGGCTATTGCTCGGGTTCAATCCTGAGCCATCGTCGCCTGGTGACTGAGGCTGGCCGAGCCGCAAGAATGCGGACTCTTGCCGTCGGGTATCGACTTGCGCCCGAGCATCCGTTCCCGGCAGCGTACGAGGATGCGCTGACCGCCTGGCAATTTCTGCGAGATCAAGGTATCCCCGCTGCGCACATTGCGATCGGTGGCGACAGCGCCGGCGCCGGGCTTACAATGGCGTTGATTGGCCGGCTGCGGGATGCCGACGATGAGCTTCCGGCTTGTGCCTGGCTCATATCGCCGTGGATCGATCTGACGATGTCGGGTTTAACGCTTGCGAGCAAAGCCGCCGTCGATCCGCTCATTCACAAAGAATATTTGAATGAACTGGCCGAGGCGTATCTGCCCGCTGGAATGGATCGAAAAGATTCCCGTGTATCTCCGCTCTACGCCGAACTCGAAAAATTTCCTCCAATGCTAATCCAGGTTGGTTCCGACGAGACGTTGCTCGCCGATGCCACGCGACTTGCAGCCGAAGCCGGTGCGGCTGAAGTCGCCGTGACTTTGGAAATCTGGCCGCACATGATTCATGCATGGCCTTTGTGGAACGCTCATCTGGAGCCGGGTCGCCGCGCACTGATGAACGCCGGCGCATTTATCCGGGCGTACGTTTGAGCAAGGAGTGACGGCTTCCCAGCCGTCAGATTCGGATGGACGGCTGCCCAAGCCGTCGTTCCTTGTTCAGATCAAACCGCGTTTGTGGAAATCGCCGAGATTGCCACCCGACGAGCGTTCCACCAGGTCGATCGTGAATTTGAGCAGACAAACTTCCCACGCATCGTCCACGCCCTGAATGATCGCGCTGAGCGGTTCGTTTTTCCCTTCGACCTGGCGTCTGGTGCGATGGATCACGGTGTCGATAGAGTCACTCAGCGTTTGTTCGTTCAAATCGGTTTTGCGAAATTGGAAGCCGTAACGGAGGACCGCTATGTTCCGCGCGCTCTCGCGCAGTTGGTCCACGTATCGTTCCGCTTTGTCTCCGAAGCCTTCCAGTAAAAGCCGGCAATAATGCTCCGGCGTCAGAATTTGCGGACGTTCCGCGTGGATTTTCCCGTTACGAACCCGCACCTGATTGACGCGGTCCATCAATTCCGAGATCAAATAGAAATTGAAACTTGTGCTCCCGAACGTGGCAATCTGACGCTCGGGCGCAAGGATCACGTGCGTATTTTCGAGCGCGTATTCGAAATCGTCACGGGTCATGATCGACGGAGTTTAGGTTGTGCTTGCCGTATTTCAAAAGCGAAACGTGCCCAGCGTGAAACCGGAATGCTATCGCGAGCGCAATATCCGGCTCCAGTCAAGCGGCGCATTCTCCGCTGAGGACAGCGGACGCTACAGAAAGGCCTGGCGGCACCGTTATTACTTTTTCGGCTGTGGTTGCTCGCCGCTCGTTTGCTGCTGCGATTGAAACAGCGCGAGATATTCGCCGTAACCTTCCTCTTTTAGTTTTTCCACAGGGACAAAGCGCAATGCGGCTGAGTTCACGCAGAAGCGTTGACCGATCGGCGCGGGGCCGTCGTCAAACACGTGGCCGAGATGTGAATCGCTTGATTTTGCACGGACCTCGGTGCGCTCCATTCCGTAAGAAGTGTCGCGTTTTGCCGTTACGTGGCCAGACTTGATAGGCTTGGTGAAACTGGGCCAGCCCGTGCCGCTGTCGAACTTATCCAGCGAACTAAAGAGCGGTTCGCCCGTGATGATGTCGACATAAATCCCCGGCTTATGATTGTCCCAGTAGGCGTTATGAAACGGGGGTTCCGTTCCGCATTGTCGCGTGACTTGGTACTGGTCTTTGGTTAATTGCTTTCGCAAGTCGGCGTCGGTGGGAACAGGTTTGGTGGGAATATCCATTTTCTCGGCTTCTTTTTTCTGTGTTTGAGCATACGCAAACAAGATCGAGCCGACAACCACAACGAGTGTGCCGGCCAGACCAAACCACAGAGTCTTGTTTGAATGTTTGTAGGTTAATGTTAATGGCGTCGTTCTCATCCCGGTTTCTCGCGTGAGAATTGTCCCCTTTGGCAGTGCTCAACTTTACGCGCAATTTTGCGGTTCTTCAGCAAATGCGCAGAGCTTCCCTTCTCAATTAAATTCGCAGATCAGACACAAAATGACTGGCACCTGTTCAATTTTGGCGACCGGCTTCAGGAACGCGAATGTAGCGGCGAAACAGAAGTAATCCGATCGGTGCAACCGACGCTGCGAGGGCGAAAATCAGCCACATCGTTCCGGGATGCCGCGGGCCATGTTCCGGGCAAAAGGCGGCCAGCAACCAGCCGCCGGCGCCGACGAGGAGCTTACCCACGAGAAACGGCAGGTAGGCCAGCGAGCCGTACGATGCCTCCTGTCCCCTCGGGGCAATCGCCGCTGCGTACTGGTACACCCGCGGCGAGTAAAAGGCTTCTCCAATCGAGAAAACGATCAGATAGAGCGCAGTCATAATGTAGTAAGGGTGAATGCTCCCGTGCAATCCCAGGTATCCGTGGCCGAGCCATTGGCCTGTCAGGCTATTAGCGGCGGACTGGAACCATTCCGTCGGTAGCGCCATGATGAAGACTCCTGCGGCGCAGATTATTCCGCCAATTATCACCATCCGATATGCCGCATACTTTTGCGTCAGGGCGCCTACAATCGGCGCCAACACAATTATGACGATCGCGTTTATTCCAGCAAGCTTCCCTACCGGAGCATTCACGCCGAGTTCGCGAATGCCGAACTTCGGAAACACGTAATCCATTTGTAAAAAGATGGCTTTGAGAAATCCGATGAAAAGGAAGAATAAAAGCAACCGGTAAAACCCGGATTGGCCGATCAGTCGCCGAAAAAGATGGGCTGAGGCGATCGCGCTTTGTTGCCCCGTTTTCCAGATGCCACTCCAGAAAGTCCCCGCAGTCCTGCGTCCGCGTGGCGATTGATCGATTACTTGCCCCCCATTCGCTGTTTCCACTCCGCGCCGGAGAAAATAAATCACGGGAAACAGCACGATCTCAAAGGCGAGGCTGACCACAAACAATTGCTGGTAGCTGCTTGGTTCAAATCCGAAAAAGCTGACGTGCAAATTCAGTTGGCGGACGTAGTCGAATATGTAGCCCGCAGCAAGATAGCCAATGTTCATGATCATATAGATGATCGAGAAGGACATCGACCGCTGAGCGACCGTCGAGTAGCGCCGCGTCGCGGCAAGCAGCACTGGCGTTCCAAGTGCTTCGCCGATTGCGAGTGGAAGAACCCCGCATGCGAGCGCCAGCCACGGGATCGTGGTAAAGATCATGACACTGCGGGCGACCGTGCAAATGGCGACGCCGAGGAAAAATGTGCGTCGCAATCCGATCGCGTCCGTGATTGATCCGGCAAGCAACGTAAAGACCGTCATCGCCGGCGCCCAAACCCAGCCCACTAATGCTCCCGCTGCCTGATCGCTGAAGCCGAGGTCCTTCGACAACCACAGAACCATCGTTTTGTTCGTGACCGAGTAAGCCGTGTAAATGAGGAACTTGATCAGGAATGTGAGCCACAACTCGCGTTGCGCGCCCCGGAGCACGGTGAATTTCCCAATGAATCCCCACACGCCTGTCGCTACCCCGGCAGGCACAATTTCTTCCGGAGCGATTGATTCTTTAATCGTTTGGGCCACGGCGCTTGAAATTCAGTTTGAACATGTCAGCGACAAACTGACTGCTGTCGAATACTCGCTCTCTCGATGCGTTGGCTCAGCGTTGTAGTCGAGTCTTTGCTCCGGTTAGAGCAAATTTTCGATGTACGTCTTCCGATCGAACGGCGCAAAGTCGTCAATGTTTTCGCCGGTGCCGACGAAGCGCGTGGGAATTCCGAGCTCATCCTGAATTGACACGACAATTCCGCCTTTGCCGCTGCCGTCGAGTTTCGTAACCATCAGGCCGGTGAGTCCGAGCGCATTGTTAAACGCACGCGCCTGACTGAGCGCATTGCTCCCGGTCGTCGCATCGACCACCAACAGCGTTTCGTGCGGCGCGTCCGGGTCGAGTTTGCCGAGAGTGCGTTTTATCTTCTGCAACTCCGCCATCAGGTTCGCTTTTGTGTGTTGCCGACCAGCGGTGTCACAAAGCAAAAAATCGGTCTTACGCTTCGCTGCTGCCTCATATGCTTCGTAACAAAGCGCGGCCGAATCCGCGCCGTGCTGCCCGTGAATTATTTCGACGCCTAGTCTTTTCGCCCATATGTCGAGTTGCTCGACGGCTGCAGCCCGGAACGTGTCTGCCGCGGCGAGCATTACTGGGGACCGGCGAGGTAGGGGCGATTGACCCCAATCGCCCACGGGCGGTTCAGGTGAACCGCCCCTGCCTAGGAGGTAACGCGCGAGCTTTGCTGTCGATGTCGTTTTGCCGGTTCCGTTCACTCCAACAATCAAAACCACGGTGGGTTTGCCAGTCCCTCGACCGACTGGCGCCGGGTCCGGCGGCAAAACGCGCGCGATTTCTTCACGCACGGCTTTAACGACGTCGCCAATTCCGAGCAAAGCCCAGGCTTCGCGTTCCTGAAGTGTTTTGATAATTCGCGATGTCATCGGCACACCGAGATCGGCACGGATGAGTCCCTCTTCCAGCTCATCCCAGTCGATTGGTTTGCCGGCGAATTGTTTGGCGAGTGATTGAAGAAAATTCATGTCTCCACTGTAGCCGCTTCGCTGTGCGAAGCGCATCACTGACGCTGGTAGCACATCTGCGCTGCGTCGCCCAGAGAGCGACGGCTACGGTTCCTTTTTCACTGCCTCTCGTGCCGGCCTGCTCAAATCTTTCCGAATACGATCGAGAATGCCGTTTACAAATCGGCCCGAGTCCGCGCCGCCGTACATTTTAGCCAGCTCGATGGCCTCGTTGATCGACACTACCGGCGGGATATCATCGCGGTAAAGCATTTCATAAATTGCCAGCCGGAGAACATTGCGATCGACCGCTGAGATCCGGCGAAACTCGTAATTCTCGCAGTAGCGGCGAATGCGTTCGTCGATGTCCGGCAGATGCGCCACCATGCCTTCGATCAACGGCTGGGCAAATTCGCGCACGCGTGGTGCTGCGGGGCAAAATTCCCAGAAGTCATCGATCTTCTCGGGCCCATCACCGCGCTGGAGATCTCGCCAGAAATGATATTGAACCGCAGCTTCCCGCGCTCGGCGACGTTTACCCATCCACCCTCGGCGGTTTCAAAACCGCCGCTCCTTGTTTGTCGCGAAGGTCGGATATGACTTTCGCAATTTCTACTGCTGCCCGTGCACCTTCTGTGCCGCGATTGATTTCAGCTTCAAGACAACGCGACCGCGCCTGATTTTCACTATCAAAACTGAGAACCACGTTGATGACAGGCACGCCGTGTTCGATGGCGACGCGTTGCAGAGCGTCCGTGACCGACCTGCTCAGATTTTGCGCATGATTTGTTTCTCCCTGCAGAATCACTCCGCACGCAATGATGGCGTCAGGTTTATTTTGTGTCGCAAGCTCTCGCACCACCACAGGAATCTCGAACGAGCCGGGGACGCGATGGAGAGAAATCCTGGCGTTCGGCGCGAGTGTACGCAGTTCCTTCGTCGCGTGATGGATGAGCCCGTCTACGTATTGCGCATTGAACCGGCTGGCAACTATCTGGAAGGCGCGGTTGGCTTTTGCAATTCGCGGACGCGTCGGTTTCGAATTCGACATCGGATTCAGACTTTGAATTCGACCGCCCTGTAATCGGCAGTCGGCAATCGGCAATCGGCAATCACAGCAAGTGCCCGAGCTTCGTCCTTTTTGTTTCGAGATACTTTTCGTTATGCGGATTGGCTTCGGTTCGAATAGGCACCTGCTCGGTCATTTCCAAACCGTAGCCCTCCAATCCCACAACTTTCTTCGGATTATTCGTGAGGAAGCGGAACCTTCGCACGCCGAGATCGAAAAGAATCTGTGCACCGAGTCCGTAATCGCGCAAGTCGCTCGGATATCCGAGCTTTGCGTTAGCCTCCACGGTATCGAGTCCTTCTTCCTGCAACTTGTAGGCGTGGATTTTTGCAGCCAGCCCGATACCGCGGCCTTCCTGACGCATGTAAACTAAAACGCCCCGGCCTTCCTCCTGAATTTGCCGAAGCGCCGCATGCAATTGGTTGCCGCAGTCGCATCGGCGCGAAGCAAAAACGTCGCCGGTAAGACACTGGCTGTGCACGCGGACAAGCGTCGGTTTGTCTTTGTCGATCTTGCCCTTTACGAGCGCGAGATGATGCTGCCCATCGAGCCTGGAGCGATACAAATGTAACTCGAAATCGCCGTAGTCGGTCGGCATGTTTACGACCTGCTCGAGCTCGACCAGCTTCTCGCTCTTGCGACGGTAGGCAATTAAACTTTGGATCGTGCAAATGTGTAACCCGTGTTTCTTGCGAAACTCCATCAACTCGGGTAGACGCGCCATGGTGCCATCGTCGTGCAAAATTTCGCAAAGCACGCCCGCGGCTTGCAGTCCCGCCATTCTTGCCAGATCGACGGCCGCCTCGGTGTGACCGGTGCGCCGCAGCACGCCGCCGTCCTGCGCGCGCAGCGGAAACACGTGACCAGGCTGGTTCAAATCTTCCGGCGACGATTTCGGATTCGCGATGGCCAAGATTGTGGTGGCGCGATCGTATGCGCTTATCCCCGTAGTCACGCCTCGTGCCGCGTCCACGGAAACCGTGAAATCGGTATTATGTTTCTCGCGGTTTTGCGTCACCATTCGTTGCAACCCGAGTTGATCTGCGCGCTCATTCGAAATGGGGACGCAAATCAAGCCGCGGCCGTGTGTCGCCATGAAATTGACCGCTTCGGGCGTCACCTTTTCCGCCGCCATGACCAGATCGCCTTCATTTTCGCGATCGGCATCGTCGGTCACGATTACCATGTGCCCTTTGGCGATGTCGCTTAGTACATCATCAATTGCGTCGAACTGAAATGTTTCCGTCGCCTGTGGGATCATTGAACATAATACCATTACTTCCGGTGAGTTGTTCAGCAACTCCTACCCGTGCCCATGCTCTTGTTCGGGATGGGGCGCATTTCGAGCGCGAGCATGATTGGGAGACCAGTAGCATGGACAAGATCACTTTTCGCTGGTCGCGACGATCGCGTCCGGTCGGTACATATCGCGGTTGCTCCCCTGGAATTCGGCTTTCAGTTTCACTGTGAATCGCGAAAGATCGACAAGATCCCACCGTGTGAATTTCCAGGTCGTGTTCGAAGAGCCCGATCCGTGTTCCCGTGGCGAATGCTCGAATCCAACGACAAAATGCACCGCATCGTCGCGCACTTTATTGGTGGCTTTCCTCGGCTCGAAATAAAACGCACGGAAACTGCTGTCGCGGCTGCCGGCGGCGTAAAGTTTTGGATCGAGGTAAAACACGCGTTTGCTCTGCAGATCGATGATGCGCAAGTCGGGATAACCCGAGCGCTGCACTTTCCCCTGGGCGGTGAGCGGAAAATCGCACTGCAACCCGGAGGTCGCGTTGAGCAGCTCGCGCAGCATGTCTTCGAAATGGCTACTGACTTCATTGATTCGATCGACCTTTTGAATCGCGCTGCCCGGCGCATTGAATCGCTTCATCGTCTCGTCGCACGCGGCGCTGATCGCTTTTGCGACGCGCTGATCGACTGCATCGTTCCCGTCAAACGGGAGCACCTTTTCCCCCGTCGTATCAAAAATGACTTTGCTGAACGGAACGCCGCGCAACTGCTGATCTTCATCCAACACCCAGGGAATCAATTGATCGAGGGCGGCGTTATTTGTAGCTGGGGTTGGTGACCCGGGATGTGCGTTCCCAGTTTGCGGTACTAGCAGGGCGAGAAAAACCGAAAAGCTCAGGAGCAGAAGGAGCATCAGTGCGATTGAAAAACGGCGGCAGTTTTTCCGCAAGGGCGAAGCAACGCGATTCTGAGAGTCTCTTCGGTTGTTCAACTCTTCAGCTCACAACGCCCACTTTGCCATCTGCTCCGGGAACGGGCATTGCGCGCAATCGGAATTATCCTGCATGCAAAAATCTTCGTAGATTTGCAGCAACCCTTGTTGGTGCGCGACAGAGTGCAGAAATTCTTTTTGGCGCGGATCATTTCCAAAAAGACGCGTAGCAGCGGTTTCGAGTCGCCGATTTGACAATTGCGTCGGAAGCTTCGCGTATTCCGTCCAAAGGCGCGTGGTTGGTGAAGGCGAAGATTCAAGATCGTGCGCCAGCCAAAATGGAAATAGCACGTTTGCCAGGATGTCTGCGACACGCGACTTGCCGATCAGCGCCATTTCCTTCGGCGCGGCGTCAGACGCAAGCGTGTAGTGGCTATTCCAAAACGGATGTTCAAGCGCTTGAAAGAAATCATTCGCTGCGGTGACACTGCTCTTGCCGGATGCGCGCTGAAGACGCGGCCATTCGCCCGCAAGGACTGCCAGCGCGGCAAGGCGTCGTTGCGGATGATTGAGTGGCCGGGTACCACTGACGTGCCAGGCCTTTGCCGGCAAAATCAATCGCTGTAGATCATTACGATGCGGCCACCAACGGTCCCACAACTGACGTACATATTCGCGCGTGGAGTTTTTGTAGATGTCGAGGTCGGGCGTCTCGAGGAAACCCGCTGTGCCGAAGAGCAACGCCTCGCAATTTTCGACCTTTTGACGCAGCAATCGGAGCGGCAAACGCTGGGTCAGAAGCGTAAACGGCAGCTTGTTTTCCTTGTAACCAAGCGCCGTTGCGATCTCCTGAAAAAGCGTTTCGTCGCGTCCGTGCGTGTCGATCTTGTTGCGAATCCGGTTGGCTTTTTGTCGCAGACGGAATTGCGCTGCCGCATCGAGGATGCTGCGAAGGCGGTCTTCCGGTAAATTTTTCAGCGGCGCCTGGCAACGACCGGGCCGCGCCAGCGGGATATTTGGGTTGAACGCCTCCGGCAAACTGGCCGGATTGATGCAGACCTGCAATACGTTGCGATTTGAGTATGTGCGTGTGAAAAACGCGCGGCCACTCCTCTCAACAAAGACATGAAGCACGGTCGGTTCGAAGCTTGGATTGGTTGCGTGACCATGTGATTCCCAGTTGCGATCGAGCAAGTCGATCTCAATGCACCCGGGAATTGCTTCGCTGCCGTCGATCCGAATTGCAGCGTCGCGAAAATCCGGACCGGCTTCACGGTTCCAAGCACCGAATTGAACAACGTCGATCTTATCGCCTGTCGTGCTGACGAAATGTTTTCCGAAATCGCCCGCAAACCAGCGCGCTTGCAGCTCCAGTTCGGATGGAACTCGCGGCGAGACAAATAACGTACGGTCATGAACGCGGGTGGTGTCGCGCATTTGCGCATAGCGCTCTGCCAGCGTGCTCACGCGCAGATTATGAGAAAAACGCGTGCAGATGTCACGCATTCCAAACCGCAGGATACCGCCCTAATTACACAGGCGGACTAGAGACCGCCGCTCCTCGTTCTTGTTCCTCTAACACCGGTTCGCTCAGTCGCTCACGCAAGTTGCGAACAATCTGCTCGACTATCGCGGCGTCGGAGCGGGGGAAGATGAATGAATACGTTGGGCCTTTGCTGCCAGTAGGTGAAAGAACCAGGTTTTCGAACAAGAATCGCGGCTCGTGAACTGCGACCAAGTCTTCCAGATCGATGGTGCGTGCAAACTTCTGAGTGACAAAGACGAGTTTACGCGGCTCCTCTCTCGTCGCGACCAGCGCGCCGAAACGATTTGCCGGAATCCGCCGGCCACGCCCGCTAATGCACCGCGCAGTCCAGGAGATTGTTTCGGGCAGGACATTTTCACGATCAAAGATAGATGCGAGGCGGGCCGGTAATGTGACCGGTAGGTGCACCGGCACATTGTGATCTGCCGGTCCGTTCAGTTTTCTCCAGGCGAGCCAGATCTTCGCTTTCATGGCGTGTAGAATTTTCGGCGCAAAATACAAGAAAGCGCTGATGCCAATCGCAAAGACGATCAAAGCAAGCAGGGGATTGAAATGCACCAGAGCCAGCCCGCCCAGCACAGCAGCGTCTTCGCCGAGACTTAGTCCGATGTTTGAAAACGGTTCCGGCGATGCGTTGCTGGCGAGCCGTGTCGCTGCTTTCGCGGTGTGCGCAATGAGACTGGTGCCTCCTGCAAGTAACGCGACGATGACTGTGAAGGCAGGACTGGGATGACCGAGCACTTGAATCGCCAGCAATGCGCCGCCGATCGGGCGAATAACGGTGTGGACAGCGTCCCAGATCGAATCGACCCATGGAATTTTGTCCGCGAAAAATTCAAGGAAATAGAGGACACCGGCGATGCTGATAATCCACGGGTTGCCGAGTACTTCGAGCGACTGATACTGCGGCGCGAGGGTTATCCAGTGAAAATGGATTGCAAGTCCAGTGGCGAAAACGGTCAGGTAAAGATTGACGCCAGCCAGAGCCGCGAGGCCGAGGGCGACTGCGAGGAGATCCAGTCTTTCCACGAGGGAAATATACGCGCAGGTTAAAAGGTTAAAACAGTTACAATGTTACATTGGCTACCGTTTTAACGTTGTAACATTTGTAACCCTTTTAACTTCGTTCAATAATCTGCGCCATGCTCGACATCCGATTGATTCGCGAAAAACCGGATTTTGTCCGCGAGCGTCTGGCGACGCGCGGCGGCGGTGACGAGGCGAAGATCGACGAGGTATTGCTCATCGATGCGGAACGGCGCAAGAGCGAGACTGAACTGCAACGCTTGCAATCCGAGCGCAACCGTCTGAGCAAAGAGATTGGCGCGAAACGTTCGCGAAAGGAGCCAAGCGAAGAACTTGAAGCGGAAGTCCGAACCATTGGTGCGCAGATTGCGGCCCTGACGCAGCGCGCGAACACCTTCGAGCAGGAGCAACGGGAGTTGCTTCTGAACATTGCGAACTTGCCGCATGAGAGCGTTCCGATCGGGAAGGACCAGGGTGCAAATCGGGTCGTCCGCAGTTGGGGCGAGAAAGCGCAATTACCAAACCCGGCTGATCACGTTGCGCTCGCCACAAGACTAAACCTGTTCGATCCCGAATGGGCGGCGAAACTGAGCGGCAGCGGCTTTATTTGTTTCACCGGCGCAGGCGCGAAGCTGGAACGCGCGCTAATCAATTTCTTGCTGAACCTGCACACGAGCGAACACGGTTACATTGAGGTCAGTCCGCCTTTTTTAGTCCGGCGGGATTGCATGACCGGAACGTCGCAGCTCCCGAAGTTTGAAGCCGACATGTACGGCTTGGAAGATAATCAGCTCTTTCTGGCACCTACCGCTGAGGTTCAGCTAACCAATCTCCATCGTGAAGAGATCCTGAGTGTTGACGATCTTCCGAAGAAATTCACTGCCTATACGCCCTGCTTCCGGCGCGAAGCCGGCGCAGCGGGGCGGGAGACGCGCGGGATCATTCGCGTGCATCAATTCGATAAAGTGGAACTGGTGAAAATCGTCGCACCGCATAAATCGTACCGAGGAACTGGACTCACTAGTGGCGGATGCAGAACGGGTGCTGCAACTGCTCGGCTTGCATTACCGGGTCGTCGAGCTTTGCACCGGCGATTTGGGATTCGGCTCGGCGAAGACGTACGACATTGAAGTGTGGTCGCCCGGGTCCCGCGACGGCGGGACGTTTCTCGAGGTGTCGAGTTGCTCGAACTTCGAAGATTTCCAGGCCCGCCGGATGCAGCTGCGGTTCAAAGATCGCAATGGAAAAAACCGGTTGTGTCACACGTTGAATGGGTCGGGCCTGGCATTGCCCAGATTATTTGCGGCGTTGATTGAGACTTATCAACAGCCGGACGGCTCGGTGCGAATCCCGGAGAAGCTACAGCCTTATTTCGGCGCTACTGAAATCTCGTGAGTTGTAGCGGCGTCTGTGTCAAACGCGCCGACAACAGGCACTTGACACAAGCGCCTCTACAACAAGCCACCGAGCCCGCCGGTGATTCTGCTCATCTCCGATTGGGCAAGCGCCTTGCCCTGTTCGATGGCTTGTTTCACGGCGCTAAAAACCATTTCCTCCAGAAACTCCACGTCGTCCGGATCGACAATTTCCTTGTCGATCTTGATCGCCACAATGTCGCCCGCGCCGTTCGCTGTCACTTTCACTTTCCCGCCACCCGCGCTTACTTCGACAGTTTTCTGCTCGAGCTCGGCCTGAGTTTTGGCCATTTGCTCCTGCATCTTCTGGGCCTGCTTCATCAATTTGTTAAGGTTCATGGCTGTCGCCGGAGTGATTCGTTAAAAGGTTACAACCTTAAATGAAGCTTGTAACCATTGTAACCATGTATCGTTTTAACATTTTTAACCTTCCGGCTCTGTCAGGATGTGATTCGGGCATTGAATAGTTCGATCGCTTCGTTGATGAGCGGATCGTCTTTGAATGATTCCGCTGATTTGGTGGTTTCGGCCGCTGTGCTCGACGGGATCTCCTCTTTCGCCAGAAATTTCACGGACCAATCCCGCCCGCTTACCTCACCGATGAGCGTTTCCAGTTGGCGGCGATTGCTCACGCTGGCAATGGTTTCAATCTTTGATTTGTCGTCTGGCGAATGACCGAGGAGGAAATTGCGTCCATCTGTTCCAATGGGAAGAACCGATTCGGTCAAGCTTCGCAGGAAACTCTTCGCCGGAATTTTCGCGAGGACTTGTTGCCAGATCTTCTCTGGATCGACCGCGGAAGCCTCTTCTTCGACGTGCGGTTCTGTAGAGGCAGCCGTATCGGCTGCGCTGTAGCCGGGGGCGTTGACCCCGGCTGTCTTTCGTTCGGGTTTCATCCCGCCCGGGTTACCACCCGTTACTCCAGTTCTGTTCCCGCCGCGGTCACCGCCCGCGGCTACAGCTTTCGCTCCACCGCCGTCGCGAAGCTCGCCGAGTTTTTCGATCACTTCATCTAGCGTTGCCTGTCCCAGACTCTGGATCGCTTTGATGATCGCGACCTCGAAATGGAGCTTCTTATTCGGAGCCCACTTCATCCGCCCTTCAGCAGCAGCAAACTGATCGATCAGCTCGAGCAAACGATCCGTGGAAATCAGTTCCGCCTGCGCGGCTAGCGATTTTTGTACGTCAGGATCGACATCCTCGTTCAACGCATCAGGTTTGGCCTTCAACACAAGCAGATCGCGGAGATAGGCGATCAGATCAGCGATGAGCCGCATCATGTCTTTCCCGCTCTCGCTTTGCTGATGGAGCAGATCGATCGCCTCCGGTGTTTCGGCGCGCAAAATCCGCCCGGTTAGATCGATTACCGTTTGCTCGCTCGTGAATCCGAAGACATCGAGCACGTCGCTTTCGGCAATTTTTTCTCCGCAAAACGCGACCAGTTGATCGAGCATCGATTCCGCATCGCGAAGGCCGCCCTCTGCGCCACGCGCGATGGCGTGCGCAGCCGCAGGTTGCAGCGTGATCTTCTCTTTTTTCGCAATGAATTGCAGGTGCTGCGCAATCAGATTTGCAGGAATACGGTGAAGATCGAACCGCTGACAACGGCTGAGGATAGTCGGCAGAACTTTCTGCGGCTCGGTCGTAGCGAAAATAAATTTCACATGCTCCGGTGGCTCTTCCAACGTCTTCAAAAGGGCGTTGAACGCAGCGGACGAAAGCATGTGCACTTCGTCGATGAGATAGATTTTGTAACGACCTTTGGCGGGAGCGTACCGAACATTCTCACGCAGTTGCCGCACGTCCTCGACGCTGTTGTTGCTGGCTCCGTCGATCTCGATCACGTCGAGACTGTTGCCCGCGGCGATCTCGCGGCAATTGTCGCACACTCCGCACGGCGTCACGGTGGGGCCGTTTACGCAATTGAGCGACTTCGCCAGAATCCGTGCGGTCGAAGTTTTGCCAACGCCGCGCGGCCCAACAAAAAGATACGCATGGGCAAGCCGGTTCTGCGCCACCGCGTTTTTCAGTGTGCGCGAGACGTGCGTCTGCCCGACCAAATCGTCGAAAGTCTGTGGCCGATATTTTCTGGCGAAAACCTCGTAACTCACGCCATTACTCTAAATGCGTTGATTGTCGGGCGAAAATAGAAAACCATCTGCCAATTCGAATCTTCCCATGTTTACAAGATCAAGATTTGTCATGCTCCTGCTTCTGTTGGTCGCCGCTGCAACGCTTGCTGCCGGTCCAACGCCGGAGCTAAAGGATTCGCTTCTCGACAATCTCGTAGGCAATTGGCACGTCGAGCGAAAGTTCGGCAGCGGTCGTACGGCCCAGAACACAGTCCACGCCGAGTGGGTTCTCGATCATCAGTTCCTGGAATTGCACTATCGCGACATTGCGACGCCATCTAAATACGAAGCGATGGTCTTTATCGGGTACGATGCTGGAGATCAACGCTATGTTTGTCATTGGATCGACAATTTCGGA
This sequence comes from uncultured Verrucomicrobiae bacterium, assembly GCA_963757675.1. Taxonomy (GTDB): domain Bacteria; phylum Verrucomicrobiota; class Verrucomicrobiia; order Chthoniobacterales; family UBA10450; genus Udaeobacter. The sequence continues at coordinate 219,856 of CAVWTH010000014.1, read as the reverse complement.
GGAGAATTCTCGGCTCTTGGCTCTGGCAAGATCGACAGCGAAAGACACGCGATTGAATTCACATTCAATTACAAGGACGGGCCCTTCACGAACAAATTCAGCTTTGATCCAGCCACGAAAACCTGGACATCGCTGATGCGACAGAAAGAAAAGGGCGAATGGAAAGTCTTCGCTGAAGACACATTTACGCCGGTGGAGCAAAGAAAATGAAACCTATTCGAGCCCTTTTCGTGCTCCTGTTGATCACTGTCGCGGACGCCAGCGCGCGCGAGCCGATCAAATCTCCGCTGCCGGTAATTCAAGGAAAGATCGTCCGCGCGCGCGACCTTGGTATTCCATTTGACGGCACACCGGGAAAACTGAACTCGATCACGGATGTCCCCGGTGTGGAGGTAGGCTACACGACTTTGATTAGCGGCGAAGGAAAACTTGAAGTCGGCAAAGGCCCTGTGCGCACTGGCGTCACAGCAATCATTCCGCGCGGGCACGATTCTCTCAACGATCCTGTTTACGCCGGGTATTTCAGTCTGAATGGCAACGGCGAAATGACCGGCACAGCCTGGGTTGAAGAAAGCGGGTTCCTCGAAGGACCAATCGTGATCACAAACACGCACAGCGTCGGCGTAGCACGCGACGCCGTGATTGCCTGGCGATTAAAACACGGCGCGGCGGACCCCACCGGATACTGGTGGAGTTTGCCTGTCGTCGCCGAAACGTGGGACGGCTGGCTCAATGACATCAACGGATTTCACGTGAAACCAGAGGACGTTTTCATGCGCTGGATACCGCGCGCGACGGCGCAGTCGAAGAGGGGAGCGTCGGCGGCGGCACCGGAATGATCTGCTACGAGTTCAAAGGTGGAAACGGAACCGCATCGCGGATCGTATCCGTAGCTGTAGCCGGGGGCGCTGACCCCGGCAGCCAAAAACCATCGCACACGTACACAGCAGGCGTATTTTTACAGGCGAACTTTGGTCGTCGTTCGCAGCTCGTGATCGCAGGCGTACCGATAGGCAAAAAAATTCCCGGTGAAGTTTACAAAAAAGAGAGCGGCTCGTGTATCGCAGTTGTCGCGACTGACGCGCCTCTGTTGCCGAACCAATTGAAACGGCTTGCGCGGCGCGTATCGCTTGGCCTCGCGCGAACGGGAACCATTTCCGGCAACGGCTCCGGCGACTTGTTCATCGCCTTTTCGACCGCGAATCCCAACGTCGCCAGTCCGAATCAAATCACACATAGCGTGGAAACAATTCCCAATGATTTGCTGGATCCGCTTTTCGCAGGTGTGGTCCAAGCGACGGAAGAAGCCGTCGTGAATGCGCTGGTGGACAACCATTCCATGACCGGCCGCGACAATCATTCCGTCGAAGCGTTGCCACACGATCGGTTACGCGAACTCTTGAAGCGCTTCCGCTCAATAGACTCGACGCGCGGCGGACTTTAGCCACCGGCCTGTGGGCGATGCGAGTGGGCAGGTTCGTGGCCATGGTCAATGCTGTAGCGTGCGCTGTCCCTAGCGCATTCCCTATGTACCAAGAGCGACTCCGCTGAGGACAGCGGACACTACAACTTACGGAAGGCCCAGCGCTAAATCATCATGATCAGCACTGGCACGACTTTTGTCGCAGCAATTTCCAGAACATGTAGCGTCAGTTTTTCGGCGCGTTCCTGTGCTTGCGCCGGCTGGCCATCGACGAAGACTCGCAGATCGCGCTTTTGATTTTCAACGAAGTAATCGAAGTCTTCTTTGTCGAGTTTCCGTTTCTTTACAAGGATGAGACGCCGTTCGAGTTCCTCTGCATTTTGCCGGATGAGCTCTGACGTGTCGCCTTTTGCCTGGGCGAGTAGATCCTCGAATTCTTTCATGGACGCTGCGACCGATTCGTCGGTGACCTGATCGAGCGCAGAGTCGAGTTCCGACTTTTTCTTCGAAGTTTTTTTTCGCTTTTTCTTACCGTCCGAGGGCATGATCGTAGATTTTGTTAACGTCCTTTTTCATCTCGGTTGCCAGCGCTGGTGTGATTTTGCCGTGACTGGCTTTACTTCGCAGATGCGCAGCGTCGGCATCCAACTGCGCTTTGAGATCGACAAGCACCGGGCGACGGGCCGTAAACTTCTCATCCGCGATGGCCTGCTGAAATTTTGCGTTGCCTTCGTTAACTTTGGCGTCGAACGCGGCGGCGTTGAATTTTTTGCCAGGCGCAGCGAATTCGTCAATGAACGCGAGCTGAAAGCTGCGCAAGCTTTCAATCGTGGCATCGCTTCCGCTTTTCGTGAAAGTGGCTGTGCCGGAACTAGTGATGAAGATTGCGACGGCGCAGAGGAAAACATTTCGAGACACAAGTATCGGATTCATATCGGGGGCCCCTTAACTCGCCGATGTTGCGCTGACTCTCTTCCGCGTGTCAAGACTTTGAAAACGCCACATCGTCTGATACAGACGCCCTGCGATCTTACTTGGTCGCCTGCTGCAGCGATGTTGGATCATCCAACAAAATCCATTCGACCACCGAAATCGGCAGGCTGCCGTTTTTGATCAGATCATCATGGAATCGGCCGAGCCGGAAATTTTCGCCTTTCAGGTCCTTGTAGCGGCCGAGCAGATTCATGATCTGCCATTTGCCGACGATGTAGCTGATTTTTTGCGTCGGACTCGACGCTGCTCCGGCAGCTTCGCCTTCGGCTGCTTCGCGATCGAGCCCGCCGGCGTCCATGAAATATTTGACCGCCTGTTCGAAACTCCAGCGACCGGTGTGCAGATTTACGTCCACTCCGATCCGCGCGGCGCGATAGCGCGACAGGCGCAGGATTTGTCCCTGGGCTGGTGAGTTATTCGAATAAAGGCCGGTCCGCATCAGCATCTCCTCGCCGTAAAGCGCCCAGCCTTCCACAAAAACACTGTCCTGGTGCTGACGCCGGATTTCATCGCTTAGATGATTCGCGATCGAGAGCTGGAGAAAATGGCCGGGGATGCCTTCGTGCCCGAGGATTGGTCGCGGATCTTCGATGGCGGCGCGAATGTAAAAATTCTTCGACTCCGGGTTGTAGGTCGGAATAAAGAAGAACCCGGTTGGATCTTTATCGTAAACGCCAGGAGGATTCATGAACCCGCCTGGGCTGGTCGGTTTGAACGCTTCGGGCAACTGCCGAATTTGGAACGGCCCGAGGTAATCCGGTAACATGACAAGATTGTGCTCTTTTAAGAAGCTAATCATTTCTGCCTCCCGGCCTTCGTACGCTTTCAAAAACGATTCCTGATCAGGCGGGACGTGCGCGGCGCGTTTTGGATCGGGATCGGCTAACTTAGGATCAGGAAGCAGCGCCTCCAGGGCGCGGTAACGCGCCAGCTCGACGCGCCCGATCATTTCCACCTCCGAGGCGTTAAGCGGCAGAAGCAAAACGTGCTTGAGATAATAATTGTAGTTCGCTTCGCCCATCGGCTTGAAATCGGCCATTTTTGGCAGGCGCTTCTCCAGTTCGTCAGCATAGCTGTGCAATGCAGCTAGCGCTGCGTCGCGGCCCTTCACGAGCTCCTCGTGTTCGTTAGGCGTAAGGCCCACGTCCAGCGCCATCAGGCTGCCATTCAAAAGTGGATCCATCGAGCGCGCCGACTGGATCGCGAGCTGCGCGTAAAGTTTCACCGGGTTTTGCAAATTGCTCAACCCTTGCTTCAACAGCGCTGGCATCTGTTTGAGACGCGCGGTGGCGGCGAGCGCGCGTTTTCTCGGCGTGTCGTATTCCTTCGTTAGCAGCGAAAAGATCGCGCTCGTGCATTCGCCTGTGTAAACCTGTGGATTCGTGCTCTCAAATTTCAGAATACGATCGCTGAAATCGACGTTCTCAAGCTGGGAGCGAAAGAGAATCCAATCGATGCGCTCCTCCTTGGGCCAGTTGTCGGTCTTCATCCCGCGGACCTTGTCCAGCAGGGAACGCACGTGTTTTGCGCGTTCCGCGACTTTGGCCGGCGAATAATCGGTCAGCCGATCGTCCCATGTATGCAGTCCGGCCTCGCTGCTCTGGACAGGATAATTCTCATTCTGCCACGCGTAATAATCGTCGGCCAGTTTGTGCAGTGTTGCAGTTGCCGCGCTCACGCTCTGCTCCTTGAAAGCTTTTGTGTCGATGCCTGGTGTGGCTTTTGTGATTAACGCCTTATTGGAAACGTCCGGTTGACGCCGGGACGACGACTGTGCTTCGGCGATAGAGGTAGCAAGAGCCAGCAAAGCAAAAGAGACAAAGAAACAATTAATCGGTTTCACCGCGCTGATTCTATTGACTTCCGCACGATGTGAAAGCGGCAAAGCATTGCCGCGGTCCGAAAACGTGGCCGTCATTGCTACTGCACATTTCTTGCTCGCCTTTTGGAGTGCGGCGGTGCTCCGCCGCTTTTGATTTCCTCACTCACTCTGTTCCAGCTCCCTGAGCAATTGCTTCTTTAGATGTTCCCGCGCCGCTTTTTTGATCGCGCGACGCTCTGCTGTCACTCCTTCCTTTTCCGCCTGACGTTCTCGCCGTGTTCGCGGGTCCACGGATTGCGATGTGTGCCGAATCTTTGGGCGAAGAACGCCGATCTTTCGCTCTTTTGGTTTTGCGTACGCATCCATGAAAATTTAGCGCTGCCTGTTGGCGATGAAAATTATGGGAATCGCGGCAAGCTGGAAGATCATGGAAAAAAGCGCCACGGCCACGACCGATTTGTCGTAAAGCAATCCCATCGCTGCGCTGCCCAAAAACCATGCGACCCCGAATCCGGTATCAAACAAACCAAACGCCGTGCTTCGTTTTTGTGGAGGAATGACGCCGGTAAGCATCGCTTGAAATACTGAGCCCTGCGCGCTCATCCCGATCCCCCAGCAAATCATCCCGATCAATGCAACGGTAAATGTGCCCAGAAAAACAAGAGGTGCAGCCACAGCCGAAATAGCGAACGCAAACAGAGACACATTCGCGCCGAATCTGTCGAAAAGCCGGCCCAAGGGGATGGATGCGAACGCGCCGCTTGCCATCGCAACTGCGTAGAACAGCGGAATCCACTCTTTCGGGACGGCATCGGCTTTTTGAAAATGAAATCCAATCAGCGCAAAATCAGCGAAGCCGACAGCAATCAAAGCCCCCGCTACGAAGTAAATCCAGTAGGCGCGGGTTAGCTTCGCACTCACAAAGGTATTTTCGGTGCCCTGCTCAAGTTCGTGCGGCCGTGGGTGCAGCAGGCGAGCCGCGAGTAATGTTGTGAGACAAAGCAGAGCCGGGATAAGCAGCACGGCGAAACCCATCCGGAATCCGCCGTTCAGATAAAGAATCAGCGCCATCAACAGGGGGCCGATTGTAGCGCCCGCCTGATCGAGCGCTTCATTGAGCCCGAACACCCAGCCCGCGCCGATCGATTTGCCGGCATACGACAACATGCCGTCCACCGTCGGTTTGCGGATGCCGCGACCGATGCGCTCTGCCACGACCAGAGTTGCCGCGACGGGCCATTGCCCGGTCAATGCGAGCGCGGGAACCGCCAGCATGTTGACCGCGTATCCCACGAACGCGAACACCCAGTGGCGGTGAAATTTGTCCGCGAAATACCCGGACACCGAGCGCAACGCGTAGCCCATGAGTTCACCCAAACCTGCTACAAAGCCCAGAACGGCTGCGCTCACTCCTAACGAGCCAAGAAACGGTCCGACAATTCCGCGCGCGCCTTCGTACGTAAAATCGGCGAAGAAATTTACGATGCCGATAATCAAAACGAACTGAAGCGCCGATCTGCTTTTCATTTCACCACGAATCCGCACGAAATGTGAAATGCGGAATGTCGAATGTCGAATGACGAAGAGCCAATATTGTAGTGTGCGCTGTCCTCAGCGCAGCTGCTGAGGTAGGGAACGAACTGTGCGAGTTGTCTGCTGAGGACAGCGGACGCTACAGTACGTCTTTGGTTCCCTCGATTGGTCGTTTGGATTTCGTCATTTGATTTATTCGTGTTTACTTGTCGCGCCGTAGGTTCTCGAGGCGCCGTAGCTTTATGCGAAGGCTGCTTACCGAAGGCGGATTCGTGGTAAACAGATGAAGACTCTTGGAATCATCGGCGGCCTGGGGCCGGAAAGCACACTAGATTATTATCAACGAATCATCGCGCTGTACCGCGAGCGTACCGGCGGCGAGCATAATCCGGAATTTATAATCGTCAGTGTTGATCTGAGAAAGGGACTTGATTTCATGGATGCGAACGACCTGAGAGGCATGGCCGATTACCTGCTTGAGGCAATCCGTAAACTCGCGTGGGCAGGCGCAGAATTTGGGTTAATCTCGGCAAATACGCCACACATAGTGTTCGATGATGTGGCGCCAGAATCACCGATTCCGCTGATCAGCATTGTCGAAGCGACCTGCACCTCGGCTAACGCGCAGAACCTGAAGCGACTCGCATTGTTCGGAACGCGCTACACGATGCAGGCGAATTTTTATCCAAAGGTTTTCTCGCGCGAGGGTATCGAGCTGCTCCTGCCGGACCCGCACGACCAGGATTACATTCACGACAAATACTTTAGCGAATTAGTGCCCGGGAAATTTCTGCCCGAGACTCGTGCCGGCTTGCTTGCCATTGTCGATCGGATGAAAGCAAGGAGCGGAATCGACGGTGTGGTTCTCGCGGGCACCGAACTGCCGCTGATCCTACGCGGTCCCGAACATAACGGCATACCCTTCCTCGACACGACAAAGATCCACTGTGAAGCCGCCGTAGATCAGATGCTCTCCTGAAATCTCAACTCCGACATTAGTCGCGAGCACGCGAAGAATTTCGGTGTTGCAAATCGCAAATCGGCAATAAGTAACTGGGCGGTGAAGGTTTCGAACCTCCGACCTACTGGGTGTAAACCAGCCGCTCTACCACTGAGCTAACCGCCCCAAAAGCAGATGATTAAGTGATGAGTGAATGGGGATCAGTCAAGCGAAGCCTTTCTGTTTTTTCCGAACGCGCTAGATTGAATTGTGGGGTTGCGGGGTTCTGGAAAAAGGCGAAGAACCTAGCGGGGACAGTCCTCCGCCCGATTCAGACCCGTTTTGTGAGGCGGAGTCTTAAAAAACCTCACCTGCCGGTCAAACAACTCTACTATTTGCTGCCGCGTTAGGGCTGGCCTGCTTTGGGCTTATGTCCCGAATGCAAGCGGTAGTCCCGGCGCCGGACGGAGGCTACCCCGGCGGCAACACGGGCCAGCTGGGTGTCGTAGTATCCTTAGCGCGTTTCAAGGGTGAGATCAAGCCAATGGACAAGGCAAGCAAAGCGATTTTCGCCCTCAAGCCGGTAACATTCCGGTACAAAAACGAGATTGATTCGAGTCGCACCACGCAGTTTGGCCTCGTGGCTGAGCAGGTCGAGAAGGTTAATCCTGATCTGGTGGCTCGGGACGCCAAGGGCAGGGTTTACACCGTGCGCTACAAAGCAGTGAACGCGATGCTGCTCAACGAGTTCCTAAAAGAGCACCGCACGGTGGAGGAACAAAGTCGCAAGATTCAGGAACAAGAAGCGACAATCACTGAACTGAAATCGACTGTGGCCCAGCAGCAGAAAGGGCTGCAGACTGTCACCGCGCGTCTCGAGCAGCAGGCAGCGGAAATCCAGAAGGTGAGCGCACAGCTTGAAGCGAACAACCCTGCGCCGCAAGTGGTCAACAATCCATAAAGTTGAAAACGCTGATCGCTACCACTCTTTGAACTGGCCCCGCGTGCTGGTGCCTTTCGATCACGCTTTCAGGCAGCCACATCACGAAGGCAAAGCTGCAATCGCGAAGAATCACAACGCATAACGCGGGCATAGGAAAGTCCTGGTTGAACGGCAACTCTGATTCCGTTCGTTGAAATCACTGGTACGTTCGCGCCCTATTGAATCCTTAAAGTGGTTTTGTGGATCACCAGACGCGCACGGCAGGCTGCTGGCACGAAACAGTCCTAGTGAAACGAGGGTTCCGCACAATCGTGGTCTGGTTGTCGATGGCCACGCTAATCCACACGACTGATGTTGCGGACGCAGGCCCCTTCAGGGATTTTTTTAGAACGATACGTAGCGCAATCGCCCACCCGAAAGAGAAACCGCGACCGCACCGGAGAAATCGGAGCAGTCATAAGCATAATGAGAGTCCGCACAATGAGAGTCCGCCGAGCGATGTTCCGAATAGTCAGACTTCGGGCAGGTCAGTCCCCGCGCCTCCGGGTCAACGCGATGTCCGGTGGGCGAAAACAGCCTCCGGCGCGAGCCAGCAAAAGGCTGAACTGTCGTATGGAACCCCCGTGCCCGGTAAACCAGGCTTGGTTACGAGTCCATTCGCGCCAGACAAGGGTTATGTCGATGTCACCGGCTTTCCGCCCGGAACGGCAGTAGAAGATCCTTACACAGGCAAAGTTTTCCTGACGCCGTAGAACTTTAGAGGTTGGACTCCGCTGCGCCGAAAGGCGAGTTGTGTGTCAAGCGCTGTCTAAGCGCGCGCATTTAGATGATCCTCGCGAAATGCCTGCGGGTGATTGACACTCAGAGCCACCGGTGCTGCAGTGGTTCTATCACAAGATTGCTTTTTATAGTCATCGGTCTGGCGAGCGTTTTGCTTCGCACGTTCTGCGGAGCTGAGCAGCCAAAGCAAACGAAGGGGAGTTCGGCAAACGCGGGTCATTCGGAAAGGAAGGCTGTCCATCTCGTTGTAAGGTCTCGGGAGGACATAAAACAGACATTTACTTACTCTCCGTATCCCGTTGTACCGAGCGAACTTGAAGGTTATGCGGGCTCTCAAGTAGGCGGTACAGGCACTTATCGCCTTAGTGTGGATGCCCAAGGTGTGGTCACTCAGGTCACGATCTTGAAAGGATTCACGGTTACGGCTGTCTACGATGAGCGATTTTCTAACCTGAAAGGCAATCCCGTTCCTGCATTAGATCAAGTTATGCTTCAGGCACTCAAACGGTGGCGAGCCAAACCCGGGCCGCCGCGCGTCGCGGATATTTACTGGAGTTTTGGAACACAGCCATGGGTTAACTACGGGAAACCGAACGCGGCAGAGTAATCGCCCTTAATCCCGAGAGACATTAGTGGTGCGTGACCAGAACGGCGAGATTTATACCGTGCGTTACGACGCGGCGAACGCGAGGTTACTCGATGAGTTTCTCAAAGAGCACAAGGCGTTCCTCGAAGAACAGCGCAAAGTGCAGGAATTGGAAGCGAACGCCGCACGGCAGCAAAAGCAAATGGAAGTGCGTATCACTGGTCTGCAGAAAGTGAGCGCACAGCTTGAAGCGAGTAAACGCGCGCCGCAAGTGGTTCTCAACAGTCAGTGAGAAACTGCGTCTTGGCACTTGCGCTGAAAAAGCAGCACCCCGACCACGGCGCACCAGACAAACCAAGCGGCAAATAGTGCTCTCTGAACGAGGCCATAGACAGGCTTTGCGTAAGCCCAAACCAGTCCATGCCGATCGAACGCGCTCAGGTTCAGACCGATAACAACCCATATAATCCCGAACATGACCCACGAAAAAGCGACGAGCATTTTCGCTTGCGGATCGCGCCGCCATGTCAGCGACAAAATCAAAGGTGCCTGATAGCCGATCAATTCAGCAAGGCCGAAAACATTGTGGAGTGGGTGGGGGTAAGCAAAAATTCCGATTCCCGCTGCAGGCAAAGCCATATACCCTATGAAATATGCAGCTAATTGGGAGTAGCCGAGCTTAACCGACAACTTGCGGACGGCCGATGCAAAAACCACGAGGCAGACCGCGACACAACACAACACAATAGCAAAGGGAACTCTGGCCGGGGAACCCACTTCGCCGATCTCGCTGACCGTCTGACGGACCTGACTATACCCGGGAACCATCAGCCCTAGACCAATGATACCGACAAGAAGAACGGCTCCGGCTAAAGGCCCAAACAGTAAGCGATAATTCTGCTTCATATCTACACGGTTGCCAGGTCAATTTGGATTTGGATGCTTTGCAAGAACTCGGGCACGGAGAACGAGAATGGTACAAAAAAGTTTCGTTTAGCTAGGAGCCTGTTGAAAAACCTTTCTTTTGTTCCAGCGGCGGGATCATGTAAAAGTGCGGCGTGTTTGAACGTCGCATAAAAGAGGAGGAGCAAGCGGAGTTCTGGGTTGTGGCCAGCAGATTGCCCAAGGCGACACCGAGCCGCTTCTACGAACTAATCGAGCGCAGTCTGCAAAAGATGGATTTTGCGGCGCAGGTGTGGGCGTTATGCCGGCCTGCGTATGCAAAGGAGGCAAAGGGCGGGCGTCCGGGGATCGATCCGGTGGTCTATCTCAAGATGCTGATGGTGGGCTTTTTTGAGGATATACCCAGCGAACGGGCAATCGCCTCGCGCTGCGCCGATTCGCTTTCGGTGCGCGGCTTTTTGGGCTACGACCTTACTGAGCCGACGCCGGAGCATTCCAGCCTGACAGTGATCCGGCAGCGCTTGGGGCTGGAGATTTACCAGCAAGTGTTTGAACTGATCCTTGGAGCGCTGCGCGAGCATGGGCTACTCAAAGGCAAACACTTGGGAATCGACAGCACGGTCATGGAAGCCAATGCCAGCCTGCGCAGCCTGGTGGAGCGCAACACCGAAGAGAGCTACTGGGAATATGTAAAGCGCCTGGCAAAGGAAGCCGGCCTCGACGAGGAAGACTTCGACGCGGTGCGGCGCTTTGACCGCAAACGGCCTGGGCGCAAGACCAGCAATGAGCAGTGGGTCAACCCGCATGATGTGGAGGCAAAAGTGGGCAAGAAAAAGGATGGAGCCACGGACATGATCTACAAGCCGGAAAATGTCGTGGATTTAGAGACCGGAGCCATCATCGCAGCCGAGGTGTTGCCAGGGGATCAAGGCGACACCGAAGAGTTAAGCGAGCGCATCGTAGAAGCGGGCGCAACGCTGCATGAAGTGATGCCGGAAGTGCCAGTAGAAAAGCTGGTGCAAAGCGCCACAGCAGACAAAGGCTACTTTGCTTTGGAACGGATCAAAGCGCTGCAAAGCTTGGGGATTAAGACCATCATCAGCGACCCGCAAAAAAACAAGCGGCACAAGGGATTGAGCCAAGAGGATCGGCTGGCGCTGCGACGCGCCGCTGCTGCACGTGGCAGCAAACAGGGGAAAAGACTGTTGCGACGACGCGGTCAATATCTGGAACGCAGTTTTGAACACATTTTGGATCAGGGCGGGCTGCGCCAGGCGAGTTTGCGTGGGCGGGAGAATTTAACCAAGCGCTACAAATTGGGGGCGGCCTTTTACAATCTTTCCCAGCTCTTGCGCAAACTCTACGGGATCGGCACCGCCCGGCAGTGGGTGGCGGCTGGCCAGGAGCTTTGCTTGGCGCTTTTTGCCTTACTCAGGCAGTTGCTGACTTACGCAGGGCGATTTTTCTGCCCTTACCGCGCCAAACTCTTTCCCCGCCGACGCTTCCAGCCAAACGCATTCGCTGCGTAAAACACCCATTTTTCAACAGTCTCCCTAGGAGATCGGATGATTGTCCGGTGGGCAACGGCTTGCAATACAGAATGTTCATGAATCAAAGGAAGTTATCGCGCTCGCCAGCACCTCAGCATTCTTTGAAATCGCCCACCCAGTGTGGCGCAAGACTTAGGATCAGGTCCGGCACCGCAGCGATTACCGGGTAAATAAAACTTCTTGAGACTCTGAGCTTGTCCGGGATTCCAAGATGCGTTCAGTTACCCGATGAAAAAATTGTTCTTTGTTCTTGCGATGTCGTTTCTCCCACTGGCGATGGCTGATGCCGTCGAACAGGACACTGTGAATCGTTGCGCCGCGATCATTCGCGAATTTCAGCAAATGCCCGAAAAAGCAATTCCCAGAGATGTGCTTCGGCATGCAAGGGGGCTCGCCATCATGAGCGTGGTCAAAGCAGGATTTATTTTCAGCGCTAAAGGCGGACAGGGTGTCGTGATCGCTCGCACGCCTCATGGCTGGTCCGGCCCATCATTTATCGCCACAGGCGGTGGGGGCTGGGGCCTTCAGGCTGGTGCCCAGGTGACCGATTTCGTGATCGTTCTCAACAACGACGCTGCCGTGCAAGCGTTTTCCCGCGGGGGAAACGTGACCATCGGCGCAGATGTCAGCGCTGCAGCCGGCCCGCTGGGCCGCACGGTCGCAGGAGCGGTCACTCCAACAGCGGCCGTTTATACCTACAGCAAGAGCAAAGGCCTTTTCGCCGGCGTGTCATTGGAAGGCGCGGTGATCGGAACCCAAAGGCAATCCAATTTCCGTTACTACGGCCGACCTGTTAGGGCCGATTCTATCCTGAGTGGGATCATAAAGCCGCCACCGGGGGCTGCCCCACTGCGTCGAGCGCTTGGTAGCTAAAGCCGAGAGTCCAACGTTTGCGACAGATTGCCATGCGGTGCGAGCTAAAATTCACGGCTCATTGGGACCCTGCCTGCATCAGAACAAGGTGCTCATGCTTTCAGTGTTGCCGTTCGTGGCTACTGGGCTGTGTCTTAGCGATTGATTCTACCGGGTAAACGATCGGGATTGCAAACGCGCACCGCGGCGACGGAAGGCGTTTCGTTGTGCGAGGGGATGAAATACTGACTGCGTTTCTGGGAACTGGATTCGGCGACTCGCGCTTGCGGGGATTTTGCTTGACGAGGAGGTGAGATTTTTTCAAGACTCCGCGCGATTTCAGATCTAAATCCGAAGTGAGGGTAAGAAGCCCGTCCTCGGTGGCTTCTTCCTCGTTTTTAGAGTCGCAGTCACACGGTTAATTTTACCGGGGAAAAGAAAGGGAGAACCGTGAATCCGTTGACTTATTTCAAACAAACAATTTTGCAACTTCTTGTCATTCTTGTGCTGGTCTGCTTTGGACTTTTGCCACAAACACAAGCAGTTGTTCCACCGCCGGACGGGTGCTATCCCAATTATACAACAGCCGAAGGGTGTAACGCGCTTAACTTCCTCACCACGGGCGCTGGAAATACAGGGCTTGGTTGGTATTCGCTCTATGTCAATACGACGGGCAGCTTCAACACTGCTGTTGGCGGTGGAGCACTGGCCCTCAACAACGGGGATTCTAATACCGCAGTGGGCGCGGCAGCGCTTTTGCTCAACACCACCGGCACAAAGAACGTGGCCGTTGGAACTGACGCGCTCGTCCACAACGGCACTGGCTCGAACAACAATGCGTTCGGCTACTCGGCGCTGTTCAGCCAGCAGACCGGATCTTATGACAATGCTGTCGGCGCCTTTGCGCTCTTTTCAAACGTTGACGGGCTCTACAACAGCGCCTTTGGCGATGGCGCTCTCTCAGCGAACGTTTCAGGGACTAACAACACTGCGGCGGGCGATCTGGCGCTTACAAATAGCACTGGCGATCACAACACCGCGTTAGGCGCCGCAGCCGGCCTCGACGCGACAACGGGTGACGGTAACGTCTATATCGGCGCATTTATGTTTGGCGTTGCCGGCGAGAGTGATCATACTTACATCCGCAATATTAAAGACACCACCGTCAGCGGCGGCGGCGCCGATCTTGTTACAGTGGACTTAACGACGGGCTTACTTGGTCACGCTGCCTCATCGCGGCGCTACAAAGAAGACATCAAACCGATGGAAAAAGCCAGCGAAGCGCTCTACCGGCTGAAACCCGTGACGTTTCGCTACAAGAAAGACATCGATCGAACCCATTCGCCTGCCTTTGGACTGATTGCCGAGGAGGAAGCTGAGGTGAACCGGAATCTGGTGGCGCACAATGCTCAGGGCCAGCCCGAGAATGTGCATTATCAAATGGTGAACGCGATGTTGCTCAATGAGTTTCTCAAAGAGCACAAGGCGTTCATGGAGGAGCACCGCGTCGGTGCGGGAACAGGGGCGACAATCGCGCGTCTGCAGAGCAAATTGGAGCGCTTAGCGCCGGCCTGCAAAAAGTGAGCGCACAACTCGAAGTGAACAACCCGGCACCGGGAACGGTTCTGAACAATTAGTAACCGACCGAAGCAGCAGATAATTTGATCTCGATTACATTCGGTATTGGGCCGAGCATCGCGCTGCCCAGGTCGAGGCGATCCTGTCGCTAAACCTTTTGCTTCGCCAACTCCCGGCGCGGCTGTCCGACAAAGATTTGGCGTGGGCGCGCGATCTTTTGCTCCGGGTCGGTAACCATCTCCTGCCATTGTGCGAGCCAACCCACCGTGCGCGGGATGGCGAACATGACCGGGAACATTGCAACCGGCAAACTCATTGCCTGGTAAATGATCCCGGAATAGAAATCCACGTTTGGATAGAGTTTGCGTGAGATGAAATATTCATCTTCGAGCGCGATGCGCTCGAGCTCCAGCGCGATATCGAGCAACGGATTGCGCCCTGTTACCTCGAACACTTCCTCCGCCACGCGCTTGATGATGCGCGCGCGGGGATCATAATTTTTATAGATGCGATGCCCAAAACCCATCAGTCTGCCTTCGCCGTTCTTAACGCGTTGGATGAACTCGGGAATGTTTCGCGTGTCACCGATGTGCGAGAGCATCCTGAGCACTGCTTCATTCGCGCCGCCGTGTAGCGGACCGTAGAGCGCGGCTGCCGCACCGGCCATCGCGCTGTAGGGGTCCACCCGGCTTGAACCAATCGCACGCATCGCGTTCGTGCTGCAATTCTGTTCGTGATCGGCGTGCAAAATGAAAAGGACGTCCAGCGCGCGTTCCAGCGCCGGGTTCGGCGTATACTTGGCCTCGCCAATCTTGAACATCATGCTCAAGAAATTGCCCGTGTATGAAAGGTCGTTGTTCGGATAAACATACGGCAAGCCACGATTGTGACGATAGGAAAACGCGGCAATCGTTGGGACCTTTGCAATCAGCCGTTTGATTTGCGCCAGGCGAGTCGCTGCATCATCCACCTTGTTCGCTTCCGGGTAAAACGTCGAGAGCGCGGCGACCGTGCTGATAAACATTCCCATCGGATGCGCGTCGTAGCGAAACGCTTGCATCAGCGTCTTAATGCTTTCGTGGACGAAGGTATGATACGTAATGTCATGCGTCCACGTCGCGAGTTGCTCGTCATTCGGCAACTCGCCGAAGAGAATCAAGTATGCGACTTGCAGGTAGTTGCAGTTCTCCGCGAGTTGTTCGATCGGGTAGCCGCGATATTCCAGAATCCCTTTGTCACCGTCGATGAAGGTGATCGCGCTTTTGGTCGACGCGGTGTTCATCAGCGCGGGATCGTAGGTCATCAGCCCGAAATCGTCCGCGTCCGTTTTGATCTTGCGTAACTCCATCGCGCGCACCGTCCCGTTTTCAATGGGCAACTTGTACGACTTGCCGGTGCGATTGTCGGTAATCGTTAGGTTTTGTTCAGACATATATTTTGCTCTCACTGATTAATAGGGCTGCGCAAACGATTGTAACAGTTCCAATACGTTGCCGCCATGCTTTCACGCTAATCGGGTTTGATAAAGTTGATAGTCGCCGCTGCGTTCTGTGCGGGCCACCTTAATCGTGGAGAAATCTTCGGTCGCTGCCTCGAGGCGCATATCTTCCTCAAAATCGCGTCGTGAGATATGATTGGGGCGCATGTTTCTCTGGCTTCTTCAGATCGGTAGCTGTTCGCCGTTTGCTGACCACCGATTGTGGGATGCATTGCGTGCGGCTAGTGCCGCTACGCACGCCGAGCGCAAGTAATGTGTCAGCGGCGGAAAAATCAGTTTGCATAGCAGGTAGCGGAAACGCGCTACCACGCTTGTGAGTGGTCGCTGCGTAAGCTATGGGGCGAGCTGTTCGAGAACAGCTTGCAGCTCCTGGAAATTAACGGGTTTGACCAGATGAAAATCGAATCCGGCTTCTTTGGAGCGACGGACGTCGTCCTCGGTGCCGAAGCCGGTGAGCGCAACTCCCTTGATCGGCCTTTTCGCCTGCGCTTGTGAAACCACGTCGTAACCACTTCCATCGGGCAGGCCGATGTCGCACAATAATACATTGATTTTATCCGAGTCGATGACCTCCATCGCGCTGCGGACGTTATGAGCGGTTGCAACATCGTGACCGAAATGAGTGAGCAAACGGGACAAGGTGCGTCGGGTGTCCTGGTGATCTTCCACCAACAGGATGCGCAGCGGTTTGAACGTTTTGCCCACGGCGCGATCGTTTAGACCTCTTTCCTGCACCTCCGCTGGCAAAGTGTCCAATGTCACCTTGAACGTGGCGCCGAAACTTCGGCCACGGCTCTCTGCCTCGATTGTGCCGCGATGAAATTCCACGAGGCGTTTCGAAATCGCCAGCCCAAGCCCGAGTCCGCCGAACTGTCGAGACACCGAAGGATCAGCCTGTTCGAATGGCTGAAATAACGACCCCAACCGCTGCGGTTCAATGCCAATCCCGGTATCGGTAATTTCGAAATGAAAACGTCCAGCCGTGTCGTTAAACGTGCGGATGGCGATCTCTCCGCCTTGAGGGGTGAATTTCACTGCGTTGTTGATCAAGTTCCAAAACACTTGCTGAAGCCGGATGCAATCAGCACGGATGTGATACTCTTTTGCTTCAAACTTCGTTGAGAGCGTCAATTTTTTCGACGCGACGGCCGAGCTTGCGGTTTCGAGCGCATTGCGAATGACCGTGTGCGCGTCGCAATCTTCCCATTCGAGATGAAGCTTGCCGCGCGCAATTCGGGTAAGATCCAGCAGGTCGTCAATCAGGCGGGCCTGCAACTGCACGTTACGCTTTATGATTGCGATATCTTCCACGAACTGGGGCGGAAGTTTTTCCGCGTTATCTTCCAGGTATGTTGCTGCCGCCAATGCTGGCGTCAGCGGCGTTCGCAGCTCATGGCTGAGCGCTGCCAGAAAGTCGTCCTTTGCTTTGCTTGCTTTTTGCGCTGCAACTTTTTCCGCTTCAAATTGCCGGCTCCGAATTTGGTTGGTGATGTCGCGTGTCACTTTTGAGAAGCCGCGAATTTCTCCCGTGTTATCACGAAGTGCAGTGATGATAACCTCGGCTTCGAAGGTTGATCCATCTTTGCGGACCCTAAGGCCCTGATCGCGAATGTATCCGCGACGGCCAGCTTCGCGCAGGTTGCGTTGCGGTTTACCGGCTGCAACGTCCTCCGCCGTGTAGAAGGAGGCGAAGTTTTTTCCGATGATCTCCTCTGCCAAGTAGCCTTTGATTTTCTCAGCGCCGGTATTCCAAGTGATGATGTCGCCGGTCGGGTCGAGCATGTAGATGGCATATTCCTCCACGCTATCCACAAGGATATGGAATTGTTCGGCCGTCTCATGCAGCGCTGAGCTACTGGACCAGTTCTTCGGCATTGGCTGTGACCGCAATCCTCCTGTCCGATTCGAAGCGCGCGTCTGCTCTGGTTCCCTCGGCACCAGCAAATTTGGTGTCCTGAGCGGCGAATGGACCGCTGGGGTGGAGCGTTGCGGAGTTTCCGTTTAGCGAAGCGGCAAAGAGCAAGGTGCCGGACGCGGGGAAGTTTGGGAACCGATTGAGCGGCTCGCGCACTTTGCTCGCTCTGCGGGTTTTTTTGTTGGGGAGCGCGGGCGCCGCGCTCGCGCTCCCCTGAAATCGTGCGATCCGCCTCGCCCCCATTTTGGGGGAGAGGATCAGGGCGAGGGGACATTTTTGGGCTTAGCAATCCGATTCGATGCGTAAAAAGAGTTAGAAGGTAATCCCTCACCTCAGTCGTCTCCCTTTACGAAAAGGAGAGGCGGGCTCTCTCGGACGTGGGAGTCAATGTCACGTCGAGCGGAGTCGAGACATCTCTGGACGTCCATGCACTGCAGCGTGCAGAAATAGCTACAGATTCCTCCATCCGATGGGATTAACAGCGGAACGTAAAGATTTGCCTCTCCCGGTCGGGGAGAGGATTAAGGTGAGGTGAGTTTTTTATTTAGCCAAATTCCGATTGGGTGCGTTAGTTCAGTGCGATGGACCGGATCGTAGGAATCGAAACCGAGTACGGCTGCCTTCTGAGTGAAGAGGAGCCGCACGTGAACTCGGAGCTCTGGCCGGCCAAGGTAAAAAATTACCTTTTCCGCAAAGCCGACGCCGGGACGATCGATTTGCATTATCGCGATTACGAGGAACCGCCGGGCAACGGCGGATTTCTACTTAACGGCGGGCGGCTCTATCTGGACATGGGCCATATCGAGTGACGCGTCACCGGAATGTTTGCATCTGCACGATCTTGTAACCTACGAGCTGGCCGGAGATGACCTGTTGCAATCGGCGCTGATCGCTCTCGGCGCGGAAGACCGTGTCTCGTTTATCAAGAACAACGTGGACCATCACACTGGCGCAACGTTTGGCTGCCACGAGAATTATCTGATGCGACGCGAGGCGCAGTTTACGCCGCCCATTCTCGGAACGTTACTGACTTTTTTGGCGACTCGCCAGGTCTTTACCGGCGCCGGTCGGGTCGGCCAATCGAACCCGCTGGCGTTCGATTTCGAGCCACCGCAGCTCGAGGGCCAGGTGAATTTTCAGCTGAGCCAGCGCGCCGATCACATCGTCAACGACATTTATCAATGGGTGCAATTCAATCGCGCCATTATCAACGCGCGCGACGAGCCGCTGGCCGATTACCGAAAATATCGGCGGCTGCATTTGCTGATTGGCGACTCGAACATGAGCCCGTATGCCACCGCGCTAAAAATCGGGACAACTGCGTGCGTTCTGTCGTTGCTGGAGGAAGGCCGTTTGCCGCGAAACCTTGTCCTGGCCGACGCAGTGCAGAGCACACGCGACATCTCGCGCGATCCCACGGAGCGGTGGATCGTCCGGCTTGAGAACGGAAAAACTGTCAGCGCGCTCGATATGCAATGGGAGTTTCATCAGCTCGCGCAAAAGCATCTGCGGCACAGGAGCGCGGAAACCAACTGGTTACTGGAAAACTGGGAATTCGTTCTGGAAGCAATCCCGAACAACCGGCAGGCGTTGATCGGTGGCGTTGACTGGATCACAAAGAAATGGTTGTTGGAAACGCTTATCCAAGCGGAAGGACTAACCTGGGATGATGCCTGGCTGCAAAGCATCGATCTGGAATACCACAACATCGATCCGCGCCGCGGATTGTTCTTCAGCGTGACACCCGGCAAACGAATTGCGGAATGGAATAACAGTGTCCGTCGGCCGAGCGCGACGCATCTTCCTCCCGCGAACACCCGCGCATCCGGCCGTGCACGCGCCGTTAGCTCTTTCCAGAACTGCAATTTCCCGTATGTGATCAACTGGGATTCGATCGCGTGCGATAGCCGTGACTTCCTCGTCATGGGCAACCCGTTCGATACCTATGATGACGAAGTAGACCGTTTCCTCGAAAAACCGCGCACGACGCTTGACACGACGAAGCAATAGCAGCGAGCGCCGAATTGGACGAAGAACGTTCGTGATGTTTTACGAACTTTCGTCTAATCATGGTTAGACGTATGCGACGCCTCTTCGCAATTGTTTCTGTGGCGTTGCTCTTGGCCAGCTTTGCCGAAGCACAGTCCGGCCAGAGTCCGTCTCTAGCATATGCTAGCCAAAAAGCTGCCGTCGTCCTGTTACGGCACGAGGGTATTTTGCACGGCAAGACTCGCGTCATTTCCGCTCGGTGTAGCGGCGACTCTTGGCTCATCAGTTTACGCCACCCCAGCGGCACCGTATCGAATTGGACTGTAGATGCACGCGCCGAGAACTACGGCTATGTGTGCAAGCATTAACGGACCACAACGCGAAACGTCTAACGAATCGATGGAGCCAACGCCGCCGGAATTTTTATGAGCTTGGTCGCAGTTCAATCCTCCATCTGCAGCCTGCCGTGCGCTCGGCGGCGTGGCTCATCTTGGTCTCGTTAGATGATAAGACGTATCGCGAGTCTCGGTGCTTCGATTCTGTTCGTCGCGTCAGTTCTCGCGCAAGAGCCGAAGGAGCTCGTTGAAGCGCGGCAGAAATTCCACTCCCTAAAGCATCCCACGGAGACAGATCGCGTTCGGTAAGTTACGAAGCTGGTTCGTTTGCGTGAGAGTTTCACGCGAGCACAAGCGGACATTATGTTTGCAATAGATGCAGAGGTGCGGCGGCATCCGATGCCGGAAGCGGCCGCCGGTAAGAAGACGTTAGCAAAGCGTCTCGTTGGCCGTTGGCAGTCTCCGCGTCGTCCCTATTTCTACCACCCAGATGGCACCTGGGTTTCCGACGAGGACGCTCCAGGCAGCACTGGTGGGACATGGCAGATCGATGGTAATAAGTTCTTCCAGAACTACCGCGGCATGGCACCGGACAAAGGAGAAGCGATCATTCTGCTCACCGACACTGATTTTGTTTATGGCGACGCTCCATATTACCTTCGTCGAGGTACGGCCTTTCCATGGCGCTACTAATCCATCTAAGAGCCTGTTGAAAAACCTTTCTTTTGTCCAGCGGCGGGATCATGTAAAAGTGCGGCGTGTTTGAACGTCGCATAAAAGAGGAGGAGCAAGCGGAGTTCTGGGTTGTGGCCAGCAGATTGCCCAAGGCGACACCGAGCCGCTTCTACGAACTAATCGAGCGCAGTCTGCAAAAGATGGATTTTGCGGCGCAGGTGTGGGCGTTATGCCGGCCTGCGTATGCAAAGGAGGCAAAGGGCGGGCGTCCGGGGATCGATCCGGTGGTCTATCTCAAGATGCTGATGGTGGGCTTTTTTGAGGATATACCCAGCGAACGGGCAATCGCCTCGCGCTGCGCCGATTCGCTTTCGGTGCGCGGCTTTTTGGGCTACGACCTTACTGAGCCGACGCCGGAGCATTCCAGCCTGACAGTGATCCGGCAGCGCTTGGGGCTGGAGATTTACCAGCAAGTGTTTGAACTGATCCTTGGAGCGCTGCGCGAGCATGGGCTACTCAAAGGCAAACACTTGGGAATCGACAGCACGGTCATGGAAGCCAATGCCAGCCTGCGCAGCCTGGTGGAGCGCAACACCGAAGAGAGCTACTGGGAATATGTAAAGCGCCTGGCAAAGGAAGCCGGCCTCGACGAGGAAGACTTCGACGCGGTGCGGCGCTTTGACCGCAAACGGCCTGGGCGCAAGACCAGCAATGAGCAGTGGGTCAACCCGCATGATGTGGAGGCAAAAGTGGGCAAGAAAAAGGATGGAGCCACGGACATGATCTACAAGCCGGAAAATGTCGTGGATTTAGAGACCGGAGCCATCATCGCAGCCGAGGTGTTGCCAGGGGATCAAGGCGACACCGAAGAGTTAAGCGAGCGCATCGTAGAAGCGGGCGCAACGCTGCATGAAGTGATGCCGGAAGTGCCAGTAGAAAAGCTGGTGCAAAGCGCCACAGCAGACAAAGGCTACTTTGCTTTGGAACGGATCAAAGCGCTGCAAAGCTTGGGGATTAAGACCATCATCAGCGACCCGCAAAAAAACAAGCGGCACAAGGGATTGAGCCAAGAGGATCGGCTGGCGCTGCGACGCGCCGCTGCTGCACGTGGCAGCAAACAGGGGAAAAGACTGTTGCGACGACGCGGTCAATATCTGGAACGCAGTTTTGAACACATTTTGGATCAGGGCGGGCTGCGCCAGGCGAGTTTGCGTGGGCGGGAGAATTTAACCAAGCGCTACAAATTGGGGGCGGCCTTTTACAATCTTTCCCAGCTCTTGCGCAAACTCTACGGGATCGGCACCGCCCGGCAGTGGGTGGCGGCTGGCCAGGAGCTTTGCTTGGCGCTTTTTGCCTTACTCAGGCAGTTGCTGACTTACGCAGGGCGATTTTTCTGCCCTTACCGCGCCAAACTCTTTCCCCGCCGACGCTTCCAGCCAAACGCATTCGCTGCGTAAAACACCCATTTTTCAACAGTCTCCTAACGAACCGCTGGCCGCCGTACAGAGAACCACGGATGGCGCGGATCAAACGGATGTTGGATTGGGGAGGAGGGGCATGATCTCATGACATGGGTAACAGTTCAGTCTCATGACATAGGTGACACTTTTCCGGGCATCTATGGCTTGGAAAGAGTTTTTGGTGTCGGAAGAGCGGGCGCGATTTGTTTTTACCGTCAAGAGCAAGAGCGATTCGTTCGCGTGGGTGTGTGGTCGTTTTGGGATCAGTCGCAAGACTGGTTACAAGTGGTGGCGGCGTTATCGGGGCGGAGGGGCAAGAGCTTTGGCGGATGCGTCGCGTCGGCCGCATCGCCGAGGGAAAACGCATCATTTTGCTTGGCGAATGCGGTTGCGCAAAGTGCGCCAGCAGCACCCGCGCTGGGGAGCAAAAAAGTTGCGACGGCTGCTGCAAAGAGCTTTTCCTCAAGCCCGCCGTGTTCCGGCGGTGAGCACGTTGGCGCGCTGGCTGGTGGAGCTGCATTTGGTGAAGAAGCGCAAGCGACGGGCGCGGCGTGGCCCAGTGTTGCCGTGGAGGGGAGTACACGCGCCCAGAGGCTGCAACGAGGTGTGGACAATCGACTTCAAGGGCTGGTTTCGTACGGGCGATGGGCGGCGCTGCGAGCCGCTGACGGTGCGGGATCTTTACAGTCGTTATATGCTAGAGGTGGTTCTCTTGCCCAGCCAAAGCGATGCAGCAGTGCGCCGGGCGATGAGGCAAGTTTTTCGTCGTTACGGTTTGCCCAAAGTCATTCGGGTGGATAACGGCGCACCCTTTGGCGGCAAAGGCGCGCTGGGGTTATCGCGCTTGAGCGTGTGGTGGCTGCGCTTGGGCATCGGGGTGGAGTTTGTCCGGCCTGCTCATCCCCAGGACAACGGCGCGCACGAACAAATGCATCGGGTGCTCAGAGCCGATGTAGCCACTCCGCCCGCTCCCAGCGTAGCGGCGCAGAAAAGGCGCATCCGAGCCTGGATCGGCTGCTACAATCACCAGCGTCCTCACGAAGCCTTGGGCCAGCGCGTCCCCGCGCAGATTTATTGGCCGAGCAATCGGCCCATGCCGGAGCAGTTGCCAGCGGTGGAATATCCATGCGCGTGGAAGACAAGGAGAGTGCGCAACCGTGGACACATCAAATGGCAAGGCCGAGAGCGTTTTGTGGGACGAGCCTTTGTCGGCGAACTGGTGGGACTAAAAAGGACGGCCGCGGGCATCCACGAAGTTTATCTCGATCGCCATCTCATTGGCTTGCTTTACGACCGAGATTTAGCAGGAATGCGACCGGCCTCCATCGCGCGTCCTCTGTGAGGCTTGGCGCCCGCCCTCCCCTTCGGTCAAACCGGTCAGTTTGTGAGCGCGCGCCATGGCGCCCAGTGCAAAAGTGTCACCCATGTCATGAGACTGAACTGTTACCCATGTCATGAGACTGTCCCAGGCGCGTGTTGGTGGTCGCGCCCTCGCGATCACGAACTTTTTGGGAAGGGGGTTAGGGAAGACTGTTTCGGCGAGGGCGCCGCAACCAAGTCGCCGCGGCGACTGCTCCCCAGAACCGCCCGAGGCGATTGAGAGCCTGCCCTGAGCGAAGTCGAATGGGTCAATCGCCCCTACCTAATCCGTGTGATCCGGAGCCTGCCCGCCGTGGCGGGTAATCCGTGGTTCTTCCCCTGCAATGAATCGTTTGTCACCAACCCGGATGGGAATTATCATTCTTGCCAATGACGAAGAGCTATCATTCCGATCCGGCAATTTTGGGTGGGGAACCGGTGTTCATCGGGACGCGCGTACCGATCCAAAGCCTTTTCGCTCACTTGGAGGCGGGCGAATCAATCGATGAGTTTCTAAATGGATTTCCGAGCGTAAAACGCGAGCAGGTCATCTGCTTGCTGAAAGAGTCTCACGAGAAAATTCTCCAGCCGGCCTGAGTTGAGAATCTTGCTCGACGAGAACTTGGATTGGCGACTCCGGCGCGATCTGCCGGGACATGAGGTTGAGTCGGTGCCCTTGATTGGCTGGGCTGGTATCGAGAATGGCGCGCTGCTCGAACGCGCTCAGAAGAAATTCAACGCACTGATAACAATGGACAGCAATATGGTTCGCGAATTGGACATTCAAAAATTGAAACTGGCGGTGATCGTCTTGAGGGCACCGAGCAATCGTTTATCCGACACTCGTCCATTGATGGCGCAGGTCCTTGCGCGATTATCGACAGTGAAAGCGGGCACCGTAACTGTGATCTCAGCTTGAGGCGATTGAGGTCAATCGCCCCTACCTATCCGTTTCAATCCGGGTAAATCCGTGGCTCGTTTGTCCGGCATTGCTACCTGAACAACGGCACGCCTTCTTTGTAAAAGGTCTTCGTCATCTGAATATATGCCTTTCGCCACACGCTGCTGGCGGGGATGTTCAAAAGCTCGAGGATCGGTTGTCGTCGGTCAAAACCATAGCGTTGCTGAGATCCAGTTCTTTCGGATCCAGGAACAGCGTCTCGATGTCCACCTGTGTCCCCTTGAGCAACAACGGTGAGCGCACCGTGTGGAAATCCTGTTCGTGCCTGCTGGCCACAAAAAGGATGTTCCTGTTGGCCTCGGCGCGAAACGTTGGGAGAATCCTCGCCTCCAAGCCGGCGGCAAGCAGGGTTTTATAGATCGATCGCGCCGGCAGCCCTGTTTTCCCCTCTAAGAAGCCGTTAAAGTTTACGATGAGCAATCCGTCCTTTTTCAAGAGCGACTTGGCTTTGCCCAGCGATTCGAGCGTAAAAACATGCGGCGGAGGAAGCTCGCCGCGATAAACGTCGAACAAGATCAGGTCGTATTTTTTGTGCGTCTCTTCCAGGTAGTGTCTCGCGTCGTCAACGATCACGTTTACGTTGTCGCTTAAACCAAAATAGTTTCGCGCGACTTCCGCGATCCGTTGATCGAGCTCGACTGCGTCCACATTAAACCCCAGGTTATTTTGAAAGACGTTGGCAAGGATGCCGCTCCCCAGACCGAGTATGAGCACCTCGGATTTTTCAGGCAGCTTGCTGCAGACAGAATAGGCGTAAAAGATATAGTCCGATTTTGGTCTCAGACCTGCCTGATCCACCAATGTTTGAACCATGCGGTTCATCATCAGCATGCGTTCGCCCGATTTCTGTTCTGTATCGCGGGATACATCGGCTACCAGCACCTGTCCCAGCAATCCTTCAGAATAGTACTTTACATCGACAGTTTTACCCGGCCGCTGCGTTTTGATTGCCCAGAACGAAAACAGAGCGAATGGCACGAACAAAAGCGAAGCGTACTTTTTCCGGGCGGTGAGTTTTATGAAAGGAATCAATCCAACCGCAAGCCCGGTGAGGATGGATGGCAGCGTCAATCCGTATCGCGGAATGATGAAAAACCCGAACACCGGCAAGGCGACGATCCCGCTGGCGGACGAAATCGCGTAAACCAGGCCGGTGCTGGTTCCCGCGCTCTCCGCAGTGGCGGATACTTTTCGTATCAGGAATGTCGGCACCATGCCCATGAACAGCAGCGGCGGCAGAATCAAAAACATGCTGACGAGAATGACAGCGGCGCCAGGATTGATATTTGCGGAGGCGATTGTTAGCAGCGAAGCGGAAACGTGCACCAGCATCAGAAACACTGATGCTGTCAGCAACACCCATAATAGCGTGTTTGGGCCACTGTATTTATCGGCGATGACGCCACCGAAAAAATAACCGATCGCGAGCGCCAGCAACGTGAAGCCGATAACCGTTGCCCACACGTACAGCGAAGAACCGAAATACGGCGCAACCATTCGCGCGGAGAGCAACTCGACCGCCATGACCGTCGCGCCTTCGAGCACGGCAAACAGGTAAATGGTGCGCCTGACAGCTGTAGCTGGGATCGGCCTGTCGCGCCGAAGTCGAACGAAGGCGGATGATCCGCGCCCGCCTTTGGACGTTGGTTTCTTGTTTGAAGCCTTCGGGCGCTTAGCTGTAGCCTGCGAATGGCGCGACGCGCTTTGGAGTGCGGGGACATGTCGCCGCTTTGAAAGCGCGGACTTGTCCGCGCACTCCAAACCCCCGAACGTCCTTCTTCACGATGTAAATCACAGGCAACGCGACCAGCGCCAACCCTGTAACCGTGGCGCACAATCTGAGCCCGGCGACAGGGATAAGATAGAGGCCCAGCAGGAACGCGACTGCTATTCCGCCCAGCGTGGAAGTAAAATAAACTGTTCCCGCGGTCTTCCCGACGGTTTCAAGCTGTGAAGACATCAATCTCACGACCGTTGGACCCACTATCCCGAAGCAGAGCATCGGCGGAAGCAGCAGGAGGAGGCACGTGACACAGATCCCGACGATCAGGTCCATCCCTCTTGTAAGCGCGATTGCAATCGAAGCAGTCAGCGGCAATGCCAAAACCAATACTGCCGAGATTCCGAGAATGACGAAGAGCGCTGTTTCGGACGGCCGATTTTTCGAAAGCCGGCCTCCAGCGTAATAGCCGAGCGTCAGTCCCAGAACAGTAATGGTCAGCACCGCGGTCCACACATAGAGTGAGTTACCATAGAACGGCGCCACCAATTTAGCGCCCATCAGTTCCACTGCCATCAGCGCCCCCCTTCGATCAGAAGAACAAGAAAGAGGTGAGGGAACTTTCTCAACACGGCTGTGTATCAACTCGCGAAAGCTTTCGGAGTCAATCCACAAAAGCGGGTGAAGACAAGTCAGGATTTCGGGGATTAACCACGAATGGACACGAACCTTGTAGTGGCAGGCTCGCCACGGGACGAGTCCGTCCGAATGGCGGACGTGTCGCCTGCGGGGGAATAAAAAATCGCAGCTGCCATGGCTGCCTCTACAGAAGATTCTTTAACCACGAATGGACACAAATAGAAACGAATGGCTTCGCCGTCGTTAAATCGTTCAATCGCCCGCTCGCGAAGACTTTCGGAGTTACATGGTTGAATCGTTACAATCGGATTCGGAAAAACCACGGATTGAAACTCGCTCGTTCCCGGCTCGCTCGCCGCTACCCTCGCAGCTTTGCCTTCTATCTCGCTAATCCCATTAGCTCGTTTGCACGGATCACACGAATGGCGGGCAGGCTACGGATGATGGATTGGGGAGCGCACAGCTTGCCCGCCGTGTGCGGGCGCTTCCTTGGCTCGCCGTAGGTCGCAGCGGCGACTGAAGGCGGCGGGTGCTGGTCGTTGCGTCCTCGCGAGGAAACGATCCTCCCTTCTTTAACCACCAGTTCTTTGTTTCCTTCGTTTCCTTCTGTTCGAAATTCTTAAACAGCAGATAGCGAAGGCAGCGAAGAGAGAGAACGGGTCACAGATTTACACGGGACAGGGCAGTTGATACGCAGGAGCTGATAATCTGTAGCCGATAGCTGATAGAGGCGAATTCCACGAATGCCGCGGATGCTAGCTTCGTTGTAGCCGAGATCGCCGATCCCGGTCCCGATCCGTTCTGTTTTCCGGCATCAACGATGCCGGCTACAGCAAATGTTAATGGATTTGGGAGCATACAGTTTGACCGTCTGTGTGCGGGCCGATGCGACCTGGTGATCGCGCCCTCGCGATCCCGAACTTTTTTTGGAGAAGGGGACTAGGGAAGAATGTTGCGGCGAGGGCGCCGCAACAAGCGAGAGGCGTGCAGCGGACTGCCCGCCTTACCTTACAAAATTCTGCTGTCGGCTTGATTCAGTCCGCTGCGCGGATTAAGCGTGGCTTTGGCATATGACTCGAACGAGCAAGAGTGAAGTGTTGCGCGCGCACTGCGCAGCGATTGCGGAGGAGGAGGCCGTGTCTGCGCGAAGGCGGCGGCAAAGCCGGCCACGAGCGTCAGCGCAAGAGGGGACGCCTGCCGGTGCGCGAGCGGCTGCGTCACTTGCTCGACAAGGATTCGCCGTTTTTCGAGATCGAGCTCTGGGCTGCTTACAAAATGTACGAGCAATGGGGGAAAATTCCCGCGGCGGGTGTCGTCACCGGCATCGGCAATGTTGAAGGCGTTCCCTGCATGATCGTCGCCAACGACGCCACCGTAAAAGCCGGCGCGTTTTTTCCGGCGACGACCAAGAAGGTCATTCGCGCGCAGCGGATCGCGTTCGAGTGCGCGCTGCCGCTCATTTACCTTGTGGATTCGGCGGGCGTGTTCCTGCCGCTGCAGGATGAAATTTTTCCGGATGAAGATGATTTCGGCCGGATCTTTCGCAATAACTCGGTGATCTCAGCGGCCGGCGTCCCGCAGTTTGCCGCGATCATGGGCAATTGCGTGGCAGGCGGCGCGTATCTGCCGGTGTTGTGCGACAAAATTTTGATGACGCAGGGGAGCGGCCTTTATCTCGCAGGGCCGTCGCTGGTAAAAGCGGCCATTGGTCAGATTGTCGATGCCGAAGACCTGGGCGGCGCAAAAATGCACGCGGAGATAAGCGGAACGGTCGACTTTTTCGAAAAAGACGATCCGTCGTGTCTCAAGCGGCTTCGTTCGTTAGTCGCATTGCTGCCCGAGGCGAAATCGCCGGCGCGCGCAGATGCCAGTCCGCGCTCGGCCGGTCACGCCACACCGAAGCCCGCGAAAAATCCGGACACAGTTTACGATCTGATCAGTTTCGATGGGCGGAAAAATTATGATGCACGCGATCTGCTGGCCACGATCGTCGACGCGGATTCGATGGATGAATACAAGGCCGACTACGGCAAAACGCTTGTGACTACATATGCGCGGATCAATGGACGGCCGGTGGGAATTGTTGCCAATCAACGCGTTCAGGTCAGGACGAAAAAGGAAGGAATCCAGATGGGCGGCGTCATTTATTCCGATAGCGCGGATAAGGCGGCGCGCTTTGTCATGGATTGTAATCAGACGAATTTGCCGATCGTTTTTTTCCAGGACGTCAGCGGGTTCATGGTCGGGCGCGATGCGGAAGAGAGCGGAATCATTCGCAGTGGTGCGAAGCTCGTGAACGCCGTGAGCAATTCCGTCGTGCCGAAGATCACAGTGGTCGTAGGCGGATCATTCGGCGCCGGCAATTACGCGCTGTGCGGCAAGGCGTACGATCCGCGATTTATCGTTGCCTGGCCGAATGCGCGTTATGCAGTGATGGGCGCCGCGCAGGCGTCGGACACGGTGTTCTCGATTCTCGCCAGGGCGCATGAGCGCGGGGACAAGAAAGCTTCGCCCGAAGAACAAGAGGAACTTCGCGCGAAAGTTAAACAAAATTACGAAGAGCAAACCGATATTCGGTACGGCGCGGCCCGCGGCTGGGTGGACGCCATCATTCAGCCGCACGAAACACGCGATGTGCTGATTCGCCTATTGCAGTACGTGTCGCGTCCGATGCCGAAAGCGCATTTTCACACCGGAGTGATCCAAACCTAGCCATTTGCCGATGTAACGATGTAACGATGTAACGATTTAACGATTCAACCATTTAACGATCCCATGCCCGTCGTCTTAATCGAAAAACATTCGCCGCAGATTACTGTGGTGACTCTCAACCGGCCTGAGCGGCGGAACGCCCTGACTCTGGAGTTGCTCACGGAATTGTGTGCGGCCGTTAACGTCGCATCCGAACAGCCGGAGCAACGTGTACTGATTTTGCGCGGAGCGGGCGCGGCATTTTGCACCGGCTTGGATTTGAAAGAGGCGGCCGATCAAACGAAGGCGCACGCTACAGCGGAGATGGTGGCGAACACTTTGATCACTATCAGCCAAACACGCCTCGTTACGATTGCGTCGGTGCACGGCGCGGCGGTTGCAGGCGGAGCGGGCGTCATGTCGGCATGCGATTTTGTGGTCGCAGCAGAGGGAACGAAGATCGGATATCCCGAGGTGCGCCGCGGTTTGGTTGCCGGGCTGGTGATGACATTTCTGCGGCGCCAGGCAGGCGAACGAAACGTGCGCGAACTGTTATTTGGCGCAGAACTGATCGACGCAGCACGCGCGAAGGAGATCGGCTTGGTGAATCGCGTCGTCGCGCGGGACGATGTGATGAGTGAAGCGCAGAAATTTGCCGTATCGGTGTTGCAAGGCGCGCCCGGCGCGCTGGTGCAGACGAAACGATTGGTGGAGGAACTCTGGTGGCGTTCGGTGAAGGAAGATGTCGGTCTCGCGCTGAAATATCACATGCAGGCGCGTGAATCCGACGAAGCGCGTGAAGGCATCGCCGCGTTTAACGAAAAGCGTAAACCGAACTGGTTGAGCGGGAGTTAGCGGAAGTCTCTTGGGTCGCCTCGCCCTTCGCAAGGGAGAGGGGAGGGTGAGGGATCCATTAGAGCCCCCGTCGCTGTCGCACCGTTTGCAGCGGAAAAATCACATGATTAAGCAACCCCTCACCTTCATCCTCTCCCCCTTGCGAGGGGAGAGACGGACATGAACCACGCGCAAACCGAAGTGGACTGAATAGCTGTAGCCGGGATCGTTGATCCCGGCTGCCGGCATCACCGATGCCGGCTACAACCTTGATCGATGAAACGGCTATGTGGTCTGCGGCGGTCGAGCAACCGTCGCCCCGGGACTCCCGGCGGACGGTCGCTGGTATTGCGCGCTGCCAAAGCCGAGAATCGGACAGAAAATAACTGGCAACAGAATCAAACCAATCCCAAACCCGACTCCTTTCCCAAAACTCTTTGGCCAGGTCAATGCAAAGAATTATGACGATGATGAAATTTACCAACGGAATGAGCAACAGGATAACCCACCACCCAGGCCGACCAACAATTTTGCACCAAATGAACCAGTTATAGATCGGGATAATCGCGGCCCAGCCAGGCTGACCTGCCTTACTGAAAATTTTCCAGCAACCCGCGATCAGTAGGACCATGCACGCCAGCCAGATGATCCAGAAGAGCGGGCCGGGTGTCTGCCCCTGAGACGAGGAAGAGTATGAATACTCGACTTGTCCGAGCAAGCGTGCAGGCGTGAGCCAAACCGTTTGGGTGAGTTCGATGAGTGAGTTCATAGATATGAAGCTTTACGCGACGGTTTAAAAGACTGCGGCTGACGCGGCAAGCAAAATCTTTTGCAAATGTTGTGCTACGCGGCAGATACCGGTCGCTAGCAGCCTCTGGATATGCGCGTGCTTCTGAGTCGGATGCAGTGCGCAGCTCCAAGTACGCGTTGGTTCCACGCGGCTCCGCTACTCGTGAGTTTTCTTCTTCTTCTTCTTGTTTTTCTTCTGCCCGGGCTTCTTCTTCACAGGCGTGCTTGTTGGCGTCGGTGAAGGCGTACCCGTTTGCTCTGGTGTCGGCGATGGTCGCACGCGCGGCTGGGCTAAGACGTTTTGATGAGAAGTCTTCAGTGTTTGCAACACCAATTTGAGCTCGGGAGTAGTGGCCAACGCAGACATCCGCTGATAATAAACCTCGTAATAGGTGCTGAGCCGGTTTCGCTTTTCCAAGTCTGTCCGAGCGGCCTGCGCGTATTTTTTTGCCGCCTGCACTTCCGGATCGTTGACAGTGCGGTTTTTCAATTCCCTCCATAGAACGTGCATCCGGAGGGCATCGGCATCTGGGCCCAGCGATTTCGGCTTAAAACTTTCGTCCAGCTGTTTCAGCTCCGGCAACTCGGGGCCGTTGGGAGGAAGCGAAGGGCTGACCTCCTCTTCTTCCTGTTGAGGACTTTGCTCGGGAAGGAGGTCCACAGATGGCGGTGCGGCTTCCTGTCCGTGCATCACCAACGCGGTAATCACCAGCGCTGTAAAAAAGACTAGCCCGTATATTTTCATCCAAGCGGAGCCAATGTAGCCGAATTTCCCGATGCGGGAAGGCGCTAGCCGTGGTAAAGAATGCCGCCGCAATTCGGGGCGTAGCTTAGCTTGGTAGAGCGGTCGCCGCGGCGACAGGTCTACCATTCCCTCTTGAGTTCATCTCTACCTCGCCCGGTTTTGTAATATCGCTCGCGTCGGGCTGCTTCGGAGCGAGTGGCGAAGCTTTCGCTATGCAGAAGGATCCAGGGCACTCCATGTTTTGTTGCCTTAGAATCGCCGGCATTATGCCGACGAATTCGCTCAGTCAGATCCTGACATGGTCCTATGTAGCGCCGTCCGGTCTTCTGACTTTGCAGCACGTAACAGCAAAACATCCGTGAAGTCGGGGCGAGAGGATTTGAACCTCCGACCTCGTGGTCCCAAACCACGCGCTCTACCAAGCTAAGCTACGCCCCGAATTGAGCGAAATCATTACCACGAATCGGCGTCCCGCGCATCTTCGAGGAGCGCACGCGAGCCGCGTGCGCTCCCCAGCATCTGGATTCTACCCCAAATTCGGCGCAAGCCGCTTCTCGACTGCGGCGATTGCCTCGCCTCGGCGCAGCGCGTAATCCATTGTCTGGTCGTGACCGATCTGGCCGACCCCGAAATATTTTGCCGCGGGGTGCGAAAAATAAAGCCCGCTCACACTCGCGCCGGGATGCATTGCAAATGATTCCGTTAGTTTGATCCCGGCGTTCTTCTCCGCAGCCAGCAAATCGAACAGCGTTCGTTTCTCGGCGTGATCGGGACAGGCCGGATAACCGGCCGCGGGCCGAATACCGCGATATTTTTCCCGGATCAGATCCGCATTCGACAATTGTTCGTCGCGCCCAAATCCCCACGCGATGCGAGCTTGTTTGTGCAGGTATTCTGCGAATGCTTCAGCCAGGCGATCTGCCAAAGCTTTGGTCATGATCGCGCTGTAGTCGTCGTGCTGACGTTTGAATTCCTCAGAGAGCTCATCCGCGCCATGGATCGAGACCGCAAATCCCCCGAGGTAATCGGGATGTTGAGAGTTGAGAGTTGAGAGTTGAGAGTGTACCGGCGCGATAAAGTCCGCGAGGCAATGATTGAATTGTCCCCGTGGCTTTTGCATTTGCTGACGCAAAAAGTAGAACGTTCCGAGTTTTTCAGTCCTGCTGTCATCAGCGTAAAGATCAACATCGTCGCCAGCTGTGTTTGCGCGCCAAAAAGCAAAGAGGCCGCGCGGAACCAGGAGATTCTTCGCAACGATCTGCTCAAGCAGTTCCTGCGCGTCATCGAAAAGTTCGCGCGCTTGTTTGCCGATCTTTGGATCGTCGAAAATCGCTGGATAGCGGCCGCGCAATTCCCATGCATGAAAGAACGGCGACCAATCGATGTAAGGAACAAGATCGCTCAGCGCGATCGCAGTTGGCGCGTAAACACGCAGTCCCAAAAATTCCGGTTTCGGCGGGACGTAATTGTTCCAATCGATCGGCGTCCGATTTGCGCGTGCTTGGTCGAGCGTCAGCAGTTTTTTCCTTTCGGTTTTTGCTGCGTGCTCCCGGCGCAACCGCTCGTAATCTTCGCGCGTTTTTTTGTCGAACTCCGATTTGAGTTCCTCGTTAAGCAGCGAATTCACCACGCCGACCGCGCGTGACGCATCCAGCACGTGCACGGTGCTGGCGCGATAATGCGGCGCGATCTTGACCGCCGTATGCGTCCGGCTGGTTGTCGCTCCGCCAATCAGGAGCGGCACGCGGAATCCTCCGCGCTCCATCTCCTGCGCGACGTGCACCATCTCGTCGAGCGACGGCGTAATCAGCCCGCTTAGACCAATTGCGTCGGCGTTTTTCTCGCGCGCTGTGTCCAAAATCTTCGCCACCGGGACCATCACGCCAAGATCGATGACGTCGTAATTGTTACATTGCAGAACCACGCCCACGATGTTTTTACCGATATCGTGCACGTCGCCTTTAACCGTGGCCATCACGATGCGACCCTGCGGTTTCGCATCAGCAGATTTTTCGGCTTCCATAAAGGGCATCAGGTACGCCACCGCTTTTTTCATTACCCGCGCGCTTTTCACGACCTGCGGGAGAAACATTCTGCCCGACCCGAATAAATCGCTGACCACACTCATCCCGGCCATAAGCGGACCTTCGATCACTTGGAGCGGTCGCTTGTATTGGCGACGCGCTTCCTCCGTGTCGTTGTCGATGTAATCGACGATGCCTTTGACCAACGCGTGTTTCAGGCGCTCTTGCACAGGCTGCTTTCGCCACGTTTCATCGGCGACAGCTGTTTTTCCCTTTGCCTTTACGCGTTCTGCGAACTCGACGAGCCGTTCGGTTGCATCATCGCGGCGGTTTAACAGAACATCTTCAACACGTTCGCGCAGCTCGGGTTCGATTTCTTCGTAAACTGCCAGTTGTCCGGCGTTCACGATCCCCATGTCGAGCCCGGCGCGGATCGCGTGAAAGAGAAAAGCGGCGTGCATTGCCTCGCGCACGGTGTTGTTGCCGCGAAACGAAAATGAAATATTGCTGACCCCGCCGCTGACGCGCGCGCCGGGAAGGTTTTGCTTGATCCAGCGCGTCGCTTCAATGAAATCGACTGCATAATTGCGGTGCTCCTCTAGGCCGGTAGCGACGGTCAGAATGTTCGGATCGAAGATGATGTCGCTTGAGGGAAGTTCAGCCTTCCGGGTCAACAGATCGTATGCGCGCCCGCAAATCTCGATTTTGCGCTGGAAATTGTCGGCCTGACCTTTCTCATCGAACGCCATCACGATGGTGGCTGCGCCGTATCGCCTGATCAATTGCGCCTGGCGCAGGAATTCCTCTTCGCCGTTTTTCATGCTGATGGAGTTCACGACGGCTTTCCCTTGCAAACATTTGAGTCCAGCCTCGATGACGCTCCACTTTGAGCTGTCGATCACGATAGGGATGCGCGCGATTTCCGGCTCGCTGCCTATCAAGTTCAGGAAGCGAATCATTGCTGCTTCCGAATCGATCATCCCTTCGTCCATGTTCACGTCGAGCAGGTTCGCGCCGCCCTGTACCTGCTGACGTGCGACGGCCAGAGCGGCTTCGAAATCGCCTGCCAGGATCAGCTTCGAAAATTTTGGCGAGCCCGTGATGTTGGTGCGCTCTCCGATCACGGCGAAACCGAATTCCGGCGTGATCTTTAGCGGTTCCAGCCCTGACAATTGCAGGGCGTTTGCGTCAAACGCCATTTCTTCGATCGGCATCTGAAAGAGACGCCCTACAGTTTAGATCGCGCGGTTTGCAATCCCGCACGGCATTTGCGATTGCGCCGATGTGTTCCGGGGTTGTTCCGCAACAGCCGCCGACCAGGTTCAGCCAGCCGTTGGCCGCCCACGCGACAACTTTCGGCGCAAAGGTTTCCGGTGTTTCAGGAAATCCCGTCGGCGAAAGGGGATCGGGCAATCCCGCATTCGGATACGCGCCGACGTAAAATGGAGCGACCCGCGAAACTTCTTCGATGAACGGTTCCATTTCATCCGGACCCAGCGCGCAGTTCAAACCAAGGATGAGCGGTTGCGCGTGAGCGATGGAAATAATAAACGCTTCCACGGTTTGGCCGCTCAGGTTGCGTCCGGATTTGTCGATCACGGTGCCCGAGATCATCAACGGCACGCTGCGTCTGGTTTTTTCCAACGCATCAGTGATAGCGAACAGCGCGGCCTTTCCATTGAGCGTGTCGAAAATGGTCTCGACGATGAGAAGATCGACCCCGCCTTCGAGCAGCGTTTTCGCTTGATCGAAGTAAGTTTGACGAAGCTGATCGAACGAGACCGCGCGAAAGGCAGAATCGTTTACGTCAGGTGAAATTGAACCGGCGACGGGAAGGGGACCCATTGCTCCGCCAACAAATCGCTGCTGTCCGGTTTCATTCGCGGCGCGATCTGCGGCGGCGCGCGCGATCCGCGCTGCGTCAAAATTGATTTCCTGAACGAGCGCACGAAGACCGGCATCGTCCACCACGCGCTGAAAGAATTCCTGATCCTTGCGGCCACGGGTGGGTTCGCCTTGAAACAGGAAATCATGCGAACCGATTGTTGTTCCGCTAAAGGTGTTGGTTTCGATTATGTCCGCGCCGGCGTCGAGATACTTGGAATGAATCTCCTCAATGACCTGCGGTTGCGTCACGTTCAGTAGTTCGAGGCTGCCTTTGAGATCTTTCCCTTTCCAATCGCGAAACCGTTTCCCTCGATAGTCCGCCTCGGACAATCCGTAGCCCTGGATCATCGTGCCCATGGCGCCATCGAGCACGGCGATGCGTTCGCGCATCAGCGATTCCAGAGGATGAAGCCCGTTGGTTGCCATGATGTCCGGCAACTAAAAAGGCGTTTACCTAATGAATCAAGAAACAAATTGACGCATCATGATGCGTAGATGTGTTGCGATCACTGATGCTTGCCTGCCGAGCCGTAGTGTTAGCTTGTACTCTTTTTGCGTGCCATCGCTCCGGGCGGGCAGAGAACTGCCCGCCCTACTTTCGCTGCGTGCCATGCGTGTCGTTGTAGAGGCGGTTGTCTCAACCGCC
The DNA here is from genome assembly GCA_963757675.1 of uncultured Verrucomicrobiae bacterium. Taxonomy (GTDB): domain Bacteria; phylum Verrucomicrobiota; class Verrucomicrobiia; order Chthoniobacterales; family UBA10450; genus Udaeobacter. The sequence goes on along the minus strand of CAVWTH010000014.1, from coordinate 183,786 downwards.
TGGGATCAGCGCTTGTCTCGGCGAGCACCGCTACGCGAAGGCGCGAGGAGCGGCGTGCGCGCTCCGGCATTCGCGCTATGGCGCTATGCGATCGGTCAGCGTATCCGTGTGAAAATCGGTGTGATCGCGCAAACGCGACCAGGGACTGTCCTTTTTGGATGTATCCGCCACGCTGGTTTTCTCACCTTTTGCAAAGTCGTCCCACGAATTGTACCGAGCGATGGTTAGAAACGTCCAGTTGGCGCCCTCGAGGTGTTGCATAAGCACGTTCCCAGCAGTCGTGTCGTTCGCTGCGCTCGGGATTTCGCCAAGCATCTTTTCCAATTGCTCACGATGACCCGGAGCAGGGCGATAATAGGAAACGGAATAAGCCGAGCCTGTCGTCTTCGATTTCGAGTCTGCGTCAATTCCCATGGCCTTGGTAAACTCCGCCCACGATGGGCCGTTCACAAACGTATCTGTGTGCCACGCGCTTAAGTCGCGTTTGTCCGGCGGCACAGCCGTCCCCGCAGCTTCCACCGTCGCTTTTGGCCCGAGATGCGTGATGACCACGTAATCCCATGCGTCCCCATCCTGGTGACGAAGAACAATAAAATGATCCGGCATCGGATTGGTTTGATCGGGTGTTTTCAGCCAATCGCCCAATTGCGCGGCTTTGCCGAGCGCGGCCTTAGTGAAATGAACGTGATAAACATCCGTTCGTTTGCCCACCCCAGCGGGCGCGGCGCTCTTGCCAGCGGTACTCGTCTTTGATGTGCCCTGGCCGTGAACAAACGTGAAAGGCAACAAGCCGGACAATGTAATGATCGCAATCTGCGTAATTAATTTCATAAATAGTTTATGTTTCTATCTTTAGGTATGTGTCAGCTTGTCAGGATCCCCCAGACCCAATCCGATCGAGCCGTATTGAAGCGTGTGTGCTTCGTTGTTCGTTGTGGAGTTAATGCTGGCCGCCGTGTCAGGTGTCAATGTTTATTTCCAACCACGCAAATCCGGACTGAACCTTTGTATCACCGATGCGATTCATGGCACGCAATCACCGCTCAGTATTCTGCAAAGGCATCATCCGAGTAGCAGTAGAGCCAGCGTTCACCCGGTTGAGCGGAAGCGATCACCGGATGTCCACTTGCGTGCGCGTGCTTGCTGGCGTGCTGGTTCGGCGAACTGTCGCAACACAGCGTCACGCCGCAAGTCTGGCATGTCCGCAGATGAACCCAGTAACTGCCAATCTTCACGCACTCTTCGCATTCGCGGCGAGCCGGTTGCTTGATTGATTCAACCGCATTCAAATGAGCACAGCCGCGGTCGGTCATGATTTGTTTACTCTTGTGATGTTTTGGTTGCCGACGCGTTCCGTCGTGACGCCAGGCTCATGTGGATGCCGGCGACGGCCATGCCGCCTTCGCCGACAGCCGCGGCGCAACGCTTAACCGATCCGGAGCGCACGTCGCCTGCTGCAAAAATTCCCGGTAGACTGGTTTCAAGAGGGGCGGGTCGCCGTTTGCCTGCGCGCCACGCTGGTGCTTCAGCGACGTCCGAGCCGGTTTTGATAAATCCCTTTTCGTCGCGCTCAATTTCCGGTGGCAGCCATTCGGTGCATGGACGAGCACCGATCATGGAGAACACCGCCGGCGTTTTGACCGTGCGACGCTCGCCCGTGCGCGTATTTTCCAACTCGACCTGCTCGAGCTTCTGGTCCCCGAAAAGTTTTCGAATCTCTGTTCGATAAAGAATTTCGATATTGGGCTGCGCCTGCACGCGACGCGAAAGGTAGGCAGACATTTTTTTTGTAATGTCATCGCCACGAATAACGAGCAACACTTTCGCGGCGCCATCAGAAAGAAACATTGCCGCTTGTCCGGCCGAATTGCCGCTGCCAATCACGATAACGGTTTCGTTACGGCAAATCTGACCTTCGAGTGCCGTTGCCGCGTAATAAACTCCGACGCCTTCAAATCGCTCGCGATTGTCGGCGTCGACCCGGCGATAGTCGGCGCCCGTCGCGATCAGAACAGCTTTTGCGCGGAGCACAGCACCGCAACCTTCCGTCTCGAGGCATGCACGGTACTCGCCATCAGGGTGGTATTGCAGGGAGAGGGCCGCGGCTGGTGTGGAAAATTTCGCGCCGAACCGGTAGGCCTGCAACTGAGCCAGCCAGGTTAATTCGCCGCCACCAATCCCGGTGGGATAGCCAAAGAAATTTTCGATGAGCGAGGATGAGCCGGCCTGCCCGCCGGGCGCATAACTTTCCAGAACGACGGTCTTCAATCCTTCGGATGCCGCATACACCGCTGCGGCGAGGCCGGCGGGTCCAGCGCCAACGATTGCGAGATCGCAAAAAACTTCGGTCTCATTTTCTTCGGCGAGTGACCGCAGCAAGCCGGCTTCCCGGGCAACTTCCCGCAACGACGGCTTGCGCAAGCGCGCACCGGCCGGGGTGATCAAGACCGGCAAATCGCGAGTCGTTAGGTGAAAACGTTCACTCAACGCCTGCCCCTGTTCGCTCTCAAATTCTACCAGCCGATGCGGGATGCGATTCTTGTCGAGAAAATCATCGAGCTGATGTCCATCGCGCGCGTGGTGGCTGGCCAGAACACGCATGCCCGCAAATTCGCGATCGCGACGAAGCCGGCGTCGTCGCATGATCAACGCATCGACGATCGTCTTGCTTACGGCGGGAATTTCCGCCAGCGCGCGCCGAAGTTCGGCCGCTGGAATGTGAAGTATCTCGGCCTCATCCGACGTGACTCTGGACGAACCGAGGATCGACGTGCCCTGCAGCATCGATATGTCGCCCATGAAATCACGCTCGCGCGCGGTAGCCAGGTTATATTCGGTTCCGTCGCGCGTCTCGAACGCTTCGAGTTCGCCGCGCAAAACAATTGCTAGTCCGAGATTACGTTCCCCGGCCTTGAACAACACGTCGCCGCGTTTCATCACCCGGCGTTCGCCCAAAGGCTCAAGTAGCGAAAGCTGATGATCGTCCAGCTTGGGAAAGGCGATGCTTTCAGTATCGCGGTAGAATTGCTCGTCATCTTCCGGCTCGTTAGTCACGTGCAAACCTTACGCCCGACCCAGCACAATCCAAATCCGAGCCGCACTCGGTGGTCTTTACGATCAAGAAACAATTGTCCCGAAAAGTTTCCCGATCACTGCCGTAGCCGCCATCGCAAGTGCGCCCCAGAACGCGACCCTGCTGCCACCGACCCACGGAGACGCGCCGCCGGCGCGAGCAGCGAGTGCGCCGAGAGCCGCGAGGCAGACGAGCGAGGCACCGGAAACAACAAGCCAAAGATCTGCGAGCGGCGCGAAGATGACCGCGAGCAACGGTAGGGCGGCGCCGATCGCAAATGTTGCGGCGGATGCTGCTGCCGCCTGGAGCGGACGAGCGGTCGTTTGTTCGGTTATGCCAAGTTCGTCGCGCGCATGCGCACCAAGGGCGTCGTGCGCCATCAATTGCACTGCCACCGTCCGGGCAAGGTCTGGATCGAGACCTCGCTGCACGTAAATGTTAGCGAGTTCCTTTTCTTCGGCTGGCCGCTGCGTCGCCAACTCGTCTTTTTCAGTAGTAAGATCGGCTATTTCTGTGTCTGCCTGAGAACTCACCGATACGTATTCACCGGCCGCCATCGAGAGCGCGCCGGCTACAAGACCGGCGACACCCGCCAGAAGTATCGCGTGGCGCGGAGAACCTGCGGCGGCCACTCCAACCACCAGACTTGCGGTTGATACAATGCCGTCGTCCGCGCCCAACACCGCTGCGCGTAGCCATCCGATCCTCTCACTCCGGTGCCGTTCTGGATGTCTCATACAGTTCTTGTTCAGCCTCCTCGAAAGTTGCAACAACGGCTAGATAAAAAAGGTGGTTTAAGAGCGATTTGGCTGGGAACGTTGGTCTGATTTTTAATCAGGAAAGCAGGAACGCAGGAGAAGATTTCTTTCGCGCGAAGCGCTTTTGAGTGCGGCGTCGCCCCGTCGCTTTCCTCGGAAAATTCCTGCCGCGCGCAAGATGGCGAAAACGATTCCGTACACTGTCCCAATTGCGCCGCAGGAAATTAATCTTCTCTTGCACATTTTCGGGCACACGTGGACAAGTCTTTCATGCCGAGCCGCAGTTACGAATTTGTTCAGGTTGACGTATTCACGCAGACGCGGCTGGCGGGTAATCCGCTGGCTGTCTTCAGTGACGCTCGAGGATTAAATGATGCCGAGATGCAAGCGTTGGCGCGCGAGATGAATCTTTCGGAGACAACTTTCATCTTTCCGCGCGATGCCGCCACTGAAGCCCGGGACGGGAAAAAAGTCCGCATCTTCACGGTCGAGGAGGAGTTGCCGTTTGCCGGACATCCGACGCTTGGCACGGCGTTGTACTTATGCGCGTCGGAGTCTGATTCAACAAAACCTGCCCAGATCACCCTTGATTTGAAAGCGGGGAAGATTCCGGTGCGCTTCACTCCGAACTCGGAGAATGCCGGCTGTAATCGAGTGGATGGACAGGTGTTCGGTGAAATGCGCCAACGCGATCCGGAATTCGGAACCACGCTCTCACGAGAGGAAGTCGCTCGCGTCATTGGAATCGCCGATGACGAGATTCCTCCGGAGTGGCCAGTGCAATCTGTCTCGACAGGATTGACCTTTACGGTTGTGCCGTTCCGCAATCAACAGACGCTGGCCGGTTTGAAGTTTAGTTACGCACAGGCGGCGGAATTTCTGAAGAGGACCGGCGCTAGCTTCTTTTACTTTCTGTGTCCCGAACGGCGCGAAGACCGCCTCGAAGCTCGAGCTCGAATGTTTTTTTACGGTGGGGAAGACCCTGCCACAGGCTCGGCAGCCGGTTGCGCCGCTAGTTGGATGGTCCAACACGGAGTCGCGAAGAGTGATGAACAGGTGGTGATTCGTCAGGGCGTCGAATGCCATCGACCAAGCGAGATGTATGTCCGGGCAAAGCGGGAAGGGGAGTGCGTCACCGACGTTCGCGTAGGCGGCTATGCCGTTGAAATTCTGCGCGGAACCGTGGTGCTGTGAGTAATCGCCCTTGTCGCTCGACGCGAAACTCGCTTTAAACTGTCCGCGAAGGGTGAGGAGCTTGCTGAAAGGTTTGGTTTTGCCGTATCCACGAACATGGGGGCAGTTCTTCAAGAACCTTGTGACGAAAACGTAATTCGATCCGAGCCGGCAACGGCGCCATGTTCGAAAGTTCGCGGTCGTTGGATTCTCGCCGCAACCGTTCTCGCTTCGAGCATGGCGTTTATCGATGGGACAGTGGTGAACGTGGCGCTGCCCGCGCTGCAGACAAATCTCAACGCCACGGCGGTGGATGTGCAATGGGTGATCGAGTCGTACGCGCTTTTTCTCTCCGCTTTGTTGCTGGTCGGCGGCTCGTTAGGCGATCATTATGGACGTCGCCGCATCTTTTTGCTGGGTATTGTGATTTTCGCGGTTTCATCGGGCGCATGCGGTCTTGCCGGGAACATTCGTCAACTGATTGTGGCCCGCGCGTTTCAAGGATGCGGCGCTGCACTTCTCGTTCCGGGGAGCCTTGCGATCATCAGTAATTCTTTCTCCGAGCAGGAACGTGGACGCGCAATTGGCGTATGGTCGGGTTTCAGCGCTATCACTACCGCAATTGGGCCGGTTCTCGGCGGATGGTTGATCGAGCACGTTTCATGGCGCGCTGTGTTTTTCATCAATCTTCCGCTCGCCCTTGTTGTGATATTGATTTCGCTCCACTGCGTCGCAGAAAACTCGAACAGAGAACGCACTCGCGTCGATTGGTTTGGCGCAATCTTGGCGGCGCTCGGTTTGGGCGCGCTGGTTTACGGGTTGATCGAATCTTCTCAAGTCGGTTTTAACAATCGCTCAGTAATCGTGGCGTTGGGCGTGGGCATCGTCGTCTTGATCCTTTTCTTGTTCGTCGAGTCTCATATTTCGCAGCCAATGTTACCGCTCATGCTGTTTCGTTCGCGAACATTCGCCGGAACCAACCTCTTAACCTTTTTGCTTTATGCTGCGCTCGGTGGAACACTTTTTTTTCTGCCGTTGAATTTGATTCAGGTTCAGCGGTATTCGCCCACTGCCGCTGGCGCGGCGTTGTTACCGTTCATATTGATCATGTCGTTTCTTTCGCGTTGGTCAGGCGGACTCGTCGCGCGTTACGGTCCAAGACTTCCGCTTGTCGTTGGGCCGGTGATCGCAGCGGTGGGTTATTCGCTCTTTCTGATGCCGGGAATTGGCGGCAGTTACTGGACACAATTTTTTCCACCGGTGGTTGTTCTCGGATTGGGCATGGCCATCACCGTGGCCCCGCTTACTACGACCGTAATGAGCTCAATCGCGCAAGACCGCGCCGGGATCGCATCGGGCGTAAACAATGCCGTGGCGCGGACGGCGAGCCTGATCGCGATTGCAGTGCTTGGAGTCGTGATGCTCCACGTGTTTAAAACCGCTTTTGATTGCAGGCTGATCACCGCGAATTTGCCGGCTTCAGTCGCGCAGTCGGTCCAAGCTCAATCCACCAGGCTCGCCGCCATCGATATTTCTGAAAATCTTAACCTGGCTAGACAACAACTAATCCGGCGCGCAATCGACGAATCCTTTGTCTCCGGGTTTCGGTCGGTCATGCTCATTGGCGCCGCGCTTGCCGCTGCAAGCACGGTTACTGCGCTGTTTTGGATTGGAGCGACTCCGCGCGTGCGCGCCACACGGAAAAGCTAGTACCGACGCGTGGAAGAAATTCTTTACGAACGAACAAGAAATTTCCCGACCGGTTCAGCTGCGTCCGCAATTATTTGGATTTGAACGGTCCTTCGAAAATACTCTCGGAAAGTTTGCGGCGATCACTCGGACTCTCCCGGCTCTGCAATTTGTCAGGCAGCCATTCTGTTGGTCCCGGCTTTCCTACCGCAGCCATTGCTTCGACTTGAAAGTCATCCGGGATCCGCAATTCGTTACGCGCGCGATCGTAATCAAAACCTTCCATCCCATGCACGACCAACCCCTGGTGGAATCCCTGCAGCGCAAAGTTCTCCCATGCAGCGCCAGTGTCGTACGAATGCGTCACTGAGGGTTCGTTGTTGTAGTCGAAAAATTTTCGCGAAATGAACACGACCAGCACTGCGGCATTGTTCGCCCATGCCTTGTTCGCATCGACCAGCAGATCGAAGAACGTCCGCCAATGTTCCGTCCCGCGACGCGCATAGAGCGCGCGCCATTGCTGCGCATTAAATGAAGACGGCGCCCAGCGCGCCGCTTCAAAAAGTCGCATTAATTCTTCGTGCGCGATTTCTTCGCCCGACATCGCGCGCGGCGACCAGCGATCAAGCAGAAGCGGCTCGATCGCGTAGTCTGCCTTCCGGATTTCGCTGCCCTTAATCATTTGTCGAAACACGATAACCGATGATGAGTTCTCTAATCAAGAAGGCGGTGCGCATCGCCGCGGAATGAGATTAGATCTTATGTATGCCATGGTTTTGCGACGGCTCTTTTTTCATAGCGACGGAGTACGCGACCGTAGCGACTCCGCGGTTTTCATTCCGAGGTGAATACGCATAAATCTCGCAATTTTTGCCGACCTCCATCGTCTCGATTGCGTCTCCATAATCGAATTCATGCTCGGCTACGCAAAGCACGGCATTGGCCCAGCAAAGATGGTAATGTCTTGTCGAGATAGGTTACGATATGGCCGCAATCCACGCCCTAGACTGGCGACAGATCCGCACTTGGAAAGGATCGCAGGACGCGGCTTTCGAGGAGTTATGCTGCCAGTTGGCTCGGGCTGAGACCAAAGGCTTACCAGTCGGCGCACATTTTGAAAGGCGCGGAGCTCCCGATGCTGGTGTTGAATGTTTGTGGCGGTTACCAACTAGCACGGAGTGGGCCTGGCAGGCCAAGTTCATCACTGAGTCGCCGCGCGCTAAGCATTGGCGCGAACTGGATGAATCCGTCAAGACTGCCCTTGAGCGTAACCCTCAATTGCGTCGCTACACGATTTGCATTCCCGCGTCACTCCCTGACGATCGTCGCGCAGGTCGCAAGTCCGCCCGACAAAATTGGAAAGAGCACGTAGCAAAATGGACGAAATGGTTTGCCGCAGAAGAGGGCAATATCGAATTCGTCTTGTGGGATGAAACTATACTTCTAGAGTTTCTAACCAGACCGGAACATGCGGGTCGTCGCGCATTCTGGTTTGGTGCCCCCGCGTTCACTGCGGGCTGGTTCGATACCCACGGAGTCCGGCCGGCCGTGCGCCAGGCAGCTACCCGCTATAGTCCGCCGCTTCATATCGATGTTCCGGTGCAACAGACCTTTCAAGGGTTAATTCGGAGCGACGAGTTTCATACACGGCTGCACGCCCAAATCGAGCGCATCCGGGGAGTAATGGAAGAAACTCTGGGCTTTGCCATCAACCTAGAACGCAATGACCCGCAGTCCTCTTTGAAGAAATGTGCCGAGCAGTTCGTTGAAACCGTTTCACAGCTACCCGGTACTGCGAATGACCTATTTGACCTTGGGAGCCTACTCGCTGCCGTTGCTAACTTACAAGAGGCGGTCGATGAAGAGCGGCGCGTCTCTCAGTCTCGCTCAACCGCGAATGATGATCGCAGCTTCATCATTGCCCAACTGTACCGACCTGCAGCGAGCACTCTACAATTTAAAAGAGTTCTTATCGTCCCAAGAACTAGCGGCAAGTTTGATCGGTAAACTAGTCGTGACGGGCGATGCCGGCTCGGGAAAAACACATTTGTTTTGTGCAACCGCGGAAGACTTATCGGCCAAACAACAACCGGTAATACTTTTCCTTGGCGAGCAGTTTCACCCGAACGCCGAACCATGGACCCAGATCCAGCAACTACTCGGCTTGGAGACAACCCGTGACGAATTGTTGGGTGCATTAGACGTCGCCGGCGAAAGCCTAAATTGTCGAACGCTTATCCTTATTGATGCGCTTAACGAAGGTGCGGGAATCTCCTATTGGCGACGGTATCTAGCAGCAACGATTGAGCACCTGCGACGGTTTCCACACGTTGCTTTCGCCATCAGCGTCCGAGACGCCTACGAGAAAGACGTTGCTAAAATCGTCTCGGACGACGCGGCATTTGTCACACACCACGGCTTCCGCGGCAGAGTGGCGGAGGCGGCCCGGCGTTTCTTTGCTCACTACAGGTTACCAGAGCCAAACGTGCCGGTACTGGACCCGGAATACAAGAACCCGCTATTCCTAAAGTTGTTGTGTGAGACGCTAAGAAGCCGTAGCGATTTACGGCTAAGCGATCCGCCTAGCTTTAGCGAATTGCTTCAAATGGTCTTAGCAGATGCAAATGCGCGAGTAGCGATCACGCTCGATTACGACCCGACCGAACGGTACGTCCAGCGCGCAGTTGCGCTGGTAGCTAGATTGATGGCGGAACAAAACACAGACCTACTACCTTGGCCGCTCGTTATCGACGTACTGAAAAAGTTAAAGCCATCAGAGACAAAAAGTCAGTCGCTTGCTCAACAGCTTATCGCAGAAGATTTGCTGATGCGGGTTCCAGGTTTCGATTTTAACGCAGGTGAAGAATTCGTACGCTTCGCCTACCAAAGATTCAGCGACTTTACGATTGTCAGCGAAATGCTTCGAGAAAACAAGTTTGGTGAGCAGGTCGACTCGAAGCTCCTTGAACGGCATCTTCGTGAAGCAGAGTGGTTTCCTACCTCGCGAGATTGGATAGAAGCGTTTGCTACACTCTCTCCGGAATTTTGTGGACGCGAGTTGCCTGACATCGACAAAGGCTTCGTCGAATCTCCAGCACTCCGTTCGGCGTTCTTGCACAGCGTTGTTTGGCGGAAGCGCGCGAACATTACGCCAGCTGCGGAAAAACATCTGCGTATTCTGCTGACAGGAACTGATGAATGCCGGGAAGAAGCTTTTGAAACGTCACTGTCGTTAGCCGCTCGACCGGGCCATCCACTCAATTCGGAATGGCTCGATCTGTTCCTTCGCTCGTTTACGATGGCAGAGCGCGATAGTCTTTGGTCCACCGCGATTTTTGGTGGTTGGAAGAAAGACGGCGCCGTCAAACGGCTCATCGAGTGGGCCTGGCAACCAGATGTAGCTGTTGGACTATCGGCCGATCTCGTTCGACTAGCAGCTATCGCTTTAGTGTGGATGCTCACAACATCGGATCGGTTTGTTCGAGACAGAGCGACGAAAGCGTTGGTATCGCTGCTTAAGGATAATATTCCGATAGTCCGCCAACTAATCGAGCACTTTTCGGATCTCGCTGAGCCGTACTTGCAGGAACGTCTCTACGCAGTCGCTTTTGGATGTGCTATGCACACGCGTGATGACGGAGAATTGGCCGCGCTCGCGCAAGCGATATACGATCGCGTTTTTAAAAACGAGCGTCCTCCGCCGAGCGTTCTTCTACGGGACCACGCACGAGGCGTCGTAGAACTCGCGCGATACCGCAAGCTGCCTATCGAATTTGACCCAAAATTACTTCTGCCGCCTTACAAATCCAAAGTGCCTCCAGATCCACCGTCCGACGAAGAACTGCGCCAAGCTTTTCATGCGGACACTTTCGATGAAAAGTATCAGGGAACTGCTCGAATTTACCAATCAGTTACGGCCGATGATTTTAATCACTACATAATTAAAGACGTAACTCATTGGTCTGGCACAGTCGGAGGCGTCTCCCTGCGAAGCTCGCCACGAAAATTGTTCGCAGCCTTACTAGATAAGCTTCCTCCGGAGGCGAGGGAAATCATGCAAGATGTTGCAGAGCTATACGCCAAACCAGGACGGATAACTCCGGAGGACGAGGATTACGAGAGGGCATTACGTGTATTAGCCAGCGTGGAGAAAACTTTGCCAGTCTTAGTAGGCAACGCTCATGCCCGCTTATTGATTAAAAGAATCAAACCGTATTTGCAGAATCCCTACGACGCCAAATTCAATAACCACTTTTCAATCGACCGATTCAAAAGGCTCATCCTCCAACGAGTTTTGGAACTTGGTTGGCGCAATGATTTGTTAGGCGATTTTGATGCGACGGTCTCTTTTCAAGGTCGTGATGCTTACAAATCCGAGCGAATTGGAAAGAAATATCAGTGGATCGCTTATGACGAATTGCATGCCAGGATCAGCGATAACTACGGGCTCGCTGATACAAATTCGCGAGTCATGAACAGCGCGGACTGGGAACGAGGCCTTTGGCCCACCGATCAGCGGGATATTGATCCTTCTCTGCTTCTCCGATCCACTCCGCGCGATGACTGGGGTGCGAATCATTCTAACTGGTGGACGCCACATTCGTATAGAGCGTGGCATTCACGACCCACAGTTAAAGAGTGGTTACAGTTGTCAGCCGACTTACCCCCGATCGCGGACTTTCTTCATTTACGAGATGTCCATGGCGAACGTTGGTTGCTCCTGGATGGTTTCCATCTTTGGCGTCGAAAAGTTGAGGCGGAGAAGACGTGGAAACCCGCGCGCGATCGCCAAGAGCTCCATCTTATCTTCCGCTCTTACCTGACCAATGTTGGGAATCTTCATTCCATATTGGAATGGGGAAAGAAGCAAAACTGGATAAATGATCGTTTGCCTTCTGCCGAGCATTATTACCATGTTCACTTGTTTGAACACTATTGGAGTCAACACTTCGCCTATCCACTCGACGACGACTGGATAAGAGAGTTGTGGCAGGAGAATGATCTGCCGGGTCCGATGGTCCCGACGACAGGCGAGTACATGTGCGAGCGCGGCACTTATGATTGCTCGGTTGATTCAACGGTCACGATTTCAATGCCGTCGCGCTGGCTTGCAGCTAAACTCAAAATAAGGCCGCGTGGTCGAAACACCGATTTTGTAGACAATGATGGCGAGATTGTCGTGTTCGATCCTTCTACCCGTGACCGAGGGCAAAGTGTGGTGGTAGCTCGTACGAATGCTATGCGTGAGCTTCTTGCATCCAAAGGTCTGGCAATATTTTGGACGCTGTTAGGTGAGAAGAACTATTACCCTCCAGAATTAGAAAAAAACTGGCCAGGCCGACTTACATTACTTGGCATCTACTCATTACAGGACGATGAGATTCATGGTGATTTTCGCACTGAATTTCACCCGGGCCGAAATTAGATGCGGCCGCAACCTTGTAACACTTGTGAATGAAATCGGGCTGCGGCCTCATTTACCGGGCAGCACATTGGCAGATCTCAAATTTTAATAGCTCGTGCCTTTGGATAATCCCATTACCGCCAGAGTGTCGCCGTCGAGGTAGCCTGTCTGGCGCAAGCCGTTGGTGCTTTGATAACGCCTGACGGCTTTCTGCATCTCAGGGCTGAGCACACCGTCTGTCTCGCCGCGATAGTAGCCTTGACGAGCCAGTCGCTCCTGCGCTGCGGCAATGGTCGAATAGTCTGATTGCGATTCATCGCTGTAGCCATTCGGATCGTCGTACACTTCAGTTTGGTAAACACTGGAATCGTAGTAGCCCTGCGATTGGTCGGGATAGCTGTTTTGATCGTAATACATCTGCCCTTGGTAATCGCCGGAGTTGTAATCGCCGGGATCATAATTGTACGAATACGGATAATCGTAACCGTAGGTCGACGAGCCGTAGCCATCATTCGGAAAGCCATAGTCGTAGTAATAATCGTCCGGGTAGTACGAAGGCCACCACGGAGAGAAGCCCAGATTGAAGATCACCCACGATCCGTTAATGAAGGAGCATTGGTGGCCATTCCACCAGTGGTCGCAGTTGCGGTTCCAGTCGCGATGCCAATTCCCTGATTGGTGAGCGAAAACGTGTTTTTGCCAGTCGCGCCGCATATGATTGTTTCCATTTCGGAAATGGTTTCCGTTCCGGAGATTGTTGGCATTCCGAATATTGTTCGCGTTCCGCAGATTGTTTCCATTCCGGAATTGCGTTCCGGTGTTTCGCTGGTTCCACACGCGTGTGACAGCTGAGTTTCTGCGATTCGCGAATGGCGCGACACGATTGCGTTGCGGGATAGTTGCTACGGTGTACGGACCCGAGCGCGTAAACGAACCTCGACTCGAATAGAAAGGCCGCCGGTACCGCGGAGGATGGTGACGAACGCATGCCAAACGAGGTATGGCGTTGGCCTGAATAAAACGGTCTACTGCCGTATGACCGAATCGGCGTCGAGCGAAACGATGAAACACCGCCGGGCCGCATCGGAGCGTGAACCGCCGGGGCACTGCGTGCAACTGCACCTCTGGGAGATGTTCCTGTCACTGCGTGAACACCTCCTGGGTTCGCTTGAGCAATCGTGACCGCGCTCGCAATAAGCGCGACGGCGGACAATTTTGTTTTCATGTTTTCTTGCCCTTTCCTGTTGCTGAACCGTTTGCCTCTACAATCTAACGTAACCTTACCGAAATGAGAAGCGTTCTCCGGTGATCCACTTCGAATCGTCTGAGGCCAGGAGCACTGCTGCACTAGGGATGCTTGGTTGCGGGTTAACCGGCGATGAAGCCTCCATCGACAACGAGTGATGTTCCCACGGTGAACCGGCTTGTTTTCATGCCTGCAATCCTAAAGCTTGAGCTCTCCAAGCCAATGGCGCGCCGCTTCAAAGTCGTCATTAGTTAGGCCGTGCCCTGCCTTTGCGAAACGAATTGTCACGTCTGCGCCTGCGCGACGAAGGAGTTCTGCCAGGCGTTTAGCCTCGGATCCGGGAACAATAGGATCCTGATCACCCGCGCCGATCCAAACGCGCACAGATGAAAGGTCGGGTAATGTGTCCGGAATCAGTGGCACCATCGCTCGAAATAGAATTGCGGCGGGCAACACCTCCGGCCGGAGCAGTAGCATACTCGCTGCAATGTTCGCGCCGTTAGAATAACCAACGGCAACGAGGTTATCGCTAGCGAATCCGTAATGTTTAGCGGCCGCCGTGAGAAAATCGGCCAGTTCGTTCGTTCGCGTTTTCAAATCTTCCAAGTCGAATACGCCTTCGGCAAGTCGGCGAAAGAACCGCGGCATTCCATTTTCCAGAACTTTGCCGCGCGGGCTAAGCAACGCAGCATTTGGATCCAGCTCGCGCCCAAGCCCAATGAGATCGCGTTCGTTTCCACCTGTGCCGTGCAGAAGCAAAAGCGTGCGTGACGAGTTGCCGGGAACGAACTCGTGAATGAAATCCGGCTGCGGCCTCATCCTGCTTCGCGCTCATGCGCTTCGCAGGATTGGCATGGCCCAATTGCGCGAAGCAGGATGCCCTCCGAAGCTTTAGCGAAGGAGGGCCATCCGTGTATTACGTCTATCTTATCGAGAGTGTTACTGCGCAAGGCGAGCGCTATTTGGGAATGACGACTGATCTTAAAGAACGTCTCCAGGAGCACAACGCAGGAAAATCTTTCCATACTTCAAAATTCAGGCCATGGAAGCTTACCACTTACATCGCATTTACTAATCGAGCCAAGGCTGAAGCTTTCGAACGTTATCTCAAATCTGGTTCAGGACACGCTTTCGCTCGTAAGCGACTATGGTAATTCGGTGTTGCTGATTTTGATGATACTGCTGTGGCCTCATGATTTAGCGGGCACGCGAATCGGCGGGAGAATTTCTTCGATTTGTGAGCGCGCCGATTCCATCCAAGAGGGGAGCCGCAAATGTGTACCGAGTTCTTCCAGCTTTTCGTCCAAAGTGAAACCCGGCGGATCGGTGGCAATCTCAAACAGCACACCCCCCGGTTCGCGGAAATAAATGGAATGAAAATAAGTGCGATCGATCACCGGCGTCACGTTGTAACCAAGATCGACGAAATGTTCGCGCCACTTGAACTGTTCGGCTTCGTCCTTCGTGCGAAAAGCAATGTGATGCACCGAACCCGCAGCGACTCGGCCCATACCGGTGTCGGGCAAACATAGCAGGTCAATGATTCTCCCCGATGCCGTGTCATCCGGTGCGGCAAAGCGAAACCGGTTTCCCGACGTAGCAATCAAACCATAGCCGAAACTGTCGGTGAGTAATCGCGCAGTTCTTTCGTAACCTTCCAACGCGGCGGACACACTGTGAAAACCGTGAACCGCATGTTGCGCCGGAATCGGGCCGTCCGCCCACGGCTCAACTTGTCCGCCAGAACTCGAAGCGATTAGCTCGATCAGAAGCCCATCAGGATCAACCAACCGGATTACTTCTTCGCCGAAGCGCGGCGATGTCTTCTCAGCCGCGACGTGGTGTTGTTTTAATCGCTCCAGCCAATAACCGGTTGATTCCGGTGAAATCGCGAACGCGGTCGCTTCCACTTGTCCGGTGCCGCGAGCGCCGCGCCGTGCCCCCGGCCACGGAAAAAACGTCAGGATTGTTCCCGGGGTGCCGCGATTGTCACCAAAATAGAAATGATAGGTTCCCGGATCGTCGAAATTGACAGTGCGTTTAACGAAGCGAAGGCCGAGCAGCCCAACGTAGAAATCTAGGTTCCTTTGCGGGTCGCTGGCGATCGCAGTGACATGATGAAGCCCAGGAATTTTGCTGTTCATCAGGATGACGACGATCTTCGCTCAAATAGCGCGAGCAGGTTTTGGATGAAATCGAATTGCGGCAACGATTGCCAGCCCCACGGAAACGATCAACACAGCGAGTTGGGTGAATTTGAACGGAGATTCGGTCTGCGTCGGAGCGATTGCATTCAGAACCGGCACTTTCTCAAAGGACTGCACGACCAAAACGAAAAGATTGAAATACAAACTCATCACCGCGCCGACGACGTAGATCCAACGCCACGCCCCGGCGAGCTGTCGCGAATACCGGGCGTAAATCGTAATCGCCAGAACCGGTACCGTGATGATTCCGAGAACGATCGCCGGCGTGACGCCGTGAAACGGAAAGAAAAATCCGGTCACCGTTGTTGCGACGGCGGTGATGAGAAACCACTTCGTCCAATAGTCCGCACGATTGCCAAAGAGCATGGCAGCCAGGACCACGAGCCCGGTGAAAATCGCCGCGAGACTGATCAGCGTGTGAAAGATTGTGTAGATGTGCAGGATCATGGTGTTCCGATTACATCCGTGCTGCGGATTCGCGCTTACCTTTATAATGGCATAGGATTCCGCTGTTAGATTTGGTTGTTAGGTTGTGAAGGGGAGTTGTTGCGCTCCCCCTAGAAAGTGGTCGATCACATCGGCTACACTGGTGAAGCGATTCACGCCGCCCAATTTGCCGTCGATGCCTTCATGGCGGAGCCGGTCGCGCACGGACGAGCGCGGCTCCACCGCTTGAAACCGGATACCTTTTGCACGGAGTTCGTCCGCCATGCTGGCGAGGGTGTGGGCACTCTGCATGTCGACGCGCGGTGCGGCCGAGAGATCGAGCACCACAAGCTTCGGCGATGCCATTTCGGCTCGAACACGGCTCAGGATCGCATCGTAAACATTGTCCACGTTGAAATAGACGAGGCTCGATTCAGGCCGGAAAATCATGACGTTCGGAATCAGTTCGTTGTCCGCATGGCGGTCACCGTCCGAGAAACGGCGCGTGCCGGGAATTCGTCCAAGAAGAGCGACGTGCGGATGAGACGATTCGCGCATTAGCTGCACAAGCGAGATTGCGGCGCCGATCATCACGCCGAGAAGCAGGTCGAAAGTGAGCACGCCGGCGAGAGCCGCCATTGCGACCACAAATTCTGATCGGTCGCTCCGCCAAAGTTCTCTCAAAGTTGAAAGCTTGAGCAGAGCCGCTATCGCAGTCAACACCACAGCCGCGAGGACCGGTTGCGGTAAGGCGCTTAGGAGATGGGAAAAAAAGAGCACAACCACGAGAATGAAGACTGCCGCGAGGGCCGCAGAGAGCGGTGTGCGCGCTCCGCCTTCTTCATTGACGAGCGATTGTGACGTGCCGCCGCTTACCGGAAAACCGCCACCGAGTCCGGCGAAGAGGTTCGACGCAGCGAGCGCCAGATTTTCCTGATTGGCATCGAACCGTCCGCCGTGCTTCGCGGCGAACATCCGGCCAATCGCGGCCGTTTCGACCGCGCCGAGGAGAAAGCAGGCAAAAGCTAGTGGAAGCAACTCGTTGAGATCATGCCAATAAACGGCAGGGACTCTGAGTGGAGGTATTCCCTGTGGCACGGCGCCGATCAGTTTCACGCCGTGTTTCTCCAACGAAAGCGCCGATGCGGCAATTATGCCTCCGATGACGACAAGAAGTGCAACCGGTTTGTGTTCGAGAAAAATCTTCCCAAGGATGAGAAGCACCAGGGCGATCCCTCCAACTAATAGTGACGTCGCATTCGTCTCGCCCACGTGCTTGAAGAAGAAGGCCGCGTTCCCCCAAAAGCTTCCATGAGCGCCATGAAATCCGAAAAGCTTAGGCAATTGCGTGCTGGCAAGGAACAGCGCTACGCCGCATTTGAAGCCAGTCATGACACTCTCCGAAATGAAATGTACCAGGACTCCGGCCTTTGCGAGCCAGGCAGTAAAGGCGATTAGCGAGACGAGCAAGGCTGTGCCGGCTGCGAGCGCGCCAAAGCGTGTCGTATCGCCGCCTGTAATTTCGCCTAACGAGGCGCCGATGACCAGCGAAATGGCAGAAGTAGTGGAGACGACGGTCTGGCGCGAACCGCAAAAAAACCAGAATACCAGGCCAGCAAACAAGCAGGCGTAAAGGCCGATTTCCGGAGACAAGTTGGCAAGGGACGCGTCGCCTAACGCCGCGGGAATCAGATAAGCGGCAAGCGTAATGCCGGCGAGAATATCGCTGCGTAGCCAGCTCTGATCATAGACGCGCAGCCACGTGAGAGCGGGAATCCATCGGGCGAGGGACGAGGAACTCATTGCGGCAATCTCATCACAGGCGCTGTTGAACCGCCACTTTAACCTCCTGGGTCTTTGCGATGGTGCTCTTTAAATTGTGCAACCCACGCGCTAACGGCTTGTAATCCATCGTTACTGGGGCGTTCTATCCAAACGTTTAGTCCCGCCTCATCGATTGGAAGGTCGAGAACCCGAGGCCGGCCAATAGCCTGCCGAATGTTTCCATTACTTTGATTGTGCTAGGAAAAACGATCTCGTCCATTGCTTCCGGCTTTCCCTGGGAGGCGTAGGCGTTGAAATCCACCCAGTATCCATCCGGAGGTAGCACAAACATGCGTGTTTTTAGAAAAGGATCGCTCGGCGCGACTCCGCTTTGAGTTACCAGATAAGGTCCGCGTTCACCCTCGAATCCGAGGTTTAGAATCTGCGCGTCCTTGTAGTCATTAGTGATTGTGCGCATTCGCTTGATCGCTTGCCGCTACTTGTTTAACAGTTTTTCCTTCGCCGTCGCGAGTTCCTTCAGTTTGTCTTCTCCAACTTTGGGATATGCCAGATCGAGGTCGGCCAGTGCCTCGATAATCGCCGCTGCGACAACAACGCGCGTAAACCATTTGTTATCGGCCGGCACAACATACCATGGCGCATGTTTCGTCGCGGTTTCCTGGATCATCTCCTCGTACGCTTGCATGTAATCGTCCCAGAAGTCTCGCTCATTGGCGTCATTGGACGAGAACTTCCAGTTTTTCTGCTGATCATCGATTCGCTCGAGGAACCGCCGTTTCTGTTCTTTCTTCGAGATATGGAGAAAGAATTTCCGCACAACGACGCCGTTCCGCGCTAGATATTGTTCGAAATTGCGAATGTCTTCGAAACGCTCCGACCAGATTTCTTTGCCGACCAATTTCGGCGGCAGTTTCTGCTTAGCTAAAAATTCGGGATGTACGCGAACGACTAGCACTTCTTCGTAGTAGCTGCGATTGAAGATCCCGATGTGTCCGCGATTGGGCAGGCACTTCATGCAGCGCCACAGATAATCGTGATCGAGATCTTCGGCCGAAGGCGATTTGAATGAATAGATCTGGCAGCCTTGCGGATTGACGCCCGACATGACGTGCTTGATGGCGCCATCTTTGCCTGCCGCATCCATCGCCTGAAAGATCAATAGCAACGCCCACTTGTCCTGCGCGTAAAGTTCGTCCTGGAGCTCGGCCAGGGCCATTACGCCACTAGCCAGCGCCTCCTTGGCTCTTGACTTGTCTGCCTCTTTCGTGAATTCAAGCGTGTCGTTAGGATCAACGTCCTTAAGACGGAAATCCTTGCCTTTGCTGATCCGGAATGGTTCGGCTAAGCCCCGAGTTACTTCAATGATTTCTTTTGTTTTCATACTTTCGCTAAGAGGCGTTCATACGTGTTTGAAAGTGGAGATTCGTGAGATTTTAGGATTGGTACCCGAGGATGCAGTGGTGGATGAACCCAGCGTTCGGTCCTACTGGTACGACAGGGCATTCGGTGTTCGCAACATGGCCACAAAGCGTTAAGAAGACGTTCAAGCGGTGCGCACCGGTTCCGGACGGAATCGAATCACTGCTACGATTGCCAGCGAAATGGAAGCGACGAGGACGACGAACTGGGTCAACTTAAACGGGGACTCGGTTTGTGTCGGAGCCATTGCATGCAGAGCCGGCACTTTTTCAAACGCCTGCACGACCAACACGAAAAGATTGAAGTACAAACTCATCAACGCGCCGACGACGTAAATCCACCGCCACGCCCCGGCGAGTCGTCGCGAATACCGCGCATAAATCGTAATCGCCAGCACCGGCACAGTGATGATTCCAAGAATGATCGCCGGCGTGACGCCGTGAAAGGGGAAGAAAAATCCGGTCACCGTTGTTGCTACGGCGGTGATGAGAAACCATTTCGTCCAACCGTTCGCACGACTGCCGAAGAGCATGGCACCCAAGATGACGAGGCCAGTGAAAATGGCGACGAGACCGATGAGCGTGTGAATGATTGTGTAGATGTGCAGGATCATGGTGTTCCGATTACACCTGTATCCGGTGACCGGAAGACATGATTGAGTCCAACGGCGCTTGTTGCAGGGTGCGGACTAGCTTTCGTACTTAAAGGACAACTGCAATCGGGTACGGAACTCGATCACTTTTCCGTCCTCGATCTTCACATCCATCTTTATAACCTCGGCAATGCGCAGATCCCGCAGCGTACCCGAAGCGGTCTGCACCGCAGTCTTTGCAGCATCCTCCCAGGACTGGGCACTCGTTCCGATTACTTCCGTTACTCTGTACACTGACTCCGTAGACTTATCTTGCGTGGCCATAATGTTTCCTTTCTATCAGTTTGATTAATTTTCTTGAGAGAAGTGTTCATGCAGGCGGCCGCGCACCCCTCCCGGAAGTTTCGTCGGTCGCGCTTGAGCTTAATCCTCAGTTGCGCGACGAATCAATCGATTTGCGCGTTCACGTTATTATCGCATTGCGACCCGCATCAGCGTGTCAATCGAGAGCGTTGCAAATCGCTATTACGCAATGTTCCACAGCCGGCACGGCAACCGACTTCATCTAACCTAGCTTTTAATGAATGCGAGCAGATCGGCATTAATGACGTCGGCTTGTGTCGTGATCATGCCGTGGGGGTAATCCTTGTAAGTCTTCAGCATGGCGTTCTTGAGGAGCTTGGCTGAGAGCGGGCCGGCGGCCTGATAGGGCACGATCTGGTCGTCCTCGCTATGCATGACCAGAACCGGCACGGAAATTTTCTTTAGATCCTCCGTGAAGTCGGTCTGCGAAAACGCGACGATGCCGTCATAATGCGCCTTGGCGCCACCCATCATGCCCTGGCGCCACCAATTCCAAACCGCTAGGCTCGATCGTTTTCACGCCGGGACGGTTGAAGCCATAGAACGGGCCCGCCGGCAGGTCGTAATAGAACTTGGCCCGGTTGGCGGCGAGCTGGGCCTGAAGATCGTCGAACACCGATTTGGGCAGGCCTAGCGGATTGGCCGGGGTCTTGCACCATCAGTGGCGGCACGGCGCTGATAATCGCTGCCTTCGCCACGTTCTTATCGCCATGACGGCCGAGATAACGCACCACCTCGCCGCCGCCGGTCGAATGGCCGACGTGAATCGCATCCCTCAGCTTGAGATGATCCGTGACGGCCTTCAGATCGTCGGCATAATGGTCCATGTCGTGGCCATTGGCCACTTGCGTCGAACGACCATGTCCGCGCCGATCGGTCGCGATGACGCCGATAACCCTTGGAGAGGAAAAAAAGCATCTGCGAGTCCCAATCGTCCGCGGATAGCGGCCAACCATGGCTGAACACGATCGGCTGTCCTCTACCCCAGTCTTTATAATAGATGTCGATGTTCGCACCGTTTTCTTTTCCAACAGTTACGTATGGCATGATGATATTCTCCTTTGGGTTAGGCGTTCTTGTTAGACGAATTGCTAACGAAAACCCCCTGCGATAAGCAAGTGTTTCGCCGGTGATCCATTCTGAATCGGCCGAAGCGAAGAATACCGCAGCAGCGCGCAATATCTTCCGGCTTTCCGATCGACCGAGCGGTGTTTGCGATTCCACCATTTTTCGCATGTCGCTTTCACGAGATCGCCGGCCAGAAATCACTTCTCTTGACCACCATGCCGGGACTGATTGCGAATTGACGCGGATTTTTGCGTGCCCGAGTTCCTTCGCCAGAGTTCGTGTGATCGCGTCCACTGCGGCTTTGGTTGCGTTGTAAATCGACCGCAGTCGGAGGAGTCAAAGAACTGGCGATCGAACTGATGTTGATAATGCTCTCCGCCGTTCGCATTGAAATGCTTCAGCCCTTCTTGAGTCGACGAGAAGCATCCCAAGAACGTTAGTATCGAACATTCGGTGAAATTGCTGCTCGGTTACCTGTTCCAAAGGCATGAATTCATACACGCCGGCGTTGTTGACCCATGAAAGACTGTCGTATCTTGCCGAATTGCTTTGCAATCCACCCAATTCCTTTGATGCCCCATGTTCGACTGCAATTTTTGCCATGCCACTTTCCGTTATTTATGTGTCTTTCAGGTTGCGCAATAACGTCTTCGCTTAGTAAAAAACGACGACATATCTGGTCGGACCCTGATTCCGCGTCTTCGGGTCTGTCAAATTCCATTAACCTTTTCGGAGTCAAGTCGTGAATCAGTTTCTCCGGCGCGTGGCTTCGAACAGGAACCACGTCCGGCGCTCGGTTTCATCGATCCAAACTTCGATCAAACTTGTCGTTGCGAAGTCGCGATGTTCGTCGCACACGTTGTGTGCCTCGCGCAACCGCGCAGCGAACGTCTTGTTGTCATCGGCCAGTTCAGCGAGCATGTCCAAAGGCTCGACGTATTCGGCATCGTTATCGAGCATGCGCTGTTTACGCGCGATCTCTCCGATAGAATGCAGCGTGAGCCCGCCGATCTTGCGAACGCGTTCCGCAATGACGTCGGTCATGGCAAAGAGTTGCTCGGCGTGTTCGTCGAGAAGCAGATGATAATCGCGGAAGTGATGTCCGCTCATGTGCCAGTGGAAATTTTTGGTCTTAAGGTAGAGCGCGAACACATCCGCGAGGATGGCATTCATCGTGCCTGAGATATCCTTCGTGGCTTCGGGCGTGAGGTCGGTTCGTGTTTCCAGAGGCGCGTCGCGTCTGCGAAGTAGCTCCGCTTTTCTCGAATTCGCTTTGGCCATGTTTCGGCCGTCGTGTGAGCTTGTTTTCATCCCTGAAAATAGCACATCATTCGAGCGGCACATTGAGCGGCCGCAAGATTTGCATTGCCTGAGAGCTCGCCATGACGACGGTGTCCAGCAATTTGGAAAACCTTGGGACACGGCGACTGAGGTGATTCATCTGGCGAACGTCAGTCTGTTTCAGTATTAATCTGGGAACCTTCAGTTCAAGCCACAAACGATATGCCCGAGCCCATAGCGCAACGAGTTGCAGAGGTGATCCCGCCGAGAATCCCTCGCGGGATGGACCTACTCGACACGCCATTGCTAAACAAAGGCACAGCGTTCACCGAGGAGGAGCGAACCCAGTTTGGTCTGCACGGGCTGCTTCCGCCGCATGTAGAAACGCTGGAGGAACAAGTCGTGCGCGCCTATGAGGCTTATGAGCGGAAAGACGACGATCTGGAGCGACATATCTATCTGCGCGCGCTGCAGGACAACAACGAGGTTCTTTTTTATCGCCTTCTTCTCGAGCACATCGAGGAAATGATGCCGATTGTTTATACACCAACAGTTGCGCTGGCCTGTCAGCAATTCAGTCACATCTACCGCAGGCCGCGCGGAATGTTTATTTCTTACCCGCAGCGCGATTCTATCGTCCAACTTCTGCGGAATCGACCGAATCCGAACGTCGATGTCATTGTCGTCACTGACGGTGAGCGCATTCTTGGCATCGGCGATCAAGGTGTCGGCGGGCTCGGCATCCCGATCGGTAAGCTTTCCCTTTATACGCTTATTGGCGGGATTCGTCCGGAACGAACATTGCCGATCGTGTTGGACGTCGGGACTAACAATACAGAGCGGCTCAGCGATCCAGAGTACCTCGGGTGGCGTCACGAGCGGATCACCGGCGACGATTACTTTGCCTTCATCGAGCAATTCGTACAGGCGGTGAAAGAGGAGCTCCCCGAAACGTGTCTGCAATGGGAGGATTTCGCAAACCCACATGCGCGGCCCATTCTCGAGCGTTATCGCGATCAACTATTGACGTTTAACGACGACATCCAAGGTACGGCGGCTGTAGTGCTCGGCGCGGTTTTGGCGGCGGTCAAAATCACTGAAAAAAATCTGAACGACCAACATATCGTCATCTTCGGTGCAGGTTCAGCCGCCATAGGAGTTGCTGATGGGTTGTGTGAAGCCATGAAGGAAGAGGGGCTGACAGAACAGGAAGCGCGGAGCCGATTCTGGCTCATTAACAGCAAAGGCGTTCTGCACTCGGGTCGAAAAGATCTTTCTCCCGAGCAGATTGTTTATGTGCAACCGGAGAGTCGCGTTGCCGGTTGGCCGCGAACTTCAAACGAAAACGTCGGCCTTGTCGACGTGATTGGACAAATCGATGCAACAATCCTTATCGGTCTTTCGACAGTCGGCGGCGCGTTTTCAGAAACAATTGTTCGCGAAATGGCGCGCAAGGTCGAACGGCCCATTATCCTCCCGCTCTCGAATCCCACTGTAAAATCCGAAGCGACCGGGGAAGATTTGATTCGGTGGATCAGCGGACGCGCACTCGTGGCGACGGGGTCTCCATTCGCTCCTGTTGATCATGGCGGACGCAAAATCCCGATCGCGCAATGCAATAACGTTTACATTTTTCCTGCGATTGGATTGGGAGTCGTCGCATCACGCGGGCGGCGGGTCACCGACTCGATGTTGCTGGCAGCGGCTCGAGCGCTCGCGGCAAATTCGCCTGCACTCAAAGACCCTTGCGGCTGTCTGTTACCTCCCTTAACAGACCTTAGGAGAGTTGCCGCGGAGATTGCCGTCGCAGTTGGAATCGCAGCACAAAAAGACGGCGTTGCTGCGCAGGTAGATGAGGATGAACTTCGCCGGCAAGTGATGGCAACTCAGTGGACGCCTGATTACCCAATCTATTGCGATTAGGCAGAAGCAAAAAAATTGTGGCGATACTTTCGAAAGTGAATGGAGTGCCTCATTGACCCGTCGGTCATTGATTTGAATCTCAATACATGGGGAGAGAAAGTGATGACTGAGAACCTTGAAAAAGTGAAGTTGCTCGCCCGCGATCCGCCACGTTGTGAATCGCCGCAGCCTTCGACATACGGATCCTCACAAACGCAACCGCGCTATTTCATGCAGGTCGCTTCTCGGCGGATCGCAATCTGATGTTGATCTCGGACGTGAGCGTCCGATGAACGGGACATCTGGCCGCGACCTCCATTAGTTTCGCGTGCTGTTCCGCGCTCAAAGATCCAGTCAGTTCCACTTCAACATCGATTCTATCCACCATGCCATCTCTGGTTTCGCACTCCTCGCAGTCCCTTGCGTGAACTCTCGAGTGCCAGAGTGAAACCTTGATGTTTTCGAGAGGCAGACGATTTCGCCGTGCGTAGAAGCCGATTGTCATTGACGTACAAACGCCAAGCGCCGCGAGCAAATAATCATACGGATCCGGTCCGGCGTTACCGCCGCCGACGCTCACCGGCTCATCCGCAACGAGGTGATGTTTACCCGCAACGATTTCCTGCTTAAAACTGTCGGCGCCGCCGCGTACGACGATATGAGGTGCTTCTTTGTCTGTTTCTGGAGGCATGATCGGGATCAGAGGCTCAGGATTCCTTTGAATGCGTCGCGATATCGCCAGACAAGGAACAATTCCAGAACGCCGACGACGATTGCCGGCCCCAGTCCCTCAGGCGCCATCAAAATGTGGAATAACCAAATATTCACTATGATGGCACCAAGAATCGTCAAACCCAGGGGAACAAAGCGGCCGACCAACAGAAGCAAACCTCCGATCACCTGGAGACCGCCGATGACATAGGCGTAGCCGCTCGTAAAAAACGCGTGCAAATATTCGCCGGTTACACCTTGCGGAAGCGGCGGCATCGGGAGGAAATGCAGGAATGCATTTGAACCGAAGACAACGAAGATCAACCCGAGAAGAACCCTGGCGATCACGGCGGCAACTTTCATGGATCGATGCTGACTTCGCTGATTGGAAATTCCAACTCTGAAATTTTGGGATTGCAAAACGCTGGCAGGAATTGTTCTTCAGATTCCACTCCATCTTGTCGGTGCAGGTGCCCGATTCCGAACTTGGCACGCTGAACCCGGCACCGTTACGATGCGGAGTAATGAAGCGAACCCGGCGCCAACTCTTCTCGTGCCTCACGGCGCTGATCGTTAGTCTCGGCGGACTGAGCCGCGCGGCGGAGAATGAAAGCCGCATCGTCGCGAAGAGTCCGAGCGGCGACTGGCGCATCGAACTGAAGGGTGAGGAATTCTGGATTGTTTCCACCAAGAAGGCTGGGCCAGAGGAAAAATTGCCGGTGGAGTCTGCCGAGAGGGCGCCGGTGGAATTTCATTTTTCGCCTGACGAGAAGTGGCTTTTTACTCTGCCTGATGGCGGCTCCTGCATGCGACCCGGCGATCTTTTTCATAGCAACGCCGAGGGAATGATCGATTCGATCGCATCCTTTGATACCAAGGCGTGGGAGCAAGCAGTAAGACTGGGCGCCTTCGCGAAAGACCCTCGGGCCGAAGAAGCCTGCGCCATGATGCGGTTCATCGGTTGGAGTTTGGATTCCGGTCGGCTGCTCATCGGCCTCCGCGGCGGCCACGGTAAAACTGAAATGCATGCGGCCTACCTTTACTTTAATACCCGGACGAAGAGTTTTCAGATAACTCCCTACTTACGCAAGCTGAACAAGGTTAGCTCGGATATTCTCTCGAGTTCCGATGACGTATTACCCTGCGCCGAGCCGGCCAGCCCCTTGCCCAGCGCAAAGGACTTGGGAACGCGGTTCGACCACCTCGATCGGCAGCTGAATGAAAAGTACACGGAATATCATGAGGCAAACGCCGGCGGAGCAAGTGGTCTTCCTGCGCGAAACTCAGAAGGATTGGATCAAGCATCGCGACGAAGGGTTAAAGTTATATCTCTCGCTTTACCCAAAGGCGGAAAAGGAAGCGCGCCATCTTCAGTTTCTCGGTGACGTTACGGCCGCGAGAATCCAGGTAGCGCCTGGGCGGTGGGGATCTCCCGAGACTTGGTTGTATTAGTTGATGCGGCTGACCTCCTGAAACCATGGCCGGCAAATCGCCCCAAATTTGCTCGCTCAGCGGCTGGCCTCTGCTCTATACGGCGACATGCACTTCCATCGCACGCGTTGCTTCTTCGCCGCCATCGGCACGGTCCTCTTCCTGTCCGTGGTTTCGGACTTGCGCGCCTGCGCCTGTTGCACCGACCCGGGAGAATACACTCTGCGCATTGACGATACCGTCGGGAAGTATCAGGTGGACCAAATCCTCACGATGGAATTCGCCCCGGCAGCGGCCCTTTACCAAACAGACGCTGGCGCGGAGGAAGACGCCAAAGGTGTCGGCAGCGTCTCCGATAGTTACGATCTTTCGGTCGTGACTGAGGCGAGCGTCTGGCGCCTGACCTTTCGGGCCGAGAATGGAAAGAGCGGAGTGCTGACCCTGCCGTTTCCGAGCAAGATGACCGCTTACGCGGCCGATATTCATGATGACAAAAAGAGCGATAGCAACGGTCCGCTTCTTTATAAGGAGTGGCGCTTCGAAGGCAAAGTGACAGGCGACGGAATCTTTACGGAGGGTCTTAAGTCGCCGGCTCGTTACACCTTGATTTTCCAGGGACGCGGCAATCGCTGCGACAACGCCGAGGATTTCACGCACTGGCGACTCGCCATTTCGGGGAAGAAGGGAAGCTCAACATGCATGAGTTCGCGCTCGGGACGACTTCGGCGATCAGCCATTTTGGCCCGGTGCATAATCCGTGGGACCTGAAGCGAATCGCGGGCGGCTCTTCCGGCGGGAACGGGGCAGCGGTCGCGGCCTCGCTTTGTTTCGGTGCGGTGGGGACTGATACGGGCGGGTCCAATCGCATCCCAGCCGCGTGCTGTGGCGTCGTCGGATTGAAGCCGACCTATGGTGTCGTCAGCACGCGTGGCGTGATCCCGGTTTCCTCCGCGTTCGATCACGTCGGTCCGATGTGTCGCACGGTGGCAGACACGGCGTTGATGTTCCGCGCGATGACGGACCACCGCATCGCGCAAGAGTGTCGGACCGATCCTCCGCCAGCGATATCCAACCTCCGAGTAGGCGTGATCAAGGCTCCGCGCAGTCTTTGCGATGACACGCCGATTGACCCTGAGATCAAAGCCGCGGTCGAGGCGGCGATCGGCGCGATCCGGCCGCTCGTCGCCGAGCTGCGTGAAGTGGAACTTCCCAACCCGGAACAACTGGGACGCCTGATCGATTACGAAGGCTACGCCTTCCACGCGCAGAATCTCGCGCAGACACCCGAGCGCTACGATGCGCGCACGCGCGCGGAGATTCTTTCCGGGAAGAAAATTTCGGAAGAGGAGGCGGCGCAGCTGCGTCGCGATCTCAAGCAACATCGGGCGGCGATTCGCGATACGTTCGCCGTCGTCGATCTGGTCATGCTGCCGACGTTACCCCGACTCCCGCTGACTATGCGAGAAGCGATTGAACCATTCGCGCAGCCGGCCTGCACGTTTGCCTTCAGCCTGGGCGGTCTTCCGTCCATGTCGGTGCCGTGCGGTTACTCGCGGTCTGGCCTTCAATCGGCCTCCTTATCTGCGGTCCGCCATTATCCGAGCCCCACATCTTTGCGCTTGCTCAGACCTACGAAGGCCTTACCGATTGGCGTCGGCGGCATCCGCCTCTCTAGGAATCTCCTCGAACTCGCCGCGCTCGCGGTTTTTGCGGACACGGTCCCAGAGAAAGGAATGTAGAAGGGCGTGTTGCCCAAATGGTCGCGGCGACTTGACTGCTCATCGTGATGACGGAGTTCGAAGCGGGAGAAGCGGGGTCAAATCTTTTAAACATTTGACATTCAGTCGTCGCGAAAACTGTGCCTGATGGGTCAGATGCCAGCTCGATCGAGAATCGATTTGATGACCTTCTCGGCTTCGAAGACTTCGCGTGCGAGAGCGCGAGCGGCGCGGGAATGTTTGGTGTAATCGGCATTGATTGTTTTCACAGCATCGGCGATTTCGTCCAGCGTCCGAAAAGACAAGAGTCCTGCGTTCCTGCTGTAATTTTTCGTGAAGCCGGTTTCTTGGGTGATGACGGGACGGCCTGCTGCGAGATAACACGCGCTG
This sequence comes from uncultured Verrucomicrobiae bacterium, assembly GCA_963757675.1. Taxonomy (GTDB): domain Bacteria; phylum Verrucomicrobiota; class Verrucomicrobiia; order Chthoniobacterales; family UBA10450; genus Udaeobacter. The sequence continues at coordinate 155,150 of CAVWTH010000014.1, read as the reverse complement.
CGGTCGCTGAACCAGCCGGTGTTAAGCCGGACGTATTGGTCCTTGGCGACCGTGAACTCGCCTTTGGAGCGCTGGACGTAATCGCGATACAACCAGTAATCGACGCTCATTTGCAGCGGCGAAGTCAGGCGCCAGCCATTGTGTCCGAATTTTTTTCGCGCCCGTGAATCGTCGATGTTGGTTGCCATCTCGAATGTTTCGCCGGCTTTTTTTGGCGCGCCGATGAACCGGAGAAATTCGCGTGACTTGCTCCAGAGATATTTTTTTCCGTGCCAGGTAATGTCTTTCAAACCGCTCGTGGACCAGTTTGCGATCGTGGTGAATACGGCGGCCCCAGAAGGGGAGCGCGCCGTTTTCCAAAGATCTGTCACGACTGGTTGTCGCGTGGGCAGCCACTTGAAACCATGCAGCGGCACCGGAAAATCGTTTGTCCCGATGTTTTCGCCGAATGTGAAAAGCGCGTGATGCCGCCGCAGGTATTCGACGGTCGATTTTACGCCTTTGTCGATCTTAATTTGTTCAACGCCGGGATCGCTCTCGATGTAGAGAATGCGATCGGAAACGAGCAAATCGTCATTGAACTCCTGCGTGCCGCACACGTTCAGGATTGCGTCAGCTTCCCGATAGAGTTGCCGGATTCTCTTGAGTGACATCCCCGCAGTTGGAGTGCCCGGCAGATAACGCGCGCAATATGCCCAGCGGTTTCCGAACTCAAATTCGCGCGCCAGACGGGCGAGAACTTTTGCCGCGTAATCGAACTCGTCAGTTACTTCAAATGTTTCCGGGTTGTACGGAAGACGCGCTGAATCTTCGATGTAATAAACGTCGTGCCCGAGCCGTTTCATTCCGACGACGTAGTGAACGTGCTGCCAGACAACGCCGGCGATCGGCATTGAGCCCATGAAACCCATGACGACGATGCGCTTGCGTTTCATCTTGCGGAAAACGTCGACGTTAAAACTAATCACAACTCAAATTGCCGAACCACCACCGCTGGATTGCCGGCCACTACCACATTTGGCTCGACTGATTTCGTCACGACGGAACCCGCTGCCACAACCGAGTTTTCACCGATGGTGACGCCTTTCAAAATCACGGCGTTCATTCCGATCCAGACGTTGTCACAGATTTTGACTGGAACGGTTTTCAATTTCGGACGGGGTGGCTGATCCTTGAAATACGGCGCCAGCGCCTGTGCATCGATCAGGCGTTGCGCTGGCTCGAGCGGATGAAAATCCGAATCGGCAATACCGACGTTCCACGACACGAGGCAATACGATCCGATGTCGATTTTTTCCTCCGCCATGATCAGCGCGCCGTTGAGCAGCGTGAAATCGCCGATTGTGCACTGGCCGTTCTCGCCGATCGCAAATGAGCAGCCTGCGTAACACGAAACATGTTTACCGATGACAACTGCGTGCACCTTTTTGCTGCGAAGCTTTCGAAAAATTTGTCCGCTCTCGCAATAAAATCCCTCGCCGAACTCGACGTTCGGCGGAACCGGCTCCGGCCACCAGTCGGCTTCGACGTGTCGATCGTCTTTAACGTTGCTCATCACTTTAGACGCTGCGCTGTGTAGCCGGTTCAAAGGCGCGAACATCTCCGCGCACGCCAAGACGACAGGTCATCACGTTACGTTGGGAATTTCCCAGAGGTATAAAGTTTTGCATAGATGCCGCCCCGGACCAGGAGGTCCGGCCCGCGACCTTGCTCGATGATGCGTCCGTGGTCGAGCACGATAATCTGATCAAGATTGTGAATGGTCGCCAGGCGATGCGTGGCGATCAAGGTGGTCCGGCCGCGCATCAATTCCCTGATCGTTTCCATGATGGCAGCTTCGGTTGCTGGATCCAGCGCAGAAGTCGGTTCATCCAGCAATAAGATCGGCGCATTTTTCAGAAATGCTCGCGCGATTCCGATGCGCTGCCGTTGACCGACGCTCAAATGTCCGCCGCGTTCGCCGACCGTGCTGGAGTACCCCTGAGGCATTTGCTGAATAAACTCGTCAGCCTGCGCGCGACGCGCGGCTTCAATAATCTCCTCCTCAGTCGCATCCGAACGGCCATAGGCAATGTTCTCGCGAACAGTCGTCGAGAAGAGCAGCGTATCCTGCAACACGATCGCGATCTGAGCGCGCAAGGTTTTTTTCGTAATTTCGCGGACGTCACGGCTATCGAGCATGACAGAGCCGGTGGTGGGATCGTAAAAGCGCGGCACCAGACTGAGCAGTGTGCTTTTGCCGGCGCCGGTGCCGCCTGCGAGTCCAACAATCTGATTCGGCTCGATCCGCAGATTAATGTCGCGCAAGACATATCGCTCTTCCGCGTAACCGAAATTGACGGAGCGAAAATCGATGGCGCCTTTGGCCGATGAAATGGCGACGGCATTTGGTGAGTCGCGCACATCATCCTGCCGATCGAGGACCTCGAAGCAGCGCCTCGCGCCGGCAGTAGCGCCCTCCATTGCCCATGCGGTGTAGGTCAGGGATTCCAGCGGTTGATATAACATCAGCAGGTAGGCGCTGAAAACGAGGAGCGAGCCAAGGCTGAGCGTCCCAGCGAGCACATGTAATGTTCCCACGTAGTACATCGCTGCGGTGCCGATAACCATGAGCGTGCTGATCACGAGTGCGCTGTTCACGTTCGTCAAGGTCAACCGCAGGTTTGCCTGCAGACTCTGCTGCGCTTGTTGATGAAATTGCCGGACCTCGAAATCTTCGCGTCCGAAAGCGTGCACCATCCGGATCGAGCTCAGTCCCTCCTGCGCTAGCGCGAGCACGGCGCTTTCCTGTTCCTGAATCGAGGTCGATTCGAGGCGGATCCGGCCTGCGAAAAAATAGATCGCGGCCACGATCAACGGCACAATCGTCAGGGAAAGCAGCGTCAACGCCCAGTCGATATTCACCATTACAACAAAGGTGCCGATTAGTGTGATCACCGATGCGAAAATGTTGGTGAAACCTTTGTTGTAGATCGTTTGAATCGATTGCGAATCGTAGGCGACGCGAAAACTCGAGTCGGCAGACCGCCGAGCATCATGATACTTCAGCGACAGGGACTGCAGATAGGCGTAAAGATCAGTGCGCAATTTCAGCAACGCCTGGAGACCGATTTTTACGAATAGATAGTTCGTGATCCAGTTGATGATTCCCCAGGCAAACTGGATAACGACGAGCGCGAGGCAGAGCAGGGGAACCCACGCGCGCCAATCGCCGCGCGCACCAGGTGTTGGCCGCAGGAAATCGTCCACGATGATTTTGAACGGCCACGGCTTGAGCAGGTTGAGGCCAATTCCGACGATCGACAGAAACAGGCCGAGGATCGTTTGTCCCGAGAACGGCTTGTAATAGCGAAGGACGCGCCGATAAATCGACATTTGGAGGTTTCGTTAGCAGGTTGAACTAGCGCGAACTCATTGATGATACCGGAATGACGTTCTGACACTAACGTGCTACAGCCGACGGAAAACCTAGAGATTTCTCAACCGGGCTCAGAATGACAAAATGCATGCGCTGGTAGACGAACATCTGAATTTCGGATTGCGGATTTTAGTTTTTAGACTGAACTAGGGCGAATTCATTCGCTTCGAGATCGAAGGATTCTCGACGAAGCTTGCCCTGAGCGTAGTCGAAGGGCTTGGAATGACAATATGCATCATCTGGTTCAGTTATGGTTTCAGTGGGTCGAGCAGTGGGGTTACCTGGGGATCATTCTGCTCATGGCGATGGAAAGCTCGATTTTCCCGGTGCCAAGCGAGATCGTTATTCCTCCTGCTGCATTTCTAGCTACGGAAGGAAAATTAAACACGTTCGGTGTCATCGCAGCGGGGACATTCGGCTCATGGCTCGGGGCAACGGCGACGTATTGGGCTTCGTTGTGGTTGGGACGCGTGTTTATTGCCCGGTGGGGACGCTACTTTCTGTTGAGTGAGCGGAAACTAGAGCGGGCTGAAAACTGGGTTCATCGGTACGAAGCCGGCGGTATTTTCTTTGCGCGACTCCTGCCGGTGATCCGACATATCATTTCTATTCCCGCTGGAATCATTCGAATGAAGTTCGCTACATTCAGCGCAATGACCCTGGCCGGGTCGGCGCTGTGGTGTTCGGTTCTGACTTGGTTTGGGCAAAAAGTGCTGACGCGCTCGATGATCGAGTCGAAAGATGCGACAGCTTTGATCCAAGCTGTAAAGGGGAGCGGTAATTTTCACATCATGGTAATCGCGTGTGTTGTTTTCGCTTGTCTCTATGTGGTTGTCGTGAGTCTGACCGGTAAAAAGCGAAGGGACCGATAAAGTCGCTCGCGGGCGAGTGAGCGACACCGGTGTCAACATGCGTGCTGTAGCGTGCGCTGTCCTCGGCGCATGACCATCGCGCGCAGTGAAGTGAACTCCGCTGAGACAGCGGACGCTACAGCGTTAGAACTTTTGTGTTCTAAAATTGAACAAAAGTGTCGCTGAACGGTCAGTTCTAAAGTGGATAAAGACTGAATAACCACACCTGCAATGATGGAAAGGATATTCACAATGACTTGTGGCATCGGACCTGCTCAAAGGAGAAACGGTCAATACATGAGAAAGAACCGACGAAATCGACAAATTATCAGGACGCGTAATAGGCCTTCGCTGGGTGATCTGATCCTGGCGGTCAGCTCCTGCACGCAAAGCAGCAGAGAAATGGTCGCTGCGGTTGCAGACCTTTTGGCCAGCGGCCAGGTGCGCGTGCAGGATAACGGACGTTTCCTGCGTGCGCGCGTTTGCTAAGCGGCGAATCGCGTCCGTACGCTAAACCGGTTGGAGATCCGGCGCAGGTTGGGTGTCATCGCGATAAAGCGGTGTTCCTGAGAACAAAACGCTTTTCGGTCATGCCGCTCGCTTTTATGTTGCCCGCGTGATTGACCGTTATTCCCGGCCGGAGATGAGCAAGATCTGGTCGGACCAACGCAAATTTGAAATCTGGCTGGAGATCGAAGTGCTCGCCTGCGAGGCGATGGCAGACCTTCGCCAGATCCCAAAGGAGGACGCTGCGGAGATTCGTAGCCGAGCGCGATTTTCGATTCCAAAAATCCTGGAGATCGAAAAGCGGACCAACCACGACGTTATCGCTTTTCTCGAAAACGTTGCTGAATCGGTGGGCCCGGCGTCGCGCTGGATTCACCAGGGGCTCACTTCTTCGGACATTTTGGACACGACGCTGGCGGTGCAACTGAACGAATCGTGTCAGATTCTTCTCGACGATCTTGACGCATTGCGAACCGTGATCGCAGACCAGGCGCGTCGGTACAAGATGATCCCAATGATCGGGCGCAGCCACGGGGTGCACGCCGAGCCAATCACGTTCGGATTAAAGCTCGCGCTGACGTATGACGAGTTCGGGCGCGCAATCGAACGCCTCACCCAGACGCGTGAGCGGATTCGCGTCGGCAAAATAAGCGGTGCTGTCGGCACGCATGCGCACGTCGATCCAAAGATCGAGCGCACCGTGTGCGAAAAACTCGGATTAAAGCCTGCAACACTTTCGACGCAGATCGTGCAGCGCGACCGTCACGCGGAATTCATGACGACGCTTGCCGTCATTGCGTCGAGCATCGATCGGTGGGCAACGGAATTCCGTCATCTCCAGCGCACGGAAGTTCTGGAGGTGGAAGAATTTTTCGGCGAGGGCCAAAAAGGCAGCTCGGCCATGCCGCACAAACGGAATCCGATCACAAACGAGCGCTTGAGCGGATTGGCCCGCGTGATTCGCGGTAATGCCGTCGTCGCACTGGAGAATGTCGCGTTATGGCACGAACGCGACATCAGTCACTCGAGCGCCGAGCGCATCATCCTGCCCGATTCATGCATCCTGCTCGATTACATGCTCACGAAATTGCGCGACGTTGTCGAAAAGCTTCAGGTCTATCCAGAACGGATGGCAGAAAATCTCGCACTGACAAAAGGCCTGTATTTCAGCCAGTCCATCTTGCTCGCATTGACACGCGCGGGCGTGGAGCGAAAGAGCGCATATGAAGCTGTGCAACGTGCCGCAATGAAAACCTGGAAAGGCGAGGGGACATTTGCCGACAATGCAAAAAACGAACCGGAAATCGCCGCCCGCCTTTCACCTCGGGAAATAGATCACCTTTGCTCGCTCGACGCTCATTTCGAGCATGTCGATGGGACATTCAGAGCGCTGGGGTTGGAGTAAAAATCTCGAACGTGTTGCGCGCCACAGTGAGCGTCCAAATTTGCTCCGCGAACCCGTTCTCTCTGATTTGATACGAGCCGGCAAGTTCCCCTTGGCAATTCGCTACGCTGGCGGCCTGTGTTCCGACTGGAAGGTCCGCGTGATCAACCGTGCGCCCTTGTCAAAAGTCAGATAGGCCCATGCCCATTGAATAAACACGAGCACGCGATTGCGAAAGCCGACCAGGAAAATGATATGCACGAACAACCACGCCAGCCATGCGGGAAAACCGCTGAGATGAAAGAACCTTAAATCCGCAACTGCTTTGTTCCGTCCGATCGTGGCCATGCTTCCCTTATCGAAATAATGAAATTTCAGCGGTTCTTTGCCACGGACCATTCGTAGAACATTGCGAGCTGCGTGACGGCCTTGTTGCATCGCCACCGGTGAGACTCCTGGCAGCGGCTCGCCATTTTGGTGGGAAAAATTCGCGAGATCCCCGATTACCTGTACTTCGCGGTGCCCGGTGATCGTTAGGTCGTCGTTCACAATCACACGGCCAACGCGGTCAACCGATGCGCCGAGTGTGTTTCCGACGAATGATGCATTGTTGCCGGCCGCCCAAATCTTCACGCGACACGGGATGAATTCGCCGTCCAGTTGAACCCCCGCTTCGGTGAGGTTCGTTGCTCGTGTATTCGTTAGCACTTCTACGCCAAGTTCGACCAGTTGCTTTCGCGCACTCTCGGACAAATCCTCAGGGTACGCAGCGAGCAAGCGCGGCGCACCTTCGATCAGGATTACACGCGCCTGCGATGGATCGATATGGCGAAAGTCTTTGGCCAGTGTGTATCGAGAGATTTCGGCGATTGCACCCGCCATTTCGACGCCCGTCGGTCCGCCGCCGATAATAACAAAATTCATCGCCGCCTTGCGCGCCGCTTCGTCTGTTGTTTTCTCGGCAAATTCGAACGCCAAAAGAATGCGCCGGCGAAGCTCAACGGCGTCCTCAAGACTTTTTAATCCCGGCGCGAGTTTTTCCCACTCGTCATGCCCAAAATAGGAATGCCGTGCGCCCGTGGCGAGGATGAGAAAGTCGTAATCAAAAGTCCTGTCCGTCGTTGTTACCTTTTTGGCTTCTATATCCACTGATTCCACCTCGGCGAGGAGCACTTCGACGTTCCTGCATCCGCTCAAAATTGCGCGTATTGGAGCGGCAATGTCGGCCGGTGAGAGTGCGGCTGTCGCCACCTGGTAGAGTAGCGGCTGAAACAGGTGGTAATTGGTGCGATCGATCACCGTGAGACGCACATCTTCACAGGAAAGGGTTTTCGCCGCTTCAAGGCCGCCAAATCCCGCTCCGACGATAATCACCTGCGGCTTTCCTGTGATCGCCTTTTCCATTTCGAAATTGTAGGGCGTTTCTGTGAAACGCCAATCCCGGCGTCTGACACAGACGCCCTACAATAAACAGTTTGTCATTGCGCGCCCGCGAATTATCTTGCTTACTCTATGCCGAAGTCCGTTGCACGCAGCAAAACGCGCAAATCAGTGGCGAAACGCTTCAAGATTACCGCACGAGGTAAGATTTTGAGATCACGTTCTTCGCGACGCCATTTGTTGTCTGCGAAAAGCGCCAAACGCAAACGCCGGCTGGGCAAAGCAGCACTCGTCGACAAAACGGATGCAGCGCGCGTCAAGGCAAACCTCCCGTTCGGGTGAGAGGGCCTCGATTTCTAATACCGGAAGTCCGGCGGCGCTGCAATTTCTCCGGTTGGCGTTCGCGTTCGAGTGAACGTCGTCGTTGATGTCACGCCGTACCATTGTCGGGCCGTCTCCAATGAATCAGGCGCAGGCTCCGGGCTGTAGAGATCGCGTCGATTAACAAGCGTTGTGCAGGAGGTTGCTGCTGCAAGCAAACTGAGGAGCAAAAGTAACGCTGGCCATTTCACCGCGTCGATGCAAACAGAAGCGCAATGTGTTGTCAAACGCTCTAATTCTGTTGCGAGACCCGCTTGCTCGAAATGGCGTTGAAACGGCTTGGACCGTTCACATGTCTCGAACAAAAGTCTGACGCCGAGTGTTATTGATTATCGTTTCGGAGTTGCGCGTTGTCGTCCTTGCGAGGAAATTCCTTCTCCGTCAGGGACTATGGATGGAGGACTTACAAATCCCGCCAGGGCAGGAATGCAGCAACGGTAGTATGATCCTCCTTGCCGTAGTTCTCTGGCGGGCTTTTTTTTGGCCCAGTGCGAGCCCCCAGGTTGCGCGGCGCTGAGAGTCATAGCCGAGATGCACGGGCTACCATGAAACTCATCAAGGTGAAAACAGCCCGCTTCTCGCAGGTCGTTGAAGAGTGCGGGAAGCCGCAGGTTTACACGCTTTGGCAGAAGCCCGCCGCTGATAGCCACTTCCAGGCGCAAGTTAAGAAAAATCGCGTGATGACAATCCTGAAAAGCGAAACCGGAACGGATTTCGCAATTGTCGGTTTGAAGGAAAGTAAGGAAGCACGGTATCTGGTTTTCCCAAAATCGTTGAAGCGATTTGCTGAAAAGCGCATTATCGGAGTCGACTGGACGCTTGTGCGTGAGTGGCGGATACGAAGTGTTGTAGTGTCCGCTGTCCCCAGCGGATTTTTTTGTGTTGCCCCCGGGGTTAATGCGTTGAAGACAGCGCACTCTACAACACTACCCGGGTGGCCATGCCAGCGCGCGTTTACCGAGTAAATGCACGTGCAGATGCGGCACGCTTTCACCCGCATCGGGTCCGCAGTTGATCACGACCCGATAGCCGCTGGACAATCCCAACTCCTTCGCAAGGTCGCGCGCGACGAGAAGCAGTTTACCCAAGAGCGCGCGATCATCATCCGTCGCCTCGGAAAGCCGCGGAACGGATTTCTTCGGCACAATCAGCACGTGCACTGGTGCTTGCGGGTCTACGTCGTGAAAAGCAATCCCATCGTCATCTTCCCAGATGATTTTGGCGGGAATTTGCCGTGCAATGATTTTCTCGAAAATCGTCATGTCATTTAGCGTTTTGCTACCGTAGTGAACAATCAAGCCGCACCCGGTCGGTGGCGAAGGCGAGTTTTTCGCGAACGAAACAGACAATTTCCTCGCGCAACGCGTCGCAGCTGCGCGTCCACGTTCTGGTCCCGCGGAGATGCTTTACACAAAGTTGTAACGAAGAAAGCCGAAGGTTGTCTGCGCCCGCTTCGATCAACGCGGTGATTCGCTTTTCCAACAGAACGAAAAACGCCAGCTCGTAGCCCGCACCGGCACAATGAGCAATGTCCACCAATGAAATAGAAATAGGCGGCGGCGCGGGGGCAAAATGTCGACAAATCTCCTTGTAGCCGATCGCTTTCAACACATTACGCACCGTCTGCGACAACTGATTGAACGCGACCACATTTTCGTCGTTTCGCAGGTGTAGATAAAAAGCAATGCTTTCCGTCACGTGTTCAGTCAGCCACCAACCGGGATAACCAGCTTCATCAGCGGCCCGCGTGATCGCTGCATGCAGCCAATCGCGATTGAACTCGAAGAGTTGGCCCGAGCTTGTCCGCAAATAGGGGAATTCTTCCTTAAACGCGACCATGATTTTTACCTGCGGTCTCTTGCGATCGAACGCCAGCGTTGGAGCTTTTCGGCATTGTCTCAGGGGGAAACAATTCTCGCTGAAGCGTATTCGGTTTTATGCGGCGTCCGAGCGTGTGTATGGCATCCACAAATTGATCAACATCTTCAAACCGTTGATAAACCGACGCATAACGCAAATAGGCGACCTCATCCATCTCGCGCAGTTTTTCGAGCACTTTTGCGCCGATCACCGAGGAGGGAACTTCGCGTCCGCCGGTCTCAAGTTCGTGCACAATTTCCTCCACCATATCCTCCAACGTAAGCAAACTGGCGGAGCGCTTTTCAAAGGCTTTGGCGATACTCGCAGCCAGTTTGCGGCGATCGAATGGCTCATGTGTTCTGTTGCGTTTTACCACGCGCAGGTCCGAGCGCTCGATTTCTTCGTACGTCGTGTAACGATATTTGCATTTTAGACACTGCCGGCGACGACGGATGCTTGAGCCGTCGCGCGATTGACGGGAATCGATGACTTTGTCGTCACGCGACCCGCATTTGGGGCAACGCATAGTGTTTCCCACTAATTAGCACACTACAAATTGCGGCGTCAACGCTTCGTTTAGTTTTTTACCGCGAAAACATTGAACATCAAACGTTGAACATTGATGGCACGAATCAAAGAACCAGGCGCGCATCTAATTCGAAGTTGGACGTTAGATGTCCAATGTTATAGCGGTAGCGCGAACACGCTTCACGACGTCTCGATGCAAAATCGCAAAACGCGCACCGCAACCTACGGACCATGGTTGGTTGGACTCGGTGCTGCGCTTTGGGGAACAGAAAGCGCGTGGCGTATCCCGCTCAACGAATTGTTCGACGCCAAAGTCATCGTTTTCTGGGAACACGTGCTCATCCTGATCATGTTTCTGCCGATTCTGATCCCCCGTTTGCACGAGATTCCCAAAATTCGGGCGCGCACATGGGGTTATCTTCTCTTTTCTGGATTCGCCGGCTCAGCCGTCGGTACGATCTTCTTCACGCTCGCCTTGAAACACGGCAATCCGACCGTCGTGAATGTTATTCTGAATATACAGCCTGTTATTTCGACGATGGCTGCATTCCTAATCTTCGGGGACCGGCTCGCCCCTCGCTTTTTCCTTTACGCCTGCATCGCAATTCTTGCCGGAATCTTCGTCTCGGTTGCGCATCCAGCGCTCATCGGCGTTTCGTTTGAGCGAGCCGGGTTGAGCAAGGGCACCGGGTTTGCGCTTATTTGCGCGCTTTTCTGGGGTCTATCAACGGTTGCGGGCCGCGGCGTCATGATCGGTATGTCGCTCCGGCTCGCCTCGAGTCTGCGAATCGTCGTTGGGCTCATCTGTATGACGCTGATCCTTCTCGCCTACGGCAAACTTGATGCCGCAGCGCTCTGGCCGGTGACCGCGCAGGCGCATCCTGCGAAGGCGATCGTTTTGCTGATTCTGCTCGCTTCGGTCTCAGGAGGACTTCCGCTCCTGATTTATTTTGAAGGGCTTCGCCTGACGCGCGCATCGACGGCGGGCTATTTCGAGATGATGCAGACGATGGCCGCCGTTTGCATCACCTGGGGCTTCTTTCACGCGAGTCTCTACCCGCACCAGGTCGTTGCTGCGCTCATCCTCATCGCAGCGGTGGCCATGGTGCACCATGTCCAACAACAGATCGAGCCTTCATAGCGGATGCTCGATCGCCTGCAGAATTGCAGTCAGGCACCTGAGCTTACAGTTTGGCGGCGGCTTTGCGCAGCTTCTTTGCGTGAGGCGTTTTCTCCGCAAACTCGAACCCGATCTTTCCGTTTTCCAATTTTAAGTGCGCGGAGAATGGCCGTCCCCTTTTTGAGATAAACCTTGGCAACAGATCGGTCCGATGGTGATGAGTTATCACCGGCACCTACTCTTTGGAATTTCAGCCAGGACGTTCTAACGCGGGAGAAACTCGAACTCGGCTTTGTCTTTTTTCTGCGAGAGGACGAGATGAGCGGCGAATTTCTTGCCGCGTTTAGAGACGAAATTTTCGATGAACCGCGATTTTCCTGCGGAGAGGAGTTCCTTCACTTCATCCTGTGTGATGTCGTGCTCGCAAAGTTTCTTCGTCAGTTTGAAGACTTGCCGGTTGTCCTGGTCCGGCTTGCGGACGTAGTAGGCGTCGTCCAGCTCGACCAGCTCGCCGCCGTGCACTTTGCTTTCGCCGATGACTTTGGCCTTGGAGAGATCGACTTTCGCCTGGACTTTGCGTTCGATGGGCTTGCCATCCTTTCCGGTTTTAGGGGCCCGTGGCGGAAATTCCCAACGGATCTTCGCATCGTCGCGCAAAAGGAACGCATCGAATGGTCGACCTTTCTTCGAGATGAAACCCTTGATCAAATCGGTCTTGCCCTTTTCGACGAGCTGCACGGCTTGCTCGCGTGAGACCTCTTTTTTGCACATGAGACGAGGAACGCGGAATACTTGCTTCCATTCCCCATTTTCGCGTTCGCGCAGTACGTAGCTCGACCCGACCTCGCACAATTCTGCTCCCGTGGCGGGGTCGGTCCAGAAAGATTCGACCGCGCCGAGATCGACCTTGTCGCCAAAATCGTATTCGGCTTTCCACTTCGTGGTCTTCTCATCCTTCACCAGTTTGAGGGTTGCAGCGAAGCTGGCGCGGGTTTTGGCCGAAATGAAACCGTCGAGCGGTCCGACGACGCGTTTCTGGACGAGCTCGCGTACCTCGGACTCCTCCATTTTACGTCCGCCAATGACCTTGTAGATCATAAACTCGCCATCTTGTGATTTGTATCCGCGCAATGTCTCGCGGAGCGGCTTGCCATCGGTGGGCGAAATAATATCCGTGATACGAGCGACGGAATCGTCTTCCTCGAATCCTTTCACACGCTCGACGATGCCTTTCGTTTGCTCGACAATGGCGGCCATGAATTTCTCGCGTGGAAAGTTTCCGCGCGCCATCAGTCGCAACTGGTGTTCCCATTCGCCTGTCATCGCCGGAGTCGTGATCTCCGCTGCTTTCACGGCGGTGAGAAACTGAATCAACTGCTCTGCCTTCGCCGTCGGCACCAGATCACGCTGCTGCCGGTCCATGTACTTTTGGTATATTAATCCGTCGATCGTATCAGCGCGCGTCGCAGGCGTGCCGAGGCCGCGCTCCTTCATGGCTTCGGCCAATTCTTCGTCCTCGACTAATTTACCCGCCGTTTCCATCGCCGAGAGGAGGGTCGCTTCAGTGTAACGGGGCGGCGGTTTTGTCACCTCGTTATGCAAGGTGGCGCCGAGCGTTTTGGCTTGGCTATTATCCTCGGCGCTTAAGGCCGGCAACGCCTTGCCCCGCGTGGAATCGTCATCAATTGCGCACTTGCCATAAACTTCGAGCCAGCCGGCTGAAGTCATGATTTTGCCTTCGGTCTTAAACTTGTGCCTGGCGACTGTGCTGAGGCGTGTCGTGACGTCGAATTCCGCCGCCGGATAAAATGCCGCCACGAAACGCCGCGCCACCACGTCGAAAATTTTCGCCTCCGCGTCGTCCAGATTTTTCGCTTCGGTCGTCGTCGGAATAATGGCGAAGTGATCGCCGATCTGCGCGTTGTTGAAGATGCGCTTGTTCGGTCGCACGTAATTTTGATCGAGCGCCTTCTGCGCGTGCGTTTGCAGCGAGCCGGAAAGATTGCCCAGCGTTTGCCTGACGACGGGAAGATAATCCTCGGGCAACGCGCGCGAATCCGTGCGCGGATAAGTGAGCATCTTGTGTCGCTCGTAAAGTGCCTGCGCGATCTGCAATGTGCGCTTGGCCGAAAACCCGTAACGTCCGTTCGCCTCGCGTTGCAGCGTCGTCAGATCGTAGAGGCGTGGCGCAATTTGCGAACTGGCTTTTTTCTCCTCGGAAACGGCCGCGATCGGCTGGCCATGGCACGCCGCCACGACCGCTGCCGCCGCCGCCTGATCCCAAATGCGGTCGATGCGATCGTGCTCGTCGTCATTCTTTTTAAAGTCTGGACGCTGATACGTGCCCTCGTATTCGCCCTTCGCGACTTCGAATTTCGCGGTGACGCGCCAGTAGTCGCGCGGCTTGAAGTTGCGGATTTCCAACTCACGAGCGTAGACGATGGCGAGCGTCGGCGTTTGCACACGCCCGACTGACGCGACGTTGCCCGCGCGCGAACCAAACATTCGTTTCGTAATCGCCCGCGTGCCGTTGATGCCGATGAGCCAGTCGCTCTCGCTGCGCGAACGTGCGGCATCGGCCAGGCCGGCCATTTCCGAACCGTCGCGCAATTTTTGAAAACCCTCGCGAATCGCCTGCGGCGTCATCGATTGCAGCCAAAGACGTTTGACCGGGTGTTTGTTTTTCGCGAGCCGGCAAAGATTGGTGAAAATCAACTCGCCTTCGCGGCCCGCGTCGCAAGCATTGATGATCGCGTCGAAATCTTTGCGTGCGATGAGCTTCTTCAGGACGTTGTAACGATCCCTGGATTGTTCGATCGGCTTCAGATCAAACTTCTCCGGAATAATGGGAAGCGTCTCGAGCCGCCAGAAACCGTATTTCTTTTTGTCGATGTCCTCTGGCATCTGAAGTTCCACGACATGGCCGACGGCCCATGAAATCACGTATTGCTCGTTTTCAAAAAAATCCTTCTCTTTCTTAAACTTGCCCAAAACGCGAGCGAGGTCACTCGCGACACTGGGTTTCTCGGTAATGACAAGTGCCTTGGACATTTGGAGATGCAACCGAAGCTTAGCTTCGCGCCAATTGCAAACTGCAAGATGGAGACGCGGGCGAGCCTAACCCAGTTTCACAAAGTATTTCCCGGGCAACTGCTTAACGAGCCGCTTCAGTTCGAGCCGGAGAAGAGTAGAAGAGACGATTGCGCTTGGCAAATCGCACCGGGCAGCAATTTGATCGATCGGCGTCTCGGACGCATCGATGGCGTCATAGACACGGCGCTCTTCGTCTGAAAGCGGCGGCAAGGGGCGCGCTGCGGCTTCCGGCGACGGTTTTGTTTCCGGCAAAAGAATTTGCAGATCATCCAGAATGTCGCCGGCGTCCATGACCAGCTTGGCGCCTTGTTGGATAAGCCGATTCGAGCCCATCGCGCTCGGCGCATTGATGTGGCCGGGCACCGCGTAAACCGAGCGGCCCTGTTCCAACGCCTGCGCTGCTGTGATGAGGGCACCGCTGTTCAGCCCCGCTTCCACTACCAGGATGCCGTGGCTCCAACCCGAAATAATGCGGTTGCGCATCGGAAAAGTTTGTCGATCCGGTTCGATATCCATCGAGAACTCGGAAACGATCGCGCCGTTCCCGCTACGGATTTTTTCGGCGAGTGGCGCGTTCTCCGGTGGATAGAGTCTGGCCAATCCAGAGCCGATGACCGCGATGGTCCGTCCCTTTGCTGCGAGAGCACCTTGATGAGCAGCGGTATCAATGCCGCGCGCCAATCCGCTAATCACAGTCAGCCCCGCGTAAGCGAGTTGGTATGCGAGCTTCTTGGCCGATTCCATTCCGTAGTGTGTCGTGCGTCGCGCCCCGATGACGCCGATAGCGTGATGATCTCGCTCTTCGATTCCGCCCCAGACATAAAGCACAATTGGCGGCGCGTGGATCTCGCGCAACGGACCGGGATACGACTGCGACTGTTGCGTGATCACCGTCGCGCCGGACTCGCGGATCCGTTCAAGCTCGGCGGAAAGATCGATCGCCGATTCCCAATTGGAAATTTGGTCTGCGACTTCATTCCCTATGCCTTCGACCTTGCGAAGCTCAGTCCGTTTCGCTGCGAGGATTTCCTGCGGTTCGTAAAAAACGTTAAGCAATTTGCGCAGCCGCACCGGCCCAACCGTCGGCAGCATGTTGAGCGCGATGCAAGCTTCAGTCGCGTTCATTCCAATCCGACAATAGGTAGAAACGATGAACCCAATCACCCGAGGCGGTTCGGTGAACCGCCGCTACCTCAAAATGGAATTTCGTCCTCGTCCGGTCCAGGTGCCGCGGACGATTTCGGCGGCGCGGCGGCTTGCCGGCTTTCTCCGGTCGCATCGGTGGCTCCGCTTGGAGGCCGGCCTCCAAGCAGTTGCATGTTCTCGGCCACGACGCGCAGGCGCGTTCGCTTTTGCCCGGTCTGCTTGTCATCCCATGTGTCCATTTGCAGCCGGCCTTCGATGAAAACCGGTCTGCCCTTTTTCAGATATTCGCTGGCAACCTCTGCCGTTCTTCCCCAGAGTGTGACGTCCACAAATGTGACTTCCTCGCGTTTCTCGCCGCTGTCTGTGGTGTACGCGCGATTCACCGCGACGCCGAGATCGCAAACTGCGCTGCCTTTGGGCGTGTAACGCACCTCGGGATCGCGCGTGACATTTCCAAGCAAGAGAACTTTGTTCAGGTTCGCCATGTCGCGCTTATAGTGAAATTATTTCGCCTTTGCCAACTTTTTCGGCGCTTTCTCCGCCTTGTCCTCAAGACGCTGGTAATGCTGGCGGTAAACGTCGGAATCCAGTTTGAACTTCGTGCGCAGCCGAACAATAGAGCTCGGATCGCAGTTCACGATGAAGTTTACGTAATAACCAGAATCGAGTGACCCGGCCGTGTATGAAAAATGGCGCTTGTCCATTTTTTGCACCTGCTCGACATGAGCGCCCTCCTTCTCGAACTCAGATTCCAGGCGTTCGATCATCTCTTTTACATTATCTTCTTTGGCCTGCGTGTTTAGCACCAGCAGCGCTTCGTAACGGCGATTCATATTTCTTCGGATTTGTTAAAGGTGTTCATGGCTGAAACGAGACCTTTGTCAATTGCGCATTTCAGCGCTTCCACCGCTCGATCGATCGTCGATCGGACAATGAGCTCTTCCTCGTCAAGAAAGCGGCTTAGCACATAATCGACTAAGCCTTCGCTTGGCGCGGAGCCGATGCCGATGCGCAAGCGCGGAATGTTTTCGGTGTCAAACTGCACGATAATCGACTCAAGACCGTTGTGCCCGCCTGATCCGCCCCGCGCGCGCAATCTAAGACGCCCTATGGGCAGATCAAGATCGTCGAGCACAACCAGAATTTGCTGCGGTTCGATTTTGTAAAACTGCGTAACTGACAAGAGCGGATAGCCACTGTGATTCATAAAGCTCAAGGGTTTGACCAGAAGCGCAGCGTCACATTTTGCTGAGAGCGCCTCCCATTTCCCCGATCGTTCCCAAGTCGATCCAAACTGCATCGCCAGCTGATCGACGACCATGAACCCGATGTTGTGTCGCGTGGCCGCGTACTCGGGGCCGGGATTTCCGAGGCCGGCGATGAGCCGGATAGGTCTTTCTTCCACGCGCGAACAATCGGAAATCCAAAATCGAAAATCGAAGCTGGATTATTTCTTCTCTTTCTCCTTTGGAGCTTTTTCTTTCGCACCCGGAGATGTCGCGGCGGCAGCTTCTCCTTCTTCCTTTTTCTCAGTGATCACTTCCGGTCCTGCAGCTGCAGCTTCTGCCTCCGTAGCGGCTCGTTCTTCCTCTACCACCGGCGCCACCACAGAAAAGGCCGTGAGATCCGGCTGCACTTTTGGCGTTACCCTCGAGGGAAGTTGTATGTCGCGGACATGAATTGCATCGCCAATGTTCATTTGCGAAACGTCTACCGTAATCCGGTCCGGTAAATCGGCCGGCAGACATTCAATCGCCAATACGCGCAAGCTCTGCTCCAGCAGTCCGCCGAACGTTTTCACGCCAACGGCCGTGCCGACAGGTTCGAGAGGCACCTCAGCTTGAATCATTTGGTCCATGGAGATGGCGTGAAAATCTACGTGTCGAATGTCGCCTCTGACAGGCGAGTGCTGCACCTCCTGGACAAGGGCGGTGCGGCTCGGTGCCTCTCCTGCGATCTCGAGTTCGACCAGGACGTTTTCTCCTGAGGCCTGGCTCATCATCGCGTTAATGTCGCGCGCAGCAACTTGCAGCGGCTGCGGTTTGTCTTTGCCTCCGTAAATGACCGCCGGGATGAATCCGCGTGCTCTAAGTTTGTTCACAGCGGATCGTCCTACGTTCGACCGCGGTTCTGCTTTAAGTTTAACTTGTTTTGCCATTTTTTTCGCTCTCGATGTTAAACAGCGACGACACCGATTCGTCGTTGTGAATCCGTTTGATGCCTTCCCCGAGAAGCTCGGAGACGCAGAGCACTGTGACGTTAAATCCTTCCACAGTGCGTACCGGCGTGCTGTTGGTCGTTACTAATTCCGTAATCTGAGATTTTTGCAACCGCTGAATGGCCACGTCCACCAGCACAGCGTGCGCTACTCCGGCGTAAATATCACGCGCGCCGTGCTTTTTTGCGATCGCTGCCGCGGAGGTGAGCGTGCCCGCCGTTTCGGTAAGATCATCCACCATCAACACATCATGATCGTCTACGTCGCCTATCAGATAGAGCGCTTCGGTCTCCATGGCGCTTTTGCGTTCTTTCGCCACGATTGCCAGGTTCGCACCGAGCGCTTCCGCATAAGCCGATGCCATCTTCAGCCCGCCCAGATCAGGAGAAACCACAGTCGTTTTGCCTGTGAGCCGCTCGCGCAAATACTTGATCAATACTGGTAGCGAATAGAGATGATCCACCGGGATATTGAAAAAGCCTTGCACCTGTTGCGCGTGCAGGTCCATCGTGAGCACGCGATTGACTCCAGCGGCGTACAGCAAATTCGCCACAAGCTTCGCCGTAATCGGGACCCGCGGCTGATCCTTGCGATCCTGACGCGCGTATCCAAAAAACGGAATGACGGCGGTGATCCGGTCCGCGCTGGCACGCCGCGCCGCGTCAACCATGATCAGCAATTCCATCAGGTGCTGATTGGTTGGCGGCGAAGTCGGCTGAACGATGAACACGTCGTGCCCCCGAATGTTTTCCTCAATTCTCACGTAAGTCTCGCCATCGGGAAACGAGCTGATCGTTGCCTGGCCGAGCGGTACACCGATATATTTGCAGATTCGCTCGGCCAAATCGCGGTTCGCAGAACCGGTGAAAACTTTTAATTCAGGTTGAAGCGCAAACATCGAGAGCGCCTAACTTAGTCAGCGAGAGAGGACATTGGCAATCCTCAAACTTGCCAAGGGTAATTTTCGTGGCGAGTATTTTCGTTGGAGGTTTTCCCGATGGGTGCCGACGCGATTCGAATAGAACGCCCAACTACAAATTCAAAACTGTTTACGCATACCCGCTGGGATGCTCTTCCCGCTGCGGCAGGCCTTTTTCATCTCGCATATCTTTTCGGACTCTATTTTTTGTTTCCGCATGCACCGCTGTGGGTGATGCTGACCCTCGGCTTCGTTTACTCGCTGATGGTCAACGCGAACATCAACGGGATAGGGCACAATTTCATTCATAACGCGTTTTTCCGCTCGGAGCCGCTCAATCGCCTGTTTGGAATCACGCAATCGATTGCGTGCTGTTTCTCGCAGACGATGTACGACGGTGTCCACATGCAGCATCACAAGGGAAACTCGGATCGACAGGATGAAAATGGTGACACGATTGATTGGTTGTCCATCTACAAGCACGGCCACGACGGCGAAGCGGAAAATCCGTGGAGCTACGTTTTTCTGAGTTTCTTTCGTGACGATGTCGGCGCGATCCGAAAGGAATTGAGAAAACGCAACAACGGCGATCATTTCTGGGGCAACCTCGAATTGGCTGCATTCGCGACGACGCTTTTCGCGATGGCTGTCATCGTGCCCACGTGGCCGATTCATTTCTTCAACTGGCGGTTCGTGCTGTTTTTCCTGCCGTTCTGGTACCTCGGGCATTGTTTCAGTTACTTGAACGGTTACTACCGGCATTATGGCGCGAATCCAGACAAACCGATCGCGTGGGGCGTGAGCAGCTACGGAAAAATCTATAACTGGCTGTTCTTCTACAACGGCTATCACGCCGAGCACCATTTTCGCCCAAAAGTACATTGGACGAAGATGGAAAAATTTCGCCGAAGCATAGAGCACCTGCAGAAGGAGGAAGGCGTT
This sequence comes from uncultured Verrucomicrobiae bacterium, assembly GCA_963757675.1. Taxonomy (GTDB): domain Bacteria; phylum Verrucomicrobiota; class Verrucomicrobiia; order Chthoniobacterales; family UBA10450; genus Udaeobacter. The sequence goes on along the minus strand of CAVWTH010000014.1, from coordinate 135,403 downwards.
CGCACGATCAAGCATGCGCACATGCTTGGCTTTTTGGATCCGGATTTACCGAAACGCGGCCAGCGCGAGCTCGAGCGTGTAGCGGCGTTTGTGCCAAACGCCGAGTCCAAATAGGCGCTCGCCGCGGCGAGCGCCTCTACCGCGATAGTTGTTGTAGCCGCGTCGCTGTGCGAGGCGCAAAAGTGTTTGGATCACTCGCGCTGGTGCGTCTCACAGAGAACCGGCTACAGTTTCGTAAAGCCAGTGCGCAGCTTTTCTTTCTTTGCTTCACACTCCTCCCGTAAGCGCCGGACTTCGGAGGCAAGTTGCTTCTGAAGGGATTCAACGTCTTCGAGCTTACCCTCAGCTTGGGCCTTCCGAATTTGCTCCTTCAAAAAGAGCTCTCTCTCGGCAATCTTCGCGCGATATCTTGAGTCAATTTCAGCAAGTTTCTTCTTCTGTTCCTCAGTTAGCGAGAGCGACGGCGATTCTTTTTGAAGCCGTTCCATCGCAAGTTCGTAAGCCGATTTCATCGCCTTTTTGCACTCCTCAGGTAATCGACGCATTGTGCGTCGAAAATCAATTCTTAAATTGCTTCCATGCGTTCACCAATTCGACTGCTCAGTATCGACTTTGATGGGACGCTCGTTTCACGCGCCAGCGGACCGGTATTTGACCCGCGCTGTATGGAATTGATTCGCAAGTTGCAGGATGGTGGCGCGAGCTGGGCGATCAATACGGGTCGCTCCGTCGATTTGCTCGAAACCGGTCTGGCGGAATTCGCGTTACCAATTCGCCCGGACTTCATTCTTACCACGGAGCGCGACGTTTTTCGTCCGGGACAGAATAGCGATAGATGGGAGCCGTTTGGCGAATGGAACGAGCGCTGCGCGCGCGATCACGCCGAGTTGTTTTTGTCTGCTGATTCAGTACTGGCCGAGTTCGTGGATTTCGCGACGAATCAAACAAGAGCGCGTCTCATCTACAATTTCGCGGGACTTGAAGGGTTGGCTGCCGAAAGCGAGGAAGATATGGAGCGCATCACGGATTTTATCCGGCAGGCGCGAGCCGGGCATCCGAAGCTGGATTACCAGCGGAACGGAATTTACCTGCGTTTTTGTCATGCCGATTATCACAAGGGCGCGGCGCTGGCTGAGTTGGCACGTTTATTGGAAGTTCCGCGAGAAAATATCTTCGCTGCAGGCGATCATCACAACGACGTGTCGATGTTGGACGGAACGTTTGCAGCGATGCCATCGTGTCCCGCTAATGCCATTCCCGAGGTGCAACGTGCCGTGCGCAAGGCCGGCGGTTATATCGCGCAGAAAGACCACGGCGCCGGTGTTCACGAAGCATTGCTACACTTCATGAATGGAAATTGACCTGCAACCGGCGGGTGCTGGAGCTCCGCGCATCGCCGAACGCGCTTTTAGACAACCACCGCTACAATTTGCCAACCTGGCAGACCGGAAGAATCACCAGTGGACGCTGCTGGATCCCATGGGCCCGGGAGCGTAACGTTCGTCGTCGGACATTTTTTCTCCGGGGACAGCCGCAGTCGACTGCGAGGCCGACTGACTGGATGTTGATTCATCACCGGACGCGGTGCAGGCCGAGAGCAAAAGCGCGATCAGCAAGGCGAGAACGCCTGTCAGTGCAACTTGTTTGATCACCGCTGCCGAACCTAGCTACGTTACATCGCCGATACAACCACCCGTGCTATAAAGAACGACCGATAAACAACAGACGGCGCTGACGCTAATAAACCAGCTTCTTTCGCTATGCTCAGCTGTAGCGGCGTTCTGTGAGGGCCGGATTATGAATTCAGAATCCTAATCCCGAGTGTGAAGAGCTCATTCCACCCGTGTCGCCCGCATATGACGGACGCGCGAAGTGTGCCTCAGGAGAATACGTCCCTGGTTGAGTCGATTCAGTTACCACGCCTTCCTCAGTAGACGAGGCACACGCGGAAAACAGGCACGCGATTAGCAAAGCAAGCATAGCGTATAACCCAGCACGTTTTTTCACGGAGGCGAACGTACCGATCGCAGAGCCGGATGCAACCCCAACAGCTCGCGAAGCGATTTGAAACAGCAAAGCCGCACGAAAACATTTTGCGCGCAAAGCGAAGCTCGCGTTTAGTTCCTGCATGGCCGGCGATTGGGGCGAGCCTGAACGCATGTGGGACGAATACGATTGGGAGCGCTTTCTTCAGCAACAGGACGGCAAGACTGAAAAGTACATGCAGTTGCTGGAAACGTATCTTGATGATCCTCGCCGCGACGAAATCATCGCGCGCGAAATGGGCTGGACACAGTTGCTGGATGCAAAGGATTGGAGCGCGGAGGTTGACGCTCTTCTCGACGAGAATGCCGCCGAAGAGGACGAAACCGACACCGATCCGCCAGGTGCGTCAGGCGAAACATTCCAGGAGCACGATCTTTATCGCGCTGCGTTCGATCTTACCCTCTGGATCGATCAATTGTTCGATCAAAACGCCGGACTTCAGAACGAGCCGTCAGCGGTGAAACTGGCAACACACGCCGCGCTGGCAAGTGCGAAGCTGGCCGCGGCGTTGAGCGGTGATCAGCTCGATGAAATCGGGATGACGATCGCCTATTTGAAACGAGCCTTGAAGGCGATAACCACTTCGATGAATGCAGCGGCGCAATTGCGAAAAGCCGCCGGACTGATTAGCCGGTCGGAATACTCGGTACTTCAGCAGCGACTGTTTGAAGTGCGCGACGGCATCGTAGGCTTGATGGGTGAATATCGCGCCGAGTGGCGTCGCCGTTTCGGGCCCGACACCTTCCGGCGTTGAATGAAATAAGGGCGCGCTCCGTCCAATGATTCAAGCGGAAGCGACTCTGGCGCAGTCCGATGTGTCGGAATTGGACTTGGTGAAACGATGCCAGGCCGGTGACACCGAGGCATTCGACGAGCTGGTAACTCGCTACCGGACACGAGTATTCGGCATGATTTACAACATGGTTCATAGCGAACAGGACGCCTGGGATTTAGCTCAGGACAGCTTTCTAAAAGCATGGAAGTCGATCGGACGCTTCCGCGGTCAGTCTTCGTTTTACACCTGGATTTATCGCATCGTTATGAACGTGACCATCGATTGGCTGCGCAAAAAGCAGGTCAAAGGCGGTGGCACCGAGTTCGACGACGCAATTCAATTAACCGAGATTGATCCGGCATCCAAAACCGTGCCAAAAACACAAGCGTTGCCCCATAAAGTGATGGAACGTGAAGAGATTCGCGCCCGGATAGAAAAAGCAATTGCCCAGCTCTCACCCGAACATCGCGCTGTCATTTTGATGAAAGAAATCGACGACATGCAATATCACGAGATCGCAGAGGCGTTGGGATGCTCTATCGGCACCGTGATGTCGCGTCTGTTTTATGCACGCAAGAAATTGCAAAATTTACTGAGAGACGTTTATGAAAACGTTTGAGGAAAAATGGACAGCATGGCTGGACGATCAGCTCAGTGGGCCTGAACTATCGCAGTTTGAAACCTCGCTGCCTGACAAAGCTGCCGCTGAAGCGGAAAAAGCCGAGTCGAAGAAACTTGGGGAGCTGTTGAAACGCGAGCTAAGTGCCCACCCGCTGGCGAACGAAGAATTCTTCAGTCATCAGCTCCGGGAAAGAATTATCCAGGAAACTCGCGAGCCGGCTCGCCGAAGCACGGGGCAGACTGCAAGCTATAAGTGGTGGACGGTCCCCCGGCTGCTGTGGGCGGGCGCAGCGTCGCTGGCTGTTTTTGTGATTTTCACTTTTGCAGTCATGCACGAGAAGAATCCCGCTGAGGAATCGCAATACTTGTCTCAAATTCTGAATGCACGCGTTGATCCTGTCGTCAGTCCGAATGCGACGGTTTCGGTATTCGAAGTGAAACAAGACCGGGTAACGGTGCTTTGGACCGAGGGCTTGCAAAGCCTCCCCGCGGATTACGCCGCGAAATAAGTGCTCATGCATCGCTCGCTGGCGCTCACAATCGCTGTTGTTGTCGTGATGAGTGCGGTGTCGGCATCACGTGCCGCGGAGACGGTCTGGAGCGGGCTGGTCATGGCGGAGAACGTCGCGCAACCGCAGCCGATTCCATCCGAATTGAATCACATCGAGGGATCGCTGAAACGATTTTTCGGTTACAATCAATTTCAGGTCATCGGCCAATCGCAAAAGGTCCTCAAAACCGGTCAAGAAGACTGGCTCGAGACCAGCAAGTTTTTCGGGTTGCACGTAGATGCACGTGGTGAAAGCAAGGGCGGCTATGTGTTGAACCTGAAACTGTACAAAGAGAAAGAGCTGTTGCTGGAAACCGAAGCCAAGTTGAGCAAGCACAGCCCGCTGGTGATCAAAGGTCCGCAAGTGGGTGGGGGACAACTGCTGCTTGTGCTCGTAGTGAAGTGAGTTAGATCGTCGCGAGTCCTGTGAGCCGATCTCAGTTAGTGCAAGATATGCGCGTTCTGCTTCTCTTACTTTTGGTCTTATTTTCGGGAACATCGTTAGTTCGAGCTGTGGAAAAACCATTTAACTTCAACCAGACACCGGGAAAACTTCCCAAAGAGGTTCTACCGACGGATTACTCCATTCGGATCGTTCCGAATATCGACAAACTCACCTTCTCCGGAATGGAGATGGTGAACCTGAAGGTGCACAGTCACGTCCATCAGCTCGTGTTGAACGCGCTGGAACTCAAAATTGAAGCCGCTTCCGTTGATGGAAGAGCATTGCCAGCTTCCACGATCAAGGTAGATCACGAAAACGAATTACTGACGCTGACGCTGCCGTCCGAACTCACAGCCGGCGATCACACCCTCGCACTTCGTTTCACCGGCAAAATCAATGAACAAGGGCAGGGGCTTTTCTATGTCCATTATCAGGAACAGGGGACCGGCGCGCGCAAGGTCATGCTCGGGACGCAATTCGAAGCGACAGACGCGCGGCGTTTTTTTCCCTGCTGGGATGAACCGGCTTTCCGCGCGCGCTTCCAATTGACCGTCGTCGTGCCGGAGAAATGGCTCGCGGTGTCGAACATGCCAATCGAGAGCGAGAAAAAAGTCGCAGGCGGAAATGAAGTGCACTTCGAGGCGACTCCGCCGATGTCCAGCTACCTGAATGTATTTGTAGCGGGGGAACTCGACTTCATCGAATCGCGAGTCGGCTCCACCCAGGTCCGTGTGATCGCGACAAAAGGCAAAGCGGAACTGGGTCGTTACGCGCTCGAAGCCTCGGCCCAGATTTTGCGCTACTACAACGATTATTTCGGTGTGCCATATCCGTTGCCGAAGCTGGACCAAATTGCGATTCCCGGTGGCTTCGGTGGCGCGATGGAAAACTGGGGCGGGATTACCTATTACGAACCTGCGCTTTTGTTCGATCCGAAGAATTCTTCAGGCGAGACAAAGCAAAACATTTATGAAGTGGTTGCGCATGAGATGGCGCACATGTGGTTCGGCGACCTTGTGACGATGGCGTGGTGGGACAATCTCTGGCTCAACGAAGGATTCGCTTCCTGGATGGGTAGCAAGTGCACCGCGCATTTCAATCCGCAATGGGAAGTGTGGCTAGCGCGCGAGTTACCGCGAGATCCTACCCGACGGACGGGGATCGCCCGGGAAGCGGCCATGGAAGGCGACGCGCGTTCGACCACCCACCCGATTCAGCGGCCTGTCGCGACGGAATCAGAAGCCAACAGCTCCTTTGACGACATCACGTACAAAAAAGGCCAGTCGTTTTTGCGAATGCTGGAAAGTTTTCTCGGCGAGGAGGTTTTCCGCGACGGAATTCGCCGATATATCGCCGCGCACAAATATTCGAACACGACTACTGCCGATTTGTGGAATGCCCTTTCCGAAGCTTCGAAAAAACCGGTTGGTGAAATTGCCGCCGGCTGGACGGAGCAACCGGGATTTCCAGTCGTAAACGTCAAACGTGAGGCAGGTCGCAAGGTCCAACTCACACAAGAACGCTTCACGGTGAATTACCAAAATGCCCCATCGCTTCTTTGGAAAATCCCGTTGACGTATTCGGTCGTTGGCGAACCGCCTGCAACTTTACTGATGACCGGCAAGACAGCTGTTCTGGAAAACATCCCCGAAGATCGCGCGCTCAAGGTGAACGTAAACGGCGCCGGAAATTATCGGGTCGAATACGACGCGCCCTCTTGGAAATTATTACTCGAAGCGCTGCAGAAGCTTGATGTCGAAGATCGCGTCAATCTTCTGAGTGATGCCTGGGCAATGGTGTATGCCGGTCGCGAACCGATATCGCTGTACTTTGGATTGGTCGAGAAATTGCCTCCTTCCACGAATCTCGCCGAGTGCGAGCAGATCATCGATGTTTTAGATTTTGTCAACCATCTGCTGATCGGCACTCCGCAACACGAAAAGTTTCAGCACTACGCCCGATCGCTTTTGCAGCCGACTTTTGACGCGCTGGGCTGGGAACCTAAAGCAGGCGAACCGCCCAGCGCCGGACGCCTGCGCGCGAGCTTGATTAGCACATTAGGGGATTTGAACGATCCGGAAATCATCGCCGGCTGCCGTGCGCGTTTCGAGACATACCTCACGGATGCGACATCCCTCGCACCCGATCTGCGTCCCGCAATTCTGGCCGTGGTGGGTCGCTATGCCAACGAGAAGACTTGGAATGAACTGCACGAGCTTGGGTTAAAAACGAGCAGCATCGAGCAAAAGCAAAATTACTATAACGCGTTGGCCGAAGCGATCGATCCGAAGCTGATCAGGAAAACGCTCCCGATTGCGCTCACTGATGAACTGCCAACGAGTCGCGCCCTATTCCTGGTCGCCCGCGTCGCGCGTGATAGCGGTCATCCTGAGATTGCGTGGGAGTTCGCCGCCGCGAACATGGAAACGCTGCTCGCCAAAACCGATGCGGCTGGCACGAACCGCTATGCGCCGAGTCTGTTCACGTTCTTCACAGACAACTCGCGCGCGGCCGAACTAAAAACGTACGCGAAAACGAACCTGCCGCCGGCTACTGCACGCGAAGTGGCGAAAGCGGTCGATGAAATTCAGTTTCGGACCGAATTCCAAAAACGCCTTGCAACTCAACTGAACACCTGGATCGATAGGAAGAATCTTGCGAAGCGGCACTGATCACTACTCACTGCTTTGCGGCGGGGCGATCCACAAGCGCATCGGAATCATCGAAGATTCGACAAAACCGTGTTTCCGGAAAAACGCCTGCGCCACATTTTCCGGTCGATCGGTCAACAGTGTGATTCGGAGAAAATTTTTCTTCTTCGCGAAATCAATGGCGTGTTCGAGGAGTCTGTTACCATAGCCCTGGCCTTGATACTGCTTGTGCACCACGAGATCTTCTAAAAGAATGACGAAACCGCCTTCGGCCGTGCTGATCGTGAAGAGCAAATTTATCATCCCGACGATTGCGCCTTTATGGCGTAACACAAAAACGCGGCCGCGGCTCGGTTGTTCGAAGATGAGCCGCAGTCCTTGGAGCTGTTTGTCTTTATCTGGACGAAAGTCGCCCTCCTGAGCAAACAACTCGCCGAGCATTCCCGAAAGCTCGTCCAGGTCGGCTTCGGTTGCCGGCTCGATCACAACATTTTCTTTTGCGCTCATTGACTCCGGCTTGTTATTCCAAAAATGCGCCCTGTTGGCAACTTTGTAAATTCTGGGTGCTGATTAACTACGATTTGACTCAATGTGCATTCGCCGTACCCAAATCGCCCTGGTTCACTTCATCATGGCTGAAATAGTCCGATACCAGAGCGAAGTTTGGTTGCGGTGTCGTTGACAATGCGGGGCTTCCCCCTACTGTAAGCGCTCTCGGACCCGACTGGGTTTTATGAAACGCACCTATCAACCATCCAAGCGAACGCGCAAACGCCAGCACGGTTTCCGTGCCCGGATGCGGACCAAAGGCGGCCGAGCGACACTCTCGCGCCGCCGACAACGCGGCCGCAAACGACTGCTGCCAAAAGGCGTTGACAGACACTACGCGCGTCACACGCAAGCTTGATCCAGGCCAAGCATCGTTACTGACGGGCCAAATCTTCCCGAAGCAAGAGAGAGCTGCTTGCGGCAATCGCGAGCACGGCCCACAGCGGAAATAACGCGTGCTGTGCCGGCCAGGAAAGGTGTGCTCGACCAGAATCCTTCGCCCGAGGCACAACTGCTGAATCCAAAAAGCAGAGAAGCTGCATCTCAGTGAAAACGAAGAAGGATCATCATGATGCAGGATTTCAGGTTTGCTTTGCGGCAGCTTCTCAAGACGCCGGGATTTACCGCGGTGGCGGTATTGACACTTGCGTTGGCAATCGGCGTTAACTCGGCCGTTTTTGCGCTGATCAACGGCGTGGTGTTGAAGCCGGTTGTGCCGGTCCGGCCAAAGGAAGTGGTGAATGTTTTCACAGCCCGCCAGAACGCGAGCCACGATTATCGCCAGTTCTCATACAACGAATATCGCGCGCTACGGGAGAGTGGTGGAGACGCGTTTGCCGATGTTGCTGCGCTCGAGTTTGCCGTAGCCGGCATTGGGCGCGAACACGAAATGCGGCGCAGCTTCGCGTTCTTAACGTCGGAGAATTATTTCCCGATGATGGGGGTGCAGCCGTTTCGCGGCCGGTTCTATAACGCCGCGGAATGTAAACCGAATGCGAACATCGCTGTGGTGGTGACAAGCTACGGTTTTTGGAAACGCAACGGTGGCCGCAATGATTTTGTCGGTAGCACGCTTCATATCAATGGGCAGCCCTACACCGTGATCGGCATCGCGCCGGACGGATTCAGCGGTGCGAACGCCTTAATCGCACCGGATATCTGGGTGCCGCTTGGCGTTCGTTCGCAGCTTGGCTCGGCTTTCGGAGATTCCGAAACAATGCACGACCTGTTGAACCCGAAGAATTACACGTTCAATCTCACAGCGCGCTTGCGTCCGGGCCTAACAATCGACGCGGCGAAAGGCCGTTTGCCGGTGCTGGCGCAACGATTGAATGCCATCCAACCGGATGGCAGCGAAGGGTCGCGGGACTTGCAAATTCAAACGCCGTCGCGATTCAGCCTGAGCACGCAACCGGAGAATGACGGGCCGATCACACTAATCGCCACATTGCTCATGGCCATGGCGGGCGCGGTCTTGCTCATCGCGTGTTTGAACCTCGCGAACATGCTGCTCGCCCGCGGCACGTCGCGTTCGAAGGAAATCGCGGTCCGGCTGGCTGTCGGCGCATCACGCTGGCAGATTGTCAGGCAGCTATTGTGCGAAGGATTTCTGCTTGCCGTGTGCGGCGGCTTAATCGGCCTGGTTCTCAGCGCCTGGTGCAACGATCTTTTACTTCAACAGCTGCGCAGTCTGCTTGCGTCCGTGAATTTTTCTTTTGTCGTCAAATTGCGGCCCGACGCGGTAGTGCTTGCAGTTACATTTTTCTTTTGCCTGATCGCGACCATGCTCTTCAGCCTCGGCCCGGCGTTGAAGGCAACAAAGGCCGATCTGGTTAACGACCTGAAACAGCAAGTTGGCGAGCCGGCGCGCATCGGTCGTTTGAGCCGTTTCTTCGCGCCGCGCCACATTTCGGTGATGGTGCAAATCGCGCTCTCGCTCATGTTGCTTTTCGCGGCTGGGTTGTTTTTTCGTGGCGCGCTCAAAGCGGCCGGCCTTAATCCGGGTTTCGTCGCGCGTGGCGATCTCATCAGCGAGTTCGATTTCACCTTGATCAAGAAAACGCCGACTGATTCGCGCTGGTTGATGTTTGAGATCGTGCAACGCGTACGACAGTTACCCGGCGTAACGGCAGCGGCGATCGGCACAATGCTGCCGTATGCCGATTTCACCAGCGCGCGCCGGGTTCTGCGCACGAAGGACGCCATGCCTAACGATCCGAAGGCGCCGGACCCAAGCGTCAACTCGCTCTTCACCGCAATCACACCCGGTTACTGCGAGGCGCTCGGTATAAAACTGCTACGGGGCCGCGATTTCACTCACAACGAATGCAAAAACAAAGATTCGCGCCGCGTGGCGATCATTGATGAAGAAATGGCGAAGAAACTTTTTCCGAACGAGGACCCGATCGGTCAGCATATTCGCTATACCCAACCGCCTAAGGACGGCTCGCCTAACGACATGGAAATCGTCGGGGTTGTGAGCAAGCACCGGCATAACGTCCAGAACGATTCCCTTATATGCCGTTTGTTTGTGCCATTGGCTCAGGGATACAGCGGCCAGACATATCTGCACGTGCGGCTGAACACGCAAGATCGGCATGCCGTCGTCGCGTTTATGCCGACGCTTCGTCAAACTCTGCGGGAGATCGACCCCGATCTGCCGCTGCTGCAGATGACCCCGTATGTCGATCTGATGGAAAAGTCGCCCGACCTTTGGATCATTAAACTTGGAGCAACTCTCTTCGGCGCTTTCGGCGTAATTGCGCTAATGTTGGCCGTTGTCGGCGTTTATGGTGTAAAAGCCTATGCGGTCGCCTGCCGGACCCGCGAAATCGGAATCCGCATGGCATTGGGCGCACATCGGCGGGACGTATTCGCGCTAATCATGCGACAGGGCGCGATGCAAACAGCTCTCGCCGTTGGTACCGGCCTCCTTCTTTCACTGGCTGCAGGGCGCGTCCTGGCCAGAATTTTGTATCAAGTAAGCCCCACCGATCCATTGGCGCTCGTCAGCGCAAGTTTGATGCTCGCTACTGCGGCGCTTCTTGCGTGTTTTTTCCCCGCGAGCCGTGCCACTCGCGTCAATCCGATGACGGCGCTGCGAACCGAATAAAGAAAACGAAATCGAGGGCAGCCATCATTGACGTTCGGCCCCGGAATTATTCCCAGGGGAGGGGACCACCTACTGGGTTTTAATGTCATCACCGGATTGCGTCGCGAGCACGCAGCGAAATCCGTAAATCACGTCGCGATCATTGCGGTCGACTACGTTGCGATAGGAGGATTGCATTTCGAGGCGATTGCTTGTCGCCCAGGAGCCGCCGCGTAGCACTCCCCAATCGCGACCGCTTGCACTGCTGTCGCCTTTGTAAGTGTCGAGGCACCATTCCCAAACGTTTCCGCCTAGATCGTACAAGCCTATGGAATTTGGCTTGAAGTTTCCAGCCGGCATTGTTGCGCCGCGCCGCTTTTGCGTAACGGTGTAATTTCCTGCGCCATTCGGTGGAGGCCATTGTTTTCCCCACGGAAATTCGTTTTTGATTTTTCCGTCGCGCGCTTCCGGCGTCGCGCCGCTCTCTTTTGCAAGGCCAACGGCCATGCTCCACTCGGAATCGGTCGGAAGCCGATAAGCTTGTCGCTCTTCAATGAGATTTTCGTTGCGTTCCTTTTCGGTCAACCACTTGCAAAATACCATCGCATCGAACCAGCTTACTTTTACCACCGGATCGTTTGATGTTTGATGAAAGTCGGGCGGATCGTATCGTCGCCCGGTCGCGCGGCAAAACGCTTCGTAATCTTGCAGGCGCGTTTCCCAAACGGAAACCTGGACGTCTCCCAGCGGAACGAACTTCATCCCAAGCGAATTGGTAAACGGCTGACCTGGCTCGGGACCGACGGTTTTTTCCAGGCGCGCCGCGAGAAATGTTTGCTGTTGCGGCTCAACCTTCCCAGTAACCGAACCCCGCTTGTAACCACCTAGCTGCAGGTCGTAGGTGACATCGCCGGGTTTGACTTCCTCGATTACGAGCGGCGTTTGACCGAAGTCTTTCCCGTTGCCAATAACAGTCGCCCCACCGGGTGCGCTGGTGATCTTTACGCTGCCATTTGCAAAGACAAAATGGGCCACATTTTCCCGTTGCGCGGCGACGTCGATCTTTTGCTGTTCGTTAGGCCAGCCATCAAGGTGCGCGACCAATTCGTGCGGACGCGCTGGCAGATCAAGGCGAAGCGGCGTCCGGCCGCGAGATTTTCCGTCGACCAAAATCTCTGCGCCGCCGGGTTCACTGGTGATATTTGTGCTCGCACTCACGAAAGCCAACGACTTGTTCGCGGTCTCTCCGCGCTGCACTTCAACCTCGTCGCGCATCTCCCAATCGCCGCGGCGCGCGACGATTGAGTATTTACCGGTTGGAAGATCGGCCATGTTTTGCGGCGTCACGCCTTCGCGGGAAATCTGACCGTCTTCGTTTTTTACCCAGAACTGGGCTCCGGGAGGCTCGGATTGGATTTGGAGCGCCCCTTTACTACGCACGAGTCGAAATGGCGGCAGATCAAGCGAGCTTTTGCGCCTGAAGTCTATACTCGTTTCCACTGGCTCGTATCCGGGACTCATGATGCGCAGGTTATATTTCTGCGGTTCCAAATCTCCGAATGTCGCGGGGCTTTTTTGCGCATGATCGCTTAAAACGACAAGTGCTCCGGCCGGCTCGGTCCGGATCGTTGTTTGTAAGTGAAGATCGGCGCTCGGCTGTGACCACATTAGCCAGGATCCGATCGCTGCGACCAGAAGAACCATCAACGATAGCGCCGCGATCCAAATTTTTGCGCGTGATTTCCGGGGATGTTCACCGCGATCGAGTGCGGCGAGGTCCCGATGCATCTCCGCGGCCGAGTCGTAACGCTTCTTCGGATCGTTCGCGCATGCTTTGACGAGCACGTCGTTAAGTTGAAGGAGGCGGTCGCGGTCTGGCCGCGTGCTCAATTGCGAATCGACCTCCGGAAAATCGAGGCGGTCTTTTCCCGTGCAGGTTTCGTAAAGAAGTTTGCCGAGACTGTAAACATCCGCGCATGGCGTGCCGGGACCCTCCGGCGGCACGTACCCTTCGGTTCCAACGAACGATTGTTGTCCGCTGGTCGCTACCAAACCGATGTCGGCCAACTTCGGCACGCCCTCGATAAAAATGATGTTCGATGGTTTGATGTCGCGATGCGTCAAGCCACGCATGTGCAAGGCTTCCAGCGCTTCGGTTAACGAGAGCCCGAGCCGGATCGACTCATCGGCGGAAAGGCGTTTGTGTCGCTTCAGATCGGTTTTCAGCGTCCGCGGTTCATAGCTGCCGATATCGATCCGACGCCCATCCAGATGGTCGTCGGCCAGTTCCATGCTGTAATAGAGATAACTGGTGGTGCGGCCGACGTGCAAAATGTTGATGAATCCGCCGTGCGCACGAGAGATTGGCTCGAACGCGGACATGCCTTCGAATTCACGCAGAAACATGCGTTCGCTTTCAAACGTTTTGCGGTAAACGATTTTGACTGCGCGAAACGCGCCGGTCACGGTCCGCGCCAGCCAAATTTCACCGTAAGCGCCGCGGCCGATCACACGTAGCAATTCGTGGTCGGGAATAATAGGAATCTGAGCAGTAACCTGGTCGGGAATAGCCGGATTTTACACAAGCAGCGCAGGCGAAGCAATCCGCAGAACATAAGGCTCTGCCCTGTGTGCCCCGCGGAGTTGGACTCCGCTGTCTGGCAATACTCACCGGCGTCAGCGGTTGCAAACCCGCTGGGCACACAGACTGCAAGTCTATGTTCCAGAAATTTTTTCCAGCGCTCTTACTTCTTTTTTCAGTAACGCGCCGACGCGGTGACGCACCAGATACACCTGTCCGACGCTGACTCCCAAGCGTGCAGCAACCTTCGTCGCCGGCCATTCTTTGCGAACGTAGCAATCAAAAATTTGAAACTGTTTCGGCTCAATTTTTCTTTTCACTCTCGCGATAGCTGCTTCGAGCAAATTCTCTTTCCACTCGGTTTCCCAGATCGCGTCGAGATCTGCTCCGCGCGAATCTGGAACGCGTTCGATTGTCGCTGTCGCGCGATCGTCCGCAGAACGGGGGCGTTTCGCGTTCCCGGGCTCACGTTTCCGAAATTGATCGACGATTCGCCAGCGCGTGATCTGCAACAGCCAGCCTTTGAAGGAGCCGATTGCGGGATCGTATTTCAACTTGTCGATATTTTTCGCCACGGTGATGACCGTTTCCTGCACGACCTCTTGTGCTTCCCCATCCGTAAGACCCGATTGGCGTGCCGCGGAGTAGATGAGCTTCCAGGTACATGTCGAAGAATTCCTGCCACCGCAGTTGATCGCCCCAATCGGCCAACCGGTCGACCAGGCTGCGTCGCGTTGCGAGCAAGCTCGGCTGTTTCATGTCCAGGTTTTAACCATTCTGGCGAACGACGGCAATCAAGGAGCGGCGTCCACCAGACCGCTGTGTTCAATTTAGCGCCAAAGGCGAGGCATTCAGAACGAGTCTGGGGTAGCTCTCCAGGCTGAGAACGACACAGCGCCCTTGGCGCTAAACGCAATACGAAGGGGTGAAATCTTTCATCAAGATTTCCTGAAAGATTTTGGCTCGGCCCCCGTATTCCCCTTATGAAAAAGCCCGAACTTCTCTCAAAGCTCAGCAGATCTACTTCTCGCATCGCTGAGGCGCTGCGGCGATTTGCCCAGCTAATTTTTGGAAATATTTCCTGGCGACCACCGGGTTGGGTGAGCCGAACCGCCGACGGGTGGAATCGCTTCGAACGTGCTCATCCGAGGCTAATCCTGTCAGCCGCTACCGCGATTGTTCTGATCTCCTGCGCTGGAGCTTGGACCTGGAACTGGTATTCGCATCTGCCGAAGCCCAAAAAAGTGTCGGCCAAAATCGTTCCAATTGAAGTCACCAAACTGGAGAAAGAACTGAAGTTCCCGCGGCTTACGATCCACTTTAGCGAATCAGCGGCGCGCCTTGAAGACCTGAAGAAGCCGTCGGTGCAAGGCGTCCGACTCGAGCCGCATTTGAATGGTACATGGCACTGGATCCAGCCCAACACTCTGGTGTTCGAGCCGACCGAAGATTGGCCGGCAGATCAAAAACTCCGAGTGATCTTCGAGAGAAACTTTTTCCCGCGCCACATCGCGATGGAGCGGCTTGTCTATGAAACACAAACTCCGCCATTTTCGATCGCCATTGAGCAACTCGAAATTTATCAGGACCCGACGAATCCGACCCGGCGTGAAATCAGCGCGACTTTGGAGCTGACGCACGCGGTTGATCCTGGCGAATTGGATCGATACGTCCAGCTCACAATGGTGGGCGGCTCAAACATTTTTGCGCCTGACGATCCAGCGCCGCATTTCACTACCACGTATGGCCTGCATCGTCGCCTGGCGTACGTGCACAGCTCCCCG
The DNA here is from genome assembly GCA_963757675.1 of uncultured Verrucomicrobiae bacterium. Lineage (GTDB taxonomy): Bacteria > Verrucomicrobiota > Verrucomicrobiia > Chthoniobacterales > UBA10450 > Udaeobacter. Next base: position 120,310 of record CAVWTH010000014.1, on the reverse strand, counting down.
ATCGTGCTGCCGGGGCACGACGATTTTCTCAAGCTGACGGTTACGAAAGGTGTCCGCACCGCCCAGGGCGGCGCGCAAACACGGGACTCAATCGAGCAGAAGCTCCGGATTCCCTCGGTGGCATCAATGTTTCAGATCGATGCCATTCAAACGACCATCGCGCGCAACAAAAACGGTGAGCCGGAGCAACTCGTCATCCTTAACACTACGGCCGACATCAGTACGCGCGACCTGGCGAAAGCGCTTCAAATCCGATTGCTGCCGAAGCGCAAACTTTCCGACGCTGAAAAAGCCGCCGAGATCGAAACAGAAGGAGATCTCAATGAAACGTCTGGTGATTCTACTGCGTCCAGCGAAGGAACTGATTCCGATGATGATTCGGTCGGGTCGCAAGTAAAGGAAACCGAGCGTTGGGAAAGTGCGACTGATGTTCCCGATGATATTCTCGCCGCCGCACGACCGGTGGCGTTTACATTCATCGAATCCGAGAAGCCACAAGATCGACAGCATGCATTCCGGATCCGGGTCGAAAGCGATGGCGAACTTTACGTCCGCGTAAACAAAGGCGTGCGTGCATTTGGCGGTTTTCCTCTGAGCGAGGATTACAACGCCGTGGTCGATGTTCCCAGGTTGCCGCGGGAAGTTCAGATCGAGGGCCAGGGCGGATTACTCGCGCTCAACGGCGAACGAAAGTTGTCGGTCCGTTCCCGCGGACTGGGCGCGATTGAGTACGAAATCGCCCGGGTCGCCACGACGCAGATCAATCATCTGATCAGCCAGACTGAGGGAGAATTCCAGCATCCTCGGTTTCAAGTCTCCGATCTCTTCAACGAGGAAAACATTTCGCGGATCGCGCTCGAGCATCAGGGGATCGCGCTCGAGAACAAATGGAAGGCAAACTATTCGGCGTTCGATTTCTCCGAGCACTTGCGCAAACCGGCTGACGGCGGGAGCGAGCGCGGCCTCTTTTTTGTAACTGCCCGCGGCTGGGATTCAGCGACGAAAAAATCAATCAAGGCTGTCAAAGACTCGCGCTTCATTCTCGTCACCGACGTTGGGATCCTGACGAAGAAAAACGCCAACGGCACTCACGACGTTTTTCTCATGTCGATCAAGGAAGGAAGGCCGCTGCCGAATGTGGTCGTCGATCTTTTAGGCAAAAACGGGATTCCCATTCAAAGCGCCACAACCGACGCAAATGGCCATTGCGCGTTTGGCTCGGTCGAGAAATCAACGCGGGAGAAAACGCCGGTCGCATTCGTAGCGCGTAACGGTGACGATGTCTCGTTCATTCCGTACGCTCGCGAAGATCGGCAACTGAACTTTTCACGATTCGACATCGACGGCGTTGACAGTGTTCTGCCGGAAAACCTCGATGCCTTCGTGTTCACCGAGCGGGGTGTTTACCGGCCCGGCGACGACGTTCACGTCGGCATAGTGGTGAAGCAGCGTAACTGGAATGGCAAGCTCGGAGGGCTTCCCATTGAAACAGAAGTGGTGGATGCGCGAGATCACTCGGTTCAAACCAGGAAAATCAATTTGCCCAGCAGTGGATTCACCGAGCTGACTTATCAAACGGCCAATGAATCGCCGACCGGTCTCTACACTTTCAATGTGTACCTCGTTAAGAACAGCAAGCGCTCAACATTGCTCGGCTCGACCACTGCAAACGTAAAAGAATTTCTCCCAGACCGGATGAAGATCGAGACGCGGCTGTCACAGAATGCGTCGCACGGTTGGATTCAACCAAAGGAAATGCGCGCCGAGGTTATGCTCGCAAATCTTTATGGAACGCCAGCAACCGATCGCAAGGTAACCGCGCAACTCGAACTCACGCCGAGCGCATTCTCTTTCTCGGATTTTCCAGGTTACGTCTTCTTCGATCCGCTTTTCGACGAGAAGAAAGAACGCCATGAACAGACGATCGAGCTTGGTGAGAACAAAACCGATGCCGGCGGCCAAACAGAATTCGATCTGCAGCTTGAGCGCTTCGCCGACGCTACTTACTCAATGCGTTTTATCGCAGAAGGATTTGAGGCGGAAGGCGGGCGCAGTGTTACCGGCACGATGGACGCGCTCGTTTCGGCTTTGCCGTATGTGATCGGCTGCAAAGCCGACGGCGAACTGCGTTACGTTGAGATGAATAAACCGCGCGCGGTCGATCTTGTCGCCGTCGATCCGCAACTCAAACGCATCGCGCTTGCAAACGTGACTGCGAATGTGATCGCGCAGGAACATGTGTCCGTTTTGACCAAACAGGAAAGCGGCAACTTCGCCTACGAATCTGTTTTGAAAGAACGCGTCGCGAAATCGGAAAAGATTTCGGTTTCTGCAAATGGCCTTCACTACGCGCTCCCTACCGATGAGCCGGGCAATTACGTTTTCGAGTTGCGTGACGATCAGGATCGGCGCCTCGCGAAGCTGCAATTTTGTGTCATTGGCCGCGGCTCAGTCTCGCGGGCACTGGAAAAGAATGCCGAGCTGCAAGTGAAACTCGACCGCGCGCAGTACAATAGCGGTGATGAAATCGCGGTCAGCATCACGGCGCCCTACGTTGGGAGCGGTTTAATCACGATTGAGAGGGACCACGTTTACGAGCAGCAATGGTTTCGTGCCGACTCGGCCAGTAGCGTCCAGCACATTCGTATTCCGGAAAATTTCGAAGGGAGCGGTTACGTCAACGTAGCGTTCGTCCGCGCGCTTGATTCGAAAGAAATTTTCATCAGCCCGCTGAGCTATGGCGTCGTTTCGTTTACTGCAAACAAAGAAAAGCGCCGACTTAACGTTGAAATCGATGCAGCAATGACTGCGAAACCGGGCGAACCATTGCACATCAGCTACAAAACGGATCGACCAGGCAAGATCGTTGTTTTCGCCGTCGACGAAGGCATTCTGCAAGTCACCGATTACAAAACGCCGGACCCGCTCGGATTTTACTTTCGCAAATGCATGCTGCGCGTCGACACCGCGCAAATCGTCGATCTGATTATTCCGGAATTTTCGCTGTTGCGTTCGGCGTCGGCCTTCGGCGGGGGCGGCGACGTTCAACGCTTGAATCCCTTCAAGCGTGTCACGGAAAAGCCGGTGGTGTTTTGGTCGGGTGTCATCGACGCAGACAGCACGAAGCGCGAAGTCGTTTATGATATTCCAGATTACTTCGATGGCACCCTGAAGATCATGGCTGTTGCGATCGCGGATGACGCGGTCGGCTCCAGCGAGCGCGAGGCGCTGATTCGCGGGCCGTTTGTAATCACACCGAGCGTGCCGGTGCTCGCTGCGCCTGGAGACGAATTCGAAGCCGGCGTCACTGTTGCCAATAACGTCGACGGCTCGGGGCCGGATGCGAAGATCGAGCTTCGCGTGCAAACCAATGAGCGAGTGTCGATAGCAGGGGACACATCGCTGATATTGAATATTGCGGAGGGCCGCGAGCACACTGCGATCTTCAAATTTCGCGCTACCGACAAACTTGGGTCGGGAGAGATCACGTTCATAGCGAACGGAAATGGCCAGCAAACGAAGCGTCGTGCCAGTCTCAGCGTGCGGCCACCCGTACCCGTACATGACCGATGTCCGCAGCGGCAACTTCAAAGAGAAAGTCGAAATCCCACTGACGAGAGACATGCACCCGGAGTTTCGCAAACTCGATGCGACAGTCTCAGCGCTGCCGCTCGGCCTGGCACGCGGTCTCGATGCTTACCTGAAGGATTTTCCGTTCGGCTGCAGCGAACAAATCACGAGCGGCGCATTTTGCAGGTTGATGCTGGCTGATGAAGCCGACTTCGGTCTAAGCCGCGCTGAAATTAACAAACAACTTGAACACACGTTCAGCGTCCTTGCGCGGCGTCAAAATGATCAGGGCGGTTTCGGCTATTGGGTGCCGGAAACCGAAAATTCAATCAGCTTTGTGTCGGCCTATGTGATGGATTTTCTGAGTGAATCGAAAGCGGCCGGTTTCGTGCCGCCGCCGGACATGTTTTCCAGCGGCCTCCGCAACTTGCAAAAGATGGTGACCCGCGATCCGAAGAATCTCGCTGAAGCCCGCACCATTGCTTACGGGATCTACATTCTTACACGCGAAGGCGTCATCACGACAAATTACATCCTAAATCTTCGCGATTACCTTGAGAAGAATGCGAAAGATCAATGGCAAAACGATATCGCAGGCGCCTACCTTGCCGGGGCGCTCCATCTCCTCCACAAAGACAACGAAGCCGAGCGGTTAATCGACAGTTACAAGATTGATAATCGCAAGGCGGTTGCGCGTGACGATTTCTGTCAACCGCTCGGCATGAATTCGCAATACATTGCCGTGATCGCGCGAGAGTTCCCTGCACGGCTGCGCAAAATCTCCGCCGAACAATTCCAGAACATTCTCAAACCGATTAGTGACGGCGATTTCAACACGCTTTCCTCTGCTTACGCCGTTCGCGCTTTGAAAGCTTACTCGCATGCGTTCTCGCAAAACCCGCCAGAATTGACAATTGGTGAGGTTCTCAAGGGTAGGAATGAAACCAGGCTGACAAGCGGAACGAAGCCGCTTCTGCGCGCGGAATATTCCGGCGATGCGACCGCGTTGCGGTTCGCCAGTAACCGATCACTGAGCGGGCTGGGCGCGTTTTTCCAAGTCGTTGAAGCGGGGTTCGACCGCCAAATCCCAACCGAGCCGGTCACCAACGGCTTGGAAATCTATCGGGAAATTCTGAGCAAAGATAATGAAGCAGTCACACGCACGAATCTTGGCGAGCCGCTTCACGCGCGACTACACATCCGCAGTTTGCAAGGGCAACCGATCACCAACGTGGCGATTATCGATCTCTTACCAGGCGGATTCGAAGTACTCGATTCCTCGGCCCGGACTGGTGTTAGCCCTATTCACGGCGTCGATTACGTCGATGTTCGGGAAGATCGCGCCATATTCTTCGTGACGGCGCCAACGGACGCGCTCAAGATTGATTACCAAATCAAATCGTGCAACCGCGGCCGGTTTATCGTGCCGCCAGTATTCGCGCAGTCGATGTACGATCGGAACGTTAAGGCGCGTGGCGTTGGTGGAAAAATCACTGTGACGGAATGATGACGCTCCGCAAAATCATCCGACCTCTGCTGGTGACGTGCGCATTGCTCAGCGCAGTCTGGCTTGCGCTACCGAAACCGCCACTGCTCGAAGGCATTTCGTTTTCGAAATCCGTGCGCGACCGCAACGGAAAGTTGCTACGGGTCACGCTTAGTCCCGACCAAAAATTCCGGATTTGGACGCCGCTGGAGGAAATTTCACCGGACCTGATCGCCGCAACGCTGCGCTATGAAGATAAATACTATGCAGATCATCCCGGTGTGAACCCGATCGCACTCGCCCGCGGCGGGCTGGAGCTTCTGCGTTTTCATCGAGCGACTACAGGCGGATCGACCATCACTATGCAGCTGGCCCGCCTTCGCTTTCACCTTCATACGCGAAGTATTTCCGGAAAGCTGGAGCAGATCATGCTGGCAATCGAGTTGGAGCGGCATTACTCGAAGAACCAAATCCTGGAAGCGTATCTGAATCTCGCGCCGTACGGACGCAACATCGAAGGCATTGGCGCTGCGAGCCAGATTTACTTCGATAAACCTGCCTTAAGATTAACCCGGCCAGAGGCAATCGCGCTCAGCGTGATTCCGCAAAGCCCAAGCCGGCGCGCACTACACGCCGCTCGCGACAATGAATCGGTGAATGTTGCGCAATCCAGTTGGTACGATCGCGCCGGGATCGATACCGATGCGGGATTTTCGATGCGCGAGTTTCGGGCGCGCATACAAACGGAACGAAAATTTCTTGCCCCTCATTTTGTTCAGCAAGTCCTCGAAGCTTCTCGTGAACGCGATCAAATCGTCACCACACTCGATTTGGGAAAGCAGCAAGCGATTGAAAGAAGGATTACCGAGTACGTAAAGGGTAATCGCAATCGCGGTATTCAAAACGCCGCGGTACTTCTCGTTGATACGCGCACGATGGACGTGCTCGCCCAGGTTGGTTCGTCGGATTTTAATAACGCTGGCATTAACGGTCAGGTGGATGGAACGCGCAGTCCGCGCTCACCGGGTTCGACCTTAAAGCCCTTCGTTTATGCGCTCGCGCTTGAGCAAGGATTGATTCATCCTTTATCAATTCTGGCAGACGCACCGCGTTCGTTCGGCGAATACAATCCGGAAAATTTCGATCGCGAATTTCTCGGACCCATTCGCGCCTGCGACGCTCTGGCCCGAAGTCGCAATGTTCCGGCAGTCGAACTCGCGTCGCATCTTGTTCACCCTACGCTTTATGAATTTCTGAACTCCGCCGACGTGCGTTTGGCGAAGCCGGAATCCTTTTATGGACTCGCGCTCCCGTTGGGTGGGGCGGAGGTTTCACTGCAAGACCTCGTGCGTCTTTATGCCGCACTAGCAAACAATGGCGAGTTGCGTCCGCTGCGATTCACAACACGTCAGGGCATTCCAAAATCGAAAAGAATCCTTTCGCCGGAAGCGGCGTTTCTCGCTTTAGAAATGCTTGGCAACGTGCCACGGCCGGAAATGAATTGCGCCGACGGAAATCGCGGCGCGCCGGTCTATTGGAAGACGGGAACCTCACACGGTTTTCGCGATGCATGGTCGATCGCGGTCTTTGATCATTACGTTTTAGGCGTCTGGGTTGGAAATTTCGATGGACGAGCAAATCCTGCGTTTGTCGGCCGCACTGCGGCGGGGCCGCTCTTGTTTCAGATTATCGATTCTCTGCGTGCCGCATGGCCTGAGTCGATCGTGCCGCACGAACCCCCGCCCGGAGCCAATTTGAAGCGGGTAGAGTTCTGCGCATTGTCGGGTGATCTCCCCAATGAATTTTGCACGCAACATGTGGAAGGCTGGTTCATTCCTGGCGTGTCACCGATCAAAACCTGCAGCGTCCATCGCGAAGTACTCGTCGATGCCACGAGCGGCTTACGCGTGCCGGTCGATGATGGCACACGGCAGCTAAGACGCGAAGTTTACGAATTCTGGTCCAGCGAATTTCTGACACTCTTTGAGCGTGCCGGCATTCCGCGTAGGGTGCCGCCGCCTTTCCTGCAGGGCACCGGCAGCGAGCTGGCAGGTCGAGCGGGACAGAAGCCGGTAATCGTCTCCCCGAGTAACAACGAAATTCTGCTCGCGGCGACCAAGACGATTCCGTTGCGTGCGAAAACCGATGGGGACGTTCGGGAAATCTTTTGGTTTGCCGGCAAACAATTCGTTGGCAAAGCAGCACCGAATCAAGTTCTGGAGTGGAGCGCGCTCGCTGGCGATTACGAAATCACCGCCTTGGACGATCACGGCCGGTCGGGTTCGTATAACATCGTTGTGCGATGAGAACACCGCGACGTGTGCATGTTTGCCAGGCCAAACGCCTTCACGCGTTCATGAAGAGACGCGCCTTGGTTCGTCCGTAATCCTTGACAAAGCGAAGGCGCGTTGTGCTAGAACGCTAGCGCCGGGCTGCATCAGTCGCGGGGTTATGAAATGTTCAGTTCATATTTTGCCGCTTCCTGTGGCCAACTTGTGGTGTGTGCCTCTGCCTCTCTACGCCCAGGTCAACGTTACGCAGGAACATAACAATCGTTCTCGCGACGGCGTTTACATCGATCCGGGTTTTACACCTACTAATGCTGCCCGTCTGATACGCGACTTGAATTTTGATGGCACGATTTCCGGAAACGTTTACGCCCAGCCGCTTTACCTCGAGCGCAGCCCAAATGGGCCCATGATTATTGCGGTTACCGAATCGAACAACGTCTATGCTCTCAACGCCACGACTGGCACCATAATTTGGCAGCGCACCGATCTTGGTCCGCCTGTGACTTCAGGTCTTCCGTGCGGAAACATTAATCCTATCGGGATCACCGGCACGCCCGTTGTCGATCTCGCTTCGCGATCACTTTTCTTCGATGCATTGATCGATGGTCCAACGAAAAAGCACTTCATCTATTCCTTAAACGTGAACACCGGCGCTACGAATCCGGGATGGCCAGTGGATGTGAACGCCGCCGCCACTTACAATGGCTTGGCCTTCAATTCTCTGGTGCAGGAAGAACGAGGTGGACTCGCTCTGGTACACAGGACCGTGTACGTGGCTTACTCTGGATATTCAGGGGACTGCGGCGGTTATCATGGCTGGGTCGTTGGCGTGGACATCAATAATCCATCAAGCGTCGGAGCCTGGGCCACTGCAGCGATCGGCGGCGGAATTTGGGGACATGGCGGCGTTGCCAGTGATGGCTCGAACATGTTTGTGGTTACGGGCAATACGTTCAACACAGGCGGTAACTGGATGGGTGGAGAAGCAATCATTCGATTGCAAGCTGGTCCTACGTGGACGGGTCAGCCGACCGATTATTGGGCGCCGACTAATTGGATAACTCTCGATAACAGCGACACCGATCTGGGTGGTATCAACGTGACGGTGATCGATGTGCCGGGAGCTACACCATCGGCGCTCGTGCTTGCGCTCGGCAAAAATGGCCATGCCTATTTGGTTAATCGCGATAACCTCGGGGGTATCACTGTCCCGGTAGTGCAAGCCAATGTCTTTGCTGGTGGGAACAGAGGTACATCCGCTGTCACCTACCGAACCAGCGAGGGAACATATTTTGCCTTCCATAACGACGGCGGCGGGCCGCTTTCTGCCTATAAAATCACGGCGACAAATCCCCCGGCGATCGTCGGAGCAATGGAGCGTAAGCCAGAGCGGCCGGGGATCACCGTGGGTAACAACGACGGATGGCACAAACAACTTTATTGTGTGGGTGGTCGGGACTCAGGGTGACCAGCGTTTGCGCGGCTACGATGCAGACACCGGGCAGGTCATTTACGCAGGCGGCGGCGTTAACGAACTAATGAGCGGCACTCGCCAGTGGAACACTGGCATTGTTGCTCGCGGTCGGATTTATTTCGCGGCTGATAATAAGGTCTATGCCCTTAAGCTACCAACGTCCACGCCCGCACAGACGCCGCGACCTAAGCCCACGCCGGCACCGCGTCCAACTCCGTAGTGCGTCCTAATCCGTCAAGACATTCTTGGCAACGACTGCGAGTGCTTGAGAATTGAACAGGGACTTTTAATCAAGGGGATGTCAACCCGGTCCGGAGGCTGTAGGTAGAATTGCTTTATGCAAAAATCGCTTGTTTTTATGCGAAGACGTTCATAAAACTGCGGTTCCATGAAACCGAACATCCTTGATGCTCTAAAAGGAACTGCACGCGGGGCGCAGAAGGGAGTAGAGCGGAAATCACATTTAACAATGCTGCTTCTAGGCGGTGTCGCCATAGCTATCGTCGGTTGTGAAACGCTGGAATCCGCTCACTCTGCAGCGTCGTTTTCGACGCTGGCGGCTACTAACCAGTCGTATCACGGTGGTGGACCTGGCTTTGCGAGCGGCCTTGGCGGACAGTGGTTTCACGACGGTAAGCCCACCAGCATACGTGTGGAGCCCGACGGTCGAAATCTGATGATTATCAACGAGAATGGGCAAAGAAGTAGCGGTGTTGCGAATTCTCCCTACGAACTAGAGATTCCATCTTTGCGCATCAAAGGTCGTGTCAGTCATGGAGGACGCCGTATTTCATGGACAAATGGTACGGAGTGGACTCGGGAACCACACCACCGTGGATCTGATTCCAGGCAGAGTCTTAGTGGACGCTGGTATCATGACGGCAAACCAACAAACGTAAGTGTGTCAGTCGGTGGTAATGTCACCATAACCAACGAATCAGGCCAAAGCAGCAGCGGCCACATGTCAGGTAATAATATAGTTATTCCATCTTTAGGGATACGCGGTCGTGTCAGTCATGGAGGACAACGAATCTCCTGGTCAAACGGCACCGAGTGGAGACGCTAACCGAGGGCAAAGCGCTGAAGCGGACAATGCGATAACTGCAACCTAGTTTCGCACGGAAACCCGCAACCATCGCGTTCGGGGCCACTGTCAAGCGTTGTCGAGTGTACACTAAACCGCCTAAGATAGCGTGCATCCAGTTATGCGAATTCCTTTTGGCAGAGCGCGCGAAGTTGTTTAGACTCATTTTGGTTTGCACGAAAATACGCGTTCATGCTGCATTAGCCTAGGAAAAAGGCATTTGCACCGTTAGCTCAATTGGCAGAGCAAGTGACTCTTAATCGAGAAAGCAATTTTTGATCTCGTTAGCCTTCATTAGCTACTTCTTCCAAATCAGCAATTTACCGCGCTTTTCGCGATCAGAGCTTTAGCTAGAGTTAGCCATTTTTTGCCCGTTTTCCAAGCTAGCGTGTACAATCACGTGGTACAATTTCAGTCGCATGAACGTAGCATTCCGCGTTGGATTTCGCGAATCGGAGTGCTTCGGCGGCTGGCGAAAACACTCCATGAAACTCAGAATCGCGCGGTCTCCAATTTCGCGATGAAATCATGAATTCGGTTTCCAAGCGGTCGCGATGGAAAAAGATCTCAGCGGGTTCTATATCGTGTTCACTTCAAACCTCGCTGCGGCTGAAATTATCAATCTTCAGCATTCATCGTTTGCGACGATGGAGCGTCATGTGCTGGCGAAAGCGCAGCGCAGTCTGCGTCCTGAACTTTACGCGCGAATCACCGAGAAGCTGGTCTTCAATCGCCTGAGCTACGATGTGCAAATGGAGATCGCGCGCCTTCATATTGGTCGCGAGCTCTCATTTTTTCGCAGCAAAGATTTTGATCTAACTGTTGGACATGCTGTTGTTTCATTTCTAATGCAGCGCGGATTTCATTCACGGCTCGGCGCACGACCACTGCGCGATACCATTGAAAAGTATTTGCGCGGTGCGGTTGCGGATGCCTTGCTTGCTGGAGTTACTGCGCCGCGCTTGGAATTCGTTGTCTCCGGCAGTGAGTTGGCGCTAAGGCCTTGTTAGGCCTGGGCGATAAGCTCCGGCTCGTGATGATCTGCGAACCCGCAGCGGGGCGTCCGGCTTTCCGAATGGGAGTACGGGTTCGGAACGGCCGAAAGCACCGTGAGGACGGCGCAGATGATCACATCTCCAACAAAAAAGGCTCGGAGTCTGTGCTGGAGGGAAAAGCAGGCACAGTCGCCGAATGGCGAAGCCCTGATTAGAATCCGCAGAAGATTCGGCGCGGATCTGAGATGTCTCGCAAAGACTTTGTACGGCACAATCAATTAATGCTGTGATTGCGCGACGTTTAGAACGACGCGGCCGTTTACTTTGCCTTCTTTCAGCCGACTGAATACTTCATTGATGGATTCGAGCGGCAGCTGCTCAATCGTCGCCTTCACTTTCCCTTCGGCGGCAAAAGCGAGCGCTTCCTCAAGATCTTTTCTAGTTCCGACGATTGAACCTCGAAGCGTATAGCGACTTAGCACTACATCGAAAATGGATACCGGAAATTCGCCCGGAGGCAGTCCGATTAGGACACATGTCCCGCGGCGACGAAGCATGCTGACAGCTTGTTTGAATGCAATCGGCGACACTGCGGTCACGAGGACACCGTGAGCTCCGCCGATTTCGTCCTGAATTCTGCGCGCCGGATCCTCAGCGCGCGCGTCCACCGCGATATGCGCCCCGAGCTTGCGAGCCAACTCCAACTTCTCTTTTCCGACATCAACAGCGGCCACATGAAACCCCATCGCTGTGGCGTATTGAATAGCGATATGCCCTAAGCCGCCGACGCCTGAGACCACAACCCATTCTCCGGGACGCGCCTCTGTTTCCTTCAAACCCTTATATGTTGTGACGCCTGCACAAAGGATTGGGCCGGCATTAACAAACGACAGCTGATCGGGAATTCTGCTCAGGAAATCGGCCTGCCCGAGCGCATATTCGGCGAAACTTCCGTTCACTGAATACCCCGAATTCTGCTGCGCCTTGCACAGGGTTTCCCAACCGGAAAGACAAAATTCGCAATAGCCACACGCACTGTGTAACCATGCGATCCCGACCCGGTCACCTTCTTTCAGGTGGGCGACACCCGGTCCGAGCGCCACGACAACCCCCGCACCTTCGTGTCCGGGAACAAATGGCGGGTTGGGTTTAACCGGCCAATCCCCATCGGCTGCATGCAGGTCGGTATGACAGACGCCGGTCGCGATGATTTGGACCAAAGCTTGTCCTGGTCCGGGAGAAGGAACAGGAACTTCGCGGATCTGCAGCGGCTGCCGGAAGTTCTCGACCACGGCCGCCTTCATTGTCTTTGGAATTGCTTTCATAATGTTGGTTATTTACGAGACGCACTCTGCGCGGAATCCTCTGGGAGCTAGCGCCCTCTTCTCAATGTTGTTGTTCGATTATAGATGAGATTTCACGCGCAGACTAAGAGCATGCTCGGCGGTAATTGCTAATTGCTGCGCATTTCTTGCAGCGCTTGTGGACGTGGTAGAAGATTGTCCGCCTAAATCAAGGACAGGAAAATGCTGTTCCATCGCCGTCGTTAAGGCCAGGCTTCACAAGGGTTATGAGTTTATTGGAATCAGAGGATGTTGATATTGGGGTGAAGCGAGCAACTCGGTGGTTGATTACTTCGGCGGTCATAGTGTTTGTCTGCGGCGTTTTAGCGATTGTGCTGCCGCTCACTTTTTCGATCGGCGTCGCGAGTTTGTTAGGCTGGCTGTTCTTCTTCGCGGCCGTTGCTCATCTCGCGTTCGGGATTCATTTCGGAAGCGGCACGCTTGCCTGGCATGCGTTTATCGTCGCGTTGTACGGACTGGCTGCGATCAATCTGCTGGTGAATCCGCTACTTGGAGTGGTCCTTCTCGCCTTGATAATCGGCGTCGTTCTGGTTACCGAAGGGATAATCGAGATCGTTCTCTTTTTCGTGCTCCGTGAATATCGGCACGTCGCCTGGATTGATCGACGGATTGATCACTCTTGTGCTCGGGATCGTGGTATGCGCACATTGGCCACCGGCTAACCTTGAGCTTGTTCAATATCTGGTGGGGATCAGTTTTATCTCGAGCGGCATTTCCCGTTTGTTGCTGGGCTTTGCAGTTCGCGTGGTGGAGCCAACAGAGACTCTGCTCAGGCAGCACGAGCGGATTCGTTAGTCCCTAGGGCGCATCTCAGTGACCGCCGCGTCCGGCGGTCCAGTAACGCGTATAGCACGCTTTGCGCTTCACGCTGCGGTGTGCTTGAATCGACATGATGCGACGAACACTGCTCGCGATTGGCATTGCGGTACTTGTGTCGATGATGCTTGTGCCGCGTGGCGCAGGGATGGAAATGTATGAGCGATTGCCCTTCTTTGTGTCGAGCAGTTACGCTGTTGCATGGCCAGCCTTCATTCTGCAGACGCTATTCGTTTCCATCGGCGCTGCTGTGCTTTTCAATCTACGTGGGCCGCCAAAGTGAGAGTGAAATCCGCACGATAAAGCAAAGAGTGTAATGACCACAACCATGAGCGAGAACCCGAAACCCTTCGGCCTGGTACGCCGGGAGCGACTGTGAAATAATCAGTAGATCTAAAGCGCGGATTTGATCGCACCTGCTGACCGCTCGGTATCGGCCAGAAAATGATCGATCACATCGGCAACGCTCGTGAAGCGATTTATGCCACCCAATTTGCTGTCTATACCTTCGTGACGAAGCCGGTCGCGTACCGACGAACGCGGCTCGACCGCATGGAATTCGATACCCTCGGCGGTGAGTTCGTCAGCCATGCTGGCTAGTGCGTAGGCACTCTGCATGTCCACAAGCGGTGCGGCGGAAAGGTCGAGCACTACCAGCTTCGGCAAGGTCACCTCGGCGTGGACTCGGTTAAGAATTGCATCGCAAACATTGTCCACGTTGAAGTAGACGAGGCCAGATTCGGGCCGGAAAATCATTACGTTCGGAATCAGTTCGTTGCCTGCATGCCGGTCGCGATCCGAAAAACGGCGTGTGCCGGGAATTCGTCCAAGAAGAGCGACGTGCGGATGAGAGGACCGGCGCATTAGCTGGACAAGCGAGATTGCGGCCCCGATCAACACCCCGAGGAGCAGGTCGAAGGTGAGCACGCCGGCAAAAGCTGCCATTGCGACCACAAATTCTGATCGGTCGCTCCGCCAAAGTTCTTTTAAGGTTGAAAGCTTGAGCAGACTCGCTATCGCAGTCAGCACCACGGCCGCAAGGACCGGTTGGGGTAAGGCGCTTAGGAGATGGGAAAAAAAGAGCACAACCAAGAGAATGAAGACTGCTGCGAACGCTGTAGAGAGTGGTGTGCTGGCGCCGCCCTCTTCATTGACGAGTGATTGCGACGTACCCCCGCTCACGGGAAAGCCGCCACCGAGTCCAGCTACCAGGTTCGATGCCGCAAGTGCCAGACTTTCCTGGTTGGCATCGAACCGTCCGCCGTGCTTCGCGGCGAACATCCGGCCGATGGCAGCTGTCTCGACCGCACCGAGGAGAAAGCAAGCAAAAGCGAGCGGAAGCAGTTGGTTCACGTCACGCCAATAAACTGCAGGCAATCTGAGCGGAGGTATTCCCTGTGGCACGGCACCGATCAGTTTCACGCCGCGCGCCTCCAACGAAAACGCCGATGCGGCCACAATGCCCCCGATGACGACAAAAAGCGCGACGGGTTTATTTTTTAGAAAAATTTTCCCAAGTATTAGAAGCGCCAGCGCGATCCCTCCAACTAATAGCGCCGTTGCATTCGTCTCCTCCAGGTGCTGGAAGAAGTAGGCCGCGTTCTTCCAAAAGCTTCCATGAACGCCATGAAAGCCAAAAAGCTTGGGCAATTGCGTGCTGGCAAGGAACAGCGCCACGCCACATTTGAATCCGGTCATGACGCTTTCCGAAATGAAATGCACGAGAACTCCTGCTTTGGCTAGCCAAGCAATGAAGGCGATCAGTGAAACGAGCAGGGCTGTGCCGGCTGCGAGCGCGCCAAAGCGGGTCATATTGCCGCCCGCAATCTCGCCAAGCGACGCACCGATGATCAGTGAGATGGCGGAAGTAGTAGTGATGACGGTCTGGCGCGAACCGCAAAGAAACCAGAATACTAGGCCAGCAAACAAGCAGGCGTAAAGACCGGTTTCCGGAGACAAATTGGCAAGGGATGCGTCGCCTAACGCCGCGGGAATCAGATAGGCGGCAAGCATAACACCGGCGAGAACGTCGCTGCGCAGCCAACTCCGATTATAAGCGCGCAGCCACGTGAGAGCGGGAACCCATCGGGCTAGGGACGCGGAACTCATCGAGGCACTCTCATTACAGGCGCTGTTGAAACGCCAGGTTAACCTCCTGAATCTTTGCGATGGCGCTTTTGATATTCTGCAACCCATGCGCGAATAGCTTGCAATGGATCGCTGCTGTAACCTTCTATCCAGGTATTTAGTCCCTTCTTATCGATTGGAAGATCGAGAACCCGAGGACGGCCAAATAGCCTGCCGAAAGTTTCCACTACTTTGATCGTGCTAGGAAAAACGACCTCGTCCATCGCTTCCGGCTTCCCCTGCGAGGCGTAGGCGTTGAAGTCGACCCAGTATCCATCCGGACGCAGCACAAACATGCGCGTTTTTAACAACGGATCGCTCGGCGCGATGCCGGTTTGAGTTACCAGATAAGGTCCGCGTTCACCCTCGGATCCGAGGTTTAGAATGTGTGCGTCCCTGGAGTCGTTAGTGATTGTGTGCATCGCCTTGATCCCGGCTGGCTACTTCTTCGACAGTTTGTCCTTCGCGGTCGCCAACTCCTTGAGTTTGTCTTTGCCCACTTGAGGATATGCTAAATCGAGGTCAGCGAGCGCCTCGATCACCGCTGCTGCGACCACGACACGCGTAAACCATTTATTATCTGCCGGTACAACGTACCACGGCGCATGTTTCGTTGCGGTCTCCTGGATCATTTCTTCATACGCTTCCATGTAATTGTCCCAGAAATCGCGCTCATTCGCATCGTTGGATGAGAATTTCCAGTTTTTTAGCGGGTCATCGATTCGTTGCAGGAAGCGCCGTTTTTGTTCCTTCTTCGAAACGTGCAAAAAGAATTTCAGCACGACGACGCCGTTCCTCGCCAGATATTGCTCGAAATTACGGATGTCTTCGAAGCGGTTATCCCAGATGTTCTTCCCCACGAGTTCCGGCGGCAGTTTTTGCTTCGCTAGAAACTCGGGATGCACCCGCACCACGAGTACCTCTTCGTAGTAACTCCGATTAAAGATTCCAATGTGTCCTCGGTTCGGCAGACATTTCATGCAGCGCCAGAGATAATCGTGGTCGAGATCTTCCGCTGAAGGCGACTTGAACGAATAGACCTGGCAGCCTTGCGGATTTAGACCGGACATCACATGCTTGATGGCGCCATCCTTGCCTGCGCCATCCATAGCTTGAAAGATGAGAAGCACCGCCCACTTATCTTGGGCATAAAGCTTGTCCTGCAAATCCGCCAGCGCCGCCACTCCCAACGCGAGCGCTTCCTTTGCCGCAGGCTTATGCTCCTCTTTCGTGAAATCGAGTGTGTCATTGGGATCGACATCCTTTAGGCGAAAGTCTTTGCCTTTAGTGACGCGGAATGGACGAGCGATTTGCCGGGTAATTTTTATGATCTCTTTGGGCTTCATTTTAGGTCGTAAGTGCCACTTCGTGTTCTCCTCATGTATCTCTGTCGATGTGCTTCCTTAAAATTCTAATCACCTCAGCGATCGCTTCGGGATTTTGATTTGCGCCGTGACCAGACGGCACAATCTTCTCCGATTTGGCTCCCTCAAGATGCGAGCTCCAATAAGGCACAACACCATCGCTGCTGTTCGGCGTGTCGCCGCGCCCGCGATCGCCGATAATCGAGTGATACGGAATGTCTTTTTCCATCGGAAGAGTGCTCGTAATTTTCACCCACGCGTCGTTAGGTGAAAGCGTGTCGATGCTGTCCGGGATTCGTCTGAGTTTCAGCACTCCCGGATCCTCCGCTTGAACAACGGATGCCTGCATGATTTCCGGACCTAGGCTGACAAATTCCAACGGCCTGTGGATCAAGCTTGATGCGATTCGGCCAATCGGGCCTTGTGCAATTACGCTACCGCGGTGCGGCGTAGAGATGAAGATAATCCGCGCTACATCCCGCTGCGGCTTAAAGATCAATGCCTCCCTGATTAAGGCCTTGCTCTCCGGAGAAAGATTGGTCTGCGCGGGGGACTTGCCGAAGAAGTAGCGCCAGATTTTGTCACCGCGTGAGTCGGTGATCATAAGCCGGCTAAGCATGCCACCCATGCTATGGCCGACCAGAACAATCGGGCGGTGATTGGGAAACGTTTTATCCAGCGCATCGAGTTGGCGCCGGAGCAGCAAGGCGGAGTACGGGACAGGATAGCCGGTTGGGTAATTAAACACCCACACTTGGTAATTCCGGCGCAGGACGGGATCGGACCAGATAGCGTTCACCATCGGTACCCAACTGACAGGCGTCGATTGAAGGCCGTGAACGAAAAGCACTGGAATTTTTTTCGGGTCGTACGGTTGAACTTGTATGAGGCGAGCCTTGGCGGCGAATTTTCCCGGGTCGAGCAGCGCCGGCACTCCCATTTTCTCGGGATGCTCGCGCGACAGGCCCACCGCTATCGGCGCGGTAAAGTCTGCGGCGCATGGCAGAGATTTACCGGAGACGCGAACGGTCTCGGTATCGAGTGGGTCGACGAATTCGATTTGGCACCGCCGACCAGCAAACTGCGCTACCGCAGTCGCTGAAGTATAAACCTTCGGTGGACCGAACGGTTGCCGAATCGTTGGGGCTTGAGGATTTCGGATTGCAACCAGGGGCGCGCCTATGCCTTCGCGAGTCACACGCTGAGCGACAAACCTGCCGCGGAGCTCAAGTTCGTCGGCCGGAATTAATTCGTAGTCCTGAGCTTTCCAGAGCCGGTTCCTTGGAGGCCGCTGGGTCAAGATGTAGTCGCT
The DNA here is from genome assembly GCA_963757675.1 of uncultured Verrucomicrobiae bacterium. Taxonomy (GTDB): domain Bacteria; phylum Verrucomicrobiota; class Verrucomicrobiia; order Chthoniobacterales; family UBA10450; genus Udaeobacter. Next base: position 102,427 of record CAVWTH010000014.1, on the reverse strand, counting down.
GCCATTCGCTGCCGGCACGCGCAATGGATGCGTCCAAGGATCGAGGTGAGCGTCCCAAATTACGGAAAACACCCGCGACAACGCGAAATCGTAATCGCGTAAAGCCAAGCGATTCTTTGGATTCTTTCCTAGTTCACTCGTTGCTGATTCAACCCCACTCAAATAAAACCCGACAGATTTTTCCGGGTTGGTGCGCTTAAAATTCTCAGCATACGCGATCGACTGCTCAGCGCCGTGAAGCTGGGTCGGTGTCCCATGTTGTGCGCCCAGTCTGGGATTAATCTGGCGAACCTCTGCCAACGGTGCGCAAGCACCAAGCGTCGCCAATGCGACGACAGCCAAAGTCTGAGTTTGACTTCTTTTAATTAGAGCAAACTGATCACTTAGCTTGATTCTACTCACCTGAGCAATGCATTGTTAAATAACGCGCCAGCGGCATGGAGTCACTCGCAGGTCACATGTTTCTCCAGGTGACCACCAAAGCCAAAGCGCATGGCGGAAACCAACTTGTCCTGGAAAGCTGCTTCGCCTCGCGAAGTGAAGCGTTGGTATAACGCAGTTGCCAAACTCGGCACCGGCACACCTTCATCAATTGCTGCCTTGATTGTCCAGCGCCCTTCGCCCGAATCCGAAACGCGGCCGGCAAACTTCGTCAGCGCAGCATCCTCAGCCAGCGCGCTCGCCGTCAAATCCAGTAGCCAGGATGCAATCACGCTTCCGCGGCGCCACACCTCCGCGATGTCAGCCAAGTTGAGATCGTACTGATAGTATTCAGGGTCGCGCAATGGTGTCGTTTCGGCATCGACGACGTGTTGTTTCTTTCCCGCGTTCGCGGCATGCAACACGGCAAGCCCTTCGGCATATGCAGCCATAAGACCGTACTCGATTCCGTTGTGCACCATCTTAACAAAGTGCCCAGCGCCGTTTGGGCCACAATGCAGGTAACCTTGTTCCGCCGTGCCGCCGCGCTTATCGCGCCCGGGTGTAGGGGAAATGTTTCCGGTGCCGGGCGCCAGCGTGGCGAAAATCGGATCGAGATTCTGAACCATTTCCCTTTCGCCGCCGATCATCATACAATAGCCCCGTTCCAAGCCCCAAACGCCACCACTGGTTCCTACATCTACATAATGAATTCCTTTCGAGCTCAGCTCCTTCGCACGGCGAATGTCATCCACGTAGTAGGAATTTCCGCCATCAATGAGGATGTCGCCGCGTTCAAGCTGGGGGAGGAGAGTGGCTATCGTCTCGTCCACCACGGCCGCCGGAACCATTAGCCAAACGGCTCGCGGTTTACTGAGCTTCTGTGCAAACTCCGTGAGCGATGACGACCCGATGGCTTTCACCTGGGTCAACTCGGTTACCGCTTTTGCGGACGTGTCGAATACCACGCATTCATGTCCTCCTTTCAGAAGTCGTCGCACCATGTTTGCACCCATCCGGCCGAGCCCAATCATTCCGATTTGCATAATTTGTTGCTGGTTCAGAGGAGATTTGCCTCCTCATTTTTGATTTCAGGTCATTAGGATGGTGGTCTCAATTCAGGCTAGACTTTCTAGGTGTTGGATGCGTCGAAAATGCTTTGAATCGATCTGTCCAACACCTTGTTGAACTCATTGGCGGATTGCTGAGCCGATAATCCTTCGGCAAGGGCCCGCGAGAAGCTCGCAACAACACCGTGATTGCGACGTAAGCGCTTATTGGCTTCGTCCCGTGAATAACCGCCCGACAAGGCAACTACTCTCAAAACTTTGGGATGTTTGACGAAGTCGGCGTAGAAGTTGTCCTGCTCCGGCAGTGTCAGCTTGAGCATGACCATCTGACCCTGTGGCAGCTGATTAAGTTTCTCGAGAATAGCTGCCTTAAGTAATCCTTCAGCGTTCGCCTTTTCCGGGCAGTGAATGTCGACTTCCGGCTCGACGATTGGCATCAGTCCGGCGGCAATGATCTGCCCAGCCAATTCGAACTGCTGGTTCACGATGGCTTTGATGCCTGCTGCGTCGGCTTGCTTGATGACCGAGCGCATTTTGGTTCCAAAAATGCGCCTCGATTTAGCTTTCTCGAGTAGCGCTGCTAGTGCAGGCATCGGCTTCATCAGTTGGACGCCATCCTTCTCAGAATCGAGGCCCTTGTCCACTTTTAGGAATGGCACCACGCCTTTTACGTTCCACAGATAGTTGGCCGCAGGGTGTTCGTGGATATCCCTGTCCATCGTATTCTCGAAGAGGATGGCCCCAATAATCCGCTCCCCGTTAAACGCAGGGCTGGTAATCATGCGGGTGCGCATTTCGTGCACGATTGCAAACATCTCATCCTCGTTCGACCAGGCGCCTTCTTCGATTCCGTATAGGGCCAGCGCCTTTGGCGTGCTGCCACCGCTTTGATCCAGCGCGGCAATGAAGCCGGGATGCGATTTCATCTTCTCGAATTGTTGTTCGTTTAAGCCGATAGATTTCATAAGGTCTTCTTGGACTTTGGATATTGGTTAATCAGGTTGTTAGTTGAGCTATCATTTTCACGAGAAGGTTTTTCCTGGGGCCGGCTTGCCAGCGAGAAAGGAAATTTCCATGTGTTATCAATCGTCCCTGTCACTAGTCGCTAACAGAAACGGGACAGGCCTTTACGTTCCAGATATCGGCTGCGTATTCGGCGATGGTTCGATCGCTGGAGAATTTCCCCGAGCCGGCCACATTTAAGATCGCCTTGCGAGACCATCCTGCCGGATCAGCGTAGAGGTTAGATAGCTGCTGGTCTGCTTGTAGGTAGGACTTCAGATCGGCGAGGTGCATGTAGTAATCGCCCTGGGTTAGAAGCGTGTCCCGCAGTGGAGAAAAGATGCCCGGTTCGTTGCTACTGAAATAGTCGGAGAATATCAGGTCCAACGCGGCGTGGATCTCAGGTTCGTTGTCATAGTGCCACTGCGGCTTATACCAGCTACGGCTGTTCGCCACTTGCTCGGCGGTCAGTCCGAACAGAAAGAAATTTTCTTCGCCCGCTTCCTCTGCCATCTCAATGGTCGCGCCATCACGCGTGCCGATGGTCAATGCCCCGTTCATCATGAACTTCATGTTACTGGTGCCACTGGCTTCGTAACCGGCCGTGGAAATCTGGTTGGAAACATCAGCTGCAGGAATGAGCCGCTCTGCCATCGAGACGCAGTAATCAGGCAAGAATAGAACCTTCAGTCGTCCCTGGACGATCGGATCCTCGTCGATGATACTGGCGAGATTATTGATGAACTTTATGATTACCTTAGCGAGCTGATAAGCGGGTGCCGCTTTACCCGCGAAGAAGAAAGTTCGCGGCGTTATGTCACAGTTCGGGTTCTTGCGCAGCCGATCATAAAGCACTACGATCCGAAGCCCGTTCAACAATTGTCGCTTGTATTCATGTATGCGCTTGATCTGGCAATCGAAGATACTGTCGGCGTCTACCGTTTGACCTGTGGTCCGCTTGAGCCAATCGACAAAGCTCAGCTTGGCTTTACGTTTTCCTTTCATGAAAGCCTGGCGTAACCCCTTGTCATCGGCCAGTGGTTTGAGCTTCTTCAATTCACTGAGATCAGTTACCCAGCCGTCGCCAATCGCCTCGGTAATCGTTTCCGATAGCGCAGGATTTGACATCAGCAGCCAGCGTCGGGACGTGACCCCATTTGTCTTATTATTGAAACGCTCGGGAAACGATTCAGCCAAGTCCTTGACCGTCATTGTACGCAGCAGCTGCGAGTGGATAGCCGCGACACCGTTGGTGCTATGCGAGCCGACGATAGCAAGGTTAGCCATTCGAATCTTGCGCTCTGCGCCCTCTTCGACAAGGCTTACCCGCTCAACACGTCCCTCATCGTTGGGGAAGCGTCTTCGGACGTCATCAATGAGGCGGCGGTTGATTTCGTAAATGATCTCCAGATGACGGGGGAGCATTTGCTCAAACCAGATCACCGGCCATTTCTCAAGAGCTTCGGGAAGTAGCGTGTGATTAGTATAGGCCAAAGTCCTTTGGGTAAGGTCCCAAGCCTCGTCCCAACCGAGATGTGCCTCGTCGAGCAAGATCCGCATTAACTCCGGCACCGCCATTGTTGGATGCGTATCATTGAGCTGAATAGCAACTTTGTCGGGTAGTGAACGCCATTCTGTGTTGGTCTTGCGAAAGCGACGGACAAGGTCGGCCAGTGAACAGGCGACGAGAAAATATTCCTGTACAAAGCGCAGTCCTTGGCCCTTGGCAGTGTGGTCGTCGGGATAGAGCACGCGGGTCAGCGATTCGGCCTGGAGTGTTTCGGCTAGCGCTCCGACGAAATCACCGCTGCTGAATTCTTGAAAATCGAAATAATCGGATGCCGCTGCTTCCCAGAGCCGAAGGGTATTGATGGTCTTGCCACCGTAGCCCACCACGGGCCGATCGAACGGGACACCGATCAAACTGGATGGCTTGCCGAGGACAGCTTGTAAACTTCCGCCACTGATCTTGAACGAGCAGCTGAGTGGCACCTCGACGGTCTCGTGTTGACGACTGACCTCCCAAGGGTCAGGGCGACGTAGCCAGTTGTCTGGAACTTCGTGTTGCCAGCCGTCCTGGATGGTTTGCTTGAACATACCGTATTGATAACGGAGGCCATAACCCATGGCGGGAATCTCCATTGTCGCCATCGAATCGAGGAAGCAAGCAGCCAGACGCCCAAGCCCTCCATTGCCCAAACCGGCATCGGGTTCCTGCTCCAGTAACTCGGACCAATCGAGATGCTTCTCCTGCACGGCCTGTTTCCTGACGTCGTCGAGAAGAAGGTTTGTCACGTTATTAGCAAGCGAACGGCCGATGAGAAACTCCATCGAGAGGTAGTAAACGCGCTTTGGGTTCTTGCGCTCATAGGTCTTCTCAGTCTGAATCCATCGTTGCGAAAGGACATCACGCACCGAATGGGCGACGGCTTCAAAACGCTCGCGAGCGCCGACCGCCGCCAGGTCCACAACGTTGTCAAACACCAGGTGGCGCTCATACAGAGCATCGCTTGTTCCAGTGAAGCGTACTGGCCCGCAGCCGTATTGCTCAATAAGCTTCGACAACTCACTGGAGCCTATCGGTTTTCGTAAAGTCATGTTCGCTTCTGTCTGTGTATCCATGAAAGTCGTTCCTTTCTCAGTTTCGGTTTTCCGCTGTTGGTTCTAGATGTTGTCAGCTTCCGTCGAACGGGTACCTCTAGCCGCCTTGGCATGTCCTCCCCATTTCCAGTCTGTGATCTCGGGCATATCGTCACCGTGCCGGCAAATGAATTCCTTGTGCTCGATGAGCTTGTCACGAATCGCCTGCTTGGCGTATGCGGCTCGCGCTCCGAGCTTCGGCACGCGGTCAATCACGTCACTCACCAAGTGGAACCGATCGAGCTCGTTCAGCACACACATGTCGAACGGCGTGCTCGTCGTACCCTCTTCTTTATAGCCGCGCACGTGAAGATTCCGGTGGCCCGCTCGCCGGTAGGTAAGCCTGTGAATCAGCCAAGGGTAGCCGTGGAAGGCGAAGACGATTGGCTTGTCAGTAGTGAACAGCGCGTCGAAATCGTGATCCGAGAGGCCATGCGGATGCTCAGTCTGGGGTTGCAGCTTCATAAGATTCACGACGTTGATGACACGCACCTTCAGGTCGGGCGCGTGACGGCGGAGGAGGTCGACGGCAGCCAGAGTCTCCAGTGTCGGCACGTCTCCGCAGCAAACCATCACGACGTCCGGCTCCTCGCCACGGTCGTTGCTGGCCCATTCCCAGATTCCAAGCCCGGCAGTGCAGTGCTTGATCGCCTCGTCCATCGTCAACCATTGCGGGGCCGGTTGTTTGCCGGCGACGACGACATTAACATAGTTTCGGCTGCGCAAGCAGTGGTCCGTGACTGAGAGGAGACAGTTGGCGTCCGGCGGCAGGTAGACACGAACCACCTCGGCCTTCTTGTTGACGACGTGGTCGATGAAGCCGGGGTCCTGGTGGCTGAAACCGTTGTGGTCTTGCCGCCAGACGTGTGAGGACAGGAGGTAGTTAAGTGAGGCGAGGGGGCGACGCCAGGGGATTTCGTTGCACACCTTTAACCACTTGGCGTGCTGGTTAAACATCGAGTCGATGATGTGGATGAACGCCTCGTAACAGGAGAAGAAACCGTGTCGGCCAGTCAGGAGATAGCCCTCGAGCCATCCCTGGCACTGATGTTCGCTCAACATCTCCATCACTCGACCATTGGGAGCGAGGTGGTCATCCCACGAATAGGTCTCCGCATCCCAGGCGCGGTTCGTGACTTCGAGTACGTCCTGCCACCGGTTTGAGTTATTCTCGTCGGGACTGAAGAGACGAAAGTTGCGGCTCTCCATGTTGAGCTTCATCACGTCACGCAGAAATCGACCCATGACCCGCGTTGACTCGGCCGTGACAGCGCCCGGTGACGGCACCTTGACGGCGTAGTCCCGAAAATCGGGGAGGCGGAGGTCCCGGAGGAGCAAGCCGCCGTTAGTGTGCGGGTTGGCGCTCATCCGATGCGTGCCTTGCGGTGGAAGGTCGGCCAGCTCGGGTATGAGCTTGCCTTGGTCGTCGAACAGCTCCTCCGGCTTGTAGCTCTTCATCCACTTCTCCAGGTACTCGCACGTGGGCCGGCTTCTCGTGCATCTCGCCCATGGGCACTTGGTGTGCGCGCCAGTAGTCCTCAGTGCGCTTGCCGTCGATTTCCTTCGGGCAAGTCCAGCCCTTAGGCGAACGGAGCACGATCATCGGCCAGCGGGGTCGGACATTAGAGCCGTTCCGACGCGCATCAACCTTGGATGCGCTGGATCTCGCCGATAACAGTATCGAGCGTGGAGGCCATCAGTTGGTGCATCTCTTCGGGTTCGCTTCCCTCCACGAAGTAAGGCGTGTACCCGTAACCGCGAAAGAGGCTGTCCAGTTCCTCGTGGCTGATCCTGGCTAAGACGCAAGGATTGGCGATCTTATAGCCGTTCAAATGTAAGATCGGCAGGACAACGCCGTCGGCTGCCGGGTTCAGGAACTTGTTGGAATGCCAGCTCGTGGCAAGAGGTCCGGTTTCGGCCTCGCCATCGCCGACGACGCAGGCGACGATCAGGTCGGGGTTGTCAAAGGCGGCGCCGTACGCGTGCGAGATAGCGTACCCCAGCTCCCCGCCCTCGTGTATCGAGCCTGGCGTTTCTGGGGCCACGTGGCTCGGGATGCCGCCCGGGAACGAAAACTGCGTGAAGAGGCGCTTCATGCCCTCCTGATCTGTGGAGATGTTCGGGTACACCTCGCTGTAGGTTCCCTCGAGGTACGCGTTCGCAACCAGGCCCGGTCCGCCATGTCCTGGGCCGGTGATGTAGATCATGTCAAGATCGTGCTGCTTGATTAGCCGGTTCAGGTGAACGTAGATAAAGTTCAAGCCTGGTGTGGTTCCCCAGTGCCCCAGCAGTCGCGGCTTGATGTGTTCTTTGGACAACGGCTTTTTCAACAGCGGATTGTCGTAGAGATAAATCTGACCGACCGATAGGTAATTTGCGGCCCGCCAGTACGCGTCGATCTTGTCTAACTCTTCAGGACTAAGCGGCGTGCCCCTGACCCTCGAGCGAGTGGCGCTGTGCCCAAAGATTGCTCGCCCCTCGCTTACCTTCTTGGGACTGCGTGGAACACTTTTGCCTTTCGATCTAGAAGCGCCGTAAGCAGAGTGCGCTGTCTTCCGAGCCTGGTTCTTAACCTTAATATTGGGTGCTATCATTCTGTTGCTCCGTTCTAATGCTATTTTGCGAGGGACGCCCGCTTTGCCCTGTTGAGGCTTTGGTTCTTTATGTTTCGTTTCATCTATCTATCAAAGAGATCTGGCGCTCTTGACTCGAGAGTGCTGGGTTGTGGATGAAGCGACCAACCGCCGCGTCTCGCGCATGATCGTCAAATCCTCGCGCGTCGCGATTATGAGGACACGCGCTTTCGAGGCAGGCGTACCAATGTCAGCGTCTGGCTTGCAAGTTTCGTTAGCGGCTGGGTCGAGTTCCAGACCTAAATACTTAAGCTTTTCGCAAACCCGTTTGCGGATTTCCGACGAACCTTCGCCTACTCCCGCAGTAAAGACCAAAGCATCGATTCCGCCGAGAGTAGCGGCCATGGCTCCGACTGTTTGTGACGATGCGATGGACATAAACGTCGACGGCGAGTCTCGCGTCCCGATTGTGCGGAAGTTCCGATAGAAGTTGGCGCAGATCGGAAGATGTTCCCGAGATGCCGAGCAAGCCGGATTCGTAGTTCAGAGCTTTGTCGAGCGCGTTTACGTCGAGTCCCTTATGCCGCAACAAGTAGATAAGTATCCCTGGGTCGATAGTGCCGCTGCGTGTCGCCATCATCAGGCCCTCCATTGGCGTAAAGCCCATCGAAGTATCAATACAAATGCCGTCACGAACCGCCGAGAGCGATGCGCCGTTCCCTAGGTGGGCAATAGCGAGCCGCAAACTTGGTCTACCAAGCATCTTCGCCGCCTGGCTCGTGCAGTAAGAATGGCTCAGTCCGTGGAAACCGTAACGGCGGATGCCCCATTCGCGCGTCCACTTTTTCGGAACCGAATAGGTTCGGGCGGCCTCGGACAAGCTTGCATGGAACGCGGTGTCGAACGCTGCCACCTGCGGAACTTTTGGCAGGGCTTGCTCCACCGCTGTGATACCGTCCAAGCTGGCTGGGTTGTGGAGCGGAGCTAGCTCACTTAGTTCTTCGATCGTCCGCTTGACCTCAGCCGTGATAAGCACAGCGGAGCTGTAACCGGTTGCCGCCGTGGACAATGCGATGTCCCACAGCTCGGAGGTCTTCAAGGGAGTCCAACGCTGCCGATTGGCCGGCTTGCAAATATTCGAGGATTCGAACCACAGCATCAGCGTGTTTCTCCAGCTTTAGCTCTTCGCGAATTTCCGGCCGATCTGCTTGACGGAAAACTAGTCGCGCCGGTTTTCTTAGCCAATCGATCCCACCGCCGGCCAGTAACACTTCGTGTTCTGCGTCAAAGAAGCTGAACTTGAGGCTGCTGGAGCCAGCATTACAAACCAGAATCTTGGTTTTTATTTCTGGCACGATCGTTCCGCGATGTCTGTCTGTGTGCAATTTAGTCGCCAACATGATGTGTGTCGTTCCACAGTCGGATCACCGGCCGGGATAGCTCGTTTTCATAGCCCACCGCACTCAGGCTTGCCGTGCTAAGCAAGAACCGCTTGGCGTTGACCGTCACTTCAAGCCCAATCCAGCGCGTTGCTAGTACTCGAATGAAATGTCCGCTGGAAAAAAGGAGCACATCGCCAGACACGGTGCGCATGCGCCTCACCACTCGATCCGCTCTCGCTGCGGCTTCGGCTGGCGATTCCCCTCCCGGGCAGCCGTCGCGAAACAATTCCCAATCAGGGCGCTGCCTGTGGACGTCAACACTACGGCGGCCCTCATAATCGCCATAGTTCCATTCGACTAAATCCCGGTCGATTTCAGCCACGGCTCCAAAGCCAGCCAACTCACAGGTGCGTTTGGCGCGTTGTAATGGGCTGGTAAACACGCTGGCGAAAGTCAGCCGACGCAACCGTTCGCCGAGCCGGCGGGCGTTGCGTTCGCCACGTTCTGTCAGCGGCACATCGGAAACTCCTGTGTATTGGCCGGAGAGCGTCCACGCGGTTTCCCCGTGTCTTGCCAGATAGACAATTGGAAGCAGTTGGTTCATCTAGCGAATCAGGTCGGCTAGTAATGCAAGAATTCCGAGGAACGCGATCATTCCTGCCATCACATGACCGATCGGCGCCGGCAAATCGGGACAACGGCGGCGGAGCACTTTTACAGCGCGCTGCTGCCGCCACGTCGCAAGAGTCAGACTGATCAGAGCGATGACGATCATGGTCAGGCCGACGGCGCGGGGACTTAGCACTGTCGCGTTTTCGCCCTGGTGCTCGCGCAGATACGTGAAGAACTGAGTGATGGCGAAGCCGAAAGCGATCAGCGTGAGCGCCGTCCGCACCCAGGCGATTTGCGTTCGCTCATACGCGAGCAACGTGCGCTCACAGGCCAGCCGCACGCGCGGATCGGAATCATCTACAGAAATCTGATCGACCATTTCGTCAGGCACTAGTTAGTTCGGCCGGAGCTTGCGTCGAGACGCAGGTCGAAGTGGTCTGTTCTCCGTCTGGCGGGATTTTGAACCAGGTGATGTAGAGTGAGGGCAGCGCGATCAGCGTCAGCAGCGTGGCTACCGCGAGCCCGCCCATGATGGCGTAGGCCATGGGGCCCCAGAAGACGGTCGGCGCGATCGGCGCCATGCCCAGGATCATCGCCTGTGCGGTCAGGATGATCGGACGGAAGCGCACCAGGGAGGCTTCGACCACGGCATCCCAACCCCCGCGTCCGGCTTTTTTCTCGGTTTCGATCTGGTCAACCAGGATGACCGAGTTTCGGATGATCATGCCGACCAGCGCGACGGTGCCCAGCATTGCCACGAACCCCATCGGTTTTTGCGTGATTAAGAGCGCCAGAACGACACCAATGACGCCCAGGGGCGCGACGCTGCAGACCAGGAACAGCCGGCTGAAACTCTGCATCTGGATCATCAGGACGGTCAGCATCAGAACGACCACGATCGGGAAGACCGCGAGGACGGAGGACTGTCCCTTCGCACTTTCCTCGACGCTGCCGCCCTCAACGATCTTGTAGCCGACCGGCAGTTGCCGCTTCAGCTCGGAGACTTTTTCGGCGAGGCCTGCCACGGCGGTCGCCGCCAGCACGCCATCCCTTGGCTGGGCCTGGACGGTCAGGGTGGGCAGCCGGTCCCGGCGCCAGATCAGGGGCAAATCCTGTGCGTATTCGACGCGGGCGAGCTCCGACAAGGGCACCGACCTTCCGTTAGGAAGCGGAATCTTCAGGGTCCGGACCGTCTCCAGCGACATGCGTTCAGTCGCCTCGGCCCGCACCACCACGTCGATCAAATAGATGCTGTCACGCACCTGGGTCGCGTTGATGCCCGTGACGGCGGCGTTGATCAACTGGGCGACGGCCGCCGAGCTGAGCCCCAATTGCCTCGCCTCATCCTGGTTGACGCGGATCCGCAGTTTCCGGATCGGATCCATCCAGTTGAAGTTTATGTTCTGCACGTCGGGGCTCGCCCCCATGATCCCGGCCAGCTTGTCGGATAGTTCACGCACCTTATACGGATCGGCGCCGCTGACCCGGGTACTGGACCTGCCAGCCCACCGGTGGCCCGAGTTCGAGCGGGGTAATCCTCACGACCGCCTCAGGCAACTTTTCCTCAAGCGCGGCCTCCAGGCGTTTTTTGACTCGCTCCCGCGCCTCCAGGTTCTTGGTGACGATGATTGTTTCCGAAAAGAAATCGTTCTGGAGCTGCACGTCGAGCGGCAGATAGAACCGAATCGCTCCGCGACCTACATAGGAACTCCAGTGGACGACATCGGGGTCGTTACGCACGATGTCGTCGAGCTTTCGCGAGGCCGTGTCTGATGCATAAATCGAGGCGTCGTGCCTCAGGCGCAGATCAACCACGAGCTCAGGCCGATCGGACGCAGGGAAGAACTGGCTGGGCACAAACCGCGCGAGCCACAGCGACACGGCGAAAATGATGACTGTCACCGCCAGTGTCATTTTAGAGTGACGCATCGTGAAGAGCAGAAAGCGCCGGTATCCACTTAGCATGCGCCCGCCGCCCTCGTGACTGCTTTTAGCCTTCTCTTTCTCTTCGTGTTTCGGCGACAGAAGCATTGTCCCAATGAGTGGCGTGAAGAGCGCGGCCACGAGCCACGAGGTGAGGACAGCGATCACGACGACTGCGAAGAGTGTGAAGGTGTATTCGCCCGCCGAACTCTTGGCAAAACCCACCGGCACGAAGCCGAGCGCGATCACCAGGGTGCCGGTGAGCCTCGGATAGGCCGTGGAGGCATAGGCAAAGATCGCCGCTTTGATCGAGTCCCAGCCATGTTCCACCTTCGAGACCATGGCCTCGATGGTAATCATCGCGTCATCGACGAGCAGCCCGAGCGCGATGATCAGCGCTCCCAGCGAGATGCGCTGCAAGTCGATCCCGCAGACCTGCATGGTGACGAACACGATGGCCAGCACCAGCGGGATAGAGGTTGCCACGACCAGGCCAGCTCGGAGGCCCAGATTCAGGAGGCTGATGACAAGTACGATCGCGATGGCTTCCCACAGCGCCTTCATGAACTCATTTACGGAGTCGTGGACCACCTCTGGCTGATTTGAGACCAGGAAGGTTTCGATCCCGACAGGTAAGTCCGCTTTGAGTCCCTGGATCACCTCATGCAGATTCTTCTCTAAAGCCAGGATGTCGCCGCCGGTGCGCATCGAGAGCGCGACACCGATGGCGTCCTTGCCATTGACGCGAAAGATCGGCTGCGGCGGGTCGGCGTAGCCACGCGTGATCGTCGCGATGTCGCCCAGGCGCAGCATCTTTCCGCCAAAGGCAAAGTTCACCTGCTCTAAGTCTTTCTCGGACTGAAAGCGTCCGGTCACATCCACGAGCATTGTCTCATCCTTCGTCTGGATTTTGCCGGAGGGAACCACGGCGTTCTGAGTGACAAGCGCCTGGACCAGCTCCATGCGGTCCATGCCGAGTTCGGCCAGGCGATGCGTCGAAAACTCGACATAGATTCGCTCGTCCTGCGTGCCCAAGAACTCGGCCTTTGCGACATCTTTCACGCGCAGCAGGCGCGAGCGCGCCTCTTCCGCGTAGTCGCGCAATTCCCGATGAGTGAAGCCGTCTGCCGTGAAGCCATAGATGATCCCGTAGGTGTCGCCGAATTCATCATTAAAGAACGGCCCCACGACGCCTTGCGGGAGCGTCTGCTGGATATCGCCGACTTTCTTGCGGACCTGATACCAGAGGTCCGGCACGTCCTTTTTCGGGGTGGACTCGAGCAGATAGACAAAAATGGTGGACTGCCCAGCGACGGTGTAGCTCTTCAAATAATAGAGATTGGGTGTGTCCTGCAGCTTCTTCTCGATGCGGTCGGTCACCTGCTGCATGGTTTCTTCCTGGGTGGCGCCCGGCCATAGCGTCTGGACCACCATTGTTTTGACCGTGAATTCAGGGTCTTCATTACGCCCCAGGTGCAGGTAGGCCGAGACTCCGGCCACCATGCACACGATCATGAAGTAGATGGCGAGAGCCTTGTGGCGTATCGCCCACTCGGTAAGATTGAAGCCGTTCATCATTGGCCTCCCAACAGCTTCACGGCTTGACCGTCATAGAGCGTTTGCACGCCGGCGGTCACCACCCTCTCGCCGGATGCCAGCCCGTGCGTGACGATGACAGAGTCCGGAGTATCACGCGTCACGGCGATCTCACGCCGATGAACGCGCTGGTCCTTGGCATCGACCACCCAGACAGCGGGCTTGTTCTCGATCGTGGTCAGCGCTGAAGCCGGGATTTCGATCACCGAGTCGGCCTCTAATTTCAGACGCCCCACGACCGTTGCCCCCAGAAACATGCCCGACGGGGGATCGGCAAGTTCGACCTTCACTTGGTAGTTTCGTGTGACTGGATCCGCCTGCGGCGATATTTCGCGGACCTTGCCCTCCGCCTTGATCTCTGGATGGTCCGCGAGCCAGACTTCACCTTGTGCACCCAACGACAGGCCGTCGCGAATAGCCTGGGCGGGCACGTCGAAAACCGCATCTCGCCCGGTTTCTTGCGCCACCTGCAGGACCATCTTACCCGCCGGCACGACCTCACCTACCTCGGCCCCTTTTTGCGTGATCACTCCGGCGGCATCGGATTTCAGTTCCGTGTAGCTCAATTGTTCCTCGGCGGATTTCAGTTGGGCTTGTGCCGCATCCAACTGCGCTTTCGTCGTCTTCAGTTGGCGCAGGGCGACATCGTATTCATTGGGGGATATCACCAGCTCGGTAAGCAATTGCTTCTGCCGTCTTTCAAAAGCTTCCGATTGGTCAAGCGCGGCTCGTGCCGCGGCGACCTCGGCCTGGGCGGTGTTTCGGGCGTTTCGTTCGACTTCGGCATCCAGCAACGCCACCGTCTGCCCCGCTTGAACCTTGTCACCGACGTCCACTTTTCTTTGGATGATCCTCCCGCCAATCCGGAAGGCGAGATTGACTTCGTCGCGCGCCCGTAGATGGCCAGACGCGACCTTGGGGTCTTCAACATCCCGTTTTTCAACAACGATCGAGCGAACCGGGCGCACCACCGGCGGCGCCTCCGCTTTCTTCTTGCAGGCGCCCAATGCCAGGAACGCGAGGACGATCGGGATGGCTAGGCGTCCGAGGCCGAACACTGGCGGGCAAATAGAATTCAATATTTTCATGAGCGTTTGCAGGTTTCGCTTTGTAGATGCGAATTCGTCACTGCGTTGGAGCATCCCTCTTATCTTTTCCCTCCAAGCTTATGGCCGGAATGGGAGCCTTCGATTGCTTCCTTCATCACCCGTTTGCCGGCTTCGTCTAGGGGACCGGAACCACTGCCGGGCACGACCCAGACGCCGAAGTCTGCGTCACGGCAGTAGTAAACAACGATATCCTTCTGTGGGATTGCTAGGTAAAAGCTGGCATGCGGTTGCTCTTGCATGAGCCGCACGAACTCGTCCCGCCACGGATCACCGACAAACTCTTCTTCGTGCTGCTTCAGAGTGACTACTAACTCCTTCAGGGTAATCGGTCGCAGGGAGTCCGCGACGCTTTTGCGCCGCTCTTCACTCAGAGTTTCCATATCTACAAATTTATCGAATGGCATAGGTGTTACTTTCGTTGATTAGGTTAGAGATTGCGCTTTTACAATTTCGCGAAGATCGCGATGGCTTTCGCGGCAAAACTTGCGAATCTTCGGGCATCTTTTGGGCGGTTGGATAGCGTGAGTTCCTGGCGAGCATACAGCCCGTGTAGTTGCTTTTTTCATGACCAAACGTTCTCGCGCTGCGGAAACGACTTGAAGATGCATTCGCGGACCTTTGCCGAATTGAATATTGCGATGTTGAACACGAGCATCGGATCGTGCCAGCGCCGCCGCCGCTGAAACCAATTTCGAGATTTTGTGGCGTTGCATTGTCCGAGTTTATTTGTTTTCATCGTTGAGTTTCCTTTCAGTGAAGAACGCGGAATGCGCCGAAAGCCCCGATAGGATACCGATCACGGGACTGAGCAATACGAACCATCGCGAGAAATCCCACGCGGCCATTGCACCACGTTGTGGGTTCATGTTCTCTTTTCGTCCCTTCTGGCTTGGAAATGAAGGTGTGACAGGTGGTCCGCCCGGCGGTGGAATCCGCGATTCATCGGGGAAATCGATGTATCCGCCAAACAAATAGATCACCATTGTCATTGCTAAAATCGACATCGCACTCATGGCTGTTGGCAGTGGTTGACTGTTGCAAAGGCAGGTGATGGATAATGCGCGAGCGTCAAATGCAATTTCCATTGCGTCGGGCCCGAGATCGTCGCGAATCCGCGCTGCGATTGCGCAACAAGGTTCGGGTTACGCGGAACAGCAAAACGTTCGCGATGAGAACTGGACCAAATCTTGGCTACCGTTTTCATTTCAAACTGCTCCACCCATAGAGTTCGTTCTGTGGAAGATCATGTTCGCTGGTTCAGCACGGCCAACCCGGGCACTCGTGCTTGCATTGCGCTCGCTCATAAACAGCTGGCTAAAAGACACCCAAAATCGGCCTGCAGCGCGCCTGCAGCGTTGGATCCAACAGCGGAATGCGCCTAACGATACATCGCCGATCAATTCCTGGCGGACGCTGTCCGGTGCGAAATCCAATAATTGACAAACATTCAGGAATGAAAACGGCGAGGAGCATTCGTCGATTGTGAGCCAGCGATAAGCGTCAAGATAAAGTTCTCGCTCGATGTTGCTCGTTGCACCGTGAAAGCGTCGCAAATCATGTGCGGCCTGTTTGAGCACCCCGGCTGCCAGCTCACGTTGGGCGGTCTGTTTGAGCGCCTTGGTCGACGACTCGTGTTGGCTTGCTTGCGAGATATTAGCATCTTTAGTTTTCATTGTGTGTTGTGTTGACACTCCTATCTCCCGACTTTGGAGGACGAGATTTCAAACAATATTCATTTCCTTTCATGACCGACTATGGCGTCTGTCGCGGGATTTTGGGAAAGACTATGTTTCTTGCCTCAGCATGCGTCGGAGGCATACTCTTTTGCGGCATGGAGCTGAGGCATCTGCGCTACTTCGTCGCTGTAGCCGAGATGGAAAACGTCTCGCGCGCGGCGATGCAACGATTGCACGTGTCGCAACCGTCGTTGAGCCGGCAGATTCGCGACCTCGAAGATGAAATGGGTGTGCAGTTACTCGAACGCACAGCGAAATCGGTTCGCCTGACCGACGCCGGCCGCGCTTTTCTCGATGAAGCTCGCGCGATTCTCAAGCACACGGATGACGCAGTGGGCAAGGTGCGCGCGATCGCGGGCAAACGCGAGACCGAGTTACACATCGGCGACTGGCCGCTGGCGACAGGCCGGATCATGCCTTCGCTTCTGCGCGCGTATCAACAGGCGATGCCTAGCGTGAAGGTGAAGGTGCACGATTGGCCGGTCGAAAAAAATATCGGCGGCGTGCGCGATGGAAAATTGCAGCTCGCGATCATTATTCCTCCACTCAAGGCAAACGCGCTCGAGGAGCTGCGGTTCGAACAATTGTTCACGGTGCGGGTTTGTCTGGCTGTTGCATCCGATCATCCGTTCGCGAGCAAAAAGGCGGTTTCTTTGGCGGACGCGGCGCGCGAACCGTTCATCATACTTGCGCGTGAGGAGTATCCGCGCTTCATCGAATATCTGAATGCGGTCTTCGCCCACGTAAGTGATAAACCGCGCGTCGAGGAGGAGCACGATGGTTGGTCGGGTGTTTTTTCCGCCGTGAGCGCCGGCACCGGAGTCGCGATCACCTCAGACGCGTTCAACCACGGCGTTGGCAATGGTATCAAGCTCGTGCGCCTCACACCGGAGCCAAAACGCGTGCCCGTCGGAATTATTACCCGCAAAGGCAAAGTCGGCCCCGCAACGGAGAAATTCTGCCAGTGTGCGAAAGAAGCGTTTGCGTCTGTTCGTTAGGCCTAAAGCGCTCGGATGCTACACGACCTTATCTTGTGAGGCGACGGTAGCCATTTTCGGTTGTGGCAAAGCTGGCGATGTGAGCGTTGCTCGGGCGCCGCGAATGCGCGTCCAGCGTTCGGAAAGTTGCTCGACATCGCGCAACGTGATCATCTGTTCGATGTCGCGGCCGAATAAAACGTCGAGAGTCCACGCCATCATCACGCGCAGTTTCTTCACCAGTCGCGGAAGTTTCATTAAATAAACTAAACGCCACATCGCCCAGGCGAGGAATCCGGAGAACTTGAACCCGAAGAAGCTCGCCACGCCGGTGTGATGGCCGATGCTCGCGAGCATGCCCATGGTCCGGTATCGAAACGGCTTTAATGGTCGATCGAGAATTGTGCGCTCGATGTTTTTCGCGGCCATCAGCGCCTCACGCATTCCGTGCTGCGCCGTCGGCGGATAAAATTTGGTGGGGCCGGAATCGCCCGCCTTCGCGGAGGCTACGGCGGACAAACCGCCTCCGGCTGCGTCTTCCTCGGGAACCGCCGCACAATCGCCCGCTGCCCACAATCCGGTGAATCCGGGAACCTGAAGAAATTCATTTACGCGAATCCGTCCTTTCTCTTTCGAACACGGCAAAGCCGCCACCACCGGGCTGGGTTTCACCCCGGCAGTCCAAATGAGTGTCGCAGCGGGAATCGACATGCCGTTGTTCAGCGTAACCACCCACCCGTCATAGCTCTCCACGCGCGCGCCTTTGATTACTTCCAGTTTGCGCTGGCGCATTTTCTGTTCGGCATAACGACCGAGCTCTTCGCCTAACTCCGGCAACAAATAATCGCCCGGATGAATGATCACGACGCGAATCTCCTCGTCGCCGATACCGCGATAGAATTTCGCAGTGTCGCGCACAAAATCATTGATCGCGCCGGCCGTTTCCGCGCCAGCAAATCCGCCGCCCGCGATCACAAACGTGAGCCATTGACGGCGCGCGGCGGGATCACGCTCGACGCTCGCTTCTTCCAGAAACGCCACCACCCGATCTCTGAGCAGCGCCGCGTCGGTGATGTTCTTCATCGTCACTGCCCAATCGCGGATGCCGGCGTTGTCGAAAAAGTTTGTCTCCGAACCAAGCGCGAGCAGCAAATGATCGAACTCGAACTCGAGCTCCGTGCGATCGAGTCCGTGCGCGCACCGAATTTTCTTCGCGCCAAGATCCACACCTTCCACGTCGGCTTCGATCACGTTGACATGGCGCAGAATGCGCCGCAGTGGATTCACAATATCGCCGGGCGAAAGATCGCCCGCCGCGACTTCGTGCAACATCGGCGTAAAGAGAATGAAATTCTCCCGCGCGATCAGGGTTACTTCGACATCCGGCCTGCGGGCCAGATGTTTGTCCAAATATTTCGCGGCGTACAACCCGGCAAATGCGCCGCCGGCAACCAAGATCTTCGTCTTCTTCATGCGGCAATATTCGCGGGGCGCCGCGCTGTTGTGAAAGACTCTTTCCCTTCCCTCAGCATATCTACGGGGCATGCTTTCCTTTGGTTCTTCTTTCTTCAGCTGAACCAGAGCTGATAAAGAACGCTTAGGACTGCGAGCGTCAGTCCGCCCAATACAAAGACAATTTCTTCGACGCGGTTGTGCCTGACGACCGGTGTGTCGTTCACGACTTCGGGATCGCTACCAAACAATTGATCGCGCCGCCCATAGATGAAGATGCCGGCGCCCAAGGCAAGAAGCAGCGCAATCGTGAATGCGATGCGCAGCGCAGGTTCACCGGGTTGGATAGCGAGAAGAAAAGCGAACGTGTTCATGTCGATGTTACGCGGTGGCCAGAAGCTCGGCTTCGAACCGGCCGAAGTGTTTCTTGGTTAGTTTTCATTGTGACGCCTTTATCTCCCGACTTCGGAGGACAACATTTCAGGAAAAGTTGTTGCTTTCTGCGCCGGCGAGCTCAAGGAGCGCCGATCTCCAGACCGTCGTCGACCTAATCGGCCCCGAAAGCGTTCGAGGCCGCTCCTTGGAAGCTTAATAGCGAACGGGCGGCGGGTTCTTTACGAGTGCCTGAAACCGCGGATCCTTGCGTAACGGATCCCAGTAAGGTGAAAAGCGAAATCTATTTCGTGAGCTTTCGTCGCGCGGCTGCAAGGTCTTTACGTTTTGCTTCATCCATCGGACTCCTGCTGGCGACCTTCACCAGCCTGATGGGCCAGTTCGGGCTGCTACTTCGGCCGATGATCAGCGTGGGAATCACGATAGGGACCTGCATGCTTGAGGAGCCTTTCGTCTTGGATACGACCGCCGGGCGAATGTATCGTCGGTGCGTTTTGGCCCGTCATGAATGATTCAACGCAGGCTAATAAAATCCGTCGCGCTCGGGGTGAGGCCCGATATTTGACTCTGTTGATTTCGCTACTCCTGCTCTTTGTCATAACCCCATTCGTCGAGACGCTTCGTTATGGTTTGGTGTTGATGAGTATCGCGGTCGCGACCGTTATCGTGTCCGGTACTTACGCTGTGAGCAAGCGAAGGCATTTGTTCGTTGTCACGCTAATCGTAGCTGCGGCAACGGTGGCGACAACCTGCCTGCTGCTCGTGTTCCAAAGGGAATGGATCGTGGTCGCGTCGGACGGACTGCTACTGCTACTCCTCGGATTGTTCTCGGTTGGTATTCTTGGGGATGTGCTGCGTCGCGGCCGGATTTCGGCGAACAAAATCTATGGCGCGATCTGCGTGTACTTATTAATCGGCGCGGCTTGGGGTTTCGCTTACGTGATGTTGGAATTAATAAATCCCGGATCCTTTTCCGGCTTAGTGGACACGGGCAACTTCGATTACGCCGGTCGAGCAATGCAGATGAGATATTTTAGCTTCGCAACGCTGACGACTCTCGGCTTCGGCGACATTCTTCCTCGATCACCAGTTGCTCGCACACTTTCCATGCTCGAAGGGGTAATGGGCCAGATTTATCTTACTGTGTTAATCGCACGTCTGGTTGGGCTGCATATTGTCCAAGCGAGCTCGCGTGGTGACGACTGATTACAGATTCGCCGACTAGTCTTGCCAGCTGTTAGAATAGCCAGCACGATGATAACCTCATGCGTGCCGGTCGGGCGGTCGCACATTTCTCAATGCAGCGACCGGCGGCGGCAGACCGCGTTCTCCCAGCCATCGCCGGTGAGACCGGACTCGGCGAGCGCCGCGCAGCCCAAACCGCTCGATTGCGTGGGTGCGAATATGCGCGATGGCCTCGTCGACTGAATTGGTGGCGTGAACTAACGCCAGATCCGATGACGCGATCATTCCGGCTTTCGCCATTTTGTCGATGAAGGGAAGTATTTCGTCCCAGTAATCAGTGCCCATGATCACGACCGGGAAGTTTTTTATCTTGCGGGTCTGAATTAGAGTAATTGCTTCGAACATTTCGTCGAGTGTCCCCGCGCCACCTGGCAGAATTACGAATGCGTAGGAATATTTCACCAACAGCATTTTGCGGACAAAGAAATAATGCAGCGTGACGAAGCGATCGAGATAGCCGTTTGGTTTTTGCTCGTGCGGTAGCTCAACATTGCAACCGACGGAACGGCCACCCACGTCTTTCGCGCCGCGATTCGCGGCTTCCATGATTCCAGGTCCGCCGCCGGTCATGACGGTGAAGCCGAGCTGCGCGATGGCTGCGCCCATTTTTCTGGCCAGCTCGTAATATGCGCTGTCGCTCTTAATTCGCGCAGAACCGAAAACAGTGACGCAGGGGCCGACAAAATGGAGAACTCGGAAGCCGCGAACAAAATCGCGCATCACGCGAAAGAGTGTGATGAACTCACGAAGGCGTGAGCGCGGTTCTTCGAGGAAAATTTCGTCGGCAAGCGATGGAGATTCAGTTAGAAATAACGAATTCATATCTGGCCCGGCTGATACATTGGTTGCCGTCGGATTCAGGTGCTTTCCAACACGACGACGGAGCGCGGCGCTACTTCGTAATCAAGTGATCCGAGCGGCCGTTCGTGGTCGGGCTCGGCAATGTCATCGGGACTCACGCGACTGGTATCCACGACACGTTTCCACTCCTCGGCCACCTTCTTGAATACGGAAACGGATCGGATGCCACCAGGCATTGATCATCACGTACAGGTCGCTCGCGCCATGCAGACAGTAGGCGACGCTGCGTGACTCGTGGCGCGAAATCGACCGGGCCGTTTGCGCCATACCAACTCACGTCCTCGCGCCAATAGCTGCTGCGCGCGATTGATGGCCGGGCTTTGCGGAACGCGATCATGTGCTGAACGAAACGAAACACGTCCCGGTTCTTCTCGAGCAACGACCAGTCGAGCCATGTCGTTTCGTTGTCCTGATTGTACGGATTGTTATTGCCGCGTTGCGTGTTCAGAAACTCGTCGCCCGCGCAAAACATCGGCGTGCCGTTCGCGAGCATGAGCAAGCAGAAGAAGTTCTTCACTTGTTGCCGGCGCAAGGCGAGCACTTCGGCGGGCGCGTTTTCATCGCCTTCCCATCCGCAGTTCCAACTGCGATTGTCGTCGGTGCCATCACGATTTGCGTGGCCGTTCGCCTCGTTATGTTTCTGGTTGTAAGCGACAAGATCGTAGAGGCAGAACCCGTCATGGCACGTGACAAAGTTGACGCTCTGGTACGGCCGGTAAACGTCGCCGGGACCATCGGGAAACAAGTCATCGCTTCCGTACAGACGCCGCATCAACGCGCCGACCATCCCGGCATCGCCTTTCACGAACGAGCGCACGTCGTCGCGAAAACGTCCGTTCCATTGGCGCCAGGTTAGCCCGGGAAAACTGCGGCCTAACAGGAACGTGCCGAGGTCCCACGCCTCGGCCACCACACGCGCATCGAGCAAGGCCGCGAGAAGGCTGATCTCCGCCACAGCGGCAGGCAGCATCTAGATCGATGTTACCGTTCTTGTCACGCGCGAAGACCGATGCGAGGTCGAACCGGAATCCATCCACGCCCATGCATTCCGACCAGTAGCGCAAGCTCTGCAACACGAGCGCGCGCACGCTCGGGTGACCACAGCGTGTCGTGTTGCCGCAGCCGCTAATGTCCTGATAACGACCGGCGCCGTCGAGCAGGTAATACCCGCTGTTCTCGATCCCGCGATACGAATACGTCGGGCCGGTCTCGTCGCCTTCACAAGTGTGGTTGTAAACCACATCCAGCCAAATCTCGATGCCGGCGCGGTGAAATGCCCGAACCATTTCGCGAAACTCCGCCGACTGCATCTGCGCACGGCATAGCCATGATGCGGGGCGAAGAAACTCAGCGTCATGTAACCCCAAAAGTTTCCTTCCTGGGGATCGAATTGCTGAACCGGCATCAGTTCCACCACTGTGACTGCCAAGTTCTTTGAGATAAGGAATCTTCTCAATCAATCCGAGAAACGTGCCGCGTTTCTCCTTTCGCGACACCCGAATTAGCGCGCGCCGTGAACCCTTTGACGTGCAGTTCGTAAACGATCGCGTCATGCGTGTAGCCGCGGTCGACGGCACGTCTGTCGATGCCCCAATCGCTTTCCGGCTGAAAACGAGGCAACACTCCGAGCACTGCGCGCCCGTCATTCCGGCCCGATCGCCGGGCCGCTTCGCGCGAAAATTCAGGCGGGAAAAAACAGTTCTTCGGCATAGGGATCGAACAGGACCTTTTCCGGATCGTAACCGATATCCGTTTTTCAGGTCCCACGGGCCTTGGACTCGGTAACCGTAGTAGCGTGCAGTCGGCGCCGACTCCTTAGGCACAAAGCAATGCCAGATACGGGTCGTCTTGTTCCGCAGCGGATCGAGTCGAAGCTGCAACACCGGCTCGACGAAATCCGTCTCGCTGTACAGGAGCAGCGTCACTCCCGTCGCATAACGCGAGTACAAGGAGAAGTTCCATGCCCGCTCGGTCTCCAGCCAGACAACGCCCGGCGGCCCGACGCTGCCATCAGTGCGCTCCCACGATCCGACTACAAGATCTCCGTACCTCATTACACTTGCGAACTAACAATCGTCTGGAACTTGCCCGCTCACTCAGCTTGCCTTGCGAAACCTTGTGCGTTTTTTGGCCGCGCTTCCTCATCATTTTTTTTCGAAATAGGCCTTGAGCACGTATTGCAGGATCATTCGCTGAGTGTTGAAAAATGAGCTGTTCAAAGCGATCGCGTGCCGCATCAGTCAACGAATCGGTCACGGTCGCATTGAGAAATAGGCGGTTGTTTGGCGTTCGTGCTCCCGGGCGTCATCGACGGTTATTCGTGCTCATCGCGCGCGACACACGCGCAACGACGCCATTAAACAATTGCACTGGCAGATGCAGGCGAACTCCCCACGCTTTCTCGTCATGCGCAGCTTGGGGAAAGCAGAGATGAATGAGATCGCGCCCATATTGCCAGCCCCTTGAAACCAAAGCCGTGGCCATGGCGATGGTGACTTCGTAGTTATCGTTAGGCCAGCCGCTGTCGAGATAGAATCTAACTTCGCGCTTTGGTTCGCTCAACACTCGTTCGATCAAATCGTCCTTGAATGAAAACGTGCTCGACATGCAGGCAGCCGCGCCGAACACCTCCGGATATTCCCAAGCAGTAAAGAAAGAAACCACTCCGCCTAACGACGAGCCCAACATCGAGCGATCGCACCGGTCTTTGCTGACCCGAAGATAGCGTTGCTCGGCTGGAACAATTTCCTCCACCAGCGATCGCGCGTAGGCTTTGTAACCGGGCTGGGTGTACTCTTCCATCCGGCGTTCGCCAGCGGAATACACTCCGACGATGATCAGGTCCTCAACCGCGCGCATCGCGTGCAAGGTGTGGCTGGTCTCATCGACTTGCCAATCCCGTCCCTGAAATGCTTCCTCGGGGAAAAAGAGGTTCTGGCCATCCTGCATGTACGCGATCGGATAACGCGCGAGCGTGTTCTCTTCATATCCCGGCGGCAAATAAACGCGCAGCCGATGATCGCGGCCGAGAATGTCGGATGGAATTTCGATGAGGGGCGAGAAATTCCCGCGATCGTCGCTGAAGAAATATGGATAAACGAAGCGTGCATCGTCCGCACCCATTACCAACAGATCATTCGTCCCAGTGGCCCAATGGAACTTATCGCCCTGGATGAGGCACGGCTTGAAATAGACGAACGGTTGCCTCGCTTCGATGTCGAATGTTGTGATATTGCCGTCCTCGTTTGCCGCGATCGGTTGAACATCCCGTTGCCAGTCTAACTCGGTGCGAAGGACCAGCTTTCCCTTTCCGGCTGGATAGCAGACCCGCAGCGTGCGCTTTAAACTGTGGGCCGTTGCGCGCTTTGTTCCGTGAGTCATTGCAGGCGTAGCTTCAGACTAGCGTCGACGACTATCGACGAGACGCACGTCCGTCTTTGCTTCCTCCGGTGGAATGTTTGGAAAAAGAGATAGAAGGTATCAGCAATAGACCTGTGGACAGGCTGCACACTGACAAAGCCAGCACTGCGGCATAACCCCAGCGCCCGGCAACCCAGCCTCCGAGTGCGGCTCCAATGACGCCAGCGACGCCGGATGCAGCGGTGAAAATCCCAATGGCTTCTCCCTTGCTGGTCTTACTACTGGCTGAAAGGCGCGCTGTTAAAGCTGTGCCGCTGACGGCCAGCAAGGACCAGGCAAGAACGACAAAGGTGAAAATAAAAATGGCGAGGCCGCTTCGCGCGGTGGGCTGCGTCAGGCCCAGACACAACAGGCCCAGGAAAGCCGCCAGGCGCACACTCATTCCGATTGTCAACACCCTGGTCGCGCTGTAGCGCTCGCACGATTGCCCGGCCCACGGGTAAAGGATCAGTGCTAGTCCGGCCGCCATCGCGTAGATGGTGCATGACACCCTCGGTGTGGTAGCGAAGACCTGCTGCATCAGGACGGGGTAGAGCGAAAAAAAGGCCGCAGTGCCGATGAAGCTGATCAGCCACGAAGCAAGGAAGAGCCCGAACGGCGAACCCAAAGCCGGCCACACCGGTCGTAAAGCTTGCCGCAGCGGGCCACGTGCAAGGAACTCCGTGAATCCGTGCGTCCATTCGCTGTGCGGAGGCAGCGCGCTCGGCGTTGGCCCGGATGTCGGCGAAGGAAAAGAGGGCTGCGTAACCACTATGACTAAGAAAGCTGCTGTTGCACTCAAGCCTGCTGCGACCAGTAATCCAGTCCGCACATCAGCCTGAACAAGCAACCCCGTGATTAAGAGCCCGGCTACCTGTCCGCCGCCATAAAACGTTTGCAGCCATCCCATACGCTGTTCCCATTGTTCCTGTGGGCGAGCTTCCACGATGAACGAATTCGCCATCGTGGTGGCCCGCGCCGCGCCGCTGCCCTGAAGCAGCGCCAGCGCCACCCACACAATCGGCGCGGTCGTGAAGGCGAATGCGACCAACCCAAAGGCGGTGAGCAAGAACCCGCCAATCAGCAGCCAGCGCGGCCAGCGAAGGTACTCGGCGAGACGGCCCCACAACGGAGCGGTCAATCCACCCAAACTGAAAGCGGCCATCACCAATCCGACGTAGAGAGCACTTCCAGCGCGCACGACGGCGAGAGGCAACAGCATCGGAGCCATTCCGCCAATTACGACCCCTTGTAAGGCATAGATGAAATACCAGGGCTCCACCCATTGTCGCCAGGGGGGCTGGGCGAATGCCTTGCTCTGCGCGGAGCGAGATATTGCAGTCATCCGATTTCAAGGTGTGACGTCGCGCCCATGTCTGGTTCCGACCCGAGAAGATTTGCGGCAAGCTTCTTCGCGCTCTCTGTCTGCCGCTTCATTTTCTTACCCATGGTAGGCTTAGAGTCCCCTGAATTGGGGTCAATTCTTCTGCTTCTTCACGTCGGCTCAAATCCAATTCGCAATCTTTGGCGGGTCTTCAAAGTGCACATGCGCGTACACCGTCACCGATTCGCTGTCCGGCGGTACGCATCTATCTTGCGCAGCAGATCGGTCAATAGAGTCTCATTCGATTCGTTCATGGCATCTGGTCCTTTCAAAAGACACCTGGCAGTTTTGGCGATCATCAATTCTTCGTCCGTGCGAATGACGCGCACAGCGCACGAAACTCTTAAGGTTTTCATTTCGGTGATTTCACAGATGAGTCATGCGTCAATTGTGTCAACTTTGGGCTACGCCGTGCGTTCGACGATAATCGCCGCTTGGCTTTAACTGCGCAAAAACTGCTCCCAATCGATTTCGCCCGTCGCCGGACGGCAAATGATTGTCGTCGGCACGCCGTTGTCATGGGTTTCAATCATTCGAAGATGCTCCGCCTGAATCGATACGTGTCTCTCTTCCTGGCGAAGCGAGCACAGTCAAGGTGGAGCGCAGCAGAGCGAGCAATACCTTTACGGCGCGCAGCGAGCCATACAATCGAGGAGCGATTCACGTGCGTGTTGCCATTTAGCGATGAGCTCTAATTGGTGATGATCTGCGCATCCGCTGCGGGGCGTCCGGCTTTCCGAGTGGGGGCAGGGGATCGGAACGGCCGAAAGCACAGCGAGGACGGCGCAGACGATCACATCGCCGTAAAACAGACTCGGAGTCTGTGCGGGAGAGGTGGGTACGCACAGTCTCCGAGTGGCGAAGCCCTGGCGAAGAGTCGGCGCCACATTTCAGCGCCAATTTTGAGATGCATCGCGAAAGCGTTCCAAGCGCACCGCAGTGATCGCGCATTGTGGAATACGGCACCGCGCAGCCCGGCGTAGCGGAGGCCAAGGGAACAATGTGCGATGACTGCATGTCTGGAAATGGGCAGCAAAGTCTTTGAGCTTCGCACTGAGAAGGCGCGGAGCGGAAGTCGCACCGAAGAAGGTCAATGTCTTTGCGGCATGGGAGTCCGGTTTAAGGGCCTGGCAGGGCGGCAATTCGCTGGAGCGACTTTGTTAGGCTGTCAGCACGTACAATGCAGGATAGCGTAGGCCTGGCCCTTCTTCACGTCCTCCAGTAGCTTACAGACTTCCAATGTGGGCGCCGCAATAACCTCGATACCGCGCCGTTTCGCCTCCGCAAGGACTTCGTCCATTACCGGAAGCGCGCCATGGGCGCCGGTCCCAACAATGAGCCGCTTACCTCCCCAGGGAATTTCTTCCTCGGCCGAAAGCGGCGTGTGGCCGAACCTTTCGCGGAATTGCTTCGAAGGTCCTTTTTTCCGTTTCCGCACTTTGCCGACGTCGATCACCACATCATGCGTATAGCGCTTTCCCTCGACTTCGACCTCGCCAAATTTCACCAGTCGCGCTTTCATATCTCAATGTTCCCCTGGCTCGCTCCAAGGCAAGAGACAAGGACTCTAAGAGCGTGCAGTTAGTCGAGCGCGCCGGGTGGCTGTCCTCTCTCCTATATCACCATCATCGCGTCTCCAGACGAGCACACCAATGAAGCCGCTCCGAAAAGCAAAGGAACCGCACAATTTGTTGACGCTCTCTACCCCCAATGTTGTGGCGAAGTTGAATGGACCGATTGGCAGCACGTCGCTTCCCACTGATTCAATACATAAGTCGCTCTAATCTATTGAGCGTCGAGTTCTCGCGGTCGGTGTCGATTGCGCAATGAGCGATGCCGCAATCTTTGAGATGCTGAACGAAGTTCGTGGCGAAGAAGCTTTTTCCGACGCCGCCTTTGCTGTTGATGATCAGGTTGATTTGTTTGCTCATAAGAAGGTGTTTTGAATCAGAGGTTGTGCGGGTCTGCGATGCGCGGACCGCGCTTGCGTGGTCGCCCGGCTGGAGGCGGTAAAGATGACGATTGTCCAGGCGATGACGGTTCAATGAACGTGGGACTGGGTGTGCTTTGTCCGTCGCTCGCCTTCGATATAATCTGATGCCTACGCCCGGATTTTTTCGTCCGACGTGGTGCGGTGATTTCGCCGTTAACTTCAGCAAGGAAACGCGCGATGGTGTCGATGCTCAGCGATACGTCAACGGTTGCGAGCAGCTCGCGAATCAGCCGCAACGATGCGCCCTTTTCGCGTAGTTCAACGACGGCCTTCTTTTAGCGGCATAAGCTTTGCGTGCCGCATCGGTGACGGGCGCGTGAATGCGCGAACAGCATCGCGAAAACGCGGCGTGCGCGCTGCGATGTCCGTGAGATCACTCATACTTTTGGCAGGCGTTCAGCGACAGGTCGGTTTCCATAGCATGGCTACGGGGTAGGGCGTCCCTTCCTAAAAACTCTTGGTTCATGCAATCCAGCGCAAAAGCTTTGGGCGTGCCGTGCGCTTCGTGGCAAATTGCTTACTCCACGGTCGGAACTGCTGCGGCTTTTAAATAGTTAACGCACGCAGGGTCAGCCTGTGATGCCGAAGCTCACGCGTTGGGCCTGTGCGAAGCTGTGGTCCTGACGCAGGTGCCCATACGTTTGCATGCACAACGCGCCACCATCTTTGTGCCCAAGCCAGCGCGAGACAGTGGGAATGTCCACGCCGCTCTCGATACAGATCGTCGCGAAGAGATGGCGCAGATCGTGGTGCGTAATGCGTTTCATCCCTATCTTCGCCGCCGCGTGCGTCATACTGTTCTGGCATTCGAAAACACGCATCACGGGCGCGTTTGCAGGCTCATTCGGTCGCTCGGCTTGTAGCTCCTTCAACATTTGCTCAAGTTCGGGAATCAGCGGGACGTAACGCGTTTCGCTGTTTTTCGTGGCGTATTCCGGGTCGCCTCGCACGTGCAGCCGAGCGCGAACGAAGTCGATGTCTCTCCACGTTACATGCCTGGCTTCGCCAATCCGAAGCCCGCTAAAGGCGAGGAAGCGCACAAGATTTGCGCAGTCTTTCGACTGTCCGGCGCCTGCGGTGCGGATTTCCTCAACAAATTTTAAGAACTGTTCGCGTGATGGAAGTTCCAGTTGCTTCTGCCGCACCCTGACTCGCGAAAGGCGGCTGGTTGGATTATTAAATCGCGCCCCGGTGCTAATAGCTTCTTCGAAAACGGCTCGCAATGTGCCGATGCTGTTGTTGACCACGGTTGGAGCGTAATGCTGCTGAAATCGCACAAGCCAATTGTCGCAATCGCGTTCACTAATTTTGCGAACATCCGTTTCGAATAGTGACGGCCAGGAGCGGCGAATGAAATCAACCGTTTTCTCGCGGTAATCCTTCGAGCGCGGCTTGAGCGAGACGTCAGCTCGGACCTTCTCTAGATAGACTTCTACGGCATCACCAACGGTCATCTTGCCAGCCGCAAACGCCTGTGAGGATTCATAGCGCGAACGGTACTCACGGGTCTTTTCCGGCAATCGCTGTTTGGCGACTGAGAATACGGTGGTTTCGAGGCTCTGCCGAATTCGCCTGCCACCAACTTGGAACCGAGCAAAGTAAGTCCCCGAAGGGCGATATCGAAGCAAGTTCTGAATGCTGGTGCTCTCCCAAAGTGGCTCTTTTCCGTTCAACATCGGTCGTACGAGCCACATTCGCAGGGAGTGCGAAAAGTTTTGCTCCACCGCCGGAGCGAGTATCGGGAACCCCGAGCACAGTTTGGTTGTCAGCAGGATTGCCGACTCTGCATCCTGCGGCTATTATCGCTGGCAAATTTGCTGAGTGGTACAATTGGGTGGTACAATGGCCTTCCGACACAGTGTAAAACAGGCACTTTCCTCTCGTAAATGCACCGTTAGCTCAATTGGCAGAGCAAGTGACTCTTAATCACTGGGTTGCAGGTTCGATTCCTGCACGGTGCAACTCATCTTTCAGGAGTTGGGGCAGTTAGCACGCGTGTCGCCTTGAGAACGTAGCTGCCTTCGTAGCTCTGAGAACACTTCGGTATGAACCTCTGTTCTGCGCTGCGACGAAAAGTCCACAACGCCGGCACGACCGGTTTATTGACGACTTTAGCCGAAGCTCCAACCGCGTTTCTTGAGATTGTCGGCGATTATTTCCCAGTAATTCATCCGCTTCCGGCACGCGATTCAATCGCACTCATGATTATCTCGGTCGGTTTGAATTGCGGATTTGAGTTCAAGAAAGGCAACCAACTCTTGATCTGCACGCACAATAAAGCGTCCAGCGTTGCTGCGCACTGCAGCCACAACCCAAATTGGTCGGCCTTTGCCATCGGTAGTCGCCATACAGCCGCAGTTCCATCCAGCGTTGCGGAGATTTTCGATGATCATCTCCCAGGATTTCATTTAGACTTTACTCGCACGGTTACTTGTCATCGAAAACCACGAAGAACGACAGCAAACACCACGCCGAGAATTATGATTAGCCCGGCAGCGAAGAATATAATAAACCTAATTGGATTTGCCATCGGTCCTGCCTGGTCCTTTAACTTGATCGGCTCGCGCTCGCTCTCTGCTGCGGCGGTCTTCGCAGGACTGGGATGAAACCGTTCCTGAACGTCTTTAGGGAGTTCAATGAAATAGACCTTAGAAATTCCCGTTTTGGTTCTAAGCACGATCCCATCCGCTTCGACACGGCTGATCGTGGCGTCTTTGTATACCTTGCCCTTGATGGTTTTGAAGTCCTCGGCCAACGTGAGTGACGCGGACAGAACTGCCAAGATTGCGAGCGTAGTCGCCCAGCATTTCACGCGGCCGAGATTCTGCCGCTTTTGCACTCCACCGGCAACGCCAAGATTATATGAACAGGCGCGATGGGTAGTGTTGGTCAATTGTCAGTTGGTGGGTGGGGCGCATGAAGGCCAACCTGGGTTTATTTTGGTTCTAGTTAAAGCGGTTTTGCGCCACCAATGGGTCCAATCGATGGGATGGGTTTGGAGCCAGAGCAGTTGGGCGAGGTGTTCAGCGCCGTGGCGGGTCCAGCTTCGGCCTTGGCGTTTGAAGCGCCGGTTGAAGCGCACTTCGATATTCTTTTCAATTGCCCCGCTGCCAGAGCGCACAGGCGCAAGACGGCGAGCGAGCGAGCGGCGCAGCCGCGGCGGAACAGCATGCCAGTTGTCGATCCCGTCGCGGTTGCCCAGGATGTAGCCAAACAGAGCATTAAACTCCAGCGGACGCGTTTGGCGATAGGGACTAGTGCGCAGCGCTTCTAAGACCGCTTCGCTGTCGCTCTTCCACACCGCTGCCATAATGCGGCGCTGCTCGCGTTCATCATCGCACACCAGCGTGCGTACATTCTGCGCGATGTGCCAGCGGTCCAGCAACCACTGGCTCTGAGCAAATTCTCTCTCCCGTACCCATTTGAGCCCTTCGTCTCCATCGCTCAATAGCACCTCGCAAGCGCCGGGTTGAAAATGACGCATTCGCTGCCAAGCCAGTCGCCGCCCAAAGATAGAGAGAGCTTCTGTGCTTAAGATCCAGCGCTTGTATTTCGACCGCACCGCAGTGCAACCGCGCTTTTGATAGCGCCGCTCTCGGCCACTGTAGTGTAACCCCAGATGAATCGGGAAATGCGCCCTGAAGTGGTCCGTTGCGCCTCGCCCGCGCTGTTGCGCCTTGAGGTATGTGGAATCGATCTCAGTGACCACCACATCCGCTTTGCGCGGCTGCGCTCGAGCAGGCCACCATTGCCGATCTAGCTGCTCGCACAGACGTGCCCCATGAAATTGCACAGTGCGCCAGATCAGCCATGCGCTCACTTTGACTTTTGCCCAGCGCCAGAGCTCAGCTGCCGCCGGCCGATAATTGGAAGAAGTGGCCGCTTCCAACGCCTGCTTCTCAACCCAGGGCGAAAGCAGCCGCGTGGCTTTGGGCCAGAGCAACGCTTTGCTTAAAGTGAGATAACCGCCCTGGCGCAACCCCCGCTCCCGCACCACCCGCACTGGCAACCGGATCAGACCAAAGGGCGTCACCCCTGCCCTGGTCAATCGTGCGCCAGCGCACAGCCGTGTAATCGCCTCTGCGCTCTTGCAACCAGCGCTGCTGAAAAGCACCAAAGACAGCAGTGTAAAAGTCCCGTCCGCTTGCGCGCACTTTTTCAATAATCCGCTCCTCAAGAGCTTTGACATCGGCGGGCATTTCCTCCAAGCTCATGGAGCACACAACTTTGATGACTTCGGTCGTCGGGTTTAAAGCTGAAGGGCTCATCCATTCTTTCCGGTTTGGTTGAGCCTTTCATTTTGCCCATTCTTACCCCTAACTGACAATCAACGAACACTAGCAGCGTTGCTTGGACCTATCGTGTCCCCACCCGCGCTCGAGTGTCGAACTCCTTAACAAGATTCCCCGCCGACCGCCTTTCGTCGTCGCGGATGGAACCAGCGGCGTTGGCAAGTGCTTCCTCGTCGGCTGAGAGAAACGGTTTGAAGCGGCTTTTGTCGATCGCCTTCATGAACGCTTCATGCGCCGAAACGATGCCCTTTTCCAGTAGCGACCAAATGGCGTCATCCATGAATTGCATGCCCTGGGCCTTGCCGGAAACGATTATGTCCTGGAGTTTGTGGGTGGCGCCCTCGCGGATAATTGCGGCGACGGCTGCGTTGGAGATCAGAATTTCGTTAACGGCGATGCGCCCGGCCCGATCCGATCTTTTCAGAAGCAACTGCGCTACCACGCCACGAAGTGAGTTCGCCAGCATCGCGCGCGCCTGTGGTTGCCGGTCGGCGGGGAAAGCGTCCACCATGCGATCCACTGTTTTGCGCGCGTTGTTTGTATGTAGCGTGCCAAACACCAGAAGACCGGTTTCGGCTGCGGTCAAAGCGAGTGAGATTGTTTCCAGATCGCGCATCTCGCCGACCAGTACAATGTCGGTATCTTGACGCAAAGCGGCCTTGAGCCCGGCGGCGAATGAAATCGAATCGGCCGGAACCTCCCGCTGTGTGATGATGCTGCGCTTATTGTCATGCACGAATTCGATCGGTTCTTCGATGGTAACAACGTGCTTGGAAAAATTGTCATTGATGAAATCGATTAGCGCGGCCTGCGTTGTTGTTTTACCCGAACCTGTCGGACCAGTGACGAGAACGAGTCCGCCGCGCAGGTAGGCAAATTGCTTGACCACCGCGGGAATACCCAACTCTTCGAGCGACGAGATTTTCGTGGGAATCAACCGAAATGCCGCGGCGTAACCTTCCGACTGCTTAAAGTAGTTGGTCCGAAATCGAGAGTGCTCATCCATCTGGTAGGCAAAATCGAGATCGCCGTGCTGCTCAAAAATGTCCCAGTTATTCGGTCCGCAGACTTCGCTCAACATTCGCGTGGCTTCATCATGCGATATTGGCTCGGATCGGATCGGCATGATGTCGCCGTGCGTCCGTATTTTTGGCGGTTCCCCCTCAGCGATATGCAAATCCGATGCGCCCTGGCGCACGACGATTTGCAAGAATTGATCGAGATCAGCCATAAGAGAACCGCGGATCACGCGGATATAGCGGATAAAGCAGATTTAACATGGAGATCTGGTGCCTTGGAGTCCAGCTTCTTTTGCCGGATGACGCGCTTCCATTCCAGGCGTGCGGTTTTGAAATTCAGCAGCGATGCAAGCTCCAGACTGGTAATTGCGAGATAGCCGATCATTTGGGCCACGTGAGCTTCGTTAAAGGAAGCCACGACCTTCGGATCGACGATTACTGTTCCGTCAACAATCAAATCTGGGATCAGGTATCCGATCAGTTCGGCCTGATAAAAGACAGGAAATTGTTTCTGCACGTCGATAGCGTGACCGCGCTTTTTGAGCTCGATTACCATCGCGCGTTCATAGGGCTTTTCATCGAGGCTTGGCTTCATCTCATTTAAGACATCCATCGCAGCGCCGATAATGCTTCTGCTCAGTTCTTCGTGAATCAGTTTACTCATCTGTGAAATCCGGGGCATCCGCGTAATCCGCGGTTACATTTGCAGTTGTTGGCGCACAATCTGTTTTTGATCGGAGCGCGCGTAGGCTTCTTCTGCGCTGATCAGGTCGCGTTGGTAAAGGTCGATCAATGTGTCGTCCATCAAACGCATGCCTTGCTTCTTTCCCGTCTGAATAATTCCGGGCAACATAAACGTCTTGTTTTCGCGAATTACGTTCGCTACAGCCGGCGTGTTGGTGAGAATCTCCAATGCGAGCACGCGACCGGTTCCATCTTTTCGCGGTATCAGTTGGTGACTGATAACGCCGCGCAATGATTCGGCTACCATCACACGAACGTGTTCCTGTTGCTCAGGCGGAAACACATCCAGTAAGCGGTCAAGTGTGCGCGATGCGCTTGCTGTGTGCAGCGTTGCCAAAACGAGGTGTCCGGTCTCGGCCGCGGTGATTGCAAGCGAGATCGTTTCCAAATCGCGCATTTCGCCCACCATGATAACGTCCGGATCTTCCCGTAGCGCCGCCCGTAATGCTGCACCGAACGACTCGGTGTGCGTGAAAACTTCGCGTTGGCTCACGTGACAATTCTTCGAATGGATGACGTATTCGATCGGGTCCTCTAACGTGATGATGTGATCGTGGCGTTCCATGTTTACCTGCTGGACCATGGCCGCAAGGGTCGTTGATTTGCCCGTGCCGACTGAACCGGTGACCAGGATCAAACCATTCTGATAGCGGGTGAGCAGTTTCAGGTACTCGGGCAACCCGAGTTCGTCCATGGTTCGGACATGCGTGTTGATGACGCGAAACACGATCTCGACTCCCAGCCGCTGCCGGACCACGCTGACGCGGTAACGCGCGTACTCGTTTTCGTAGGCAAAATCGGAATCGCCGCGTGCGTTGAGTTCCTCCTTGTATACTTCGGGCATGAAAGCTTCCGCGAAGGACACTGTTTGTTCGCCGGTCAGAATTGGGGCATCCGGCCACATTGGCTCCAATGTTCCGTGCACTCGCCAGATCGGTGGCGCTGCGACGCCGATGTGAACGTCCGAGGCGCCGGCCTTTTGCCCGATCTCGAGATAATTATCGACGTGCGGAAGCGGATGCGATTCGAATCGGGGAACTGAAATCGTTTGGGGCATAGGCGCGCCAGCAGAAATGATTACGCGACCAAACCGCACGCGTAAATGCTAAAACAATGCGTTACCTTCGACGTCCACAGGAGGCCCAAAAACATATCGGCCTCATGTATTACCGCGTGATCGACTCTCAGAGGCAAACAATCGATTTCTTATAAATTCGACAACCACCGGCCGGGCCATGCTCGCCACGATTTTCAACGCCGCAAGGGCAAAGCCCGTTTCGAACAGCTTCTTGTTTGCTTTCCGCCGGGTCCCCGCATCGAGGTAGATTTTCTTCTTTCGCATTGGCGCCAGTGCGATCAACGCTCCCACAGCAGCAGCGGCCGAAATCCAGGAACCCGTCTGTTTTCGGAATGACCTGCGGAATTTCGCCGGGAAATCCAATTCGTATCGCAAACCGCTCAACTCGCGGGCCACGCTTTCCCGGGAACCTGCGATCTCTGCTTTCAGGTCGTTGATTGATTCAGGTTTTTCAGCCATTCTCGATCTTTCTTTAATTCATCGACCGTATCGGGAAACATCGGCTTGGTGATGCGGCTCCGTGCGACCAGCAATAGCACTAAGGCGATTATAAAATGCAGCAGGGCGACAATCAGCGCTACGACCGGCCACGATGTCCCGACCAAATGCGCGAGGCCAACCACCGCACTGACGATGAGGAAAACATATCCCATTACGCAGAGCGCCAGCGCCGCGATCACGCACCCGACCATTATCAGCACTTGCAGCGCGGCCGCCCTCGATTCCCGCGCAGCGAGCGCAAATCGGCTCTCACAAAACCCCGCAACAGCGCTTGTCAGCGCCAGCGCGTTGTCAATCAAACCGGAATGCCCCGCAGGATTGCGAGATCCATGGCTCTCGCTAGTCATTTCCGAGAGCTTCCGAACTTAACGCCGAAAGATTAGGCCAAGCGCGAACCCAATCCCAAGCGCTGCGAATATCGCTTTTGTCGGATTTTCGCGCACGTATTGCTCTGCATCGTCCTGGAACGTGCGGGCGCGAGTCCTGGCATCTCCCCAAGCTTGTTCTGCTTTGCCGCGTGCGTCGCCCCAGGCCTGCTCCGCTTTTCCGCGATATTCGTCCGCGAACGCGCCTGCGGCTGACTTCAAATCTTCCGCTGCCTTACGCGCATGTTCTTTGCTACTCTGCAGTTTGTCTTGCGCATCGCCTGTGGCCGATGGTGTCTGTTCTTCTGCTTTGTTTTGTTCTGCCATTGGTAATCTCCAGTTGATTTATTCGCTGCGAATATCCGCGTGCTTTGCTAAATGGGCAAACATTCAGTTGTCGCTAAAGGGTAAGCGCGTTGGAATGGTGAAGTGGTCTTGTTAGTATCAAGACTTCAACCGTTCGACCTATCTAACCCGGGCAGAGAAGACGATCACTGTTTACGAAAAATGATTCGCGCCTTTGTCAGGTCGTACGGCGAAAGCTCCACGGAGACTTTATCGCCCGGCACAATCCGGATGAAATGTTTGCGCATTTTGCCCGAGATATGAGCAAGAACATTGCGTTGACCGGGAAGATCGACACGAAACATTGTGCCAGGTAACACCTGGGTCACAGTGCCTTCGGTAAGGATCTGTTCTTCCTTCGCCATCGCGCGGCGAATATACGCCGCGACGCCTCTCTCTCAAGGCCGGCCCATGCGCGG
This sequence comes from uncultured Verrucomicrobiae bacterium, assembly GCA_963757675.1. Taxonomy (GTDB): domain Bacteria; phylum Verrucomicrobiota; class Verrucomicrobiia; order Chthoniobacterales; family UBA10450; genus Udaeobacter. Next base: position 65,897 of record CAVWTH010000014.1, on the reverse strand, counting down.
CGTGCGCGCTATGGATTTTGCCGGAACTGGTCCAGTGAGACTGTTGGCAAATATTCGCGAAGCTCCTCGCGTTTCCACCAGGCCCCGGTCCGGCGAAGCTCGTCCACTGTTGTGAAGCGGTAGCGATAAAACATGGCACGCATGTAGCGCGGCGGTTTGTCGGGGAACGGGTTGCGCGCGAGCAACCCGCTCACGTCGTGCGAGCCTTGGAGCAATCGGAAGATCAGCGCTATGAACCATGGATTTTCCCGCGGTGTTTCCAAAGCGGCGAACCACATCTGCCAGTCGAGTCTCGGCTGATGCGGCGCGCACCAGCCGGGCGCGCGTCTTAGATCACCGGGTTTCCACTTGAATTCGTACGGCATCCAATCGATCCCGTCGGCGCTACCTTCGATCACTATCTCGCGGCGGTCCTTTGTCATCACGCGAAATAGGCCGTACCCGTTCACAATTCGAAACGCATCGAGCCGTTCGTAAACATTCGCCAGGGCAGCTGGTGGTCGGGCCAGCGGTTTGAATGCGCTGAAAATCAGCCATGCATTGATTGGCAACGTCACGATGATGACTCCGATGGCGCCGTATGTCGACAGTCGTTCCGTTAGGGCGCGGCTGTAGTCAGGGCGCTGTGTCGCCGTGCTCGAAACCTGATGCGGGAAAACGCCTCGACACAGCGAGGCGGCTACAGAATCATCTATCAATAACAGGCACAACGCGATCGTCAGCAGATTAAAAAAGCAATAGTTTCCTGTGATCGCGATCGCGAGTTGCAGAAAAATCAGCAGTCCCGCAGCGATCAACCTTAGTCGGCGCGGTGCCCAAATGAACAACGGCACGATGATTTCCACCACGAGACAAAACGCGACGGAAAAATGCTTAAACCATTCCGGACTTTTGTCCGCCCACCAGCCGAAGACCGTCGGCAACGGTTGCGACCAATAATGATAATCCAGCGCCGTCAGATTCCACCAGCTGTCGTCGCCGCTGGTTAACTTCACCACGCCGGACATCAGCATGAGTTTGAACAGGAGAAGCTTGAGCAAAAACAAGCTCGCGCGTGAAACCGGCGTAGCTTTAGCCGGGGAAGCTGACCTTCGCCACAACGAAAGCTCCCGTGGCCAGAGTCGCCACGGCGCAAGAAAGATCGATAAGAAACCAGTCTCCAGTAAAAGCACGTCCCACTGAAAGTTGAAAAAGATTTGGCCGGCGATTGTGAGCGAGAGGTAAAAAACAAAAACTGCGAGCAGTGAAACCGCAGGAGCGATTCCGAAGATCAAGAGCAACGAAAAGAGCACGCCGCTGCCGCAAAGAAAATGAAGAAACGCGTTGCTCGAATTCAGCCAGCAAAGCGTCGGCAAGAGCGCGTAAGCGTCTGCTCCGACTTGTGCGTGAGCTGCCGGAAGGAATTGGTTGACGGGCGATAGGCCGGTGCTGCCGACGAGGCCGTCCACTTGTACCCATAGCGACACGAACGCGATCAGATAAATCACGCCGAGCGCGCGCAGAAACCAGCGTCGCGCCCAAAAATAAGTCGGCGGCCGGACGTCCTTGCCCCAGAACAATCTTGTAACGGTTGATGAAAATTTTCGGTGGCCAGCGATGACGCCGTAACCAATTTCGGAAACAGCCGCGAATCCGGGTACGTGATCGTAGCTCCACACCAGCCATTCTCGCGAACGCCGATACGCTAACGAGCGATAGACCGCTTCCGCTGCGAAGAACGCATCGCCGTCTGGTGTGATGAGAACGACCGAGCGCTGAAATTGATCGAGTGGAATTTCTGGAAAACGCCCGGCCGCTTCCTGATAAGTAGCATACTCGACCTTACCCACCATGATTTCGCGCCAGCGCTCGATCCATAACCGGCAAAAATCACATTCGCCATCCCAGACCAGAAGCGGCTTCGGCGGGGGATGGGAAACGCAAATGTGCGATTTGTTAGGCATTAACGTCGAACATCGAACAAACAACATCGAACGTCGAACCAACAATTCTGAACTTCGATCTTCAATCTTTGATGTTCCAATATTCGGTGTTTCTTAGGCTTCGAACTCCGCCCAGACCGGCGCATGATCGGAAGGATCTTTTCCAGCGCGCATTTCCCGATCGATGCCCGACGCGACGCATCTTTTCGCCAAGCTTTCGCTCGCCAAAACGGCGTCGATTCGCAGGCCGCGATTCCTTTCGAATCCTCGCATTTGATAATCCCACCAACTGAAAAGGCCGCCTTCCTTGTGATGGATTCGAAGCGTGTCGTGTAAGTCAAGGCTGCATAATTGTCGAAACGCCGCACGCTCGCCATCGGAAGCCATAATGGCTCCGCGCCAGAGTTCCGCGTCGTAAACGTCAAGATCGTCCGGGGCGACATTGAAATCGCCGCACACGAGAAGGTCGGCCGAACCCTCCTTTGCGACGCAGTCTCGGAGCCGCCAATACCATTGCAGTTTGTATTCGTAAGCCGGAGAGCCGACGACTTGTCCGTTCGGCGCATAGATTGATAAGACGCGCATGTCTCAGGGTCGTTGCTGCGATCACGCGTGCCTGCGGATCGACCACCTCATCGCAAAGCGACGGCCGAATGTCGCGCAGCTCAGTCTTCGCCAGAATCGCTACGCCGTTGTACGACTTCTCTCCGTGATATGCCGAGTGATAACCCGCCGCTTGCAACGCGAGCGCAGGGAATTGATCGTCCGGACATTTGGTCTCCTGCAAACAAACAACGTCCGGGTTTGTTGCTTCAAGCCACGCGAACAAGCGAGCCTGCCGTTTGCGCAGCGAGTTGATGTTCCACGAGACGACTTTCATTCAGGAGTTATGGGATTTGAGAAGTAGCCTTCAAGTTACGTCCGCTTGATCACCTCTCACCAATCGCTTCTCACGTCTCACAACTCTAATTCCATGCCCGGCGCAGGCACAATAATCTCCGAGCCGGGAAGCTCGTTCGATAATGTGGAACGCATCCACTCGACTGCCGCCGGATCGCCGTGGACGAGCAGAATTTTCTTCGGCGAAATTTTCTTCGCATAACCTACCAGCGACTCGCGCGTCGCGTGTGCGCTGAACTGAAACTGTTCGATATTGGCCTGAATGCGCTGTAGCGGTTTATCAGGATCGAGCGCCACCTCGCCGTCCGGCCCCGCATCGCGTAGGACGCCGGCTGGCGAATTCGGATTGGCGTAGCCGACGAAAAAGATCGAGTGCTGCGGATTCTCAATGATTCGGCGGGCAAAAACATTGGAGAGCGTTTTAGGAATCATCATGCCGCTGGAGAGAACGTACACACGTCCTCCGCGCAGTGGTGTATCGCGCACCGTTTCATCGTTCAGAACGAACGGCGTCACTTCCCTCATGAGTTTCAGACGCGGCAATTGCCGGCGTGTAGTATGCGTGCGGCGATCGTAGATGTCAGTGAACTTCGAGCTCAAACCGCCGATATAAATAGGAAAGTCTCCCAAAAGCTTTCGGGACTGACGGCGAAACTTGTAAAGCATCGCCAGAATCTCCTGTGTTTTACCTAACGCGAACACCGGTATCAGCACGCAGGCGTCGCGCTCGAACGCGGCTCCGAGCGCCTCGGCCAGGCGCTGCTCTTCACGGCGCGGGTCCAACCCTCAGGTTTTGCATGATCACCGCGGGTGCATTCCATGATTAGCACATCAATTTTCTCCTCGGGGAAAACTGCGGCCTCCATGATCGTTTGATCGTCGAAATTGACGTCACCGGTGTAGAAGACCGTTCGGCCTTCCGCGCGCAACATTAGCCCGGTCGAGCCGAGCACGTGTCCTGCGTCAAAGAACTCAAACGTAAGCGCATTTTTTTCACGATGGGGCGCGCGTTCGCCGGCAATCGAAATGCGTTGGCGTAACGGACACCAACGCCAGCGCTTCGATGCGCGATCGATTTCGCGATGCGTAAAAAGCGGATACGACATCTCTCCGATCTCCTCGCGTTGCCGCGTCATGACATTTACCGAGTTGTGTAAAAGCACGCTGCCCACCTCGGCGGTGGTCTCGGTCAGGAAAACCTGCGCACCTGGGAAGCGTCGCATGGCCACCGGTAACGTGCCGATGTGATCCTGGTGCGCGTGCGAAATCAGTATGGCCTCGATCTCGCGGTCGGCGATTGCCTTGAAAAGCGGCAAAGCATCCTCGCCGGTGTTTTTCGGGTGCATTCCGCAATCCAGCAATAGCCGATGGCGGCCAATCTGAAGACAGTACGAATTCGCGCCGATCTCCGTGCGCCTGGTCAGATTAATGAATTTCACTGCAGGGTGAAGGTTGAAGCGTTGAAGGGTTAAAGCGTTGAAGCGGCCGCATGCAAGAACAAAGCTAAAGGTGGATCGGCTTCTCCGAAGACGATGTCTATTCCCAAAGGCGCTGTGTGATCACTCTAAATCCAGGCGGTAGACCGCATCCACCAACGCGTTGAGGACAACGCGTTCCACCCACACCGACTTTCCCGCTTCAACGCTTCAACTGTTTAACCGTTTAACGCTTCTTCGAAAATCCGCAGCCAGTTGTCGCGCAGAATTTTTTCTATATCAGCGTCGCTGAATCCTCGCTCGATCAATCTGCAGGTGAGATTGCGCGCATGCGAATGGTTCGTTAGGTCGGGAATGAAATGCGGCGTTGTCAGTTTTGCGGCGAGTTCTTTCTGCCGCGATTCCGGCCACTGCCGGTAGATAAACTTGAAGAAATCAAAACCGATGCCGACTCCATCGATGCCGATCAAGTTTGCGATGTGCTCGATGTGATCGACGTAGCGATCGAGCGTGCTTTCTTCTGCTCGCGGGCTCACCAGAATGGAATTGACGCCGATCACTCCGCGTCGTTCCCCAATCATCTTAATCTGTTCATCGCCGACGTTGCGTTCGATGTCGTAGTACCGGCGGACGTTCGTGTGCGACACAACTGGTGGCTTTGTTGTGAGCGAGAGAATTTCCTCAAACCCGGCTGGATTGATGTGCGCCAGGTCAATGATTATCCTGAGCGCCTCACATTCGCGGACTACATCGCGACCGAATGCGGTCAGACCCTCTCGCGGCGAGCCGCTTGGCGCGAAGATTCCGCCGTGCCCCGCTGCGTTGCTTCTGGCGTGGGTGAGTCCAATGGAGCGCACACCCAATTCGTAAAACACGCGCAATTGATTCAAGTCGGTCCCTAACGGCTCGATGCCCTCCATGGTGATGAGAAGTGCGATTCGGCTTGTTTCACGCGCCTTCTGAATTTCGCGAAAGCTTTTGCAAATCACGAAGCGCTCCGACGCCGCTGCTTCGGCATACAGTCGTGCAACCTGATCGAGCGCGACACGCAGGCCCGCGTCCGGCTCGCCACGGCGAGTCCGTCCTGTGGCGGACAAGAAACGGTCCTCAATATAAATCGCGGCGCCGACCAAAGAGATGTTGCCCGTAGCGAGCTCCGACAGAAATTCTGTTTCCAGAACATTCTTGCGGTCGCGTTTTTCGTACAAATCCATCGGCAAATCGAAATGCATGTCGATGATCCCGCCGGTATGCAGCCGGTCGATTCGTTCTTCGATAGATTCGTTCATCGCCTTCCACAGCGGCGGCGGTTCCTCACGATCCACAGATGCTGCGGATAGTCCGCCTGCACCGCAATGCTACTGCGAGCGGCCACATGTGTCACGGACGAGAAGCGGCGGGTTATGGAATACGTGGAGACGTTCTCCGCTTCTAACGCGGCAACATGTCGCCCCACCTGGCGATCGTAGCCTCGCGATGCGAACGGTTTATATGTCGAAGTTGATGTTGCGATAATACGGCGACTTTCTCCGGTAGTCGCCCGCCTGTGCCGCGTCCCCGCTAAACGTATATGAGGGACGGCCCACGGCGGCCAATCGCTCCCTGGAATTTAAGACCAGGTGATCAGGCGCAGTTCGTGCGCTTGCATCAGGCATGGATGCGTGGGCACGACCCGTACACTGAAGCCGTAGGTGCCGCTTTCGGTGGCGGGAACGCTACCTTGGTAAATGTAAGTCCCGTTGCCATCGGCTTGACCGGTTTGACTTAAAACGGTGGAGGCGGGATTCCGGATGTCGCCGTTGTCCACTTCGCCGTGGTAGGCTTCCACGCGCACGTGGTGCGGATCGACTGCGCCCAAGTGCACGCGTGCGCTGATTTGCAATGATTCACCTACCGAAATGCTTTGCCGATCTTTGTTTGTGACTTGGACGTCGGAAATCTGGACTTGCGGCCAGTCCTTCCGGATCTGCGTCTTCCACTGGCTGAGTTGCGTTGCCGCGCCACAGCCGTCACGGGAAAAATTCTCGTAGGCTTGGGCTGCGGGAATATAAAGTTGCTCGGTGTATTCTCTCACCATTCGCTGCGTGTTGAACACGGGCGTGACGCTACGAATGGATTCGCGCATCAATTGCAGCCAGGCGAGAGGAAGTTTGCCGTCGGGTTTCGCGTAATAAAGCGGAACGATTTGGTTCTCGAGCAGTTGATAAAGGCTGCTGGCGTCTACTTCATTTTGAAATTCGGTGGTGCCATTATCGATCTCGGCGCCAATAGCCCAACCGTTGCTGCCGTTGTAGCCTTCCCGCCACCAGCCATCGAGCACGCTGAGGTTAATCCCGCCGTTCGGCGCGGATTTCATTCCGCTGGTGCCACTCGCTTCCAACGGACGCAGCGGATGGTTCAGCCAAAGATCGACTCCCTGCACGAGTCGGCGCGCGATGTAGCTATCATAATCATCGAGAAAAACGATGCGATTCTCCAGGCCGGGTTCGCGCGTGAATTTGTAAACTTCCTGGATCAGCGCTTTGCCTGCGTCATCGCGCGGATGCGCTTTGCCTGCAAAAATGAACTGCACTGGGCGCGTAGGATCATTCAACAATCGCTTTAATCGTTCCTTATCGCTGAACAAAAGCGTGCCCCGTTTGTACGCTGCGAAGCGGCGCGCAAAACCAACAGTCAGAATTTCCGGATCCAGAATGCGATTTACCCTACGAATGGACTCTGGCGATTCGCCCAGTCGCTCACGGCGTTGGCGCTCGCGATCACGAACAAAGTCGACGAGGCGGCGTTTGAGATGTTGATGTGTGTCCCAAAGTTGCGCGTCGTGAATATCAATGACACCGCGCCAAAATTCCGGCTCGGTCAGATGCTCCTCCCAGTCACCGAGGTGCTTGCGATAAAGCGCCGCAAATTCCGGCGCCATCCAGGTTTTTGTATGAACGCCGTTGGTAATACTGGTGATCGGCACTTCATGGACCGGAACGCCGGTCCAGACATCTTTCCAAAGCGAACGGGTAACTTCGCCGTGCAATTTGCTGACGCCATTCGTGTGGCGGCTGAGACGCAGCGCCAGAATCGTCATACTGAAGGGATCGTTTGGATTGAGTCGTGTATGGCCGAATGAGAACAGTTCGTCGAAGGGAATATTCAATTCCTTGGCGAATTTGCCGAAGTATTTCTGCATCATCTCGCGCGAGAACGAGTCGTTTCCGGCGGGAACCGGAGTGTGCGTGGTAAAAACATTGGCCGCCGCGACGACCTGAAGTGCCGAATAAAAACCGAGTTTCCTTTCCACGACATTGAGACGGATTCGCTCAAGCCCCAGAAATGCTGAATGCCCCTCGTTCATGTGAAACACGTCCGGTTCGACGCCGAGCGCGGCGAGTGCTTTCACGCCGCCAATCCCCAGCACGATTTCCTGGCGCATCCGCATTTCGAGATCGCCGCCGTAAAGCTCCGCGGTAATCAAGCGATCCTCAGCGCTGTTTTCCGGAATATCGGTGTCGAGGAGATAGACGTTTATCCGTCCAACGCGCAATTCCCAAAGCCTGGCGAAAACTTCCCGATCCAGAATCGGGTACTGAGATGAGAAGCTTCGCGTCGCCACGGCGAACTTCGCTGATCGGCAGGTGATAAAAGTTTTGATTGAGATTAATCGCCTCCTGAACGCCGTCCCTGTCGATCTGCTGCCGAAAATAGCCGTGCCGGTAGAGCAGACCGATCGCAACGAAATTCAGATCAACATCGCTGGCTGATTTGCAATGGTCACCGGCGAGGATGCCGAGGCCGCCGGAATAGTTCGGAATGGATTCGTGAAACCCAAACTCAGCGGAAAAATAGGCGATGGGATTTTTGATCGCGGCCCCGGGTCCGGTTTTTCCATAGGTATCGTGGCGTCCAAGATATTTCTCGAATTCCTGGAACACCTGCTTGAGCTCACGCAAGAAATTTTTGTCCTGAGCAAGTTCTTCCAGACGGGCCTGCCGCGAAAGCTGCAGCATGCGAACCGGGTTATGATTGGTGCGGTTCCAGAGCTCGGGGTCAAGTTGCCAGAACAATCGGCGGGCGGCCGGCTCCCACGTCCACCAAAGATTGAAACTCATTTCTCGCAACGGCTCGAGTGTAGCCGGGAGAATTGGCGTCACATTGTAAGTTTGAAAAGTCGGCATGCGTTTGAGGCTTACTGTAGCCGGGGGCGGCGACCCCGGTCCCACAGATTACAGATTCCAGAAATTATCATTCGGGTGCCGGAGCGAGCAGAGCCGCAGTTAACTGAGAAAACCTCATCCGGCAAGTCGGCGCACCACTCACCCCATACGGTTTTACGTTTCGGACAACTAATCAATTCCGGCCGGGGTCACCGCCCCCGGCTACAGGCCGCGTTGCGAGAATTAGGCCGAGGAAAAATCCCGCGACCAATCCGCACAGATGTGCGGCCATGCTGATCTGAGGAGTCGAAAGATCGAACGCGATTTGAATGGCGACGATCAATGCAATGTTTGCGAGCCGTTGTTTAGCGAGTGGCGCGTGGCGATTTCGCAACAAAAATCCCGCCCACGCTCCCACGACGCCCATGATGCAGCCCGAAGCGCCGATGACTTGAGTAACCTGAACGAGACCAATTACGGCCAAAGCAACCACGCCTGCGCTCGAGGCGAGTCCTGAAATCAAGTAACACGCGGCGAACCGCGTTGTGCCAATCGCGTGCTCGAGTGGCGGGCCAAGAATGTAAAGCGCAAAGAGGTTAAAACCCAGATGCAGAAAACCGCCATGGAGAAAAAGCGCGGTGAACAAGCGCCAATATTCGCCTTGCACGACAACCGCGTACGGCTCGAGCGCGCCGATTCGATGCAACACCTCGAAATCGTTCCACCCGCCAGCAACCATTTCGAAGAGGAACACGAGAACATTGACCAAGATTATGATGAGCACAGCGGGTGTAATTCGGAGCTGATCTCGCCGATGCGAAGGAGCCATCGCGTGATCGGGGGGAAAGGACCTCAAACTGGTTCGAAGTGTGGGATTAGATTCCAAGTGCCGAAATAACCGGACTTGCTCGCGTAGTTCGCGGGCGGGATGCAAAATCTGGAGAGCCGCGCCAAGGTTTGTGGCCGATTTGTAATCTCCTTGCGCGGCGAGCTGTGTCATTTTCCGCAATCCAATTGCCGGCAGAAACAGAAGAAGGAACCATGCGCCGCCGCCGATGTATCCCGCAATGTCGGGCGAGCGGAACCAGGCTATGCCTGTGGTCGCCAGCACAACAAGCGCAGCGAGGCGCCAACCGTGATACGGCGCGCCGGGTCGCCACGCGCGGACGAGCAGCAGCACCGCCGAAACGATCGCGAGGAAGAGGAAGATGTGATTGAGACCCAAGTGCGAGTTAAATTTGTGTATTAAACCGTTATATTGTTACAATCGGTTGGCGTTTAAACATTGTAACATCCCAACTTTGTAGCTCGTTCAACTTTTCTAACATTCAGCCATGTCCATCACTGTCACTGATTACCTCGATGTCGTTTCAAGTTGGTGTTTTTGGTCCGAGCCGACATGGGCGGAATTGAAGAGGCGCTATGACGATAAGGTTCAATTTCAGTGGAAGATCGCGCTGATGGACCCCAGTGGTTTGCCAACTTCACGCGAGCAGGAGCAATGGTTCTATCGACGCAGCGGAATGATGATGCGTTCGCCATTCATGCTCAATACCGACTGGTACGACCCGAGTCTTCCAGAGTGGCTCGCGCCTAATTGCGTGGCCGAGGCGGCAAAGGATTTTGGTTTTACCGATGATCGCGTTCGGCTCGCTCTTGCGCGCGCCGCGCTGCGCGAAGGCAAAAGAGTCGGTGATTGGGATGTTGCTGCTGAGGTCGGGGCCGAGGCAGGTGCGATTGACGCGGGAGAATTACTGGAGCGCGCGAAATCGCCGGCGATCGAAAACCGCGTTCGGGCATCAACGTCCGAATTTCGCGGACTCCAGATCACGCAACGCCCGGCGTTCGTGATCGACACGGAGATCGGCGACCGCGCCGTTTTTTCCGGCGTGGTGAGGCTCGAACCGCTAGCGGCAACAATCGATTCGATGCTGGATGACGCGGTTACGTACGCGGCGCACAAAGCGCACTTTGGCGATCCACCGAAAAGTTGATCGAGAGTCGCGAAGGTTGGTAGGAAATGTCTTCGCTTTGAGCGAATCGCGACTGCGTGAGGCTTTTTAGCTTGGTTTGCGGTTGTCAGCAGTTTCATCTTGCCAGTGCGAAATTGTTGCCTACAACTTCTCTTCGGCTTGCGAATAGTAATGCGAGCACATCGTGGCGGTGAATCGCAGCCGTGACGAGGACTGAGTGACCTGGCGTTTGCGAATGCTGACGCAGGGAATTGCGATAAATGGAAATACGGCGTCGCGGCGCACTCCCGTTTCGCCGGTGAGGAGATGGATCTAATCTGCAACCACAAATTCGTGTAAACGGTCGGATTCGCGCCCGCGAAGTCCGGGTCATTCTGGGGTCCACCAGCGAACAACTCGGCGTCATGAGATTGACCGACGCCCTGCGCAAGGCTCAAACTCTCGGGCTCGATTTGGTCGAAGTCGCGCCCACAGCCAATCCGCCGGTGTGTAAGATCGTCGATTTTGGAAAGTTCCGATACGACATTTCCAAACACTCTAAGGATAAAAAACCGGCCAGCTCGAGGCTGAAAGAAATCAAGTTTCGGGTTAACATCGACGAGCACGATTACATGACGAAGGTGCGGCACGCTGAAGAATTCCTGGACCGGGGGAACAAGGTGCGTGTGCAGCTGCAATTTCGCGGCCGCGAGATGGCGCACCAGGATCTCGGCATTCAGCTGGTGGGGAAAGTACGCGACGATCTTTCGAGCATGTCGCAGGTGGAAACCGAGCCGAAGATCGCCGGTCGCAACATCACCATGACATTGGCGCCTTTGCCGGCGAACCGCCGGAAGCGAAAGTTCACCGAACTGCCAAATACGGATGAACAGAGTGAGGAAGCTGGTTCACTGAACAGTCTGGACCAGTAACCAGCCGCAAAAACCCGGGCAGCAGCGTTGTACTCGAAAACGCCGCCCCCGGTTCACGCGCCATTCTCGCTTGCGTTTTGGAGTGCTCCGGTGCTTTGCATCTTTCAGTTTACCGGCGGGGCACTGCCGCCCCGGACTTGCCTAGGACTTCTTCTTGCCTGTTGGTGAATGGGCGGGCGAAGCCGTGGGTGATCGAGGTGGCGGAGTTAGCGGCGTCCTATCCACGATCTTCTGCTCCAGCCGTTGTTTGCGCGTTTTTGAGTCCTGATTGTTGGGGTCCAGCTTTAGAATCTTCTCCGTGTCGGCCAGTGAATTTTGTAAGTCATTTCTCAGTTCGTAAATGTAGGCGCGATAATTGTAGTAGCGCACTTCATTCGGCTTCAGTTTGATAAGCTCAGAGTAATCGGCGAGCGCTTTATCGTAATCTTGGACCTTCATTTCGACCGCCGCACGTTGCTCATGGATGCGCGCCGCGTCTTGCGGTGTCAGTTTTAGCGCTTCGTTGTAATCGTTGATGGCCTCCTGATATCTCTGCTCGTTGGCGGCCGCATATCCGCGCCGCTGATAAACTGCCGACAGCTCGTCGGCATATTTGTGGTCGAGATCAGTGGCTTTGCGAAGGAGGTTGACCGCTTTGTCCCAGTCCTGTTTCTTAGCAGCATCCGCGCCTTCCCGGGCCAACTTGTTCGCTTCAACAGCTTTTTTGGCCTGTGCCTGGCATTCCTGTGAAGCGCAGAAGGCCAAGGCCGCGATCAGAATAAAAGCAAAAGATCTTTTCATGGTTTGTGTTGGACGTTGATACTATTTAGACAATTCGAACCTAAAGGGGTGAATAGTTGGCTGTAAGTTCAACAGTTTCAAGTCTGTTCCGGCGAGGGCGCCTGTTCAATATCAACCTTTGGCTCCGGTTCTGATGGGCCCGACGCCGTGATGCCCGGCTCATCGATGCGCATAATACGTAAGGCGCGTCCGGTCGTCTCATCAATTTCAATCAGCGCGCCCCGCAGGCGCACTTCGCCGCCGGCGACTGGGAACGACGCGGGCAGGTTCGAGACGAATCTATTCATGATCGGATCGATGGCACGGCCAAGGACCGAATTCACCGGTCCGCACATCCCTGCGTCGCACAAGAAAGCTGTGCCCCCGGGAAAAATTTGCTCGTCGGCGGTCTGCACGTGCGTGTGCGTGCCGATAACAGCCGACACTTTACCGTCGAGAAAACGGCCAAGCGCAATTTTTTCGCTCGTCGTTTCGCCATGTACATCGACAAGGATGTTGACCGTTTCGCTGCGCAACTTGGTCACCTCTACTTCGGCAGCACGAAACGGGTTATCCAAAATCGGCTGCATAAACGTGCGCGCCTGGACATTGATCACGCCGATTTTGCCCTTGGCCGTTTCAAGGACAATGGATCCACTTCCCGGCGCGTGATCGGGATAATTCACCGGACGCAGCAAACGCGGCTCAGTATCGATGAACGAAAGGATCTCTTTCTGGTCCCAGATATGGTCGCCGCTTGTGATTACTGAAACGCCGGAGCGCAAAAGATCGATGGTGATTTTACCCGTGATACCGCGGCCGCCCGCAGCGTTCTCGCCGTTGACGACGACAAAGTCTAACGCGTACTTCGCCTTCAGCTCGGGCAGCCGTGCAATCACGGCGGCCCGGCCTGGCTGTCCAACTATGTCACCAAGAAAGAGAACGGTTAACATGAGAGGCGTGAATCGTTGAATCGTTACATGGTCAAATCGGATTTGCGATTCAAAGATTTAACAGTTCAACAATTGAACGTGGCAAGGCGATTTGTCCTCCGCTATTCGCTATTCCTTTTGTCGCTCCTTCCGCTGGCTCTGCATGCCGCCGATAGCATCAGTGTCCTCGGGACCAAACCGCGATGGGATGTTCTCGAGCATTATCAGGAAACGATCACGCGCGACGAGTTCGCGCACCTGATCAACGACGTTTACTGCACCCACGGGTTCGCACCGGATTTAATCGAAATAAACGACGACACGGCGCGCATTCTCATGAACCGGGAGACGCAGAAGTTTTTCACGTTGCGGTTCGCTGCCGACGCTGCCGCCCGGAAACCGGTGCCGCGCCTGTGGCGAACAGCAAAATCTTTGCCGTCGGCTTCAGAGAAGAAGCCGTTATCGGGTTTAAAGATCGCGCTCGACCCGGGTCATCTCGGCGGGAACTGGGCAAAGATGGAAGAGCGCTGGTTTCAGGTCGGCGACAGCAAGCCCGTCGAGGAAGGCGAATTGACACTGCGCGTGGCGCGACTGTTGGCCCCGCAGTTGCGCGAACTCGGCGCCAAAGTTTCGTTTGTCCGAAACAGCGACGAGCCTGCCACGGTTAAGCGCCCTGATGATTTCCGGGAACTCGCCAGGAAAATCCTGATCAAGAACGGCGTCCCACAGCCGCGTGCCGATGTTCTTGATCCGAATGATCCGGCGAAAGAACAAACCATCCGGTGGCAGAGCGAAATCTTGTTCTACCGCTACAGCGAGATTCGACGCCGCGCGGCGCGTGTAAATTTCAAGTTGCATCCCGATCTCGTGCTTTGCCTGCATTTCAATGCCGAAGCCTGGGGCGACCCGAATAGTCCGATTCTGACGGACAAGAATCATCTTCATCTGCTCGTGAACGGATCGTATTTGGCAGCGGAACTGGAACTTGATGACGAACGTTTCGAAATGATCCGCCGGCTCTTGAGCCGCGCCTACGATGAGGAACTGCCGCTCGCTGATACGATTGCCCTGGCAATGGCTCGTGGAACCGGCTTACCGCCGTATGAATATCCGACCACGAACAGCACGACGAAAGTCGGCACGAGCGGTTACGTGTATGCACGCAATTTGCTGGCGACGCGGCTCTACCGTTGCCCGGTGGTGTATTGCGAGCCGTACGTCATGAACAGCAGGGACGCGTTCGCTCGCATTGAGGCCGGCGATTATGAGGGAACACGCACCATCAACGGCATCGAGCGCAAAAGCATTTTCCGCGAATACGCCGACAGCGTGGCGGAAGGCTTGATCGATTATTATTCGAAAGTTCGAGGTGGATCGCGTTCTCCGAACGCGATGTCACGGAACGCGCCTTCGGCGAATTGATTGCCAACGCGTTGAGGACAACGCGTTCCACCTAGAGCGCGTTCACTGCTTCGCGAATGTCTTCGAGCGTTACGTTATCTACGAAACGTGCAGCGCCGATCCGAGGCGTGACGACAAAGCGGACTTTCCCGCCTTCGAATTTTTTGTCGAATTTTACGGCGTCAAAAATCTTCGTACGCGGAAAGTTCGGCGGCAACCGCGTGGGCAGGTCGAATCGTCGAAGAAGATCAACAATCGCGTCGCGCTGATCCGGCAGCAGCCCCGCTCTCTTCATGGAGATGGCGCACACGGCCACAATCCCAAGGCTTACCGCTTCTCCATGCAGAAATTTCCGGTAATTTCCGGCGCGCTCGATCGCGTGGCCAATCGTGTGACCAAAATTGAGAATCGCGCGTTCGCCGGTTCGATCTCGCTCGTCCTTCGCGACGATTTTCGATTTGATTTCGATGTTGCGTCTGATGAGGTTTTGTAGCGCGAGCGTCTCGCTTGCGCGGCGCAAGCCGGAGGCATGCGCTACTTTTAGCTGCTCGAACATCTTTGCATCGGTAATGACGGCGTGTTTGATGATCTCGGCGAAGCCTTGATTGAACTCGCGCCGCGGCAGCGTTTTCAGAACATCAATGTCATCAATCACGAGCGACGGTTGATGAAATGCGCCGATCAAATTTTTCCCTGCACGAGTGTCCACTCCGGTTTTCCCGCCGATCGAGCTGTCCACCATCGCCAGCAGCGTCGTGGGAATTTGGACATGTGGAATGCCGCGGTGATAAATCGCCGCCACGAATCCAGAAATATCGCCAATCGTCCCGCCCCCGAGACCAACGATAAACGATTGTCGGTCAAGTCCCGCCGCGATCATCTGATCGCAAATTGCTCCGGCTTGCTCCAACGTTTTCGATTTTTCGCCAGCCGGAATCGTGATTAACGTCGGTTCAAAGCCAGCCGAGACTAAGCTTTGCTTGATTCGGTCAGCAAACAGGGGCGCTACGTTGCTGTCCGAAATAATTGCGCAGCTTTTGCAAGTGAGATATTTGTGTACGCGCTTAGCAACCTGCTCAACCAAGGCTGAACCCACGAGTGCGGGATAACGGGATCCGGCACCACGAATTTCGAGAACCGCCGTGGATAAACTTACGGGCTCCAACGGTAGGGGCCGTCTGTATCGCTGATGTTGGTGAACGCCGGACCGGTGCCGCTCCAGAGCATGCTCTCAACGTGCAAGTCCCCAAAAATGGCATTGATTTTGGCGCGGTTGTTTTGTGTTCCGCCTGTGGCGCTTCCGCCGGGGGTGCTCGCTGCTGCTAGAACTTTGACACCTGGTAATGCACTGTCTCCTGCGCCTTGGAAGCTAACCGTTGGTCCCAATTTCTGTGCGGGCGCGAACAGTATGAAGGCGGTAGGCTTCCTGATTTTGTCGGCAGATATTGGCACGTTGTTCGCATCATAGACGTTGGCGTTGATGCCATAGCTGACTGCCGTTGTTCCGTCGCCCAAATCCGACGTGGTGCGGGCATCAAAAGGTGATTCAATGACGCGCCAGGTTGACAGGTATTTTTGATTCTGTTCCAGCTGCAACATCCACGTTGCCGCTCCTGATCCAGGCAAGACACCGTTGTTGTCGTTCATGTACATCTGTGTTGCGGTCCCGATCTGGCGCAGGTTACTCATGTCTTTTGTCACTTTCGCGCGCTCGTAAGCACTACTTAAGGCTGGAATAGCGATTCCGAGCAAGATGCCGATGATTGCGATTACGACGAGCAACTCGATGAGAGTAAAGGCGCTTTCAGCAGGGGGAGGGGAACTCTTGGCCATGGATGTTGTAGTTAGGAGGGCATCATATTGCGCTTGGGAGGGGAGCGAAAGCGAAAAAGAGCCGCAAAAGCAAGTTTGCTTGACAACGCATTTTGCATTCGGTGTATGTAGATCATGCCCGACCAAGAGTCTATTCCACCTCCGCCTCCGCCAAGTGCCGGTCCCGAGCCCGGCCCAAAATCTGCAACGACCGGTTTACCTTCGAACGTGGCTGCGGCACTCGCCTGCATTCCACTGATCGGTGGCATTATTTTCTACATTCTGGAAAAGCACGACGGCTTTGTGCGCTTCTATGCGATGCAGTCGATCATCTTCGGGGGCGCGTGGATTTTGATTCAAATCGGATGCGGAATAGTCTCTGGACTGTTTTGGGCGCTGCCTGTCGGATGGTTCTTTGGATCTCTTTGGGGAATAGTTTGGTGGTTAATTAACCTTGCGCTGTTCGTAATCTTTGTGGTCACGGTTGTAAAGGCCTTCACGAATGTGCGTTGGGAGATCCCTTACATCGGACCCATCGCTCGCAAACAAGTCGAAGGCGCGGTGTGAAAGTGGGAGCGGCCTTAGCGCCGCGACTGTCGGGACTCAGAGGTCCCTCCCACTTTGCCTTGCCCCAGCAATTTCACGACTACTTCCGTCAAAATCAGTTCGTGATCGAGCTGCGTGGTCACGAGTTTTACGTTCGCATCGAGACAGGCGCGCATAGCGTCAATTAGCTGGCTTGTTTCGAACTGGTGCGCGTGCAGCGCGGCAACTGCCAAACCATAGGCATTAATTGATCCGTCTTTTTTCCTAGGCAAATGCTCCGTTGCTTTGGCCGGCAACCGCTTTATGGCAGCCATGAACTGAAACGGCGAATGCGGGCGGCGGATGCCATGCTGCTCAATTAGATCCTTGGCGAGTAATAAATTGCGGATGGTTGGAACAATCGCCACCAGCAAAATGCCTATTGCGCTTTCGCCTTGCTCCAACAAACGTCGCACCAGCGTCAGCCCGAGTTCCAGGTCGCGGGCGCTCAGCGCATTGCTCAGCTCGAAAATTACTCCTGCGCGCGAGAGCGGCACCAACTCGCGGACAAGCTCAACACGCACCGCGCGATCTTTGCCGAGATACGTGTCGATCTTTTCCAGTTCGTTGTCGATCTGTCGCGTGTCGCCGCCAGTCAGCAAAACAAACAAATCCTGCGCGTCATCGTTGAATTGCAGTTTTCGTTTTTTTGCGCGTCGCTGAACGATTTCAGTTGCTTCTTCTTCCCAGCCGGCTCGGGCTGAATCGAGGCGGTCGAAAACCTGCGCTTCTGCGCGTTTCATCAACATTTTGTAAAACGAGCGCCGCTTATCGACTTCAGTGGCGCTGATCAAAAGCGTGACTCCCGGACCGAAACCGTCGTCGATCAGCGTGGACAATTCTTCCAATGCAGATTGCGCGGCCGTCGAGCGCGACTTTGGATCGTCTCCGAGAAAGTTCGCGCTTTTGAGCCACACTACTTTAGAGCTGCCGAAGAACGGTAGCGTTTGCAGCGCCTCGATTGTCGACCGAATTCGTGCGGCGGCTTGATCGGCATTGTCCGCGACGCCATCGATCACTTCCAAGCCGAAATCGCCAGCATCTTCAGGCGCCAATTTGCGCGCCAGCTCCGCGGCGACGCGTTTCACCTCCGCTTCGTCCGAGCCAACTACGGCGTGGATGTTCGCGGTCCCCGATTTGGTTCTCGTTTTCGGCATTGCTGGTTTCATCGCATGTGCGACGAAAATCGACAAGGTGGATCGTCTTGTCCTCAAGACGATCGCAGCGGACACCGCTGAAGGCAGCGAATATCAGCCCGGCAGGGCCGCAACTCGCAACGCGTTGAGGACAACGCGTTCCACCTACACGCGCGAGCGACGGCGCCCCGCGCCGCGCGAATATTTCACCGTCCGGCGCTTGGGTTCGATTTTTGTCAGGCCGGTGCCGCTTTTGACTTCCATGATCTGATCGCGTAACAGCGCCGCGCGCTCGAACTCGAGATTTGCGGATGCTTCCTGCATTTCCTCTTCCAACTCGCGCAGCAGTTCGGTCAAATTGAAGTCGCCGCCAGCTTCCCGGATGACTGACGATTCGATTTCGCGTCCGCGCAAAATCGTGTGGAGGCTTTCCTGCACGGCGCGCCGGACAGTTTGCGGAGTGATGCCATGCTTTTCGTTGTACTCCATCTGTTTCGTGCGGCGGTATTCGGAAATCGATATGAGCGCTTCCATACTTTGCGTGATTGTGTCCGCGAAGAGCACCACTTCGCCGTTGATGTGGCGTGCCGCGCGGCCTGCGGTTTGGATGAGAGAGGTCTGGCTGCGCAAAAATCCTTCCTTGTCGGCGTCCAGAATGCACACGAGCGAAACCTCGGGAAGATCAAGCCCTTCGCGGAGCAGATTGATTCCAACGAGGATGTCGAAATCCGCGGCGCGCAATCCGCGCAAAATTTCCACGCGCTCGATCGCGTCGATGTCGCTATGCAGATACCGGACCTTCAACCCCACATCGCGCAGATAATCAGCAAGATCTTCCGCCGTCCGCTTGGTTAGCGTGGTCACCAGAATCCGCTCGCCTTTCTCAACGCGCTGGCGACACAGGTCGATCGTCTCGTCGATCTGATTTTTCAGCGGCTTAATGGTGATTTTGGGATCGAGAAGCCCGGTGGGCCGAATGATTTGTTCGACAACAAGCGGCGCGCCCGGCGTATGCGCATCAAACTTTTCCGGCGGGTCATCGGTGGTTGAAAGTTGTAGCCGGGGGCGTTGACCCCGGCCGGCGTCAGCGCCGCCGGCTACAGTGAACGGCACCAACTCTGCTTGCCCGATCCGCTGTCTTTTGTGCGGGATGTAGCCCTTGTTGCCAACCACGCTGTTTTGAATCTCGAATTCTGCCGGCGTTGCGCTCGCGTAAATGGTTTGGTCCGTCAGTTTCATGAATTCATCGAAATTGAGGGGGCGATTATCGAGCGCGCTCGGCAAACGAAAGCCGTATTGAACCAGCACAGTCTTGCGCGAACGATCGCCCTCGTACATCCCGCCGATTTGTGGAATCGTGGCGTGCGATTCATCGATGACAGTAAGGAAATCGTCCGGAAAGAAATCAATGATGGTGTACGGCCTCGACCCGGGAGAGCGTCCGGACAAATGCCGCGAATAATTTTCAATCCCATTGCAGAATCCCATTTCCTGCAACATCTCCAAATCGTACTCCGTGCGCATGCGCAGCCGTTGCGCCTCAAGAAGTTTGTTTTGCGATTCCAGCTCCGTGATGCGCTGTTCAAGCTCTTCGCGGATGGTGCGCAGCGCGCGATTCAGCTTGTCCGCCGGAGTCACGAACTGTTTGGCTGGAAAAAATGTGATGAAGTTGAGCGACTCGCGCGTGTGACCGGTCAGCGGGTCGAATCGCCTGATTGCGTCAATCTCGTCGCCAAAGAATTCAAGCCGGATTCCTTCTTCATCGGCGCTCGCGGGATAAACCTCAACTACGTCGCCGCGCACACGAAATCTTCCCCTGGCGAAATTGACGTCGTTGCGCTCATAGAGCATCTCGATCAACCGGCTAAGCACCGCTTCACGAGTGACGTGTTGTCCGCGCTTCACGGTGAGCAACATCTGTTCGTAATCTTCCGGCGAAGTGACTCCATAGATGCAGGAAACGCTGGCCACCACGATAACGTCGCGTCGCGACAACAGCGCGCTTGCAGTGGAAAGCCGCAACCGCTCGATTTCCTCATTGATTGACGAGTCCTTCTCGATGTAGGTGTCGGACCGCGGTATGTAAGCCTCAGGCTGATAATAATCGAAATAGCTGACGAAATATTCTACAGCGTTACTCGGGAAGAATTGTTTGAACTCGGAATAAAGTTGCGCGGCCAGCGTTTTATTGTGCGAGATCACCAGCGTTGGGCGATTCAGTTCCTGGATCACGTTGGCGATAGTGAACGTTTTGCCCGAACCAGTCACCCCGAGCAGTGTTTGATGGCGGTTTTCCGCCTCGACAGACTTCATCAGCTTCGCGATTGCTTGTCGCTGGTCGCCGCGAGGTTTGAAGCTGGATTCAAGCTGAAACGGCATCACCAATTTTAGCACAACATCGACAGCGGCGTCGGAGGATCGGTTTGATCTTGGGCGCGCTTACTCGACTATGCGTTCGCGGAAATAGGATTTCGGAAACCGAAAACATGGTGAAAAGGTATTCTTATTGTTAGACCTATGCCGACCGAGCATGAATCTGAGGTTCAGCTACAGATTGGCCACGTTCTATTTATGGACCTGGTCGGTTATTCGACGCTGCTTCTCGACGAGCAGCGCCAATACCAGGAACAGTTGACTGAAATCGTACGGGGCACCGAGCAAGTTCGTAATGCAAAAAAAACAGGAAAGTTGATTCGACTTCCAGTGGGCGACGGCATGGCGCTCGTCTTTTTCGACAGCCCGGAGGCGCCGGTTCGGTGCGCGGTCGAGATCAGCAAAAAGTTGAAAGAGTATCCGAACTTAAAACTTCGGATGGGCATCCACAGCGGTCCGATCCATGAAGTTCGCGACGTAAATGATCGAACAAATGTTGCGGGGGCCGGAATCAATCTTGCCCGCCGCGTCATGGACTGCGGAGACGAGGGCCACATTCTCTTGTCTAAAAGGGTCGCGGAAGACATAGGCCAATCGCGATATTGGGGTCCGTATTTGCACGACCTGGGCGAATGCGCCGTCAAGCATGGCGTTCCCATTTTCCTTGTAAATCTCCATAGTGACGACTTTGGGAGCCCTGAATTGCCGAGAATGTTTCGGCAAGCGCAGTTGGAACAAGCTGGCAAAATTGCCGCTGGCACCGCTTCACGACGGCTTCGGGGAGTATACCTGGCGATCGGCACTGCCGTCCTCCTGATTGTTGGCAGCGCTCTAAGCATCTGGCTTTATTCCCGGCACAACGCAGCCGCCCCGCCTCCTGAAGAGAAAAGCATCGCTGTGTTGCCGTTCGAGAATTTCAGCCCCGAGAAAGACAACGCGTTTCTCGCGGACGGCATTCAGGACGATATCCTGACGAGTCTTGCAAAGATTAAAGATCTTCGAGTCATCAGTCGTTCCTCGGTGATGGGGTTCCGTGACGCGGCACTCCATAATCTGCGCCACATCGGGAGAAAGCTCGGTGTGGCGAACATTCTCGAGGGCAGCGTCCGCAAAGAAGGCGATCGTGTCGTATTGAATGTCCAATTGATCGATGCGCGAAGTAACCGGCAGATTTGGGCAAATCGTTATGACCGTACGCTGGCTGATTCGCTGGGATTGCAGGGAGAATTGGCCAGCGAAATTGCCGAGACGCTGCGTGCAACTCTCAGCGACGACGAAAAAGCGCTGGCCACCATCAAACCGACGCAAAACGCTGATGCTTACGTGTTTTATTTGCGCGCGAACCAAATCTCCCAAAATCCCGATACGCTCCTGGAAGATTACAAGACTGCCGAGCAGCTTTATACTCAAGCAATCGAGCTTGATCCGAATTTTGCACTCGCTCACGCCCGGTTGGCATCTGTTTGTGCTGAGGTTTTCCGTTATTACGAGCCGACTGAGAGCTGGAAGACGAAAGCCCATGCGGAAGCGGAGACTGCGCTTCGGTTACAACCGAATCTTGCAGAAGGCCATTTCGCGCTCGGTCAGTCTTTTTACTGGATCGACCAAAACTACGACCGCGCTTTGGAGCAATTCGAAATCGCTTCTCGTTTATCGCCGAGCAACGCAGATACAGGCCGCTTGATCGCGGCTATTGAGCGCCGGCAGGGCAAATGGCAACAAGCGCTCCAAGCGTACGAGCGAGTGGCGAAGATTGATCCGCAAAATCCGAACACTGCCCGCGAACTTATGTATACGAATACTTCGATGCGTCGCTGGCCGGAAGCGGCGCGTTGGGCAGAGCGAATGCGTGCCATGGCTCCGACATCGCTCGTAGCGAAAATCCAAAGCGGATACATCGATTTCTGGTGGAAAGGAGATACTCGCTCGCTGAAGTCGATGATGGATCAAATTCCAGCCGGTGTGGATCCCGATGGCACTATCACTGCCGCGCGGTGGGACGTAGCCATGCTGCAACGCGATTATTCCGCAGCTAAAAAGATTCTCGAAACCTCGTCGGTCAATGAACTTTCTTATGCCATAGCTGGATTGACGCCAAAAATCTTCCTCAAAGGCTGCACGTATCTTGCGCAGGGTGATAATGCGAATGCTCAGAAGGCGTTCGAACAGGCAAGACCCGCTTTTGAAGCAGCCTTAAAAGAAGCGCCGGATAGCGCTGAGCGGCATGCGAGCCTTGGGTGGCTTTACGCCTTAATGGGACGGAAACGCGATGCCATCGTGGAAGGACAGCGCGCAGTCGAACTCAAACCCGAATCCAAAGATGCTGTCGATGGCGCCCTGATGAACGGCTATCTCGCGCTCATCTACGCTCGCGTGGGTGAAAATGACCTGGCCATTCCCTTGATCGAGCATCTGCTAAAAACACCGGGTGCAGTTGATAGCGCCAATTACAGCATCACGGTCAACGATCTAAAATATCGTTGGGAATGGGACCCGCTTCGGAACGACCCCCGTTTCAAAAGCTACTCAATCAGAAGACGCCGTAGGAACTTGGAACCGTTAATCACCACGATGCTGTCGGCGTTGGCGAAGCAACGCGATTGCGCCCGGCAATTCTGTAAGACCTTAAACTTCTCGATTGCCAAGCGTGGACCAAATACGAGGCTGGTGCCGGCATTATTGACCCGTGAAGCTGACACAGTTTTTTGCCGAGCTGAAGCGAAGAAGAGTTTATAGCGTAGCAGTCGCGTACGTCGTAGGCGGCTGGGCGCTGGCTCAAGGCATCGCCCAGGTTCTTCCAGTATTCGACATTCCGAATTGGGTGGTACGTCTCATTGTCGTGCTGATCGTGCTCGGTTTCCCTCTGGCGCTTACGCTGTCGTGGTTTTTCGACTTCACTCGATACGGGATTGTGCGCACTCCCGATCGCGCACCGGAAAACCGGGTCGAAGTTGTCGCATCGAACGCTTCATCGGAGAAGTCGATCGCAGTTTTGCCTTTCAATAATTTAAGCGCAGGAAAAGACGACACCTATTTCAGCGACGGCATTGCCGAGGAGCTTCTTGGAGCACTCGCCAAAGTGGAGGGCTTGCGTGTGGCAGCGCGGCGCTCGTCGTTTTCGTTCAAGGACAAGGAAGCTGAGCTCGCCGAAATTGCGTCACGATTAAACGTGGAGCACGTGCTGGAGGGCAGTGTGCGGCGCGACGGAAATCGGGTCCGCATCACGGCAGAACTGATCGACGCACGCTCGGGATTTACCATCTGGTCGGAGACGTACGAACGCGAAATGCATGGAATTTTCGCCCTGCAGGATGAGATCACCCGCGCCATCGTCGATACTCTCAAACTCAAATTGGCAATATCGCCGCCATCGCTGCCTCGCAGCACGGAAGCATACGACGATTATTTGCAGGGTCTGTTTTATTCGGACAAAAGCACCGAGGAAGCTCTGCGGAAAAGTCTGGAGTTTTTCGGGCGCGCGCTCGACAAAGATCCACGATTTGCACGCGCCTGGACTGGTATTGCGAAGTCGTGGCTCTGGCTGGCGGATGCGTATGTGAAACCGGTCGAAGCCTATTCCAACGTCCGTCACGCCGCTCTCAACGCGATTAGCATCGACGACGGCGAAGCCGAGGCACATGCCTATCTGGCGGAAACGAAACGGATTCTCGATTGGGACCTCCGCGGCGCCGAAACCGAATACGTGCGCGCGTTCGAAATCGATTCAAATTCTACACCCTCGAATTATTTCATCGCGGCATTTTACGCCGTGATCGGCGAGCGCGAGAAAGCTCTTAACGTATCTAAGCCGCACGGCGAAAATTGATCCTGCCTCGCTCTGGGTTAGCAATTTCGCCTGCGAGATCTACCGGTATTTCGGATTGATCGATGAAGCGATGGCGGCTGGTGAGCGCGCGTTGCAGCTTGATCCAACATTCCTTTACGGTGAGCCGCTATTGGCGGCGCTTTACCGGGAAATGGGGCGCTTCGACGACGCGATCGACTTATACAAGAAATCTCAAGCCATAAGTGGTCGAGTGCCCTTTGGTCTTGCGATCGCCTACGCGAAGATGAACCGCCGGGACGAAGCGCGGGAAATTCTCAAGGCTGCTTGCTCGAGTCGCGGGAATTACACGCCAGGGGACGCGATTGCGCATGTGCACGTAGTGTTAGAAGACCATGAAGACGCAATCCGGGAGTTGGTGCGCGCGTACGACGAGCATTCATCATCATTGCACGTTATAGGTCTCGCTCCCGAATTTGCTCCTCTGCGACCGGACAAGCGTTTCATCTCCATCGTCAAGAAAATCGGTCTGGAACCAGAGAAAGTTTTCGCAGTCAACAGCCTTGAAGGCTTGGGCGTTGGAGCGTTGAGAGATCCCAATCCGAAAGCCGGTGTAACGGATTTAACGATTTAACGAATCACGTCTTTCATTGCATGATTACGTCCCGTCCGTGTCCGTGTGATCGAACGTCGTACTTGTGCAAATCCTGTTGTGCCACGTGCATTCCGAAGAGCAACACCGCGATCAGACCAAAGTATAACACCGACATTATCCAGCGCTGAGACGGTGTGACTTCGAAGTAACGCTGCTCTTCCTCAGTGCGTTTTCGAAAGAGTGAATAGATCCGTGGCAGGGACAAAAGGACGATCAGCCAGATGATGAAATTTGGGTATTTCCATCCAAACCAAAGAAGCAACGCGAACCCGGGCAACCACAACCAGCGCGACAACGCCGTCACTATGCGTCCGCCGTGGAGCATTCCCACTGGGGTGAGGTTAAAAAGATTCAGAAAATACCCGAACCACGCCAACCCGATGAAAATCGGAGCGGCAAAGAATTCACCCAACGCATTGCAGACTAACGCGCCCAAACTCCCGAGCAATGGCCCGCCAATACCAACGCATGCTTCCATCCAGGCATTGCGCGGCGCTTCTTTGAGCGCGATGAACGCACCCATAAACGGAATAAAAACAGGCGCTCCGACTTTGAGTCCAAACTTTTTGGCGACAATCAAATGACCTGTTTCGTGGATGAGCAAGAGCAGGACAAACCCTAACGCGAACCGCCAGCCCCATAGCTGCATATACACCCAGATCATCAGCAGCATGGTGCCGCCGGACTTCAAGAGCATCGGCAGAAACTTCAGAAGCGGCAGGAGAACGAGCTTGAGTTGCGCGAAAAATTTTGCGATGGCAATACCCACCACCCCGATGGGGCCCAGCGCCTTTTTAGTCCGGCTCCAGCCGGTCTCCTCAGCCGGCGCCCTGTAATCCTCAGTCCTTTCGGTCCGAACATTCACGTCCTGCACCAGGAAATGTAGGGCGTTTGATTCGCTCGCGCCAGCTCGCTCACCCTTCGGGCTTCCCGCCTATCTCGCTCGGCGCCCGCCGGCTCGATTCTGTGAAACGCCAATTTTTCAGCGGCAACGCTGTGTCTGCTCAGGAATGTTTGGCAGAATGATTCAGCGCGACGCGGTGGCCGTTTTCGGCTTTTGCTGCGCAGTCTGGTACTCCTGCAGCCAAGCGCTCCAACTCATGTTCTCTTTCCATTGCGTGATCCCGGAATGGCCGTAGTGCTGTTCAACTTCGTATTCGTCGTCTTTTATCACCGGGCACCAGAATAATCGACCGGCCCGACGCCAGGCATCGAGGAGCATTCCATCCACGAATGGCTGATTGCGCGCCGTCACTACCAAAGCGTTGTTTTCGCTCGAAGTGTTCGGAAAGGCTTCACCCCAATGCAGCACCAGCGTCTTGAGCTTGAGTTCCTTCAAACGTGCGCCGAGGTCCTGCGCCCAGTGACCACACCAGCCGCGCTTCCGCATGCCGATGTTAACCAGGAATACGGTAAACTCTGGATTTAGAACGACACGATAGTCCTTTTTGAGGCTGCGAGCCTTCGTATGCGCGATCTGCGACAACAGCTCGGCTTCTGCCGGGTCCACATCAGGACCGAGCCGCCGCCAGCGCTTTGGCCAGGTCTTTGATAGATCTTTCATCCCCTGCGTGCGCCTGACTGACCAGGAGCATGAATGCAAAAATAAAGATAGTCTGCGCATCATCTGTTTTCTCTTCAGCTTGGATTTCGCATTGCGGCGTCGCTAGTGCAATAGAAAATCCGCCTCGAAATGCCTATCGCCTCGCGAGTTCACGAAAATACGCAGCGACGTTTGGTTTGAAATAAAAGTACCACCCGGCGACAGAGCCGAACAGAGAGGCGTTAACAATGGCGCGCCACATGATCGAGTGACGAAGAACGTTTACTGCGCCGAGCACCGACGCATAAACGATTATCAATGCGAAGATCGCCAAAACAACATGACGCGACCAAGGTTTTCGCGCACCAAGACCGTAGGCGATCAACGCCATAAGACAGCCAATCATCGCGACGAGTGGGCCGGCGATACGCAACCATTCGGAGCGGGTCACTTTTTCGCCGCCCATGAGATGTGGGCCAACGTCGAGAATCGCGAGCAAAATCGAGAGGAACATCCCCATCGATGCGAACGCCGCGAACCAGGTCAGGATTCGAATGGCGAACGGTTGCTTCATTTGCTTTGTGACGGTTGTAACCCACTGCGTTGATTGCCGTCGAATCTTAGAGGAAAGTCGCTTCACCTGCGACGCGGCGCGAGTCGGGAAGGAAGTTGTAGAGGTGTTTGTGCCAAGCACCTGATCGCTTAGGCGTTTGACACAAACGCCTCTACAACAAAACGACTAGTCCTTGCGGCGAATTGAGCCGGCGCCGGTGATGTGTTTTTGGATCGTCGGCGGGTTGCCAGAGTAGGTCACTTTCCCTGCACCAGTGATAACCACTTTCAGTGTTTCGGTGACGGCAACTTCTGCGTCGCCGGCGCCGGTGGTGGAGATTTCGGCAGTTTTGGTTTGCAATCCATTTGCAGCTAACTGGCTTGCGCCCGTCATGTCGACCAAAAGTCGGTCGATGTTTCCATCAACGTAAGACCTCCGCGGCCCCTTTCGATTCCAGAGCAAAAGTTGGCCCGCTCAACTTCTTTGCGGTCAGCTTTACGGCGCCTCTGATTCGGCGCCTGTCCGCTTGGGACTCGACATGATAATCTTGACTCCATGCGTAGGCCAAACGTGTTCACGCGTGCGCAGATGAAGGGTGTCGCCGGAAACATTATTCTCAATGTAAGGCAGCAGATTTTCGTCAGTCGTGATTCGGAGAGCGGGCGCGCCATTTTGCCATTCGATCTCAAAGGCGCCGCTGGCTCGACATTGGCGAAGGCGCCAATGGAACGTTCCTCAGTTTTGGTATGGCCATTGCCTCGAATTCACCGGGCAACTGGCACCCGGCAAACCAGAAGGCATACCCCGCGAGCAACACGATCGTAATCTTATTAATGTAGAATCTCATTCCTCTGTTACGATGCGTCAACAAGTCACTTTGGATTCAACAAAAATTCATGGAGGGGGTCTCTCCATAGCGCTCCAGCGGCGGAATAGCCGCCTTCGCCGAGGCTACGGCGCCCGAGGAGACCGTCGCTCCTTGCGATCACGGCACAATTTTCATCTTCACCGCGTCGACGAGAACATTATCGACATAAAATTCCACGCGGTAATCTCCCGGCGCCCAGCCATCTTCGGGTCGCGCCAAAGTGAACGCGCCTTGTGCCGTCGGACTTTCGGCAACAACAGAGGCCTCGTCCACCTTGTAGTCCTGAGGAAAATCCTCGCCGATGTTTTCTGCGATCCACGTTGCCTTCACGTTCGCGCCTGGCCGCAAACGCTGTCCCTGCCAACGCGCATAAATTTCCGGCGTGTTCGACGAGAATGTCGTTACCGGTTTCCCGAAGGGATCCTTCGCAAGACTCACTGCAAGCTGCTTCGGGGCAGCGTCCGATTTTACTTCGGGGCGCCCGACAATTTTGGGTCCTTCCGCGAGCTCAAGCGAAATGCGCTGGAGTAAATCGCCTTTTGCATCCTGCATCGTCGTGACGTCCTTGACGATTCCAACAGCCGGGCGTGAACCAGCGATCGATGGTCATCCGGTTCGGCTTCGTTTGCTCGCCATGAATCCTGTAGGCGCGAAATTTTCCTGCCGGCACGTCGATTTTTTCTTCGCCCACCACGTCATAATGCTGTTGCACTTTTAGTTCGCCGGCCTGTCCGTTGAAATCCCATCCGACGCCTTTTTCGAGTGGACGCGGCGATCATTGTCTGTGGCGGATTAAACTTTACCAACTGTCCATCGAGATTAATTCGCGCCCAGCAAATGATTCCGTGGTCGTCCACGCTGAGTAGATCGGTGTTGGTAATCGTGCCCGCCCTGTGCATTTCAAACTTAAGAAGATCTTTGCCATCAACGTTCTCTGTTCCTTCGATGCGATAAAGAACTGGCAGACGAATCTTCCCGTCGGCGTCTGTCTTTACATTGGAAACGTCGAGGCCTTTTCCGACTTCTTCAGTCATATTGTATCGCCAGCTCGTGCCCGGTGCGGTGGGCACGATAGGAGCAGCCAAAACGAGACTGATGCCGAAAAAATAAATGGCTGCGGAAAACTTCGTCACGATGCTAATTCGCACGCTTCGCCGGGGTGCTCAAGGTGCGGCGGTCGCGCCTCCCAAACGCAAACAATGTTTGGCTAGTAAGCAAGGCGCGCTAGGTTTTCAAGATCTTCGGAGTGAACCTGATAATCTTCACTAGACAATGAAAACTTTCGAGATTGCCGGCATCCCGCGCGACGAGGTCAACAGATTTGTCAAGGGTCTTCATTCCGATCCCTTCCGCGTGTTAGGTCCACACAAGGTCGGCGATGACGTAGAGATCCGAGTCTTTCGGCCGGACGCGCGCGCGGTAGACATCGTCCTTGATCGAGAACCGGAGAAACCGATCGCCGCGGAACGCATTGATGAGCAAGGTTTCTTTTGCGCCACGGTGTCCGGTGCGGCGCGAGACGTTCCATACGACCTCCGCATCACAAAAGTGGACGGATCAGAAGAGCTCGCGCGCGATGCTTATCAATACGGGCCCATCATGGGCGATGTCGATCTGCACTTGTTCACAGAAGGCCAGCACTGGGAGATTTACGGAAAATTCGGCGCACACGTGCGCACGATCGGCGATGCGACCGGAGTCTATTTCGCTGTCTGGGCGCCCAATGCACAACGCGTCAGCGTCGTCGGTGATTTCAACGATTGGGATGGCCGCGTCAATCCGATGCGGAAGTTGCTAGGTGCAGGCGTGTGGGAACTGCTTCTGCCGGGGATCAAGCAGGGTGCCCATTATAAATTTGAGATCCTCACCCAAGCCGGGGAGGTGCGGCTTAAGAGCGATCCGTTCGCGTTTTTCAATCAGCATGGGAAAGCCACGGCATCGCTAGTCTACGATTTGGAACGTTACACCTGGAACGATGCCGAGTGGATGGAAGAGCGCCGGAAGAAAAACTGGCCGCGGAGTCCGATCAGCATTTACGAAGTGCATCTCGGCTCATGGCGTCGCAAAGCTGAAGAGGAAAATCGGCAGCTCACGTATCTCGAACTTGCCGAAGTATTGCTGCCGTACGTGCTCGAGATGGGTTACACCCACATCGAGCTGCTGCCGATCGCCGAGCATCCGTTCGAAGGATCATGGGGTTATCAGGTCACAAATTATTATGCGCCCACCAGCCGGTTCGGCACGCCCGATGAATTCCGCCATTTCATCGACAAATGTCACCAGGCTGGCGTCGGCGTGATCATGGATTGGGTGCCGGCCCATTTTCCCAAAGATGCGCACGCGCTTGCCGAGTTCGATGGCACCGATCTCTACGAGCACATGGATCCGCGGCAGGGCGAGCAGCAGGATTGGGGCACGCTCATTTTCAATTTCGGCCGCAACGAAGTGCGAAATTTTCTCATCGGCAACGCTCTTTTCTGGCTGGACAAATATCATATCGACGGCCTGCGCGTGGACGCGGTGGCTTCGATGCTTTACCTCGATTATTCGCGAGAGCCCGGTCAATGGATCCCGAACGTTTATGGCGGTCGCGAGAATCTTGACGCGATCTGCTTTCTCAAACGCTTCAACGAAGTCTGCTACGAACGTTTCCCCGGAATCATCACGATTGCCGAGGAATCCACCGCGTGGCCCGGCGTGACACGTCCGACTTATCTCGGCGGACTCGGCTTCGGTTTTAAATGGAACATGGGCTGGATGCACGATTTCCTGCACTACATGAGCATCGATCCGATTTACCGGCGCTATCACCACGGCAACATCACGTTCTCACTGCTGTACGCTTTCACCGAACATTTCATTCTTGTTCTGAGCCACGATGAAGTTGTCTATGGCAAACGGTCGTTGTTATCCAAGATGCCGGGCGACGAATGGCAGAAGTTTGCGAATCTCCGGATGTTTCTCGCGTGGATGTATGGACAGCCCGGAAAAAAATTGCTCTTCATGGGCAGCGAATTTGGCCAGCGGAACGAATGGAACCACGACACGAGTCTGGACTGGCAACTGCTTGAGCTGCCGCGACACGACGGCCTGCGCCGATTGGTCCAGCATTTGAATTACACTTACAAGGAAGAGCCAGCGTTCTGGCAACTCGACGACACCTACGATGGATTCGACTGGATCGATTTTCACGACGCGGATAACAGCGTCGTTTCGTTTCTGCGAAAGTCCCAAGACGGTGAACTCGTTGTATTCGTCGTGAACGCGACGCCGGTAGTACGATTCAATTACCGCCTCGGCGTTTCCGAATCCGGATTCTATCGCGAGCTTATCAATACGGACGGTGAAACTTACGGCGGCAGCAACATAGGCAATCTCGGCGGCGTCCGTAGCGAAGCTCGCGAATGGATGGGCCGCGAACACTCAATCGTCATTCACTTGCCGCCGCTGGCGACACTCGCGTTCAAGCTGGAGAAGTGATTCGCTTTGCGGGGACGATTACATTGATTGCGTTCGGTACGAAAGTGATTTCCGCGTGATTTCGTGCCTTCAGCCTTTCGCCATCGAGGAAAAACGGAATATCTCTGCTCGATTGCACAGCGACCCGATTGGTCTTGCTGAGTGTCACGCTCTTGTCGTCGCGCCATTTCCCGAAGGCTGCGGCAGTGGCGAGCGCGAGTAATTCAGCGGCATTCTCCACATTGATAGCAGCGGCTTCAAGCGCCTGCTCCGAGTCGGACATTCCTTCCGATATAAGAGGACAGATGACGGCCACAACTTCAGCTTCTCCGTTTAAGTCCGGTGAAATAAAATAGTGCACCTTTGTGTCGAACATTGCTTGAAAAGCGCCGGCACTTTTCTCAACCACACCAAAAATGTCGCGTTCGCGTATAGATTCGCGGGCCTCCATCCACAACCCGGGGGCACCGACAACCGCGGCAACAAAAAATAGTTTGTCTTCCATTCGACCTGCCGAAAGCGCTCTGGTCACAGGATTAGCAAGCGTGTTTTTCAAAACGTCCTGCCACGATACGTCGCCATACAGCGCCCGAGGAAGCATGTTCATAGTTCCGCCAGGCAGCGGAAGAAGGTAAGCGCCAGTTGCAGTGCACGCTTCTGCCGCTGTTCGGATCGTGCCGTCTCCTCCAAGCACGATCAGCAGTTCGAGTTTTTGCATCGCCGCTTGTGCGCCGGCCCGCTCAATCTGGTCTGCCTCTCCACACCACGTTTTGCAGTTCGTCACGCCAGTATTTTTAAGAATGTCGAGCATCTCGGCCTCAGATTCGGAGTCGCAGCCGCCGCTTGAGGTGTTGATTATGGCCCGCACTTCTAATGCTGATACATCAACTTCGACTGATTCCATGTCACATTTGCTTGTAAAGATTTCTGTCTGGCGGTGTGTTTGTGGCAAACGGGCCACTCTTACGTAAAATTGACTGACGCTCCGAAGCTTTCCAAATGTTTTTGTCGTCCTGCGAAGTGAAACGGAAAAAACCAGCGCTTCAGAAGAAAGACCCGTTCCACCACAATGTTTATGTGATTCTGCTGAGCGACGCTGTCGCAAAGCATCGCTCCATTTTGCGGCTCAACCCGAAACGAGATCCACTGAAGCCCTGCATCTATGTCGGGATGACAGGAATTCCAGTCGACCACCGGTTCGAAAATCACAAAAACGGCTACAAATCGGCCTGGGTCGTCCGTAAATACGGGGTGCGACTGATGCCAGAACTTTACGAACATTTGAACCCGATGCCATTTGACGCCGCGGTCCAAATGGAAACAGAATTGGCTGAAGATTTGAGAGCTGCCGGATACACAGTTGCAGGCGGCCACTAAACATCCACTTCGTCCCACATGCATTCAGTACATTTTGCCGCGACTTTGCTGCGGAACGTGTTGTTGTTTGGCGATGAAACGCTGATGGCATGAGTTGCAACATGTCATCGGTTTACTGAAGGTGAAGGCAGAGTCTTGACCACGAAATAATGCAGCCACCCGAACTACCGCCGTTTGATTATCAGCCGCAACCGCATCGAGGGGAATCCGCGGAAGAGGTGCTGAGCTTACGTCGGCAGTTTCTGAATCCCGGGATCTTCCTCTACTACAAACGACCGCTGATGATCGTCGAAGGCAAAGGTCAATATGTGTTCGACGAACACGGCCGCCGATATCTTGATGCGCTCGGTGGAATCGTGACCATTAGCGTCGGCCATTGCCATCCGGATGTCGTCGCGGCAGCGCGGCGCCAAAATGAACTCCTGCAACATTCGACCACAATTTATCTGCATCCGAACATCGCGAAGTATGCGCAGAAGCTGGCTGCGAAAATGCCCGGCGAACTCAAAGTTTGCTATTTTGTCAACTCAGGCTCTGAAGCCAATGACCTGGCGCTGTTGATGGCGCGGGCCTGCACCGGGAACTACGATGTGATTGCGCTGCGAAATTCCTACCACGGCGGTAATGCCGCCGGCATGGGACTCACGGCGCACCGCACATGGAAATTTAATGTCCCGCACAGCTTTGGCGTCCATCATGCGATAGCGCCGGACCCGTATCGCGGAGCCTGGGGACGTGACGATGAGCGCGCGGGCTTCAATTACGCGGCTGACGTCAGAAGCTTGATCGAGCACGCAACTTCGGGACAGGTCGCAGCCTTTATCGCCGAATCAATCCAGGGCGTCGGCGGGTGTGTGGTCTTCCCGGACAATTATCTCAAGCATGCCTACGAACATGTCCGAGCGGCCGGCGGATTGTGCATTGCGGATGAAGTGCAGACCGGATTTGGGCGCACCGGTACGCACTACTGGGGATTTGAGACTCAGGGCGTCGTACCCGACATCGTGACGATGGCCAAAGGAATCGGCAACGGCGCTCCGCTCGGTGCTGTTGTCACGACGCACAAGATCGCGTCCACAATCACGCAGCGGCTGCATTTCAACACGTTCGGTGGCAATCCTGTTGTGTGCGCGCAAGGCGCCGCTGTACTGGATGTCATCGAGCGCGAAAAGTTGCAGGCAAACGCTCTGCGAATTGGCAATCAGATTCTTGGTGGACTCGAGGCCTTACAAGCGAAGCATAACATAATCGGAGATGTCCGCGGCAAAGGCCTGCTCCTTGGAATTGAGCTCGTGAAAGACCGCACAACCAAAGAACCAGCAACGGCCGAGTGTGCGCAGGTGCTGGAAAGCTGTCGGGACATGGGATTATTGCTCGGCAAGGGCGGTTTGTACGGCCAGACGATTCGGTTTTCCCCTCCGATGTGCCTGCACGAAAAAGACGCCGACTTTCTGCTCGATGTCCTGAACGAAGCGTTTGCCGCTCTCTGACGCCGATCTTCTACTGCACCTCTGAGCCGAATTCGCCGTCGCTGACGCGAGTTCGAATTTTCATTTTTGAGCGGACTTCCGCGGTCGTGCGGATTATTTGGCCGCGATCCGTCATCGTAATGCTGTAGCCGCGGCGCAATGTCGCATCCGGTCCGAGGACGCGCAGAATTCCCTCGATGCGACCGAAACGGTGTCGAGCGTTTTCAATCAGTCGCGCAGGACATGCAACCAGTCGCCGGTGCAAATTGACGAAATGATTGCGGCGCATCATAAGCTCCCCCGAAAGCTTTCGGGGTTGCAATGCGGCCATGATGTGCAGAAGACCACGCTTGTAGCGGTCGATCTTATGCGCAAGACAACGCTGCAGGGTCTCATGCGCGTGATCGAGGCTTTGTTGCGCTTCGCGTATGCGGTTGAGTAACAGGCGGCCCAGCGCGCGCGCGCAACGGTCGACCTGACGTTGCAAATCGATTACGTCAGGGACAATCAGTTCCGCGGCAGCGCTCGGCGTGGGCGCGCGCAAGTCCGCGACGAAATCGGATATGGTGAAATCGATTTCGTGACCGACCGCAGAGACAATTGGCACCGTCGAATGAAAGATCGCGCGTGCCACGATCTCCTCGTTAAACTCCCACAAATCTTCGATGCTCCCGCCACCGCGCGTCAGCACGATGAGATCGACAGGCGCAAATCGCTCGTTAGGCATCGCAAGTTCGCGAATGGCGACGGCGATTTCCTGCGCCGCGCCGCTTCCTTGCACACGCACAGGGTTGATCAAAATGTCTAACCACGGCGCGCGACGATAAAGCACGTTCAACATATCGCGGATGGCTGCGCCGCTCGGCGACGTCACAATTCCAATTCGCCGTGGAAATTTTGGCGGCGGCCGTTTCCGTTCCGGCGCAAACAATCCCTCTGCTTCAAGTTTCCGTTTTAGCGCCTCAAATTTAGCCTGGAGCAGGCCAACTCCGCGCCGCTGAAGAATCTGAACGTTGAGCTGGTATTGTCCGCGCGCCTCGAACACTGTGACAGTGCCGTAAACCTGCACCAGTGCTCCATCGACCAGCGGTTCTCGCAACGGAGCCATCGTATCGCGCCAGATCACGCAGCTGATTTGGGCGCGCCGGTCTTTGAGCGTGAAATACTGGTGTCCACTCGGGTGCAGTTTGTAATTAGAGATTTCGCCCTGCACCCAGACCGAACCGAATTTTGTCTCGAGCGTGCCGCGAATGCTTCGCGTCAACTCGCTTACGGTGAACACTTTTGCAGAGGTTTGGAAAAAATCCGCGGTGAATTGCATTCGAGCCGCAACTTAACCACAGAGATCGCCGAGAGCGCAGAGTTAATTTTGTTTGCGCGTGAGCATTGTAGCGGCGGCTGTGTCAGCCGCCATGATCGTTCTTGACTCCCGTGGCAGTGCGGGGATGATCCGCCGCTATGAAGAATCGGGTCATATTTCGTCTCATGATTTGTGGGGTTCTTGTCGCTTTGGTTGGTTCCGCAGGGGAAGTTCGAGCTGCCAAACCCAAGCGCGTCAAGATCGGCGTGCTCGCCTCTTTAACTGGATCGTGGTCGTCCCTTGGCACACAACACCGTCGCAGCGCTTCAAATTGCTGCGAACCAGATTGCAGCAGAAACACGCGGTCGAAGCCGGTTTCGATTTCTCGTTCGCGACACGCAGCTCGATCCGGCAAAGGCGCTGGATGCTATCAGGGACCTGGATCAACGCGGTGTTCGAATTATCATTGGCCCGCAATCCAGCGCGGAGGTGGCCATGATCAAAGCTTACGCAGACGCGCATAACATCCTTGTCATTAGCCAGGGTAGCACGGCGTCGTCGCTCGCCATCCCTGGAGACAATATTTTTCGGTTTTGCCCTAACGATACTCGTGAGGCCGAGGCGATTGTTGCTTTGCTACAGCACGATGGAATTCGCGCCATCGTGCCACTTTGGCGAAACGACGCGGGCAATAATGGTCTGCACGATTCGGTTCAGATAAGGTTCCAGGCGCTCGGAGGCGCCGTGACTTCGGGCTTTCGATACGAGCCGACGACAAGCGATTTCTCCGCCGCAACGAATTCCGTTGCGTCCCAGATCGCCAGTTTAATTGGTGGCGGCGTCAATCCGTCTGCGATCGCCGTTTATCTCGCTGCGTTCGATGAGGCCGTGGATGTATTTCATTCAGCACAAGGAAATCCCACGCTATCAAGCACGGCCTGGTACGGCAGCGACGGCGTCGCTCTTTCCGCTGTATTAACGGGAGATTCGAGTGCGGCAGCTTTTGCGGCAAGCGCTGGCTATCCGAATCCGATTTTCGGACTGCCTGATGCGCTGCGGAATCGGTGGCAGCCGATCGCCGATGCGATCGAAGCGCGAACCGGCATCATGCCGGATGCGTTCGCGTTGTCCGCTTACGACGCGCTTTTCGTGGTGAACTTGGCGTTACAACACGCGAAACCGCAAAAGAATTTCGAGAAATTCAAAGCGGCATTTGTCGAAGAAGCCAGCCATTATCAGCCATGACTGGCTCAACGACGCTCGATGCTTCGCGGGAGACCGACTGAACGGTGATTTCGATTTCTGGGCCGTGCGGCTGCGGAGCGGCGACTATATCTGGGTCCGGACCGGAACTTACAATAACGGCATTCTCACCGTATTTTGAGAATCCATGCCATTGGTTTCGAGCTTTCAGCCGCTGTAAGGGTGCTCGCCGCAGCGAGCGCCACAACAACTGGGGGAGTCGCGCATGGGCAAACAGCCGATCCAAAGCAAACGTGGACTGCAGCTTGATCACGTAGTGTTGCTCGGGCGCACGTTTGAGGAATACCGCCGGTATTTTCTCCTGACGCCGGACGATCTTGTCGGTAAGAGAGTGCTGGACGTAGCGGGTGGAGTCAGTTCGTTTTGCGCTGAGGGAAACAAACTCGGAATAAAGGTGACCGCATTCGATCCGATTTATTGTCTGTCAGCTGGAAAGATCAGGGAAAAGTCCGAGCCGGACCTCGAATCGGTTTATCGGTCCATTGGTCGCGTGCCGACCTATCGCTGGGCTTTTTACAAAAGTCCCGAGTACATGCGCGTATTGCGGGAACGCGCGTCCGCCATTTTTTTCTCCGACTACAAGATTCATCCCGATCGGTACGTCGCAGGGCGGTTGCCGCAATTACCCTTTGCCGATGCTGAGTTTGATCTCACGCTCGTGTCTTACCTGCTCTTCGCGTACCAGGATCGGCTCGACTACGAATTCCACCGCGATTCGATCCTGGAAATTATGCGCGTTACGCGAGGGGAAGCGCGGATTTATCCGACCGTGACCTTCGAAGCACAGCCAAGCGAATATATTCCCATGCTGCCGTCCGACCCGGCGTTGCAACGATTTGCTTTTACAGAAATCAAAACAGACTTCGAGTTTTTGGTGAATTCCAACTCATTTCTGAAATTGACGCGCGCTTAGCGCCGGAGCTGTAGGGCGTCTGTATCAGACGCCAATGCTCCCGCAATCTCGATATTGGTAGGGGCGGTTCACCTGAACCGCCCAGGAGATTGAGGTCAATCGCCCCTATCAAATAATTCCGTCTGCGCGCCGGTCGGCGGTTTGAGTCCGAGCTTGCGGTAGGCGTTCGCAGTAGCGACGCGGCCTTGCGGGGTACGTTTGATGTAGCCTTCCATTATTAAGTACGGCTCGTTCACCTCTTCGAGTGTGCCGGCTTCTTCGCCAATCGCGACCGCAAGGGAATTCAAACCGACCGGGCCACCGTTAAACTTGTGAATCAACGTTTCGATGATGCGTTTGTCCCATTGATCGAACCCGTCGCGATCGATCTCGAGCATGGCGAGCGCGCGGTCTGCCAGCTCTGCAGTGATTTTCCCTTCGGCTTTTACTTGCACGTAATCGCGCACCCAACGCAAAAGATTGTTCGCCGTGCGCGGCGTGCCGCGTGATCGCGCGGCGATCTCGGCCGCGCCAGCCGGGTCGATCTCAACGCCGAGTAATTGCGCGCTACGCACAATGATTTTCTGCATGTCCTCAGCATTGTAATAATCGAGCCGCGCCGTCATGCCAAAGCGCGAACGCAAAGGTGCGCTCACCATTCCCGCTCGCGTAGTTGCGCCGACCAACGTGAATTTTGGCAAATTGAGCCGCAGACTGCGCGCCTGTGGTCCCTGATCGATGATGATATCAAGGCGATAATCTTCCATTGCCGGATAGAGATATTCCTCGATCGCTGGTTGCAGCCGATGGATCTCATCAATGAAAAGCACGTCGCCTTTTTCCAGGCTGGTGAGGAGCCCTGCGAGTTCGCCCGCCTTCTCAATTACCGGACCGCTGGTGTTTTTGATATTTACGCTCATCGCGTTGGCGATGATGTAGGCGAGTGTCGTCTTGCCCAGTCCGGAGGGTCCGCTCAAGAGAACGTGCTCGAGCACGTCGCCGCGTTTTTTCGCAGCTTCCACCATCAGTTCCAGGCGTTCGCGCACTTTTACTTGGCCGCTGAATTCGCTGAACGCCGGCGGTCGCAGCGAAACTTCAAA
Organism: uncultured Verrucomicrobiae bacterium; assembly: GCA_963757675.1. Taxonomy (GTDB): domain Bacteria; phylum Verrucomicrobiota; class Verrucomicrobiia; order Chthoniobacterales; family UBA10450; genus Udaeobacter. The sequence goes on along the minus strand of CAVWTH010000014.1, from coordinate 27,349 downwards.
AGCAGTATCTGGCTCCGGCGGTTTCATTGGCATTGAATCGTGGTGGTTACATCGTTAGATCGGCAGCCGAGTCGATTCGTAAACGCGCAGTCGAAATTCCAATACTCACGGGATCAGTCCATGCACGGTTTACTCCATGTTCTTGGTCAGCACCAGCTCGGTGCCGCGGCGTTTGTGAATGTAATCGACCTGGTCGAAGGCGTTGCGAATGAGATAAAGACCGAGTCCGCCTGGCTTAATCAAATTGTGAGAACGGCCTTTCATTTGATGTGGAAGAGCTTTTTCACCGTAATCCCGCAAGCGCATGCGTACGCACTTGCGCAGTCCCTCCATTTGCAACGAGATGAGTTGATCGTCACGCAAACGGTATGCGTAACGGATCACATTGGTGCACGCCTCGTCCACGCCGAGCACCATCAGCATTCGCTCCTTTTCGGAGAACGGATAATTTTTGAGGAAATCGCGCACGAATTTGCGCAGCAACGCCAGGTTGGCAGTGTGACTGCTGAATTCGACTTTTCTCCTCGTCATTAAGCCTCGTAAACACGTGAGCAGATTTCAGGTGGTGATTCAAGTAGGGGAGATGAGTTACGTGTGGTTCGTAGATCACATGCACTCCAAAAGCTGATGGACACTCGCCGAAACCGCTGTTCAATTTTGCTGCATGTGGCGAGCGTTGGTCGGGCTTTTGCTTTTGGCTGCGCCGGTATGGGCGGATGAGAACGCTACCGCGTACGAAGCGTTACGGGTTGTGGGCAGTGAATTCGGTCGCGATGCGCTGCATCAAATTGTGTCGATTAGCGGCACCAAAGGCGATCCGCAGCCGGCGAAATGGAAAGTTATTTTGGAGGACCCGGAAGGAGGCGGTGTGCGGGAATTGCAGATTGTTGATGGGAAGATTGATTCCGACGAGGGGGGCGACCGCGACGTGGCGGGATCCCCCGAGGACGCAACGATCGATGTTTCGCATTTAAACCTGGATTCCAGCGGTGCGTACGCTCTGGCGAGCCACACGGCAGAGGCATCGCACGCGAATTTTGCAACAGCCGATTACACGTTGCGCACGGATGATCGCGGCGAACCGATGTGGATCGTGACTCTACGAACCAGGTCGTCGCGTCCGGTCGGCACGATTTACATTGGCGCGACTGGCGGCACCGTCAGGCGAACGGAGGGCATGTTCTCCGGTGCGACCATGGAGGACGTCGAGGGCGATTATGATCAAGGAGACGCGAGCGGCGTGATCGGCAGCGCGAAACGAAAGATCAAGCATGCTTTCCATAAAGCACAGGAAGAAGCACGAGGGATGTTTGAAAGAGTGAAGCGATCATTTTCGGATTTTATTAACCGGGAGTAGAGAGGCAAAAAATGAACGACTCATCGAATCCTTGGCCGGCTTTGCCGTTTACCGAGTGGCAGGACACCGCGATCACGTTGCATATGTGGACGCAGATCGTGGGCAAAATTCGCCTGACGCTTAGTCCATGGATCAACCACTCGTGGCACGTTACGCTTTACGTCACTTCTCGCGGCCTCACGACTTCGCCAATCCCGCACGGCGCGCGTACGTTCGAGATCAACTTCGATTTCATCGCCCACCAACTGCGCATCGAGACGAGCGATGGCGACCGGCGAACGATTGAACTGAAACCGCGTTCCGTAGCCGATTTTTACAAAGCCATGACGAAGAGTCTCGACGAACTTTTTCTGCCGGCGATCATCAACAAAATGCCTAACGAGATTGAGAACCCAATCCCGTTCGATGAAGATGAAGAACACCGCTCTTACGACCGCGATTACGCTAATCGGTTCTGGCGCGTTCTTGTCCAGAGCGACCGCGTATTCAAGGAGTTTCGCTCGCGTTTTTGCGGCAAATCCAGTCCGGTGCATTTCTTCTGGGGCAGCTTTGATCTTGCAGTGACGCGTTTTTCCGGGCGACCCGCCCCACCGCATCCCGGCGGGATCCCGCACCTGCCCGATGCTATTACGCGAGAGGCGTACTCACAGGAGGTGAGCAGCCTCGGTTTCTGGCCCGGCAACGCCGCTGCGCCGACGCCGATTTTTTATTCCTATGCCTATCCCGAACCACCGGGATTCACAGAAGCGAAGGTCCAACCTGCAACAGCTTCTTATGAGCCGAAGCTTCGTGAATTCATATTGCCATACGACGAGGTGCGCACGGCTGAAAAACCGGATGACGTCCTGCTGGAATTCGCGCAGAGCGCATATGACGCTGCCTCCAAGCTCGGAAAGTGGGATCGGGACGCACTGCAGGAAGTCAAACCATCCTTGCATTTTACGCACCTGCGCCCGTAATTTAACCAACATGAACCCTGGTTGCGCAGCGGAACAAGCTGCCTGGCGCGAACTGAAAGACGGATGGCGCCCGTTATACGGCGATGTGGACAAGATCGGCGTTGCGATCGAGTGGCACGACTTTCGCATTGAGCATTCCTTTAACTGGGGACGCACCTTTCATCCGAATAGCTTGGAATTTTGCTTAAACCTTAGCGGGCACGGAGCAGTAGGCGGAGCTAACGGCGGGCGCAGCGATTATCTTCCGGGCAATTGCGGCTATTACGCTATCGCCGATGAACCGCTGCCGGCCTCGCGACGCGCACATGATCACCATCAATTCGTGACGCTCGAATTTTCGCGCGAACATTTGCGCAAGCAGTTTGCCCGGAACGAGGCGGACCTTGAACCGGGGATTCGCCGGATCATTTTCGGAGATAAAGAGGAAAACGTCGTCGCGCCTGCGCGTCCGATGACGATGCAGCAACGCAGCGTTGTGGCGAACCTGGCGGAGCCTCCCGTCGCGAAAGCAGCGCGTGTCCTTTGGTACCAAGGCAAGGCGTTGGAGCTCATGGCGCAGTTTTTCTTTGCGCCGAAGGACCCGGAATTTTTCTGCATGCGTCAGAAACGCCTAGCTCGCGAGCGAGTGGAACGGGTGAAGGAGATTCTGAGGCGGGACTTGTCGAATCCGCCGACGCTGGAAATGCTGGGACAGGAGGTGGGCTGCAGTCCGTATTATCTGAGCAGAATTTTTTCGCGCGAAGCCGGTTTCACCATTCCACAATATTTGCGCAACGTGCGGATGGAACGCGCAGCGGAATTGCTGCGCACGGGACGTTACAACGTCACTGAAGCCGCGACAGAAGTAGGTTACTCAAGCCTGAGTCATTTCAGTAAGGCATTTTGCGAAACCATCGGCTGCTGCCCGGTGCTTTATCCGGCGGCCAAAAATGTCCTCCTCGACCGCTGATGCGATCGAGGAAATGGTACAGTTAAATCGTGAGAGGTTACAATCTCCGAGCAAAGACCGTTTGTAACCTTGTAACTTTCATCACCTTTTTAACTCGGTTGCTCCAGTGAAAATCCGCCGCGCGCTCATTTCCGTTTCCGATAAAACCGGCGTCGCAGCGTTTGCTCGCGCGCTGGAGCGGCAGGGCGTAGACATCATTTCCACAGGCGGAACAGCGGTGCTGTTAAGGAAGGAGAAAATTCCAGTGCGCGAGATCTCGAGTTTCACCGCCTTTCCTGAAGTGCTCGACGGCCGTGTAAAAACCCTACATCCCCGCGTGCACGGCGGTCTCCTCTACAAGCGTGGGAACCCGAAACATGAATCCGAGGCGCGTGAATGCGGTTTCGATCCAATCGATCTTGTCGCCGTCAATCTTTATCCTTTCGAGGCCACCGTCGCCAAGCGCAATGTGACTCTCGCCGACGCGATTGAAAATATTGACATCGGCGGACCGTCGATGATTCGAAGCGCGGCGAAAAACTACGAATCGGTCACGGTCGTCGTCGATCCCGCAGATTACGACACGGTGCTCGAGAATATGGGCAAGCACGACGGGGAGACGACGCTGAAATTGCGGGAGCGTCTGGCCATCAAAGCATTTAACAGGACCGCGGAATATGATCGGGTGATCGCCAATTTCCTGAATAAACAGCAGAGAACCGAGGCCTCCTTTTCACTTTCGCTTCCATTGGCGATGCGATTGCGCTACGGCGAAAATCCTCATCAAGACGCTGCCCTTTATGGCGATTTCGATAAATACTTTGAAAAACTGCAGGGCAAGGACCTCTCGTTTAACAACATTCTCGACATCAGCGCGGCGACCAATTTGATTGCCGAATTTCAAGAGCCGACCGTCGCTATCCTGAAGCATACAAACCCCTGCGGCGTCGGCTCGGACCAAGATCTGCGCAAGGCGTGGGAGAAGGCGTTTGCGACCGACAAGCAGGCGCCATTTGGCGGGATCATCGTATGCAACCGGCCGTTGAATGAAGCGGTGGCGAAAGTGATCAGCGAGATTTTCAGCGAAGTGATCATCGCGCCGGATTTTGAAATCGAGGCGCGCGCGATCCTGCAGAAGAAAAAAAATCTGCGGCTCATTCGTTTGTTGACGCCGGCGAACGAAGCGACGGCCCATCGACCGATCTGCGCTCGGTCTGCGGCGGGGTGCTGGTTCAAGACGCAGATGTCGACTGGGGAGATGACGGCGAACGTCGTGACGAAGCGACGACCAACAAAGACGGAACTAAACGCGATGTTGTTCGGCTGGCGCGTGGTCAAACATGTGAAATCCAACGCGATTGTCTACGCAAAGTCGGACCGGACACTTGGAATTGGCGCCGGCCAGATGTCGCGTGTCGATGCTTCGCGGATTGCAGTTTGGAAAGCTGACGAAGCCGGGCTTTCGCTCAAAGGCAGTGCAGTCGCCAGCGACGCTTTTTTTCCGTTCCCGGACGGGCTAATTGCTGCAGCCGAAGCCGGCGCAACATGCGCGATTCAACCCGGCGGCTCGGTTCGCGATGAAGAAGTAATCGCCGCCGCTAATGAGCGCAAAATGGCGATGATCTTCACCGGCGTGCGCCACTTTCGACACTGAAAGGCGGTGCGCACGATGCAGCGCTGCGTTGGTGCATTCCAGAGCGTGGCCGAAGCTGTCATCGCATACGCGACGGAGTTTCGCGAGTGCGGCAGGCTTCCCACTCTCAGATCATTTTTTTTAACCTGCTCGCTAAGCCCATAGTCAGAGATGTTTCTCTTCCGCGATCAACATGAATGCATCTCTCGATCAGTTCGAGTCGCCGCGCGTATTGAACATCGAAGATTTACGGCGTGCGGCGAAACGACGGCTCCCTCGCGTCGTGTTCGATTACATCGACGGCGGGGCCGAGGCCGAATCGACGCTGCGCGCAAACTGCCGGGCATTCGAGGCGGTAACATTGCGCCCGCGTTGTGCGGTCGCGACACCTGTGTGCGATTTGCGCACGACAGTGCTCGGCACCTCCGTTTCAATGCCGCTCATTCTTGCGCCTGTTGGAAGCTGCCGGCTGATGTATCCGCGCGGCGAAGAAGCAGCTGCGCGTGCCGCCGGGGAAACAGCCATCATCTGTACGCTTTCGACGCTTTCAGGTTGCCGCCTGGAAGATGTTGCAGTGGCCTCGGGAGGACCGGTCTGGTATCAGCTCTATCTCGTTGGCGGTCGCGAATGTGCTTTGGGCGGTATCGAACGTGCGCGCAAGGCCGGTTTTTCGGCCCTGGTTGTGACGATCGATACGCCGGTAGCGGGTTTCAGAGAACGCGACCTCCGCAACGGCGCCAAAGAACTCCTCGGCGGAAACTTCGGAGCGATGCTGCCGTTTGTGAATCAGATTCTCGTTAGGCCACGGTGGCTCGCGGCTTTTCTCGCGGACGGCGGCCTGATGAAGTTCGAGAATGTTGTGATTCCGGGAAAAGGTCCAATGCTGTATGCCGATGTTACCGCTGCGCTCGAACAATCGGTGGTAACTTGGGAAGACCTGAAATGGATTCGGCAGGCCTGGAACGGTCCCATTGTGATCAAAGGCATCCACACGGCAGAGGACGCCCGACGTGCGGTGGATATAGGGGCAGACGCATTAGTCATTTCCAACCACGGCGGCCGCCAACTCGATGGCGTCGCGCCGACTCTGCGTGTTCTGCCTGAGGTTGTGGCGGCTGTGGGCGATCGCATCGAGGTTCTCCTGGATGGTGGGATTCGCCGCGGCAGCGATATTGCCAAGGCGCTTTCTCTGGGAGCGCGAGCCGTAATGGCTGGGCGCGCGTACGCCTATGGGCTTGGCGCCGCGGGCGGCGCGGGGGTTGCGCGCGCGATCGACATTTTGCGCTCCGATCTCGTGCGCACGCTTAAGCTGCTTGGCTGCGCGTCAATCGCAGAGCTGGATCGGTCCTATGTGGACGTTCCGCGAGAGTGGATGAGAAGTGACGAAGCAATGAATCGCTGACGTGATTTGTTAAATGGTTACAACGTTAGATCGGATTTTCAATTCAACGATTCGACGCTTTAACGATTCAACGTTGCGAAGCCAGTCGCCAAAACCAAACGCAAAGAATAATGGCGACGATCAGGGCGATCCAGCTTACCCCCATGGGAACTGTAAGCGTTCCGACGGTGACCTGGGCTTGATTGATCAACCGCAGCAGATGTCCGAGGGCAAAAACACCGAAAAGAATGCTGGCAACGTGTAATCCTGTTCTTGGTGAGTTCATGCGGCGATTGTTGGTCACGGCGAATCCATTGTCAGTAAAAATGCGGGCGCTGCTATATCGCACTTCTGCGGAAAGATGCTGCCTGCACAAGGATGCCAACTATGGCGAGGCCGACGAAAACAAGCGTTGACCCGGTCGGCGGCAGTACAATGGCGCTTTGAATCAAGTACGCGCCGATAAAAGAGGAGACAACGATCAGCGCCCAGCCAAACACAGCGATCAGGAGAATTGCTCCGATGATGCCGCCCACGATGAAAATGATTGTGGAGTAGTGCGCATATTGGACGAAGAACGCGGCGGCAATTGCGCTGGCGAGTTTTCCGCCCGCCAAAAAACCGAGCACTGCAATTGCAACTTTCTGAAGGAACAACGCAAGCAACGCTCCGAGCAGACCAAAAACGAGAGCAACAAGTAACGCTACGACAGCAGACGGCTCATGGATGAGCTGCGGGCGCAATTTCCACACCGACAGTGAACCCTACTGCGGCTACGCACAGCCAAAACAGCTTTCGTCCCAAAAACAGAATCACCACGCCGATGAGTACGCCAACGATCGTGACAGGAAGATGCATCGACGGAAAAGCGCTTTGGGCAACCATGGTCCGAAACAATGTGGTGGCAAAACCACCAAGTTTACAGGGGAAAACGTCGAACACCCAACATCGAACGTCGACTGAAACTATCGCTGTCGATCCCTTGGACGTTGGATGTTCGATGTTCGGGCCGAGGTCTAAGCGAAATCGGGCTGGTGGGATTTGAACCTAGGACCTGTCGCCGCGGCGACCGCTATACAAAGACCGAGCACATCTCGATCGTCGTAATTCACATCGGGCTGGTGGGATTTGAACCCACGGCCTCCTGGTCCCGAACCAGGCGCTCTACCAAGCTGAGCCACAGCCCGAAATCACTGATGCGTCCGGCGGACGCAGCTCTTACTTCGCGTATTTTGATCTAAATCGCAAGAACAGAGCTTCCAATCAGTCGCGACTTTCCATCCGTGGCTGAGCGAGACGCTCCTCAAGCCGGCGTTCGTTGCGAGCCTTGCGTCCACACATCACATGACGCTACGGTCCGCTGTGGTTGATCAGCCGAATAGCGCCGCAAGCACCTCACCCCATCTCAACGAAGTGCTGGAGCTGCTTCGAAAGTTAATGGATACCGCAGCTCTGAAGTGCGCGACTGATTGGAAAAGTCGGTCGCGCTGCGTCGATGTTGCACATGGACGTTTTGCTCCTGATCTATCATTTCGCCCGGTTCGGCTTGGGGAACGTTCTCGAGATCGGCCCTTACATTGGCGGATCCACCGTCGCTGCAGCCTTTGGTGCGCGCGATTCCGGGATACGGAAGAAAATAATGAGCATCAAAGCTGGAGGACGGTTCAACCACTTTCGGCTCTCGAGCAGGAATATCATCAAGGATTTGCGAAACAACCTCGCGCGATTCGGGGTGGCGGAAGACGTTACCTTGATCAACGGGCGCTCCTTCGACGACGCAACCATCTCCGAAGTTCATCAGTAATTGAGCAGCGGTGACGTGGGCCTGTTTATTTTCGACGCGGATAATAATGTGCGCCGGGAGCTGGATTGCTATTGTGAGCTGCTGGACGACGGATGCTGGCTGGTTATCGATGACTACTTTGGGCCGGCCAAGGCGGCGCCGCTGCGGGCGCAGGTTGATGCGCTTGTGACCGACGGGCACCTGCTTCCGTTCGGATATTACGGATGGGGCACTTGGGTCGGCCAGTGGCTTCGCAAGTAATTCGTTCCGCGCTCGCCTTGGGCACCCAAAACTACTTTGGCCTTGCGGACGAAAAGCGTTGACAAAGACCAGCTTCATTTGGAGAGTCAACACTCCTTTTTACCATGCTCGCCGCGCAACTTGTTCCAGCCGCATCTACAAGCAGCGTGTCGACTATCATTCAATTCCCGACGGAGGCGGTACGCCCCGTTCCTTCCTTGCGCCATATGACGACTCAACTTCTTCTGGAAGCAGCACAGGTGATCCCAAATCAGCAACTTCTGATTAATGTTGTCTCCAAGCGCGTGCGTCAGCTTGGCTTGGGACATCGACCGTTAGTGGAGACGACGCCGCGAATGTCGCTGACCGATATCGCGCTCAAGGAAATTATTGCCGGCAAACTGACTTACGAGTCGCTCGAAGCTTCCGACGACGGCGCGTAGCAACGACGTTTGAGAATTCCGGCGTCTGACACAGACGCCCTACAACTTGCGGGAATCCGCGTCGCCCTACACTGGATTTTCCGCTGAGGAGGGCGGACGCTAACAACAAACAGCGACCCGATCGACAGAATCGAGATCCGTTGGCAATATGGCAGCTGATTCTATCATCAATCGCAAAGCGCTTCGCGATTACCGCATCGTCGACCGCTACGAAGCGGGCATTGAATTAAAGGGCAGCGAGGTCAAATCGATCCGCGCTGGCAAGGCAAATATCAGCGATGCTTTCGCGCGAATCGAGAACGGCGAAGCGTTCCTTTATAACGCTGACATTCAACCATACGAACGCGCCAGTCACGAAATCCCAGCTGCAAAACGCGTACGCAAATTACTGCTGCACCGGGAAGAGATCGACAGGCTGTACAGGCGAAACACAAGTAAAAGGCCGCGCGCTGGTGGTTCTGAAGTTCTATTGGAAACATGGAAAGCTGAAAGCCGAGCTTGGCGTAGGGCTGGGCAAGCTCGCGCATGACAAACGGGCTGATTTGAAGAAACGCGTTACCGATCGTGAGACGGCACGTGAGGTCGCGCGCTTTAATCGCAAACACGCGTAAGCGTCCGATCGACCGGCTGCCAGTCTCAACCAGCATTCACGGCCGCTTGCTGTAAACGTTTCGTATCTCATTATAGATTGTGCCAATGAATACTCGCGTTGCACTCGGAGCAGGCGCACTTTTAGCCGGCGCTTGGATAACCGCGCGCGCCGTTCGCACCGCGCGTTACGCGTTGCGCGACAAAGTCGTCCTCATCACTGGAGGGTCCCGTGGGCTGGGGCTCGTGCTTGCACGGCACATTTGCGCACAAGACGGTAAAGTCGCGCTGGTCGCGCGCGATCGCGAGGAACTGGCGCGCGCCAAAGCCGAGCTCGTTCGACGCGGCAAAGTCATGACTATTGAATGCGATCTGTACGACCCCGTTCAGATCCAGTCCACTGTTCGACAAATCATCGATCGCTTTGGCAAAATTGACATTCTCATCAACAACGCCGGAATTATCGAGGTCGGTCCGCTCGAGCATATGAGTCGCGAAGATTTCGAGCGTGCCATGCGGCTGCATTTTTGGGCGCCGTACGAATTGATCTCGCAGGTTGTTCCAGAGATGCGTCTCTGGGGTGGGGGACGCATCGTGAACATTTCTTCCATTGGTGGCAAAGTTGCGGTCCCTCATATGGCGTCTTATAGCGCGAGCAAATTTGCGCTAACTGGTTTCTCTGATGCGGTTCGGGCCGAGTTGGCAAAGGATAACATTTACGTAACCACAGTCGCGCCGGGAATGATGCGAACCGGTTCGCACGTAAACGCAAAATTTAAAGGCAAACATGACAAGGAATTTGCCTGGTTCGCTGCTTCCGCTGGAGCGCCGTTCGTCTCGATGAACGCCAATCGCGCCGCGCGAAAGATTCTCTCGGCTTGCCGTCGTGGTCAGCCATCGCTCACGCTCACGTTTGCTGCACGTAGCGTGATCGTCGGGAATGCTCTCTTTCCAAATCTTACCGGCTACGTGATGAAGATTGTAAATCGGTTTCTCCCCGGGGCTGGCCGTGAGGAGGGCAACAAATCGCGAGCAGGCTCCCAGCTCCGCCGGGAAGTACCGGAATGGCTGACCGGGCTTGCCGATCGTGCAACGAAGAAGAACAACGAAATAAAAAGCGAGCCGTTATAGCGGTCGCTGTCATCCGGCCGGGTTCAACTGGGCGTTGGACGTTCGACAGTGAGCGTTAGACGTTTTCAGGCACATGGCAAAGCGTCTTTTCGTTGCAATCGACCTGCCCGACTCAGCGCGCCAATTGCTTGCAGGCCTTGACCCGCACATTCGCGGCGTGCGTTGGACCGAGGCGGCTCAAATGCATCTGACTCTCGCTTTCTTTGGCGATGTGCCGGAAGACGTTGAACCGAAGCTGCGGGAAAAACTCATTGCAATCGAGTTCGGCGCATTCTTTCTGTCTGTTGCTGGTGTGGGAACGTTTGGCACCAAAGGCGCTCCGAAAATCATCTGGATCGGACTCGGAAAAGCGCATCCGCATCTGTTCCAGATTTACAAGCGCGTGCAGGAAGCCGCGTTCGCCGTCGGGATCGAACCGGAGCTTCGTCCATGGCATCCGCACATCACGGTCGCCCGTTGTCGTGATGTTTCTCCGCAATCAATTCGAAATTTTTTGAAAACGCATTCCGATTTCGATGCAGGAATGATCCGCGTTGACGCATTCCATCTTTATTCGAGCAAATTAACGCCCGCGGGTCCAATTCACGGTCGTGAATTGACAGTTCGCTGTAGCGGCAAATAGCACTGTAGCCGCTTCGCTGTGCGAAGCGCGGCCATGCTATGTGCCTGGCCAGTGTAACGCGTCTCACAGAGACGCGGCTACAGATCACAGCCCCTTGCTAGAAAGCGGCGCGGCGATGTGCTCGAGCGATCGCCGCTCGGCCGGCACACCGATCCATGCTTCTATCACCGCCCCGAAGACCATCAACGCCGCAGCCACCAAATATCCCAAAAACAAGGCCGTGCTCGATCCGGTGCCAATAATCCATCCGAAGAGAACCGGTGCGCCCACGCCGCCGACGAGCGTCCCGATTGCAAAGAAAATTGCGATTGCCATCGCCCGAATTTCGAGCGGGAAAATTTCGCTTACAGTCAGGTACGCTGAGCTTGCGGCGGCTGAGGCGATAAAGAAAATAATTGTCCAGGCCAGCGTCTGTGTTTGCGCGGTGAGCAGGCCGGCGTGGAAGAGCCAGCCGGTCAACGCGAGCAGAATCCCGGAGAGCCCATATGTGGCAGCGATCATTGGTTTGCGTCCGATCGTGTCGAAAAGATGGCCGAGCAGCAATGGGCCGAGAACGTTCCCCAGTGCAAACGGCAAGAGATATGCGCCTACCTCGTTTTCAGGCACGGAATAAAAGCGCATCAAAACGAGCGCATAAGTAAAAAAGATTGCGTTGTAGAAAAACGCCTGCGTCGCCATTAGCGCAAAACCGAGTAACGAACGGCGCCGATGCTCATGCACAATTGCGTTCCAAATTTCCCGCCACGGCGTGTGAGTGCGGGTTCGAATCCGCGTAGGCCATACTTTGTTGTAGCCGGGATCGGTGATCCCGGCCGCATTCGTTTCCATTATCTTCCGCTCCACTGCACCAACGATCTGTTCTGCCTCTTCATTGCGTCCGTGAATCACCAGCCAACGCGGACTTTCCGGAATCCAGCGGCGAAAGAAAATCACGATCAATCCCAGCGTCGCGCCAATTGCAAATGCGCAGCGCCACCCCAGCCAGATCGGCACATAGTTTGGATTGAGGAGCACAAGTGTCCCTGCCGCGCCTAGCGCCGCGCCGAGCCAGTACAAACCGTTGATGATCAGATCGACTCGGCCGCGCACACGAGCCGGGATCAACTCATCAATCGCTGAGTTAACCGCCGCGTACTCTCCGCCAATACCCGCGCCTGTGATTGCGCGAAAGAGTGCGTAGCTCCAGAAGTTCCACGAAAAAGCGGTGAGCGCCGTTCCAATCAGATAAACCGCAACCGTAACGAAGAATAACTTCTTGCGGCCGAACCGATCGGTGCCGTAACCAAAAAGCAACGCGCCGACAACCGCTCCTGCGAGATAACAAGTCGCGCTCCCGCCGACGCGCGCTGCCGTTAGGCCGAGTGTTTCGGATCTGGTTAAGATCCCGCCGAGCGCGCCGGCCAACGTCACTTCGATTCCATCGAGAATCCAAGTGGCGCCCAGCGACATTACGATCAGCCAGTGCCAGGAGCTCCACGGGAGCCGATCCAGCCGCGCAGGCACATACGATTCAATCGTTTCACCGGTTGCCATATGGTGAGGTCCACTTCGTGCAAACTAACGTGGGCACAATCTTGACGGAAAGCCAACAGCTGCGCCGGCCTCTTTGATCAATCGGTCAATGCCCGATCTCTCAATTGTTTGCTCGACACGGTGCAAGAGTTGCAGCCGCGGATCTTATTCGCAGATCCAAGCTTCGGCGTCGCGAAGGTTTGCACTGCTGAAACTCTTCACCGGACAGGGAAATAAGAAGCGGAAGAACTTCGTCGTGTGTACAAGCCAATGGACGTTGGATACCACGGCGATTTTTTCGAATGCCGTTACATGTCGAACGCCAAGCTTCGCGTCGTCCCACATCGCTCCTGCCGTGTACCCGGAGAAATCTTCGCCGGTGCGGAACAGGAATCGAAGTTTCTTGTGCTTCTTGAGTGCTTCATCAACGGCTGGTAAAAGTACGTTCTCGTAATCCTCCGCCGTGACCGTTCCATGGGCCGTGACGGCCAGAATATTGTCTGGGAGTCCACCAGTAATCTCAATCATGTTCGGCGCTGTTTAGGTCTTTCTTCTACCCTCTACAAGATTCAACGTCGGGCTGGCGTGCCGCGGATGTGTCGGATTAATCCAATACTTCTACTGGGTCCCCCTTTTGCAGCATCCCTTCCACCAGAACAGCTCCGTAGACGCCCGCCATGCCATCGTGGGCTTGCGCTACTTTCTTCAATATCGTCGGCGTTTTTTCGCCTGTATCAGGATCAAGCGTGATCATCATACAGCGTGGATCGCGTTCCAGAATCGTGATCACAACCTTCGGTCCAATCCGTACCGACCGACCAACAAGTTCATTTTCAGAAAAGCCTTCTGCGGATGCGAGGTCTACATAGACGTTCGCGCGGAAACGCCGCTTATCGATCGGTATGCCTGTCTCATCGGCCAACTGTCGTGCCGATTGCAAACTGAAGATCGACACCGGACGGCAATCGGTCATGGCTCGCTGCGATCGCATCAATGTGAGCTGATGTTTTTCGTCGATATCAACCCGCAGCATATCCATCAGAGCCGGATCATCGATCGCGAGCTTTTTTCCGTCCGGCGTTTCAACATCGACGATGAGCTCTGAAATGTCGGCTAATAGGGGACTCGCGCCCTTGCCCTCTGCCTCGGTCAGATTAACAGGTCGCGCCGCTTTGTCGGCAAAACGGAATCGCGGACGATACTGCAGAATTCTTCGCTGCTCGCGCGCTGTGAAATACGGAAACCCTGCGGGGCTCGCCGAACTTTTGAATGCAAACAGTCGATCGCCATAAACTCCAGAATAACCTGCAAACGCTTCGTCCAGCTCTTCGCCACGCATGCTCTTGACGGGATACCGCCAGAGGCTGTCCACCTTTCCGATGGTGCTCATGTATTCGATTTCGCAGTTGAATATTTGAGGCTATCAGCGCAACTGCGATTAGCCAATCACGATGCGGTCGTTTTGTGAATCCTGGGTAGTCGTCTTGGAAAGCGATGCGAGGACGCATCGCAGTCCAAGGCACGACGTGCGAAACCGATTAAAGATGCTCTCCTTCTTTCACGCAGTTTTCGGAGTGCGTACTGCCTGCCCGCCTGTGTGCGGGCGTCCTTGCGTCGCTTTCAACTAAAATCAGCCATTGAGCGGAATGCTGTCAGTGAGCTTTGGGAGAGCGGGTATCCTACTTCTCGTCGAGAAAAGTGACGGCGCCCGTATCCAAGCTGTAATAACCGCCGATTACCTGTACATCGCCCGAATCAACTTTAGCCTTGAGGATTGGCGTGGATGAACGCAGCGCGTCCACAACGTGTTTCACGTTCGCTTTTATCGTCGCGTCCAGGTCATCTTTGGCGGTGGCCTCGACGGCAGGTTTGATGGCAGTAATTAGCGATTGGATGTGACCAGGCGCTTTCCTCTTGGCGGCGATCAGTTCTTTTGCTGATTTGACTGCGCCGCAGTCCTGATGCCCAAGTACGAGGATCAGGCGCACGCCCAGATGATCCACCGCGTACTCGATGCTGCCCAGACTCTGGTCATCAACGACGTTTCCTGCGACCCGGCATATAAAGAGATCGCCGAGGCCTTGATCGAATACGATCTCCGGTGGGATGCGTGAATCGGCGCAGCCGATGACGACTGCGAAGGGATACTGACTTTTTGTCAGTTCCGCGCGCCGCTCCGCTGTCTGGCCGGGATGTTGCAAATTGCCGCTGGTGTAGCGGCCATTACCTTCCTTGAGCTTGGAAATTGCTTCGCCGGGCGCTACCGATGGCTGATCCGAATGCGCCGGATCAGCGGCCGCGACAAATAAGTTTGCGCCAATCAAGCAGACGAACGTTAAACAAGTTGCGAGGTGTGCCTTTTTCATGGCGGAACCTTAGTTGGAATTGACTTGCTCTATCAAGTCGAAAATTGGACATGATTGTCAGCCCGCGCTCAGGTCGCTCGACCGCTTAGATGCGGGCGCCGCTAATCATGTGCGCGGCGCGGTTCGCCTGCCACTTCGAATGAATAAAACCAGCGATATGGCAAACAGGAAAAGCCCGAGAGGACAAATGATCAGAGCCAGCACTTCAACGAAAAACGAGATATCCGGCGTGCAATACAGCTTTCCGCTGAGCCAAGCGCCGGGGCTAGCAGGGCGGTTTTGCGCGATGTACTCTCTGGCACGGTTGCTCAAATCAACCTGAAGTCCGGCAGCTGCTTCTGACGCCAACAACTGCGACAAATCTGAGCCGCAGTGTTTGCACTTCACCGCGACGGCGAGGATCTCCTCGCCGCAATATGGACAAGCTTTAGTTTCTCTTGCTTCGGGCATGTACTGTCGTGATCAGAATGTTCGCTTCGGCATGATCGCCCAAACCAAAGCGCCTACCCACCCAATTGCGGTCCAACCAAAGAACAGGTTAATCACAAAAATCGGCCAGCGATACTCGTGCTCCCGGTAAAACGCCACGCCAGACGGGATAAAATACACGGCAAGCGACAGAGCGGACACAATAATAATCAAAATGGCGACGACGAGGAACCCGATCGCTTCGTGTTGCTGTTCCATAGGTAGCTCGCGCATAGACCTAACGAGAAAGAGATAAGCCACGGCATGGTGTCGTGGCAAACGCGCTGAGGTTATATCGCAATGGGGCCGTTGGCTTCATCGTTTGGTTAGACCTCTAGGCCGTTGATCCATTGGTTGCATTGGACGGAAGTCCACTCCGGCCGTTCAAAACCCTGGGCCTCGACTGCTGCTCTAATCCGGCTCTTGAGTGTCTTTGAAGCCTCACCAGTCTTCGACGACAGCTCACTCGAATAAAGCTGTTCAAGCTGATAATAAGCGGAAACGTGGCGGTAAGCTGCGGCCAACTGTTTAGTTCTCTTCTCTAGCGACTCCTTTAGTTTGGACGTTTCAGTGGATAATTTCTGATTCCGGTGGCCGAAGTAGGCAACGATTCCAGCGGCGCCGAGAGTTGAGGTCGCGGTTATCGCTGACGTTGTAATTGTTCTGAGTGATTCGGCGTCCATAGTGCGTATAGGTATAACGGAGAATGAGATTCTCTATCTATGTAAGAAGATATAAAAAAAGAGTGGGGTTAAATACGTGGCCAGCGAAACGAAGCCATAGGAATTGGTTTGCTTTAAACGGCGAGCTCGGTTGAAGAGGTAAAGCGGAACAAAAACTACGGCGCGCCAAAACATCCCGTCGGTGTTGTATCCCGCCGCTCTGACCTTTTTTTGATCCACGAGGCACAACACGATGATCAAGACAGGAGTAATCCACCAAAAATCGAGCATCGATGTTCCAGCCGCTGATGCAAGATAGGCTACAATGAAAGGCGTTATCAGAGGTAAGAACGCTATCAGCCACACAATGCCGTCGCCTACGCGCTCACGTGCCACAGACGGCGGCTTGCTCGAGCCGGTCGTGGCAGAAGCGATGGGGCGCCCGCAATTCGGGCAACTGACCGCAGCCGTGGACACCGGCCTGCCGCAGTCTGGACACTGGATTAAAGCCATCAGCACACAAGGGTCTAACGAGACGGAGCTCAGCCACCGCTGGCGGGAGCGAGCTTTGCTAAGATCGACAACCGTTTCATAAAATTAAATGTGCGCATCGCGACGGCCAGCGGTTGGCTGGAGCGATTTGTTAGATGTTGTTTGAAGTATCCGCTCAACTTGACGCGCTTCATGCAGAATCTTCTGTTCATATCGCAAAATCGCGGCGTGTTGCTTAAGCGAACGCCGATGCTGCAAATAGTCCAATAGCAACTGAGCATGAACGAGGCAATTTGAATCGCCGCGGTCGATGCCACGTTGCGCTAGCATACTATAATAGAGATCGTCGTGAGGCAGCATTGAACTCAGGAGGCGTCGAGCACAAGATAAGTTTCTTCCAACTGTTTTCGCCGCGTGTGCAAATCTTGTAAGACGCCTAAGCCTTGCTGTGGCTGCTCCAACCAATCTACTGCGGGAACCCGTAGTAGATCCGCGACGGGAACCACATGTGCTCGGAACCGCGCGACGAGCTGAGTAACTGCATGCCAGTGTGTCCATTGACGATATGCGATAAACAAGCCGACCAGCATGACGCCAGCGGCAATGAAAGCTGCGGCGTCAGACGAACTGGATGAATCGCTACTGACTAGTGCAAAGAGAAAAGAAACTCCGATCATAGCGCCGAAGGAAATCAAAACGGTTGTGCAACCGCTGGGCGGATTCTCGCCCTTGAACGCCGCTACTGCTGCTGGATGAAGCGGTGATGAAGTAAGCTCGGACAAGCTGTTCTGCGCGGCTGGCAACAGTGGCGACAACTCCTGGAGAATGCCGAGTTCTTCTAGGCAACTGATCGTTTCTTTGTCGAGGAGCTGCGCGGTTGAGTCGCGCAGCGACTCAGCCGCGCTTGTAACTTCTGTCGCAAACTGCTTATCACGAAGATCGTTGAACGTGGCTGTGTTGACGTTCTTGGCGTCAAGTACGCGAAGGTGCTTGACGGCTGCAAAATAAGCTACCCACGGCTTCGTCTCGACGAAGTCGTGGGCAACATCCAAGAACAGCTTGTGCTGAAAAATTAGCTCCTTGCGCTTGTCCTGCCCCATTCGCGGTGAGAGCGGAATCCGAGAAATCGGATACCGCTCGATCGACTGCTCGAGATACGTGCCGAAGCGCTGCTTGGCCGCTGTTAAAGACATGGCATCACGCTGCGCGAACTACATCTAACGAGATGAAGCTGAGCGACGGCCACCGGGGGCGCGCGTCGCTCGAAGCGAAAAGGTTTTAGCCACGCAAAAGGTGAACGCAAAGCGGGTAGCCGTTCGCTCGAGCGCTTGGTTAGGCCGATTTCGTGGCATACTCCTAACGCTTCAGGCCGGGCGCTCCGCCTTGAAGAGCACGAATCGAATCTGCAGGCGGGCGAATACGCGAGTCGGAAATAAAAGTACGGATGGAAACGAGGGTATCGGCCGGGGCGGCGAGGAGGACTTCAGTGCGCTTGCGGAGATGAGCTAAGATCTGCTCGTCAGAAGCATCCGAAGAGAGCACTGAGCCGGTGCAAAGCAAAGTCTCTAATGGCCAGTGCTCAGAAGACCACACAGAGACACGATCTACGGCAGGGACGTCACGCGAGTCGTCGAGAACTGTGACTCGCGCCGATCTCGCGCTGCGTGGTCCGACGTAAACCGTGAAAAGGACTGTGAACTTATCAAGCGAGAAGTGACAGACGTGCCATTTTTTATCGCCGCGGCGGATCGTATGCGGTTGCTGTGCCGGTGAATTGCGCACCATTCTCCTACACGCGTCGTGCTCGTTGAGTAGCTGCTCAGGCGTCATCTCGATGCAGGCAGCGGACGAATGGCAAGCACGCAAAGCACCCATCTCGCGCTTCGCTGCATCGCCTGCTTAGCCCTCTTCATCTTCGGGAAATCGGTAAACATACTTGAGGCCTTTAGTTGTTAGCACAAAACGCTGTGATCCAGAGGGTCGGGGAAGCTTCGCGATCAGTCCCTGCTCCAGCAAGCGGTCAATCGCTTGGTCGACAGCGTCGCGATAATCTCCTCTGAATATGGCTTGGATATCGTTTCGGTTTCTTGTGTGATTCTTTCCTGTGAACAGCCAATGGATGATATGGTGTGCATCAGCGTCTAGTTTCGCTCCAGGCTCATCTACCATGTCGTTAGGCGAACCCGGTTGCGCGTGTGGTAAGTAGGCACTGAGAAGCGGGAGAATAATTTCGATCGCCGATGGCAGCGACACCGAGAAGAACTCGCGGCGCGACTTGACGCGGTAGTGGCTGAGAGCATTGTGGATCGCCGCCTCACAGGTTCGCCCTCTCGCGACAGGAAACAACGCTACCAGCTCAAAGGGAGTAGGAACGCCGGTCGTATGGAGCGATATAAGACGGTCGGTGGGAGTCTCACTATAGCCGATCTTCAGCAAACCCGGCATATTCTCGTTTGTAGCGATGTAAACGTATTCTGGCATAATTGTGAGCGCGTAATTTTCAGGGCCTAACGAGAACAAGATGAGGTGCCGCGAGCGAGGGCGCGCGTTGCTGCGGATTGAGGTAACGAAGTGATCACAAAACTAAATGTAACACCGGCTCGCGGTCGGCTCCATCGCCCGGTTAGGTCTGCTGGCTATGCGCAAACTCACAGCTGATACCTTCCTCGACTAACTCGCTCAAAGTACTCTCTGTAGCCACCCGGGTTGCCTTTTGCATGCTTCGATAAAAATGTGTTGTACGTTCTGTGCGCGTAGCCGGGACAGGCTTTTCTGCAGTCGGCTGCTGAAAAGGCCGCAGGCAGTCGTCCCGACGCGTGCGCGTTTCTGATATCCTGATATAGACCCATGGCATGCTAGTGCGCCATCAGGCCGCTAATGGCAGCCCAAATGCCGAGAATAAGACAAATCAGCGCAATGATCCCAGCAATGATACCGCAGCCGATCTTGAAACATCCTGGCTTTGGCTTCTCGCCAACCTCAATTGGGTTGCGCGGATTTACGGTGGGCGCGGGGGGCTGACCGACACTCGCTGCCGCCGGTAGTGGTGGCGGCTGCTGCGCTCGCTGCACGTTCTGGCCTAGTTCGGGTAGGAGGTCGGATAAGCTCGCGAACAGCCCATTCATAAACTGAGCGCCTTGGTCGCCGATCTCGAAGTAGCGCGGAATCAAGACAGAGTTCGCAGATGTCAGGCCGTTCACTTCGAAACTGCTGTTTTCCTTGAACTCAATCTTCCTAATCTGGTGTAATGGAATGAACCCTTTCCGTGCTCCACGCATTACACTCGCTTTAGGGTCATCTACGCCGTAGTAGTATAACGCGCGATCTGTTAGTAGAAGGCCGGTGGTGAGCATCGCGCCACCGAACGTTTTATCTTCTCCAAGCGCTAGAATCTCCTCCTCAGCTGACAAATTCTCAGCGTATTTGCTTTTGGCCACTTCGATTTTCTTCGCGGGTATATCTGGCGTGCAATACAGCTTTCCGCTGAGCCAAGCGCCGGGGCTAGCGGGGCGGTTTTGCGCGATGTACTCTCTGATACGGTTGCTCAAATCAACCTGAAGTCCGGCAGTTGCTTCTGACGCCAACAACTGCGACAAATCTGAGCCGCAGTGTTTGCACTTCACCGCGACGGCGAGGATCTCCTCGCCGCAATATGGACAAGCTTTAGTTTCTCTTGCTTCGGGCATGTGCTCTCGTTATCAGAATGTTCGCTTCGGCATGATCGCCCAAACCAAAGCGCCTACCCACCCAATTGCGGTCCAACCAAAGAACAGGTTAATCACAAAAATCGGCCAGCGATACTCGTGCTCCCGGTAAAACGCCACGCCACACGGGATAAAATACGCGGCAAGCGACAGAGCGGACGCAATAATAATCAAAATGGCAATGACGAGGAACCCGATCGCTTCGTGTTGCTGTTCCATAGGTAGCTCGCGCATTGACCTAACGAGACACAAGATCAGCGACCGCGCCCGAGAGCGCGTGGCTGCAAGCTGAACGAACTAACTACACGAAAGCTAGGCATCTGAGCGGGGCGCGGTTCGCTGCATCGCCTGGTTAGATCCCGGCGTGAAAAACACGAGAATATGGATCATTCAGCATCTACGACGGTGAAGCCGTTGTGTCCGCAATCCACGGTGAACAGAATTTTCTCTACGTACTGGAGGTCTAGGCCAACTTCGCGTGCGATAGTCGAGTAGAGGAAGATCCCTGTTTTTCCAGACTTGATCTGATCGTTGATATGCTGCTCGAGCATTGCTGCGTCCCTGTTGTATTGGGTGACCTTAGCACGCTTCTTCGGATTGTTGCCGCGGTATGAACTACGTGCAACACTAATCGGATATTTTACCATAGATGGTCGAACGTTAGATCCTTCAGCGTTTTTCAAGCTCAGGATATCGCTCCATGAGTAAAATTGCGAACGAGTTGTCGCGAACTTCATATCGCCAGTTCGGGCGACTTGCCTTAAGAAACGCGATCGTCTCTTGTATCATCTCGCGTGTCGGCTTCCGCATGTCGCCCTCCTGATAAAAGTCCGACATAATGGCTTGCTCGTACCACTCGGCAGTATCATCTTCCGACTCCTTCCACAGCTGATAGGACTTTTCCTTTTCAGGGTGTTCAGACATTACGTCGTCGATGAGATCGGATGCTTCTCCTTTGGTGAGGCCGAGTCGACAATGCTTTCTGTAGTAACGAAGCTTTCGAAGCTGCGCTTCGCTCGCAGGCTCGTCACGCCATTTCTCGCCAGCGTCGTGTTGCATCAGGATCTAACGAGAAGAAGCTGAGCCACCGCCGGCGGCAGCGAGTGTGGCAAACACTGGAAACCGTTTCATAAAATCAAACCTGCGCATCGCGACGGCCAGCGGTTGGCTCGAGCGATTGGTTAGGTGACTTGGGTGTGCGACATGATAGTGACATCGGTATCTCGATAGCGTGTATGCTCCACGATACTCCAGCCGAGCCGCGAAAAGAAATGCTCAGCGCTCGGCGTAAAAAGATAAACCGTGGGAAAGCCGAGCGTCTCTGCGGTGTGGATGACGTGCTGCGTGAGTGCGCTCCCGATGCCCCGCTGCCGGTGCGCAGGAGCAACGAAGACTCCGGCGAGCCACGGCGTGTAATCTGACCGCGTGTCCATCTCATGGTGGATGAGCATGGCCGAACCCAGTAACTCTGCACCAGACGACGCAACGAACGTGATGGGCAACTCGCGTCGACCAGAGCGCTCATGAAGAATCCGAACGCGATTGGCGACAGAATCACCGGGCCTGAGTACGCCCACTCGTGGAAGTGCCAAGCGGCGAGTGTGGGAATGAACTCTGGCCGATCTGCGAGCAGCTCGATCTGCATGACGTGCGTTCAGTCACCTAACGAGAATTCGACCCAATTTTTGGATATTTCAAGATAAATACCCAGATTTTTGGTCTAATCCGGCTTGAGTTTGGGATCTGGGAGGACAAAATCACTGTCATGTCAGAGAGCGTAGTGAGAATGCCGACCACGGGCAAACCAAAACTGCTTGACCAGGTCCGCAACGTCATCCGCCGCAAACATTACTCCATCCGCACCGAGCAGGCTTATATCGACTGGATCAAGCGTTTCATCATCTATCACGGCAAACGGCATCCTGGAGAAATGGCGGAAGAGGAAGTTGCAGACTTTTTGACTCATCTCGCGCGTGATCTCAACGTCGCAGCGTCAACCCAGAACCAGGCGTTGAGCGCGCTGCTCTTTCTCTACAAAGAGGTCCTCAAGCATGAGATCGGCTGGCTGCAAAAGGTCGAACGAGCTAAAAAGCCGCCGAAACTGCCGGTAGTCTTGTCGCGCGGCGAGGTAAAGCAGATTTTCGCGCATCTTCACGGCGTCCCCAAACTAATGGCTGGCCTGCTCTACGGTAGCGGGTTGCGCCTGATGGAATGCGTTCGGTTGCGAGTGAAAGACATCGACTTTGCGCTAGCGCAGGTCGCCGTGCGTGATGCCAAAGGCGGGAAAGATCGCGTCACCATGCTTCCGTTGAATCTGAGTGAACCGCTGCGCCGTCACCTGGTGCGGGTTAAAGCGCAGCACGAGCAGGATCTGGAAGATGGATTTGGTAGCGTCCATCTTCCGTTCGCGCTCGTGCGGAAATCTCCGAACGCAGCGCGCGATTGGGCATGGCAATACGTTTTTCCTTCGTCTCGTCTTTCCATCGATCCGCGCTCGGGCCGCAAGCAGCGGCACCATATTGCCGAGGGATACTGCAAAGCGCGCTGAAACGAGCTGTAGACGCCGCTGGTATCGTGAAGCGTGCCAATTGCCACAGCTTACGTCACTCTTTTGCCACGCACTTACTCACAAAGGGTTACGACATTCGCACTGTGCAGGAACTTCTCGGTCACAAAGAGGTGAGCACGACCATGATCTACACGCACGTACTCAACAAACCGGGCATCGGAGTGAAGAGCCCGTTGGACTAGCTTGCGAAGACAATCAGAGATTCCTCGACTTCGCTCGGAATGACATGCAAACAATTACACGTCGTAATACATCGCGAATTCGTAGGGATCCGCCTTCGCCTAGGCTACTCCGAAAGTCTTCGCGAGCAGGCAGGCGTGACAAGTGCGGACCGGACACCGGCGCTCAAACGTCATAGTACATTGCAAATTCGTAAGGGTGCGGTCTGAGGCGCAGTGCGTCGTATTCTTTTTGTTTCATATCGATCCAGTTGGCGATGAAGTCTTCGTTGAAGACATCGCCGCGTAGCAGGAAGGAGTGATTGGCCTGAAGCGCTTCGATTGCGCCACGGAGTGAATCGGGGACGCTGGCCACTTGCGCCAGTTCTTCGGGCGGAAGTTCGTAGAGATTTTTATCGAGCGGATCGCCGGGATCGATGCGGTTTTGGATTCCGTCGAGACCAGCCAGCAACATGGCCGAGAACGCAATGTAAGGATTCGCCGAAGCGTCCGGTGTGCGAAACTCGAGCCGTTTAGCTTTGGGACTGGCCGAGTAAGTCGGAATACGCACCGCAGCGGAGCGGTTCCGCGCGGAATAGGCGAGGTTCACAGGCGCTTCGAATCCCGGAACGAGGCGCTTGAAGCTGTTGGTGGTTGGATTGGTAAAACAGGTGAGCGCCGGAGCGTGTTTCAAAATTCCGCCGATGAAGAAGAGCGCCATTTCACTGAGCCCGGCGTAGCCGTTTCCGGCAAACAGCGGTTTTCCATCTTTCCAAAGCGAGATGTGGGTGTGCATGCCGGAGCCGTTATCGCCAAAGAGCGGTTTTGGCATGAACGTCACAGTTTTGTTGTGGCGACGGGCCACATTACGAATGATGTATTTATAATACTGCATCGAGTCGGCCATCTGCTTCAGCGGCGCAAAGCGGACGTCGATCTCGGCCTGGCCAGCGGTGGCGACTTCGTGATGTTGTTTGTCCACGGGGATCCCGGCTTTCTCGATCTCGAGCGCCATCTCGTTGCGAATGTCCTGCAACGTGTCCATCGGCGGCACCGGGAAGTAACCTTCCTTCGGGCGGATTTTGTATCCGAGGTTGGGAAACTCTTCACGCCCGCTGTTCCAATGCCCTTCCGCGCTGTCGACGATGTATGATGATGCGTTCCCGCTATTCGCAAATCGCACATCATCGAAAATAAAGAACTCCGCTTCCGGTCCGAAAAACGCTGTATCGGCGATGCCGGTGCTCTTCAAGTAAGTCTCCGCTTTTTCCGCAACGCCGCGCGGATCGCGGTCGTAAGGTTCGCGCGTGATCGGGTCCACAATGGTGCAGATGAGGGAGAGCGTGGGTTCGGCGTTGAAGATATCGATCCACGCCGTCGCCGGATCGGGAATAACCAGCATGTCGGAAGCGTTAATCACTTTCCAGCCGCGAATGCTCGAACCGTCAAATCCGAGTCCGTCGGTAAAAACATCGTCGCTGTATTCGCTCAGCGTGGTGGTGAAATGCTGCCACGTGCCCGGCAGGTCGGTGAATTTGAAATCCACGAGCTTTACGCCCTGGTCTTTGATCATTTTACTAACGTCGGAGGGAGTTTTGTCTTTGGCCATATTCAGAGTTGATAGCTGTTAGTTGAGAGTTGAGAGAAATAAAAATCCATTTTTTAAAATTCGATTCGTGCGTCTCGCGTTGATAGTTGTGCGCGAGTCTGACAGTTCCATCACCATCAACTCTCAACTTCTGCATCATACCGCTTTTTCGCCGATCTCTTCCGTTCGAATGCGCACCGCGTGTTCGACCGGGAGCACGAACACCTTTCCGTCCCCGATCTTACCGGTCTTCGCCGCGGTGACCACTACGTTGACGGCCTTGTCGATCAGGTCGTCTGCCATCACAACTTCCACTTTCACCTTCGGCAGAAAATCTACCGTATACTCGCTTCCCCGGTAAATTTCAGTGTGCCCTTTTTGTCGGCCAAATCCTTTGACTTCCGTGACGGTCATTCCTTCGATGCCCAGCTCTGCGAGCGCTTCTTTGACCTCTTCGAGCTTGAACGGTTTGATGATGGCTTCCAGCTTTTTCATGTCGATATAAACTCGGGATCGCGCGGCGCTTTGTAATCGAAAGCCATCCGCAGCACGCGCTCTCATAGCAATTGCGTGATGCGAATGCAATCACGATTTTTTTTGCGATCAACGCGCCATTGCCGGTTGATTCTTGCCGGAGGGGGAAATGGACTACCCTGCGCGGTCTGGTCGCTTCTTCCTTCATAGGGGAGAGGCGGGAGAGACGCCGCAATGAGCACACATTCTCCCGAGATCGATTGCCTCGTTCGGAATGAAATGCGTCGTAAATTTGCGAAATATTTTTCACATCTATACTGAATCTGATGTCTCGCGATTCTTTCGTTCACCTCCATCTGCACACCGAATATTCGTTGCTGGATGGAGGTATCCGAATGAAGGAGCTGATGAAAAAAGCTGCGGAATTCGACATGCCCGCCGTCGCGATCACCGATCACGGGAATTTATTTGGCGCTATTGAATTTTATCAGGAAGCGCAGCGCGCCGGAGTGAAACCGATCGTCGGTTGCGAGGTTTATGTGGCCCCGGGATCCCATAAAGACCGGCCGCCGTCGCGACGGGATTCGGCGCATCACTTTACGTTGCTGGCGGAAAACGAGACGGGCTATCGCAATCTCGTTAAGCTTGTCACGACCGCGCACCTGGATGGTTTTCATTATGCGCCGCGGATCGACAAGGAGTTGCTGGCAGCGCGCTCGACTGGTTTGATCGGATTAAGCGGCTGTCTTGCGGGAGAAATCAACAGCGCGATCCAGGCAAACAACATCGAAAAAGCGAGACAGAGCGCGGCTGCATATCGAGACATCCTCGGCGCTGAAAATTTTTTCATGGAATTGCACGACCATGGGATGGACGAGCAAAAGAAGTGCAACACTGAGTTGGTGCAGATCGCGAGAGACCTGGGCGTTGGCCTGGTCGCGGCGAACGATGTGCATTTTCTGCACCGAAGCGATCACGAGGCGCACGACGTCATGCTTTGCATCGGCACGGGCAAGATGGTGCAGGACGAAACGCGGATGCGTTATCTGCCGGAATTGTATTTCAAATCACCGGCGGAGATGCGGCAGGTGTTCCGTGATTTTCCCGAGGCGATAACGAACACGCTGCATGTTGGCGAACGTTGCCATCTCGATCTTGAATTTGGGCGCTCGAAATATCCGGAGTATCCGGCCCCAGCCGGCAAAACGCGCGAAGGCTATTTACGCGAGCTTTGCTACGAAGGCCTGCGTGCGCGCTACGGTGAACGCGCGACGAACGATCCGGAGTTGACCCGGCGGCTCGAGTATGAGCTCGGCGTTTTGGAAACAACCGGTTTCGTCAGTTATCTCCTCATCGTTTGGGATTTCATTCATTTCGCCAAAGGAAAAAGCATCCCCGTGGGGCCTGGACGCGGCTCGGCAGCAGGCTCGATCGTTGCGTTTGTTCTCGGGATCACCGATATCGATCCGCTGCAGTACGGACTGATTTTCGAGCGATTTCTAAATCCCGATCGCGTTTCTCCTCCGGACATTGACGTGGATTTTTGCGAAGCGCGCCGCGGGGAAGTCTTGGAATATGTGCGTCAGAAATACGGTGAGCGTCGTGTCGCGCAGATCATCACGTTCGGCAAGCTTAAGGCGAAAAGCGTCGTGCGCGACGTGGGCCGGGTGCTGGGGTGGAGTTATCGCGATGCGGATCGCATTGCCAAGATGATTCCAAATGAGCTCAACATCACGCTGGATTCCGCAGTGGAAAAAAACGCGGAACTGAAACGCGCCGTCGCCACCGAGGCGCCGACGCGGCAACTGTTCGAGCACGCAAAAGTTCTCGAAGGCTTATCGCGCAACGCGGGCGTCCACGCGGCAGGCGTGGTCATCGCAGATCGGGATCTGTCGGATTACATCCCGCTTTGTCGCGATGTGAAAGGCAATGACGTGATCAGCCAATATGCCATGGGCCCACTCAATGATCTTGGCCTCCTCAAAATGGATTTCCTCGGATTGAAGACGCTGACCGTGATCGAAGACACGCTCGTGCTGATTCGCGAACGGCAGCCGGACTTTTCGTTGAAGAATGTTCCGCTGGACGATGCCGCTGCGTTCGGTCTCTACAACCGGGGCGAAACGGTCGGTCTTTTCCAGATGGAGTCCGGCGGCATGACCAGTCTCTCGAAGCAGTTCGACGTGAAGAAGCTCGACGACATCATCGCGTTGATTGCGTTATACCGGCCCGGTCCGATGGAGCTGATACCCGAATATGTGAAAGCCAAAAAGGGCATCACGCCGATCAAA
>CAVWTH010000013.1:0-243664 GCA_963757675.1 uncultured Verrucomicrobiae bacterium | reverse complement strand
TCTCTGATCATCCGTGCCATCCGTGCAATCCGTGGTTCTCCCGGCCGTAGCGTGCGCTGTCCCCAGCGCAGTCGTTCCCGGGGCCTAATCCGCTGAGGACAGCGGACACTACAGCTTCGTCATTTCCCAAGGATCCGTGCGATCCGTGGTCTCTTTTTAACCCGATGTAACGATTCAACGATTTAACGGCGGCAGCGAAGCTGCCCCTAGGGGACGTTTTCCAGAGGGAAGAACCTAATCTGTTCACCTCTGTCCACAGAATCCCCTAGGGGAATTTTCGCCAAAATTTAGGGGATACTCCCCTATGCCGGAATATAAGATTTCCCTTTACAAGCGGCGGCGACCCACGAGAATGCGCGCTTATTTCGGGGCCGGTTCGTGGCTGAGTGGGAGCTGGCGGCGGAAGATGAGAATAGGCCCAACAAGGTATGCTACCGGTTCGCAATTCGCTGCGTTCGTCGCCAAGAACTGCACAGCTTTTGACAATATCCGGTGCGTCAGCCGCGCCGGGGACGTTCTAAATTACGCGCAATTACGAAGACCACAGAGCAACCACGGATCCGCCTACGCCGAGGCTACGGCGGACAAGTTTTACGGATGTCACGGATGGGTAGGGCGCGTCACTCCTGTGCGCGCCGTTTCGTTATTCAGCAATCGTCAATCAGCAATCAGCCAGCTTTCCCTCCCGTTCCCCCCAAACAATTTCCCCGGGCGATCCCGCAGCTGCGGGACCGCTCGAACCAACCAACCCGTCTTGGATGGCCATGGGAATGGTCTCCCCAGACAACAATCAAACAAACAACTAGAAAGAAGTAATAAACAACCAAAATGAAAAACCCATTAAAAATAGCTATCGGGGCGGCCCTGCTCTGCGGCGTGGCTGCCCTCAGCGTATTGGGTGTACAACGTCAGCTATATCACTTACGCATCAACGTTCACCGGGCACACGGTAACGTTTGCGCCACCGGGGACATCCGGCAGCCAGGCCACCGTAACCGACATGCTTTGTCCCGGCGACGTTATCACCTTTGACGCCACCTATGGGGTGGGAGGTTCCGCAGGGTCGACAACCTTGCCCAGGACGGCTGACTTTGCCGATCAACGTCACAATACCGCCCCTCGCTGCCTACTGCAACATTCACCGGGGTACCGGTAAGTCACGAGTTCACTACCACTGCGAGCACTTTCACGGACACAATTACCGTGACGGCTCCGACTACACTGGGCGTGTATCAAGTGGAAGTTAGAGGGACCGACACGGGACCCACCGGTATGGGCGCGGGCGCGCTAACATCCGGTGGCGGGCTCAAGATCAACTTCACCGTCTCGGAATGCGAGCCGATGTGTGAGGAGCATCATACCGTGCTGATGGTTGCTGCGATCAACTGTATCGCGCTGCACGACCCCAACCTGGTTGCCCTTTCGGCGACGCTAACGGACTCTGACAACTCCAACAGTCCGATCTCGGGCCAGACCCTCCACTTCTCTGTGGATGGTAATCCAGTTGGTGACCCCGTGACGAATGCCTCAGGCGTTGCCACGATTAACTACGACGCAAGCGGACTTGGGGTAGGCGATCATGCTGTGGATGTTACCTTCGACGGGGTGCCCTGCCCAACGTCGCCCGCTTATCTCGGGACGACGGCTAGCGGTAACCTCGGTGTTAACTACCAGTGCTCTTGTTCAACAGCCGATTAACACCCAGGCTCCCTACAGTGTGTTCAAGGGCGGAACGATCCCGGTCAAAATTAAGCTCTGCGACTATAACGGAGCGCCAGTATCCGACGCGAACGAAAGCGCGCGGTACGCGATTAGCACCGACGCACCGATCGGCGATTCGACCGAAGCTGTGTTACAATCGGCTGCCTCAACCGGCTGCGCGATGCGATATGACCCAACGGCGGAATCAGGACGTCTACCAGTGGGACATCACCGGAATGGACATAGGAAACGGCACCTATAAGATCTTCGTTGATCTAGGCGAAGGATCGTGTGGCGCCGAGCATAGCGTCCTCGTGACCATCAGCAAGGTCGGGAAGGGACTTAAGAAATAACCTGACCGATTATCTGATCTAATAAGATAAGCTGTTAGAGAATGAGCGCCGAGAGGTGAAAATCCTCCCGGCGACTTTCTTTTTCAGACACGAATTACACGAATGAACACGAATCGCTTCGCCGTCGTTGAAGCGTTAAATCGTTACATGGTTAAATCGGTGGGGGGGCATACAGCTTGCCCTGAGCGTCAGTCGAACGGGCGTCTCGTCTGCACGGGATTGACGAAAAGCGCAGCTTTCAATTCGAAGGGCCCAGTGATACGATTGAATGGTCGTGAAGAAACTTAAGTTCGTGGTCGAAAAACATCGTGACGGCTACGTAGCGTATCCGCTCGGTTTGAAGGGAGCCGTTGTTGGCGAAGGGGAGAGCTACGAATCGGCCCTCGCCGATGCAAAGTCAGCTGCTGCTTTTCATATTGAAACGTTTGGAAAGAAGCCTTCGACGAGCAGGATGACGTGATGGAAGCCTTCGTCACCGAGGCTTCACTCACCACGGATGAAATTCCCGGCTGATGCGCCGAAGACGAAAGTTCTTCGGGCGTTGCGTGCGCTTGGGTTCGAAATCGTCCGTGAGCGCGAGCACATATCGATGGTGCGACAAAATCCGGATGGAACCCGCACTCCCTTGACGATGCCTAATCATCCGACGCTCAAAGCATCGACTCTGCGCACGATCTGTACGCAATCAGGTATATCGCGGAGCGCTTTCCTCGAGGCGTACCACAAAAGCTGACCGAATACCCGAAGAGATAGAGGAGGCCTGCAACGCCGACGCCCCGCGACTGCGGGACGGAGGCGAGTGAAAATCCTCCAGGCGATTTGATTCGCGATCTCCCGCTCGCTCAGCCTTTCGGCCTGCCCGTCTATCCGACGGCGTCCCCGCACGTCGTATTGATTCGCTCGCTCCCGCTCGCTCAGCCTTTGGGCCTGCCCGTCTATCCGACGGTGTCTCCGCACGTCGTGTTCTCTTTGGCTGCGATCGCCGTGGCGACCTTCGCCGCGTTAAAGGGTTAAAGGTTGAAGGGTTGAATCGGATTAGCGACAACGGAGCGACCGGGGGGGAGCGACATAGAAGGCAAAGCTGTGATGGGTACCAGCGAACGACTTGGGAAAGGAGTGAGTTTCAATGGAGTGACCGGGAAGAGCGACATAGAAGGCAAAGCTGCGAGGGTAGCAGCGAACGACTTGGGAAAGGAGTGAGTTTCAATGGAGTGACCGGGAAGAGCGACATAGAAGGCAAAGCTGCGAGGGTAGCAGCGAACGACTTGGGAAAGGAGTGAGTTTCAAACCACGGATGGCACGCCCGCCTGCAACGCTATGCGTAGCTACTGCGGGCAGGGATGAAATCAGATGTCGAATGTCGAAGGAATGACGAAATCTCAACCGCGGTGTCGCGGAAGTGTTGGTAATCGGCCATCTTATTCTCCAACGGATTTGAGAGCCGCTTGTTTCAGTTCTTCCGTTAAATAGAAACCGGCTTCGCGCTCGATTTGGTCCAATAAACTGCATGCCGATGAGATGAGACCGGTACGTTTTGCGATGAGAATAACACCCACGAGACCTAAAACGGGCACTCCTGCCTGCTGCGCGAGCTGGCGCCCTTTGCGTTCGTCCATCAACAGCCGATCCGCTCTTAGCTCCTGCGCGAGCGCAATGGCTTCAGCTTCGCCACGATCCACGATGCGTTCATAACGGGCCGCTTGCGTATCATCGCGCAACTCTCGAACCTGCAGCCACTGGGGGAAACTCATGTGCGAACGCTGGAGTTCCGCGTTTACAGCAGGCGGAATCACAACTTCCCGAAAGAGTTTTCGCAGCAGCTCAATTTGCCCGACCGTCAGAAGCGCGGTGATCGGCGACGTATCGGACACTACGATCATTCGCAGCAGCCAAACGACTCAGCGACTTTCAAATCCTCTGCCAGCTCCTGCGTGCCGTAATGAATGGGGATACGACGGCGCCCCAACGCTTTTAAAAAGCTTGCCTGCGTAGTTCGGGCAATTTCTGCCGCTTGACCCAACGTGACCTGTTCAGTTACGAACAAGCCGATCGCCAGATGCAACGCAGCCTCCTCCGGGGACAACCGCGATTCGACGGCTTCTGGTAGCTGTAATTGCATGACCAAGCAATAACCCAAGTAAGCCCTTTCACAAGTGCCCGCGAACGCGCCCGCCACGTGGCTGTCTGCACGATCTGCCGGTTGGATTTTCTGGTGAGTTGGAATTTCAGGCACCTGGTGAACGTCGCGCGTGAAAAAAGCTTCAGCAGCGTCAATCTCTTGCAAGGCTATAACGCTATTCGCATAGGGAGTCCGTTGGAGTTAATTTATGGCCGTGAGGACGAAAAAGTTTGATGCGATCGAGATGTCGCGACAGGTGCGGGCGGCAACCAGCGCCAAGTTGAATGCACTGACACGCAAACAGCAGGTTGCCTATCTGAGAAAAGCGGCCGAGCGACATCGTGAAGAGACCCGGACGCGCCGGAATTTGTCCGGAAGAGTGATTAGTTGAGAGTCGATACGGATCCGAAGGTGT
The DNA here is from genome assembly GCA_963757675.1 of uncultured Verrucomicrobiae bacterium. GTDB lineage: Bacteria > Verrucomicrobiota > Verrucomicrobiia > Chthoniobacterales > UBA10450 > Udaeobacter. The sequence continues at coordinate 239,076 of CAVWTH010000013.1, read as the reverse complement.
GATTTTAAAAAGATAAGCTGTTAGAGAATGGCGCCGGGAGGTGAAAATCCTCCCGGCGCTTTCTTTTTTTGTGAGAACGGATTAGTTGTAGCCGGGATCGGTGATCCCGGTCAACCTTTGAATGGCACCGGCCGGCATCAACGATGCCGGCTACAGCATATCGGCTACACGCGTCTCCCAACGTCTCTACGCGGGACCGGGGCACGCTCCCCGGATCAAATTTCACGAGCAGCGAACACGACGCTCGTCGGCCGCGAAATGAGTGGGCCTTATCGTTTCGCGCGTGATTCCAGCCAACGCTGAAAAGAAATTGGACTCTCTCCAGATGATCTGCCTGCTAAGACACCTTCGACGCTAATATCCTCGTCCAAATCTGGCCAGTGAATGCCCTCGCCACCACCGATAAGCCGATAGTTGATACGCTCGGCGGGTGAGGCATGTAGCAGACGAGGATACCAAGCGAGCGGCGCGGAGAGACTGCGGCCATCGGCCAAATCGACGACCAAAGTGTCCTCCGTGAGTCGAATGGCGGTGGCCTTCGTTGCCGCGCTATCAATTAGCAAAGTAGTCATGCCAACTCTCCAAGAGTAACTGCTGATTATCGGCGATCAATCTGTAAATATCCATCAACTCCCTCCTACTGAATCCGGTACTTGAATGAAATGTCACAGGCTCCAGCCAAAATTTCGCCTTGCTTTGATCACGCTCGACATGGATGTGCGGCGGCTCGTGCCGATCTCCGGCGTAGAAGAAAAACCTATAGGGCCCTGAGCGTAAAACAGTCGGCATGGTAGGAGGCTGATTGATTCGGTGGTCGATTCCAAGAGAAAGTGCGTTGTGGCGGGATCGATGATCCCGGTGAGCGTGAATCTTGTCCTCCCGGCATCAACGATGCCGGCTACAGGACCGCGCGCGCTCCCCAGAATTACCTGAATAACGGCACGCCTTCGTGATAAAATGTCTTCGTCATCTCCGTGTACGCTTTACGCCACGCGCTGCCGGCGGGGATGTTCAAAAGCTCCAGGATCGGTTTGTCGTCGGTCAAAACCACGGCATCCGTGAGGTCCAGTTCTCGCGGATCAAGGAAAAGCGTCTCGATATCCACCGGTTTTGCACCGAACGACAACGGGGCCCGCAGCGTGTGGAAATCCTGTTTGGTTTTGCTTGCCACGAACAGGTTGGTTCCAGTGGCTTCAGCGCCCGTCGCAGGGAGGATTCTGACCTCCAAGCCCGCGGCAACCAAGGTTTTGTAGACCGACCTTGCCGCTTCTCCTGCTTTGCCTTTCAGAAAGCCATTGAAGTTTACGATGATCAATCCGTCCTCCTTCAAAAGAGATTTCGTTTTTTCCAGCGATTCAATGGTAAAAACATGCGGGGGAGGCGATTCACCGCGATAAACATCGAACAAAATGAGGTCATATTTTTTGTGCGTCTCTTCCAGATAGTGCCGCGCATCGTCCACGATCACGTTCACGTTGTTGCTTAGCACGAAATACTGACGCGCAACTTCCGCTACCCGTTCGTCCAATTCGACTGCGTCGACGTGAAACCCTAAATTGTTCTGGAGAATATTGGCTTCGGTGCCCCCGCCGAGGCCGAGTATCAGCGCGTTGGATTTCGGCGGAAGCTTGCTGGAGATCGCACCGACCCAGTAGACATCCTTCCATTTGGACTCGAACGTACCTTTTTCAACGCGCGTTTGGCCGATGCGGTTCACAAACAAGAAACGGTCGTTGAATTTCTCGCCTTTATAGCTCGACATATCGGCCACCAGAAGCTGTCCCAGCAATCCTTCAGAATAATATTGCACCTCCACAGCATTCCCCGGCCGCTGTGTTTTAATTGCCCAGAAGGAAAGCAGAACGAAAGGGATGAATAAAAGCGAAATGTATTTCTTCCGGGAAATGAGCTCCACGAAAGGAATCAATCCCACGATAGCCCCGACGAGAATCGAGGGCAGTGTAAGTCCAAGCTTCGGAATGATGAAAAACCCGAATACCGGTAAGGCTACGATGCCGCTGGCGGACGAAATCGCGTAAACGACGCCGGTGCTGCGTCCGGCGCCCTCTGCGGTAGCCGATACTTTTCGGATCAGGAAGGTCGGCACCATGCCCATGAAGATCAGCGGCGGCAGGATTAAGATCAGACTGACGAGAATGACAGCTACGCCGGGGCTGATATTTTCAAAGGCGATCGTTAACAGCGACGCGGAAACATGCATCAGCAGCAAAAAGAATGATGCCACCAGCAGCATCCATAACAGAGTATCAGGGCCACTGTATTTATCTGCGACGACGCCGCCGGCAAAATAACCGATTGCGAGCGCCAACAACGTAAAGCCAATCACCGTTGCCCAGACGTACAGAGACGAACCGAAATATGGCGCAACCATTCGCGCGGACATCAGCTCGACCGCCATCACCGTTGCGCCTTCGAGCACGGCAAAGAGGTAGATCGTGCGCCTCACACCTGATCTCGACCGTTTGAAACCGGCATCACCGCTGCCGGCTACAGCGGATTTCTTCCTGCGAATCTTCGAGCGTCCATTTGTAGCCGGGGGCGGTGAGCCCGGATGGTTTCTTCCACGAAGCGCCCTCCTCACGATGTAAACGACAGGCAACGCAGCCAGCGCCGACCCTGTGACCGTGGCGCAAAATCTGAGTCCAGCGACCGGTATGAGATAAAGTCCGAAGAAAAACGTCGCCGCTATTCCTCCGAACGTGGACGTGAAATAGACTGTTCCCGCCGTTTTTCCGACCGTTTCGAGCTGCGAAGACATTAAGGTTACGACCATCGGGCCCACGATCCCGAAGCAGAGCATCGGCGGAAGAAGGAGCAGTACACACGTGACACAGATCCCGGGGATCAGGTCCATTCCCTTTGTAAGTGCTATGGAAGCCGACGCAGTGAGCGGCAGTGCCAGAACCAGCACCGCTGAGATTCCGAGAACGATGAACAGCCTGCGTTCGGAAGCACCCTTTTTTGAAAGCTGGCCTCCAGCGTAATAGCCAAGCGTCAGACCCAGAACAGTAATGGTGAGCACTGCGGTCCACACATAGAGCGAGTTGCCATAGAACGGGGCCACCAGCTTGGCGCCCATCAGTTCCACTGCCATCAGCGCGCCGCCTTCAATAAGAAGGACAAGGAACAGATGCGGAAATCTCTTTAGCACGGCTGTGTATCAACTCGCGAACGCTTTCGGAGTCAACTCACAAAGGGCAGTGAAAACAAGTCGCGATTTCGGGGATTAACCACCCGCCTTCGCGCGAGGCTACGGCGCGGCAGGCGAATGGACCCGCCTACGCGCGAGGCTACGGCGCGGCAGGCACGAATAGACACGAATCCTGTGGAGGGTTCCCGGAGCCGGTTAATTGAGCGAGTGAGCGCCAAGGAGTGAAAATCCTCCCGGCGCTTTCTCTTTTAGACACGAATTACACCCGCCTTCGCGCGAGGCTACGGCGCGGCAGGCGAATGAACACGAATTAGGTTTCGCCTCGCGTGATTGGTTAAAAGGTTAAAACGTCAACACGCACCACGGATCACCCGTCACGGCAGGCAGGCTACAGATAACACGGATGGTGGATTGGGGAGCACACGCGCCTGGCATGTTGGCGATCGCGCCCTCGCGATCGCGGACTTGTTCTGGTAAAGGGGAGGTTGAGGCGGGGGCGCCGCAACCAGCGCGCGAGGGCGCGTGCGCTCCCCAGAAAAATCGTGTGAGGCGATTGAGAGCCTGCCCTGCTTGCCACGCCGAAGTTGCAAGAAGGCGGGAGCGGAGTCGAACGGGTCAATCGCCGGGTTAGAGCTTCGGAGTCCCTCGCGCTGCGTGCCACACGCGCGCAATCTCGACAGTCTTCCGTTCATGATCCACGCGATAGACGATGCGATACGGTTTGAATATGATCTCGCGGATCGCCCGGCTGCGATGCTCCGGAACGCTGCGGCCAATCTCTGGATGCTCCTGTAGCATGTCCGCCTGTGCCATAAGTCGATAGGCGAATGATTCTGCGTTCTGCGGGCTATCGCGTGAAATGAAACGCACGATGTCGCGCAAATCATCACGCGAAACAGGTGACCAAATCAACTTGTAAGCCATGTGGCGAGCTGCCGCTTAATCTGTTCGTGCGGAATGCCCTCGCCGCGATCAAGCTGATCGAGCCCCTTCTGGATGGCGGCCAAAAACTCTACTCGCTCAGCAATATCGTCCAGAGAGGCTTCGTCTGGCAATTCGCTGATTACATCGAGCACGAGTTCCTTCTGTGTCATGGTGGAAATGTGGATTTTTCGGCGCATGAAAGCAAGCACCGCTACAACACTATTGGTGTTTATTCGTGTCGATTAGTGGTTAGTCCTCCGTTTAATCCGTGGTCCATCCGATCAGTTCATTATATCACTGGGAGTCATCTTGCCACGGACAGTCAAGAAACAGATGATTTCCGAAGCAACATCCACAAATCTGTCTACGAAGCTCGAATATCGGGCGTGCCCGTTATGCGCGAGCGACCGGGGTGAATTTCGGTTTCGTTTGCGAAGCCGGTACTGCGTGGCGCACTGCGCGGCATGCGGATTGCACTGCCTGTATCCGCAGCTCACGGAGAGCGCCATGCAGGACGTGTATCGGCAATCATGATATTACGAAGGCGGTGCATGCGGATCCGCGGACAGCAGCTACACTGCCCAGGAATTCGCGTTGCGGGCAACGTTCCAAAATGGGAGCCTGTTCAGGATCCTCTCGATTTTGATTGTGGGCTGCATTTACGCTCACAAGAAAAGACGTGCCCGAATTCATCGAATAGCGTGCATGCGTTGAGCTATGACCTCTAATAAGTCGCCTCGCCTCTGGCCCATCACACTCTTGTTGAGCGTGCTTCTATGGGTGTTCACCATGACGGGCGGACGGCAGATTTTTGTTAAGGAGGTGCTGGGGGGGGCTTACGATTCACAGGCGAAGCATTTTTTGGGGGGCGACGTGGATGTCGATGCAGCGACGATCGGCCATGAGGCTATGATCGTAAATGGTAAGGTACGCATGTACTTTGGGCCGTTCCCGGCGTTTCTCCGTATTCCTTTGAATTTCGTTTACCCAGAAGGACGCGGAAAATGGTCGCGCCTTTCGGGATATTGCGCGGGAGTTATCGCGCTGACGGCCTTTGCCGGCCTGGTGGGCACGGCTTTGCGCTCGTCCGCGCTCTCATCACGTGCTCGCAAATGGTTAGGAAACGCATGCGTGGTCGGGTTTGCGTTCGGCTCGCCGTTGCTTTTGCTGCTTGGAAATCTTTCCATCTACGATGAAGCGATCATCTGGGGACTGGCGTGGTCGCTTGCGGCGCTTTTCTTTGCCTTTCGCTCGCGCAAAGCTGAAGGCGGCGCACTGACGTGTTCGCTGCTGGGATTCTCGCTCTGCGCTGCCGCAGCTTTACTCTCTCGAGTCACTTTCGGCGCGCCCTTCGTCCTGATCGCGCCGCTTCTTGCTCTGCGAATACGGCGTGAGAATCGACTAACTAATTCGATGGCACTCCTTCTCCCGCTGGGCGCCGGCCTGGCTTTCTACGTTTGGCTAAGTCACGCAAAATTCGGCACCCTAAGCGGAGTTAACTATGACTATTACATTAACCCGGTTCACCGCGAGTTCGCGCACAAGCATGGCACTTTCGATCTCTGCCGCGTGCCGCAGAGCCTGGCCGATTACTTTAGTCCCCGTCCTCCGGCAATCGAACACCGACCGCCATTCGTGAAAGGTGATCGCCATCCATATTCTTATCCGTCGCTGTATTCGCTTCCCTTCAGTGAAACATTTTTGCCTGTTACCTGGTCCTCCTCCTGGCTGCTATTCGGCGCCTGCGTGGGCATCGTTTATCTGTTTCGAAGAAACCGCTCCGACATGTTTGATCGCGTTGCCGCGGCAGCTCTCTTTGCCCAATTCATTTGCATCTTATCGTTTTTCGCGCTCGCCCAACGTTACGCCACTGATCTTTATCCTTTCCTGATCTTCTCTCTGGTTGTCTTTCTCAGCTCAAGGAGCTTGGCGTTAGTCCGGACACGGCATGTCATAATCGGGCTAGTTACCCTTTCGGTAGTTGTGAACTCGCTCGCGACGGTCTCCTGGCTAATCAACGCCGACCATAACGTGCCGGCCGAAACGAGAGCGGCCTGGGAAATGCTATTGGGGCGGCATTGATCTGCAAAATGGAAGTGAGAATGGCACGGACGGTGTGCGGTCCACGCGGGTTCACGGATGAATGAGATTCGTCCAAAGAAATTGATAGGTTGCTGCAGCGTTAATCGCGACCGACACCGCAAAGAGTGAGATTTCGTTTACAGACGTTTTCGCTGGCCCATTGCCGGCCAACAAGAGAAACATCCAAGGGAGCAGGGTCATGGCATATCGATAGGAAAACTGCCAGCCCCCGGGATTGCCATGACACCAAAGCGCTGCGCTCAACAGGCCAATCGCGATCCACGCAGCAATCTTGTATTTTCCGCCTTCACGAAAAAGAAGGAAAAGAAATGGGCTGGCAATAAAGATGGAGCAACCGAAGCCGTACGGGTGTAAATAGCGGAAACTTCGGAAAGAGATCGCCGAATCCCACGAAGAGCATGTGATGTATATTGTCGGGGATTGCATGAAGAGAAAACAATCCGTGCTTATACCACGGCTCCTGGAGGACGCGGGGGATTCGAGCGTATCCAAAATCAAAGATAGAGTGAAAGCGCGCGAAGTTATACGCAGCGGTTAACAGCCCGAGAGTCACCGGTAGGATCAGGAAGGAGCTGAACGCAGGCGCTTTTTCCCGAAATCGTCGTGCAATATCTCTAAAGTCGATGGTGGTGGTACCGCCAGAATCCGCGAACAATAAATAAAGGTAAATGGGCAAAACCAGAATCAGCTCGGTGCGATTCCCAAAAGCAACTGCGAAAAACGCCCCGGCCAGGAAAGGACGCGGTTGAACCAAAGCAAAATAGAGCGCTCCTACCTCTCCCAGTAACGCAAAACCGAGTGCGATCTGCCATGACCCGCCAAACCCCAGATTACACCACGTCCAGGTTCCAAAAATGGGAAACAGAGCCAGGAGAATTCTGCGACCAATTGCCTTGGTTTCGATACTCGACAATTGAAAAAAGAAGAAAACGCACAACCCTGCAATGAACGCAGTCAAAAAGGTCGCGGGAAAGCTGTGAATCCATCCTGCTTTTTGGATAAGGGCGATTGGCAGGACGCTTAGGACTGCGCCAAGTGGGAAGACAGAGTAATACTTGCCTTCGAACGGGACCATTTCATTCAGCCAGGCGCCCGGATGCCTGTCGAGACCAAGGCGTCCTTGCAACAATGCTGACGCGATCCGATCTGTATAATCGAAATCGTGCAGCGTGGCCTTGGTTGTAAAACCGAAAACGAGCGCTGCAACCAGCGATAATGCGGCTGCTAGCCAGAAATCCCTTGTCTTATGCGACATGGTGGTGGCAATATGCCAAAGGTTCAATTTGATCAAATCGTCGTGTGGTTTTCCGAGACCGGATAAAAAGACGGCAAAATCGAATGGCGGACTTAGATTGTGCGTGACTATTACAGGCCTGGCGCTGGCCGCGTTGCCTGCCACCTCCCAGCGTTGACGTAAAATAGACCGTTCCCGCCGTTTTCGAGCTGGGAACTCATCAACGTCACGACCATCGGACCCACGATCCCAAAGCAGTACATGGGCGGAAGCAGTAGCAGGGCACAGGTGATGCAGATGCCAACGATCAGATCCATCCCCTTTGTCAGAGCCATGGCAATCGAAGCGGTCAGCGGCAGGGCAAGGATCAACAATGCTGAGATCCCAAGAATGACGAACAGCATCTTTTCAGAAGGCTGTTTACTCGAGAGCCGGCCCCCGGCGTAATAGCCGAGTGTCAGACCAAGAACAGTAATGGTGAGCACCGCGGTCCACACATAGAGCGAGTTGCCATAGAATGGCGCCACCAGCTTGGCTCCCATCAATTCCACTGCCATCAGCGCTCCGCCTTCAATAACGAGGACGAGAAAGAGATGCGGGAATCTTTTCAGCACGGCTGTGTATCAACCCACAAAAGCCAGCGAAGACAAGTAGGGAGGTGAAAATCCTCCCGGCGCTTTCTCTTTGGCTTCGCGGGCTTCGCCACGTTAAAACGTTAAATGGTTGAAGCGTTAAAACGTTAAATTCGATTTGGAGAAACCACGGATCCGCCTTCGCACGAGGCTACGGCGGGCAGGCGAATTAACACCAACCGGGAAAGAGCAGAGAACCACGAATGGCGGGGATCAACACGAATTGATTTAGGCCGCGGATGACACGGCTGATGTTGTAGCCACGGCGCTATGCGCCGTCTCTCACGACGCGCCACAGGCGCTAAGCAAACATTAGCCTGCCGCGGGGCTCAGGTATCGGAACTCCATCTTCCTTGGCCGTCTCAATCCATAAATCAATCGCCGCTTCCGCATGCGCAATCGCCTCGCTCTTGGTACGGCCATGAGCCATGCAGCCAGGCAGCTCTGGGACGTCGACCACGAATATTTGATCCGTTTCATCCCAAAAGATGATCAATTCATATCGTGACTCTTTCATTGCTCTCTGATTAATATCGCACGGACCTGCCGAACTTGATACCCTTTAGCCTTCGAACCCTCTGGCGCAGGCGGCTCGTGCGAAGACGGGTGATTGGATCGGCTGCCGAGTTTAGAATTGGCGTTTCACAGAATGGAGCCGCTGGACGCGAGCGACATAGACGGGCAGGCCGGAGGCCGAGCGAGCGGGAGCGAACGAGTCAAACCCCTACAACATTCGTGTTCATTCGTGTCCATTCCTGGTTAGAATTCGCCGATGGCTGAGGCAGTTGACCGACGAATGAGCACCCGCGCAACGGGTGTTGTGGGTATCGCCATTCTGTCGAGCCGCCTTCTCGGTCTGGTCCGTGAGATGGTGTTTGCCGGTTTATTCGGGGCCGGACGAAATCTCGACGCGTTCCTGATGGCGTTTCGGTTGCCGAATTTGTTGCGCGATCTCTTTGCCGAAGGCGCGCTTTCAACGGCGTTCATCACCACGTTTGCGAAAAAGATCGCGGTCGACGGCGATCAATCCTCGTGGCGTCTGGGGAACAAGGTCGCCACGCTCACGGCTGTGTTCATGAGCGTGATCACACTGCTCGGCATCCTGTTCGCGCCGCAACTGGTGGAACTTTTGACATGGGGAGCCTGGTCGCCCGAGAAGACCGAGCTCACGATTCTGCTCACCCGGATCATGTGGCCGTTCATGCTGATGGTGTCGCTGGCCGCGCTGGTGATGGGAATGCTCAACGCGAAGCATGTGTTCGGTCCGCCGGCCATGGCGTCGAGTTATTTCAATCTCGGCTCGATTATCGCCGGCGTGGCGATCGGTTACTGGATCGATCCGCATTTTGGCGCGCGCTCGCTCGTGGGCCTGGCGATCGGCACGCTCATCGGCGGCGCGTGGCAGTTGTTAGGCCAATTTCCGTCGCTGTGGAAAGTCGGTTTCAGGTTTCACCCCGATTTTCATTGGCGCGACGAAGGCGTGCGCACGGTGCTGACCTTGATGGGACCGGCGGTTATCGCCGCGAGCGCAGTGCAGGTGAACGTGCTGATCAACAGCGGGTTCGCAGCGAGTCTCGGAAACGGGCCGGTGAGCTGGCTCAACATCGCGTTTCGCCTGATGCAATTGCCGCTGGGAATTTTCGGTGTGGCGATCGGCACTGTCACGTTGCCGCTGGTGTCGAGGAGCGCTGCCGTCGGCAATACGGCCGAGTTTCGCGCGATTCTCGCGCGCGGCATGCGGCTGGCGTTCTTGCTCACCATTCCGTCGGCGATCGGACTCGCCATGCTGGCGTCGCCCATCATCAGCGTGATTTATCAACACGGACGGTTTACCGCGGAAATGACAAGGCAAACTGCGGGCGCGCTACAATGTTATGCGATCGGTCTTTTTGCGTATGCGGCGTTGAAAGTTCTGACTCCGGCATTTTATGCCATCGGCAAACGCAACACGCCAATGCTGGTGAGTTTTCTCGCCATCGGCGCGAATCTGTTTCTCAACTGGCTTTTCACGTTCCGTCTGGGTTGGAAACATCGTGGGCTCGCACTTTCCACAAGCCTCGTGGCGACTACCAATTTTCTTTTGCTTTATGCGCTGATGCGCCGTCATACGCGCCGGCTCGAGACGCGCCAGATGCTGGTTGGGCTCGGAAAGATTTGTGTCGCCGGCGCGCTGCTGGCGCTGATCTGCTGGGCAGCGAATTACTGGTGGCTGGATGCGTGGTCGGACATGCGGTTCTTGCAAAAGTTGGGAATACTGCTTGGGGTGATTGCAGTTGGCGCGACGGCCTTTTTCAGCGCGGCGTTTCTTCTGCGCATTAGCGAGGTGCAGGACATCATCGATGTTTTTCGCCGTAAGGTGGGACGCTTGTAGAGGCGTTTGTAGAGGCGCAGAGCGCCAACGGCGCCTCATTCAAACTTGAGCCTGGGGCAACGCCCCAGGAATCCAAAGTCCCCGGATAATTCAGCGCTGGAGGCGCGATTCAATTCCGTCACGGCATATTGTCAATCCCAGACGTAACGCTCGTCGAAGTCAACGGCGTGCTTGCGCAACAACTCCCGGTATTCTTCCTGAAACGTGCGAGTGCGATGGTGCTTTTGTTGCCCTTCAATGTATTTCAGCACCACCTTGAGCAGGCTGGGGCTCACTGAAAATGCGCCATATCCGCGCTGCCAGAAGAAACCACGATAGCGAGCGTCAACGCCTTTGATCCACTTCGACGATACTTTCTTTATTTGCTCGACGAATTCAGCTTGAGAAACAGTCCGCGGCAGAATCGTCATAATGTGAACATGATCAGAAACACCGCCAACATGCACGAAGTCGGCGCCAAGTTCGCGGCAGATCGTTGCCAGATAACCGTGCATGCGTGTTCGCAACTTTGAATCGAGCCACGGCTCCCGGTCTTTTGTGCTAAAGATGATGTGAAGGATGACTTTACTGAGCGATTGGGGCATGACGCGAATGATGATCGAATTCGCTTCTGAAGTGAATCGCGCTTTCAGCGCTCTGGTGTTTTCGCTTTTCCATAATCCCTGGGGCGTTTGCCCCAGGCTAGCAATGAGACCGCGCCTTTGGCGCTAGCGCACACAGCGCCAAAGGGGCGATGTTAATCTTAGCCTGGGGCAACGCCCCAGGAATCAGAAGTCACCGGATAATTAGGCGCTGAAACGCGATTCAATTCAGCCCACGCTGAATGTTGCAGCGTGCGCTGTCCGCAGCGCACTTGATTTGGGCCGGCTGAAGAAACTCCGCTGGGGACAGCGGACTCTACAGCAGGGCGCCCCTACACTCCCAGCGCCTGATCGAGGTCCTCGATCAGGTCGTCGGCGTTTTCGAGGCCGATGGACATGCGCAACAGGCCTCCGGGCGACGTCGTGCCCGGGCCTTCAATCGACGCGCGATGCTCAATCAGACTTTCCACGCCGCCGAGGCTCGTCGCGCGAATGAAGATTTTCGTCTTCGCTGCGACGGACATTGCCGCGTCATAGCCGTCTTTCGATTCAAACGATAGCATCCCGCCGAACGCGGACATTTGTTTCGCCGCGATCTTGTGCCCCAGGTGCGAGGGCAATCCAGGATAATGGACCCGGGCCACTTGCGGATGTCGCGCGAGAAAGTCCGCAAGTTTCATCGCGTTCTCCGAATGCGCGCGCATTCGCCACGGCAAAGTGCGCATGCCGCGCAGGATAAGCCAGCAATCAAAAGGCGAGGGGACCGCGCCGCCCTCATATTGGATGCTGCGGATCCGTTGGAAAAATTCACTGTCTGTTTTGGCCACGACAATTCCTCCGAGAACATCGCAATGCCCACCAAAGTATTTCGTCGTTGAATGCAGGATTAAATCGGCACCCAGATCGAATGGCCGTTGCAGCACCGGCGCCCATGTGTTGTCGCAAACAAAAATCGCGCCGCTGTCGTGAACAATTTCCGCGATGGCGGCGAGATCGACGATTTTCAGCAGCGGATTGGAAGGCGTTTCGGCCCAGGCCAATTTTGTATTCGGTCGCAGCGCTTTTTTCACGGCAGCGAGATCGCTCATGTCCACGAAATCGGCCTTGAGCCCCCAGCGCATAAAAATTTCGCGAATCAATCGCGACGTGCCGTAGTATGCGTCTACGTGCGCGAGGACGTGATCGCCCGGGGACAACGCCTGCAAAATGGACATTGTCGCGCCGGTGCCGGAGGCGAATGCCGCCGCTGCTTCGCCGCCTTCGAGCATGCTTACGCCGCGCTCGAGCGTCTGGCGATTGGGATTGTCGTTGCGCGTGTACATGAAACCGCGCGAGTACGTCCCTTCGATGTCGCGCTCGAATGTCGTGGAAAGATAAATTGGGGCGGCGACTGCTCCGGTTGCGGGATCAACGGCGTGTCCCGCGTGTACGGCTATGGTTTCAATTTTCATTTGTGGCTGCGACGTTACTGATCTCGCGCGCCCTTGTCGATGCTGGGCATTTTGGACTGCGCGGACATGTCCGCGCTTTGAAAGCGGCGACATGTCGCCGCACTCCAAAGTTTCGGAGTTGACGACGCCACCTGCCGAGCGCAAATAGCAGCTTTCCCATGGACTCCGAGAGTTGCGAAGATGCAGCAAGGCACACGATTTACCACGACGAAGTGTTCCAGATGGCGTGTGAGCAGTTTCGCATCATCGCCGATTACCTAAACATCGACCAGAACGACCGCGAATGGGCGACGTACCCGAAGCGCGCCATCGCGGTGACGCTGCCGGTGCACTTGGACGACGGGAGCACTAGAGCTTTCCAGGGTTATCGCGTGCAACATCACATCGCGCTCGGCCCGACCAAGGGCGGCACGCGGTTCGCGCCTTCACTTTCGATGGGTGAAACGGCGGCGCTGGCGATGTGGATGAGTTGGAAATGCGCCCTGGCTCAGTTGCCGTACGGCGGCGCAAAGGGCGGCGTGGCCGTCGATCCAGCCAAGTTATCGCGCACGGAGCTGGAGGCGGTCTCGCGCCGTTACATGCAGGAAATGATTCCCTTCGTCGGGCCGCACACCGACATCATGGGACCGGACATGGGCACCAACGAACAGATCATGGCCTGGTTCATGGACACCTATTCCGTTTACATGGGTTATGCCGTCAACGAAATCGTGACCGGCAAACCGGTCGCGATCGGCGGGACCGAAGGCCGGCGTGAAGCTACCGGGCGCGGCGTGGTGTATCTCGTCGAGCGCGCCATGAACATGCTGAAGATGGATCCGGAAAAATGCACCGCAATCGTGCAAGGGTTTGGAAACGTTGGTTCGGTCGCAGCGTTGTCGCTCGCTTACAAAAGCGGCGTCAAAGTCGTCGGCATCAGCGACGCGCATGCTGCGATTTATAATCCGAAAGGAATCGACGTTAAAGCGGCCGACCAACACATGCTGAAGAAGGGCAACCTCCGTGCGTTTGCTCAGGGCGATCATGTGAACCCTAACGAGTTTCTCAAGCTGCCGTGCGACATTCTTGTTCCCGCAGCGGTTGATCGCGTGATTACCGGAAAAAATGCCGGCCAACTTAAGTGCCGCATCCTTGCCGAGGCCGCGAACGGCCCGACCACGCCCGACGCAGATCTAGTCCTCGACCAGCGCTGGGACGAAGTCTTCGTAATCCCGGACATTCTTTGTAACGCCGGCGGCGTCATCGTTTCATACTTCGAATGGGTGCAGGGTTTACAGGCGTTTCTGTGGTCGGAGTCGGAAGTGACCGATAAACTTTTCCGCATCCTCGAGCATTCGTTTGTGCAGGTGATCAGGCGTGCGAAGGACCACAGGGTCTCGCATCGAACGGCTGCCATGGCGACCGGTGTGGAACGCGTCATCAAGGCCAAACAAATGCGCGGGTTATTCCCATGAGCGGTTGTCTTGCAAAATGTCCGCCTCTCCCCTGGCGAAGCGGAGAGGATTGAGGTGAGGGGATCGAAGTCGCTCGTGCTACGAAGCGAACCCTCACCCTCACCCTCTCCCTTATGAAGGGAGAGGCGAATAGGTTGACTCAATATCCGTTACACGATGAAGTTCTCGCACTCTGAAGAAAACCGTGACGGACGGCATCTCGATGTTTTAACGGATGAAGAGAACGGGCTTCGAATCATCGTCTCGCGTCTGGGCGCGGAATTGATCAGCCTCGCGCGAATGGATGAAGCCGGGCATTGGCTCGGTTTCCTTTACCGCGACGACGATGTTTCCGCGCCGTCTCAAGGCTGGGGAAATCACGCTACCGTGATGGGCTATTATCTTCATCGGCTGAAAAATGGTCGCAGTCTCTACCGCGGACACGAAATCAAAGGCGGGACCCACGGCTTTCTTCGTTCGAAAACATGGCATCTCATCGGATCTTCTACCGAGGGGAGCGGCGCCTCGCTCAAATACCAGATCACACCGGACGATTTTTCTCCGATCGAATATCCGCTGAAGGTGAGCGTGGATTTAACTTACGAGATCGATGCCAATCAAGTGCGTGTGCTTTTCGAGTTTCGAAACCATGAAGCCGAGTTGACCGCGCACGTATCGTTTGGATTGCATCCCGGTTTCGCTGCGACTTCCTTCGAAAGCTTTCATCTGCAGATGCCGCGAGGGTTTTACCGCCGATACTTTTCGCCGGGCAATTTTCTCTCTGGCCAGACGCGCGACATCGAGTTTTCCGGTGGCGAAATGCCGTTCCCAAAGACGGAGTTACCCGGTTCGGTGATTCTGGAATTGGTGGACGTTCCACGGCCGGAATTTTCCTATGTTGATCCTCCGAGCGGCCGTTGGGTGACTCTGGACCTGACCGGTGTGCCGTACATCACGTTGTGGTCCGACGGCGGCCCGTTTTTGTGCGTCGAATCGTGCTGGGGTTTGACCGATGCGCACGAGCAGCGCCCCTTTGAGCAGAAGCAGGGGATCCAGACGATTCCAGCCCTCGGCGAATTGCGCGCCTCCTTCAGCATGACTCCGCAATTTGCTTCGTGCGATTAGCGCAAAACGCGCACATCACAAGGAGCGGCGGTCTCCAGTCCGCCGCCTCTGTCTGCTTGTAATCAAAGCACGAAGGGAATGATGCGTTTGGTTCGTTGTCGGTATGCGGCATATCGCTCGGGGAATTTTTGAAGCATCAGGTTTTCTTCAAGGCCCAGTTTGATCCAGAAACTCGCAAACATCAGCAGTACGCCCACAAATCCAGCCAAATGTCTTTGCACAAGCGCAGTTGCAAAGAACATGGCGAGCATGCCGGTGTAGATGGGGTGGCGCACGAATCGGTACGGACCGCGCTCGACGAGTTCATGTCCTTCTTTCAACGTCACCATACCGCTCCAGTTGCGCCCGAGGATAACTCGGGCCCAAAGGGCCAGGACAAGGCCAGCGACGCACAAGACGGCAGCCGTCCACGCGATCGGCGCTGCGTTAGGAATGATCCGGAGATTCAGGGGATATGGCAATCGCCGGCCATTGATCATCAAAAGGCAGGCGACTACGAACAGCACCCAATACCGCAGCCGTAGCGCATGGCTTTCACGATATACCGTGCGTTTGGTCGATATTGCAGCCAGTAACCAGACTGCGACGAATACGGTCCAGCAACCATTGATGATATTGAGGGGCAACGAATACGCCTGCATGGAATCCCTGCTACAATAGATCACTGGTGGTTGGGTCTGTGGAGATCTGATTGGAATGCTTGGCGCTTTCCCCGCCTCTCCCTCTGATGGGGAGAGGACCAAGGTGAGGGGGTTTCGGTCGCTCGAGCGTCAAAGCTCCGAATCCTCACCCTGCCCGCTCCCTTGGGAAGGGAGAGGCGAATCAAGTTCAGCGTAAAGTGAAGAAGTGTTGGACGCATCGCGCGAGTTTACCTGAAAATCTTCGTGTCCACCTTTCCGCAGCAGCCTTGGCGAAGTCGGATTTATGGTTGAATATCCCCGGCTATGGTTGTTTCTGCTTCGCTCCGCGCTCTGCTTGATCAATCAATCGATTATGCCGGAATGTTTCCGCCTGCCAGCCTGACCCTCGAACCAGCGTTGCAGAACCACGCGAACTATGTGCGTTCGCCCGAAGTGTGGATGCTGAATGCATTCGTTCTACCAGTCGAACGATTCCACGAGACAAGGCAATTTCTCTCAGAATTCGATCTCATGCATCCGCTGCGTGTTGCAGCACTCGGACCAAAAACCGAAAATGCGGATGCGTTTCTCGATGCGGTCTACGACGCGGACACGGCGATTCGTTCCTTCTCGAAATACGACGTTGATC
Source organism: uncultured Verrucomicrobiae bacterium (assembly GCA_963757675.1). Classification (GTDB taxonomy): domain Bacteria; phylum Verrucomicrobiota; class Verrucomicrobiia; order Chthoniobacterales; family UBA10450; genus Udaeobacter. The sequence continues at coordinate 222,781 of CAVWTH010000013.1, read as the reverse complement.
TGATTTCGGTCAGTCATCTGGAGATGTTTTTGCCGCCGGATGTGGATTCCGCCGGTCTCAAGGAAGCGAGGGCCATTGTTGGTGAATCGCCGGCTTTCTGGGAAGCGCCGCCTGAGAGAGCGGAGCAAACCCTCGCGTTGCTCTCCGGGCACAACTCCGATGAGGAGGTAGCGACATTCGGTTACAAATTGCGCACCGGCGGAGTCACGGCGGATGCATTTCCAACTTCGGTGCAGATCGCGCGGGCGCTTGTAAAGCCGGCAACGCATCAGCTTCCTATCAAGTTTACAGCCGGGCTGCATCATCCAATCCGGCAATTTCGCGACGAAGTGAAAGCAAAGATGCACGGGTTCTTGAATGTGCTCGGAGCTGCGGTGCTTGCGGCGGAGCATCAATGGGATGCCGATCAAGCCGCGACGATGCTCGAGGATGAAGATCCGGGTTCGTTTTCATTTACCGACGATTTTTTCGCGTGGTGCGACTGGAAAATCGATACGGAACGCCTGCAATACCGGCGGAGATTCGTCAGGTCCTTTGGCAGTTGCAGCTTCGATGAGCCGCGCGAGGATTTGCGCGCGCTCGGTTTCCTGTAAGGTAGGGGCGGTTCACCTGAACCGCCCGAGCCGCGTAAACACGCACGCGCCGGGCGATTGAGGTCAATCGCCCCTACCAGTTATGCCACTCAAATCTTTCATCGAGGTTGCACCGGATTCGCATTTTTCACTGGAGAATCTTCCCTTCGGCATTTTTCAACCGAAGCAAGGCAAACCGCGCGTGGGCGTCGCGATTGGCGATTTGATTGTTGATCTTTCCGCCTTGGAAGAGCTCGGGCATTTTCGGTCGCCAGAATTTCAGAACCAAAACGTATTCTCTGAGAGCACCCTGAATTCATTTCTCGCGCTCGGGCGACCGGCGTGGCGGAAGACGCGCGAAATTCTTCAACATCTCCTCTCGGCCGATACGCCAACGCTGCGTGATGACGCGCGGCTGCGCGAAAAAATCTTTCACGCGCAACGAGACGTGGCGATGAAACTGCCGGCGCGGATCGGAAATTACACCGATTTTTATTCCTCCTACCATCACGCGCATAACGTCGGGACGATGCTGCGTGGCCCTGAGAACGCGCTGATGCCAAACTGGAAATGGTTGCCGGTCGCGTATCACGGGCGTGCCAGCTCAGTTGTGGTTAGCGGGACTGACGTACGCCGACCGAGCGGGCAGACTAAGCCGCCGGATGCAGCCGCGCCGGCATTCGGTCCGACAAAGAGCCTCGACTACGAATTGGAAATGGCGTTTCTTATCGGTCCGGGGAATTCGTTAGGCCAGGCAATCCCGATTGATCGCGCGACCGATCACATCTTTGGGCTGGTTCTAATGAACGACTGGAGCGCCCGCGATATTCAGGCGTGGGAATATCAGCCGCTCGGACCGTTCTTAGCCAAGAATTTTGCGACGAGTATTTCGCCATGGGTGGTAACACTCGAAGCGCTCGAACCTTTCAGGAAACCGCTCCCGTCACAAGATCCGGAGCCCTTGCCGTATTTGCGGGCAAAAAACGATTTCACGTTGGACATTCAACTCGAAGCGTATCTCCAAACGTCATCGATGGACGCGCCGCAAGTGATCACGCGCAGCAATTTTCAAAATCTTTACTGGAGCATCGCGCAACAACTCGCCCATCACACCGTCACAGGCTGCAACTTGGAACCGGGCGACCTGCTTGCCAGCGGAACGATCAGCGGCGCAAACGAAGAATCGCGCGGCTGCATGCTGGAATTGACCTGGCGCGGCGCGAATCCGTTAAAGCTGCCAAACGGCGAGACGCGAAAATGGCTCGACGACGGCGACCGCCTGACGATTACGGGTTGGTGCGAGGGCGACGGTTACCGCGTTGGTTTTGGAGAAGTGACCGGGCGCATTTTGCCAGCAATGTGAGTTCGATACCAAACGCTGTGTCGATTGCTCAAGAGATGCGAGCCTAACAACGAAAGGAAGAAAACAGATGAAAACAATAACCACGTTTATTTACGCCGCATTCGCGGTTCTTACGTTCGCCATGGGTACACTGACCGTCGATGGCGCGGTCAACGATCTGTTCGTTTCCGTTGATGGCACCGGTGACAATGATGGCGGTTTTATTTACAAATATGCTCCCAATGGTATGCAAAGTACCTTTTACCTTTGCGGCTGGCCTCTCACGGCCTCGCGGCGTGGCCTTCGACCGGTTCGGCAACCTGTATGTAGCAATCACTACGTCAAATTCTGGTAATCTGTCAGGAGCAATATTGGAAATAGCTCCAGATGGTACACAAACAACTTTTGCCAATGTAGTCGGACCCAGCATTAGCTTTTTCCTTGAAGGTCTGGCATTTGATCGCGCAGGCAACCTCTTTGTCATGGCTCAGGATGTGACTGATCCAGATGTTGCCTCCACCATCTATGAATTTACTCCCAACGGCGTGCAGAGCACGTTCGGTTCTGTGCCCAGTGAAGGGTTCGGCCTCGCCTTCGACTCTTCTGGGAATCTCTTCGCAGCATCGGACGCCACCGATCGGACGATCTACAAGTTTACTCCAAACGGCACAAGGAGTGTGTTCGTTGGGCCATCAGCGTTCGGCACGCTTACACCCGTGGGTTTGGCCTTTGACCGTTTCGATAATCTTTTTGTCTCCGCAAATGCAGCCTGCCCGGACCCAGCCTCAATCCTTAAATTCACTCCGGACGGAGCTGGAACCATATTCGTCACGGGCCTCGTTTTTGCTAACGGGTTGGCATTTGGCCGGGGCGGAAACCTCTTCTTGGCCGAACTGTTTTGTGATGGCGCAGGCGACGATATCCTAAAGTTTACTGGGAGCGGCACCAGACATCTCTTTGCTATTGTGCCTGGTCAGAACGATGGCAACCCGAAGTTCCTGGCGTTCCAGTTTGCGCCAACTCCACAGCCCCGACCGTAGGTAAACTAGCGGAAACCAGTCGCCTCCGGGTCCGACCCACATCTGGATCATCGGATGTGCTATCGCTCGCCAGGCGAGTGCCTGTTTCTATTTGCTGCCGGGTTTTACTGCAGGAAGCTTGGCGAGATCGGGCGGAAGTTTGTCCACGGGAAATGTTTCGACATTCATCTCAACCAAACTCACGAACGGACAGCCAAAGTCCGGTTTGGCGGGGCCGCTCCGGTCGACGATCACACCGACAGCAGAGACCTCAGCGCCGTGAGCGCGGACGATATCAAGTGTCTCCTGCACGCGTCCACCGCGGGTGACGACGTCCTCGACTACGACAAACGTCTCGTTAGGCGAAATTTGAAAGCCGCGGCGCAAAACAAGTCTGCCTTCGTCTTTCTCGACAAAAATGTGGCGTTTGCCCAGCGAACGGCCGACTTCCTGGCCGACGATGATTCCGCCGAGGGCGGGGGAGATCACCGCGTCGCAATCAAACTCGCGCACTTTGTCGGCGAGCCAGCCGCAAACCTTTGCGGCGATGTCGGTATGCTGAAGAAGTAACGCGCATTGGAAATATTCGCGGCTGTGCAGACCGGAACGCAAGACGAAGTGACCGTCCAACAGCGCGCCGGTTTGTCGGAACAATGCCAGCAGATCTTCGCTCATCCGGGGAGCGCACGCCGCTGGCGTGCTGTTTTCGGTGGCTCGCCGAAAAGCATCGGGTAAGACCAGGTACATGCGAAAAGCGGTGGAGAAATGATAACGCGATGCGCTGAGAGAGAGTCGTTCGACGAGCCGTCGAACGAAACACGCGAGCCGCGTGCGCTCCCCGGAAGCGGACTGTTTTTACCCCGACGTGTCATACGCTGTCTGCTCAGCTTCCGCTAGGGCGGCGATCACTTCGATTTCTACGTTTGCGCCCCTCGGCAGGGCGGAAACCTGCACGGTAGAACGCGCAGGGGGATCTTGTTTGAAATAGGAGCCGTATGTCTCGTTTACTGTTTGAAAGTCGCCGAGGTTCGTGAGGAAAATCGTGGTTTTGACAATGTTGTCGAAAGCAATTCCCTCCGCTCTCAAGATGGCTCCGATGTTATCCATTACGCGGCGGGTCTGGGTGGCGATGTCGCCGGGAACGATTTGGCCCGATTTCGGGTCGAGTGGAATCTGCCCACTGCAGAACAGGAAACGCCCGATGCGCACGCCTTGTGAGTACGGCCCGATTGCCGCCGGCGCGTCGCTGGTGAAAATGCTCTTCTTCATGCCGCCGATTGTAACCGCAAATCCAACGGGCACAATGAATCGCCACAGGACTCTCCGTCTCATTTCGATTGAAATTGCTAATCGATCCCTCCTACTATGGGCCGAAATCGAAGACGGGAGGTTGCTGATTGAGTCCCTTCCGCCGAAGTCGATTCAACGGATTCATATCAATGTCGGCTCGAAAGCTCACCGCGGATAAGTTGCTGTGGGAAACACTGGGGCGCTGGAAACGTTCAAGCCCCGACTTACATCGCATTCAATTTCTGAAGACGGTTCCGTTCTTTGACCGCCTCTCGAATCGGCAGCTCAAAAGTGTCTCTGATATCATGTTTGAACGCACCTACGAAGCCGACGAATCAATTTTTGAGGAGGGCCAACCGGGAGCGGCGCTCTTCTTGATTTTGGATGGCAAAGTAGCAATAGAAATCTACCGCGAGGCTGGCACAACGCGTTTAGCTGTCTTGGAAAATGGTGCCTTCTTCGGCGAAATGGCGTTGTTAGATGAAACGCCACGGTCTGCCAACGCGTGCGCCTTGGAAAGGACCCAGACGCTGGCGCTTTATCGGAACGATCTTAACGATTTGGTTGGTCGGGATGCGAAGACCGCCTGCCAAATTTATCGCTCCCTTGCTGGAATGATCGGCGATCGCCTTCGTTTGACCAATGAATTGGTGCAGATGAAAACACCTGCCGACGAAGTCGGATTAGGATGAGCAACGGTCAAGACTTCGAAGAAAGAGAGCGAGAGCGCACAGTTCGGCGCAAAGTTTTTTATCTTACATTCGGGGCACTGACCTTGCTTGTGAGTGGATTCCTTATCTGGAAACTAAGCGGTCTGATTCTGCCAATTATTGTTGGCGCTCTGTTGGCGTTCGTGTTCCGTCCAGTGAAAGAGCGGTTCAGGGTCCGATGGTTGCCGCACGAGCTTCAGGTTTTGTGTTCCTTCGCGGCGATCGGTCTGGCCCTCTTTTTCGCATTTAATACTCTCCGCAAGCATATCCCCGACGAAGAGCAGAAGCTCGAGTTCAAAGTTCGGCTGAAATATAAACTGAACGAGAAATACCAGCAGATTGTGGCGAAACCGCCGGAGGGAAAATCAAACACGGTGGGGCCACTGGTTGAAAAAGAACTCGGACCCCTAATGGATAAGGTCAACCAGTTCCTCGAACTGGATCTGAAAGAACGCGATCTGTTCCTGAAATATGCTGCCGGATACAACGGCAAACCGCCTGTGGAGAAAAAATTCGTTGATTATTTTTGGGCGAACCAAAAAACCGGGAAATATGTAATTCCCGAAAAGCCTCCCGCCGATGCCGCGCCGTCCACAGCTACAACCGCTCCGGCTCCGGCTGCGGAGGAGGGGACAAGTTTGGAGAGTAAATTGTCTGCGTGGATGCTGGCGCCGTTGATTTTTATCTTTCTGGGCTTTGATAACGGACAGATCCGCCGCTTTTTCATCGGGCTCGTGCCCAATCGTTACTTCGAGTTGTCGCTCACCGTTCTCGACAGACTCGATGACGCCATCGGCAAATATTTACGCGGGACCTTGACGGAGTGTTTTCTGGTAGGTCTGACTCTTATAGTGGGATTGATCCTTCTTGGGATTCCCGCGGGGGTCGCCGTCGCCATTGGCGTTGTTTCCGGGCTTTTGAACGCCATTCCGTTTTTGGGGACGATCATCGCTCTGGTCATTGGCGTGGGCTATGCCTTGATCGCTGAAAACATCAGGCCGCTCATTCCCGGTCTAAATCCCAATGATCTGGCGCTATGCGTCGTGATTCTGGTCGTGATCGCACATGTACTGGATGATGTTCTCTTTCAACCCTTTGTCCTTGGCAGCGCGGTGAACGTTCATCCCCTGGTGGTTGTCATCGCGATCCTCGGGGGCTCTCTCATTATGGGTTTGTGGGGCATGTTATTTGCCATTCCCACGGTGGTTGTAGTGAAGACTGTCGTTGCGACCTTCTTCAAAGAACTGAAGGATTATCGCATCATTTGATGCCTCGAATCTTCGATGTTCCTGAATAAATTCTTTGAGCAACGACGCGTTTAGCCGACGGTAGCGCGCTGTTGTAAGACTTCTGCTTCTTCGTCGTAGACGATAGAAGGATTTGACAGGCATTGAAGAGATGCCGTCTTTCATGGCCGAAACGGCTGGGTAGCTCAGTCGGCAGAGCAGTGGACTGAAAATCCACGTGTCGGCGGTTCGATTCCGCCCCCAGCCATACCCTCGTTTTCATAGGCAAAACACGAGTGAAAACAGTCTTTTTTGGCTCCGGTTCGGATTGGACCGGAAATGAAAGAAAATGAAGGTTTGGACGGGCTTCGGCGTCATGCATTGTCATGCAATTTTCTGGAAACGTTCGCGCAAGCGCCCAGGTCGCCCCAGAATCGTTTTTGATTGCATGGCCGACTCCGTAAGCGGCCGAATGGGCTTGCGATTGGCATCGGATTTCCTACGATTCGAGTACCGTGGATGAGGCGTTAACCTCATGCGTTTTTTTCAAGAATTGCAGCCCTTCGCAGGCCATCTGGCAGTCGCAGTACTTGCGATTGCTGCTTGGGTCTTTCTAATCGTTCCGCTATGGCGAAGATGGCGCCCAGGGTTGCTTTTGCTAAGCAAAAACAACTTGCTCAAAAAGCGGTTGGCAGCCGCGACCATCGTATTTCTCGTGTTTGCAGTGGGCTTGTGGATGGGGTGGCACAAGGATGCAATATCCGCTCGCCTATCGTCGCTGGCATAGCGAGTTGACGCGGACTATCCCATCTCCGTCACCTTCACCTGGTCCTGTGACGCTAGCGGAGTCCTCGGCGGAGCCAATGGCGCAGACTCCTGCGTCCTGGCCGCCGTTGGTAGATCAGACTTCTTCATCCCGACCGTCGCTGGTAGATCAATTTCTGCGAGAAGGCATCGAACTGCGCGATCGGGGTGACAGGACAAGTGCGATCGAGCGCTTGCAGGAAGCGTTGGATAGCGAACCGAATAACGCCGCCGTACTCGCCGAATTAGCGAAGACTTACGATCTCATGCAGCTTTACGACCGCGCGAATGAAGTGTGGCGTAAAGTTCAGGAAATGGGCCCCTCGGCTGGTGTGCCATATGAGCTAGCCGATCGACGGCTGAAGCTCGGCGCGCCGACTCCAGCCGCAGCGCCAGTGCCGACGGCTCCGGATTCTTCATCGAGTGAGGTAAGCACTTCGCCGCATGGAACCGCTGCTGATTTTGCAAAGTACGCCATAAAACCGCGCGAACATGAGAAAGACCAAGTCCCGCCACTACCCACTTCCACTGCATCGGAAGTATCTTCTCCTGCAGCTCCCGCGAGTCCAGCAGAGCCAGGCCCTTCCGCCGAAACTGCCGTCGCTCAGCCGGGTGGACGTCTTATTGTTTTGAGGTCCGCGAACTTTGGATGGAATTTGGCTCTCAATCTTAAGATCGATGGGAGAACGGCCGCCAACATTGTGCAGGGACGCAACTACGATGAGTTCGTGCCTGAGGGGCGTCATACGCTGACCGTGTCGGTCGTGTCAAACTATCATCCGACGTCGGCGGTGCTGAACGTGCGGCTCGGACAAACTTACGTATTCACGGCAATACGGCAGAACACGGATAGTATTGTTCTTGTTCCATCAGCCCCGCCTCCAGAGCAGCCGCACTAGGTTGAATAGCAGCCGCTGAGGCGAACAGCTTTATATCGCGAGAAACATGGACTGAAAATCCACGTGTCGGCGGTTCGATTCCGCCTAGCCCCCGCGGCAATGATTCTTCGTTTCGCCCAGAATGACATCCATGAGATGATTTTAGGGCATTCTGATTCGATGAAGTACGATTGGAGAGAGGCTGGCGAGGAATGGTCGCAACCTTGGGGAAGTTCCACGGCACAATGGACCGGAACGATTTTTCCTCGCATTCGCGATTGTCTGCCGACCGGCACGATTTTGGAAATTGCGCCGGGGTTCGGGCGCTGGACGCACTATCTGAAGGATTATTGCGATGAGCTGTGGGCGGTTGATAAATCGAGTGAATGCATCGAAGCGTGTCGGCAGCGTTTCGCGAGTGATTCGCATGTGCACTGTCATCTGAATGACGGCCGGTCGTTGTCGATGATTCCCGATTCCTCAGTCGATTTCGTTTTCAGCTTCGATTCCTTTGTGCATCCTGACCGGGAAGTGGTGGAAGCTTATTTGCGCCAACTAGGAACAAAATTGAAAATTGGCGCCAAAGGTTTCATTCATCATTCGAATTTTGGCGAATACGTTAATTCACCACGCGAACGGCTTCCGGAGTTCCTGACGAAGCCGTTGATCAAGGCAAACATTCTCGATTGGGCGCATCATCGGAATCCCGGTATGACCGCCGAGTTGTTTCGTGCTCTTTGCGAACAGAACGGGCTCTATTGCATCAGTCAGGAACTCGTGAACTGGCGGGGCAGACGCTTGATCGATTGTTTGTCGCTCTTCGTCCGAAGCGATTCAGCTCCGCAAAATCCTACGAAGATAATTCGAAACCCAAACTTCATGCGCGAAGCCGCGCGAATTCGCCGAGAATCATAAAGGGAGGGCTAGCAAATTGGTTATCTGAGAACACGCGGTTGTAGCGTCCGCTGTCCTCAGCGGAGATCGTGTCGCAACGCTTGCAAGCTGTTGCGTTGGATGCGCTGAGGACAACGCACTCTACAGCACAGAGGTGATGATAAAGCGCATTGCCTAGTCCGTTTTGTTTGTTCAAGATCCGCGGCATGCCTGAAGTTCAAGCCCCGCCCCCTTTGCCAAAGTCACAGCCGTTCTTCGGGCGGCGCCATAGCACGATTCTCAAATTGCTTGGAGTCGGCGCGCTTGTGTTGGTGTTGCTGATTCCGCTGGCGATGATCACTGGGGTTTTGCGGGAGCGCTTGGGGCGGCGGAATGAGGCGGTGACTGACATCACTTCGTCGTGGGGCAGGGAACAAAACGTAATCGGGCCAGTGCTCGGAATTCCGTATCAATACACGTTTAAGACTGTCAAAGAAGTTCCGGCGCCGGACGGGAAAGTGGAACGCCGCGAAGTAGAGGAGACGGCCACCGGCAATGCCTATTTTCTACCCGAAACGCTGAATGTTTCTGGGGATGTGCAGACGGAGAAGTTGCATCGCGGGATTTACGACGCCGTCGTGTATCGGGCGCAGACGGTTCTTTCCGGCAAATTTGCCGCGCCCGATTTTGGCCCGCTCAAGATCGATCTGAAAGATGTGCAATGGAAAGACGCGTTTGTGACGATCGCCATTAATGATCTGCGCGGGACGCGCGAGGCGATCGTGCTTGATTGGGGCGGCACCAAGCATCCGATGCTGCCCGGTTCACAGGTTCCGGGTTACACAACCGGCGCAACTGCATTGCTCGGCAGCGACCAGCCGATTGCCAATGAGGTTCAGTTTTCAATCCCGCTGGATTTCAATGGCAGCGAGGGAATTTTCTTCGCGCCATTCGGCGTGCAAAATGAAGCAACGCTGAAATCGAACTCGCCCGACGTGGGATTTCGCGGCGCGTTCCTTCCAGCGGAACGATCACTGCGTCCAGATGGGTTCGATGCGAAATGGAAGGTTTCGTATTACGGGCGCGATTACCCGCAATCGTGGACGAGTCGCACCGGTAACGAGCGTTTTACAACGCAATCCGTTTCGAACTCACTTTTCGGAGCGCAGTTCCTATCGATCCTGGATGCGTATCGTTACGTTGAACGCTCAATCAAATATGGCGTGCTCTTTCTTGTGCTTGTTTTCACAACATTCTTTCTGTTTGAAGTCACCGCGCGGCAGAAGATTCATCCGTTTCAATATCTGATGGTCGGCGCGGCGCTGTGCCTGTTTTATTTGCTCCTGTTGTCGGTTTCGGAATTTATCGGGTTTAGTTGGGCTTATCTGATCGCGGCGGTCGCATCGACAGCGTTGATCACGTGGTATTGCCACTTTTTCCTCGGAGGCGGCGTGCGCACATTCATGATCGGTGCAGGACTGGGCGGCGTTTATCTGTTTCTCTACATCACTTTGCGGCAGCAGGATTACGCACTACTCATGGGCGCAATCGCCCTCTTTGTCGTGCTGTCAATCGTGATGTACGTCACGCGCAAAATCGATTGGTACGCACGCGACGCGGGTTGACGCGGCGGGTCTGGAAGATTGACAGAACCAGTGTGATTTTGTATCAGGCCAGTTTCCGTCATGGCTGAATTCACCGTCAATCCAAAGCGTTTTGATCCGTACAAAAATTTCAAGTTCCGTGTTAAATGGGATGGGCGCTACGTTGCAGGAGTCAGCAAAGTAAGTGGCTTGCGGCGTACCACCGAAGTCATTCGGCACCGGGAAGGGGGCGATCCCAGTACGACCCGCAAATCTCCCGGGCTCACTGATTTCGCACCCATTACGCTTGAGCGCGGTGTTACTCACGATCCGGAATTCGAGAATTGGGCGAACAGAGTATGGAGCCTTGGTGCGAATCCCGGTGCGGAAGTTTCTTTGAAGGACTTTCGTAAGGACATCGTTCTGGAGCTTTATAACGAGGCGGGACAGGTCGTCATCGCATACAAGATTTATCGGTGCTGGGTTTCAGAATACGAGATCCTGCCCGATCTCGATGCCAATGCGAATGCCATTGCGATCGAGCACATCACGCTCGAGAACGAAGGTTGGGAACGAGACCAATCGGTGAAAGAACCGGTCGAGCCGTCTTTCAAGAAATCGTGATCAATTTTGTCGGCCCAAGCGTCTGACCTGGGTCACGCGCATGAGGATTACACTTCGCGGAGCATTCATTGGCGCGTTGGCCGTTGTGCTTTGCATCGGACTCTATCTGCTCTGGCTTTGGCGACCTGAGCATCAGGTCCGCCTGCACACGGAAAACTTCTTTCACGCGATCGACGGCAGAAACTGGGAAACTGTGGCCGATTTCATCGGCGACGATTATCACGATCAGTGGAATGACGATCGGGCGCGTCTTCTCGAGCGTATGCGGGAAGGTTTTCGGTGGGTGCCCGGGTCCAGGATCATTGCGACCGATCCCTCTGTCCGGGTTGAGACGCCGCGTGCGATCTGGCTTGGCAAAATCGTGGTCTATAGCAGCGATGATGGGGTAATGGAAGTGCTCGACGAACACGTTAACAAATTGCCCGCCCCGTTCGAGTTCGACTGGCGGCAGGTCTCGGGTAAACCGTGGGATTGGAAGCTCGTGCGCGTGACCAACCCTTCGTTTCAAATCCCAGCGGATATGTACTGACTTACTGAGAACTTTCAGTCGAGGATTGCCACCGGAAGAAAAACTTCTGCTTTCTAAGAAAGCGCAGATGTAGCGTCCGCTGTCTCAGCGGAGATCATTTGAGACTGGCATTGCTCGATTGGAATGCGCTGCGGACAGCGCACACTACAGCCTCGCGCCGCGGCATTGCGAGTGGCCTCGTTCATCTCAAATCACACGCGTTGAAGCTATTTGCCTTGCGCCTGACGCAACTGGCTTTTGGCTGCGTCGACTTCGCGCTGACCTTGCTGGCAAAGAAGAATACCGCGGAGCTTGTCACCCTGATAATATCGGGCGATGAACTTTTTCTTCGCATAGGCGCCAGTAAGGTCTACACGAGTTGGCGGGAAGCGTGAAATCTCCCACAAAATCCATCCGCAGATCAAACATCTCTGTCCAAAAATAGGGAACCTGCTCGTAGCGAATACGCTTCTTTCCCGTCATGTTTGCGCCCGCCACCAGCCCCTGTTCCCGGGCGTTTTCCCAGTGGGTCTGACGCCGCATCCCGCCCATGATCCGGTCGGGATAAAAGGCAAGATCGCCAATCGCATAAATTCCTTTTTCTTCTGTCTCGAGATATTCGGTAACGGGCGACCCGTGCGGCCCAGACAGTGGCGTATTGCGCACGAGATCGAGATTCGGTTCCGAGCCGCACGCAACCACCGCCAGACCGACCGGGAAACGGTTCCCGCTCTTGGTTTGAATATTGCGAAGCACGGTTTTGCCTTCGAATCCGTTGAGAGCTTCTCCCATCGACAGCACGATGCCGTGCTTTGCAAAGTAATCGGTAAACCATGCGCCGGTCTCAGCATCGATGTAGCGATTCAGTAAGTACTGGTCACGATGCATCAGGCCCACCTTCATTTTCATCATGCGCAGGCTCGCTGCGGCCTCACATGCCAGCAGACCGCCTCCGACAACCATGATCGTTTTTTCCAAGCTCGACATTTCGCGTAACGCGAGCGCGTCGCGAATCGTTCGCAGATAAATCACGTTGCCGAGACTTGTTCCTGCCACCGCCGGACGCACCGGCCGGCTGCCCATTGCCAGACATGCTTTGGTAAATTCGATGCTCTCACCATTGGCCAGCACAGCCAGCCGGCGCTCGATATTGAGTTGGGTGACCACCGTGCCGAAGCGTGCTTCGATCTTGTGGGCTTCGAACCAGCGCTCATCGAGCTCCTGCACTTTCTTAAGATTCGCCTCCTTTTCGCGCAAAAAGCTCTTTGAAAGTATCCAACGCTTATAAGGCGGGGGCACCTCCGCGCCGACGAGCGTGACGGAGCTGCGCTTGTCGTATTTGCGAATCCCTTCGCATGCGCTCGCTCCGCCGATGCCCGCACCAATAACAAGATAATCGCGCTGAATCATATGGAAACGTTAACCATAATTTCAGGGCACGTGCGCCGACAAGCGAAATCGTTAAAGAGCACCAGAAATCGGCGCGCTGGTGGTCGACGCGGTGAAGTCCATTTCAAGCGAGCGAATCTCTCTTGCCTTGTCGCTGTTCCTTTCGGCAGACTGGCGGCGCTATGAATGATTCATTTACCCAGCTTAAAGATACAACAGCGAATCCGGCGCCGCTTGGGCTGCTTGGATTCGGCATGACCACTGTTTTGCTTAATCTGCATAACGCCGGGTTTTATGAACTGAACAGCATGATTCTGGCGATGGGAATCTGTTATGGCGGCGTGGCGCAAATTATTGCCGGGATCATGGAATGGCGAAAAGGCAACACGTTTGCCACGACCGCGTTTCTTTCTTACGGCTTGTTCTGGTTCTCGCTCGTGGCGCTGATTGTATTCGGAAAGCTGGGATGGGCCACGCCTACCAATGAAACTGCCATGGCCGCTTATCTCTTCATGTGGGGCTTGTTCACCGCAGTGATGTTCATTGGCACGTTGCGATTGCACGTAGCCGGCCAAATCGTTTTCGGTTCACTGACTATTCTTTTCTTTCTGCTTGCGATCGGCGATTTCATCGGCGCAGGCCCTGATTTCAGACATTTCACCGGATACGAAGGAATTTTCTGCGGTTTCTCCGCTATCTACGCCGGCCTCGCGCAAGTGCTCAACGAAGTTTACGGCAAAGTCATCCTGCCGCTGGGCCCGGTGATGAAATAGTATTCTGTAGCCCACGAAAAGCATCTGTAACAGACGCGATTGACCTGGCTTTCACGAATCGCCCTCAGTGTAGTTGCGATTCATGGCCACTGTTTTTCAACAAGCTCGCCGCAAGCTTAAGCGCGGATTCGCTTTTGCCGCCAAGCATGCGCGCAATCTCTTCCTGCCGCGCTTTTCCTGTGACTTCACGCAGATTTGAAAAGGTGCGACCGCGTGATACGTCCTTTGTCACAACAAAATGCGAAGAAGCAGTCGCTGCGACTTGCGGCAGATGGGTGATGCAAATCACCTGATGATCGCGCCCCAGGATTTGCATCTTTGCGCCGACCGCGTGCGCAATTTCGCCGCCGACGTTTGTGTCGATCTCATCGAACACCAGCAATGGGATTGCGTCCTGCGCCGCCAGTGCAGATTTGATCGCCAGCATTAGCCGCGAGATTTCGCCGCTGGATGCGATGGCGCGGAGCGGTTTCAGCGGTTCACCCGGATTTGGCGAGAAAAGTAATTCCATCGAATCGAATCCATTCGGGCGCGGTTGATCGAGCGCGCTGAGTCGTGCTTCGAATTCCGATTGTCGAAACCCGAGATCGCGCAAGTTGCGCCGGATATTTTCGGAAAGTTTCGGCGCGGCCTTTACGCGGAGTTTGCGCAACGCGTCGCCTGCGCGGTTCATTTTCGCGCGAACATTTTCAATCTCTTTCGCCAGACGCTCGAGCTCCATGTCGCGTCCTTCGATTTTCCGCATTCGTTCCGCCGCGCGGTCGCCGAACGCGATCACTTCGGCGATCGAGCCGCCATATTTGCGCTTCAGAGTTTCAAAAAGAGAGACGCGCTGCTCGAGGGCGGCGAGTTGTTCCGGGTCAAGATCGAGTTTTTCTGCGTAACTGGAAAGCGCGCGCGCAATCTCGGAAAGCTCAACCACGCTGGCAGCGTGGGCCGACGAAAATTGTGCGATTGAACTGTCGATCTTTTCCAATTCTCTTAGCAAACGCTGCGTCTCCGCGAGCTGGGAGAGGACCGACTCATCCGCTTCTGAAAGTTTGTTGGCGATTGCGCCGGCTAGTTCAATCAATCGTTTGCTGTTGCTGCCGAGTTTGTAGCGCTTCTCGATTTCTTCTTCTTCGTCTGCAACGAGGTTGGCCGACTCGATCTCGGCGATCTGATGACGGAGAAGATCCAGCTCTTGTTCGCGGGCTGTCTCCACCGTGTTGAGCGCAGCATGTTCGGCGAGTAGCGTCTGCAATTGTCGGTAGAAGTTTCGATATTCCTCGAGCTGCTTTTCAGCGCGTGTGAACGAATCGAGTAGACCCAATTGCGTCTCGGGCGAGAGCAGGGACTGGTGATCGTGCGGCCCGTGAAGATCAACAAGTTCGTCGCCGAGATTTTTCAAAATCGACAACGTCGTTGGCGAACCGTTGATGAACTGGCGATTCGTTCCGGTTGACGAGAGAGTGCGCTTCAGGATCAGATCGTTTTCGCACGGTTCGATTCCAGCTTCGACAAGTTGTGGATTGAGCTTTTGCAAATCCGGGCCGCTAAAGACCGCTTCGACCGTGCAAAGATCCGCGCCAGTGCGAATCAGCGATTTGTCCGCGCGCTCCCCGAGCAAAAGTTGCAGCGCACCGATGATGATCGATTTGCCTGCGCCCGTTTCTCCCGTGACCGCGATAAACCCGGGTTCCATCTGCCACTCGAGGTCTTCCACGAGCGCCAGGTTCTTGATTCGCAATAATGTGAGAACCGCGGCCATTTAGGAACTCGAACGCCGACAGTCAAGCGTTGGAGGTGCTGAACATCTCAAACCGACAAGGATCAATTTTCAACTTTGAAAAGAAGTCCCAACACTCAGGCGGTTTAGCCAATGGCAACCACGCATAATCAAACACGCAGTCCAGGAAGCATGCGTGCCATGCACGCTGCAAGCCTGTGTTCCAATCCGTGTTATCGCCCGTCATCCGGTGGTTAGGCCTCACCGAATAATTCCGCGCTCGCTTTGCTCGATGAACTGGATGATTTCGGTGATCTCCTTGGTCTGAGGCAATTCCTTTTGCATCGCTTCGATTGCCTGACGTGTATTGTATTTCGATCGGTAAATCAGGCGGAAAGCTTCTTTAATCAGCTTTACGCTTTCAGGCGGATAATTTTTGCGTTCCAAGCCGATCAGGTTAACTCCGCGAATTTCGGCCGGATTCCCGTCGGCGATCATGAACGGCGGCACGTCCTGGACAATTTTCGAGCAGCCGCCGGTGATGGCGAACCGTCCAATCCGGCAAAATTGATGTACCGCAGTGAGGCCGCCCATTACCGCGTGATCTCCCACCTGAACGTGGCCGGCTAATGTGCCGTTATTCGAGAAAACGACGTGATCGCCAACGCTGCAATCGTGGCCGATATGACTGTACGCGAGAAAATTTCCGCCATTGCCGATTCGCGTTTTGCCTTCGCTCGTTGTGCTCCGATTTACCGTAACGAATTCGCGAAACGTGTTTTCGTCACCGATTTCCAAATACGTCGGTTCACCGCGATATTTTAAATCCTGTGTTTGCTGGCCGATGGAGCAGTAGGCGTAAAACCTGTTCTTCGCTCCAGCCTTCATCGGCCCGCAAAGCGTGACGTGATGTTGGAGCCAGCACTGCGGGCCGAGCACGACATCGGATCCGATCACGCAATATGGGCCGACGATTGTTCCCGAACCGATTTCGGCGGCCGGATCAACAATCGCCGTCGGATGGATCTGCACGTCGCTCATGTTCGACAACCCCTCACCTCAGTCCTCTCCCCTTTGAGCAAGGAGAGAGGCGGAAGAGCAATGGGCTGCGCTCTCGTGTGTTCTCCATGGCGCGCAGTCTTTGACGCCTCGCCCTTTGTAAGGGAGAGGGGAGGGTGAGGGTTCGCTCCGCTCATTTATCGAGGAACGTGAACATCAGTTCGGCTTCGGAAACGACAGCGTCGTTTACTACGCAGTAGCACTTCGTTTTCGCCATGCGATTGCCACGCGCTCTCGTCAGCTCGGCGTGAATGAAAATCGTGTCGCCTGGAAAAACCGGTTTGCGAAATTTCACCTCGTCCGCGCTCATGAAATAGCCGACACGACTCGAAGTCTTCGTCAATTTGAACAAAAGAATACTGGCCACTTGCGCCATCGCTTCTACTTGCATTACTCCAGGCATGACTGGATGACCGGGGAAATGCCCCTGAAAAAACGGCTCGTTAATCGTGATGGATTTTATGGCCGTAATTTTGTTTTCGCCCTCGAAGCCGATGACCCGGTCAACCATCAAAAAAGGGTAGCGGTGCGGAAGGATCTTCATCACTTCGCCAGTGTCCAGACCGGAATCGCCTATTGGGATCGCGCGCGGTGCGCTCATCGCGCTTCTCCGCGTCTGCTCGCGAGCGAGCGCGCGAGCCAATTCCGCATTCGCAGCATGTCCGGGCTTAACCGCCACCACGTGACCGCGAATACGCCGACCGACTAGCGCGAGATCGCCGATGATATCGAGAATTTTGTGACGGACAGAATTCGTCTGGGAAACGCAATGGTTCTTTGCTCAAGACCGCCTCGCCGCGCACGACAATCGCGTTTTCGAGGCTGCCGCCCTTGATCAGATTTTTATCCATGAGTGGCTCAACATCCTCGTAGTAAACAAATGTGCGCGCCGGAGCGATCTCGCACTCGAAAATCGACGGCGTAAGTTCCAATGACAAAAACTGCGTGAATTGATTGTTTGGTCCGGCCTGTGTGCACGAAATGCGAAATTTGTCGTCCGGCAGTAAAACGAGCAGCGCACCTGTTTTCGCTTCCACGTGCATCGGTTCGCGCACGTCGAAAAATTTGCGCGGCTCCTCCTGAGCTGTTACGCCGGCTTTCTTGATGAGATCGACGTACGGTTGCGCGCTGCCGTCGCCGATTGGCGGCTCGTTTGTGTCCATTTCCACGATGGCGTTATCCACGCCCATTGCCGAGAGCGCAGCGAGGACGTGTTCGACTGTGTGCACGCGCACTGAGCCTTCGCCGATCGTCGTGGCGCGTTCGACCGTCTTCAGATTCTCGATTTTCGCATCGATAGTTGGCTCATCCTGCAAATCTTTGCGCCTAAACTTAATTCCGTGGTCCACCGGGGCGGGATGAAGTTTGAGCGTGACTTTTTCGCCCGTGTGAAGCGCGGTGCCGGTAAACCCGGCAACTTTGCCAAGCGTCTGCTGAAATTCAGGCGTAGCCATCGGGCGCTTAAATAACAGAAATTTTGGTTTGTGACCAGCAGTGTTCTGGAAACCGCACGCGGGCTAGGGTGTAGCGATTTGTAACCTCGCCGATCGTCCGGAAGGGTTTGCGGCGAGGGCGTCGCGAACAGCACGCCAGACGCGTGCGCTCCGCGGAATTACCTGAGCCCAACCTGGCCGCAATCGAAGGCCATCATTTGGTCGAGATTCGAGACACGGAATTGATGTACTTGTGTTCCATCATCCTGCCAGGCATCGACTGCGTTTTCGCTTTTTTTTGCGATCCACGCCCGGGTTAGTTTCGGTGTCTCACTTACACTGAACAGCGGCAGGCCGTCGCTTGTTTTCAGGTAACTTCCGTCGCTATCGAATGCGATGCCAAGTTCGATAACGGGCTTTTTCTCGTTTCGCAATGGATTGCGGACCAATCTTACTTTGACCATGGCATTAGCCTCATTTTCCATCGCGGGCTGCGAGCTTCCGCCCAGATCCTGCAGCTTAACCGAGCCGACAAGGTACCCCCGAGCGTGATATTTTCCAGAGGGCAAGTCCTGGTCATCGTCATTCTTGCCGTCCCACTGCGTTACAAGTCCATCAGCGCCCGTGGCGAATTCATTGAGTTGCGCTTGTTGCTGAAGAACGCGAACGAGTTTGCCGGTCTTGTCATAGATGCCCAGGCTGATCGTGCCCTCCAGTGGCGGCGGGACGAAGCTGATGCGGACACTCCTGAGAGGTGAAACTGATGGTGATTGTTCGGGAGTGGGCGAGGGCGTGGCAGATTCGAACGGCGCCACGGAAAGAACAGGTGATTCCTCCGGTGTCGCTGCAGGGGATGGGGTTGGCGAATCCTGCCCGAGTGCGACAGAATATACGGTGGCGATCAGAAGCGCGAAGGTGGCCCTTGCGGTCATGTCGGGCGAAGTCGAGACATCTCTAGCTCTTTAAATGAGGCGCGCTCTGTCGGCAACCTAAGCATAGTAGCGCCAGTTCAAGTTTGGAAAAATGTTGTCGCGCGATTCGCAGTCGCGCAAAAATTCTTCATCGAGATTGTTGGTGACAAACTGATCGTGCAGACGGTTGAAGCGAGCAAGATGATCGATTGTGCGTTTTGTGGCGTATTCGCGCGCGGTTCCGGTTTTCATTAGAAATGCCCAATCACTTGATTGCGCCAGCAAAAGCTCGCGGGCCAGTTGTTTCAACACACGATCGGTGACTTGAATGGCAGGCGCTTCGTCTGCCAGTCCTGCGCCTGGCAACCGATGCGGCTTGCCCTGCAATTTGGTCTCCATATTTTCGCGCTAGTTCGCTCATCTTTTGGGCTGTTGCGTGCAGGTGTGGATAAATCCAGGCATTATTCGGGTCCAGCCAAACCGCGAGATGACCGTCCTGGCCCCACGTTGAAGGAGCAGGTTCAACGATCTGTTGCGTCGGGTGGGCCGCTAGATATTCACTTGGCGTGGTAAGCCGGAAGTCTTGTTCGTTCGCCGCCTGCCGAACGAATTGTTCCAGGAAGATCGGTCCTTCGAACCACCAGTGCCCAAACAATTCCGCATCGAATGGAGCAATAATAATCGGGTCGAAACCGACTTCGCCGATTTCGCGGATCTGCTCACGGCGTTGTTCCAGAAATTGATTTGCATGGCTGATTGCTGTGTTTACGGCTGCCGTTCGATCGTACAAGTGTTTATCATCGCCGTGTCCGGTGATGCGATGATACTTCATACCGGAAAATTTTCTGGTGCCGCGCATGATCGGTCCCAAATGTTCCATCGGAAGATCGAAGCCGATGTCGCGATAGAATTCCCGGTAGGCTGGATCGCCCGGATAGCCTTCCTGCGCGCTCCACACCTGGCGGCTGGCGTCGGGGTCACGCGCGAAGGCTGCCGACCCCGCCGGTGTATAACAAGGAGCATAAATCGAGCGACGCGGTGGCGGTTTTGCAAAAAGCAATCCATGAGCGTCGACAACGAACCAGCGGAGATTGGCTTCCTGTAGTGTCGAGTCCAGGCTCGACTCGTAAGCGCATTCAGGTAACCAGAATCCGGCTGGCTCTGCGCCGAAAGCCTCGACGTAAGCATCGCGTCCGATCAAAACCTGCGCGCGCGCAGCCTCAGACGACTGCTGTTGAAGAATTGGGAGCAAGCCATGCGTTGCGGCGCTGGCGATGATTTCTACCGCGCCCGTTTCTCGCAACTGACGAAACACACCGAGCAGATCACATTCCCATTCATCCACGAAGAGGCGACGATTTTCTGAGAACAGCTGGAAATAGAAGTCGGCCAGCTGGCGGGGCTGCGGATGATTACGGTTTCGTTTTTGTTCGCGAACAGCAAGATCGATCAGAAAATCAAGGTGCTGGAGGTAACGCTTGCATAAGAGCTGATCCTGAAGCATCGCGCAGAGCGTCGGCGTAATCGACAGCGTGAGTTTGAAGGGTACCGCATCATCCACGAGTCGCTGCATCATGCGCAGCAGCGGAATGTACGTTTCACTGATCGCCTCAAACAACCACTCTTCCTCGAGGAAATGCTCATGCTCGGGGTGGCGAACAAATGGGAGATGAGCGTGGAGAATCAGGGCGAGATGGCCGGGCATTGCAGAATTTACTAGACGATTCGGCAAGAAGAGGGCAAGGCGGATCGGCGTCGCCGAAGACGATTTCAACCCTGCTGCCGAAGGCGCGGTTACTTTGGGCAACGCGTTGAAGACAACGCGTTCCGTGACGCTACAGCGTGCGGCAAAAGTCCTGAAACCGATCCAACCCCTTTTTAATTACGTCAATGCTCGTGGCGTAACTAAACCGGACCGTTCGATCGTCGCCAAAGGCAGCACCCGGTACGACCGCGACATTTGCTTTGCTCAGCAGGCGGTCCGCGAAATTCTGAGAAGTCAGTCCAAGCTGGCTAATGTTTACCAGGACATAAAATGCACCCTGCGGCTTGACCGCAGTGACATTGGAGATCTTGGAGACGCGGTCAAACATGTAGTTGCGACGCATATCGAATTCCTCACGCATATCGGCGAGGGGTTGTTGATCGCCTTTGAGCGCGGCAACCGCGCCGTGTTGGGAAAAGGATGACGGATTGGAAGCCGTATGGCTTTGGATTGAATCCACCGCTTTCGTCACCGCGTCCGGAGCCGCCAGATAACCGAGCCGCCACCCTGTCATCGCGTAGGCTTTGCTGAATCCGTTGATGGTAATCGTTAGGTCGTAGGCCTCCTTCGACAGCGACGCGATGCTCACATGTTTGACGTCGTCGTAAACCAGCTTCTCGTAAATTTCGTCGGACAAAATGTAAATATCTTCTTCGGCAGCGACGTTGACGATTGCCTCTAATTCCTCGCGCGTATAAACAGAGCCAGTCGGGTTGCCCGGGCTGTTCATGATCAACATCTTCGTGCGCGGGGTCATGGCGTTCTCAAAATCTTCCGGGCGCATTTTCCAGGAGTTGCGCTCGCTGGTGGGCACGATCACCGGCTCGGCTCCGACTAACCGCACCATGTCGGGGTAACTCACCCAATAGGGTGCCGGAATGACGACCTCATCGCCAGGCCCACAAGTCGCGAGGATAGCATTGTAGCATGAGTGCTTTGCGCCGTTACTCACAACGATCTGAGCGGCGCGATAATCCAATCCGTTGTCGGCAGCCAATTTCTCCGCAATCGCCTGGCGCAGTTCCGGGATTCCGGCGTTTGGCGTGTATTTTGTGAAGCCGGCTTCCAACGCTTCGATCGCGGCCCTTTTAATGTGCTCAGGTGTGTCGAAATCCGGTTCTCCTGCGCCGAAGCCGCAGACGTCAATGCCTTCAGCTTTCATAGCTTTGGCCTTGCTATCAATCGAAAGAGTAAGGGACGGAGTGAGTTGAGAAGCGCGTTCGGAAATTTCCATCGGGCTAATGTGATTCAAAATTGGGAGCGCAAACTATTGGTGGCGATAGAAGTTTTCAATCAGAGGTTTAAAATTATTTTCTTCGATTCGGACGATCGCCATTTCGCGGGTCGCGTTCTCGATGGAATCCGATGCGTGCGCGGCATTAACCATGATAGTCTGCCCAAACTCCTTTCGAATCGATCCCGGTGGCGCTTTTGCCGGATCAGTTGGGCCGAGCACGTCACGGATCTTGCGCACGGCGTCCACACCCTGGTAAACGATGGCGATCGATTTTTCGGTCCCCGGAGCGTCGCGTTCCTCTGGAGGGCATTCGCTTGGTTTTTTACCAGCCATAAATTCGATAATACTCTCCCAGTTTTCGTGGCCGCTTTTCGGGCCGAGCTTTTTTTCCAGCACCGGTAGAACGGGCCCGTAAAACTCCTCCGCCTGCGCCACGGTCATCCGGTGAACTTTGAATCCGATGATCGAAAGGCCAGTGCGTGAGAATACTTCAATTACGCCGCCCGGCCGGAGATTCGGGAACCGGAAATTGTCGGGCTTGATCAGCACGAGCGTTTTTTCGATTTGCGCGCCAGAGGGGAAGGGGACGGCATAGTCGAGGATTCCTCCGTCGGAATCAGAGAATTCCGACCAAAGCTTCAAATCGCGCTCGACTGCGTCGGGATCGAATACAGTGACTACTCCTGGTTCGAAGTAAGCGACGTTGCCAGAATCATCGGTGATATAGTCGCCGTAAGTGTCACGAATCGTTTCGCCGCTCGTGCGCTCGTGCACGATGTGGCCAACAACGTTATGAATCTTTTCCACTGCATCTAACCCGCGAAGAATCAGAAACAAGGCGCGCGGTCGCTGCCCGTTTCTTTCGGCGGTGAAATTTTTCAGCACGTACGCGCGAATCAATTGCTGAGTGGCGCGATGCCGTGCATCGGTTTCCGTGACGATTGTGTCGGCATATCGTCGGGATAATTCTGCACTGGGAGCAAACATTCTTCCGCCAACCAGGTCGAGTCCGGTACGGGAAATTAATCGGCCAACAATGCCGCCGGTGCGCGATTTCCGCATCGAATATGGCGTCACGATGACGTAGGCAAGCTGCTCAGTTTGCATTGGGTTTTACTGTAGCGGCGGTCTGTGACCACCGCAAAACTTTGCCGGCGGCAAGTTCCCGCGCTCGCAGAGCGCCACCGCAACGGGCCAGGATGGCGATCCATTTCCCGCGACGCCTGAGGCGAATGGCCTTGATCTTGTATCGTCGCAGGGCGCCAACGAATTCGGTTTCCTGGCTGCGCAAGATTCCTGAGAGAATCAGCCACCCGCTGCGTCTTAATTTCGGCAGAATTTCTATCAACAGATCGCTGTACAGATTTGCGGTGATGACTTGGGTCTTTTGAGCCGATTTCCATTTGCGCACGTCCGCCAATTGAAAAGTGGCGCCACGAATTTTGTTCAGTTGCGCGTTTGATTTCGCCATCGAGATCGCCGCCGGATCGGTATCGAGGCCCAGAATGCGGCCTGCGCCGAGGCGGCTCGCCGCCAGAGCAAGAATTCCGCTGCCGGTGCCAAGATCCTCGACTGACCAGTCGGGCTCCCAATACCGCGTCAGTTCTTCCAAAAGACGAAGCGACATTGCGGTTGTAGCATGCTCGCCGGTTCCGAAGGCGATAGAAGCGGGAATAACGAGGACCTGCGTTTCGCCGATCCGGTCTTTAGCGTGCGCTGTCCTTCGCGCATCAGGTCTGGCGCGTTGAACCGGAATCCGCTGAGGACATCGGACACTCTCGCTTGCCGGTTTCGCGACGATCAAGCGCTGTCCAATCTTGATCGGCTTCGAATCGTCGATCGTGAATCGTTCCAGCCAATTTCGCGGCAATTTCTCGATGCGCCCGCCAAAGTCTGCGACAAATCCGCGCGACGCTTTTCGCGAGCTGCATGCAATTTCCAGCTGAAGAAACTTATGCCGTGGTCGGCGTACGATCACCAGTTGGCCGTGACCATAAGCTTGGAGAAGCTCTTCGTTCGCTTTAACCCAGCGGATTTCGGCAGATTTTCGCCAGAGAAACATTATTGGACAGCACTAGAGAAAGTGCCGTTTGATAAATGCGCGTCCCGAACCTGACTTCAGGTATTTTTCGAAAGCGATGGCGGTCCGCTCCTGCAGGAATGCGAAATACGCAATAAGAGTCCAAGGCCGAAACTTGGCGGTGTGCGGACAGCGGCCTTCATTGTGATCTCCAAGCCGTTGTCGCAGGTCCCGGGTCGAGCCTACGTATGGTTGTTTCGGATGAGATTCCGACTTCAACAGGTAAACGTAAAACATCTGAAGGTTGGCCTGCCCGCCGTAGCTTTGCGTTTTGGGCGGTCCGCCTTCGCTAAAGCTTCGGCGCACTCGCTCCCGTCTCCGCTTTGGCGCTACGCTGCAAGCGAAGGCGGGAGCGGGTGACGAGGCTCGAACTCGCGACGTCCACCTTGGCAAGGTGGTGCTCTACCAACTGAGCTACACCCGCAGTTTTAAGAGGGAACAATAATGTCCAGCCAACCGCGCCACGCAACCTTTTTAATTGTCCTCTGAGGCTCAAAATCGTTGAATCCAAATGGGACGTTTACTGCATCCCATGCTCAAACACTCTATGAATAAGCTAATCCTCCTCTCCATTTGCTCGATAGCGCTGGCTGGCAACCACTTGTTTGCGCAGGTTACAAGCGAAACGCCGATTGCCAGCCCGACAACGCCAACAACGCTAACAGCGGCTACAGCGGCTACAGCAGCGACAGCAGCAACAGCAGCAACAGCAGCAACAGCAGCAACAACGGCGACGACAACCCCAACTTTCACCGCAACGGCAGCGCCAGGCGCGACCGCGAGTTCCGTTTCATCCGATCTCGCCGACAAAATTCACCGGAAGCTGGAGAAAAAGCTCGGAGGCAAGCATGGAATCGTCATTGAGACCGGCGACAAAGATGAAGACGCCGATCTTAAAGAAATGCGCAATCTTGTTGCCATTCCGATCGTGGCGATCGTGTTTATGTCCATCTTCGGTGCGCCCGTGCTGATCGTGATGGTGATAGGGATCTTCGCGCTTATAGGAAACCGCATGCGTCAACGCACGATCCGGATGATGGTGGAGAAAGGTCAGCCAGTTCCCGCAGAACTGCTTGTACCTGAGGTGCGGCGCGTGCGCCGGCGCTCGGATGTGCGGCGCGGGGTTATTTGGACGATGGTAGGCTTGGGCCTGATGATTTGGATTGCGGCCGTTAATGACTGGGAAGGCGGTGCATGGTCGTTCGGGCTGATTCCGTTTCTGATCGGGCTTGGTTATTTGATTATATGGAAGCTGGAAGGCAAAAAGGACATTCCTCCTCCGCCACCGAGGCCGTAATATTGCGGCCGTGGAGCTCACTGATGCGGACCTCATTGCGCGGGTTCTTGCCGATGACGATCAGCACGCCTTTGGCGAACTGGTGCGCCGGCATCAGTCCAACGTGCGCGGTCTGCTGCGACAGCTCACTCGCACGGATATTGCTTTGGCCGACGATCTCGCGCAGGAAACCTTTCTGCGAGTCTACAAGAACATTCGTAGCTTTCGCGGCGAAGCGCGATTTTCAACCTGGCTTTATCGAATCGCGTACAACTGCTTTCGTGAGGACGCACGCAAGCGCAAGGAGCTGGTCGGTGTGGATGAGGAGCGGTGGCAGGCAGAGCAGGATCCCCACACCGTCGATCCCGGTTTGAGACACGATCTTATGCACGCGCTGAGTTTGCTTCCGTTACATGAACGCACCGCTATTGTGCTTTGCTGCCAAAATGGTCTGTCACATGATGAGGCCGCGCGCGTCCTCGAGATTCCGCTTGGCACGGTTAAGACGAACGTTCTGCGCGGACGCGAAAAATTGAAACGCACACTGGCGGCGTGGGCGCCTAATTGATACAATGAACGGCATGATCGACGACGAAACCCTGGACCGGCAGTTACGGGAAGCCGCGCCGTATATCGACGATAACGGATTCACGGCGCGCGTTATGGTCGGGCTGCCGGCAGCGCCGCGCGAGCCGCGATGGCTGCGTGCGATGGTTTTGTTCGGTCTCGCGTTGCTGGGAAGCGGAGTCGCCTACTTGCTGTCTGGGGGCGGTCGCATCGTTCGCGAAGGCATGATCCAGATGGCGGATTTCCCGATTTGGCTGTTGCTGGTGTTCGCGTTTGGCTGCGGGCTTGTGGTCGGCGCTTTCGCCGTCATCTTCGCCATCCGCAGGACACCGGAAGCACGCGATCTGACGCGGCTGGAGTTTTAGAGCGACGCGGCGGTTACCGCGGCGGCCAGTTCACGCGCTTGTTGCACATCGCGCTCGATCTGCCGCACGAGCGCATCCACATTTTCGAATTTCGTCTCCGGCCTGAGATAACGGACGAACCGCAGCTCGAGATCTTTGCCATAAATGTCACGCTTGAAGTCGAGCAGGTGAATTTCAAGAGTGCGATCCGATTTGCCGCTGCTCACCGTGGGCCGATAGCCGAGGTTCACTAGGCCGGGGTAGACAACGCCGTCCAGCTTCGCCTCGGCAAAATAAACGCCGTTCGGCGGGAATTGTTCACTGTGGGCGCTTAGGTTTGCGGTTGGAAATCCGATTTTCTTTCCCAGATCGTCGCCGTGCACAACCGTCCCCAAAATTGTGTATTCGCGGCCAAGCATCGTTGCCGCTTTTTTTAAATCGCCTGCCTCTACGGCGCGGCGGATCGTTGTGCTGCTAACGATTTCGCCATTAACGCTTACCGGCGGAATTCCCACGACATTGAAGTCGAACTTCACACCTAATTGCGTCAACAATTCCAGATTGCCGCGCCGATTCTTCCCAAACGACCATTCGTGTCCGACGCAAATTTCACGGAGCGGTTTCGAATGCTGGACCAACTTTTGCACAAAATCTTCCGGTTCGGTTGCGGCAAATTCTCTGTTGAATGTAATGATCAGAAGATGCCCCACGCCAAGGGTGCGGATCAGAGCGATCTTGTGCGGCGTGGCGGTAAGCAAATGCGGCGCTTTTTCCGGCCGCAGTATTTTCTCCGGATGGGGATCAAAGGTCACGACCACAGGCGTACCATTTGCCGCCCGCGCGTGCCCTGCGGAAGTCGAGATCACCGCCTGATGTCCAAGGTGCACACCGTCGAAGACGCCGATAGCGAGAAAGAGGGAGCCAGGAAAGCGCGAGAGCTCCGGAATCGAGCGTAGGATTTGCATCATGAAACTAACGAATGACGAATGATGAAATAAAAGCGAACCGCGAAGCACGACAGAGTAGTCCGCGTGAAATCATCCGGGCTGCGATGTTCGGATTTTCCTTCGAGCTTTGGCATTGGGTTTTCGTCATTTGTTCAGGCTCCGCGCATCCTGGAGACCTCCGGCAGACTTAGCATGCGGTTGAGAATTTCCTCAGCCGTCGCGTTTTTGATTTCATCGACCGTGATCGCGTTACCTACATCGAAGCGGCCCGATTTTGTGCGGCGCAAGGATTTCAAATACGCGCCGCAACCGAGCGCCTCGCCGATCTCGTGCACATAGGTGCGGACATAAAACCCTTTGCTGCACAGCACGCTGAAATCGATTTCGGGCAAGGCGATCCGGTCGATTGTGTAGCGATAGACGTGGACGAGGCGTGGCTCGCGTTCCACGACTTTTCCCTGGCGCGCCAGCTTGTACAACGGCACGCCGCCATGCTTTTTTGCGGACACCATGGGCGGCAACTGATAAAAATCGCCCCGAAATTTTTCGAATGCGGTCCGGATCTGATTTTCATCCAACGCAGGTACAGGCCGCTCCTGAATCACCTCGCCTTCCCGGTCCTGCGTATCTGTGGTGGCGCCTAGCACAAACGTGCCCACGTATTCCTTGTCCTCGCTCATGAGCAAATCCTGAACCTTTGTGCCGCGGCCGACGGTGAGCAGAAGCAGACCCGTCGCGATTGGGTCAAGCGTGCCGCAATGGCCGATCTTTTTTGTTCCAAGCTTTCGTCGCGCCAAAGCCACGACGTCGTGTGACGTCATTCCTTCGGCTTTGTCCACGAGCAGGACGCCGTCAGGAGACTCAGACACGCCTAACGACTTCACTAGTTTCCTCCAGAACTTTTTGTTCAACTTCGGCGAGGGTCCCGCGAACGCGCGCGCCGGCAGCGAGTGCATGCCCGCCGCCGCCAAATTTCTGGCAAATAGCGCAGACATCGATCCTCTCATCTTTCGAACGCATACTAATGCGCACCTTGTCGTCGGAAAGTTCCTCGAAGAACACAGCGACGATGACGCCATGCACTGCCCGGAGATGATCGATGAGGCCTTCGTTATCCTCAGGAATGACTCCGAGTTCTGCGGCGGTCTTCAAGCCGAGGCTAAACGATGCGACCCGACCACATTTGCTGAACCGCATTGTTCGCAGCAGTTCCCGCAAAAGTTCCAGCCTGCGCCGAGGATAGTTTTCGTACAATTGCTGGCTTATTTTTCCGACATCCAGATCCCCAGCGCGCACTAACTCGGTGACAATCTCAAACGTGCGTGCGCTGGTTTTTGGATATTGAAACGAACCGGTATCGGTCGAGATCGCAGCGTAAAGATTTTCCGCGATGTCGTGATCCATAGGCAGACCCTGGCTCTTGATCAGGCTGAAAATAATTTGTCCCGTTGCCGGTGCGTCGGGATCGATGAGTACCAGATCGCCGTAGCCCGGATTGCTGACATGATGGTCGATATTGATCCAAAGTTTTGCTGAGGCAATCGCTGCGAGTGAGTTGCCCAGCCGGTTTTGAATTGCAGTATCGAGCGCGACGACGACATCGACGTGCTCCGGCGTCGCAGGCGCTTTCGTCAGCAATTCCGCGCGAGGCAGGAACGAGTATTTTTCCAGCATCCCTTCTTCGTTCCAGATGCGCACGTTTTTCCCGAGCTGCTGAAGCGAAAGTCCCAGCGCGAGTTGACTCCCAAGTGCATCCCCGTCGGGACGAACATGACCGAGCACGACGAACTGCTGATGGTCGCGAAGGGCCTTGCCGATTTCATCAAATGTTGCGGCGATCATGTCGTGGTCACCGCCCTGTGGACGGTCCGAAAAAAGAGGGACGACCCGCTATGATAGATGAGCCCCGGGGGCGTGGCTACAGGATTCACTCGTTGTGGCCGTCACGTTTTCCGAGGTCGTCCAAAATTTCAAGCACGTGTGCACCGCGTTTGATGGACTCATCCAGATGAAAAATCAGGCGGGGGGTATATTTCAATACCACGTGCCGGGAAAGTTCAGCCTGCAGCGCGGGCCGATGCGCTTCCAGTTTACCGATCACCCTGGCGCCATTTTCTGCGCCAAGCGTGCTGACGAAAACGTGCGCGCTCTTAAGATCGGGAGCGACATCGACAGCATTAATGCTGACCAGCGCGCCTTCGAAGTTAATTTCCCGCGCGATGATGGCGCTCAACTCACGTTTGACGAGTTCATTTACGCGCAGTTGTCGATGTTTCATTCGTGGTAGGCGTCCCTGGTGAAACGCCGGCGTCCGCCGAGACGGATGCCTTACAGTTTCTGGGCGATCTGTTCGAGTTGATAGCACTCGATCACGTCGCCCACTTGATATTCGTTAAAATCACCCAGCTTGATTCCGCACTCCAAACCGGAACGCACTTCTTTTACGTCGTCCTGGAAACGGCGCAGAGTCGAAATCCCGCCGTCGTAAACCGGCTGACGCTTTCTCAAAATGCGAGCGCGCGCCACGCGCGCAATGCGACCATCAGTCACCAGGCAGCCGGCGACGATGCCTCTGCTCAATTTGAAAACCTGTTTCACCTCAGCATGTCCGATGACTGTTTCGCGCAACTCCGGATCCAGCAGACCTGCCATGGCGTCTTTCATCTGATCGAGCAATTCATAAATGATGCTGTAAAGCTTGACCTGCACGCCTTCACGTTTCGCGGCCGGAACGGCCAGCGACTCAACCTTCACGTTAAAACCGATGACCACAGCATCGGATGCGCTCGCCAGCAGAATGTCCGATTCCGAAATCGGTCCTACAGCCGAATGAATCATCGCGAGATCGATTTTTTTGGTTTCGATCTGCTTCAACGCGTTCACGATTGCTTCGACCGAACCTTGGGTGTCGGCTTTCAAAACGATCCGCAAAACCTTTTTGCCGTCCGCGCTTTCCAGCAGACTCTCAAGCGTGGCGCGTTGCGGAACGAAAAGTTTGTTGGTGCGCTTTGTCTCCACCCGTTCGTCGCTCAATTGCTTCGCAGTGCGCTCCGATTCCATGACAAGGAATTCGTCGCCCGCATTCGGCAGACCGCTAAACCCGAGAACTTTCACCGGCGTCGATGGTCCGGCTTGTTTGACCGTTTTGCCTCGGTCGTTGAGGATGGATTTTATCTTGCCGTTGTAATCGCCACAGATAAATGGATCGCCGTTTTCCAATGTGCCCATCTGTACGATCACGGTGGCCGTGGGCCCTCGACCTGCTTCCAGTTGCGCTTCAATGACGGTGCCTCGCGCCCCGGCCGTGGGTGAAGCTTTCAATTCCATTACCTCGGCTTGCAACGTCATCATCTCCAGCAAATGATCGATTCCAGTGCCTTTGGTGGCCGACACTGGACAAATGATTGTTTCGCCTCCCCAATCTTCTGGACTAAGGCCATGCTCTTGCAATTGTTTCTTCACGCGCTCGAGGTTCGCGCCCGGAAGATCCATTTTGTTAACCGCGACCATGATTTTCACATGCGGCGCCGCCTTGGCGTGATTAATCGCTTCGACCGTTTGCGGCATGATCCCGTCGTCGGCGGCGACAACGAGCACGACAATGTCGGTTACATTCGCGCCACGCGCGCGCATCGCGGTGAAAGCGGCATGACCCGGAGTGTCGACAAACGTAATGTGATGTCCGTTGTGCTCGACGCTGTAGGCACCGATGTGTTGCGTGATCCCGCCGGCTTCACCGGCTGCAACGCGTGTCTTGCGGATGGCGTCCAATAATGTGGTTTTGCCGTGATCGACGTGCCCCATGAAAGTAATGATGGGCGCGCGAGATTTGAGTTCCTCTTTCTTCTCGATGACCGGAGGAGGCGGCGCGACCACGGGCTGTTCCACCTTGTGAACGCCGGCGCCTTTTTCCCGCCGCTCTTTTTCCAGAATGAACCCGTGGTTTTCCGCAATCTTTGCGGCAACGTCAGGCTCGATTGTCTGATTGATGTTGGCGAAGATGTTGTGCATCATCAACTCCGCGATCAGTTGGTGCGGCTTTAATCCAAGCTCAGTTGCGAACTGTTTAACAACAATCGGAGGCTTGATAAGAAGGACTTTCTGGTGCGGTTCGCCTTCCACTTCAGCCGGAACCGACGCCGCTTCGGCCGACGGTTTCTCTGCGTGTTCAGCGGGCGGGGCTTCGGGGGGCGGCGCTGGCGCGGTTGCTGGTTGGGCAGGCTTTGCTGAAACAGCAGTGGCTTCAAGCGACGCGCGGATACGCGAGATTGGCGGCAAGACCGTGCGTTTTGTTTTTACCTCGCCGTCCTGCGATTTTTTTGCCGTTCTTTTTCGATCGATGAGCGAGACGCTCTCCGGGTGGGGTGGCGCCTGTCCGGAAACAGCGGGTTTTTCCGGCCGTACCGTGCGCTGCTTTCCTGGCGCCGTTGTCTCCGCCGGCGCAACTTCCTTCTCTAGTCCCTTTTTCGGCAGCTTAGCTTTTGACGCGACACCGGCTGGCTTCTGAGCAGCAGTGGTTTTGCGTCCAGCCCCGAAAGCTTTCGCGGCTGGCTTACGCGTTGCAGTTTTGCTGCTCGTCTTCGTTGCCATTGTTGTTCCTCTAAAATTTCGCTCATGGCTCAAGCGTCCTCAAACGGAGCCATGTTAGTGTACGACTTCCTGCCGGGGCACTGCGTCGTAAATTTCTTGCGCCTTTGTTTCGTCCACTTCGAGAATATCCACCAGATCCTGTACATCTGCATCGCGCAATCCTTCCAAATTGGTAAATCCCGATTTCACCAGAGTCAGCGCCTGTTCTTCGGTGACTGGGAGCGCGCCTGCGAGAGTCTGTGCTGCCTGCGCGACCTTCTGTTCTACTACCGTCGTCGCCGACGTGTCCCTGCCGATGTTGATTTCCCAGCCCGTGAGCCGCGAGGTGAGTCGTGCGTTCTGTCCTTTTTTCCCGATGGCGAGCGAAAGCTGATCTTCATCGACAGAGATTTGCACGCTCTTTTTCTCGGTATCGAACGCCAAATTCTTAACTTTTGCCGGCTTGAGCGCCTCCAAAACATACTCCTTCGGATCTGAGCTCCAACGGATGATATCGACCTTCTCGTTGTTTAGCTCGCGAACAATGTTTTTGACGCGCGACCCCCGCATGCCAACGCATGCCCCGACCGGGTCGACTTTTTCGTTCGAGCTCCACACCGCTATCTTAGTACCGATAACCGGCTTCCCGGGCAATACCGCGAATTTCCACAGTACCGTCTGCTATCTCGCTTACTTCCAGTTCGAACAAGCGGCGCACGAAATTCGGATGACTGCGCGAGACGATAATCTCCGGGCCGCGGGCGCCATTTTCCACTGCGACTACGTAGGCGCGGAGACGGTCACCCACATTGTAATCTTCGACCGCGACTCGCTCGCGCTGCGGCATCACGGCTTCAAACTTACCCAGATCGAGAATGACATCGGAACGGTCGAACCGTCGCACTGTGCCACTGACGATTTCGCCGGCACGATCTTTGAATTCCTCGTAGATCATTTCTTTTTCAGCCTGGCGAATCCGCTGCATCATCGCTTGTTTCGCGGTCTGCGCGGCAATACGCCCGAAATTCTTCGGCGTGACTTCGACTTCTACAGTGTCGCCGGCGTTCGCGTCAGGATTGATTTTGCGTGCCTTGGAGAGATCGATTTCATCCTGCGGATTTCCTACCTGATCAACGACGACTAAATTTGCGAGGGCGCGGATTTCGCCGGTCTTGCGGTTAATGTCGATATGCAAATCGCGGGACGCCCCAACGCTCTTTTTCGAGGCTGAAAGTAAAGCATTTGAGACCGCCTCCAGCAGGATTTCGCGCTTGATCCCGCGCTCCCGCTCGAGGTAATCGAGCATGGCGATAAATTCGGCGTTCATAAAAAACATGCAGCCCGCAGACTAAAAAGAGTGGGACACCAGTTCCCACTCTAATCAGCGCGCGGACTAGACCAATAGCTTACAATTGCGAAGCCTTCGCGTCAAGCTGCGTTTCAGTTTCATTTGACGTTCGGTGCTTCGCTTCGGATAAATCGCGAGCAACAATTGAGTGTTAAAGACCTAATAAATTCGCGGCTTCGCGCCGTTGCTGTCGTTTTGCTCGCATGGGCTGTGATCTATTTACCAGCCCTGGGCTCGATTGCTATCAAGGGAGAAGAGGGACGCCGAATTTTGCCGGCGGTCCGGATGCTCGAAACTGGGAACTACATTGTTCCTCAAGTAGGGAGTAGCCCATATTTCCGCAAGCCGCCCCTCGTGAATTGGCTGGTAGCGGCGTCGTTCAAAATCGTTGGAGTTCGGAACGAATGGACAGCGCGCCTGCCCTCTGCCTTGTCGGTGCTCGCCGTAGCCATTGCGTTTGTTACCGTGGCGCGTGCCAGCTTCGGTGCGGGAGGCTCGATGATCGCCGCCTTGATCTGGATGACCAACATCGGCATCATCGAGAAAGGCCGGTTAATTGAAATCGAGGCGCTCTATGTCTCTCTTTGCGGTCTCGCGATTATTTTTTGGCTGAGCTTTTTTCTTCAAAAGAAATCTGCATGGCTGATCTGGCTGCCGGCATCCGTTTTTCTCGGGCTTGGTCTGCTGGCAAAAGGGCCGACGGATCTGATATTTTTCTACGGGATAGTGGTGGCGGTTCTGGCGTATTCCAAAGATTGGCGGCTTCTTTTTCATCCTGCGCATTTCGTCGCGCTCACCGTGATGGTTGGGATTGCGGCGGCGTGGGCGATTCCGTTCGTCCACAGCACGACGGCCGACCTTGCGATGGACAAGTGGTCTGCTCAGTACACCGGACGGTTGGAAGGCGTCGATTTTGAATTCTTCAGCTGGATACAAAATATCCCGCGAGGGGTAATCTATTTTCTCCCATGGCTTTTTCTGTTTCCGTTTGCGCGATTTTCAAAATTTCACGATGAAGCCCAGCAGCGGCTCGCGCGCGCGTTGTCTTGGGGAATCGTAGTACCCTTCGTAGGCGTCAACCTGGTTCCCGGCGCTGTCGCCCGATACAGCATGCCTGCGATCGTCCCCGCGTGCTGGCTACTGGCGATGCTCTGTGCGGCAAACGCGTTGGAATGGCCCCGTCGATGGGTGAGGAACCAACGCGAATGGACCATGACGGTCACAACGGCTTTCGTCGCGGTTGGCTTTGTGATCGGGGCGATCGGTTATCCGGTTACTGCAGTGATCTTGAGAAACCGGCAGCAGGTGAAAAAGGCCGCTGCAGAAATCAATGCGCGCGTGCCCGCAACCGAAACGCTTTATGCGGTGAATCCGGATTACCAGCCGGTCTTTTTCTATGTGAAAGCGCCGGTGCAATACGTCAGCCATCTCAAAGAGCTGCCGCGTGATACGCATTATTTTCTCGTTCGAACTGAAAACGAAGCCGAGGCATTAGCCTCGCGAAAATGGGCGCCACTCCGAGCACGTCCAATTGCTCGTGTGCATGATTACAGCAAACGCGAGATGGTTCTCTTTCAAGTGGCGCGAGCGAAGAAGGATTGACAGACTCGCAGGATTGGAATTGGTTAGCATACTAACTAATTTGGTCTGGAGAGTTATGTCCGGCGCGGACCCCACTGAAACACTTGGCCAGTTGCTGCATGGCACAGCCCATGCATGGCGGCAAAAGCTGGACCAGCGCCTCAAACCGATGGGGCTGAGCCAGGCGAAATGGCGCACCCTGATGCATTTATCGCTCGCGGGAGACGCGCTCACCCAGACTGAGATTGCCGCGCGCCTGGGTGTGGAAGAACCCTCTGTCGTGACACTTTTGCATCGGCTCGAGCGCGAAGACTGGATCACACGCAGCAGTTCGCCGCGGGATCGTCGTTGCAAGATGGTGCTGCTCGGACGGCGGGCCGAACGTGTGATTGCCCAGATCACTGCAAGCGCCGAAACACTGCGGCACGAACTCCTGTCAGGGATTTCAACATCTCATCTTCAGACCTGCATGAATGTTTTGGCACGTATTCGGGAGCGTGCCGAGAAAACTGATAAACTTCGCTCCGGAGGCGACGGCAGTCCGGCCCGTAGTTTGGCTCGGCACGACGGTCGCACTAAACAGCGAGATTCGATTCCAAGAAAAGGGTCATTTCGCAGGGAGTCCAAATGAAAGCCAACGCGCCGGTGAGCGATCATAAAATCATGGGCTACGGTGCTCCCCGGCACTCGACCGGGCCCCAAGCGAAACGCACCCGCACTGCGAATCAGACGATTCCCAAATGGGCATACTTACTTTTCATCTTACTCGCTGCCTTTGCGACTTATCGGATTTTTCAACACAGGGCTACCGAGGTTAAGGCTGCTCAGCCGCCGCCGCGTCCCGTGACCGTAGCCAAAGTCGTCGCAAAAGATGTGCCGCTTTATCTTGAAGAGATCGGCACATGTGCCGCTTACGAGACAGTACAGGTGCAAGCGCAGGTGAGCGGGAAAATTATTGGGCGCCATTTTCAGGATGGCTCAGATGTAAAAAAAGGCGATCTGCTTTTCACCATCGATCCCCGGCCGTATCAGGCCGCTCTCGACCAGGCGAAGGCGCAGGCCGCGTTAGACCAGGCGACCCTGAAGCGACAAGAGGAGCTGCGCGCCAGGAAGGTCATAGCGCAGCAGGAGTACGACATTGCTCTGGCGAATGCACAGAAGTCTCAGGCTGCAACGGAAGCTGCCCAGGTAAACCTCGATTATTGTTACATCAAATCGCCGATTAACGGACGAATAGGTTTGCGTAATGTTGACGTTGGCAACTTGGTTGGACCGTCGACTCCACCACTCGTCACGATTCAGGGTTTGGACCCGATTTACACAGATTTTACCGTCGCTGAGAATGATCTGCCGCTGGTGCGAAAATATCTGGGCGGCCCAAACGTAAAGGTGGAGACGTACCTGGCGGATGGTTCGATTGCGCCGCGCACTGGCGAATTGTATTTCATAGACAACGCAGTACAGCCTGGGTCCGGAACGGTGAGAGTCCGCGGGGTGACGCAGAATTCTGATCGTGCGCTGTGGCCTTCGGAGTTTGTGCTCGTCCGTTTTATTCTGGACAGTCTCAAGGATGCGACGCTTGTGCCGTCGCAGGCTGTGCAGGTCAGCCAGAGCGGACCGTTCGTTTTTGTGGTGAAACCCGATGATACTGTCGAGCTGCGCCCGGTAACGCCGGGCCAAAGCCAGCAGGGCGATCTCACCGTTATCGAGAACGGATTAAAATCTGGCGAGACGGTAGTTGTTACCGGCCAGCTTGCGCTTTCGCCGGGCGCTAAAGTAGCGCCGCAACCGTACGCCCCGCAAACGCCGGGGACGGGTGACCGTTCTGGCGCTTCAAAAAGCGCAATGTCGTATGAATGACGGGGAAGAACATGACGGCGAGCGGGAAGTAGAAGATCAGGACCGCATTAGATCGAGATCGTTGGCTCAGGACGCTCCGGACCCGACTGTGAAGTTAGTTCCAGTCAAGGGCTCAGGACTCTCCGGTCCCTTTATTCGCCGCCCGGTGATGACCGTGTTGCTAACTTTGTCGGTCATCGTCGCTGGTTTCGCGACCTACGGTAAACTCGCGGTTAACGACCTGCCGGCAGTCGATTATCCAGTAATCCAAGTCAGCTGTTCATATCCTGGAGCGGATCCCACGACGATGGCCAACAATATCGCCACGCCGCTGGAGAAACAATTTTTGCAAATCCCCGGGCTCGACATCATTACCAGCACCAGCACGCAGAGCAATACGCAGTTCACATTGCAATTCGTTCTGAGCAAAAGCATCACCGACGCCGCGACCGACGTGCAAGCCGCTATCCAGCGCGCCACGGGAAAATTGCCTGTCGATCTGCCGAGTCCGCCGACGTTTACCAAAACGAATCCGAACGATCAGGCGGTTTACTTGTTAGGCCTGATGTCCGACACACTGACGGACTGGAGCCTGTATAAGTACGCGTCCACGGTTGTCGCGCAGCGTATCAACATCCTGCCGGGCGTTTCGCAGGTGAACATTTACGGAGTGCAGGGTGCGATTCGCATCAAGGCCGATCCGTCGGCGCTGGCTGTCCGCGGTCTGACGATGGATGATCTGGCAAGCGCGATCAAGGCGGGCACTGTCTATGCCGGCGCGGGACAATTCGATGGTGCGCATCGCACCTTCGTGCTTCAGCCCCATGGACAGATCGATAAGGCCGAGGGATATCGCAACCTGATTGTGGCGCGCAACCCGAATGGTTTGCCCGTTTACTTGCGCGATGTGGCCGATGCGTACCAAGGCGTTCAGGACGAACGCATCTCGCGTTTTTTCTGGATGCGCGGTTTTAAACCGCCCGGGTCGGTGGTGGTGCTTGCAGTATCACGCCAGGCGGGCGCTAACGCAGTGGAAGTGGCCAAATCTGTGAAAGCGTTGTTCCCTGAGCTGCGTGCGAGCTTGCCTGGCTCGATCAAATTCACGCCGGTGTTCGACCGCTCACAAACGATCGTCAACTCCGCGGACGAAGTGAAGTGGACGTTGGTGATCGCATTCGTGCTGGTGGTGATCGTTATCTACGTGTTCCTCGGACGCGCTACCGACACGTTGATTCCGGCCGTGGCCTTGCCCATGTCGCTACTGCTCACCGTGGCCGTGATGTACATGCTCAATTTTTCCATCAATAATCTCACCTTGATGGCGCTCACCCTGGCCATTGGTTTTCTTGTCGATGATGCCATCGTGTTTTTGGAAAACGTGGTGCGCCGTGCCGAGCACGGCGAGTCGATCCTGAAAGCGACTTTCAACAGCGCGGGCGAAATTTCCTTCACCATTTTGTCGATGACGCTGTCGCTCGCGGCGGTTTTCATTCCGCTGGTTTTTATCCCCGGACTGCTTGGCCGCATTTTTCGTGAATTTT
Organism: uncultured Verrucomicrobiae bacterium; assembly: GCA_963757675.1. Classification (GTDB taxonomy): domain Bacteria; phylum Verrucomicrobiota; class Verrucomicrobiia; order Chthoniobacterales; family UBA10450; genus Udaeobacter. Next base: position 184,985 of record CAVWTH010000013.1, on the reverse strand, counting down.
CCGTCACAATCATCGTCGCTATTCTCGCCTCGGGTTTGGTGTCGCTGACGCTTACCCCATTGATGTGCGCGCGCATTCTGGGGGAGCGCAGAGCTGGCCATAAGCGCGCTTGGATGGAACGGCACACCGGCAATTTCATCAAACGCGTCATCGCTGGCTATGGCCGGGTGCTTGACAAGTTTCTCGATCGCGCCTGGCTCACTGTGCCGATCCTGCTCGCCTGCATCGTTGGCCTGTGGTTCTTCTTCACGCACATCCCTTTCACGTTACTGCCGCCGGGCGACAGTGGTTTCATTCGCGGTATCTTCATCGCGCAGGAGGGCTCGTCACCTGCGCAGATGCGGGCGTTTCAGATGGAGGTCAATAAGAAGTTGCAAGCGGATCCCGCCGTGGGGCAATTCTTCACACTCGCGGGTTTCTCTTCCCGTAGCGCATTGTCGCAAGGCCTGATGTTTCTTTTTCTGAAGCCGCGCAGCGAACGTCCTCCCATTGACCAGGTTATTTTGCGGTTGCAGAAATCGATCGGCACGATTCCCGGCATTGCCGCGGTCTTAACGCCCAGTCCTGTGCTGCAAATCAGCGTGGGCGCTACAAGCCAGACCCAGGGTCAGTATGCCTACACGATTAGCGGCATCGTGCCCCAGGATGTTTATGCCGTTGCTGACGAATTGATGAAAAAACTTAAGCAATTCAAAGGCTTCTCCAGTGTGCGCTCCGATTACTATCACGATACGCCAAATCTTCGGATCGACATGAACCGGGATCGCGCCGCAACCTACGGCGTTTCTACTTCTGCAATCCAAAGCCTGTTGCGCAACGCTTACTCTCAGAATTACATCTATCTCATCAAGGAACCGGACGACCAATATCAGGTCATTCTTGAAGTCAAAGACAAGGATCGGGCGCATCCTGCGGACTTGGACGATCTCTACGTCCGCAGCAACACCGGCGGCAATTTCAGCGCGAGCGGCTCAGGCGGCGGGGTTATAGCCACGACGGCTGGTAACATGGCAAATCTCGTGCCGTTACGTGTTGTAACATCGACAAAGCAAGTTATCGGCCCTCAAGCTGTAAACCATTTGAATCAGTTCACCAGCGTCACCTTCAACTTCAACTTATTGCCAGACGTCGCCATCGGCGATGCAACCAAGTTTATCGGGGATGCCTTCGCACAAATCCATCCGCATTATCCGACCGTGCAGGGCATCTTCCAAGGGGAAACGCTTGTGTTCCAGCAGCTGTTCCGCTCTCTGCCCCTGCTCCTGCTCGCCGCAGTCTTTGTCATGTATGTGATCCTTGGAATTCTTTACGAAAGTTACGTGCATCCTTTCACGGTTTTGTTTCCCGCGATTGTGCCCGCGGTCGTCGGTGGTTTGGCGACATTATATGTTTTTCACTCCGTGCTTTCGCTCTATAGCGTGATCGGACTTTTCCTTTTGTTGGGTATCGTTAAAAAGAACGGGATTATGGTGGTCGATTTTGCTTTGCAGCGGATCGACGAAGGCTGGGATTTCCGCTCGGCGATTCACGAAGCCAGCATGGAACGGTTTCGCCCGATTATGATGACCACCCTCGCCGCGCTCATGGGCGCGGTGCCGATTGTGCTCGGGTTCGGTCAGGATGCTGCATCACGGCGACCGTTGGGTTTGGTGATCGTGGGCGGTCTCATTTTCTCGCAATTGATCACATTGTTCGTTACGCCGGTAATCTATCTCTGGCTGGAATGGTTCCAGGAGCATGTGCTGGACAAGGTACCCTTCCTCCGCAGCGCCCACTACCATCACGAGGATGAACCTGGGAGAGAACAGTTGCGACCTGAGCCCGTTGGCGCCCAATGATTCCACGATTTAACCTTTTAACGCTTTAACGTGGCGAAGCCCATGCGTGCGATGGTTCTCGACAAAGCGAAGCAGCCCCTGCAACTCCGCGATGTGCCAAAGCCAAGGCCAAGCAGGGGGCAATTGCTCGTGCGTGTCAGCACATGCGCCGTTTGCCGCACTGACCTTCACGTCGTCGATGGCGAATTGCCTGACCCGAAGCTACCATTAATTCTCGGTCACCAGATCGTTGGGCGGGTCGAAGAAATTAGTGGCGAAATGTGGGAGGGACCTCAGCGTCCCGACAGTCGCGGCACTGAGGCCGCTCCCACATTCGCGATCGGAGATCGTGTCGGCATCCCGTGGCTTGGCTGGACAGATGGTGAGTGTGCTTATTGCCGATCCGGCAGAGAAAACCTCTGCGATAACGCCCGTTTCACCGGCTACACGATTGACGGCGGTTACGCCCAGTTCACCGTTGCCGATTCACGCTTCTGTTTTCATCTGCCTGAGAAATACGATGACGTCGCCGTAGCGCCGCTGCTTTGCGCGGGGCTGATTGGGTACCGGTCATATCGCAAAACGGGCGACGCGCGACGTCTCGGCATTTATGGCTTTGGCAATGCTGCGCACTTGATCGCTCAAATCGCCCTTTTCGAAGGACGCGATTTATTCGCGTTTACACGTCCAGGCGATACCGCGACGCAGGAATCTGCAAAAGCGTTGGGCGCGAAATGGGCCGGTGGTTCCGACGAAATGCCGCCAGAAAAACTGGATGCTGCGCTTATTTTTGCATCGGTAGGTCCGCTCGTCACGGCAGCGCTGCGCGCACTGGCGAAAGGCGGCGTCGTGGTGTGCGGTGGAATCCACATGACCGACATTCCTTCATTTCCCTATGCCAATCTCTGGGAAGAACGTGTTATTACCTCCGTGGCAAACCTGACCCGACGCGACGGCGACGAATTTTTTGAAATTGTGCCACGCGTTCCGGTTCAAACGCAGACGGAGACGTTTCCGTTAGAAGAAGCCAACACCGCGCTTGACCGATTTCGCGCCGGCAAACTCGGTGCCACCGCGGTACTCACAATCGCCGAATAACAGATCGCGATCGCGGAGCGGTATGATCCCTGTAGCGTGCGCTGTCCTCAGCGCATTATCGGAGCAGCGGCTTTCAAACCACCTCCCAACGGCACACTACATGCCATGTCGGCGTCTGACACAGACGCCCTGCAGTTTACGGACTGCGCATAACCACCTTCTTCGCTGATTGGCCCACCTCCAGCTTCGCACTCACCTTCTCAATGAGTGAGCGCTGGTATTTCAGTTCGGTCCTGAGAGCATCGATCTCCTTCTGCTGTTCCACGACTTTTTGCTGCTGTTTCACAAAAGCGCGATGTTCTTTTAGAAACTCATTGAACAGCATCGCGTTCACCTGATCGTAGCGCACGCTGTAGGGTTTTCCTTCCTTGTCGCGGACCACCAGGTCAAAGTTTACTCTCTCTACTTCTTCAGCCACGAGTCCAAACTGTGATTGGCCTGCGGGATCGATCTCTTTTTTTGTAATGGAATGTAATCGGCTTGAGCTCGAACAGCGCTTCGCTGGCACTGCCCATCTGCTGAATATCCTGCTTAAAGCGCTGTGAGGAAGTCATCGTACCGAGTCTGTCGTTTGCATCGATGAAGACGGCACTTCCTCCGGCAGCGGTCGCACCGAAGATCTGACCGGTCGAACAGCTGTTATCAGTGTTTCCGCCTTGGCTACCGACACAAATAACGTGGCTAGTGGTGGAACACTCTGGCCAGCGAATCCTCCCAACGCGATGTTGTTGCTGCCAGTCGTATTGTTTGGGAGCGCACTAAAGCCAACGGCTGTATTGTCATGGCCGCTAGTGTTATTGCCAAGCGCGGTGTAGCCGACGGCGGTGTTGTCCGCGCTGATGTTGCTAAAGAGCGCACCAGCACCGATGGGCGTGTTAATCTGCCATTAAAGGCGCTGTTAACGGTAAAGAGCGCACCAGAGCCGATGGCAGTATTTACCTGACCAGTAGTGTCGCTAAAAAGAGCATTCGCTCCGTTGGCGGTGTTGCCGTTGCCGCTGACATGGCTAAAAAGCGCGAACGCTCCAGTGGCCGTGTTTTGCTCGGCGGCGGCGTTATAGACGAGCGCGTCAGTTCCAATGGCTGTGTTGTTCGTGCCTGTAGTGTTGAGCAAAAGCGCTGCAGCGCCCACTGCGGTATTGGAATCCGCGTTGTTGAGGGCCAGCGCTCCGCCGCCAACACCAGTGTTGAAGCTGCCGGTGCTATTCAAGAAAAGCGAACGCCAACCCAATGCTGTATTTCCAGCGCCGGTGGTGAGCAGACTAAGCGCGTCGCACCCTTCGGCAGTTGTGAAATTGGGATAGCACCCTTCCAGTGCCGGACTGACTGCTTGCACTTGTGGCAAAAGCCCGGGGAACAGGAGCGTGATTACAATGATAATGGATTGAATTCTGGTTTTCATATGCGCGAAGTCTTCGAAGAGTTCCTGCAGCCTGTCGAGAACAATTTGCGATCGTCGACCGTTGCCGGTAGTGTTGGTCAATTGTCAGTTGGTGGGTGGGGCGCATGAAGGCCAACCTGGGTTTATTTTGGTTCGAGTTAAAGCGGTTTTGCGCCACCAATGGGTCCAATCGATGGGATGGGTTTGGAGCCAGAGCAGTTGGGCGAGGTGTTCAGCGCCGTGGCGGGTCCAGCTTCGGCCTTGGCGTTTGAAGCGCCGGTTGAAGCATCTAAAAATAATAACTGCCTAACGAGATCAGCCAGTCCGGACATGTTGTGGCGGGTAAGCTGTGCCGAGCGTGGCTTTCACTTCAACGTTCCTAATGTTTCCTTCTTACTCGCATCGCGGCGGACGGCGGTAGGCTCAATCGATTTGTTCAGCGGCAGTCGGTCCGAGCGTGGGATTGGGTCCTCGAACGCACCGTTGGCTACCTAGCGCTAGTGAGGATCTCACACACATAGGTCTCAGGTTCTATGTTGGTGTAGCTGGGAAAATCAGCCATCAGAGCTGGTCCGTGTATCTCCAGAGCCTTCGAAAGATCACTTTCACTCTCGAAATCCACATGGGTTATGCATACCACCTCAGGCTTTCCACCGTCCAACGTTCGTAGGCACTTCTGGACTTCAATCGACGATAGTCCATAATCCGATAGAAGGCGTCTCGACCATCCCACGTGATGGTTAACATAATAGTCGAAATCGAAGTGAGTATTTTCTGAACCTCGATAAATGAGTGTGATACGGATCATGGGATTGCGTCAACGTTCATGGGTGCAGTCTAACGGTTCGAATCTTTCGGAAAGGCGAGCAAGCAATGATTTTGACATACTGGTTGGTCTTCTCTCTGGATTGCAACCCTCTCGGATTCTCTCGATGACAAATCGATGCTAGGCTGATAGCTCCACATCCCGCGATACTCAATCCACATATTTTTGCGCGATGGGCATTTTGCGGCCGATGCCGAAGGCGCGGCTGGTGACTTTTAACCCGGGCGCGGCTTGTTCGCGCTTGTATTCGTTAAGGTCGACCCGGCGTTGCACCCAACGGACCGTTTTCTCGTCAAATCCGCGGGCGATGATATCGCGCGCACTCAGGTTGTCTTCAACATAAAGGTGCAGAATCTGGTCGAGAATTTCATACGGCGGGAGCGTATCCTGGTCTTTTTGGTTTGGTTTTAACTCGGCGCTCGGGGCTTTTTCGATTGTGGATCTCGGAATGATTTCCGAGGCGGGCGGTTCAGGTGAACCGCCCCTACCCCGGTTGCCAAAAGGGTAGGGGCGATTGACCTCAATCGCCCATCGTGCGTAATCGGAATTGATCCAGCGTGCCAGCTCGTAAACCATCGTTTTCGGCACATCGCTGATCACTGCTAGGCCGCCGGCCATGTCGCCGTAAAGTGTGCAGTAACCGACGGCGAGTTCGCTCTTGTTGCCGGTGGACAAAACCAGATGACCGAACTTGTTCGATAGCGCCATCAAGATCATCGCGCGGAGACGCGGCTGCATGTTTTCTTCCGTCTCATTTTCGGGCAGACCTCTGAAAATCTCTTTGAACTGCGCCTTGAAAACTCCGAATGCCTCGGTGATCGGAATCTCGAGGAATTTGATACCGAGACTGCGCGCGAGCGCTCGCGCGTCCTCGATGCTGCCGTGCGAGCTGTACGGGCTCGGCATGGAAACGCCGATGACGTTCTCCGCGCGCAACGCATCGGCTGCGATTACTGCTGTCACGGCGGAGTCGATCCCACCGCTCAGACCCACCACCGCGGAATGGAAATTGCATTTGCGACAGTAATCGCGGAGTCCGAGAGAAAGCGCGGCGAAAAGTTGTTCTGGTCCCGCGCCTGCGAGACCCTCATGGAATTCAATTGTGGAAGTCGAATCTGTATCGACGACTTTCTCGTCTTCACAAAACGCCGCTAGTTGCGCCATCACGTTCCCGGCTGAATTCACTGCGAACGAATTGCCGTCAAACACGAGCTGATCGTTGCCGCCCACGAGATTGCAGTAGCAGATCGGACGTTGATGTGCTCGCGCCAAGCCCGCCACCATCTCGAATCGGATCGCCGGCTTGTGCAAGCTAAATGGGGAGGAGCTTAGGTTGACGATGATTTCCGCGCCTTGCTCCACCAAACTGCGAACCGGTTCGCAATCATAGAGCGGTCGGGGCAGGTAATGTTCCGTCCAAATATCTTCGCAAATTGTTACCCCGATTTTTTTTCCATGAACGACGAACACTTCGACGCGATCGGCTGGCTCGAAATAACGCTCCTCATCGAAAACATCATAGGTTGGCAAAAGCGATTTGTACGTTTTGCGGATCGGCTTGCCGCGTTCGAGCAAGGCGGCGGCGTTACGAAACGGTTTACCGCGCCCTTCATTGCGATCGACAAATCCGACGAGCAACGCCGCGTCGCCGACACAAGCATGCAGCTTTTCCAGCAATCGCAAATTCCCCGGAACGAAGCGCGATTTGAGAACCAAATCCTGCGGCGGATATCCGGTAATTGCCAACTCCGGTGTCAGCACAAGTTCTGCACCCGCTGTCGCAAGGCGCTCGTATGCGCGAGTGATCATTTCGCAGTTCCCCCTCAAATCTCCCACGGTCGGGTTAATTTGAGCAAAACCAATCTTCATGCGCGCGTAATGCAGATTATGCGCAACGCATAAAGCGGCAAGCCCGCAGCGGCGATGTCAGATATCGCCATTCCGAGTCGCGCCAAATCCTCGCGCGAAGCCGGATTTTTCCACGCTTCTCATTAGAGAAGCTTTTGCTACAATTCTACCCCATAAATGGCCCGGGCGAGATCGACAAGATCATCAAACAATCACTCCGCCAACATCGGTTTTGAAGCGAAGCTTTGGCTCGCAGCCGACAAGCTCCGCAGCAACATGGATGCTGCGGAATACAAGCACGTCGTCCTCGGCTTAATCTTTTTAAAGTACATCTCCGACAGTTTCGAAGAGCACCATGCGAAGCTGATCGCAGGCGAAGGCGAATACGCCGGCGCTAATCCAGAAGATCCTGACGAGTATCGCGCCGAAAATATCTTCTGGGTCCCGCCCGCCGCGCGCTGGACACTATCTCCAAAACAGCGCAAAGCAGCCGGCCATCGGCAAAATCGTTGATGACGCGATGGTCGCGATCGAGCGCGACAACCCGCGTCTGAAAGGCATCCTGCCGAAAGACTACGCCCGACCGGCGCTCGACAAAAACCGCCTCGGCGAACTCATCGACCTCATCGGCACGATCGGTAACAAAGCTTCGGCGAGAAGGAAAACAATCGCACAAAGACATCCTCGGCCGCGTCTACGAATACTTCCTCGGCCGGTTCGCCAGCGCCGAAGGCAAGAAGGGCGGCCAGTTCTACACGCCGCAATGCGTCGTGCGCCTGCTCGTCGAGATGCTCGCACCCTACAAAGGCCGCGTTTACGACCCCTGCTGCGGTTCCGGCGGCATGTTCGTGCAATCGGAAAAATTCGTCGAAGCCCACGGCGGCCGGCTCGGCGACATCAGCATCTACGGGCAGGAGAGCAACGCCACCACGCGCCGCCTCGCCATGATGAACCTCGCCATTCGCGGCATCGAAGCCGACCTCGGCGAAGAGCAGGCCGACACCTTCCGGCGCGATCTCCATCCCGATCTGCGCGCCGACTTCGTCCTCGCCAATCCGCCCTTCAACGACTCCGACTGGTTCCGCAAAGACGACGACGCGCGCTGGCAGTTCGGCCTTCCCCCGCGCGGCAACGCCAACTTCGCCTGGGTCCAGCACTTCATCTATCACCTCGCGCCCACCGGCATGGCCGGCTTCGTCCTCGCCAATGGCAGCATGTCTTCGAATCAAAGCGGCGAAGGCGAAATCCGCCGCGCCATCATCGAAGCCGACCTTGTCGACTGCATGGTTGCCCTTCCCGGCCAGCTCTTTTATTCAACTCAGATCCCGGTCTGCCTTTGGTTTCTTTCGAAAAATAAGACCCGCAGAGTGCTTGAACACGACGAGGACTTGCCCGTCTGCTTTCGTGATCGAAAGCGAGAAACGCTGTTCATCGATGCACGAAAAATGGGAACGCTGATTGATCGCGTTCATCGTGAATTTAATGACTCCGATATTTCAAGAATTGCCGACACCTATCACGCTTGGAAGCTAGACTCCGATGCTCTGCTGAAAGAGGCCGACAAGCGCGGAATCGTCTTGGAACTGGCACCGCCTTATCGCGACTTGCCCGGCTTCTGCAAATCTGCAACTACTGACGAGATCACGCAGCGCGGTTACGTTCTAACTCCCGGACGCTATGTCGGAGCAGAAGAAGTAGAAGACGATGGTGAACCTTTCGACGAAAAAATGACGCGGTTAGTTAGCGAGCTAAACGAGCAGTTTACGGACTCAGCGAGGCTACAGGAAACGATAAGAACAAACCTAACAATCTCGGCTATGGCTGAGTCCGTGTTAGACGGTGTCCCAGTACATTGGGAGCAGACGACACTCGGTGAGGTCTGTCGCCGCGGAGGCGGTAGCATTCGAACCGGCCCCTTCGGCAGTCAGTTACACGCTTCCGATTACGTGCCTACCGGGATTCCGTCCATCATGCCGGTCAACATCGGCGACAACCGCGTAATTAGAGACAATATCGCGTGTATCACGGAGGCCGACGCAAATCGCTTATCGCAGCATCGTGTTCGTGCTGGCGATATCATCTATAGTCGTCGAGGCGATGTAGAGCGTCGCGCACTGATCCGCGAGGCTGAAGAAGGTTGGCTGTGCGGTACTGGCTGCTTAAAGGTGCGTGTTGGAAATGGAATTGTTGATCCACTTTTCGCCTCGTATCAACTGGATCATCCAGCGGTCCGCGAATGGATTGTTCGTCACGCGATCGGCGCAACAATGCCGAACCTGAACACTAGCATTATGAGTGCGGTGCCATTCGTGCTTCCGCCGCTACCCGAGCAAAAAGCGATCGCGGCGGTGCTTGGCGCGCTGGACGACAAGATCGAGTTGAACCGGCGGATGAACGTGACGCTGGAAGCGATGGCGCGGGCGCTCTTCCAGAGCTGGTTCGTCGATTTCAACCCCGTCCGCGCCAAACTCGACGGCCACCAGCCCGCCGACGTTGACCCCGCTACTGCCGGTCTTTTCCCTGACGAGTTCGAAGATTCTGAGCTCGGCCCGATTCCGAAAGGCTGGCGAGTAGGCAAAGCAGAAGAAATCCTGACCTTCAGTCGCAACACTCTCGATCCATCGAATTTCCCCGACGAGTTGTTCGCCCACTACAGTCTTCCGGCATTCGACGAAGGCCGCGTGCCGAAGCTCGAATCAGGAAGCGCCATCAAAAGTCAGAAGCTTGTCGTCCGGCCTGACGCTGTTCTTCTATCGAAGCTTAACCCACACATCCCGCGAATTTGGTTACCTGATCTCACGACTGGCAGTCGGGCTATCTGTTCGACCGAGTTCTTAGTCGCCCGGCCGAAAGATGGCGTTTCCCGTGAGTTTCTCTTCTGCCTTTTCACCAACGGAACATTCACATCCGAATACGCGACGCTTGTCACTGGTACCACTGGCAGCCATCAACGCGTAAGGGGCGACAGCGTACTCAAGATGGAGATCGCTATTCCTTCACGCAATGTTGTGGAGCGGTTCTCAGTATTAGCGAAATCAGTCTTGGAAAGGGCTGGCCGAAACATTCGCGAGTCCGCGACGCTCGCCGCAATTCGCGACTCGCTGCTGCCGACGCTGCTGAGCGGGAAATTAAGCGTCTCGACCATCAACCTGGAAGGAGCCGCATGAGACACCTAGATAGACTTGGATCCCAGTTCAGTATTTCGATACCACCGGATGATGAAGGCTTGATTGGTCGTGAGTGCCCAGTGGTCGCGTGCGAAGGCTACTTCAAGATTCAGCCAGGGACAGGACTGAAGGGCGAAAACCTGCCCTGCCATTGTCCTGTACTGCGGCCACGAAGCCAGTCAGAACAAGTTCTTCACGAAAGCGCAAGTAGAGTACGCGAAGTCGGTGGTACTGAATAAGGTTACAGACGCTCTACTCAAAGACTTAAAGGGTTTGGAGTTCAACCACCCGCCAAGGGGCAGCTTCGGAATCGGCATCAGCATGAAGGTGACAGGGCAACCGAAACCTATTCGCCACTACCGTGAGAAGAAGCTGGAAACCGAAGTGGTGTGCGATCAGTGCACGCTTCGTTACACTATCTACGGCGTGTTCGGCTACTGCCCGGACTGCGGCGTTCACAATTCCTTCCAAATTCTGAATAAGAACCTCGACCTTGTTGAGAAACTTCTGGCAGTTGCGAAAACTCAAGACACCGCACTCGCGCAGAATTTGATTGAGAACGCGCTCGAGGATTGCGTTTCCGCGTTCGATGGATTTGGCCGTGAGACATGCCGTGTATTCTCGTCGAAGGCCACCAAGCCCGAAATGGCCGTCGAAATCCGATTTCAAAATATTTCCAACGCACGGGAGCGTGTCCGCGAGCTATTCGCGGTGGACTTTGCTTCAAATATCACGGCTAACGATTGGGCTGAGGTTCAACGAGCGTTCCAGAAGCGCCATTTGCTATCCCACAAAATGGGAGTCGTTGACGAGGCGTACCTATCCGCCACCGGTGAGACCCGATCGCTTCTCGGGCGGAAGGTCGCTCTTGCAGGTGCGGAAATTGCCGAGCTCGTTGTGCGCCTGCGTGGGCTAGGCTTGGAATTATTTCGCGCGTTGAAAGCCAAGTCATGAATTCCATTCAATCCGGCGACCTCGCCACCCTGCGCGACACGCTGATGCCGAAGCTGTTCAGGGGGAAATCAAAGACGGCGGTAGATCGATGACTGCTATTAAGATGGTTCAGCGCGAGCTCATCAATATCTACTGCGACGAAAGCTGCCATCTGGAACGAGATGGCGAGCCTATCATGGTGCTCGGTGCGGTTTCATGTCCCGAAGCCGCGGTGAAGCAGACGCACCGCGAGATTCTGGAGATCATGCGACGACATCGCGCCGCATGGGAGCTCAAGTGGGTAAAGGTTAACCGCCCGCGAATGCGCTTCTACACGGAGCTGATCGATTATTTCTTCGACAATCCAAAGCTGAACTTCCGTGCCTGGCTTGTAGAGAACAAGGCTGCGTTGAACCACGAGTTCTTCAATCAAGGCAGCCACGACTCGTTCTACTACAAAATGTATTTCTATATGCTGAAGCCGCTGCTTCGGCGTCCGAATCGATACCACATTTACCTCGATAAGAAGGATACTCGGAGCGCGACGAAGGTTAAGGAGCTGGGGGAGGTCTTGAAGAGCGCGAACTATGATTGGTCTGCGCTTCTCGTTTCCCGTCTTCAAACGGTCGAATCTCACGATGTTCCGCTTTTACAACTCGCCGACCTGCTGATCGGGGCGTTGGCATACCGCAATCGCCCAGAAGTCATGAAGGTCGATAGTGCGAAGTACGACGTGATGCGCCACGTCGCCAAACGCTACGGACGCGAGTTGATTGGGAATACGCCGCCTTGGGAAACCAAGTTCAACTTCTACACCTTCTCGCCTCAGACTCTCCCGCAATGAACGGCGTCGACTGGCTGCCCGAGATGCTAGCCGTCAACCCGTGGACTGCGACGACCTACGATGAACTCTACGCAGTTTTCCGTCGCGACTTTGTGGTCTCGCAGCCACGTTATCGCGGCTTTCATGTGTGGTATTTCAACGAGATTGACGACGGGAGAGAAGCGATCTTCTGGCATCTCACCGACAAAGGAAAAAAGCCAAACCGGCTGCCAGATTTGAACCGTAGCGCCCGATTAAGCTGGATCCGACCGATGCTCGAGCATTGTCCCGATCCAGCCATCCTCGATTGGGACATCCAAGAAGAGGGAAATATCAAAACGTACGTTTGGTTGCAGCCTAACGATTTCGTCGTGATCATGAAGCGAATGCCAAATGCCAGTCGGCGTCTCTTGACCGCGCATTGTCTCGACTACCCAAATATGCGGGACAAACTTCAGAAAAAATATGACCGCCGAATCGGAATTGGTACCTGAAACAAAGAGGCCTCCGCGATGCGGAGGCCCAACTCCTTCTGCAACCAGGCAGATGAGATATGATTACTATTACTGCTTACCGGCAAGCAGTCAAGAGGACAACTCCGCGGCAATCAGCAGCTCGCCATGTCGAACTTAACTGAATCCGTCGTTGAGGAGGGTGCACTCACCTGGTTTAGGGAGCTCCGCTACGACATCGCGCACGCGCCACATCTCGCACCGGGTGAGATCGTCGCGGAACGCAACTCGTTTGCTGATGTAATGCTCGTCGGGCGGTTGCGCGATGCGATCGCGAGACTGAACCCCATGATTCCGAGCGACGCGCGCGAAGAAGCGCTGCGAAAAGTGTTGCGCCACGATGCGCCGTCGCTCGTTGGCAACAATCGCGCTTTTCATCGGATGCTGCGGGACGGAGTTCCTGTTGAGTATCGGCGCGAGGATGGAAGCATCGCAGGTGATCACGTTCGATTGATCGACTTCGATAATCCCGACGCGAACGACTGGCTGGCCGTGAACCAGTTCACCATCATTGAAGGCCAGAACAATCGCCGGCCTGACATCGTCGTGTTCGTCAACGGCCTCCCGCTCGGGATCATCGAGTTGAAGATTCCAGAAGATACCGACAAATGGTTCGCCGCCGCTTACAACCAAATTCAGACTTACAAGCAGGAGATTCCTTCGTTGATGCACTACAACGAAGTGACGGTTATCTCCGACGGGCTCGAAGCACGTATCTCCTCGCTCACTGCGAACCAGGAATGGTTCAAAGTCTGGCGCACGATTGAAGGCGAGTTTGATGCGCCTGCTACTGCGCTCGAATTGGAGACACTCGTTCGCGGCGTTTTCGAGAAGCGACGCTTTCTCGACCTTATCCGAAACTTCATTGCGTTCGAAGACGATCCGGATCGCGGCACAACAAACAAAATCATCGCCGGTTATCACCAGTTCTTTGCCGTAAAGGCAGCCGTCGATGAAACCCTCCGCGCAACAGCCAAAGATCGCGTGGCCGAAACACCCGGCACTTACTGGGCCGGCAAAATGGAAGGCGGCAAAGAAGGCGACCGCCGCGTTGGTGTTGTCTGGCACACGCAGGGTTCAGGCAAAAGTCTTTCAATGCTCTTCTACGCCGGCTGCATCATTGAACATCCGGCGATGGAAAACCCGACGCTGGTTTTCCTAACTGATCGCAATGACTTAGACGATCAACTCTTCGGACAATTCCAGCGCTGCCACGAAATCGTCAGGCAAACGCCGGTTCAAGCCGAGTCAGTGAAGCATCTCCGCGAACTTCTCAACGTAGCGAGCGGCGGCGTTGTGTTTACGACAATGCAGAAGTTCGCGCCGGATGAGCCCACCGGCAAAGCGCCATTGCTTTCAAATCGCCGCAACATCCTGGTTATTGCCGACGAAGCACACCGCAGCCAGGACGATTTGATCGACGGTCTCGCACGAAACGTTCGTGATTCGCTGCCGAACGCGTCGTTCATCGGCTTCACCGGAACACCAATCGAGAAAACCGACGCGAACACACGCGCGGTCTTCGGTGATTACATCAGCATCTACGACATCCAGCGCGCGGTCGCGGACAAAGCGACAGTGCCCATTTATTATGAGAGCCGTGTCGCCAAGCTCGAACTCAACGCAAGCGAGCTGCCAAAGATCGACAAGGAATTTGAAGAGCTCACCGAAGGCGAGGAGCTAACGCGCAAGGAGAAGCTCAAAACGAAGTGGGCTGCGCTCGAAGCGTTGGTCGGTAACCCTAAGCGCATCGATCTGATCGCCGCTGACCTCGTGAAGCACTACGAGCGCAGGCTCGAGGCGATGGAGGGTAAGGCCATGATTGTGTGCATGAGCCGCCGCATCTGCGTCGACCTTTACAATGCAATTATCAAACTGCGTCCCGACTGGGCGAGCGGGCCTAACGATGACGACACCGGCAAATCGTGCGTCGTGAAGATTGTCATGACCGGAAGCGCAGAAGATGGACCCGATTGGCAACAGCACATACGCAACAAAGAAAAGCGGCGCAAACTGGCTGGGCATTTCAAAGCTCCGAAAGATCCGTTCAAAATTGTCATCGTCCGCGACATGTGGCTGACCGGCTTCGACGCGCCATCGCTCAGCACCATGTATGTCGACAAGCCGATGCGCGGCCACGCGCTCATGCAAGCCATCGCACGCGTGAATCGCGTTTTCCGCGATAAGCCTGGCGGCTTGGTCGTCGATTATCTCGGCCTAGCCGACCAATTGAAACATGCGCTCGCGGTGTATACCCAGAGCGGCGGCAAAGGCGATCCGAGCATTGACACAGCTAAGGCAATCGCGGTCATGCTCGAGAAGCACGAGGTCGCCAGCGGCATGATGCACGGCTGCGACTGGTCGAAGTGGAGACACGGGAAACCGGCCGAAAAAATGTCGCTACTCCCCGGCGCACAAGAACACATCCTGCAAGAAGAGAACGGGAAAGAACGTTTCGTCCAAGTAGTCACCGAACTATCGCAAGCGTTTGCCCTCTGCGCGGGAACCGATGAAGCGATCGAGATTCGCGATGACATTGGATTCTTCCAAGCCGTTAAGGCAGCGCTGGCCAAGAAGCGTGGCGAACGAAAATCGAGCGAAGATCTCGATCACGCCGTCAGGCAATTAGTCGCGAAGGCGATCGCACCCGAAGGCGAGATCATCGATGTGTTCCAAGCTGCGGGACTGAAGCAGCCTGACATCAGCATCCTCTCCGACCAGTTTCTCGCCGAGGTTCGCGGGCTCAAGTACAAGAACGTCGCCGCGGAGCTGCTCGCGAAACTGTTAGGCGACGAAATCAAAGTGCGTTCCAAGCGAAATCTTGTTCAAAGCCGCGAATTCTCCGAGATGCTGAAGAAAACGCTCAACGCCTATCACAATCGCGCGATCGCAACACAGGAAGTCATCGAAGAGCTCATCAAGCTCGCCAAACATTTGAGCGAAGCAGACAAACGCGGCGTCGACCTCGGATTAAATGACGACGAGGTCGCCTTCTATGACGCACTCGCCGCGAACAACAGCGCACTTCAAGTGATGGGCAAAGACCACCTAAAAGTGATCGCGACAGAACTTGTTACCCGGGTACGCAAAAGCGTCACGATCGACTGGACGCTCCGCGAAAGCGCTCGCGCGAAGATCAAAGTTCTGGTTAAACGCATCCTCCGAAAACACGGCTACCCGCCGGATCTCCAAGACGAAGCAACCAAGCTCGTCCTTGCACAAGCAGAGCTCCTCTGCGCCGAATGGGCGGCATGACAAATTTGGGTTCTCATCTGCCGTAGCGGACGCGCCAGATGGTTTTGTCGCCGCCTTCACTAATAAGCAGGCTGCCGTCCTTTGCGACGGTGATTCCGACCGGACGACCCCAGACTTTGCCCTCGGGTGTGACGAAGCCGGGCAAGCGCAACATTCCGAACGAAAACCAGCTGAAAGATGTTGGGTTGCTTCTCTGCCTGCGTTAAACTGCGCCCATGGAAATCGAGTACCACGTTCAAATCTGGAAGGAGGGCGATCAGTTTATCGCGCACGCGATGCCGCTGGATGTAGCCAGCTCAGGCTCCTCCCCGGAAGCGGCTCGGCAAGCACTCGACGAAGCGGTGCGCCTTTTTCTGCGAACGGCAGCCGATCACGGCACGCTCAACGAGGTCTTGGAGGATGCCGGCTATGAGCGTGAAGCCGGTTCCTGGCGCAGCCCGGCGTGGGTTGCTCTCGAACGTCACCTGGCAACCGTGGGCGCCTGAGCCTGCATATGCCCAGGTTTGCTCCGGTTGATTGGAAGACGCTCGAATCTGTTTTTCTCGCCGCCGGTTTCCGCTTCAAACGACAGGAAGGCAGTCATCGCGCCTACGTCAAGGAGGGCATCGCCCGCCCTGTGGTGATCCCGACCTATAGCGGGGTCCCGGTCTTCATCATCCGCAACAACCTCAAAACGGCTGGTATCTCTCGCGACGAATATTTCCGCCTTCTCGAACGATCTCGTTGACACCACAACGCCTTACAACACCGTGTACGGCAAGCCTTGAGCCTATCTCCCGTAGCTCACGGGCCAAATGGTAGCCTGTGCTCCCTAGAAACTGCGGCGCAGCTCTTGTGTTTTTCACCGAGCAGGGCGATTGAAAACTCATGAGCAAAAAAATGCGTGTTGTTCAGATTCCGCGTGCTGGCGGGCCGTTGGAACTGATTGAACGAGATATTCCCGAGCCGCGACCGGGATGGGTGCGGATCAAGGTAGAGGCGTGCGGCGTTTGCCACAGCGACTCGTTAGTCAAAGAAGGACTCTGGCCCGGTATCGAGTACCCGCGTGTGCCGGGGCATGAGGTCATTGGAGTTGTTGACGCCGTGGGTGAAGGAGTAAAGCCATGGAAAGATGGTCAGCGCGTCGGCGTCGGCTGGCACGGCGGCAACTGCGGTTATTGCGACCATTGCCGGCGTGGCGAGTTCTTTGCATGTGAAGTCGCCTTGCTAACAACGGGAATTTCATTCGATGGGGGTTACGCAGAATACATGGTTGCGCCGGCTGAGGCGCTAGCTCTGGTGCCCGACGAATTATCTGCCGTCGATGGCGCGCCACTGATGTGCGCCGGGGTGACGACTTTCAACGCGCTGCGGAACAGCGGCGCTCGAGGAGGCGATGTGGTTGCAGTGCTTGGGATTGGCGGACTCGGTCATCTCGGCGTGCAGTTCGCAGCCAAAATGGGGTTCAAGACTGTGGCGATCGCGCGCGGAAAAGACAAGGAAGCGTTCGCCAAGAAACTCGGCGCGTTTCATTACATTGACAGTTGGGCATCCGATCCGGCGGCGGAACTGAACAAGCTCGGCGGCGCGAACGTTGTGATCGCAACCGTAACGAACGCCGAAGCGATGACGGCGGTGCTCGGCGGACTTGCGCCAAACGGTGTCTTCATCGTCATCGGCGCGGCCGGTCCGATTTCGGTTGATCCGATTCTGCTTATCACCGGGTGTCGCTCGGTGAAGGGCTGGTACTCTGGAACGTCGATCGATTCGCAGGACACGCTGAGCTTCAGCGCTTTGAACGGTGTGCAATCAATGAACGAAGTTTTTCCTTTGGAGCGAGCCGCCGAGGCTTACGAGCGAATGATGAGCGGCAAGGCTCGATTTCGCATTGTTCTCGACGTTGCTGGGAAGCGCTGATGTGTTGGTTAGGGCCCAGCATCAAGGATGATCGTGACTGGTGTCCCTTTGCGAATGAGCAGTTCGATCTCAGCAAGATCATCTTTCAGCATGGCGATTCCTGAAGGTGGGCGATCTGGGTCGTCAGAACTCTGTGCTCCCTGTTTATCGTCGGCATCAACGGCAATCTGTGTGGTAGCGGCATCACTATCTTCTTCGACGCCATAGAGCACAAAGCCTCTACGTCCGAGGTCGATTCGCGGTATTCCGTCTTTCTGGAGTGCGTGTCCCGGTGGGACCGGCTTGCCATTTTTCCAAAAGGACTTCGCCGTTACTGTCGTCTGAATTCTCGGCTGTCGCGCCGATGGCAAATCGGCGGACGCGATCGGGTATTGAGTAAAAAATCCGTGACTATCGTGCACGACCAGACGATCACGGGGAAGGTCTATTGTGATGGTGAAATCGAGGTGCGGGACGAGCAGCTTTTCTCCCGGCCGGATTAATGTGGATTCAAGGTCGTTTACGCGAATGATCGCGTCGGCACTGGACTGAAGCTTTCGTGCGATCGACGCCAGGGCGTCCCCCCGCTTCACCGTGTATTCTCTTTTACGAGGCGAAGGTTCTTTCGAGAAAAAGATTTGTGTGTTGACGTCGCCAAGAAGATCGCGCAACTCACGGGTAACAGGGGATTTCGGCGCACTGATCAGCGCGTTTACCAGAATTGCACGCGCTTCATTCAAGTTCCCTTCGCTGACTAAAGTTTGAGCTTGTTTCAGCTTCTTGATGTTGGGATGGACGTACTCCACCCACGGAATTGACCTGTATTTCGCCAGTCCCTCGGGGCGAAAGACAATGCGCGCGATGTATGCCGCCCCACCGAAGATCCCGATGCCGAGGAGGGCAATCGTGCATTTTTGCAAGAATGACATTCTCATCGCGCCGGTCGGATCAAACGGTCTCTAATTATAACGACATTTGGTCCGGCGATAGGTTTCATTCCTTGAGAATAATTGAAGTAGCAAAAGGCGAGATACTTGAATGCATTTCAGCCTAAGAAAGGTTTGAACTTTGGCGGGTAATGTTTGATGTAAGCATGAATCTGAGACCGAACTTAAAATGAAATCGCAGTACGATGTAGTTATTTTGGGCGCTGGTCATAATGGCATGGTGGCCGCGGCTTATCTCGGGCGCGCCGGGCTAAGTGTGCTGCTGCTGGAAAAGAATGATTACATCGGCGGAGCGGCGACTTCGGCGCAAGCTTTTCCGGATTACGACGCGCGCTTGTCGCGGTATGCGTACCTTGTCAGTTTGCTCCCGCATAAAATTATCAGTGACCTCGGCTTAAAGCTAGAACTGCGTCGCCGCGCCACGGCATCATGCACGCCATATGTAAATCACGGACACCACGCCGCATTGCTTATGAGCAATGTGGATGAAGACGTGAGCCGCCGGTCGATGTTTGAACTGACCGGAAACGATACCGAGTACGATGCGGTCAAAAATTTTTATGCGCTACCACGTGTCTTCGCCGAGCGCGTATGGGACTCGATGCTCGAACCGCTGATTTCCAAAGAAGAAATGGCGCGCCGATTCCAAGTTGACGAAGTATCGCGAGAGTCATGGCACAGTTTAGTTGAGGAACCGCTGGGGAACGCGATCGAGCGCTACCTGCGAGACGATCTGGTGCGCGGCTTGGTGTTCACCGATGCAAAGATCGGCGTGTTGACCTATCCGCACGATCCGTCGCTTCTGCAGAACCGCTGTTTTCTTTATCACCTCATAGGCAATAAGACAGGCGAATGGAAGGTGCCGGTCGGTGGGATGGGTGCAGTCTCGTCCGAACTGGAACGCGTGGCGCGCAAGGCAGGCGCCACAGTGCTCACGAATGTTCAGGTGCGGGCGCTGAACGTCAACGGCAAAACGCGCACCATTGAGTTTTTGGTGGATGGGAAAGAGGAAACCGTCGAGGCGCGATTTCTCCTGGTCAACTTTGGTCGCAACTTGCTGGCAAAGTATACGGGTCGTTTCTTTCAGCCGGATCGCACGGACGAAGGTTCCGTTTTCAAGATCAACATGCTGCTGAGTCGTTTGCCGAAGCTGAAAGCAAAGAAACTTCCCGCGAGTGACGCGTTTTGCGGGACATTCCACAGCGACGAAGGCTACGAACAAATGATCGTTAGCCACGACGAGGCATCCGACGGCAGGCTATCAGGAAACGCACCGTGCGAAATCTATTGCCACACCCTCACCGACGATAGCATTCTCGCGCCGGAGTTACGTGAGCGAGGCTTTCACACCATGACACTCTTCGGACTGGACGCGCCGTGGAGCTTGTTTGCGCGAGCTAATGAAGCGATGCGCCGGGAAGCGGAGAAGAGATATCTTGCGAGCATGAACCAATGGTTGGAAGAGCCGATCGAAAGTTGTCTGGCGGTGTCGAATGACGGGAGACTTTGCATCGAAAGCAAAAGCCCGGTCGACATCGAGGACGAGCTGGGAATGTATCATGGAAACATTTTTCAGACCGCACCGACGTTTCCCTTCGCTGAACGGAAGGAGCAGGTCGGTACTTGGGGCGTGGAAACTGAATACGAAAATGTCTTTTTCTGCGGTTCGAGCGCGCTGCGCGGCGGCGCCGTTAGCGGGATTCCAGGGCATAACGTGGCGATGAAGGTACTTGAACTCTGCCGCTCGACTTACACATTCAATTCTCCAAAGCCCAATGTCGCAGCCAGCTGATCCCCGTGACGTGGAGTCGATCGACGCAATCATCGCCGCCGCGTACGATGTGATTTCCGGTCCCGCTGAAAAAAAACGCGATTGGAATCGCGAACGGTCGTTGTTTTATCCCGGTGCGCGCTTAATTCCAACCGCGAGCATGCCTGGACGAAACGACGTCGCTATTGAGCCGCAAATCTTGGATGTCGAAGGTTACATCGCGCGGGTAGAGCCACTTTTGCAGCAAGGCTTTTACGAAAAGGAGGTGGCGCGGCGAACCGAACAGTTTGGCCGGATTGCTCATGTTTGGAGCACTTACGAATCGCGCCATGATTTGAGCGATGCGGCGCCGTTCATGCGTGGCATCAACAGCTTCCAGTTGTTCGATGACGGCAAACGCTGGTGGATCCTGTCGGTCTATTGGCAACATGAGACCGCGGAGCACGCGATTCCAAGGAAATATCTTTAACGCTGAGTTTTGTGGCGGCCGGAATGTGTTTTCTCGACCGGCTTCGGGATTTCCGGATGCGCGTCGCGGTAGCATTTCGTGACCAGACCGAGCACGAACGCGGCGATTATGAATACCGCTACTCGTCTCTCGGTCGGAGTGAGGCGGAATCTTTGCCTCACTTCATCGAATTTGAAACGCCGCTTCTTTTTAACCAATGCGCGAATCCCATCCAAATCGTTGTAGTCAGAACCACTGACCACTTACAAAGATCTTTTGTTAGTCGGCTACTTAAGCAAGAGCGCCTCATTCGTAGCGCAACGCTTCGATAGGGTCGAGGTTGGCTGCGCGATAGGCTGGGTAGAGGCCGAAGCCGATGCCGATGGCTGAGCAGACGAGAAGGCCGGCAATCGCCCATCCGTAGGGAAAGATGATGTCCACCTTTAGCCAGACAGCGAGCAAGTCCCCGGCGATGATTCCAAGGACGATCCCCAGAATTCCGCCGGCTTCTGAGATGAAGACCGCTTCGGTAAGGAACTGACGCAGAACGTCGCGGCTGCGCGCGCCGATTGATTTGCGGACACCGATTTCCTTGGTTCGCTCGGTGACGCTCACGAGCATGATGTTCATGATGCCGATTCCCGCAGCTACGAGCGCGATGAAGCTGACGACGAATGCGCCGATGCGCACGATTCCGGCGACCGACGTGAACGCGCTTTTGAGTGAGTCATTAGAGTAAATCTCGAAATCGTTTTCCTGATCGGCGCGTAATCCGCGCGCAATGCGCATGGCGCTTATCCCTTTGTCCAGCGTCTGATTGTAAGTCTCCGCAGAGAAGGCTTGCGTGGCGATGTTGACGGTGCGCCTGGCTTCGCCGTAATCCTCGAAAAATCGCGTGATAGGCATGATGCAAAGGTCATCCTGGCTTTGGCCGAAGGAGGTTCCCTTTTCTGCAAGCACGCCAACGATCGTGTACGTGTGGCCGCTTACTCTGATGACTTTGCCGATCGGCGTCTCGTGTGGGAACAATCGCTTTTCGATCATTTTGCCGACGACGATCACCCGGCGCGAAAGCTCGACGTCTTCGTCGTTCAAATTGCGGCCGTAGCCAAGCGTGTAGGCGTTGGCAGCCAAAAAGCTTCGGTTCGTGCCGACAATGAGGAGACTCGGCGTCGTTTTTACCCCGTTGTAAACCGCTTGTCCCTTTACCTCGTAGCCGAAACTTTTGAGGCAGATCTCACGAGCGCTCCCCTCCATTAATTTCGCGTAATGGAGCGCCTCCCGATACGTAACATTGCGACGGTTCTGATATTTTTTCTTGATCTCTCCCCCGACGTTTACGTTCGCCGGGTATTTGGCGAACTGAAAAATATTAGAACCGAGAAAGCTAATACCGTTTTCGATGGATGATTGCAGTGCGCCGATGGCAGTCATCACTGAAATCACCGAGAAGACGCCGATAGTAATGCCGATCATCGTCAGAGCAGCGCGGAGCTTGTTCGCGTCCAATGAGGTTAGCGCCATCTTCACTATTTCACGAAATAGCATGTCGACAATCTATTTACCGCGGAGGACGCAGAGGTCGCAGAGCAGGACTTCCGCAGTCAGTTTGCATTCCTTTGTATTCCACAGCAATCGGAACCTGCCGCTGAAAGGGAATCCCGCCGACGGCCAGTTCGCGGCAGAGACAGATCTCGTAAGTCGGATTCCAGCAACCCCGGTCCGAGCAGTGTCCAGCGCGGTGAACCTCCATCGCCGCAGCGATGATCCCCTCTGTCAACTCATTCAAATACTTTGCATTCTCTGTGTCCTGTGCGTTCTCCGCGGTTAAATGTCTATTCATACCTGAGCGCCGCTACTGGATCGAGGCGGGAGGCTGACCAGGCGGGGGCGAAACCGGAGAACAAACCCGTGAGGATTGAAACGGCCATACTTACCAGTACCAGGCCGAGCGAGAAACTGACCGGAAAAGAGGGGAACGCCTTGCCGATGCCGCTGCACATTACGTACGCAATTCCCAACCCGATCAGCCCGCCGAGCAGACAAAGCGAAGTGGATTCGATCAGGAATTGAAGAAGAATCGTGCGCCTTCGTGCACCAAGGGCTTTGCGGGTACCGATTTCGCGCGTGCGTTCTTTGACGCTTACAAAGGTGATGTTCATGATCCCAATCGCGCCGACGAAAAGCGACAGGCCAGTAACGAAAAGTCCGGCGATGGCGATTGAGTTTTTGATCGGATCCAGCGTGCTTTTGAGCGCCTGCTGTTCGTTGATGCTGAAGTCGTCCTTTTTCTCCGGCGGCAGTCCGCGGACGCGTCGCATGACTCCGGTCAGCTCGTCTCTTGCTTCGGCCAACTTCGTTTTGTCCTTCACCTTCACGAGAATGTCCGAGTCGCTTTTGGCGCTGAAATATTTTTGAAATGCCGGCAACGGCATCACCACAATCGAATCAAGACTGAACAGGCCGAGAAACGTGCCTTGCCGTGAAATGACGCCGATTACCTTGAACGGTTGTCCATTGATCAACACCGATTTTTCGATCGGGCTTTCGGAAGGAAACAATGCGTCGGCCACATCGTAGCCGATTACGCACACGTTGGCGCCGCCGCGAGATTCGACTTCGTTAAAAAAACGGCCTTCGCTGAAATCGAACGTGGAGGTGATGAGGTAATCCGATACGGTGCCTCTGATCAGAACGTTGCTGACTTCGCTTTGTCCGTATTTCACGCTGCGCAGCAAACTGGAAGTCGGCACTGCGATCACGAGATTGGAATTCGGAGTGGCAGCGATGATCCGATTGATCGGCTCCGCATATTCCGTCTTGATCTTTTTACGATCGCGATAATTCCACCAATCATCCACAGGCTTCCACGGCCATTGCGATACGTAGAGCACGTCATCGCCAAAAATGGCCATGCTTTTGTCGAAACCAACCTGGATTCCGCGTGATGGCAGTGCCCATCAGGGTCACGGCGACAATCCCGATGATGACGCCGAGCGCGGTGAGAGTGGAACGCGTTTTGTTGGAACGCATCTGCGCCACGGCGATCTTCCAGCTTTCGCTCAACTCATAGACGAGCCGTTTCATCTGTAAGTCGTGACATTCGCTTCAAGCGGACCTTCGATCGGCAACATGCCAATCCCATCGAAGCCGCCGTCGTCGCTTTCAATCAGCCCATCGCGCAAGCGGACCGTGCGCCGTGCATGCTGTGCAATTTCGCCTTCATGCGTGACGAGAATAATCGTGTGCCCGCGCTGATAGAGATTTTCGAAGAGCGCCATGATTTCTTCGCCCGTTTTGGAATCAAGATTGCCGGTCGGTTCGTCGGCCAAAATGATTGATGGATCGTTCACCAAAGCCCGTGCGATCGCGACGCGCTGGCGTTGGCCTCCCGAAAGTTCGTTAGGCTTGTGATGCAAACGATCGCCGAGTCCTACCTCACGCAACACGGACGCGGCGCGTTCCCATCGCGTTTCGGAATCAATCCCGGCGTAAACAAGCGGAAGTTCGACATTTCGCAGGCTGTCAGCGCGCGGAAGAAGATTAAACGTTTGAAAAACAAATCCGATCTCGCGATTGCGAATGGACGCCAGTTCATCGTCGCTCATTGCAGAAACGTCGCGACCATTGAATTCGTAGCGTCCGGAACTTGGGGTATCCAAACAGCCGAGCATGTTCATCAGCGTCGATTTGCCGCTGCCACTAGGTCCCATGATGGCGATGTATTCGTTGCGGCGAATTTGCAGGGACACGCCGCGCAGCGCGTGAACGATCTCTTCGCCCATCACGTAGTCCTTCGTGATGTTCTCGATGTCGATGATGCTCGGCTCCTCCGATCGAGTGACGAGTGACATGTGACGAGTGACGAGTTATTCGCGTGCGAGCTTCCGGCGCAGAGCGTTTAACATTCGACGCAACTCTGCAATAAATACAAAACCCGGCTCCGCTGTGCCGCTGCTACAGAACTTGAGTTCGATGCTGAGAATGAGTTGCGTGTCGAGTTCGGCTACAGAACCTTCGGCATGAGAAAGGAACTGGATGAATTCGCCGGTAGTGTGGCGCGCTTGCCCCTCGGCAATATTCGATGGAATCGAAATGGCGGCGCGGCGCATCTGAGCCACGATTCCAAACTTTTCCTCTGAGGGAAAAGTTCTCGTCAAAAACGTACACGAGTTTTGCGACCGCAATCCCTTTCTGCCAAACAACGAGATCTTTGTAACTGCGAGTGGTATTCGTTTTCATGCCAAGTGTTGTAACCGAGCCGCTCGTCACTCGTCACCCGTTACTTCGTTGCTTCCTTGTCGTAGGCGATCTTCGCGCCTTCTTTTAATTTCCGGCTGATGGCGCTGTAGCTGCCCGAGATCACTTCGTCGCCGGGTTTGATGCCGCTCTTAATTTCCATGTAGGAATCGTCGGCGATCCCTGTGGTCACCTTTACCATGTGCGCTTTGTTGCCGTTCTTGACGAACACAACTTTGATCAGCTTTTCGTGTTCTTCTTTCTCCGTCTGTTTCTCGAGACGTTCATTGCTCACTTCCGCCTTGTTATCGTCCTTGTCGCGCGCTGCGATCTTTTGCTTCTGCTTTTCGATCTCTTCCGGACTGAAGTTGCTGTCACCGGTGCGAATCGTCACGCTCTGCATCGGCACGGCGACAGCTTCCTTGACCATGTTTGTCTCGATATCGGCGGTGCAGCTCAGCCCAGGGCGCAGGGCCACATCGTGATCGTCGATGCGAATTTTGACCTCGAAATTTGTCACTTCCTCCTGTGTCCCGGCGCCAGTCGTTTTCCCGGTGTTGGCGATTTGCTCCACGACGCCGTGGAATTTTCGATCGCCGTAAGCATCGATTTTCACATTGGCTTTATCGCCAATCTTGACGTTAATGACATCATTCTCGTTAACGTCCACAACGGCCTGCATGTGGCGCAGGTCGGCTACGCGCAGGACTTCGGTTCCCGCAAATTGATTAGTCGCGACGAGCCGTTCGCCCAGTTTGCTGTTCAAAACCGTCACCGTTCCGTCCATTGGCGAATAGATTGTCGTTTTCTCCAGTTGATCACGTGCCTGGCTTGAGGCGGCCTGTGCGCGCTCGATTTCGTGCAATGAGCTTTCGTAGGTATTTTTCGCTACGTCGTAGGCCGCTTCGGCCGCATTGTATTCCTGCTCTGAAATCAGTTTTTTCTCGAACAAATCTTTGGCGCGCTGGAAATCGTGCTCGGTCTTCAGCATGGTCGCTTTTTGCTCGAGGTTCGTCGCTTTCGCTGCACTGATCGCTGCTTCCTGTTGTTCGAGCAGCGCCTTGTACGAGTCGGGTTTAATCTTCACCAGCAGGTCGCCTTTTTTCACGGGCATGCCATCCTCAATCGGCAGTTCGATAATTTCGCCGGCCACTTCCGGAGAAATTTTTACTTCGGTTTCGGGCTGTATCTTGCCGGTGGCGGAGACGGTCTGCAGAATTGTTCGGCGCACGGCCTTCTCAGTCGTTATTGGAATCGGTTTCTCGCGTTTGCTCGCGACGATTAGCCCAATGATCAGCAGCAGCGCTGCCCCCGCCGAACCGAAAAGAATCCTGCGCCTGCGACGCAGTCGTCGCTTCTTCGCGTCACGGGCGAGTGGGGGAGTAGTCAGCGCTTGATGCATGCCAGATTCGCTTGTGCGGACTGAAACTATCTCTGTTTAGACTTTCGCCAATGGCGCATGTTCATAGCCATCAATCATGAGATGCCGCTCACGCCTGATTTGGATTCAACCAATTTACGGCGGCGGTCGTTTTGTCGGTGCCGAATCTGTTTGATTGCCCATGCCGCGTGCTCGGCAATCATTGTGTCCGGGTCTGCTGCCGCGCGTTCGAGCGCGGGAAGGTCAGATCGGTCGCCCACATTGCCCAGTGCGACACACACGTTGCGCACAAACCCGCGTCGCTTGACCCGCCTGATTGGCGAATCTTTGAATAGCGCGCGGAACTGCTCGGTGTTCAAATCCAAGTACTCCCTTAGCGACATTCCGGTCGTTGATCGGCGCGCAGAGAACGCGCTTTCCCGAGACTGCCGGGCGAAACGATTCCAAGGGCACGCTTCGAGACAATCATCGCAACCAAAGATCCGGTCGCCGATAAGTGGACGAAGCTCCAGCGGAATTGCCCCTTTGAGTTCGATGGTCAAGTAGGAGATACACCGGCGTGCGTCCAGTTGATGCGGCGCAGTGATCGCGCCGGTTGGACACGCCTGGATACAGCGTTCGCACGTTCCACAACGATTCGGGACCGGCTCATCCGGCGGCAATTCCAGTGTGGTCAAGATTTCTGCGAGAAAGAACCACGTCCCAAGCCGTTGATCGATGAGCATGGTGCTTTTACCATGCCATCCAATGCCCGATTGGGCCCCGTGATCACGCTCCAACACCGGCCCGGTGTCGACGTAACATCTTTGCTGTCCACCAAAACTGCGAAGAAATTCGTCGATCCTGTTCAGCTTTGCCTCGATTACATCGTGATAATCTTCCCCCCAGGCGTAGCGCGCAATTTTTCCCGATCCCACATCATTTTGGAGTGTCTTGCCTTGAAAATAATTCAACGCCAGAGCAATAATCGATCGCGCACCCGGCAAAATCTTCTCCGGATCGCAACGTTTCTCCTCGCCGCGTTGCATGTAATTCATTTCGCCGTGAGCGCCCTGGCGTAACCATTCACGAAACTCGATTGCGTGCGCGGGTGGATTGCACGCTGCAACGCGGCAGGAATCAAAACCGACGTCTCTGGCCATAGAGACAAGCCGCACCTTCAGTTCTGTTGCCGGAATCTGCGTCATGATTTTATGACCGGGCCGAGTGCCGCTTTGCGGTTCACGCTCTTAAATTTACTCAGGATCGCCATGGCGACTTCTTCACCTGTAAGCTCAGACGTATCGATGCGGATATCCGCAATTTTCGCGTACAAGAGCCTGCGCGCACCAAGGATTTGCGAGAACGCCTTTCTCGGGTTTTTCGTCTGCAGCAATGGCCGATCTGTTTTTCGCGAGGCTCTTGCGAAGAGCCTTTCCTCGTCGCCGTCGAGCCACACGATCAGACCGAGTCGCTTCAAAATTTCCACGTTCTCTTTGCGCAACACGACCCCGCCGCCTGTGGCGATGACTGCTCGTTTCGTCCTGGAGGCTGTCCAAAGTGCTTCCGTCTCTGCCTCACGAAATTTCTTTTCGCCGTGCTTAGAAAAGATTTCTGGAATCGACATTCCGAAGTTCGAAGCAACCATCTCGTCGGTTTCCAGGAGAGCCAGACCCGTTCGTCGGTGCAGACTGCGTCCAACGGAAGATTTGCCGGAACCCATCATGCCAATGAGAACGATGCTTCGGCCGACTCGATTCATGCTCAAATATCTCATCAACAGTTGGCATAGGCCAAGTGATCAGAAATTTCTCGCTTCGCCGGGAATGATAGTGGGCTTGGCGTTTCAAAGAATGGACCCGGCGGAGCCGAGCGACATAGACGGGAAGCCCGAAGGGTGAGTTTGCTGGCGCAAACAAATCAAACGCCCTACAATTCGCCCATGTCTGAATCAAATCCTTTGGTTGCCGTAATTATGGGAAGCAAATCGGATTGGGATACGATGCGCAACGCTGTCGAAACTCTGAATGGAGTGGGAGTGCCGAACGAAGCACGGGTGCTATCTGCTCACCGGACACCTGATGCGACCGCAGAGTTCGCACGGGGCGCAGCGGATCGCGGCCTGCGCGTGATCATTGCCGGCGCCGGCGGTGCGGCCCACCTGGCTGGAGTCATTGCTGCTCATACGTGGCTGCCAGTTCTCGGCGTTCCGATTCAGTCGAAGCTCCAGGGCCTTGATTCGCTCTTGTCCACAGCGCAAATGCCGGGCGGTATTCCCGTCGGCACGCTAGCCATCGGCGAGGCCGGCGCGAAAAACGCGGCGCTTCTCGCCGCGGCCATCC
Source organism: uncultured Verrucomicrobiae bacterium (assembly GCA_963757675.1). Classification (GTDB taxonomy): domain Bacteria; phylum Verrucomicrobiota; class Verrucomicrobiia; order Chthoniobacterales; family UBA10450; genus Udaeobacter. Next base: position 156,344 of record CAVWTH010000013.1, on the reverse strand, counting down.
TCGGACTTTCGGACGAAAAGATTCGGAGCAATCTCGAAGCCTTTCGGCGCAAACAGAGTGAGGCCGTGCTCGCTGCGAAGTTGCCAATGTGAAAACGGTGATTTCAACCGACCGCGCTGCGGCGGTTGAACTGCTGCGAAGAGGCGAGATTGTCGCGCTACCTACCGAAACTGTTTACGGCCTGGCCGCCGATGCGTTAAATCCAATTGCAGTTGCGAAAATCTTTGAAGCGAAGGAGCGGCCGCGCTTCGATCCATTGATCGTTCATCTTCCCGACCGCCAGTGGCTGGAAAAAATTGCCGATATTCGAGCGAGCGATCGGCAACTGATTTTGACACTGGCTAGCAAATTTTGGCCTGGCCCGTTCACGATGGTGCTGCCAAAGCGCGAGATAGTTCCCGGGATTGTGACGGCAGGACTCGATACGGTGGCGGTGCGAATCAGTGCGCATCCAGTTTTCGGTGAAATCGTGCGTGAATTGGATGAGCCACTGGCTGCGCCGAGCGCAAACCGATTCGGCAGAATCAGTCCGACGACTGCACAAAATGTGTTCGATGAACTCGAAGGGCGGGTCCCCCTGATCATCGATGCCGGACCGACCGAGCACGGAATTGAGTCCACAATCGTCGCTGTACGCGCTGGCGAGATCGAGATCCTGCGGCGCGGTCCGCTCACGGATGAGGACCTATCTCAAGTAGCCAAAGTCGCTGCGGTCGTGCGAACGCGGGAGATTTCAGCGCCAGGACAACTACCGTCGCACTATGCACCCCGGACTCCGCTGCGCCTGATTGATGACATCAAATCGTTTTCGCCTGAAAAGAATCAACGCATCGGCTTACTGGCTTGGAAATCGAGCGGCAGCTTCCCTGCGGATGAGCAACGATTCGCCGCTGTTCGAAATTTGAGTGAGCGGCACGAGTTGCGCGAAGCTGCGGCGAATTTGTTTCGTTGTCTACGTGACCTCGACACGCTCGGTTTGGATCTGATCATCGCGGAACGCGTTCCCTCTCGCGGACTCGGCTCGGCCATCATGGATCGACTCGAGCGAGCATCGCAGAAGTCGAGCGGAAGATAGCTTCAGGACTTGAACGCTTGCAAGCAGCGCAGCAGTTGAAAATGCAGCCGTATTGCGGTCAGCGGTGCAGAACGAGTTCTTTGTCTGACACGCTGGTCGGCGCTTCTTCAATGAAGCCGCCGGGCTTCTCGCCGCGTGCCTGGTAAGCAAGGGTAGCGGCAATGAATTCTTTGAAAAGCGGATGGGGCTTGTTTGGTTTGCTTTGAAATTCGGGGTGGTACTGGCAACCGACAAAATACGGATGATCACGCAATTCGATCAGCTCGGCTAGCGTTCCGTCGGGCGAGGTTCCTGAAATCACGAAGCCTTTAGCATTCATCCGGTCGCGGTATTTCATGTTGAACTCGTAACGATGCCGATGCCGCTCCGTTACTTCGGTATCGCCATAGATTTTTTTGCCCAGGGTGCCTGGAACAATTTTTGTTGGCCATGTTCCCAGTCGCATGCTCGCGCCCTTGTTCCGTACCCCGCGCTGCTCTTCCAGAAGCGAGATGACCGGGTCTGGCGTGTGTTTATCGAACTCGGTGCTATTGGCCTGTTCGATTCCACAGACGTTTCTGGCGAATTCAATCGTGGCCACCTGCATCCCAAGACACAAACCGAGATAAGGGATCTTGTGCTCACGGGCGTAACGCGCCGCGTTGATTTTTCCTTCCGCTCCGCGGACGCCAAATCCTCCGGGAACCAAAACGCCGGCTACGTCTTTCAGTTGGTCATCGACGCTGTCAGCAAGGGCTTCGGCATCGACCAACTTGAGATCGATTCCGCAATCTTCGCTCGCAGCGGCATGGGTCAGCGATTCGTAAATGCTCTTGTATGCGTCGCGGACTTCCATGTATTTGCCCACGACAGCGATCTTGACGCGTTTGCTGGGACTAATGACGCGCTCAACGAATTTCCGCCAGTCTTTCAGATCCGGTTGGGGCGTTTCGAGGTGCAGAAGATCGCATACCAATTGATCGAGTCCCTCGGCATGCAGGGTCAAAGGCACCTCGTAAATTGTATGCTCAACGTCGCGTTCCTCGATCACCGCCTTTTCCACCACGCTGCAAAACATCGATAGTTTCCGCCGTACATCGCGGTCGAGCGGTTTTTCGGTGCGGCAAATCAACACCTGCGGCTGTAATCCGATCTCGCGCAGCTTGGCCACGCTTTGTTGCGTCGGCTTTGTTTTCAATTCGTGCGCCGCCTTGATATACGGAACAAGAGTGACGTGCATGTCCACCACATTTTCCGGACCGACTTCGAGAATGAATTGACGAATCGCTTCGAGAAACGGGAGACCTTCTATGTCTCCAGTCGTGCCCCCAATTTCGGTGATTACAACGTCATATTTGGTCTCGTCTGAAAGTTCGCGGATGCGGTCTTTGATCACATCTGTGACGTGCGGAATCACCTGGACGGTCTTCCCGAGATAATCGCCGCGGCGTTCCTTTAGAATGACTGTCTCGTAAACCTGGCCGCTGGTGAGATTGTTGTGCCGAGTGAGAACGCAGTTGGTGAAACGCTCGTAATGTCCGAGGTCGAGATCAGTTTCGGCGCCATCGTTGAGCACATACACTTCGCCGTGCTGGAACGGATTCATGGTACCGGGATCGACATTCAGGTACGGATCGAACTTTTGGAGAACAACACGCAGTCGGCGTGCTTCGAGCAACGTACCGAGTGAGGCTGCGGTCAGGCCTTTGCCTAACGAACTGACGACACCACCCGTAACAAAAATGTATTTCAACGGGCGATCCTCCCTTCAGCCGGAGCAAGCTTGTGCTCGAGCGCTTTTGCGTCGGCAAGTGTGTCTATGCCGGGAGATCCCTTCGCTGTGATGAGCACATGAACCTTTACACCATTTTCCAATGCCCGCAATTGCTCCAGCGACTCAGCGCGTTCGAGCGGAGTCGGTTTCCACTTCACAAATTGGAGGAGCGCGTCGCGACGAAAACCGTAAATGCCCTGATGGCGGAGATAACGAACACTGGAAGGGTTGGAGGCGTAAGGGATAATGCTTCTCGAGAAGTAGAGAGCGCAATTGTTCCGATCCAGGACGACTTTGTTCTGGTGGGGCGATTCCGCTTCGGCAGGATCGGCAAACGGATGCGCAGCAGTGACGATGCCGATGCCGCAGTCCGAGCGGAGTTTTTGCACAAGCTGATCGATCAGGCGCGGATCTATCAATGGTTCATCGCCTTGAATGTTAACGACGAAGGTGAAGTCTTTCGCATGGCGTGCAACTTCGGCTACGCGATCGGTCCCGCTCCGGTGTCTGGGTGAAGTCAAAGCGACTTCTGCCCCCCAATTAAAAGCGGCCTCAGCAATGCTCATGTGGTCGGTTGCAACGATCACCGTGTCTAACTCTGTTGCACGCCGACACCGTTCCCAAACGTGCTGCAAAAGTGGTTTACCTGCAATCAGATGCAACGGTTTTCCCGGAAACCGCGAAGATCTAAAGCGTGCCGGAATAATGCCCACGGCCTTGCCTCGCGCCTCTCGCGATGCCCCCGGTGTCATGGCACTCCGTTCAAGATGATACCGACAGCTGCCGGCAGGTCGCCGGCGATCCAATCCGCCATGGTTGTTATCATGTCGTCTTGAGAACCGGTCTGCACCCGGATCGCCCGTACACCCGCATTGTGGGCGCACTCGACGTCAACTTCTTTGTCGCCAATGAAAAATGACCGCGAAAGATCGATCGTATGATCCCGCGTAGCTTTTTCGACCATTCCCGCCGCGGGCTTGCGGCAATCCGAATGTTGGCCGGGAGCGTCCGGGCAGAAATAGGTGGCGTCGATCAATCCATCGCCAATCTGGCGCAAAACCTCTGCCTCCACTGCGCGATATTGATCAAGTGTGAAGAGTCCGCGCCCTATTCCGCTTTGATTTGTGATGATGATTAGTTTGAACCCTCGGGATTTCAAACGCGACAACGCTTCAATTACACCTGGAAAAATCCGCACGTCCTTCGGGTGGGAACAATAATCGCAATCTTGCATGAGCGTGCCGTCGCGATCGATAAACACGGCGGGCGACAACGGATCACTCATGTTCGCTGTCCTCTCGGAAACTGGCGATCAGTTCATCTCGCGTCACGGTCGCGGTTCCAAGTTTGCTCACGACGACGGCACTGCCGTAGTTCGCGATCTCTGCCGCTTCAATCGGACTCCCGCCGCAGACTAGTCCCAGCGTGAAGAGCGCGATCGCCGTATCGCCTGCGCCGGACACGTCGAAAACCTGACGCGCCTTGGTAGGAATGTAATGCGGTGCTTCCTCCTGCTGGAAAAGCATCATGCCGTGTTCGCCGAGGGTGATCAGGACGTATTTTGTTTCCCAGTGCTTAAGAAGCGCTTCACCGGCGCGCTCAAGATCTACGTCTTTTTTCGGAGTTCCATCGGGATCACGCAAGGGAACGCCCGCAGCAAGGAACGCTTCGGCGCGGTTCGGTTTCACAACTGTGACGCCGTGCCAGTTAACGTGGTGTTGTGGATTGGGATCGGCCGCTACGATTTTGCCAGCCGCACGTGCCTCGCTTGAAATGTGCGTGACTAGTTCGGATGTCACAAAGCCTTTGCCATAATCTTCAAAAATGATCGCATCAGTTTCTCCGATACTGTTTCGAACCGCCGCGACTGCCTTTGAAATCTGCGCTGCCGAAGGAGCGACAATTTTTTCTCGATCGACGCGAACGACCTGTTGATGCAGCGCGATGATGCGCGTCTTGACGATCGTGCAAAAGCTTTCATCCCTGACTACACTGGATGTGTCGATGTCTTGCGCCGTCAATAGTTCCTGCAACTGGCGGCCGCTGCGATCGTTGCCAATCATGCCGATTACGGCGACGCGGTCGACAAATTCACGCAGGTTGCGAGCGACATTGGCCGCGCCTCCCGGGTAGAATGATTCACCCGTTACTTCCACTACCGGGACCGGAGCCTCCGGCGAGATCCGACCGACCTTTCCCCACACAAATTCATCCAGCATTAAATCACCGATGACCGTGATCCGCCTCGAACCCGCTCGGTCAAGAATCTGCTCCAGCCGGTTCAAATCCATGGCAATTTGCAATCTGGAGTTTGATGTTTCAAATCGTCTGCCGGTCCGTATTTGACCGAACCAATAAAATCAATGCTGGCATGAGTTGTCTACTGCGACAGTTCCGGTTAAGCTTCGCTCCATTAAATCCTGAATACATACCCGAAATCAACAGTCGAAAGTGCCAATGATGCCGTTTATCAGACATTTTGAGTTGAGCGTAGGGGTGCTCTGTGGGCTGGCAGTTTACGCATATGGCACCCAGGCGCCTCAGCACATTAATATCAAACAGTTCTCTACAACCGTAGAAGACGTTGTCGTTCCGTTGCCAAACGAAATCTTTGGAGCGCTCAACAAGCTCGGCACCGTCAACTGGAGGGTACACGTCCGCAGTGATAAGGGACCGAACTTTACCGAGCGGCCGCGCATTGCGCTCTTGCTCGGGACGGTGATTGCGGATGGTTTCATTGCGGTTCAGGCAGAGGATGCAGAGGCCGTGAAGGATATCGGCCAGCGCGTCCTGACGCTGGCGAAGGGGATCGGGGTAGGCAATTCGATCACGCCGCATGCAAAGGCGATTATCGAGGCAGCAGACAAGCGTAATTGGAACAATGTGCGGCGGGAACTGGATCGCACCCAGAACAGCGTGCAACAGGCGATGAACGAGGTGCATGATGAAAAATTGTCGCAACTGGTGAGCTTGGGCGGCTGGCTGCGTGGAACGGAAGTATTAACGTCAGTGGTGAACGAACACTTTTCGGCCGATGGGGCAGAGTTGTTGCACCAACCCGATTTGCTTTCGTATTTTCAAAAGAGGCTCCAGGCAATGCCGGAGTTTGATCTTCCAATTATCCACCAAATTGAGAATGCTCTAGGCGAAGTGAAACCTTTGATTGACGTCGGTGATCGCAACATCCCTCCCGAAACAGTGAAAAAGGTAAATGAGATCACTACGCGACTTCAGCAGGGAATCATCACCAGAGACTAAACCTCCATGAAAGGTTTCGTGAAGATTTTTTTCAGCGCAAGCTTTCCGCTGCTCCTTCTGACGGCGTTGCAGCCTTCGATTCTTGCGTCGGTGGATGACGCGCAATCCTTTGCTCTTCAGGCGGCGGAACCGTATGTGAAGCAAGGGTTCCAGGTGCGAGAGGATTACTGGGGGGGTGACCTCGCTGCCGGAGAAAAGAAAGCGGTGCGGCAGCAGTTGTTCAAAGGAAACGAATACTGGTTTTGGATGGGAACCGAAGTCGACAAAGCAAAAGTGTCCGTTCATGTCTATGATTCGGACGGGAAGCTCGCGGAAGAACCCGACAGTTGGGAGAAAGGCCATTTCGCGGCCGCACACGTCATTCCCAAAACTACAGGGAGTTACTTTATCATTGTGAGCGTGGAGCAATCGCCAGAGGAACGCACGCACTGGGCGCTGGTGTATGGTTTTCGCTAGGTCTATACGTGTGGGATTGGCGCCGAGCCGGTGGTAAATTGGCTCGAAACCGATGCCACGATTATGACTGAATCGCGGACTTTGCAGTTTGAGAGTCCACGCGCCTTGCAGTCGCTGTACGCGAATGATATCAAGCTTTTGAAGACCCTTGAGGACTCGCTGGGCGTCAAAGTGACGACGCGTGAAGGCTGGGTGAAACTGGAGGGCGACGCCAGTCGCGTTGATAAAGCGCAGCAGGTGTTTCAACAACTGGAGCAAGCGCGGCAACAAGGCGTGGACATTCAAAAACACGAATTCAATTACACGCTCAAAGCTGTGACCGAAGAGCGGGATGAGACTCTCAGCGACATTGTTTCCACAAAAATTATGACGTCTTCGCGCAAGCCCCCGGTGCTGGCTCGAAGCGCGAACCAAAGAGCGTACGTGGAGGCAATCGAGAAGCATGACGTCGTCTTTGGCATCGGACCGGCTGGTACCGGCAAAACTTATCTCGGAGTGGCGATGGCGGTCGCGGCACTAAAAAAAGAGCGGGTTGCACGAATTATTTTGACTCGCCCCGCGGTGGAAGCGGGCGAAGCGCTCGGTTTTTTGCCAGGCGACTTGGAACAAAAAGTCCTTCCGTACCTCCGCCCGCTCTACGATGCCTTGCGGGAGATGCTTGAACCGGAAGAAATGGAGCGGGCAATCGCGCGCCAAACAATCGAGGTGGCTCCGCTCGCCTACATGCGCGGTCGCACTTTAACCAACGCTTTCGTTATTCTTGATGAGGCCCAAAACACAACAACTGAGCAGATGTTCATGTTGCTGACGCGAATTGGTTTGAATTCGAAATGTGTCGTGACTGGCGATGTCACGCAGATTGATTTGCCGGCGAACAAACGGTCCGGCCTGCTCGAGGCATTGCAGGCATTGAAAAATGTGCCCGGAATTGCCACCGTATATTTTACAGAGCGCGACGTTGTGCGGCACGACCTTGTCCGTGCCATCATCGGCGCGTATCAGGCGCACCGCGCCCCCGCTCCTGAATCTCGCAAATAACTGATATGTTTGATTTCCTGAAACGCGGTCGCCTCGTTAGACGAGGTCTTGCCTCGCGGAAGAAGCGCCGCCGTCGGTCGCACAGCGAACTGACACGCAACCTGGAATGCTCGTCTTATCTAAAGGTATTCATCTTTGCGCTCTTTGCCGGTGGTCTGGCATTTCTGGTCTTCAGCGGCCAACAGGCGGAGCCAACCAAGAACTACGTCATTGCGCTCCTGGTTCTGGCTACTGCGATCACGCAGCTTTGGATTAACCAGCCAAAGAGTTTCGAGCAAAACTCGCGCATTTTTCTAGTTTTCGGCGTCATTTTTGTCCAGTTGGCGGTCACCAAGCTGGTGCTGGTCATTTGTAACAGCGGTAATTACAGCTTCCTGAAACCGGAAATGGGCGGGTTGATCACGCCCTACGCTTTCGCTCCGTTGGTGCTAAGCGTCTTACTGGGCCGGCAACATGGCCTGTACGCTGCATTCTTCGTCAGCCTATGGAGCAGCATGCTGTTTGGTCCCATCGATGCGCCTCTTTTAATCACTAGCCTCATCAGCGGATTTACAGCGGTCTCTCTCACGCTGCAGGTACGTCGGCGAAGCAGGTTGATCCGCGCCGGTTTCTTCGTCGGGCTCGCTATCTGGTTGCTGTCGCTCACGTTTGGTCTGATCGGGCCGATCAACTGGTTCTATCCGACGGTCAACGACTGGGGAATGGTCGGGGTGCAAACCGCTCTCGCTGTTGGTAACGGCATTATTACTGCAATGATCGTCGGCGGCGCGCTGCCGATGCTCGAGAATCTGTTTGGAATCACGACGGACATTTCCTGGCTGGAAGCATCGGATCTAAATCATCCGCTGTTGCGCCAGATGACCATCGAAGCTCCGGGCACATATCATCATAGCCTTGTCGTGGCCAATCTGGCTGAAGCCGGCGCGGAAGCGATCGGTGCAAACGCGACGCTTTGCCGCGTCTGCGCGTACTTTCACGACGTTGGCAAGCTCGTGAAACCGGAATACTTCACCGAGAACATGAGCTTTGAGCGAAATCCGCATGACGACCTCGCGCCGACGATGAGCGCATTGATCATCATCGCGCATGTGAAGGAGGGCGTGGATCTCGCGCTCAAGCACCGGCTAAACCAGCGCATCATCGACATCATTCAAGAGCATCACGGCACATCGCTTGTCCGGTATTTTTACCAACGCGCGCTCCAGCAACACGACGACGCGCTGGCAGGCGGCAAGATTATGAGGCTACGCGAGGACGATGTTCCTGAGGTGCACGAGGAAAGCTTTCGTTATAGCGGACCAAAACCGCAAACAAAGGAAAGCGCCATCGTCAGTCTGGCCGATGCAATCGAAAGCGCTTCACGCAGTTTAGGAAAACCGACACCGCAGAAGATCGAAACGCTCGTCAACGAGATCATCGGAGAACGCATCGGCGACCGGCAACTGGATGAATGCGATCTAACACTTGGTGAACTGAAGACCATTGCCGACCGATTCCGATTTACGCTCTCGTCGATGTTGCACACCCGGATCGCCTATCCAAAGTCGGGACAGAAGCCTGTCGCTTCACGGGAAGAGACGTTGCGACCAGACGTAATGGCTGGCACTCGCAAACCTGAAAACGCGCCACCGGTGTCAGCGGCGTGATCTAATCGGGCGGCTCGCACCCGCGAGCCCTATGCTTGTTGCGGACGTGCGCGGGGTTCGCGCTCCTTCGAGCCGGCGGTGCTTGGAACAGTGACGAAGGGTCCGCCTTCCAGAGGCGTCGCTTTGGTAAAAGCGACGGCGGGCATCTCGCTCGGCAATCCGGCGAGAGGAAAATCTTTTCGCAATGGGAAATACGGATAGCCATCCCACATCAAAATGCGACGCAGATCGGGATGCCCTTTGAACTTTATCCCCATCATGTCGTAAACCTCGCGCTCGTGCCAGTTCGCAGTTGGCCAAATGTCTGAAACAGTATCGACTGCGCCAAAATCCTCCGACATTTTCAATTTCAATCGAAGGTGGAATGTATGCGACATCGAATACAGGTGATACAGAATCTCGAAGCGCGGTTCCTCGCCAAAGTTATCGATGCTGGTGATGTCGAGCAGATAATCGAATGAAAGTTGATCCAGGCAGAATTGCGCGATTTCGCGGAGATCACTCGCCGTGATTGTGAAACTCGTTTCGCCGCGGAACTCCGTCTTGTTCTGAATTTTCCCGCCGAACGATTTGCTGAATGAGTCGAGCAGTTCTTGGTCAGTCATGTGAACTTAGGATTCAGCCGTCACAGCGCTCCTTGACTAGGTTGTGCTCCTGCCACTTCATGCCAGCGCTTCTTCGAGCTTGTCCGCGAGTTGTGGGTTCTGATTTCTAAACGCGGGTTCGCTCGAAATCTTCTCCTGCAATTTCATCAGGCCGGCCAGCAACGCTTCCGGACGTGGCGGGCAGCCGGAAATATAAACATCGACCGGCAAAAGCTGATCGATCCCCTGCAGCACGGCGTATGAGCGATACATCCCGCCAGTGGAGGCACACGCGCCCATCGCGATCACCCATTTTGGCTCCGGCATTTGCTCATAGATCCGCTTTACCGCCAGCGCCATTTTATAAGTAACCGTTCCAGCTACAATCATCACGTCACATTGACGGGGGGAAAATCGCATCACCTCCGCGCCAAAGCGGGCGATATCAAAGCGCGATGCAGCTGTGGCCATCAGCTCGATCGCGCAGCAGGCGAGCCCCATCGGCATTGGCCAAAGCGAGTTCTTGCGCACCCAGTTAAGCGCCGCGTCGAATCGCGTGAAAATTACGTTTCCCTCGATCTTCGAATCGTAGGTCGCCGCGCGCGTTTCTGGCATGGCAGACGTTAAAATACTCGTCCGGACGCGCAACAGGTATTAACCTTGAAGGGCAGAATCCAAGTTTCCAGAGAGCTCAAAGCAGCAAATCCAGGACTCAACCGACGCGCATCATACGATCGGGAGATTGGATATTGGGAGATTCTCTGGATGTCCGATTTTGCTTGTTTCGCATTCGGTCGTCCACGTTGCGACATCACCCTCTCGATAGTATAGAAGCCCTCTTTATGACGAACACCGACCCTGCAAAATCCCACGGCCATCTTATTGAGCCGCATGGTGGCGAACTGGTCGATCTTACGGTCGACGAGGGAAACGCCGCGGAACTCAAAGCGCAGTCCAGAGTTTTTCCCTCGTGGGATTTAACGAGTCGGCAAATCCGCGACCTTGAGCTTCTGCTGAGCGGCGGCTTCTCACCGCTGCGCGGTTTCATGAACCGCAACGATTACGAGCGCGTGTGCCATGAGATGAAATTAAGCAGCGGCCTGCTTTGGCCAATTCCAATTACCCTCGATGTGCCGGAGGCGTTTGCGAAATCACTCAAACCTGGGAGCACCAAGGTCGCGCTGCGAGATTCCGAGGGCGTCATGCTTGCAGTATTGCATGTGGAGGACGTTTGGCAGCCTGATCGCAAGGCCGAAGCGCAAGCTGTTTTGGGAAGTACCAGCATGATGCATCCTGGTGCCGATTATCTTCTGAACAGAGGACATGGCTGGTACGTGGGTGGACACGTGGAAGGTTTGCAACTGCCCACCCATTACGATTTCCGGACTCTTCGGCTTACACCGTCGGATCTGCGCTCGGAGTTCGTCCACCTGGGCTGGCGCCGGATCGTCGGGTTTCAAACGCGCAACCCGATGCATCGTGCCCACGTGGAATTGACGTTTCGCGCTGCGAGCCAGGTCGAAGCCAGCCTCCTGATTCATCCGTCCGTAGGCATGACCCGGCCCGGCGATGTGGACTACTTCACGCGTGTGCGTTGCTACCAACTCCTTAACTCAAAGTATCCGCGCGGCACGGCTAAGCTGGCCTTATTGCCGCTAGCCATGCGCATGGGTGGACCGCGGGAAGCGATCTGGCACGCGATCATTCGAAAAAATCACGGCTGCTCGCATTTTATTGTCGGCCGCGATCACGCGGGGCCAGGCAACGATGCTAATGGCAAGCCATTCTACGGACCGTACGAGGCGCAGGAGTTGTTCCGCAAGCACGAAGCCGAGATCGGGGTCGAGATGGTGCCCTTCCAGATGATGGTCTATGTAGAAGACCGGGATAAATATTTTCCCGAAAACGAAGTGCCGCCAAGCTCGCGTGTGCTCAATCTCTCGGGCACAGAATTGCGGCGACGGCTAAACGACGGCCGCGAGATTCCGGCCTGGTTCACTTTTCCCGAAATCGCGCGCGAACTGCGGCGTACCTTCCCGCCGCGACACAAACAGGGGATGACTGTATTTTTTACCGGTCTTTCCGGGGCAGGTAAATCGACGATCGCCAATGTGCTTATGATTAAGCTCCTGGAAATGGGCGGGCGTCCGGTGACACTCCTCGATGGCGACCTCGTGCGGAAACATCTTTCTTCAGAGCTCGGTTTTTCGAAGGAACACCGCGACATTAACATTCGCCGCATTGGCTACGTTGCCTCAGAAATCACTAAGAACGGCGGTATTGCTATCTGCGCGCCGATTGCGCCTTATGACTCTACACGCCGGGACGTGCGGGCAATTATCGAGCCATTCGGCGGATTCATCCTGGTACACCTTTCCACGCCGGTAGAAGTTTGCGAACAGCGCGACCGAAAAGGCCTCTACGCAAAAGCCCGTGCCGGGATTTTAAAGGAATTTACCGGAATATCGGATCCCTACGAAGAGCCGACGGACGCCGAAGTGACGGTGGACACGGGGGAACTGTCACCCGAAGAAGCTGCCCAGGAGATCATTTTGCATTTGGAACGGGAAGGCTTTGTTGGAATCAACGGCACTACCGCCTAGTTTAGTCACCGATAGCCGCCGACGGAATGCTGGGGCGCGCTGTCCAAGGCGCGTTACAAGATTGGCGGCAGAACGCCCGCGGGGGACGAGCGTTTTTATGCAATCGCGCCCAGCTGCTGCATCATCCCGAAGAGATCCCAGCTGACCCACTCCTCTACGATTTTTCCTTCCTGCATGCGGTCGATAACAATGCCCATCCAGGTCGCGTGCTTGTTCGTAGGCTGGAGGCCCATCAATGCGCCTCGGTGCGTGCCGGTCGAGGTGAATCGGGTAACGACCTTGTCTCCTTCGGCCACCTGGTCGTCGATAGTGTCGTGGAAGTCCGGGAAGGCTTCATGGATCTCGCGCACGAACGCAATTAGCGCGGGTATGCCGCGCACGTCCCGCATGTTAGGGTGGCTGTGTTGGTGGCTAACGAACTCGGAGCCGTAGAGCTCCGGTACCACTGTCAATTTACCCTGACTCCATACTTCGTCGATGGCGCGGCGCGCCAGAATCTTATTCTGATCGGGATTCATGGAAAAGCGTATCCGAAATCAAACAGGCTTGCAATTGGAAATGTCGCGAGTGACAGCAGGCTGATCGCGGCAGGAATGTTCGTAGGCAGTGTAGTCTGAGCGAAGCCAGCGGAGAAACCGAAGAGCAATGGATCAGATCCGCAACGCGATCTATCATTACTCGCGCAGCGCATATTCAGTTCGATGCTCGGTTCAAACAAATTCACGAGATCCAGATCGTCTTCGTGTTTGTGAATTCGCGGATGCCGGCGACGCCGAGTTCGCGGCCAAATCCGGAACGTTTCACTCCGCCGAATGGCAGACGCGGATCTGAGGCGACCATCGCGTTGATGAAGACCATTCCGCTGTCCAGTTCAGATGCGAAAAGTTTTTGCTGCTGAGGATCGTTAGTCCACGCGCTTGATCCAAGCCCGAATGCGGTGTCGTTCGCGAGCTCGATCGCCTCGTCGGCATCCCGCACACGGAAAACAGCTGCGACCGGGCCGAAGACTTCTTCGCGGTACGCGGGCGATTCTTTAGGTACGTCGACGAGAACAGTTGGCTCATAAAAAAATCCCGGCCCGCGAATGCGGTTGCCGCCGGTCACTAGTTTTGCGCCCGCGGCGATTGTTTTTTGGACCTGACCATGCACGCCTTGCAGGATTTGTTCCGTTGCAAGTGGTCCAAGCTCAGTCTGCGGATCCATGGGGTCGCCAATCTTGAGCGCGCGCATACGCCCAACGAATTGCTCAAGAAAGCGCTCATAAATCTCATCGGCGACGATGAATCGTTTCGCAGCGATACAGGACTGGCCGGTGTTGATGGTACGGGCCTTCACGGCAGTGCTCAGTGCCGCCGCGAAGTCGGCACTAGGCATCACAATAAAGGGATCGCTGCCGCCAAGCTCAAGCACAGCCTTCTTGATCTCACGGGCGGCCGTGCTCGCGACAGCTGCTCCCGCCTTTTCACTGCCGGTCACGGTTACGGCTCTAACACGTGAATCCGTAATCAGTTTTTCCACCTGCTCCGGCTCTATGAGCAGCGTTTGGAAAATGCCGTCTTCGAATCCTGCACGGCAAAGGATGTCTTCAATCGCCAGCGCGCACTGCGGCACATTCGACGCGTGTTTGAGTAAACCGACGTTGCCCGCCATCAATGCAGGCGCGGCAAACCGAAACACTTGCCAGAAAGGAAAATTCCACGGCATAATCGCCAGCACGGTCCCGAGCGGTTGATACTCGACGTAACTTTTGGCAGCATCCGTCTGCGCCGGTTCCTCCTCCAAAAATCGTTCGCCGTTCTCGGCGTAAAACCGGCAACCGCGCGCGCACTTCTCGATTTCTGCTACCGAATCGCGAAACAGTTTTCCCATTTCGAGCGTAATGATCTCCGCGAACTTTTCCTTTTCCTGGAATAGCAACTCCGCCGCAATTAGCAAAACCTTCCCGCGCTCGTTGAATGTGGTGCGGCAATATCTTCTGAATGCTTTTTCGGCGCGACTCAAACGTTTCTCGATTTCCGCATCCTCAAAAGGCGAAAAGTCCTTCAGCTTTTCGCCTGTCGCCGGGTTGATAGAAGCGATTGGCATCTGTTCAAGTAAGCGTAGCCGCGGAAATGAGCAAAGGTGGAACGCGTTGTCTTCAACGCGTTGGCAACTGAATGCCGCTTGGCCACCTAATTTTCATCTTGCGCCTTCGGCCAGCCTCATCGTCTTGAGGACAAGCCGATCCACCTACAGACGCAATCCTTTGGGAATTAAGACGCGATCCAGCAAATCGAAAGACCATTGCACCAGCAGTGCGAGGACCGCCGCGGGAATCGCGCCTTCCAGGATCGTCACGTGATCATTCAGATTAAGGCCGCTCAAAATCGGTTCACCCAGACCGCCGGCACCGATCAATGCTGCCAACGTTGCAGTCCCAATGTTAATCACGGCGCTGGTTTTAATCCCGGACAGAATGGAACGAGATGCGAGCGGCAGATAAATTTGCCAGAGCCGCGTGATCGGGCTGAGTCCCAACGCTACCGCGGATTCTCGCAGTGCTCGAGGGATGTCTTGGAGGCCGCTCGCGGTGTTGCGCACAATCGGCAGCAAACCATAAAGAAACAGCGCCACGATCGCAGTGCGAACGCTGATACCAAAGAAGGGCAGGGGAACAAGCAAGGCGAGCAGGGCGAGAGACGGGATTGTTTGCACAGCGCCGGTAAAACCAAGAATCGTGTGGCCGATCGCTCCGCCGCGACTCGCGACGATGCCAAGCGGAATCCCAACGATCACCGATAGCAGCAGCGAAAATCCAGCGAGCTCGAGATGGCGCAGGGTCCAGCGCGCGAGCTTGTGCGGAAAGGATTCACCCAGCGCCTTTGCCGGTGTCGCACCTGGCTCAAAATATAAATTGGCTGCTCGCGTGTAATTTTTGCTGCGCTCTGCTTCCGCATTGAGGCGAATCATGCGCTTTTCATCCAGCGTTCCTTGCAAGCGACGCAATACAGCAATCGCGTCCGGTTGCATGGACGATCGAAACAAAAACACCGCCTCATACTTTGGAAAAAATTGAAGGTCGTCTTCGAGAACGATAAGATCGTTCTGCTCGATTTTTGCATCGGTCGAGTAGGCATCCTTTACATCAATCGAGCCGTTGGCGAGTGCGCTGTAACCGAGCGCGTGATCGATCCCGATGACATTCTGTTGGGGAAGCGCGTAACGTTCGCGCAACGGCCGCCAGCCGTCCTGCCGGTCGAGAAATTCGTGCGTGAGTCCCATCTTAAGCTCGGGATATTTTCGCAAGTCGCTGAGTGTACGCACACCGAGGCGTTGCGCTTCGCTGCGTCTCATCACCAGGGCATAGGTGTTATTGAACCCGAGCGGCTCTGTCATGCCCACGCCAGCTTTCGCAAGCGACTCGCGGATTTGATCGAGCGACAACGCCTGATCGCTCTTTAGAATTTCCGTCGTGATTGTTCCCGTGTATTCCGGATAGGCATCGATCTGTCCGCCGCGCAGCGCTTCCCAAAGAATAATTGTGCCGCCCATCCCCTGGCGATGTTCCGCGGGGATTCCGGCATCGTTCAGTGCGCGTTTGGCAATTTCGCCGAGCACATATGATTCCGTGAATTTCTTCGAACCGATCACGACATCGGCAGCGGCAGAAGAAGAATGAATCAGGAAAACAGGAACACAGGAGAAAATCAGGAGAACATCTGGCAGCCAGGAGACCAGGAAAAACCGAATCTTAAAATGCTGCTTCCTGGCTTCCTGGTTTCCAGATTCAAGTATTTCTTTTTTTCCTGCTTTCCTGATTCCCCTCATACACTTGCGATTCCGCGTTGAGCGTTGATGAACTCGGAGACGAAAGGATCGGCTGGTTTTTCGCGCAGATCACCAATGCTGCCCTTTTGCACGATTCGCCCCGCATTCATGAGGACAACTTCGTCACTGAAATAAACTGCTTCAGCCAAATCATGAGTGACAAACAGCACGGTTTGACCGAGGCGAGCGAAAATTTCTTTGAGATCCGTCTGCAACGAAGCGCGCACCAACGGATCGAGGGCGCCCAACGGTTCATCGAGTAACAGCAACTCAGGCGACAGCATCAATGCCCGCATCAAACTGACGCGCTGTCGTTGGCCACCGGAAAGTTCGCCGGGATACCGCGGGAGCAGGTTCTCAGGAAATCTTGTTAGATCGCACAGTTGGAGGAGCCGTTGGCGGATTTCCTCCTGGGATTTTTCAAGGTGGCGGGCCATCAACACAACATTGGCTCGCGCAGTCAGGTGCGGGAACAAGCCACCCTCCTGGATGACGTAACCAATTTGGTGACGCCGGCCGTCGATGTTGTCGGTGGTGATTGGCTCACCGTCGAAATCGATCGAGCCTGAACTCGGCTCGATTAACCGAATGATTAGCCGCAGCAAAGTTGATTTGCCGCAGCCACTCGGACCGATAAGTACCGTGGTTTTGCCCCGTTCGACCAACAGATCTGTCGGATGCAATGCGATCGTGTCGCTGTAGCGTTTGCTGACCTCTGTGAGTCGAACAAGCGCGCTCATTGCAAGAATCGTCTCAGGTAGCGGCGGTTCACCTGAACCGCCTGGGCGCACGATTCCGTTGGGCGATTGAGGTCAATCGCCACTACCTTCGGGCAAGGTTGTGAAATAAAAAAGCCCAAACAAACGCGCGTCGTCGGTCCACATCTTCTGAAACTTGAATCCGGCGGTACTCGCCAGGTTCGAAAAACTCTCCGGCGTGTGCTTGTAGGAATACTCGGTCAGAATTTTTTCGTCGGCGCAAAAAGAAAATTCATGTCCGTCGATGTGTACGATCTGCGGCGCTTCGCTGATCAAATACATCTCGATCCGGCCTTCGCAGGAATTGTAGATCGCCTGATGCCGCCAGTGGTCAAGGTCGAAATCTGCGCCCAGTTCACGGTTGATCCGCTCCAGTAAATTCAAATTGAACTCGGCAGTCACGCCCTGCGAATCGTTGTAAGCAGCCTCGATCACGGGCCGATCCTTTTGAAGATCGACACCGATGAGTAGTCCGCCACCCTCTCCGCAAAGCCGGCCGATCCGGCCCAAAAAATTCGCGGCTTCGCCCGGCTCGAAGTTGCCGAGCGTGGATCCTGGAAAGTAAACAATCTTGCGAGAGGCGTTGCGGCACGGCGCCGGGAGCACAACGGGTTGCAGGTAGTCCGCGCAAACAGGCAACACTTCGAGATCGGGAAAAACTTTCCGGAAAATTGCGGCCGATTCGTAAAGTTGTTTCTCGGAAATATCCACCGGCATGTAAACGGCGGGCCTATCGAGCGCTTCAATAAGAATCCGCGTTTTGGTGCCCGCTCCGGTGCCAAGTCCGATGAGTTCGATTTTCGGGCCGAGTTGCGATGCGATGTCGGCACGATTTCGATCCAGGATGTCAATCTCAGTTCGAGTGATGTAATATTCCGGCAGCTCGCAAATTTTCTGGAAAAGCGCCGCCCCTCGCTCATCGTAGAAATATTTGTACGGCAGCGTGCGCGGGTTGGAGGAAAGGCCAGAAACTACGCCCGCGAGAAAATCCGACGATTCCGGAACGGAAACCGAGTGCGGAGCGATTACGGGATCTCCGGCCATTGTCATAGGTAAAAGCAGCGCAGTCGTCGCGGCATTGCACCACTACTGATTTTAGTGTGGGTCGCGTGCGAGTCGAATTCCGGTGAACTGCCAGCGTTTTTCCGGTTGAAAGAAATTGCGATATGTGCGCCGGATGTGGGTGCGCGACGTAGCACAGGAGCCGCCACGCAAAACGTACTGGTTGCACATGAATTTACCGTTGTATTCGCCGAGCGCGCCGGGAGCAGCGCGATAACCGGGGTACGGGGAGTAGGCGCTGCGCGTCCATTCCCAAACGTCGCCAAACATTTGAACTAGGTGTCTATCTTGCTGCTCTGGTCTTTCCGCTGAGACAGCGTCAAAAGCTTTCGGTGTTACAGCTGCGGGATGGAATAATTCGTTTTCGATAAAATTTCCTTCGATCGGACAATCCGACGCGGCGCGTTCCCATTCAAACTCTGTGGGAAGTCTCGCGCCTGCCCAGGTCGCATACGCGTCAGCTTCGAAATAGCTGACGTGCGTCAGAGGCTCGGATTCGGCGACGGGGCGAAACCCGGACAACGTAAAGTTCCACCACGTTCCGTCGCGTTTCGTCCAGTAAAGCGGTGCGTCCCAGCGTTGTTCGTTCACTGTCATCCATCCAAGGGACAACCAAAATTCCGGACGCCGGTAACCGTTATCTTCAATGAATGCGATGTATTCGCCGTTCGTTACCAGGCGTGACCCAAGTGAAAATCCGGGAACCAGCGCCTGATGGCGCGGTCCTTCGTTATCGTAACCGAATCCCCGCCCGTCGTGACCGATCTCAACCATTGCATGCTCGAAATCGATGAATCCGTAGGGACGGCACTCCGTTGCCGTCCGTTTTTCGGCGCGCACGGGGTGATGCGCCCTACCATCTCGATAGACCGGATACAGCGGGTTCTGCGCGAAAACGTGTTTGATGTCGGTGATGAGCAGTTCTTGGTGTTGCTGTTCGTGATGAATACCGAGCACAAGAATCGGCTCAATAGCATCAACCAGTTTTTCGCCGGCATCAGAGAGCAAATCGTCGATGTGTGAATCGATCGATGCGCGATAGCGTTGCGCTTGGCTGACGGTTGGCCTTGAAATCAATCCGCGCAGATCGCGACGGTGCATGTCACCGGCAGCGTTGTAGTAAGAATTGAAGAGATAGGCGTACTCCGGAATTTCGGCGCGGTATCCCGGCACAAATTTTTTGAGGATAAATGTTTCGAAAAACCAGGTGGTATGCGCGAGGTGCCACTTCGTCGGGCTGACGTCGGGCATCGATTGAACGACGCAATCTTCCGGTTCAAGGGTTGCGCACAGCGAACTGGTGAAGTTTCTGATTTGATGAAAACGATCGCGCAATCGTTCCACGCGAGATTGGCTCGCTGGCAAAAAAGATCGTTCCGCTGCCGCACGGATGGCGGTCTCGGTTGAGAGGGAGCTCAAGGATTTTCTCCCTCTTGTTCGAGTTCTTCGCGACGCGCTTCGAGCATCTGATCGTGAGTTGCTTCCTCTATGCCTTCAATTACGAGATGCTCTCCAACAGTTTCCTCTTCCTCGGTGCCGGGCCGCGGAATGCGATGACCCTTCGAACTGGCGATCACACTCCATTCTTCCGTCATGTCGGCATTATCAGGAGTTTCCTCAGGCGGTACGTGGTTTTCTTGGCCCATCAATTCGTGGCGCGCCTGTGTCCAATCCGCCTCCGTAAACTCGTCAGGATTGCGCTCGTCGATCATGGCGATTTCTCTGGCCCGTCGTTCCACCTCCTCGGGCGATGGTGCCCCGATTCCCTTGCCATGCTCCGAGATTTTTCCCGGTGGAGGTTGCGAGTAATCGTTCATAACCAAACTGAGGAAGCGCAGAGTACTTTTCCCGAGTACAATTTGGACTACAGACCGGAGGCTTGCAATACCAGTGCGAACAAGAGAATGCCGCCAGATGAACAAGCAAGATGTCGTTCAACTTCAGGACGGCGCGGTTGTTGCTTGGGATGAATATGGTGATCCAACAGGAGTGCCGGTCATATTTTGCCATGGCTGGCCCAGCGCGCGCACCATGGCGCGACTCGCAGACGAACCAGCGCGTGCTCTCGGGATTCGCATCATTTCACCAGATCGGCCGGGCATTAGCGGTTCGAGTATGCAACCCAATCGGAAGCTGAGCGACTGGCCGCCGCTTCTCGAACGGCTTGTTAATCATCTTGATATTGGCGAATTTCGAATACTCGCGATCTCGGGCGGCGCGCCGTACGCTTATATCACCGCCGTCGCGATGCCGGAGCGAGTGCGGGCACTCGCAATCGTAGGCGGCGTAATCCCATTTGCCGAACTGAAGCACCTCGAAGGGTTACTGCCGCTTTACCGATGGCTGCTGACATTTTATCACAATCGGCCGCAATTATTGCGCGCGTCATTTCATGTTGCGCGGCTGTTTTTGTCACTGCGGCCGCCCGTTCGTCTCCGTCCGCTGGTTCTGAAGATGCTGTTGTTGCGGCCCTGCGACGCTGCAAGCTTGCGCGACGACGCAGCGTTCGAAGCAATTTTCGAAAGCCAACGGCGCGCCTGGCGCGGCTCAGCAGAAGGCGTGATGTCCGACGCCCAAATTTATGCGCAGCCCTGGGGATTCGCGATCGAAGATGTGCACGTGCCGGTGCGGCTCTGGCACGGAAAAGAAGACCGCGCTTTCGCGGTTCGGCTGGCGCAAGATGTTGCGGACCGTTTACCAAATTGCAGAGCGCGTTTCATTGAGAACGAAGGACATTACTCGCTGCCTATTCGCCACATGCACGAAATTCTCCAGGATTTGATTTCGTCTTAGCAAACACGCCAGCATCGACCGATCGAAGAAATGATCCCCATTACGCCGAAGATCGCGCCTGACGAACTGAGTATAGCGGACTTGAAGCTGATCAACCGCTCGGTAAAAGAAATGCGTTCTACGGCGAAAATTTTCGCGCCGTTCAAGCATTTGCGAAAGGTGGTCGTTTTTGGATCTGCGCGAATGCAGTCTGATTCACCCCATTACAAAATGGCGACAGATTTTGCGTGCGAAATGGTCAGACACGACTTCATGCTGATTACTGGTGGTCGCGACGGGATAATGAGCGCGGTGCATCGAGGCGCAGGTCGCGCTCACAGTTTTGCGCTGAATATCCGTTTGCCGTCAGAGCAGCGAGCAAATGTACTAATCGAGGGCGATCCAAAGCTAATCACGCTGAATTATTTTTTTACCCGGAAATTGAGCTTCGTGAGAGAGGCGCATGCGTTCGCGCTATTTCCCGGCGGTTTTGGGACACTCGATGAGGCGTTTGAGGTGCTCACGCTGATGCAGACTGGCAAAGCACGCGTTGTCCCGGTTGTGTTGTTGGACCGGCCACGAGGCAAGTATTGGGAGACGTGGAAGAAGTTTCTTGCGGAGCGTTTGCTCAAGTTCGGGTTCATTTCGGAAGAAGACTTCGCGTTTTTTAAAATCAAACACAGTGCGCACGACGCCGCTGCGGAGATCACGCAATTCTATAAAGTCTTTCATTCGGCGCGATGGGTCGGCAAGCAGTTCGTGATCCGTCTGAACCATTGCTTATCGAATGCGGCGATCGACGATCTGAACACGGCATTCGCGGACATCGTGCGGCGTGGCCAAATCGTCCAGTGTACTGCGTCTTCGGAAAAAACAGATGGGCTCAAGATTGCAAAGTTGCCCCGGCTAATTTTCACGCCGTTTCGCGGCAGATTCGGACGTTTCCGCCAGTTGATCGATTCGATCAATTCTTCTCCAACGACCTGACGTCCTGCGAACGGCGCGAACCGCGGCCTACATTTTGACGAAGAACAGCAAAATCAGCCTGTAACTTCGCCTCCATCATCCTGTCGAATGAAAAGTGTTCGGTCGCGTAACGGAGACCATTCGCTGCACAGTGTGCCGCAAGATCCGGGTCGGAGACGAATTCCATGATCGCAGCCGCGAGGGCCTGCGCGTTCCCCGGTTCGATGAGCAGACCGTTCTCGCGATGCCGAACGATTTCCGCGATGTCGCCTACTTCAGTGGCGATCAGGGGACGTCCACTGGCGAACGCTTCGCGCAAAACAATTGGAGATGCTTCGGTGCGCAGCGACGCAATTACTATCATGTCGCACGCCGCGTAGACGTTGGGCGTGTCCCAGCGATAGCCGGCCATGATGATTTTCTCGGCTAGTCCGGCTCTCTCTATCGCGTTTCTTACGTTAATGCCGCGTTTCAAAATCCCGGTGCCCTGACCCACGATGACAAAGCGCGTATCGGGTCGCTCTTGCAACACCAGAGGCGCCGCTTTGACCAGTTCGAGTTGTCCTTTGTCCGGCCGAATCATCCCCACGTTTCCAATCAGCGGAGCTTCGTCGTCGATGCCGATTTCGCGGCGGAATTTTGCCCGGTCGCGCGGAGGCTTGAACCTTTCCAAATCGACAGCTGAACCAATGACCTGAATTTTTGCGGGATCGACTCTGTGTTGTTCCACCAGCTGGCGTTTGATGACAGATGCATCCGCCACGATTTGTGAGCAGCCGTGCTTGAAAACGAATGCACGACTTCTGCTGCCGATTGAGTCGGTGATGCAGCGCGCGCGGCTCAGTGGAATGCCACCAAAGTAGAGTGGCAAACAAATCCAATGGCCCTTTGAGCTGTAAGTTTTGAGCAGATCAATCTGGTTTTGCCGGCAAAACTTCCACAGGCGCAACGAACAGAGCGGGTCAACGCGGCTTAATAGCGGCATTGTGACAAGCCGAGTGCCGAGTTCGGAGGCCTTGGAATAGACCTGGCTGTCTGGATTGCAGATTAGCCACGCTTGATGACCGTGTGCGTTAAGCCAGTTAATTTCAAGACAGGTGCGATATTCCTGGCCGCCCCAGCTGCGGCTACTTTCTACGTAGAGGATGTTCACGTTGAATCGGCGGCGGCGGGCCGCTGGCCACATCCTATGCAGCGGCTGCGCGTTTTTCGAGAATGTAATCGCGAATCGTGTTTACGGTCCGAAGCGCTTTTCCGGCTACGTCAGAGTTGGGCACACCAACGCCGAACGTCTTTTCCATACTCACGACCAACTCCAGGGCGTCAATGGAATCCAAGCCAAGACCGTCGGGTCCGAAAAGCGGGAGATCATCGCCGATCTGCTCAGGAGTAACTTGCAGCATTAGATTCTTAACCAACATCTCCTTGATTTGGGCGCGTAAATCCGGCTCAGACATAAACGAGCGGGGATTTTGCCGTAAATTGCGTGTTCGGTCAAACCCAGTGTGTTTCGGAGGTACGCGGACATGTTAAAGCGGCGACACGTCGCCGTACTCCACAGCACTTCTGCGAGATGGCAGAGGATCTTTGCTGCGGTTCGCGTCAGCTCTGGAAGTGCGCTCGTGAGCAATGCCGCTTCAACGAGCTTAAACCTGATCGGCTTTGTCGCCAGGCGTGACTGCGGCACTCGCCTCCGGTGGCGTGATGCTCGGTGCTGCCTGGTTCTCACTTCGCGCGATGGTTGATTGCGGGGCTTTGACGTTCGGTTTAGCAATTTCCGTTTCAGACTTATCAGCCTTGTGCAGTTCGTCGTTGAATTCGTCCTTTGCTTTCTGAAACTCCTTTACAGCCTGTCCCATTCCACGCGCGAGTTCGGGCAATTTTTTCGCTCCGAACAAAACGAGAACGATCAGCAGGATGACGATCAAGTCCGGCCCGGCCAAGTTCATGAAGCTGGCGAGGAGGCTCATAACTGTGCCAACATCAAGGCTCTTTCTCCGACTTGCAAGGAATTTCAGCGAAACAGAGGAGGTCGCTGACGGGGGTTGACAGGCAGACTGCCATGGGAAAGCATTTCCCCGTATGCGTCCCATCTGGAAAGGCAGCATCAGCTTCGGGCTGGTTTACATTCCGGTCGCTGTTTATCCCGCCACGCGTGAGGAGAAGCTTAGCTTTCGGCAGCTTCGTTCCAGCGATCTGAGTCCCATCAAATACAAAAAGGTGGCGGAAGCGGACTCAAAGGAAGTTCCGCCCGATCAGATCGTAAAAGGCTTCGAATACGAGCGCGGCCATTATGTCGTCATGAAGGATGAGGACTTCGAGAAAGTGCGAATCGAGTCCACACACTCGATCGACATCACTGACTTCGTCGATCTGGAGCAGGTAGATCCGAAATTTTTCTACAAGCCGTATTTCTTGGAGGCGCAAAAGGGAGGAGAAAAAGCTTACGCGGTTTTGCATAAAGCGCTTAGCGGAACCGGGAAGATTGGTATTGCCAAGGTGGTGATCAGCAACCGCGAACACCTTGCAGCCGTTAAACCCGACGGGTTGTTTCTGATTTTGGAACTAATGCATTTTGCCAGCGAAATCTTGGGCGCCGAAGTGTTGCAGAATGGCTCTAATGCCGCCGTGACTGACAGGGAATTAAAGATGGCCCAGGCACTCATCGAAAGCATGACTGTGTCTTGGGAGCCGGGAAAATATCGAGACGAATACCGGACTGCGTTGATGGAAATCATCGAACAAAAGGCGCAGCACAAAGAGATCGCGGCAAAAGCCCCGGTTGCTCCGGCGCCGACGAACGTGCTTGATCTAGTGAAGGTATTGCAAGATAGCCTGAACCGGACGCAAGCGGTAAAACAGAAGCGCGGCTCGGCCCGAGACGGCGCTCGCCGGTCCACCAGCGCGCTGGTTAAACAGAAACGACGCTCAGCCGCTCTGGGCTAGTAAGTCGCGACTCCCCATTGCAAATTGTGGGGCTGGCGTTATAGTCAGCACCTTTATGGCCAAGAAAGCCTGGATTAATCGCAATGAACGCAAGCGCGCGACGGTGAAAAAGTACGCCGCTTTGCGCGCTGAGCTTAAGGCGAAGAAAGACTATGCCGGCTTGGCGCAGTTGCCGCGTGACGCCAATCCGACGCGAGTGGTGAACCGGTGCGAAGTCACCGGACGCCGGCGCGCATTTATTCGCCGGTTTAAGATGTCGCGCCTCACTTTTCGTGAACTGGCCTCGCAAGGGCTCATCCCTGGCGTAACGAAGTCCAGCTGGTAAAGTAGCATCGATATCTGGTTTCGGATGCCACACTGCGCGTCCGAGCAATGAACATCTCCTCGCTATTTTTATTGGCAGCAACCTCGATGGCCGCAACTGTTGCGCCCCATTGGGATCCGCCGATGGTGATCCTCGGCAGACTTGCAGCTATTGCCGCGCTTGTCGCGACTGAACGCATTCTTCGTTGCCTGCGAATTTTCCATTGTAAAAGTACGCACGACTCAGCTCGACGCACTATTGGAAGAAGGCGATCTGCGCGCCCGTTTCGTCAAACACGTTCGCGCGCATCTCGATGCTTACCTTTCGGCGACGCAATTAGGTGTGACGCTGGCCAGCCTCGCGCTCGGCTGGATTGGTGAGCAATCGCTGGTGTCGATTCTGCAACCGGCTCTGGCGCTGGTGCATATCTACTCTCTACGCTGTGGCAACTTCGATTGCCGTCGCGCTCGCTTTTGCCGGGATTACCTTTTTGCACATTGTGTTTGGAGAGCTCGCGCCGAAATACATCGCAATTTCCAATCCATTGCCGGTGGCGCTGCGGCTAATGCGGCTGCTCGGCGCGTTTTACGTTTTATTTAAACCGGCCATCTGGCTGCTCAACAAGTCTTCGAATTTTCTTTTGCGCAGAGTGCTCCGGCTTCAACCAATTCCCGCGAGTGAGCTCGCACACAGCGAAGAAGAACTGCGATTAATACTCGAGCAAAGCGAAAAATCCGCGGACGTCACTCCGCTCGGGCGCGAGCTAGTTTTTAACGTTTTAGATCTGCGCGACCGTGTTGTGCGCGATATTATGACCCCGCGCGGTGAAATCGTTTACCTGGATCTGGATGACGATTTCGAAACGAACGTGAAAAAGGCGATAGAATCCCGGCATACACGCTTCCCGCTCTGCCGCGAGAATCTGGACAACACTATCGGCCTCGTTCACATCAAGGAGCTGGTTCCGATGATGCGCGATCCTCATCCCGATTTGATGAAGATTAAGCGCGAGTTGTTTCCGGTTCCCGAGATGATGCCGCTGGAAAATTTGCTCAGATTATTTCTCAGCAGGCACGCGCATCTGGCAATTGTAGTGGACGAATTCGGAGGGAGCGTGGGCATGGTCACGCTCGAAAATGTGTTAGAAGAATTGGTTGGCGATATTCAGGACGAGTTCGATTTCGAAAAGGAAGAATTTCGGAAAATTAGCGCGAATGAGTTCAGTGTGGATGGAGCGCTTGGGCTTTATGAACTCAATGAGCTCGCCAAGCTTGAACTGGAGAGCCCGGACGTAAGTACGATCGGCGGGTACGTCACCCATTTGCTCGGTCATCTGCCGAAACAAGGGGAACAGGTTGAGATCGGCAACTACGTCGTCACGGTCTCACAAACAGATGGCCGCCGCGTGAATCAGCTCCACTTTAAGAAATTGAGCGACGTTGGTGACGAAGAATCTCTTTCGGTGACAAGATCGAGTGCGTCCTAGCCACGGCGCTCTGCGGCATCAGCGTTAGGCGGACGAGAGACAAGCCGGGAGATTTCATAGCGGGCACGCTCGCGCCACTCTAGGCAATTGCCGCTTCCAACTCTGCACGTAGCGCCGGTCGTCGTCGCAATTGCGCGGTCAGAGCCTGGATTGCGCGCAAGGTGGGGGGACTGACGTGATGTTCCATTCCTTCCACGTCATGATAAATGACGCGCTCATCGAGGCCGAGCAGTCTCAGAAAATCGGTGAGAAGTTTGTGCCGGTATACAATCTTGCGAGCCAGGTTTTTGCCGGCTGCGGTTAAAATGAGGCCGCGATATTTTTCGTATTTCAGAAGGCCCTCGGCATCGAGCCGCTGCACCATGTTCGTTACGCTGGCCTGCGAAATCTTCAGGGCGGCCGCGATATCGACAACCCGGGCGTATCCCTTGGAATTAATCAGTTCTAGAATGCGTTCCAGGTAATCCTCGACCGCAGCGGAACTGCCGAGCGCGGACTGAGAAGTTTTTTTGCCTCGCACGCGACGAAGATAAAATCGTAAGTGATATAGTCAAACAAATAAATAATTGCGCGTTAACAGAATCATTTAATAATAGAATTAAATTAGGCTAACCTAAGTTCAAATGGAGATCGATGGCGGGAGCCGATAGCACAACAGCAGCTGAACCACATGTGGCTTGGCGCAGAAGCGCAGGTCAGGTTTCGCTTGCCGAAGTTCATCGCAGCATTGTGGTCCCGACGACAGCTTCGTTCTGGCGGAAGCTGCTCGCATTCTCCGGCCCGGGATTTCTCGTAGCCGTCGGTTACATGGATCCGGGCAATTGGGCGACCGACCTGGCGGGTGGAGCAAAGTTTGGTTACGCACTTTTGTTTGTCGTGATGCTTTCCAACTTCATGGCGATCCTGCTCCAGCACTTATGCATCAAACTGGGCGTGGCTACGGGACGGGACCTTGCGCAAGCCTGTCGCGATCATTATTCAACCGTCACCGTCTGGTTTCTCTGGATTCTTTGCGAGATCGCCATTGCCGCGTGCGATCTGGCCGAGGTGGTTGGCTCAGCCATCGCCTTACAACTTCTATTCGGTATTCCCCTGGTGTGGGGTTGCTGCATTACCGCGCTGGATGTTCTGGCCGTTCTTTACCTCCAGCAAAAAGGTTTTCGTTATATCGAAGCGCTGGTTATTATGCTGATTGCGACGATTGCCACTTGCTTCACCGCCGAATTGATCTTCTCCAAACCTGACCTCGTCGGCATCGCGCTCGGGTTTATTCCCAGCCCGCACATTGTTACTAACCAAGGGATGCTTTATGTCAGCATCGGCATCATTGGGGCGACGGTGATGCCGCACAATCTTTACCTGCACTCGTCGATTGTGCAGACGAGAAAGTTTGAGCAGACGCCGGAAGGCAGGCGCGAAGCGATCAGATTTGCGACCATTGACTCAGCAGGAGCGCTCATGTTCGCGCTCTTCATCAACGCGGCTATCCTTGTGCTCGCCGCCGCGGTGTTTCATTGGTCAGGGCATCAGGACGTCGCGGAAATTCAGGACGCCTACAAACTGCTCAGCCCTCTCCTCGGGGTGAGCTTCGCCAGCATCCTGTTCGCCGTCGCGCTGCTTGCTTCGGGACAAAACTCGACTCTCACCGGGACGCTTGCCGGCCAGATTGTGATGGAAGGGTTCCTGAACATCCGCATCACGCCATGGTTGCGCCGGCTCATCACACGAGGGATCGCCATCGTCCCCGCCGTCTTGGTTATCGGCATTTTCGGCGAAGGCAAAACCACGGAATTGCTCATCGCCAGTCAAGTGGTCTTGTCGATGCAACTGGGCTTTGCCGTCTGGCCCCTCCTTCGATTCACCGATGAGAAGGCGAAGATGGGCGAATTCGTCAACCGGCTCTGGCTAAAAATTCTTGGCTGGACGACGGCGGCGATCATTATCGTGCTCAACGTAAAATTACTCTTTGACATATTCATGCCCAACTCAGTACTCGAAACCGTTTACGGTTTCCTTCACTTGCCGATGCCATAGTAAATGACAGATTCAAATGACGAATGGTGAAGGAATAACGAATCACCCAAGGGATCTGGTTCGTCATTCGTCATTCCATAGATGTATCACCACGTTCTTATTCCACTGGAGAACACTCCCGCTGATGAAACGATCCTGGCCCATATCAAGCCGCTGGCGCGCATGACCGGCGCCAAGTTACTTCTCGTTCACGTCTCCGATGGCTGGGTGGCCCGAAACTTCGACCGGCTCGAGCTCGCGGAGAGCGAAGAGATGAAGCAGGACCGCGCCTATTTGGAAAAGCGCACGCGCGAGCTTACCGCCGAAGGATTTGCCTGTGCGGCTGTGCTCGCTCTCGGCGAACCGTCCGATGAAATCATCAAGCTGGCACGCGAGAAAGATGTCGATCTTATTGCAATGACGACCCACGGCCATCGGCTTATCAGCGATATTCTTCACGGCGCCACTGCCGACAAAGTGCGTCACGAAGTCAATGTGCCGGTGTTGCTGTTAAAGGTAAAAACCTGACTGGAGTAATGGAGTAGTCGAGTAACGAAGTAGTGGCAAGCGCCAGGATTTGGCCAACACTCTAGAACTCCAATAGCCCGCTACGCCAGTGCTAAAGGTGCTTTTTCTTACAAATGAGTATCCGCCGCACATCTATGGCGGTGCGGGCGTGCACGTAGGTTATCTCTCGCGCGAGCTGGCAAAGACGATGTCGGTGGAAGTGCGTTGTTTTGGCGATCAGCGTATCGACGAAGGTAATCTCAAAGTTATCGGGTTCGAATTGGACACGACTAATCTTACGTGCCCGAAACCGTTACGTTCCGCTCTCGGCGCGGTGCGGCGCTGCACGGATTTCAACACCATGAACATCGACGCGGATGTCGTGCATTGTCACACGTGGTACAGCCACTTCGGCGGCATTCTTGCTAAAAAGAATTATGGTTTGCCCCTGGTCATCACAGTTCATTCACTTGAGCCGCTTCGCCCGTGGAAACGCGAACAGCTCGCAGGGGGCTACGATTTTTCACTTTGGGTGGAGAAAACCGCGCTGGAAATGGCCAATGCGATTATCGCAGTGTCCCGTGCCACTAAACGTGACCTCGAGCGGTTGTTCGATGTCGATCCTGCGCGTGTGCACGTAATTCACAACGGAATCGATTTGAACCAATATCAAAAGGTCAGTTCAACTGCCGCGCTGAAGCGCTACGGTATCGATCTACGCAAACCATATGTGCTTTTTGTCGGACGGATCGCGCGCCAGAAAGGATTGCACCATCTCGTGCACGCAATCGATTTCATGGACCGTGATTTCCAGATTGTCCTCTGTGCTGCCGCGCCTGACACGCCGGAATTAGCAGAGGAAGTGAGAACCGCTCTGGAACGAGCAAAAGGGCAGCGGACGGGAATTATCTGGATTGACGAAATGGTCGATCAACAGGTCGCCTGTGAACTTTACTCGCACGCTGCAGTATTCGTTTGTCCGTCAATTTACGAGCCGTTTGGCATCATCAATCTCGAGGCAATGGCGTGCGAAACGGCAGTCGTGGCCAGCGCTGTCGGCGGGATCAACGAAGTCGTTGTGGACGGCGAAACCGGTTTCCTCGTTCCGCTTGAACAAATGAAAGAAACCCCGTTCGAAGCAACGAATCCCGAAAAGTTCGCGCGTGACCTTGCAACGCGTGTCAATGAGTTGATAAGAGATCCCCAATTACGCGAGCGGTTCGGCAAGGCTGGCCGCAAACGCGTCGAACAGCACTTTGGCTGGAGTGCAATTGCGGAGAAGACGAAGGCGCTTTACGCATCTTTGATCAGGTGAATCGTTAGATTGCTAAAACAGCTTCGGTTTTAACAGTGTAACATTTTTAACAAGTCACCTGTCGGCAGGATGTTCATCGATCGAGTAAAAGCTTTTGCACAGGCGGGAAAAGGCGGGCGCGGGTGCGTCAGTTTTCGACGGGAGAAATTTGTCCCGAAAGGCGGACCGGACGGTGGGGATGGCGGACGTGGTGGTAATGTGATCGTGCGCGCGGATCGCCATGTTGACAACCTCGCCGGTGTTTTCTACGAGCCCCTAATCAAGGCGAAAAACGGAGGGCATGGGATGGGGAAGAAAATGACGGGACGCACTGGCGCGGATAAAATCGTGAAGGTGCCCGTCGGTACGATCATCTACCGGGCGAACGGGACTCATGAGTCAATTACCACCCACGGGTTACATCAGCCGGAGCTAATCGCAGATCTCATGCGTGAGGGCGAGGAATTCGTGCTTTGTCGGGGCGGAGCAGGGGGAAAGGGCAACGTGCACTTCAAGAGCTCACGCAACCGCGCGCCGCGTCAATACACCGAGGGTGAACAAGGCGAAGAAGGACATTTCCTGCTTGAACTGCGAACCATTGCGGACGCGGGATTGGTTGGCTACCCGAATGCGGGCAAATCAACAGTCCTGCGGAAAGTGTCGGCTGCGCGGCCGAAGGTCGCGGCCTATCCTTTTACAACGCTGCACCCGGTTGTCGGTGTGATTGAATTTCCGGGCTACCGGCGCGCGACGGTGGCCGACATTCCCGGTTTGATCGAAGGGGCGCATCGCGGGCTCGGGCTGGGCCACGAATTTCTGCGCCACGTTACACGTTGTCGTGTGTTGGTTTTTGTGGTGGATATTGCCGGAAGCGAAGGACGCAATCCGGTCGAAGATTTGCAGAATCTTCGCCGGGAAATTGATCTGTACGATCCGAACTTGTCTTTGCGTTCCTGGTTCGTTGTTGCCAATAAAATGGATTTGCCCGGTGCGAAGGAAAATCTGAAAACGCTGCAAGAGAGGTTCCCGAACCTCCAGGTCCTTCCGACTTCAGCAGCGAAGGGAGAGGGGATCGATGCCCTGAAGCAAGAATTGGCCACTCGAACAACGAACACCAAAGAGATTATGCCAGCGGCAATTTGAGATGGACAACTTTAACATTCCTAGCGAAACTGGGCGCTGTGCTATGGGCAAGCGGGTTGTAGCGAGTTATTGTTCCACGTTTCTTAAGTCGGAGATGTTGCACATTTACCGACAGGTAAAGGCGCTGCGTGGCGTCGATACGTTTGTGGTTACCAAAGAGGTCCAGAACGCCGAGCGATTTCCGTTTAGCGATGTTGAAGTCATTCCGAAGCGGCGCACTAACCTGCTCGTGCACGGTTGGTTGAAATTCGTCGAACGACGGCCGCCTATCGTTTATCGCGGTGAATATCAGACGTTGGACTCCTTGCTCAGAAGACACGGAGCCGATCTAATGCACATTTATTTCGGTCACACTGGCGTCCACTTACTTCCTTTTATCGAGCAATGGCACAAACCGTGCGTGGTATCGTTCCACGGCGCCGACGTCGCGCACAAACCCGAGATCAGAGATTACCCTGGAAAATTGCGGCGTCTTTTCAATGCTGTCCCGCTCGTGTTCGCCCGTTCTCAATCGCTCGCTGAACGGCTGACCCAACTGGGGTGCCCGCCGGAAAAGCTGCGCATCAATCGGACGGGCATCCCGCTCAATGAGTTCCGGTTGTTCGACAGAGAACCGCCGCGGGACGGCAAATGGAAAGTGGTGCAGGCCTGCCGGTTGATCCCAAAGAAGGGTGTCGCAACCAGTTTGCGTGCCTTTGCAATCTTTAAGAAGGACTATCCGGGCGCGGAGTTCTTCATCGCGGGAAAGGGACCGTTGCAGCCGGAGTTGGAGATGCTCGCCGGTGGACTTGGTATCGCTAGGGACGTGCATTTTCTCGGGTTTCTGTCGCAGCCAAAGCTGCGCGAGCTTTATGGCACTTCGCATCTGTTTCTGCATCCGAGCGAAATTTCTCCAAACCAGGATCAGGAAGGCGTCCCGAACTCGGTTTTGGAGGCCATGGCAACAGGGTTGCCGGTCGTTGCGACGCGTCACGGCGGCATTCCCGAAGCGGTTGATCACGGCCGCAGTGGGTTTCTCGTGGCGGAAGAGGACCACGTCGCATTAGCCAACGCGATGCAGTTAATCGCAAGTTCGCCTGCCCTGTTGAAGGAGATGGGAGTGCGTGCCCATGCTGCGGTGAAGGAACGATTCGAACAGGAAACACAAATTGATCATTTGGAATCGTTTTACGAAGAAGCGATTACGATGCATGGCGCGGGCGAACGTGTGAACTCCACATCCATCGCACGGGTCGCTCCGCAGTTTGCCGAGAGTTTGGCCGCAAAGTAAGCCTGCGGTCTTAAAATTTGTTTGTCATCCGGGCAAAACGCGCTTTGGTATGCGCGTCAAGTTCGTGGCCGGGCTTGCAGCCCGAAAATCACGGGCAAGGTGTCCGTGTCACTTGGCGACCAATCAAAATGCGCAATCGTTGTTTACTGATGTCGATCTTGGTGTTGGCCTCCAGCGCGATGCTTTCCACGTCGACCTTTGCAGCTGAGGCGGGCGTAACCGAGCACGAGGGCTTGTCGTTAAAGCCGCAGATGCTTGTTCACTTCGGAGGCTTCGGAATCACAAACTCGATGCTGGTGACCTGGATCGTCGCCGCCGGCATCATTGTTTTTTCCCAAATCGCAACCCGACGGGTTATGGCGATCCCCAGCGGAATCCAAAATTTTTGGGAGTGGTTAGTTGAAGGTTTGCACAATTTTTTGGAAAACATCATCGGTCGCGACTTGGTGGCCAAAGGATTTTGGTTTTTTGCGACGATTTTCATTTTTATTCTGTTTGTGAATTGGTTCGGACTGATTCCGGGAATCGGCACTGTCGGTTGGGGCCATTACGGTCCCTCAGGAAACTTCGTGGTCGACCGGCCACTGCTACGCGGCGGCAATGCGGATCTAAACATGACGACCGCGATGTCGGCCATATTCTTCGTGATGTGGTTTGTCTGGGCGATTCAAGCCAACGGTGTCGGCGGATTCTTGAAACATTTGTTTGGCCCAAAAGGTGAGACATCGGGAATCATAAAGATCCTCATGATCGTCATTTTCTTCGCCGTCGGCTGGCTCGAAGTGATCTCGATTCTATTTCGGCCGATTGCGCTCAGTTTTCGATTGTTTGGAAATATTTATGCCGGCGAAAGCATTCTCGAAGCGATGTCCACGATGATTCCATGGCTGTCGCCGGTTTTGCCGATTCCGTTCTATTTCCTAGAAGTGCTCGTGGGATTTGTACAGGCGCTAGTCTTCATGCTGCTGACTGCGGTTTTCACAATGTTGATCGCAGAACACCAGGAGGGACCGGAGCACGCGCACTGATTTTTCAGCGATCTCATGACGAGATCGCAAAACCAACTAAAAAAATATGATACTACCAATACTAGCAGAACTGGGCGGAAGCATTCACGTCGGGCTTGCCGCGATGGGCGTCGGAATCGGAATCGGCTTGACCGGCTTGGGAATGACCACTGCGGTCGGCCGCAATCCGGGCGCGTTCACGCAGGTGCTTGTGCATGGAATTCTCGCCATCGCGTTGACCGAGGCGATCGTTTTCTACGCGCTGTATCTCGTTCACTAATTTTCACGGAGAGGCAATCGATGTTGCGCCCGAACCATAGTTTATGAGCCTGATAATTGCCGCCAGCAGCGGAGGCATAACCGATATCTTGCGCGAAACAGCTGAAACGTTCGGCTGGAATTGGAAGTTGTTTCTGTCGCAGGTCATTAGCTTCTGTATTGTTGCATTCCTTTTGCAACGCTTCGCCTACAAACCAATCCTTGCGGTGCTGGAGGAACGCCGGCGCACCATCGAGGAGGGGCAGGTCAATGCAGAGAAGATCAAAAAAGAGCTCGCAGAAGCAGAGAAGCGTTACCAGGAAATTGTCGCGAAAGCGAACGCCGACGCGCAAAAGATGATCGACGAGGCACGCGAAGGCGCGGCGCATTTATCCGAGCGCAAGCAGCAGGAGGCGATCGCGGCGGCTGAGCAGATCATTGCCAAAGCCCGAGAGGCGGCAGCGATTGAGCATGACCGCACAATGGAATCTTTGAAACGCGAAGTGGGGCGGCTCGTAGTCGATACCACGGCGAAGGTCACCGGAAAGGTGCTAACGCAGGAAGATCAGCAACGCTTACAGGAGGAAGCAGCTCGAGAAGTGGCCTGATGAAGCTCAACAAGGAAATTCGCCAGCTTTCGCGCAAGATGCTTCAGGCAAGTTTCACTGACGGTCAGCTTGACCCTGGCAGAATTTCTTCCCTTGTCGATTCGCTCCTCGCAAGAAAGCCGCGCCATTACATTGATATTCTAAAAAACTATAAGCGTTTGCTCCGGCTCGAACTGGAAAAACGCCGCGCCACAATCGAAACGGCGAGTGAGGTGGATCCCGCGACAAGTTCAGAGATTGTGGCCAATCTTAAAAAGAAATACGGCGATGATCTCGCCACTGAATTTCAGATCGACCCTGTACTACTTGGCGGAATGCGTATCCGCGTCGGAAGCGATGTCTGGGACGGGAGCGTACGTAACCGCCTGCAACGATTGCAACATGAGCTTTAATCAAAATTCAAAACCATGAGCACCATACTCGAAGAAATCGAATCGAAAATTGAAGGGCTAAAAACATCGACGACCAAGAGCAACGTGGGCATTGTGCGCGAGACAGGCGACGGGGTCGCGCGGATCGAGGGTCTGAGCGACGTGATGCTCAACGAGATGATCGAATTTCCTAACGGCGTCTACGGTCTCGCGCTCAATCTCGAAGAAACTGAAGTCGGGGCGATTTTGCTAGGTGACAATACCCTGATTAAAGAAGGCGACGAAGCCAAAACAACTGGCCGGCTTCTTTCTGTTCCCGTAGGCAAAACGCTTCTGGGTCGCGTTGTGAACACACTGGGGCAGCCACTCGATGGTAAAGGTCCGATCAAAAGCGAGACATTTTATCCGTTGGAAAAGATTGCACCGGGCGTGATCAAGCGTCGCAGCGTGAATCAGCCGGTTCAAACAGGAATCATGCCCATCGACGCGATGATTCCGATCGGGCGCGGCCAGCGCGAACTGATCATCGGCGATCGTGCAACAGGTAAAACCACCATCGCTATCGATAGCATCATCAGCCAGGCGCGTCTGAATAAGGCGGCGGAGGATGCGGGCAACAGGAATGACCGGCCGCTCTACTGCATTTACGTCGCTGTCGGTCAGAAGAACTCCAACGTGGCGCGGGTGCTCGATGTTCTCGAAAGAGAAGGCGCCATGCCGTACACCACCATCATTTCTGCGCCTGCGTCTGACACGGCAACGAACCAGTATCTGGCGCCATTCGCGGGTGCCGCGATGGGCGAGTGGTTTATGGATAACGGGATGGATGCCCTAATCATTTACGATGATCTATCAAAGCACGCAGTTGCCTATCGACAGGTATCGCTGGTGCTGAAACGGCCTTCAGGGCGTGAAGCCTATCCAGGTGACGTGTTTTATCTGCACTCGCGGTTGCTGGAACGCGCTGCGCGCATGAGTGATGAATTCGGCGGCGGTTCGCTTACCGCCCTGCCGATCATCGAGACGCAAGCTGGCGACGTGTCCGCGTACATTCCGACGAATGTCATCTCAATCACTGACGGCCAGATTTATCTGGAAACCGATTTGTTTTATCAAGGAGTTCGGCCAGCGATTTCGGTCGGTTTGTCGGTAAGCCGCGTCGGTTCCGCGGCCCAGATCAAGGCGATTAAGCAAGTCGCCGGCAAGGTGAAGCTCGATCTGGCACAGTTTCGCGAGCTAGCTGCGTTTGCCCAATTTGGTTCAGACCTCGATGCGGCGACGAGGGCACGACTTGATCGCGGTCAACGAATTGTAGAGCTTTTTAAACAAAAACAGTACAACCCGATTCCAGTGGAGGAACAAGTGGCCGTGATGTGGGCGATGCAAAATGGCTACCTCGACGCTGTTCCTGTCGACCGGGTCAAAGAGTACCAACTCAAGCTTCAGGATTGGCTACAAACACGCAAAGCGAGCTTGCTCCAAACGATTCGCGAGAAAAAAGAGCTCGATAAGGAGATCGAGGCGCAATTGAAAGCCGCGCTTGATGAATTTAAGACCGCCTGGCGGTAATCCAGCTGGACGTTTAGATGGCGAAGACGCAGGACATACGGCGCCGGATCAAATCGATCCGCAACACCGCGCAAATCACCAAAGCAATGCAAATGGTGGCTGCTTCCAAGATGCGTAAAGCGCAGCAGCATGCGCTCGCGGGCCGTCCTTACGCTGCATTGATGAATAAGGTTCTCGTTTCGTTGCAAAACCGGACAGATCCACGATTTCATCCGCTCCTCGCCGTTCGTCCGCTCCAGAAGGAGTTAGTGCTGATTATTAGCACGGACAAGGGACTCTGCGGAGCGCTGAATACGAATCTCTTTCGCGAAGCTGCAATCTTTGATCCGGCTAAGACAAGTTTTGTGGTGACGGGAAAGAAGGCCAGACAATTCATCGCGCGAACAAAGCGCGAATTATTGGCGGATTTTGAGCTGAAAGACTCGCCAAGCTTCGTTGAAGCGAAACCAATCTCGAAATTTTGCATGGAAAAATTTCTGAGGCGCGAAGTGGATAAAGTCTCGGTGCTCTACACACATTTTATCAACACGATTAATCAACGCACTGCCGTTCAGACGTTGTTACCGATCAGCAGCTTTGATTTGCCCAAGGGGGAAGCCGCTCAAGCTGAAACTAGAGGAGTCGATCCGATGATAGGGTACATATTTGAGCCCAGTGCAGAAGTCGTTCTCGACTCGGTGCTCCCCTATTATGTTTCCTACCAGGTTTTTCAAATGATCCTCGACGCGCGGGCGTCTGAACACAGTGCTCGCATGGTCGCCATGAAAAACGCCACAGATAACGCGAATCAATTCATTAAGGATCTGACGCTCGGAGTATAATAAAATGCGCCAGGCCAGTATCACTACCGAGTTACTCGAGATCGCCACGGCGCAAATGGCACTCTCTGGGTGAACCAAGCTTTATGAATAAAGGAAACATAGTTCAAGTGATCGGCCCCATTGTGGACGTGGAATTTCCGGACGGAAAGGGCTACCGAGGATCTACAACGCGCTGGAAATTGAATACGAAGTTCACGGCAACCCAACGAAACTAACGCTCGAAGTGCAGCAGCACCTCGGCGAAAGCTGGGTGCGCTCTATCGCAATGTCTTCTACCGAGGGGCTGAAGCGTGGCATGAGCGTTACCGATACGGGTAGTCCTATCACCGTGCCGGTAGGCGAGGCAGTGCTTGGGCGGCTTTTCAATGTGACCGGAGATCCGATTGATAACCGCGGCCCGGTGAATTACACCAAGCGTTACCCCATTCATCGCCCTGCACCGATGCTTACAGAGCAAGATACAAGAACGCAGATTCTGGAAACAGGCATCAAGGTCATCGATCTCGTCTGCCCCTTCTCAAGAGGCGGAAAAGTTGGCGCTTTTGGCGGCGCAGGCGTCGGCAAGACTGTTGTCATCCAGGAGTTGATCAACAATATCGCAATGAAGCACGGCGGAGTATCGATGTTTGCCGGCGTAGGCGAACGAAGCCGCGAAGGCAACGATCTTTACAAGGAAATGAGCGAGGCGGGCGTGATCAATCAAGAGGATTTGTCGAAGTCGAAAGTCGGGATGGTTTTCGGTCAGATGAACGAACCGCCAGGCGCCCGGCTACGCGTAGCTCTTTCGGCCCTGGCCATGACAGAATATTTTCGCGACGAACGCAATCAGGACGTTCTTCTTTTTATCGACAATATCTTTCGATTCTCGCAAGCCGGCTCAGAAGTATCAGCTTTGTTAGGCCGAACCCCAAGCGCAGTTGGTTACCAGCCGACGCTTGCCGCGGAGATGGGGGATCTACAGGAGCGAATCACGTCCACGAATAAGGGCTCAATCACGTCGTTTCAGGCGGTGTACGTTCCAGCGGACGATCTTACCGATCCTGCGCCTGCGAATACGTTCGCACATTTGGATTCGACGATTGTGCTTGAGCGATCTATTGCCGAGCTTGGGATCTATCCAGCAGTTGATCCGTTGGCATCAACGTCGAAAGCACTGGCGCCAGAGACTGTCGGCGAGGAGCATTACAATGTTGCGCGCGGCGTGCAGCGCGTTTTGCAGCGTTACAAAGACTTGCAGGACATCATTGCAATTCTCGGAATGGACGAATTGAGCCCGGAGGACAAGCTGACTGTCCATCGTGCACGTAAGATTCAGCGCTTCCTAAGCCAGCCTTTCCACGTGGCAGAGGTTTTCACCGGTTTCAAGGGGCAATATGTGCCGGTTGCAGAAACAGTCCGTGGTTTCAAAGAAATTCTCGAGGGGAAACATGACGATGTACCCGAGCAAAATTTCTACATGAAGGGCGGCATTGACATGATCAAGGAGAGTTAAAACGTTGAAAAGTTATATCGTTAAAATGTTAGCCCGATCCCGTTTCAACTTTGTAACTCTTTAACTTTTTACCTTCAAAACCATGACCACACTAAAACTCGAAATCGTAACGCCGGAGGAAAAGATTTTTTCCGAGGATGTCGAGATGGTCACGTTACCCGGAGCGGAGGGCGAGCTTGGCGTCTATCCCAAACACGTCCCCCTGCTCACAACGCTGAAGCCCGGCGAATTGCGTGTCATAAAAAGCGGTCGCGAGAGCGCGCTGGCAATTGGAGAAGGCTTTGTGGAAATCAAAGCCGACGCCGTTTCGGTATTGACCGACATGGCCCTTGGATCTGAAAAGATCGATCTGGCTGCGGCCGAAGCTGCCGTCGAGCGCGCCAAAGCGGCGATGAAAGAAGATCACACCGCGGAAGAAGTGACCGCTATACAAGCCTCGTTGCAAAAAGCGCTTGCACAGTTGCACGTCAAACGTCGTCGTCATCCCGGGTAGCAGCTTGTAGAGGCGCTTGTGTCAAGCGCCTGTCCATTTCAAATTCGGTGTCCGCAGCGGACGCCGCTACGTACATTGAAGCTTTTCTGCTTTGGGCGCGCTGGTAATCTTCACATGTGACGAAGCCGGAGACTCTCGCAATCATTGCCGGCAATGGCGCCTATCCTCGATTGCTGGCCGATTCAGCGCGAAAGGGCGGCGTTACGAAGATCATCGCTGTCGCCTTCACGGGCGAAACCGATCCGGCGTTCGGGCAACACGTCGACGTAGTCGAGTGGATGCGTGTGGGACAACTCAGCCGTCTCCTGAAATTTTTCCGTGCGCAAGATATTCGTCACGCGGTCATGGCCGGACAAATTTCGCCGAAAAATCTTTTCGATCTGCGGCCGGATTTGAAGGCACTGATACTGCTGGGAAAGCTTAAACAACGCAACGCCGAGTCGATTTTTTCGGCGATCGCAGATGAACTCGCGAAAATTGAGGTCGATCTCCTGCCAGCCACAACTTTTCTCGAGGATTCGCTCGCGCAACCGGGATTGATCGCGGGACGGAAATTGTCAGCTCGCGAAGAGAACGACGTTGAGCTTGGCTGGAATGTCGCCAAGGAAATTGCGCGACTCGACATCGGACAAACCGTCATCATCAAAAATGGCACGATCGTTGCGGTTGAGGCCTTGGAAGGAACAAACGAGGCGATCAGACGAGGTGGTATGCTTGCGCGCGAGGGCGGAGTCATGGTCAAAGTTACCAAGCCAAATCAGGACATGCGTTTTGACGTGCCGGTCATCGGCGTCGAAACGGTTCGCGTCGCTGCTGAATCGCGACTGCGTATCATAGCCGTTGAAGCTGGAAAGACCTTGTTGCTCGAGCGGGACGCAATTATTGCTCTAGCCAATTGCTCGAACATTTCGCTTGTGGCGCGGTAATCGCGTTCTGGTCCGGCGACTCTGTTGGTGTTTGATTCGATAGGTCAGAAAACATTCGTCGCCGACCGTGCGCATCTCGATCAATGAGCAATGCACGCTGGCGGGCAAAAAGCTTGTAATGAGACCTGTCAGGGTAGGCGCTCTCGCCCCACCGAACATGTAGGGGGCAATCGTAAGATTAAGTTGATCGACCAGATCATCTTCCAACAAGGCGCGAAAAAGCGTCGGCCCGCCTTCGCAGGCGAGTGTGCGAACGTCGTATTGACTACGCAATGTTTGCAGCATCGCAGCAAGGTCAAGATGATCGGCGTTGGCCAAATGCAGCGTCGCTTTTTTTCGTAAAGCGTCCTGATTTTTCTGAGGCATTCGTTTCGTAGAAAAAATTACGATGGGGGAAACGTCGGATTGAAAAATCTTCAGCCCGTTATCGATTCTTCCTTTGTTCGAAACGATAACGCGCAGCGGGCAGCGACTTTGGCCGCGCTTGATCCGGAGTTCCTGTAGTTCCGCCGGTAAGCCGAGTCTGACGTTGTCACGCTCCAAGCTCGTGTGTCCGATCAGGACCGCATCTGCGCGAGCGCGCTGGCGAAACAAATGCAGCTTGTCTTCGCGTGAAGTGAAATCGACGGGGCTGAGCTTCTTCGTGGTTACCTTGCCATCAGCCGTCATCGCAAAAGTCGCAACGACGAATGGACGTTGACGAATGGTGGAGCGGCGTTTGCGCCGCGATTTTTTCTCTGTCACATCAGTCGGGGCACGAAAGTCCCTCGCACATTTCATTCCGGTTCGCCGAGTTCATGTTCCAGCGTGACAACTTCCTCTT
The DNA here is from genome assembly GCA_963757675.1 of uncultured Verrucomicrobiae bacterium. GTDB lineage: Bacteria > Verrucomicrobiota > Verrucomicrobiia > Chthoniobacterales > UBA10450 > Udaeobacter. Next base: position 115,235 of record CAVWTH010000013.1, on the reverse strand, counting down.
CCATTTCGCGCAATTTCACGTGTTCTGCTGCGCCACTTGGTTTGTAAAACAGGTACACAAAAGCGCCTGGAAGACAGCAAACAAGAATGATAACGAAACTAAGCGACCCAATGAGGATTGCTTTTGCTTCCGAGACACCACAAAGCCCGTGGAGCATGATCTGCAAAATTTTCTCTCGAAGCCCAATTCCAGCAAAACTGATCGGCAAAGCGGAGATAGTTCGTTCCACAGGCATGATTGCAAAAAAATCAATCAGCGGCACGCGCACGCCGAGCGCATGTGCGGCACACAGAAACGCGGAAAACGTTGCAAGATGCGCCAGGATCGACGCCCCAAACGCCACGAGGGTTGCCCGCCAATGATGCGCGTAAAGATGATAAGCCGCGAAGATTTCAATCAATTTGTCGCGACCGGGAAAATGCGCCGGCAAAAAGTGGAAGAGTTTGAATCCACTGATGACGAAAGTTGCAATCAGGAAGGAAATCGACGTGCCCAGAAGAGCGAGCAAGATCCAGAGTAGATTTCGAGTCTCCGGTTTTTGGGAAAGAAAATCATATCGCACCGTGATGAGCGTGGCGGTGATAGCTACCAAGGCAACGAGTCCGATGAACCGGTCGAACACCACCGCCAGCAACGCGCCCGCTTTTTTGTCCGGCGTTTCCTTTAGCAGGTAATAGCTTTTGATGATGTCGCCGCCCGTGCCTCCGGGGAGAAATTGGTTGTAGAATAACCCGATAAAAAATAGTCCGGTGAGACGCGGAATACTGAGGCGAATGTCTTGCACCTTCAGCAAAACATTCCAGCGGAATGCAGCCGCAGCTTCCACGACGGCATAGGCCAGCAGGCCCATAAAAACCCAGCGATACTCCGCGTTCCGGAGCGCCTCCACCATCTGGGCCCGCCTGTTTGGGTCGTGATAAACCCAATACAGCACACCAACGGTGACGCTAAGTTGGAAAATTGTGACCAGAACTTTTTTCATTCGCCAAAACGTTCTTTCCAGATTCGAACCGACTCGCGAATCGCGTCCGCCGTTTCGTTTGGACTCATTTCCCAGACAAATAAGCAATTTGTGGGAAGGAGCGGAATAAGTTTCTCAAAATCTACGCCGCCTGTGAAAGGCGGCTCATGATCCCTGGCCGGCCAAATGCAATCTTGTACGTGGCAGCCCAAAGCCCGCGCGCCGATTGCGCTTAGCCACTCGGCGTGATCAATGAAGCCCAGGTTCTCCTTGATTTGCGAGTGGCCGAAATCGTGCCAGTACCCAACCTGCCCTGAATTCAATTCATCAAGCAACGCGGGCAACTCCCGCTCGGTTGGAATTTCTTCATAACCGCGCCGGCTCTCTAAAGCGATTCCGACGTTTTTCGAAGCGGCATGCTCGACGATGCGGCGGAGGCAGTCTTTCACCCGCTGCAAGTGAGCGGGTGCGCGTCGCTCGCGTGTTTCCACCGCTTTCAGTTTCGCTTGGACATAACCCCGTGACAGGTGTTCCCCTTCTTTTGTCATCTTGATCAGTCGATCGGTGATCGGTCGCATTTTTACCTCACCCAAATGCAACACCACAAACGGGGCGCCTAATCGCTCGGCAAAACCGATTGTCTGAAACGTTTGCCTGACCGCGCGCTCGCGTTCCTCGACTGAAACACCGGAAAATTGGTAACAATTCGGCGAAGCTACCATCACTTCGACCGGCAACGGACAAAAATTATGCAGACTGCTGAAGCGGACCTGACGCGAATCGCACATTTTCTGAATCCCGGGCATGAGCGAAAGCCGAGTACCATGCCCTAACTCGATCAAATCAAACCCCAGTTCTGTTTTGATCTCGCGCAACATTTCGTCTCCGGCAGTATGCCGTCCGGAGTTCCAGCAGGTGGAAAACGAAATCATCGGCTTAAATTGTAGGGCATTTGAGTCGCTCGTTCCCGTTCATTCGGCGTTCGGCCTGCCTATCCATGTCGCTCGACGCCCGCCGGCTCCATTCTGCGAAACGCCATCCTCTTATCAACAGACGGGCTCAACCTCGGGCGCAGGCGCAGGCGAGACCGGGCGATCGCAAACGTGACGTCCGGCAACACTCAACACTGAGAAAGCGGCGATCCCATAGATCACCGACGCAATCGTTAGCGTGGTTCGCATTCCAATGAGATCGGCGAAACCGGGCGTGATCAACGCTGCGACGGGCATCAACCCGAAAAAGCTCATCCCCACAACGGCAGACACCCGGCCGCGCAAATGTGCAGGCGCCTGTTCCTGCACAATCGTGTTGGAAAGACCGAAATTCATCGAGAGGGCAATGGCGATGGCGCCCATGGCACAAGCGGTAAGCAAAAAACCCCGGGATATCGACATGAGAAAAACGCCCACCGCAATCGCGAGCACGTTGCCGGTCATGAATCTCAACCGATTCTCACGCGCAACGCTCAGCAGACCAATCGAGCCAAGGAACGCGCCACTGCCCGATATCGCCATCAGCCCACCCATGCTCTTCGCTCCAAGGTGAAGAATGTTGCGCACGTAGAGCGGGAGCATCACTGAGATCGCGGGGAAAACGAAAATCGTGTTGAGCGCTATCAGGGTTATGAGGGACAGAATAATTCGGTTGGAACGGACATAGCGAAAACCTTCCAGAATACCGCTCCGGCGTTGTTGTTCTTCCTCAGCTGTGCCGAGTGGCCGCTTCGGCAGCGAGATCAGCGCCGCGATCAACGCAACAAAAGAGAGCGCGTTTGCGAAAAATGCCGACGCCGCGCCCCACCACCCGACAAAGAAACCGGCCAGCGATGGCCCGATCAGACGCGACCCATGAAAGACGGATCGGTCAAGGGCAATGGCCGGGGCGATCTCGTCGTGCTTTACCAACTCCGGCACGAGCGCACTGATCGCTGGCATTTCATAGGAGAAAGCAATTCCCAAAAGCAGCGCAAAGAAAACAATGTGCCAGATGCGGACGTGCCCGCTCATCACCAACAGACCCAATGCGATAGCAAAGATGATTTGCGCAATTTGTGTCGCCACCAAAATCTTGCGTTTGTCCAGCCGGTCAGCCAGCGATCCAGCCAACGGGGCGAGTATCAGTGCCGGAAGGCCCGCAGCGAAGTTTACTAGCCCAAGCAGGATCGCCTTGTCCGTGAGCCCGCTCATGACCCAGCTTTGCGCCATCATTTGCATCCACGTTCCGCTGTCGGAAATGAGCGAACCGATGATGTAACGGCGGAATGGTCCCTGGCGTAAAAGCGCCAGCGATTCCGATCCAGCCGATTTTTCCTGCGCATTCATCGCAAACACTCACCGTTGTAGAGGCGTTTGTGTCAAACGCCTGGGTCTGCTGGACGAGCAATTGACCCAGTTTCGCTAAGCGCAATTGCCGACTGAATCGCGTCTGTTATTTTGAAGTATGCGCATCGACAGATACACGCAGAAGATGCAGGAAGCGCTGCAGGCGGCGCAGGATTTGGCCTCGCAGGCTAATCATCCCGAAATTACCAACGAGCATTTTCTTTCCGCTCTTCTGGATCAAGGCGAGGGGATAACCCGGCCGCTCTTGGAGAAGATCGGAGCAAATGTAGATCAGCTGCGCGAACTGCTGCGCTCGGAATTAGAGCGCCGCCCGAAAATCCATGGCGCCGCCGCCGATCTGCGGCTATCGAACGAGCTTCGCAGCGTTCTGGATTCGGCGGAGAAGGAAATGTCGAAACTTAAGGACGAGTTCACCAGCGCCGAGCATTATTTGCTGGCGTTGGCGGGCTCGAATGTTCCAACTGCGAAACTATTAAAGGAAAGCGGCGTTACGCGCGACAACCTCATGCAGGGACTCCAACAAGTGCGTGGCTCTCAGGGGGTGACCGATCAAAATCCAGAAGGCAAATTTCAGGCGCTGGAAAAATACGGACGCGATCTGACCGAGTTGGCGCGGCGCGGCAAGATCGATCCCGTGATCGGACGCGACAACGAGATTCGCCGCGTGATGCAGGTGCTTTTGCGTCGAACGAAAAATAATCCCGTTCTTATCGGCGATCCGGGCGTTGGCAAGACGGCGATCGTGGAAGGATTAGCGCGGCGAATCATCAGTGGCGATGTCCCGGAGTCATTGAAAAACAAACGAATCATCGCGATGGATATCGGCGCGATGGTCGCAGGCGCAAAGTACCGCGGGGAATTTGAAGACCGGCTCAAAGCGTTCTTGAAAGAAGTAACCGATGCGCAAGGCGAGATCATTCTGTTCATTGACGAATTGCATACCATTGTCGGAGCGGGCGCAGCAGAAGGCTCGGTCGATGCATCCAACATGCTCAAGCCGATGCTGGCGCGCGGCGAGTTGCGCACTAGTCGGTGCAACCACGATCGATGAATACCGCAAGTACATCGAGAAAGACGCCGCATTGGAGCGGCGTTTTCAGCCAGTGCTGGTGAACGAGCCAACCGTGGAAGACACGATTGCCATTCTCCGCGGACTAAAGGAGCGCTATGAAGTGCACCACGGCGTGCGCATCACCGATGGGGCGCTCGTCGCCGCAGCAGTACTTGTCGCATCGCTACATCACGGATCGGTTTTCTGCCGGACAAAGCGATCGACTTTGTCGATGAAGCGGCGTCGCGTTTGAAGATCGAGCTCGATTCAATGCCAACAGAGATCGACGTGATCGAGCGCCAGATAATGCAGCATGAGATGGAGCGGCAGGCGCTTAAGAAAGAGAAAGATCCAGCGAGCAAGGAGCGTTTGAAGAAAGCTCGAAAAGGAATTGGCTGGACTAAAGGAAAGATCGAATGCGCTGAAAGCTGAATGGCAAAAAGAAAAAGCGGTTATCGATGAGCAACGGAAAGTGAAGGAAGAGATCGAGCGATTGCGAACGGAATTAGAACGTGCGCAGCGCCGCGGTGAATTGAGCAAGGCAAGCGAGATCCAATACGGGCGCATCCCTGAATTGGAAAAAAAGCTGGCTGATCTTACTGCGAAATCGGCGAAAACAAAAAAGCGTTTGCTCCGCGAAGAAGTGACCGAGGAAGATATCGCTGAAGTTGTTTCCAGCTGGACGGGGATTCCTGTTTCTCGGTTGCAGGAAGGCGAACGCGAAAAACTGGTAAAGCTTGAGGAGCATTTGCATTTGCGCGTGGTCGGTCAGGACGAAGCGATCAAGGCCGTGTCCAATGCTGTGCGCCGGGCCCGGGCGGGTTTACAGGATCCGAATCGCCCGTTGGGTTCATTCATCTTTCTCGGACCGACCGGTGTTGGCAAAACAGAATTGGCCCGCGCGCTCGCGGAATTTTTGTTCGATGACGAGAACGCCATGATCCGCATCGACATGAGCGAATACATGGAGAAACACACAGTAGCGCGGCTAATTGGCGCGCCGCCGGGATACGTGGGCTATGAGGAAGGCGGCCAGCTTTCCGAAGCCGTCCGGCGCAAGCCGTATTCGGTCGTGCTATTCGACGAAATCGAAAAAGCGCATCCCGACGTGTTCAACGTGCTGCTGCAAGTGCTCGATGACGGCCGCATCACGGACGGGCAGGGGAGGACGGTCGATTTCAAAAACACGGTCGTGATCATGACCTCTAACATCGGCTCGCAATACATCACCGAAGAAGAATCTCCAGAAGCGCGCCGACGACTGGTGACGGACGCATTGCGTGCGCATTTCCGACCCGAGTTTCTCAATCGCGTGGATGAAATCATCATTTTCGATCGGCTGAGCGAGGACGACCTGAAAAAGATCGTTGAAATTCAGCTTGGCCGTCTGGCGAAACGTCTCGAGCAACAAAAAATCACGCTCAAGCTGTCCGATTCCGCCAAGGCTCTTCTTGCGCGCGAAGGCTACGATCCGGTTTACGGCGCGCGTCCCCTGCGGCGCACCATTCAAAAGGAAATTCTCGATCCTCTCAGTATCGATATCCTCGAAGGCAAAGTCCGCGAAGGCCAAACTGTCCACGTGGACGCCAAAGACGGCGCTTTGTCATTCCGAGCGTAGTCGAGAATCGAGCGGCTAGGAAAGCCGCGAGATCGACGGGAAGGCCGAAGGCTGAGCGAGCGGGAGGCGAGCGAATCAAATCTCTGGAGCTTCTGCATCATCAGGTTCGCGGCTAAACTTCACGCTGTCACCTGACGAAATGTAGATAAAAACCCGTCCTCGAATTTCAGGAAAAATAGTTGTGGAAAGTATGTGATTAGGGTTTGATTCTCGTCCTTTTAGTGAGCGCAAGACCTAAAACGAACATCCGGATCAACGGCCGGAGTACGCCAATGCCGATGAGATGCCAGTAGATGTTAGAGCGGCGTATGATCGTGTTGTGGACCAAACAGCCGAACTTCATTCTGGGGCACGCCTTGCGGCAAAGCTGAACGCGAAAATCATCGTAAACGGCAACGAATTCAATAATGCCGGCGAAATGTCCGTCGATGACCGGCATTTGCTACATGAGGCGCTCGAGGCGTCGTTCCCACCGGAGATTGCCGTGTCCGCAAGTGAAACGCGAGAAATCAGCCGCAAGAAAGGGTTGTCAATCGTGGCCGCAGCCAAAACCTGTTTATCCCGGGTTGCACGACTTCTTCGGCTAAGACACTGAGGGTATGCAGCCCGCGGAGCAACGTTGCGCCTACTTTCTCCCGCCGTTTACGGAAGCGCCCTGCGACTTTGTCGCTCGTTACGCGGTTACTTGTTTGAACGCGTTCAAGAATGATTCCATTTCGGCTTTCTTACCGATCGTAAGACGCATGTGATTTGGCAAAGCGGGAAATAATCGCCCAACGTGGACATTTTGTTGCTTCATCGCCTGGATCAGTGGAACCACCGGCCGTTTACAGTCGAACATGATGAAATTCGCCTGAGACGGAATCGTTTCGTAGCCCAGTTTGTCGAGCTCGGCTAATCGTGAATGCCTTCGCTTCGCTGTTCAATCGCTTGCCGTTTGGAACTTGATCAGGATCATCCAGGCTAGCGCTCGCTGCAGCCAACGCCATGATGTTGACGCTGTCCCACATTTGATAGGGGCGCATGCGGTCAATCGTTTTTTTCTGCGCAACGCAGTAGCCGCAGCGTAATCCCGCCATACCATAAATTTTCGAGAACGTGCGCGCGACGAGGAGATTCGGATAATCCTTCACCAGCGGGATCACGCTTTCGTAGTCGGGGCTATCGGCGAAATGAAAGTACGCTTCGTCTACAAGAACCATTGTTTCATGCGGAGTTTTTGCGATGAAATCGCGCAGCTCGTTCTTGGGCGTGATACTCGCCGTGGGATTGTTAGGGTTGCAGATATAAATGAGACCCCTTTTCGCGGCGGAAAGCATCTTTGGTAGATCATGGGCAAAGGTTGACGTCAGAGGCACTTTCACTACTTCGGCGCCGTTGACCTTCGCCTGCTCCAGAATCGCTTCAAAAGTTGGATCCGCCGCAATGAGGGTCCCGCCCTCTTTGTCAGTGAAGGTTTCGGCGCAGAGTTTCAAAATCTCGCTGGAACCGTCGCCAAGCAAAATCTGATCATGATTCACTCCGTTGAGCTTCGCCAGTTTGTCGATTAGGGCGTTGTTGTGTTCATCGGGATAACGGCAGGCTAGCGGCGAAGGAATCACTCATTGCCTTCAGCGCTTTCGGGGACGGTCCGTAGGGATTTTCATTGGCGCTCAAGCGCACAACGTGGCTCGATGCGGGGATATGCTCGGGCTGTGTTGCGAATGAAACGGCCGGCCTAACAAAAGCCGCTGCTGCGCCGGCGCCGAGGAGTTGCGCAAATTTTCGACGGGAAAGAGGAATCGTGTGCATATCGATCACTCATAAGACGATTCATCATCGGATGCGAGATGGAATTGTGGCCGCAGAGGTAGCGCACGCATTCTCGCGATCGGGGACTTTTCTTAAAGTTTTGTTTTCTCCCAACGATAATGAAGTCAAGGGCAAGATTGTTTCGGCGCGACGCCCGAATCAAGCGCACGAGACGCGTGCGCTATCACACAGAATTGCTCGCCTGTTTTGTAGTGGCCGGTTAAATTGCGCTGTGATCTTTTCGTTCCTGAAAGAACGCAGGCGACGTCGCCTCCGAAAGCGGACGTTCCCAAAAGAATGGCTGAAGTTAATTGAGCGTCATGTCGTGTTCTTTCCCAAACTGTCCGGGATGGACCGGTTTGAACTACTTGGTCACGTTCAAGTATTTCTTGCCGAAAAACGTTTCGAGGGCTGCGGCGGTCTCGCGATCAACGATGAGATCCGGGTAACTATCGCGGCGCAAGCTTGTCTTCTATTGTTGCATCGCAAGACGGACTACTTCCCCGATCTGCAAACGATTCTCGTTTATCCTACCACGTATATGGTGGAAGAAAGGCGGCAGGTTGACGAGCATGTCTGGGAAGAAGGAACCATGACGCGCCTTGGCGAGACCGGCCGCAAGATGGGTTCGCTGGTTCTGGCTTGGGGCGCCGTCAAACATGGCGCGGCTGATCCTGCCGATGGGAAGAACGTTGTCCTGCATGAATTTGCTCATCAACTCGATTTCGAAAATCAGGCAACGGATGGAATGCCTGGATTAGTAACCCGGGAGCAGCAGCTAGCTTGGAGCGAAGTTATGAGAAGGGAGTTTGCGTCGCTGCGCGCTGCAGATGAGACCGGGGTACCGACCTTGCTCAATACTTACGGCGCGACTAATCCTGCTGAGTTTTTCGCCGTATCGGTCGAAGCGTTCTTTGAGCAGCCACATGCGTTACGCGTTCGTCATCCGAATCTGTACGCTGAGTTACAAAATTACTTTCAGCAGGATCCGACGGAATATTCTGCCGAGCAAACTGATTGACGTTGGCAGGCTTGCACAAGTTTCGTTGCGCAGGTGTTCGCAGCCATTCGGCAGGCAAGATGCCCGCCGGCCCCACAGCCAGGATGGCTGTGCTACGGTTACTGCGGCTGCGGGACGATCCGGATATACGGTTTAGGCGCTTTCCACCCTTGCGGGTAACGCTGCTTCGCCTCCTCGTCGGACACCGAGCCTGCGATGATAACGTCCTCACCCGGTAACCAGTTTACTGGCGTAGCCACCTGATGCTTTGCGCTCAGTTGCAGCGAGTCGATCACCCGCAACACTTCGTCGAAGTTACGGCCGGTGCTCATCGGGTAGACAAGTATGAGCTTGATCTTCTTGTCTGGCCCGATAACGAAAACGTTGCGCACTGTCGCGTTATCGGCTGCCTTACGCGCTTTGGCATCGCCTTCGGTGTCGGCCGGGAGCATGCCGTAGAGCTTTGCGACCTTGAAATCTGCGTCGCCGATCATCGGATAATTTGGCGCGTAACCCTGAGTCTCCTCGATGTCCTTCGCCCATCCCTTGTGGTCACCAGTCGAATCGACCGACAACCCGATGATCTTCACATTTCTGCGGTCGAATTGTGGCTTTATTTTTGCCATATAACCGAGTTCGGTGGTGCAGACCGGCGTGAAGTCCTTCGGGTGCGAAAACAAGACGGCCCACGAATTCCCGATCCAATCGTGGAACCGGATCCGGCCTTCAGTCGTTTCTGCATCAAAATCAGGTGCTGTGTCTCCAATTTTCATTTTTCTCATTCTTGCTTCGCAGAGGGTCATTTTCAAACTCAAAAACAAGAATCAATATTCACTTCACGCCACCAGTTCGCAGAATTTTTGCAGATCAATGTTGCCGCCCGAAATGATGGCGACGATCGGTCCTTTGCCAGCTTTGCCCCTCAGCGCCGCAGCTACTGATAGCGCGCCGGCGCCCTCGGAGATAATCCGCGCTTTTTCGGCCAGGAGTCGCATCGCATTTTTAGTTTGTTCCAGAGTGACGACGAAGTAATCGTCCACAACTGGTTTCATGCGTTCCCACATGCGAGGGAACATGCTTTGGCCACCGGCGCCATCGACGAATGAGGCCTTCCAGTTTGAGAAAATCTGCGGCGAACCCTTTTCAAACGAAAGCGCTGCCGGCGCGGCTGTCTCCGGTTCGACTCCGAAGATCTTGATTTCCGGTCTGAGCGCTTTGATTGCGCTGCCCACGCCTGTGATTAATCCGCCCCCGCCAATGCTGGCGATCACAACGGTCGGCGTCCGGTGCATCTTCGAGAATTTCGAATCCCATCGTGCCGTGGCCGGCGATGAAATTGTCATCATCGAAAGGGTGAATGAACGTTCCATCTACGCCCGGAAACGAACGTTCATCGAGCGCTTTCCAGGCGATCTGCGTACGGAACCGCAATAAGTTTTGCGCCGAGCGATTTCATTCGTTCCAGCTTGGATTGCGGCGCTGTTTCAATAACAACAACAGTGCACGGGATGCCGGCGGCTCGCGCCGCGTACGCGACGCCTTGCCCAGCGTTCCCTGCGCTGATTGTCCAGACGCCGCGCTGGCGCTCAGATTCCGGCAACATTGCTACGGCATTGGCTGCGCCCCGTAATTTGTAAGCATTAATCGGCTGGAGGTTTTCCAGCTTGAGTCGAATGTCAGGAAACTTCGGTCCCAGCTCGAGCCGAATCAGCGGCGTGCGAATGACTGTCTTTGCGATGCGATCGCGGGCAGCACGTATTTTGGAAACTTCTATGGCACGAATGGGTTCGAGGGTCGTGGGCATGCGTCACTAGTGTAGAGGTGAGTGGAGGAGTCGCAATCTGATGCTGGGTCCGCTTCGGTTGCCGGGTGGGCTTCGTGGGACAAAAAATTTGAACGCTTTTGACCCTTCGGCTATCTGAGCGTTCACCATGATTAGAATTACCATTACCGCTTTAGTCGCCACTGCGATGCTAACCGCATCGGGCGCGTTTGCAGGAGATAAGGCATGCTGTGCCAAAGGCGCAGCCAACTCGCACTCGATGGCGTGCGTTAATTTGGCCTCGCTTAATCTCACGCCAGATCAAAAGGCAAAGATTGAGACGTGGCAGGCTGAATGCATGAAGGCCGGCTGCACAAAGGAAAGTCGGGAGACATTCCTCAAACAAGCCAGAGGAATTCTTTCTGCCGAGCAGTTCGCTCAGCTGAAAGCGCAATGCAAAAAGACTGCTAACGCGAAGAAAACCGAAGCCTGATCGCATTCCTGATTGTCGTCTCAAGGGAAAGCGAGGGATCTCACAAGTTGGCCAGTGTTGGATAAAGCCAGAGATTCTTCGCTCCGCTCAGAATGACAGTTGAACTTGTGTCGCGAAGAGTGTTTTCGTTAGGCAACACGGCTGTCTAGAACGCTTTGTCCGAATCCAGAAGAATCGTAACCGGCCCTTCGTTGACTAATTCCACTGACATCATTGCGCCGAAAACTCCTGTCGCTACAGCGACTCCCAAGCTGCGCAGCGCTTCGCTAAACTCTTCATACAGCTTCCTCGCCTGTTCCGGCGGTGCCGCGGCAACAAAGCTGGGCCTGCGTTGACCGCGCGCGTCACCGTAAAGCGTAAATTGCGAGACCACGAGCGCGCTGCCTCGTACGTCAAGCAATGAGCGGTTCATTTTCCGCTGATCGTCCTCGAAGATCCTCAGGTTCACGATTTTTTCGGCCATGCTTGCCGCTATTACAGATGTATCGTCGCGGCCGACGCCAAGCAAAATCATGAGGCCATCGGCGATTTCTCCCGTGATACCACCGTCCACGGTCACACGGGCGCGACTTACACGCTGAACAACTGCTCGCATGGAGTGCTACAGGATTTTCTCCAGCAAATCGGCGAGGCGCCACCCGGCTTTGTGCAGCTCATCTCGCACGATGCTGGTTGCCCATGCTCGATACAGTGAATGATCTGGAGTCGGTGTCTCGATTGCCTCACCCGTCGCCACAATGCGGTCCCCGTCCAGGAACGGCTTTACATTCCGAAATTCCAGGCGCGCATGCGCCTCGCGCGCGATCGGCAAGATTTCGTCCGCCCAATGCTCGGCGTAACTGTCAATCGACAGATCCGACGGCATATGCCAACTGGGCGGTTCACGGGTTGCCATGTCGTGGACCAGGTCCTTTTTCAACGGTTCAATCTGCGCTTTCAGCTCTTTCTTTCTCAATGTTTTGGGCACCTGAGAAAAAAGCGCGTTTACCGCGTCGTAATCCCAAAACCCGTGGAATTTCTTCTTGCGAATGCCTCGCCGTCGCGGCGGCTCGTCGCTTAGCTCAAGTGTAAATCTATTTCCGCCTTCATCCGCCAACGCTGATTTGTCCTTGTCAGGATCGGCCGGGCGGCCTTGTGCATCAAAGTAATCCGCACCGACGTGCAAGGGTTGATGAATGTCGGCGACATAGTGGGCCAGCAGGATGAGCGCCACGGATTTGGTAATTTTGCGCTCGTTTTGCTCGGGCACACGCCCCTGAAGGACATCGATGCAGTATGGAATCATGTGCACGATGTCCCATTTGCTTCGACCAGCGGATCCCTCGCGATATCGTTGCGGCGGGACCACCGGGACGTCCGTGTAGTGGAACCAATGATGTGAAGGCGCTGCTGAGTTGGTGTCGTGAGTCGGCTGGTTCGCTCGCCAGAAGTCACGCAATTGCCTGTCTATGTTTCGGTGTGACGAATAATGAAATGACCTGGGATAATCGACGCCTTTCTTGTCCCAGCCTTTAATCTCGTCGGCAATCAGGGCGGCTTTTTCCAGTGTTAACCCATCGAGCAACAGGTGGACTTTTGCGGCCGTAGGCGTATTTGCCAGGCGCTCGTCTGCAATCGCGCCGACGATTTCATGTCCGAGCGGGCCGTAAGCACAAACCGAAGCACGAAACGCGACGGCAGCGAAAGCAACAAGAATTCCTCGATGTGCAAAATTCATCAATGTGGCGCGGCGATTAGAACCTTAGCGACGCATCGAGTAAATGGTATTGCCAGGAAAACACTGCAAACGCGATTCCGCCAATCGCCAGAAGAATTGCGTGAGCGCGAAACCAAAGCCCATGCCCCGGAAGTCTGACAAACCGAATCCCGACAATGATCAAAAGAAGGACGCCTGCCATCAGAAGCCACCCAAATATGTGCAGCGCTCGCAGCCATGGATTGATGGCGTCGCCGAGGATCACGATGTGTTCCAGCCCCTGGCTAAAGGCAATCACGGGCGCCAGAATGAAGATCAATTCACCGAGGCAAACGATTCGCGAGAGGAAAAAGAGAACCCGATCGCTTTTCGAAGTGAAGAGCGGCCGCTGATATCGTTTCCGAATTAAAACTGCCACCGGCCAGAGAAGCACAGTCAAAAGCGCGAGCAGCAAATTTCCGCCAATCGCTAAACCAACAAAAGTCCTGCTCGCGTACCATGGAACACGCTGGCCTTCGTAGATTGCCGGAAAAGGGAGCATTTCGCCTACAGTGCTGGATGAGTCACGGCGAAACGCGATTCTTTCCGCACCATCGACCTCGTTGTAAACGAGCGGAGCAATCTCTTTCCATTTTTTCAATTCGCCGCTCTGATTTTTGCTTCCTTCTACAGTGAGGATGCCGTCCTTATCGCTGCTGACGCTAAACTGACCCAGCAATGCGAGAATTCTAAAAATTGTTGTTTCTCCACGCCGCGTTCCGTCATAAACGCCGCTAACTTTGCGGCCGTCGGACTTCCGGGTGTTGGCATCGACAGCGACGTTCGGTTGATTCGGATTTGGAAAGTAGCGATTCATGAAGGTGCGCAGGATTTCGCCCCGGCCGCCGCCGACGTTTTTGCCGAGGCTGTTGTAGGAAATGAAGTAGCCCACGTGCGCATGGGGTACGAGAACCATGTCGCTGTGGAAATATACTGAGTCGCCGCCGTGACCGATCACGCGTACGGGGTTCATCCAATATTCCATGAAACAAATACCCAAGCCGCAAATCATCGGATTAAGTTCGAACTGGCGTGTTTCCATCTGTCGAACGGTTTCGGGTTTCAAAATAGCGACTCCGTCGACGCTGCCATCCTGAAGAAACGCAAGCATGAGGCGCATCATATCGGCGGCGGTGGTTGAAAGCGCACCGGCAGGTGCAGCTTGAACGAATTCGAAATCGCGCGGCTTCTTCGAGGCGTTGAGATAACCTTTCGACATTTGGGCGGTGAGCTTCGGTGGCAACGGTTGATCGAAAGTTGAATTGGTCATCCGCAGCGGCTTTAGGATGTGATTTTCGATATAACGTTCGAATTTTTCGCCGCTCACAAGTTCGACGATGTATCCGGCAAGTGTGAATCCGTAATTGGAATAGGAAGGAACTTTACCCGGAGGGAAAATGCGGGCCGGCATTTGCTTCACGAGATAGGTGCGCAGCGGTTTCATGTCGCTTTCGTGCGCCACGAACAGATTCTTCAATGTTTCTTCGAATCCGGCTGTGTGCGTAAGCAATTGCCGCAGCGTGACAGGCTCCGGATAAGTGTTCGGAATTACGAAATCGAGGTAATCATCGACGTCGCGATCGAGATCGAGTTTGCCTTGTTCGACTAACTGCATCACGGCTGTGGCAGTGAACAATTTCGAAATCGAACCCGGACGAAATAACGTCTGATCGGGTAGGACAGGTTTCTTCGCCGCGAAATCAGCGTAGCCGTAGCCCTTTTGGAAAAGTAATTGCCCATCTTTCACCACCGATACGACTGCGCCGGCGATGTTTCGGTTCCGCAATTGCGATGGAATTAGCGCGTCGAGGAAAGTTTCGAAATCCGCTTTCGTTAATTCGGGCGCCACACTTGGCTGTGGCGTCGTGATTGCAGAAACATTCGCCGGAGGGAGCGAAGGCGCTGGTATGAGTGGCGATGGCGCTGGTCCCTGACCGTGTGCACCACTTATTAGCGTCGAGCTGAGCGTCGCGAGCAAATGGTACCGAAAAACGGCTTTCCGCATTGGAAACGAGTGTGCCAGCTGCAAAGACTCTGACAAGAACGTGATTTATTCGGCACCTTTGCCCTCGAGGCGATCTTGAATCGTTTTGATCCGTTTCTTCAATTTTTCGAAATGCGATCCAGCCCAGTAGATCTGGCCGCAGCCGGGGCAACGGCGGAAGTGTTCGTAATAGATTTTGGTAAGCGGCTCGAGTTCTTCAATGACATCGGCCTTGGCTGCGTGTTGCAACCGTGCATTACAGCGAAGGCAGCGTGTAAAGGGGGCGATCAGCTCCAAAATCTTAAAACGGCGAACGACCTCAATGGTTTGTTCTTCGGCGTTCTGTGATCGCGGGGAATAACCATGGTGAACAATTGCGTGCATAAGCAGCCGACGATCACGAGTCAACAGCGCCCGGTTTTCGCGAGCCATCAGGTCGAGCAACTGCCGGTCATTGGCCTTTCGGTCATAGGCGACATCGAAGCCAAGGAGGCGGAGATTACGAGTGAGCCGTCCTAAATGTCCATCGGCAACAAACATGACTAATTGAGAAGTTTGTAAATGTTTGTCCGTTGGGAGCGTGTCACGATTTTCAACCGGAAAAACCTCCACGTCTGCATCGGTCGCCACCGTGTGATCAAAACCGACGGACCGACCATTCAGTAGAATCCTGTCCACCTCCGGATGCGGCACCCCGCACGATTCGATGACATCCTTAACCGAGGTCTTTTCGCTCAGACTACGTTCAACCGTTCTATCGCGGGTCTTTGAGCGGAGAAAAAAATCGAGGTCGCCACGAAAGCGAAGCCGGACTGTGAACGGCTTCACGTCAATTTAGGATTCGCGCATTCGCGTAAGCGTATTCGAAAGTGGTCGCGCGAGGTCGTCCCATTAATTTGCCGGGCCCGAGCGGTTCATCTTCGCCAAAATAACAATCGATTTGCCACCGGCGCAGCCCACCGCCGGTGTCCATAATCTTCCAGCGGTTGCTACCGAAAATTTTCTGCAGGTCTGGCGACGAAGTCTCTATAACCGCCCCGCGACGCAAGCTACCGTGCCCTCCTTTGATTGCCGCAGAGCGCCGCGGCACCAAAACACCACCTCCGCCCATGGCATGTGAAGCGAAAGCGTATGAATCGCTGCCGTTATAGCGAATGTAATAGTGCCCATTCACCGGCGTCGTAATTCGACCGAAGCCTTCCTTTTTCACCGAGCGGAGAAAATCGCGCGGATACTTTCGACCGTGAAGTCCCGGTTTTGTGACAGAAGTCGCGTCGAAGCCGCGTTCGAAAGTAAAACCTGATTCTTTTGGTGTGTAATAGAGCGTGCAGACAATGAAGTATTCACCATTATGTCCCTGCGGTCGCCGCGCCAGTTTATCATTCTCATAGGCGAGGCGCTGCACCACTTCAGGCCAGGGAATGTCCGCGCGAAGCTGCGAATGTTCCGCCGGCAGGATCAAACCCGCAATGGTGAGGACTAGTCGCCGAAGACTGATTCGACTGGTCCGCCGATTATGATCTCGATAGGAAGTCGCTTCCATTCGTATTCGTAAGGAGGTTGTTTCCATTCAAACTCCTGAGGGTAAGTCTTGCGGATGTGCTTGATGATTTCCACTCCCATACCAAACGGTTGGAAAGCTTCGCGGTTTGTCACGTGGATTTGCGCGCCGCCGCAGAGTTCACCGGCAAATTTGTGAAAGGTTGGTTGAAAATAATTCTCGCGAAAGAAAACGCCCGGCAGGTTTAACGCGTTTAGCTCGGCGCGAAGTTTCTCCGCATGAATGAATGGCGCGCCAAAGATTTCGAATGGTCGCGTGGTGCCGCGTCCCTCAGAAATGTTCGTGCCTTCGAGCAGACACATCCCAGGGTAAACCGTGGCTGTGTCGAGGGTTGGCATATTCGGTGACGGCATCACCCACGGCAGACCGGTTTGGTCAAACCACATCTCGCGCTCCCAGTTTTTCATCGGCATGACAGACAAATCGCAATCAGGAAACGCTTCGTCCCGGAATTGCTTTGCCAGTTCGCCGATCGTACGGCCATGCCGGATGGAAATGGGATGCATCCCGACAAAGGATTTGTAATTCGGATCGAGCACTGGCCCTTCGGTCGTCACGCCATTAATCGGATTTGGCCGATCGAACACAACGACTGCCGTGCTGCATCTTTCACACGCGCGCATACAGAGGTACAGCGTCCAGATAAACGTGTAGTAACGCGACCCGATGTCTTGAAGATCCACAACCAACACATCGAACCCCTCCAGCATTTCCGCAGTCGGCTCGCGATTTTCGGCGTAAAGACTGTAAACCGGAATGCGCAGACGCGGATGCTCGTAGCCTTTCCATTCGATCATGTTGTCCTGCGTTTGGCCGTTGAAGCCGTGCTGGGGACCAAAGAAGGCAGCGAGACGGAAGAGGTCGCCATTGTGTCGCTCAAGAATTCGCGACGCGTGCTCAAGCCCTGAGGAAACCGAGGCCGGATGAAGCAACGCCCCGATGCGCGCCCCTAGAAGTTTCTTCGGCCAAAGCTCCGGCAGATGGTCAAGTGGTAATTCAACGGGCATTGGTGCTCTTTTATCACGATACAGAAATTCTTGCGATGTAGTTGTAGCGGCGGCTGTGTCAGCCGCCGAGGTTTAGGCATCTGGCACAAACGCCTCTACAACCCGCGCAGGCGCATGAAACCAAATGCCACGACTGCGATAAGCGTGATTGCTGTGCACGCTTTTGCGAATAACTCGCCGTGACGCGCATAAAATGTCAGCTGATGTTCGGTCGGCATGTTGATTTCGCCGGTGAGCACGCCCTCGGTAAAGGTGCTGCCCGTTTCATCTCGTAATTCCTGTGTGACGCGACCGAATTGGTTAACGAAACAGGTCACTCCGGTGTTGGCCCCACGGAGCATCGGACGACGCGTTTCCACGCAACGAAAAATTGCGTTTGCCAAGTGCTGATGCGATCCGGCGGAATGCTGAAACCACCCGTCGTTGGTCATGTCAACGAGTAAATTGGCCCCGGGACTCGTCTCGGTTGGAAGGACAAATTGTCTGGTCAATTCGCCAATCGTGTCTTCGAAACATATCAACGGCGCCACATGAATCTCCCTGTTGGTCAGAGTAAACACGGTGTGTTCTTTTCCCGGTTGAAAATCGCCGGGCACCTGATCCCCGACAATCCGGGCCAGCAGCGGCACTGTATGGCGCCCGGGAACATATTCACCAAAAGGCACCAGGTGAACCTTTCGGGTACATTTGCACTCGTTCGCCACCGTCGGAAACAAGCAACGCCGCATTGTAAACGTCGCCGTTTTCTTCGTCGATCGTGCCCAGCAAAAGGTCTGTCTCGGACGACGCGGCCAGATCCATCACGAATTTGTAGCTCTCCTGGTCTATGAGCACTGGCCCGGGCATCGAGCTTTCGGGCCAAACCAGTAATTCAGGTGGCGGATTTGATCGCAAAGATATTTCGCTTAAGCGCCGGAATTGATCGAAGATTTTTCTCGTAAACTGCGGATCGAATTTTTGATGTTGCGGAACATTTGATTGAACGGCAGCAACGCGGAGCGGTTTTACGTGTGGCGAAACCTGCGTCGTGCGAAGTCCGAAAACCAAAACACCTACAATCGCGGCCATTGTAACCGTGAAATCAAAATGCGGTCGCATCACGCGCGTGCGCGCCTCGAGAATCAGACGATATCCCGTGGTAAGAATGATCACGTTGGCGAACGCGACCATGAACGATAGTCCGGCAACGCCGGTGAACTCTGCAATTTGAATCAGTGGCCAATTAGTGTGCAGCGCCACGCCAAGGCCGTTCCACCCAAAGCCCGAGAAAACCCAGCCGCGCAGCCATTCGAGCGTTGTCCATCCAGCCGCAAGCAGAAAGGCGAGCATCAGGTTGTTTGTCGATTTTAGCCATGGTGACTGTGCCGGGGCGGCGGCGGTCCGGGCCTGCACCAGCATTTGGTTCCATTTGCTTGCGGCCACTCGCTTCTTTCTTTCTCGTGGCCGTAACAGCCCGCAGAACCAGGCCCAGAGCGCGAAATAAATCGCCATGTAAAACTCGAGAACAAACCAGCCAAGCGCCGTAACAGTTGTGAGCCAGAAGAATACGATCCAAAAAAACGTTAGCCCCGCGACGTACCCCAGAAGCAGGTTCCGGAGCCATCGACGACGCGACTCCGCGCCGGAAAACCAAACTGCAGCGGTGAGCGGAGTCAGCGCGATCCAGCAGAACCACGTCAAATTGAACGGGGCAAAACAGGCTGCGCAAAGAACCCCACTACAGATTGCAGCGAGCCAAGGCCAGAACACTGAAATTTTTTTCATTCCACGCGAAGTCGAGGAATCTCTTGCTATTTCTGCATCGCCAGGATCTAGAGATGTCTCGACTTCGCTCGACATGACAAACACCTTTTGGTCGCAGATAACAAGGGCTAGGCGGGTGCATTGTTTCCGCCCACCCGCGAATCGGCGTCCTTTCGCAGCCAATCCCATAGGTCGTCCAGTTGCTTTCCAACTTCCGTTTTGATCCGGTCAAGGCGTGCGCCGGCGACTTCTTGCTTTGCCGGCTGGCGGCGTGCAAACAGGTAGTACTTTATTTTTGGCTCGGTTCCCGACGGGCGGACCGCGATTCGCGTCCCATCCTCCAGGTCAAACATGAGCATTTTGGTCTTCGGAATCAGATCGCCTTCGATGTCCTTGATTTCCTCGGTCCCGAAATTTCTAATGTTCGCCACTCTTGAGCCGAGTATTTCGTGGACTGGATCGGCCGCGTATGACTTCATCAGACTCGCAATCTTGTCTGCGCCTTCCGCGCCTTCAAAAACGAGGGAACTGGTTTTCTCCGAGAAATATCCGAACTGCGCATAGATTTCGTCGAGCAACTGATCAACCGTTTGACCACGCGACTTGGCGTATGCGGCCACTTCACAAAACATGATCACGGCGCCGTTACCGTCTTTATCGCGAACAAAATCCGCCCCGCTGTAACCGTAGCTTTCTTCGCCGCCGAAAACATAGAATGAAGAGTATGCGAGCCGAAGCCGGCGAGTTTCCGCTTCCGCAAGATCGGCGTAGCTCTGACGCAATTGCTCGGGAATCGCACGCTCGTACTTCGCCAGTTTCGCACCGATGTACTTAAAGCCGGTCAGCGTTTCGACACAGGAGACACCGTAGGAGTCGGCGATTGCTTTTTGCAGGTCGGTAGTGACGAAAGTCTTGATGATCACGGCGAGCGAAGCGTTTTGTTTGTCGAGCACGCCCCTCTCGAAAAAAGTTTTGATTCGATACCAGGCAAGGAGCGACCCGATTTGGTTCCCGGTCAGTAATTCCAGTTTGCCGTTTTTCGTTCGAACGGCTGCGCCCATGCGATCGCAGTCCGGATCAGTCGCCACGACCAGATCGGCATTCTCCTTTTTCGCAAGATCAATCGCCATCGTCAGCGCTTCGCCGTATTCGGGGTTCGGCGACTTCACCGTGGGAAATCGACCGTCGAAGCAATCCTGTTCCGGCACTATCTGAAAATTGAAACCGAGCCGCTTAAGCATCGGTTTGATGATGACACCACCGGTTCCGTGCAGCGGCGTGTAAACGATCCGCAGCGTCTTCGCGTCGCGAATTACGCGTGGGTCGAGGACCAGGGTTTCGAGCCGCCGCATGTACGCCTCATCCATGTTTTTTCCGATCGTAGTCACTTTCCCTTGTTGCTCTTTCGGAAGGGGTGTGAACGATTCGCTGGTAATTGCGTTTACCTTCGCAATGATCCCGCTGGCGTGCGGCTCAACCACTTGCGCGCCGTCGTTGAAATATACTTTAAAACCGTTGTCATAGGGCGGGTTGTGGCTCGCAGTGATCACTGCCCCGGCGCTGGCGTGCAGATGGCGCACGGCAAACGAAAGCTCCGGGACAGATCGCGGGCTGTCGAACACAAACGCGTCGCAACCGTTTTCAGCCGCAATTTTGGCAACCAACTCTGCGAATTCGTTTGAGAAAAACCGCGGATCATGCGCGATCACAAACTTGGGCTTCGCTGAAATGCGCTCGCGCCGGTTCCAATCGTGCAGATAGGCGACAAGTCCGCGCGTTGCGCGGTTGATATTGAAGAAATTCATCGCATTCGTGCCGACGCATGGAAATTGCGGTCGCTCGTCTTCGTGCGCGTTGCCGCGTTCTACAGCCGTCACGATTTTCCCGATCGTCCGCCCGCGCAGCCCACCTGTGCCGAAGGCAAGCGCCTGATAAAACCGATCGTTTAATTCCTCCCACTCAGCGGCGCCGACAAGTTCGTGGACCGATCGAAAATAAAGATCCGAGCTCGCGCCGGCGAGCAGTGAAGCAATGTTTTTCGCCGACGACTCCAGTAGTTGTCCGTCAGCGACCGCTCGTTCGATTCCAGGATGTAACTCTGCAACATCAATTGCCATTCCTGCCAACTGTTCCGCCATGTGGGTTTGTAGGGCAAGCGCTCCGCTTGCCGGGGAGACGCGGGCAACCGGGGCGGTCGCCCTACAATTTCGTGACTGATCGATACACGAGCATCGCCGCAGCAATATCTTCAACCGCCATTCCTAACGACTTAAAGATCGTGGTCTCGTTTGCGCGCGGCGGAGCCTTGCCGGACAGCGCTTCGCCAAGTTCGGCATAAATTGTCACCCCGGAAAGAATCACATCGCCGGATTCTTTCAGCGCGGCCTCCCGTGAATCTACAAAGACGACATTCGCCATCGCTTCATCGTCCAGTTCGCGCCAGTCGTGCCGGCATGCGCCGACTGCGTTTACATGACATCCTGACTTTAACCACGATCCCTTTAAGACTGCTGTCTTTGAGTTTGTCGCTGTCACAACAACATCTGCATCACGCACTGCATTCTCCGCAGACATCGCTTTTGCGCCGATGTCCTTAGTAAATTGTTCGGCATGTTCTCTTGTGGGACTCCATACGCGGATTTCCTCAAATCGCCTAACGAGGCGCAGCGCTTCCACATGGCTTTGCGCCTGCACGCCACTGCCAAGAATCGCGAGCACGTTTGCAACCTTTGGCGCCAGGAGCTTTGTCGCCGCAGCTGAGACTGCAGCGGTTCGCATCTCGGTGATTAGTCGCCCGTCCATGACGCCGAGCGGCGCTCCGGTTTCTGGATCGTTCAACACAATCAGCGCCATGTGTGTCGGAATTCCTTTGCCGGCGTTCGGTGGATAGAACGTCACAATTTTTTGCCCGAGCCCTTCCGGCGTGAGCGCTGGCATTATTCCATAAAATCCGCCCGGCGGATCGATTGGAATCACTTGCCGGACAGGTTGAGTCACTTTCCCGGCGGAAAAATCGGTCAGCGCTTTCTCCATTGCAGGAATCAAATCCGCCATCCGTAAATGCTTGCGGACTTGTTCTTCATTGAGAAAAAGCGGCTGATCAGTTCTCATGGGTTTCACCACGGATTGCGCAGATAACACGGATGCAGGCCAATAATGTTAATCTTGAAATTCATAATCCGTGCTATCCGTGTAATCCGTGGTTGAGAAACTGCAAACGCGCTGTGTGATCGCTGGCGGCGGACCAGCAGGCATTATGGCTGGCTATCTGCTCGCGCGCGCCGGCGTGCCAGTAATCGTTCTCGAAAAACGCGCCGATTTCTTCCGCGATTTCCGCGGCGACACGATTCATCCGTCCACGCTGGAACTGATGTACGAGTTGGGTTTGCTCGACGAGTTCCTGAAACAACCGCATCAGGAAGTTCGCGAACTGCATGGCGTGATTAATGGTCAGGACGTGCCGATCGCCGATTTCACAAAGCTTCCCACGCACTGCAAATTCATCGCGTTCATGCCGCAGTGGGATTTTCTCAATTTCCTTTCCGCGCACGCAAAGCATTACCCAAGCTTCCAACTGCTCATGGAGCACGAAGTTGTCGATCTCATTTTCGAGAACAATCGCGTCGTCGGAGTACGCGTAAAAACGCCACGCGGAGAAGTGGAAGTATATGCCGATCTTGTAATTGGTGCTGACGGACGGCATTCCACCATTCATGCGCGCGCAGGTTTTGAACTATGCGAGTTCGGCGTGCCGATCGACGTGCTCTGGATGAGGCTTCGCAAGAAGGAAGGCGATCCTGAACAAACACTCGGCTTTTTTGAGCATGGCAAGCTCCTCGTGTTGCTCGATCGCGGTGATTACTGGCAGGTTGGTTTCGTCATTCCGAAGGGCGGCTTTGACGAGATCAAAGCGCGTGGCCTACCTCAATTGCAAAATGATATCGCGAGCTTCGCCGGATTTCTGCGCGGCCGCGTGGAGGAACTGGATGACTGGTCGAAAATCAAGTTGCTCACCGTACAGATCAATCGTTTGCGTGATTGGTGCCGGGAAGGATTGCTTTGCATCGGCGACTCGGCGCACGCCATGTCACCGGCGGGCGGCGTTGGAATCAATCTGGCAATTCAAGATGCAGTCGCGACTGCGAATTTGCTTGCGACGAAATTGCGAAGCGGTCCGGTTTCAGTAGACGATTTGCGCAAGGTGCAGGCGCGTCGCGAATGGCCGACCCGTCTGATCCAGGGAATGCAGGTGTTCATTCATCGCCACGTCGTAACTGGACAGGCGTCGGACCGCAAAGACTCGTTGCCATTTGTGGTTCGTTTGCTGAAATGGTTTCCCCTCCTGCGGCAACTGCCTGCCCGCTTCATTGGCCTCGGTCCGCGGCCGGAACACTACTGTAGCCGAGGGCGTTGACCTCGGCCGCTCTGGAGCTTGCCGCGCCTTCCCTTGCCCGGGGTCACCGCCCCCGGCTACAACTGCCCGGTGCGATGTAAACTCAGGGTTGATTTTTGGAAATTTATAAAGGAACAGATTTTATGGTGGTGCGTCGCAATCTTTGGGCTTGCAGCCTGGCTCACGGATTTATTGACACCTTCAGAATTATCGACGCTTTTTTCGGATGGTCGAAGTAGGTAAAGCACTCGGTGTTGCCGAAATTCGCGCCGCCCATGAGCGGATTCGACCGCATATTCATCGCACGCCGGTGATGACGAGCTCGCGACTCGATGAAGCAAGTGGAGCGTCGTTATTTTTTAAGTGCGAAAACTTTCAGAAAGTAGGCGCGTTCAAAGCGCGCGGCGCGACGAACGCGGTGTTTGCCCTCGACGAATCGACCGCGCGTCGCGGCGTGGCGACGCATTCGTCGGGGAATCATGGGGCGGCAGTGGCGCGTGCGGCGAAATTGCGCGGCATCCCAGCGTACATCGTTATGCCGTCGAACTCAGCGAAGGTAAAGGTGAGTGCAGTCGAGGGCTACGGCGCGCATGTCGTCCTTTGCGAACCCACAGACGAGGCGCGCGAAGCGAAATGCGCAGAGGTGATCGCGAGAACGGGCGCGACGCTGATTCACTCCTTTGAAAACGAAAATGTAGTCGCTGGGCAGGGGACCGCGGCGGTGGAATTCCTCGAAGAGGTTCCCGATCTTGATCTGGTGATGTGTCCGGTTGGCGGCGGCGGCTTGCTGTCCGGCACGGCGATTGCGGCGAAATCGATGCGGCCAAAAATCAAAGTGATCGCAATCGAGCCTGAAAATGCAGATGACGCGGCGCAATCGTTCCGTGCGGGGCGTCGGATCGTGACCGAAAAGAAGTTCACGATCGCCGATGGTCTCCGCACGAATATTGGCGAACCGAATTTCGCCATCGTTCGACGTTATGTGGATGACATCGTGACCGTGAGTGAAGAGGCGATCGTTTCTGCGATGCGCACAATTTGGGAGACCATGAAGATTATCATCGAACCGTCCGCGGCTGTTCCGTATGCGGCGATTCAGGAAGGCAAGATCGATGTCGTTGGCAAGCGCGTCGGCATCATTCTCACCGGCGGCAACGTCGATCTGGACGCGTTGCCGTGGAGCTGTAGCCGAGTTGGCACGCTGTAGCAGCAGCGAGGGCGGATGATCCCGGCTATCCGGCATCAACGATGCTGGGTACAACGGCTCGATCTCAAATAGATCGACGATTCACCGCGAGCGCGAGTAATAGAAAGGAAGCGGGCAACTGAATCATGGAATCCTACCTGCTCTTTTTCGTCGCCACTGTGCTGGGTGGAACGATTAATGCATTGGCCGGTGGCGGTGGACTGATCACGTTCCCATTGCTAATGCTTGTCGTAACGCCGGTGACCGCCGATGCCACAAGCGCGGTCGCCCTCTTTTTTGCGTATCCCACGGCTGTGTGGCGCACCCGGGGCCAGTTGGCCGGTGTTCTGGGTCGCGGATGGTTATGGCTGCTGCTGGTTCCGAGTATGCTCGGGGGTTTGATCGGAGCTGTGCTGCTAAGTCGCACCGGCAATCGCAACTTTATTCAGTTCGTACCATGGTTGGTTTTAGTCGCTACTGTTATCATTGTGCTACGGCCGATTCTGGTTCAACGCGACGAAAGCGGTAGCGTGCACCCGGACATCAGGATGGCGTTGTGGCCTGTCGCGATTGCAGGCGTTTTTATGGTGGCGTTATATGGCGGCTACTTCGGCGCCGGGATCGGCATCCTCATGATCGGCGCCCTGAGTTTTATCTCGCGGGGCGATATCCGGCATGTGGTCGCGCTCAAAAACTTCCTCAATCTTTGCATGCGAGGAGTGGCGGTCCTGGCGCTCGTGCTCGAAGGCAATGTGAACTGGAATTACGGAGTGCCGATGGCGATCGGGGGCCTTATTGGCGGCTACATTGGGGGGATGGTATCGCATCGTGCGAACCGTACGGTTGTTCGCTGCATCGTTATCGCGATCGGTTTTGGCGCGGCAGCCTATTACTTCTGGAAGTTGTACGGCTCGGCCGTGATGTACATTGGAGGCGAGTAGGCGGGTTATCGTCACGCGATCGGTGGCGGTAGCGTGTGCTGTCCCCAGTGCAGCAGTGCCAAGAGCGGGGGGCCCTAATCCGCCGAGGACAGCGGACACTACAGCGTCATTTTAAACGTCGGTCGCAGCCCAGAACCTGCGGAAGGCGCTTGGCCAGCTAAGATCAGTGACGCTCTTTCGTGCGGACCTGCTCATCTGCTCTCGCAGCGCGGAATTGGTCACCAGGATTCGAATCGCCCGCGCGAAGTCTTCGATGTCATGCGACTTGGTGATCAAACCGTTGCTGTTCTCTTCTACCAACTCCTTGGGACCGCCGGAATCTGAAACGACAACGGGCAGACCGGACGCCTGCGCTTCAAGAATAACGTTCCCGAACGTGTCCGTCGTGCTGGGAAAGACAAAAATGTCCGCCGAGGCGTACGCCTTGGCTAGTTCTGTTCCCTTGAGATAGCCGGTGAAATACGCTTCAGGCAAAGATTTCGCGAACGCTTCGGAATACGGGCCGTGCCCGACGACGAACAGTTGAACGGGTAATCCTTCGTTGCGCAGACGACGATAAGCGGCAGCCAGAAGGTCGAGGTCTTTCTCCCGTGAAATGCGGCCCACATAGAGCAAGCGAACCTCGCCATTGCGCGCGCCGAATCTTTCGAAGAAGGCGGAATCGCGTCGGGAAGGATTAAACAGTTCGGTGTCGAGGCCGCGCGGCAAAATTTTCAGTTTCGTCGAATCCAAACCGCGTTTGATCCAGCTTTGCCGGTAATCTTCTGAATTAACGAAAACCGTGTCGAGCTGGCCATAGAACCAATGCATGTAACGCCAGGTCACGCTTTCAAGGAAGCTGTCCTCGGTCAGGATACCAATGTATTGCGGGAAATCGGTGTGATAAATGCCGGTGGTTTGCAGGTTAAGCATTTTGGCGGCGAGCAATGCCGTCAATCCAACCGGCCCCGGTGTGCTGATGATGATTTCAGTGAATCTTTCTCGCTGAATGTAATTCAGCATCTGGAGGATCGGCGGGAAACTCAGTTTTTGCAGTTCGTACTCCGGCAACTCGAATTCACCAATCGGCGGGAAGTTTTTAATTGGAATATCGGAAAGATGCAGGTCCCTCTGCGAAGCGACCACCACCAGTTTCTTTCCTGCCGCGGCCCCTGCGGCGGTCATCTTGCAAATCGTCGTAGCGACACCGTTAACGTCTTCTAGCGTGTCGGTAAACCATGCGCGCTTACGATTTTGCAATGCAATCGGAAGTTCGCCGGTCAACTCCTTAAAGATCGTGCGCAGCCACTTGCGCGAGGGCGCCTGACTATGAAAACCGTAGATGTAAGGCGTCAGCATCACCAGGATCGGGGCGATGGCGCTAAGAGCCTGCATGCTCTCCACCATGTTTCCCCTGGTGAGTTCCTGAACGAATTTGTTGAAAAAGCGAAACGCAAGTTGCTCGGCGACCATGTTCGCCATCAGGAATGTCCGCCGCTCCGGTTCGCTGACCTTGTCCAACTGGGCAGCCAGTTTTGCCTTTACCTCCGGCCGCGCGAAATAGCCGGAGAGCTCTTTCCATAGCGATACATTTGCGGGCTTGGCGAATTCAAAAATTTTTCCCGACAAAACGCCCTGTACGATGAACTCCGTTTTCTCCTTCAGTGTGAACTCAGTCGGGGCGCGTCCCTCCATAAAGCGCGAGAACATTTTCTCCAGCAGCGCCGCTCCGGGACCGAGTTTTTCGTGGAACCGGTCTTGAATGAAACAGGCGACGGTGTTGTAAAACCCGTGTGACAGGATTAGCGGCGTCCCACCCTGGCCGTACGCGCTGCAGTCGCCTTTGCGAACGAAATCGAGAAATTTTGCCGCCGAATTGGCAGCAGGAGTTTCTGTAAACGCGGAAGCGACGAATTGCCCGCCGTGATCGTCGGAGCCGCCTACCAGGATTTTTTTCCACGGTTCGGCGTGCGTGGGCACAATACTATGACGATTTGCCAGGGCTTCGAGTTTCTCCGGCGTCAGTTGTTTGAAAAGCGTTTGAGCTAGATCGCTCAGAAGCGCGTCGCGCAAGCCATTAACACCCTCGAAATGTTTGAACAGAAGGATGAGCCGTTCGAGATGAATTGCCTCGAGTTTTCCGTTCACGCTGTATAACGGATGCGCGACTGCGTGCGCGATTCGAGCACCTTGAAGGTAGCGCTGCAGATCGAAGATGTTTTCACGAAAACCTTGGATATCGCGGTGCTGCTTTTCTGAAATTCCCCAAACCAAAATGTGCAGCTTGCAGCCGTCCTGAGGAAAATAGGTGGTGACTTGTTCGCTGATGAAGGTCTTAGGCAGGTGTGCAATTTCCAGGCAGCCATCGATCGAGTCGTGATCGGTGATGGTGACGTAGTCCATTCCTCGGCCTAACAAGTCCTCGCGCAACTGCTTTGGGTCGGAATAGCTGTCGGGGAAATCGAATCGCCGGAAAAGCCATTCTTCCGAGCGCGCACTATGGCGCGAGTGAATATGTAAATCGCACCTGCTCACGCTATGTACCCTGCTCGTTGTTTCGCGATCCAATCCTGATAGGTCGTAGCGGTCCGAACAGTTTTTGCCGCCGCGATAAAGCCAAGGAGCTGTTTCCAAATAGCGGGCTGAGAATAGTCAGGCGGATGAATGCTGATGCGCAAGAGCGGTTTGGGTGTGAGCAAACGGAATAGTGCATCGTTCCAACTGCGACTGAGCGCGCGACGCCAACTGTTGTGAACACTGTAAACGAGGGCTCTCGCAGGAAATACATTTCCATAGCGTAAATCGCATACGGTGCGCAAACGTGTCGTGTATTCCAATTGCGCGTCGCGAACCGCGCGCTCTGCTTCATCGCTGAGTAGCCATGCCGGAGCAACAAATCCGCGAGGCTTAAGTCCGTGCGAACGAAACTCATCACGCGCTCTTGTGATACGTTGCAGTGCTTCTTCATAGGGCAAATCGTAAAACTCGCCCTCGTTTTGCGTATAGAATCGGGTCACGAACTTGTCACGCAACGTTTCTTTTGTCCGGGGCGGACGTTCGTGGAAATAGCCGTGAATGACGATTTCGTGTCCGTTAGCTTCCAAGTCGCGCAGCCAGCTTACAAACTGCGCGTGCTTCGCGAACAGGCCTTCATGATGATAATCCGGCACCACAAGAAGGGAACAAACAGGTACGCCGTGGAGTCGTAGTTCTGAAACAATTGTGTTTGCGATCTGCTGAGTACAAGGAGCTACATCGTGCAGGGACACGACGATCGAATCCGTCGCATGGCGAGCGGTCGCCACGAGCGGAAGGAACTCTGTTGCCGCAATCGTACTCATTTCTGAAATTTTCTGTCTCGAAGCAGTTTTGAACAAGCAAAACGTGAACAACCGTGGTCGCTCCCGCGCTGTTCGTGTTGCCGGATACTAATCGCGTGAGGGCAATTCTCGAGTTGGTAATGTGTGACCACTCATGCGTCTGTTGATTCGGAGGAACTCCTAACCTGCGCCCATGCCGGTAATTTCGCGAAACTCCGCTTCGCTCAGAGGCATCACCGAAAGACGCGATTGCCGAACTAAGGGGATTCCTTTCAGTCGTGAATTGGCCTTGATCTCGCGAAGTGTGACCGGCCGGCGCAACGGCTTAACCGCCGCAAGATCCACTGCGGACCAGTCGCCTTCTTTTGCAATTGGATCGGGATAGGCGGTCCGCGTCACTTTGGCGAGTCCGATGACGGCCTTTTCCTCGCCACTGTGGTAGAAAAGGACTTCGTCGCCCTTTTGCATTTTTCCAAGATTATTCCGCGCAGCAAAGTTGCGCACGCCGGTCCAGGCTGTTTGTCCCTCGGCCACGAAATCCGACCACGAATAGGAACTCGGTTCCTGTTTCACGAGCCAGAAGTTCTTCATACGTTAAAGTAGCTCCTTATTCGACAATTGCGTCCGGTTGTTTCACAATCGGTCAAATGTCGCGACTGCCGTTTATCACATTCGAAGGATCGGAAGCATGCGGGAAAACCACGCAAGTGCAAAGACTCGCGGCGCGACTGAAACGGTTACACGTTCCGCATCTGATAACTCGCGAACCGGGTGGCACGTCGATCGGGGAAACCATTCGCGAGCTCCTGCAATTTGCTCCGCATAATTCCAACATGATGCCGGAAACAGAGCTGCTTCTATTTGAGGCGAGTCGCAGCCAACTGGTGCGTGAGGTAATCAAGCCCGCGCTAGAGAATGGCATGTGCGTAATTGCCGATCGATTCTTCGATTCCACGACCGCTTATCAGGGAGCAGCACGGAAGTTGGATCGCGAGACGGTCCACTGTTTCAATGCGTTTGCCGTCAGTGGTTGTATTCCAGAGATGACAATCGTGCTCGATGTCGACGCTACGACCGCGGAGTCGCGGATGCGGCGCGAGCAGCGCAAAGCGGATCGAATGGAGCAGCAGTCCGCCGAATTTCATGAGCGCGTTCGCGAAGGGTATAGGGAACTGGCTGCGCGTGATGCAAAACGCGTTGTGCTGATTGACGGTGCTCGAGAGCCGAACGTTATCGAAGAGGAAATTTGGCAAATGCTTTGGTCGCGTTTTCCCGCGCTAAGTAAAACATCGAACACTTGAAATGGCGTTTTCCCGCAATGCAGCGTTCGGACATTTGAAACGCGCTCACGAACAGAACCGCCTTGCGCACGCTTATTTAATTACCGGACCACCGGGCAGCGGCAAGGAAGTGCTGGCGGCTGAGCTGGCCAGCCTGGTAAATGGAACACCGGCAAAAGATGTTTTCTCAGCCAGGGCTCGCGAAATTTTCATTGCCCGACCCGAATCAAAATCGCGACGTATCGTGACCGCGCAGATTCGGGCACTGGAGCATGCGCTGCAGATGCGAGCAGTAAACGGCCGGCGCAAAGTGGCGATCATTTCCGATGCCGACCGGCTTCAAAACGAGGCGGCAAACGCCTTCCTCAAGACGCTGGAGGAACCGCCAAAGGATTCTCTCCTCCTTCTATTGAGCGGCCTGCCCGAGGCTCTGCCGGAAACAATCCTCTCCCGGTGCATCGGCATTCCTCTCGCACCGGACGGCAAGGTCCAGAGTAAAGCGGAAGAAGAAAAACTGGTAAAATTGCTGCAGCAAACAGCCGGCCACGCGACCTGGAATGTTCAGTTCGCCTATCGACTTGCCCAGGAATTTCAACATCTGCTTCGAACCGTCCGCGATGAAGTAAAACAAGAGACTGAGGAGGCGTTGAAACAGGAGCAGACGCGTTACAAGGATGCAACCGATGGGGCCTGGCTGGAAGAACGTGAGGAGTACTACAAGGCGCTCACGGAAAGCCTTTACCTGCAACGACGCGCCGCGCTGGTCGAAACGTTGTTTGCCTGGTGGACCGACATTCTTCGGGCGAGCAACGGCGTGGGACAACGCGATATTCCAGCTGCAAAACAAGAAACCGCTGCGCTTGCACGGCGCTTCGGCAGTGTCGAAGTTTTAAGGCGCATTCGTTCGCTTGAAGAATTGCGAGATCATCTAAGCCGAAATGTCCACGAAGGCCTTGCGATTGAAGTCGCCTTTCTGACAATCTTTACCTCCTGATGCGGGGGTGCGACGCATCTATTCAGGAGGGGTTTACGAGTAGCTTCAGCGGACTGCAGGTTGACAAAAACCCTGCGCAAACCTATCCAGTACCCTCGTATGCGACATGTTTATCGATTAATTTTGCTATGCGTCGGCCCTTCGGTTCTCCTGCTTACCGGTTGTGCAACAGGAGCGCATGTAAGCGCCAGCGGCCCTTACCACGTGACTGCGTATAAACCGAACGACCCATCCAAAGTGCGCGTTTTCGTTTCGCTCTCCGCCGAGAACGTTTATGTGATGGAAGGCGACCGTTGCCTGATGGCAGCGGCCATTTCCGTTGGAACTGCGGCGAAACCGACGCCAAAAGGCAATTTCAAGATCTACTCCAAACAGGAGCACAAACGTTCGGGATCGTACGGGTTTAGCGTGCAAGGTACTCGCGTGGTCCCTTCCACCGGAGGCGGACCCGGCCGCTACGTCGGTTACCCAATGGGTTACTGGTGCGAGTTCGCGCCTGCGTACGGCTTTCATCAGGGCTTCGTTCATCCGTATCCACGCACCCACGGCTGTATCCGATTGAAAGGCGAAGCGGCACCTAAGTTTTTCGCGCTGGTGGAAATTGGCACGCCGGTGAATATCGCGAATTCGCAACCGGAGGACGCAACAATTGGACCAAAAGTGCAGCGGGTCGATGATTCGAGAACTCCGGATCCTGATCCCCGATTAATGATTACAGACGCCGGGTTTCAAAAGCCGAGCGGACCACTGCTTCAATAGCCTGGTTGCGGTGCGTTGCCGCAATCGTTCCAGTGTGTCATTGTTGAGCGAAGCGAAACATCTCTGGATATCGCCTTGGGGCTAGCTGGCCGCAATTGATCCGGGATTCTTCGCCTCGCTCGGAATAACAACCACCGTATGAGCACGAACCTGATTTCCAGCGGCACGACTGCCCGCCAGAAAGTGAACCTGCGCACGCCAGATGTAATGGCGGCAGTGCAGCAACAGGTCGAGTCCCATTACCGCAGCGATATTATTGAAAAGATCCGGCGTGCCGGCGGAATCATTTCAGTTGGCGATACAACGGTGCGTTTGGCAAAGCAGTTTGGCTTCTGCTATGGAGTGGAGCGAGCGATCGATCTCGCGTACGCCGCACGCAAGGTTTTCAAGGATCGTCGGCTGTTCATCGTCGGAGAAATTATTCATAACCCCGAGGTCAATCATCAGATCGCCTCGTTAGGAATTAAAAATCTCACTGGTAAAAACAAGGAGGCCGATATTTCCGATCTCGGGCCGGAGGACGTGGTGATCGTTCCCGCGTTCGGAACAGAATTGTCGCTCCAGCAACAGATCAAGGATCGCGGATGCCAGATTGTCGATACCACCTGCGGTGACATGATGAGCGTGTGGAAACGGGTGCGCAAATACGCAAGCGAATCGGCCACATCCATCATTCACGGCAAAGCGGAGCACGAAGAAACCAAAGCCACCAGTTCGCGCGCGCTCGGCGACGGCAGCGGGCATTACGTGGTGGTCCTGACGCTCGCGGACACTGATTACGTTTGCGATTACATCCGGCACGGCGGCGATAGACAGGCGTTCCTGGAGAAATTTCAGGGCGCGCATTCACCGGGCTTTGATCCCGACGTGCACCTGCAAACGGTTGGAGTCGCGAATCAAACCACTATGTTGCGTGGCGAGACCGAGGAAGTTCAGCGCCGCATTCGACAAGCCATCATCGATCGAGACGGACCGGAGCTTGCCGAGAAAAACTTCCGCTTCTTCGATACAATCTGCGGAGCGACACAGGAGCGACAGGATGCTCTACGCGAATTACTGGACGTTCCGATGGACTTGCTGCTGGTAGTTGGTGGTTACAACAGCTCGAATACGTCGCATCTAGCCGAGATGGGTGAAGAGAAATTGCCGACCTATTTCGTTCTCAACGCTTCACGGCTTGTGTCGGCAAGCGAGATTAAGCACTACAATTTGCACGAGAAACGCGAGATCGTTTCGCACTTTTGGTTGCCTAACGGGCCGGCTGTTATTGGGATTACTGCCGGAGCGTCTTGCCCTAATAACCTGATCGAAGAAACGTTGATCCGTCTTTTTGAGTTGCGCGGCATCTCGCGGCAGGAACTTGAGCTGGCTGCGTAAGGTACGTCGTTAAAGCGTCAAACCGTTGAAACGAGGACACCACGGATTACCCGCCTCTGCCAAGGCTATGGCCGGCAAGCGCGGATGACGCGGATATTGCAAGAGGGAGTAGAGCTGTAAAGCAAGTCGGACCAGTGGCCACGGGGAGCAAGCTGCATGACGCGCCTACCAGTGACCGCTGTGAGATTCGTGAAAATTCGTGTCTTATCCGCCGCAGCCGGGTGTTAGCATCCCTTTGTTGAAACTTTCTAGTGTCGCTGCGTCGTTGACCATCCGCTGGCCATTTGTGGTATTGGGCTTGACCTTGTATGGCAGTTTACCGCTGTAAAGGGACAGCACGGCGTCTGCATCAGTGATGATGCTGGTCACTGGCGTTCCATCAGCGCCATTAGCGATGTTTAACTTCGCTGCGATGAGTTGATAGGCCAGGATCAGGCTGGCATCGGCGTTCTTGCCAGTGCCCACTGGTGTATTAAGGATGGTCAGCAGTTGGGTCTTGGTATAACTCTGGCTGCCCAGCATCAAACTCGGCACCGGCCACGCATTCGGATTGCTTTTCCAGTAACCCTGCGGCTGCGGACAAACGGGCGGTGTTGTTGTGGCGATTCACCAACTGCGATTGGCTGGGGATACCGTTAGTGAAGACAGTCACCAGCGCGTAGCCAATGGGGAAGCCACTCGAACTGGTGGTCATCAGAGTGATCGGCGTAGAAGTGAAAGACGTGTCAGACCAGCCTGTGATCGCATCCACGGGCAGGAAAAGCGTCTGCTCATTGGCGAGGCTCAGTAGTTGGACGACTGGATAGTTAGACGAAGAGTTTTGTGTGCCGTTGCCGCCGGAAGCTTCGGAGATGCCTTTGAAACGGGAACCGGACGCCGTCAGTGCGCTACCACTCAATAGCGGTGAGGGCGAGACCGTAGTGAGTAAAGGTTGCCAACTGGGATCAAAGCCGAGGCCTTGATCATACAGCTCCGCGCTGCTCAAGACACCACTGCTACCAATTCAGCCCGCCACCAGCACCTTGCCTGAGGGCAGCAACGTCGCCGTGTGAACGTAGCGTGCGGTGCCGAGGCTGCCGGTCGCAGTCCAGCTCGGATCAATCACTACTGGATAGCGTAGCCCTGCCGCTACAACCAGCCGTAACCGTTGCGGTCCCGACCCGGACTTTGCCGTGTCCAACTCCCAATGCACCGCATCGGTGCGCAGCGCGCCGATCGCTTCGATCAGCCATGGCGCTTCGATCTTCACGCCCTGCCCGGCCTTGTTGGTAAAGCGCACTTCGCCCTTCACCAATTCGATGCGCGTGCCGGCGCTAAGTTCGCTAATCTCATACGCAAACTCGCGCGGCGCACATTCGCTTTGCAAAAAGAGAGACTCTTCGCTGCGCCCGGAGCTCACCACATGCACGCTATCGGTCTCGGGATAGGCCCCGCGATAGATCACCTGGCCGTTGGCGATTTGCGCGCCGACATCGCTGCCGCCCACAGGCCGCACCGCCACGCGCATCCCTTGGCCTTCCACAACGAACGGTTCGCCGTAACGCGCCGGATAAAAGCTGGCCAATCCGATATTGCCAGCCGCCCCCTGCCGTCGCGCCATTGCCAGCCACGCTTCCTGCTCGACCGGCTTGAGTCCCGCCGGCGGTGTTAAATTTTTTTCCTGCGCCGTCCGCGCACTGAACCCAGCTATTTCGTGGCCGCCGACACGTTGCCGGCTCGCCGAAAATTCCACGCGCGACGATTTCCGCGCATCGGTCCGTGTTTCAGCAGCGGACTCTGACACAGCGGTGCGTCGGTGCGCATCTTGCGCAGCAATGCCGGCGTCGTCAGTCGGTTTTTGCTCGAATTGATTTCGCGCAGGCGCCGCGGCGAGCGTCAGCAACGCCGCCGAGAGCGAGATGAATGTGATTTGAAGCGCCGAAGCGCGTAAGGAATTATTTTGTTTCTTTTTCATAGGAGCTTTTTTGTGGGTTCGTTCCCTTACAAAGGAAAAAAACCGGGAGCGTTTCAGAAAAAATGAAATTTCCTCCAAACCCGGGAATCGCGGATTGCGCGGATGGAGGTTGGTTTGAGCAGCCGTTCTGCTTGAACGGCCGAAACCTTTCGGCGCAGATGCCCTGGGCCTTTTGTTTCTGGGTGTTGTGTTCAGGGAGATCTGGGTGGAGGACCGTTTCTAGTCTGGCCGCGAGATTGTGTCAATGCGTTTTCTAAAAAACTATTAATTAGATACTTAGTTAATGTGCGTGAGTTCAAGGCTAGAGCGTATCAAATTCGATTTCTCATAAGTAATTTTCTTTTTGGTGTTCGTTCCCTTACAAAGGAAAAAAACCGGGAGCGTTTCAAAAAAAATGAAAAATCTTTGACCACGGATTACCCGCCACGGCGGGCAGGCTACGGATGGCCCCGGATGATGAGAATGGTAGGGCCTTTGACACCAGTTTTTGAAAGCGCGGGTTCGGTGCGCCGCGCAAAACCGTTTTAAACGGCGATAGTTTTCTTTTTGGTGTGTGCATGCCCGTCACTGAAGTGAAGGTTGAGAATGCGTCGCATTCGCTTGCCATCTCACCCGCACAAATCGCACGGGCCATCCGAAATAATGGTAAGATGTCACGCGCAATCTGGAAGGGCAGCATCAGCTTCGGACTGGTCAACATACCGATCGCGCTCTACACAGCTACGCGACGGGAGGAAATGAAGTTCCGTCTGCTGCGGAAGAGCGATCTTAGCCCTGTGAACTACAAACGGGTTGCCGAAAAGGACGGCAAGGAAGTGCCCTGGGACCAGATCGTGAAGGGCTACGAGTATGAGAAGGGGAGATACGTCGTGCTCAAGGACGAAGATTTTCAGCGTGTCGATCTCGAGGCCACTCAGACCGTGGACATCCAGGATTTTGTCGATCAGGAAGAGATCGACCCGATATTTTTTTACAAGCCGTACTATCTGGAGCCACAGAAGGGCGGCGACAAAGCTTATGCGCTTTTGCGCGACGCGCTGAAGGATACGAACAAGGTCGGCATCGCCAAAGTGGTCATCAAAACGCGTCAATATCTCGGGGGAGTTAAAGCGGCGGACGGCGCACTCGTTCTTGAATTGATGCATTTCGCCGACGAGTTGGCCGATCCGGAGAAGCTCCATGTCCCGAAGAAAATGGAAGTCGGCAAACGCGAAATGAACATGGCGAGGTCACTCATCGATTCGATGACCTCGAAATGGGAACCCGAGAGGTACAAGGACGATTATCGCGAAGCGCTCATGGAAGTGATCGAGGAAAAGGTCGAAGCCGGCGGCAAGGAAATCGAAGAGAAACCACGAAAAGCGCCCAAGCCAACCAAGGTGATTGATCTGGTCTCTGTTCTGCAAAAAAGTCTCGAACAAACTGGCTCGAAGCAGAAGGTGAGAGGTAAATCTCGCGCAACAAAGGCGCGTCCTGCGAGAAAAGCAGCATAAGGTAGGGCGCGACCGCCGGATCGCTCGGCTAGCCGTCCGAACCGTTTTGAAATTCTTGACACGCCAACTCAAAATCGTTCAGCCTTACGGGGTATGACCTCTCTCAACCGATTTTCGGATCCTGTTTACTGCATCATGCGATTCATAGTTGGACTGATGTTTGCGTGTCACGGCGGTCAGAAACTTCTCGGTTTCCCAGGTAGCGGACATGGCGGCGTCCTGGGTTTGATGCTTCTCGGTGGAATCATTGAGCTTGTCGGCGGGCTCATGATCGCGTTTGGTTTTCTGACGCGCTTGGCGGCGTTTATCTCTGCCGGTGAAATGGCGGTCGCTTATTTCACCGTGCACGCCGCGGGCAAAGCGATTGGTCATGCGCCAAGCCCGACCGAGCAATTTTTTCCCATTCTTAACAAAGGCGAACTCGCTGTCGTTCTGTGCTGGCTTTTTTTGTTCATGGTCTTTTACGGCGCGGGACGGTGGAGCATCGATGCGTTATTCTTCAAGGGGAAGGCCACGGCGCCGGCGGCTCCTTTCTAGCGAAGCCGAGAAGCTCTGATTTCCTTTCTTATGACGCGAGTCATCTTCATTTTTGCATGGACGTTCGCGCTGCAATTACTTATGGCCGAACAAATCAAGGATTTTGGTCGGGAGAGGCTGAACAGTTCTCCGCGTCATGCCGATTGGGTCGATATCAAATCGGGCAGCCGCACGATCAAAGCGTTTATCGTTTATCCCGAGCGCAAAGACAAAGCACCGGCTGTGCTCGTGATCAGCGAGATCTTTGGACTAACGGATTGGGTGCGCAGTTTGTGCGATGAGCTTGCCGAAAATGGCGTCATCGCCATAGCGCCCGACTTGCACGGCAAAAAGTTCGAGGATCTCGACGCTGCGCGCAAAGCGACATCAGAGTTGCCAAAGGAACAGGTAAAGAGCGACCTGGATGCGACCGCCGACTACGCGCTGACGAAGGTTCCAGCATGCAACGGCACGCTCGCGGTGTGCGGATTCTGTTGGGGTGGGGGAGTCACGTTTGCCTACGCGAACGAAAATCCAAAACTGAAAGCGGCCTATTCGTTTTACGGAACTGCGCCCGATGAAGCTTCGAAGGTCGCGAATATTCCATGTCCAGTTTATGGATTTTACGGTGAGAACGATGAGCGCGTGGATGCGACCATTCCCAAAGCCGAAGAGTTAATGAAAGCGGCGGGAAAAACATATGAGCCGGTCATTTACAAAGGCGCCGGTCACGGTTTCATGCGGTCCGGCGAACCGAACAATCCCGCTGTTCGCGAGGCCGACCGTAAGGCGCGCGACGAAGCGTGGGCGCGCTGGAAGACATTGCTCAAGCAATTGTAGATGGTAGGGACAGCGCGCTGCGCTGTTCGGACGCCGCAGCGCGGCGTCCCTACCACGAAGGTCTCGATGAAGGTTCCCGATCGCAAACGGCCACCACACGACATTCCGCTGTGGGTAGACCCGAGCAAAGCCTGTTACTTTATTACGATTTGTTGCGCTCGGCGTGGAATCAATCAGTTGGCCCATGACCAGATCGCGAGCCATCTCATTGAGACGATCAAACACCGAAACGCAAAAGGGATTTGGTACGTTCGGCTGGCCATGCTGATGCCCGACCATGTGCATCTTGTCGTCTGGTTTCCTGATGCCGAGAAGCGCGTCCAGACAATCGTAAGCAAATGGAAGGAATGGACTGCCAAAAGTCTGGATATTGCATGGCAGCGCGATTTTTTCGAACATCGGCTGCGGAAGGAAGAAAGCTTCCGCGAGAAAGCTGATTACATCCTGGCAAATCCAGTCCGCGCTGGCCTTGTGGAGCTGCGGAGCATTGGCCTTACATTTTCATTGCAGAGCCGTGGTAGGGACGGCGCGCTGCACCGTCCGGACGCTGCAGCGCGGCGTCCCTACCTTGTCGCGCCTTCCAACTCGTCTGCGAGCGCGCTCGCACCGTAAACCTTTCGAAGCGCCTCGATGATTGCGGCCGAATCGACTGACACAGCGCGCGCCTGCGTGTCCGTGTAAATGCAGTCGAGCACGAGCGATTGAATGTTGCCGTCGAAGATGATCCCGACGAATTCGTTTGCCTTGTTCACGACTGGGCTGCCGCTGTTGCCGCCGATAATATCGGCGTCGGAAACGAAATTGAATTTCGTCGCCAGATTTAGACTCGCTTTCGAGTCAATCCAGCGCTTTGGCAGATCAAATGGCGGCCGGTTGTCGTGCTCGGTAGCCCGTTGATACAAGCCCGCGAAATCAGTGAACGCGGGAACTTGTTTTCCATCCTGCTGGTATCCGCGCACGGTTCCGTACGAGAGCCGTAACGTGAAAGTCGCATCGGGGTAATTGCTCGCGCCTTGTAGCGCAAAACGCGCTTTGGCGATTTCTGAATACGCCTGTTTCTTTATTTCATCCTGCTCGTTGTAAATCTTTCGCGCTTCTCTGGCTGGCGCATCAATCATGCGGGCGAGATCGATCATCGGATCATGCGCGGCTTGCAAAGCAGCCGCGTCTTTGCTGTAGAGATCTTTGCGCACAGTCACGTTCTTCAGCTTCGTGCCCGTCACCAGTTCCACCGCGCGGGCGTGCGGCGATTTTCCAGCGAGCACTTTTTCCACCGGCGGATTTTCCGCTCCGAATTTCGATACGAAGTCGGTCAGTGAATCGGTGAGTCGCAGGATTTCGTAGTCGTCGTACACCGGTTCGTTGGAAAACAGATCCAGTTCCAAGGACTCACGCGCGCTGTCGCGAAAAGTCGGGATTCTTTCCCCGTTCGGTTTCGCGCGCTCATCAGCGGCACGTAGTAGGAGGCGCGCGTACTTGAAAAGATTCCCGGAAAACGCTCGCGGCCCACGATAACCAATCGTGACGGGACGTTCCTGCTCGAGGTAGTTGTACACTGGCGCGTTCTTTGTAATCTCGGCCTGGGCACGCTTGATCCGGTCATAAACAGAAAGTGTCGATTTGAATTTCGAATCTCGCCCAATCGGGTCGCGCAGTTTTCGCTCGCGCGTTTGCAGTGCCGACCAGATTTGCGGATCAAGCAGCCCGGCCAGATAACCGTCGTAACGTTTGCTCGCCAATCGCGGTGGTTTGAATAATTGTGCTCTAATGTTTCGACCCAAGCGTCGCAAAATTGAGCGGCTCGATTTCATTCTAGCCGGCGCGCAAAAGTCCGGGACAACGGCGCTGCATTACTTTTTGAGCAGACGTCCAGACATCGTGATGGGCGACCAGCAGGAGATCCACTTCTTTGATAACGATGCGCTGTTCGTTGCCGAACCCGATTACGAGCAATTACATGAGCATTATCCGTTGCTTGCTCCTTCCATGATCGCGGGAGATTGCACGCCTAGTTACATATATCACGCGACGGCCGCTGAGCGGATTTTTGAATACAATCCAAAGATTAAGTTTCTGGTGCTCCTGCGAAACCCGGTC
This sequence comes from uncultured Verrucomicrobiae bacterium, assembly GCA_963757675.1. Taxonomy (GTDB): domain Bacteria; phylum Verrucomicrobiota; class Verrucomicrobiia; order Chthoniobacterales; family UBA10450; genus Udaeobacter. The sequence continues at coordinate 75,058 of CAVWTH010000013.1, read as the reverse complement.
GAGCGCGCTTTTGCGCATTGGAACATGCAACGATTCAGAAACCGCGAACCGCTGGATTTCTTCGACGCCGTGCGCGAAGAGCAAACCCGCATCGCCGGCGCGCCAACGGCTGAAGCGCGCCGTTTCGCTTACATCGATCGTGGGTTTTACGGACGACAACTCGAACGCATCTTCAAATTTTTTCCGCGCGAGCAAGTGAAGGCCGTAAAATTCGAAGATTTCAAGGCGAACCAGCGTGAAGCGGTCGCGTCGATCTTGTCATTCCTTGGCCGCAAACCTCTACATTCGATCCGCAACAAAGACAGAAACATCGTGCCGTATGAGCGGGCGATGAACTGGGAGGAGCGCGTTTTCCTTCACAATCTTTTCGCCGAGGACATCGCGAAAGTTGAGCAACTGCTGGGCTGGAATTGTTCAGATTGGAAATTGTGACGCCGCACGACTCCTGCAGGGCAACCGCTCCGGTTGCCAAGGAACGGCAGGCGGTGCGCCTACCCTACAATTTTCAAATCTGTCTGAATCGCGGCTGTTTATTCGGATTGGCAGAAAGCAGCGCTTTCCAACGCACGATCCGTGCGCCTTGCGATTCAAAAAAAGCTCGCAGTTCCGGGGTAAAAAACGAAGAACCGTCCTGTCGCCGATTGAATTCCAAAAGGAGCCGTCCATCGGGCTTTAGAAATCGCCTCCGCACATCGTCGATAAAGAATTTCCACTCAGCCTCGGTCCATTCCAGCCATTCACCGTTTTCGCCTCGCGCGATTCGGTGAAAACAAACGCGATGCGCGGTGACGAGGTCGAATGTTTTGCCGAAATCAGGCAAAGGCGTTTGTGCGTTGATTCGATCTACGACGCGGTTAACGCCAAAGAGCTTGGTTGTGCCGCGGAAGAAAGGTTCGTCGTCGGGATCGAGGCCGATTCCTTCGTGTCCGAACAGCCGGCAGAGGTAGAGAAAATAACCCGGGCCGCAGCCAAGATCCAGGATCTGGAGCGGAGGGGACCTATCGAGCCATAGGTCCTGCACGCGTTTTACGTTCACGCCGATCCAATAGTCAGCGTCCTCATAAGCGTTGATCTTTCGCGCGTTCGGACGATACGGAAAATGCTGGCGAAGCCTTGCCAACTCCGGTCGATCAATCGACGCCAGAATCCGATGAGAGTTTACGGGGTGTGTCCAACGGCAGGCGTGCTCCCAGAGGCTTTCCACCGCATCCCGGGTAAAGAGCCTTTGCACTTTTTGAGAAAGTCGCACTGCAAAACGATGCAACGAAGCGCGTGATACTCAAGAAATGAGAGCTCACCCGGCGGTCGGCCTGGCACGTACTGGCTGGCGTCGTCACTCGTCAATATCTACTCGCACCAGGCCCGTGGAGTCTCCGCGCGTCATGAGTCCGCCTGCCCACCCGTTGCCCGGATAAAAGAATTGCTCGTAACGCCAAAGCATTTGTAACTCCGCGCCGGACGATTTCGTCCAACGAAGTTTATAGTAGATGTGGCGTTTCCAAGACGGCGAGTGACCGGTCATGAAATTGAAATCGAATGGTGTCGGCCAACTGAGAACGCTACGGCGCGTCGCAAGAATGGCCTGATCGCCAGCGGGCGGCATCGCGGCAAGACGATCGCCCGTATCTTTTGCGGTGGATGTCAGCGAGCCAAACGCGAAGACCTTGCCGCCGCTCGCCAATGCAAGCTGATTGTTTTTGGTTGAGCCAACACTCAGCGAGATGTTTGCGCTGACCTCGTTCAGACTTAAACCGACGTCGTTGACGATGAGAACGCCGCCGGTGCCGCTGCCCTCATAGGCGATGGAGTGAATCGCGGCCGATTGCGTTTCGACCGTCCAATAATGACCAAGGAACGATGAGATCTCGCGCCCGCGGAAAATCCAGAGCGCGGACAACGCGGCGGCGAACAATATAAAAACCGCAAGCCAGATGAGAATTCGTCGCATAGATCTCCGAATTTATCCTCGTGCCCTTTCAAATTTAGCTGTAGTCCGTTCTCGATCTAACCTCTTGCAACCAATCCGCTCCGACAACTCCGCGCGGTTCTCCTGCAGAAACCACTGGATCGAAGTCGTACCCGACTTGTGTGCTCCGACATGGATATAGCAGACGCGCTTTGTCATGCTCTAACTTCGGAAAACGGAGGGACCTCACAGTTGCTGACCGGCTCATGCAATGCAAGCGCGACGTTATTCGGCTTTTGTGGCTGGCGCTCGCTATGCTGAGCGATCAGCTTAGATGATCAGCACAATTATTGATCACATGGCAAATCTCGTTTATGCCGAAGACTGCAATGAGAGGCGCGCCACAGCACATTGACAAGCCAGAACCACGCGGGCAGGCGATAGCCGCATTTCTCGCCATCGGCGCGATTTACGTGGCACTGCCACGAAACGTCGTTGTCGGTCCGATTTGGTTGCTGCCGACTGTGATTGTCGTTTTGCTGGTGCCAACGGTGGTGAGCCATCGCGCGGGAAAACAATCACTCAATCGGCTTCTCGGGTTCGTCATTAATGGAATCACAACAATGGCGTTGATCGGCTCGGTGCTTTTGCTCGTGCGTCTGTTGCCTACGCACCGCGAATCCCCATTGCAGTTGCTGCGTTCCGGTGGTCTGCTTTGGCTGACCAATGTGATCGTTTTCGCCCTCTGGTCCTGGCGCCTGGACGGCGGCGGACCAACCCTGCGACAGCAGCTAAAGAAATTCGGCAGCACAAGTTTTCTTTTCCCACAAATGCAAATTCCACACGACGAGCGCGAGGAATTTGCGTGTGCGCTCTGGCGACCGCGTTTTGTCGATTATCTCTTCGTCTCGTTTACGCAGAGTTCGACCTTCGGGCCGACTGACGCGCCGCTGCTCGCGCGCTGGGCGAAAGTCTTGGCGACGATCCAGATTTTCATTTCGCTGAGCATTGTGGTCTTGCTGATCTCAGGCGCCGTCGGCGCGTTGTGACCTGTAACTACGGTGCGGCGCTGTGCACTTTCGCGGCCACGATTTTACCTCACCGCCGCAGGGCGGTGGCTACAGGGAAATTGCCAGCCGACGCGATTCACTACTTGCCGATTAAAATCAATATCCCCGTCACCAGTGCCAGAACTCCCATCACGATTGCGCCGATGCCAAGGTGAAAGAGGGTAGTGATTCCAACAAGAATCAGGTAGATAGCGAGCAGCAGCATTCCGATGTTTTTTGTCATGCGTGTTTTCTGAGGCAAACCGCTTGCCTTTGCACGCTTAAAACTGCGCTTTTAGAAATGTCGAAGCGCAAATAACGAGGATCGAGCCGTTCCGTTGTTCGCTTCCACTTTTCAACAATTTGTCGAACCGATGTGGCGAGGCTTTGTGATTGATCTGGCTTCGCTCGAGTGAATAATCGCGGCATGGACCGCGACAAGATCATTTTCCTTCGGAACCTTTTCTACGCTGCCTTCGTCATCGGCCTCATCTTCACTCTGTTCTATTTCGCCGCGACGACTCTGTTCTGGAACACCGGAGTATCCTGGGCCACGCACTTCTTCAAAATCGACGAGAAAGAATTCGGCAGACTGGTTTTACTGTTCTTCATCCAACTGCGGGTCGTGCTGGTATTCTTCTTTCTCGTGCCAGCCTTGGCACTGCATTGGATGGCCAGGAAGAGCAAATGAGTGAATCTTACATAGCTTTACAAGCGGTAGTTCCCCATGTGCTGGTACACAGTGGCGTGATGCAAAGTGGAACGTTTCACTTCGATCAGGTGACCCATCCAAGCGAGTGGCGTTTGAACAGCGGCACTGGCGACCGGACGTCGCGTAACCGTCGAGTTTCGGGAGGTATTCGAGGCACCTCTGCGGCTCGCTGTGGCACTGACAGATGTGGATTCCGCCAACACGGCGAATCGTGCTACAAGATTCGTCAAATCGCGCTAGAGCACAGAAATACGCGACACAGAACTTCACGGCCTCGTGCCAATCACGATCCCGTAGCCGAGAAATTCACTGGAAAATACTCGCTCCGATTGCAGAACTCTCCAGAGGCCGCGAAGCCCCCATCGACGGCAAACATTGAACGCAAGCATCAGCAGTCCCATCAGACCGAGCTGTTGCCTCGATTCCTGCATCGATCGTGACATTAGCGCGGGTTTTGGAATGGCCTCGATCTGAGTTAGACCGGCAGAACGAAACAGCCGCTGCCAGCCTTCAAGTGTTTCCGGTCTCTCATCCTCGATTTCTGCGAGGGTGTGTTTCAGCTCATCGGGAGCTCCCTCCTTCCAGTACAAATCGTGAATTCCAATGCGTCCGCCCGGACGGACCACCCGTGCCATCTCACCAAGGACGCGCTCCTTCTCGAACAAGCACAGCGTGCATTCACAAATAGCGACATCAAACTCGCTGTCATCAAACGGCAGATTTGCCGCATCCCCCTTTCTGAACTCGACCTTCAGATTTTTTGACTGCGCCTTCGCTTCTGCCCGCTGAATCATCTGGTCAGACCGATCAATTCCAGAGACGCGAGCAGCGAATCTCTCGGCAATGAAGCAAGCGCTCTCTCCCGTGCCAGAGGCAACATCGAGCACTTTGGCGCCCTTCTGAATGCTACACAACTGGGCCAGCTCTGCGGTCAGCTCTAAACCGCCGGGGTGAAGGCTCTCGACCTTTAGCATCCCCGCCTCAACCAAGCCCTCCAGGCAAGGCCGGTCAGCAACGGGCTCCGGTGTGGCTTCCTTTGTACCCTCTCTGTAATGGCTCATTCGATGACCGATGATCGAATTGGATTTTGTCGTTAACTCAGCTTGTTTCGTCGCGTTTCAATGGCACCAGAATCGCATCGCTCATTCCATGTAGAAATTTCTTGTCTGCCGGAACGATTGTGGCCAGCACGCCGCCCAATTTCACGCGATCACTTTCAACGAAATAATACGGACACAAACGCACACGGCCTTTCATGGTTTTTAGCTCGCCAGAATCCGCATCCCAATACTGCTGCTCAAACAGAGCGCCTTTGTGGAATTTCTGAAGGATTGTAGGACTCGACTCAAATGTCGCCAGCGCATGGTCAATCCGCTTTTCCCATTCGGCGTGCGGCAGATCGCTTCCGAGCGCGATGCCGCGGCTGCCCCAGCCGAGCGGTGAAAAGCCGCTCACTTTCAAAAGAAGGTCGCGATCTTTCTGGCTGAATTTCGCAGCTTCGTGCCAGTTATGGATCTCCAGCCGGGGAATAACCCCGTGTTGGGGAAGGGGAGTTGGATCAAGGAGCCAGGAGTACGGAATCACTTCCTGTAACTTGCTGAAATATTTGTCGCCGAGTTCGCGTCGCCAAAATTCGCGCAGCGGTTGAAGCCAGAACAGCGCAAACCACATTTTCTCCTCGAGATAGGGTTTGATTGGCGGCGTAATAGTGATTCGGTCTTCTGCATTCGCATGCAGCGTATTCTCGATCCCGGGAATATTTGGCAAATCGAACAATTCGAAAAACCGATATACAGCGCGTCCATCCTGTGGCTCATAGTTTTCGGCCGGCACGACGCGCCAAGCGTTCAATGTTCGATGTTGGTTCAGTCGCGCCGCCACCCATTGCATCTCCGGCCGGTACGTTGCCGATTCCTGCGAGATTACGATGTCGCCACCATTCGGCAGCACGGTGCGAAATCCGTCCAGCATTCCGTTCGCGCCGCCGATGATCTCGCTATTGAATGTGGAATACGTTTGGTTCAGCCAACCCGTCAGGCCGATTCCGCCGGGAACGGAGTCGATTTCAGCGATAATGTAGCCTTTGTCAGTAAGAATGAGGTCTGGCCGGATTACTCGAGGCAAATCGTCGCGGATTTCCTTGCGTCGCGAAAATTCAATCACCTCTTTCGGTTTACCGGCATCGAGGTATTGCGCGACCCACTCGGGCTGCTTACCCTTGATACTGAGCTGATAAAGCTGGTTGCACGCGCGCTGAAAAACAAACAGGCGATGCCCGAGTTGCTCGAGGTCGGCGAGAAATTTCTTTTCGATCGGAAATGCATCTGGCGAAAGCAGCCACTCTTTTTCGGCAAAAAGGCCTTCTTTTGGAAAAGCGGCGCGAATGGCCGCTAGCCTCTTATCCTCACGCTCCACTTGCATGATGAAGAAAACGTCCAACGCTCAACGCCCAACGTCCAACGCTGAATGCAGACGGTCTGAATTCGAAGTTGGGTGTTGGACGTTCAGCGTTCGGCGTTTTCTGCTTATCTGCCCGCGGCTATACGCTTCAACGCGAGCTTCACCAGTTCTTCCGCTGATTTCGCTTCGCCTTTCTGCTGCAAATCGTACACGGCCTTGTGCGCGTCAGCTTGCTTGTACCCGAGCGCGATCAAGGCGAGCACTGCTTCGTTCGCCTGTTCCTGCTCGGGCGTAGGCGCGTGGGCGGCACTGGCGGCCTCCCATGCCGCGGCCACACCTACCTTGTCTTTTAATTCGAGGATAATTCGCTCAGCCGTTTTTTTTCCCAGCCCACTGATTTTCGAAATCGCGCCGACATCAGAATTTACCACCGCGGCTTTGAAATTGTTAACACTCATCCCGCTCAACACCGCCAGCGCCAGCTTCGGTCCGATGCCGCTGACATTGTTGACCAGCAACCGGAACAGATCTCGCTCAGCCAGCGTCATGAATCCGTAAAGCACGTGCGCGTCTTCGCGCACGGCCAGGTGCGTCAGGATGCGAATGGGTTGTCCAACCGCTGGCAGTTTATCGTAGCTGGACAGCGGAATGAACACTTCGTAGCCGACGCCGCCGACATCAACAATCGCCTGCGTAGGTAGGGCGCCGATTAATTTGCCGTCGAGGAACGTGATCATGAATGAGCGTTACATCGTTACAACGTTAAATTGTTAAATCGTCAAACGAAGTTATTCCGGTTTCAGCGCAAGCGTGAGATCCACGCGTTTGCCTTTTGCTATGTTAAACCCGCTGGTCGTAAAGAATTCCCAATCTTGCGGAGGGTTCGCGAACGTTGTGGTGGCGACGGGCGTCGGCAGCACGAGGAATCGCGGACCGAGCACGCTCATAAACTCTGTAGCACGGCGTTTGTTTAAGGGGGCGAGAAAGCCGTTCACGCGAGAGCGAAAATACCAGACCAGACTTGGCTCTTCGAACTCAACGGAAGCAAATTGCATGGCCGGTTGCAGAGAGGCGCGTGACAACTGAAGGAGCTGATAGGCGGGAAAGAACCGTGCCACCATAGGCGGCACGACCAGTGCAATTGCGATCAAAACACATGCTGTGGTGACGGCGATCGTTTCGAACAAAGACCGGCGGTTGGCAGGCGATGTTTCCGGCCAGTGGCGGGCGACCAGAAGCGCCATCAGACTAAACGCCGGCAGGGTGTAATGCGGAAGCTTTGTTGTAATAAGCGAGAAAATAATGAAGATGATCGCCGTGCCGGATAAGAGATAATTGTCAATGTTGTCGCGGTCGCGCCATAGGCGTTTCATGAGCGAAGGCAATTTTATCGACCATGGAAAGAAACTGCCAAAGACGGTCACAAAATAAAACGGTAGTAGCAGCAGGTACATCCAGAGCGAACTCGCGCCGTGACCCTCCATGGTCGTGAACGACCGACTAATCACGTGACGGCCAATTCCGATTGTGAAAAATTCGCCGTGCGTGCGAATCAACGCTGGGATTCCCCAAATGGCGACGATCGCCAGCATGAGCAGAATGCCGCGAACGAATTTGAATCGACGGCCCAGCTGTAAATGCGGCGCATAGAAAATTGTTGATCCGACCGTCAGCAGAGGCACCCAGGCGATCGGACCTTTGGCCAGAAAGCCCAGCGCCAGCGAGACGTAAAAGAAGAACCACCAGTAGGAGAGGTGATGTTTTGCTTTCGTCCCGCGAAGGCTTTCGGAGTTTGAACTTTGAGGGGAGGCGTTCGTCAGGCCATCGCGAAGAAGCTCCAGGCCGCTCCAATGCGCGGTGCTGACAAACAGCACCAGCCACATATCGGCTACCGCGGCTTTCGCATGAATAAAGGTTTGCAAACAAAGGGTAAAAATGATTGCCGCTCGCCATCCAACGCGTTCTCCGCCAACGCGCGATCCGCGGACCAGGATCGTTACCGCTACGAGCGCCGCTGCCACCGCGGAGGGGAAGCGCGCGGCAAAATCGTTCTCACCGAAGACGTGATAGCTCACAACCTGTGCCCAATAGGTGAGGGGAGGTTTGTCCAAGCGAAGGTGATTGTTGAAGTAGGGAACGACGTAATCGCCGCGCTCGATCATTTCTCGTGATGCTTCCGCAAAGCGCGGCTCATCGCGATCGATCAACGGCAAAATCCATGTCCCTGCCACGTGAAAAAGCACGCAACCAGCAAAGAGGAGCGCGCAGTGAATCAGTAATCGGTGACCGGCGACCGGTGATTGGGCGAACGCGTCCATGGGTTCTGTTCACTGAATCTTTCCACTAATCACAGTTGCGGAATTTCACCAGCGTCCTCAAAATAGCGGCCCGTTGATGTGACGGGAACATTTTTGTGAAGCATTCTGCCATTTTGTATTGGCTGATCGGTGTCGTGATCGCGGCGGCTGCCGTGGGCGCAGCGTTCTATTTTGACGAGACCGTTTGGACTTTTCTAAGACAGCATCAAAACCGCGGCATGTACAATTTTATGCGAAATGTTAGCCGCTTCGGTGACTGGCCATCGCATGTCGCCCTTGGTCTGTTTCTATTGGGAACCGCATGGATTCGCGGGAGCAGAAAATGGTCACGCGTTTTCCTCGCAATGCTCATCGCAATGGCGCTGGCAGGTATAGCGGGGCAGGTTATCAAACGCACCATTCCACGGGCGCGGCCATCAGTGCATAGTGACACACGCTGGGGCGGGCCACGCTTCCGCACCAAATTTCACTCATTTCCATCCGGACATGTCGCCGCTTCAACAGCGTTCTTTGGCGTCCTATTGTTCGCCCGCCGGCGGATCGCCCTTGCCTGCTTTGCGATCCCAATTTTGATCGGATTCTCGCGAATGTACATCGGCGCGCATTATCTGTCCGACGTTGTCTGCGCGGGGATCCTGGGACTCTTCTGCGCGGCCGTCGGTTACCGCTTGCTGCTGCCGAACGAACATCAAACGTCAAACATCGAGCATCGAACATAGCTCTGGCGGAGGGGGTGAGATTCGAACTCACGAGACCTTTCGGCCTTCCGGTTTTCAAGACCGGCGCAATCAACCGCTCTGCCACCCCTCCGGGGCTGTGCATTGGCAGTCGCAACTCATTACTCCATTAGTGTACTACTCCAAGTGAAATCCATGCTCCGGGGGATGGAGTATCTGTGCGATGGGAGGGTTGGAGTAACGAGGATTCGATTCCCTGGACGCAATGATATGTTCATGCGAACTTATCCGATGCCGGCAAAAAAGAAATTCCGGCCCGTTGTCGAAGAGACCGCTCAGAGCAGCGCACCCATACGCGGACGGGGAGCGTCGTGGAGTCCGGCGAATCGGTTCGAAAAGCTGCATGTCGATTTAACTGACTTCGACGTTGCGGACTCTCACGGCGAGGCCGAAAAACCGCCCCATGTAATGACACAATATTTCCGGGATGGAACTAAATCTATTATTACGCGTAACAGCAGCCCGGACGTTGGTTTTGAGACGAGCCTCAATCCGTATCGCGGTTGCGAGCACGGCTGCATTTATTGCTATGCGCGCCCGACTCACGAGTACCTCGGGTTTTCGGCCGGCCTTGATTTCGAGAGCAAAATCATGGTGAAAACGAACGCGCCAGAGTTGTTGCGGGCGGAACTGGAATCGGCGCGCTGGCAACCGCAGACGCTCGTGTTAAGTGGTGTGACCGATCCGTATCAGCCGATCGAGAGAAAATTGCAGATCACGCGCGGCTGTCTCGAAGTGCTGGCGCAGTTTCGCAACCCGGTGGCGATCATCACCAAGAACCATCTCGTCACGCGCGACATCGATGTGTTGCGCGAGCTCGCCGCACGCAACGCCGTCGCGGTAAACGTCTCAGTGACCTCGCTCGATCCAAACTTGCAGCGAGTGCTCGAACCGCGTACCACGTCGCCTCAAGGCCGCCTCGACGCGATCAGTCAGCTTCGCGCGGCGAAGATTCCAGTTGGCATAATGGTTGCACCAATAATTCCCGGGCTCACCGATCACGAAGTTCCGAACATCCTCGCGGCATGCGCGAAAGCGGGCGCGCAGTTTGCTGGTTACACCATTGTTCGTCTGCCATGGGCGGTTGCGCCGTTATTCGAACAATGGCTGGAGGAACACTTTCCCGATCACAAAAAGAAGGTACTTGGGCGCATCCGGGCTCTGCGAGGTAACCGGCTAAATAATTCACAGTGGCACACGCGCATGACGGGGGAAGGAATTTTCGCCGAGCAGATCGCGTCGTTATTCAAAGTCGGTTGTCGTCACGCCGGCATTGGCAAACGGCCAGCGCTTTCCTGTAAATCATTTCGTCGATCGGCGACCCAGTTAAGCCTCTTTGGCTGAATATCACTCCCTGTAGAACAAACGAAGCTGTGCTGGCCCACACGCGCGGCTTGTTTTGAGCTACATTCAAAACATCGATGAGCGTGCAGCTAAGCGACTACGATTACGTTTTGCCGCGGGAATTGATCGCGCAGCGCCCCCTTGAGCGCCGCGACGATTCCCGGATGATGGTGCTGCACCGCGGCCGTGGGAAAATTGAGCATCGACGGTTTCGCGAGCTAAAAATGTTTTTGGAGCCGGGCGATCTGTTCGTGTTAAACGACACACGGGTGCTGCCAGCACGTCGATTCTCCGATGACGGATCGGTTGAATTTTTGTTTCTGGAGCGCCTCAACCCCGCACGTTGGAGATGTATGATCAAACCGGGCCGCAAAATGCGTGTTGGCGCGACGGCAAGAATTGATGACACGCTTCTGCGCGTAAAAAAAATCACGGAAGACGGCGAGCGGATCGTCACGTTTGAAAGAGATGTTGACGTTTATGCCGGTGGTTCCATGCCGTTGCCGCCGTACATCAGTCGCCCAAGCGATGAAACGGACGCGGCGCGTTACCAGACGGTATTTGCGCATTCCCCCGGAGCCGTCGCCGCGCCTACGGCAGGCCTGCATTTCACCTCGGAAATTCTGAGTAAAATTCCGCACACGTTCGTTACGCTGCACGTGGGACCGGGAACGTTTCTTCCGGTACGCTCTGAAAACATCGCCCAGCATAGTATGCATGCAGAGCGCTACTCGATTTCGAAGCAAGCCGCAGGGGAGATCAACAACGCGCGGCGCGTCATAGTTGTAGGAACAACGGTCGTGCGTGTGTTGGAAACAGCGGGGCGGCAAACTCGACGGCTTAAAGCTGTCGAGGTCGAAAACGGGCAGATCGAACCGCAGTCGGGCGAGACGGATCTATTCGTTTATCCGCCGTTCACGTTTCGAGTTGTCAATGCGCTATTGACGAATTTCCACTTGCCGCGCTCGACATTACTGATGCTGGTGAGCGCATTTGTTGGCCGGGAATTTTTTCTTCGCGCTTACGACGAAGCAGTTCGCGAGCGGTATCGCTTCTACAGCTACGGTGATTGCATGCTGATTTTGTAATCTTCCTCTGTCACTAAATCTTCTTCTACCGGACGAAAGAGGCAGAATCAGAGAAAGACCAAGTCATCACCGGTTGTGCTATTATGCCCGCGAAATGAGCGACCGACCAAAAGGAGAGTTGGTGATTCAAACCATCGCCATGCCCAGCGACACAAACCCGAACGGCGATATTTTTGGTGGATGGGTGACTTCGCAAATGGACCTGGGCAGTGGAATTCTCGCGGCGAAAACCGCGCAGGCGCGCGTGGTCACGGCGGCGATGGAAGGAATGTCGTTCCTGGAACCAGTGAGGGTGGGGGACACGGTCAGCTGTTATGCGCGCGTGGAAAAAATCGGGCGAACCTCAATGAGAATCCCAGTCGAGGTGTGGGTGACGCGTTATATGACTGGCGAAGAGCTCCGCGTTACGCATGGCGTTTTCACGCTTGTCGCGGTCGATGACTCCGGGAAACCGATTCCGGTAAAGCGCGGCAGTGCGTAGGCACTAATTGCATTACCGGAGCGCGATGATGGATTTCGCTTACCTTTTCGAACGCTTTCCATCATTCGGGCAAACGTTCTGCTACCGCGAGGTGGCTGAGCTTCAGCGCCAGGGCGTCGCCCCGACGATTTTTTCTATCCGGAATCCGAAAGACGAACCACCGCAAGACTGGGACACGCACGTTGTCGAACGCGTGCATTATCTGCCGGAGGAAAAGGAACTACTGGATGATGTCGGACGCGCTTCAAAGAAACGAAAGCTCACGACACACATCCTTGCTGTGCTCGATGAATGGGGACGCCGCACTGATTTCCTTCGACTTTATCAGGCTGCCTACGTCGGCTTGCGCCTCCGCGATATGGGGATTGGCCATGTACACGCGCATTTCGCGGGCATGGCCGCCCGCACTGCTTTCTGGATCCACAAGTTTTTTCCGATCACATTCAGTTTTACTGCGCACGCGAACGACATTTTCGTCTCACGGAATTTTGAAATTAGCCTGGACAAACTTGTCAACACTGCGCGCACGATCGTCACCGTAACGGATTACGCAGCGGAATTCTTATGTAAGCGATTTCCCGGCCGCGCTGATAGCGTTCACCGCATTTACAATGGCATCGGTCTGGCCGAATTCTTGCAAACAGAATTCTCCTCGACTCCGCCGCTGATCATCACAGTAGGCCGTTTGATTGCGAAAAAAGGCTTTGGCGATTTAATTCGCGCATGCGCTTTGCTGGCGGAACGTGGGCGATCATTCCGATGCGAAATTATTGGGGAAGGGCCGCTGGAAAATGAATTGCGCGGCCAAATCGATCAACTCGGTTTGCCAAACAAAGTCGTATTGGCCGGCGCAAAGCCGCAGTCGCAACTCCGCCAACGGCTGACCGCAGCGAATGTTTTTGTGCTGCCAAGCGTGATCGATCCCGACGGCGGCATGGACAATCTACCCACGGTTATTATGGAAGCGATGGCTACGGGCCTGCCTGTCGTATCGACGAAAGTCGGCGGTATTCCGGAAATGGTGATTGAAGACGAAACCGGTTTTCTAGTGCCGCCGCGCGACGCCCTCGCGATGGCTGACGCGATTGAAAAGCTGATCAGTGATTCTGCACTTGCGCAAAAAATGGGGCGCGCAGGCCATGAGCGCGCTAGGAAGCTTTTCTCAATTGAGACCAACGTGCGCGAGTTGTGTGCTCTGATTGGTACTGGTAGGGGCGATTGACCTCAATCGCCACCAGTGGTCGGGCGGTTCAGGTGAACCGCCCCTACCAAAGCGCAGCTTACAGCAATTCGCGAACGAAATTGACCGCGTGCAGGTAAACGTGATGTGGCCCGCCGCGCATCAACTCTTGGCTCATCAAACTCACTGGATCGTTTTTTCCAGCAGGCATCAGCTGTGGCGCACGTTTTTCGTCAGCTTTACCCCGTGAGACTTCCAGAAGATCGCCGCATTTCGCGTAGGCAATGCAGAATTCTACATCTCCGCTGGTTAACGCGATTTCGTGAACCGGGTGACCATCGCGCTCGCGCAGCTCAACATTGATGTGGCGACCTGATGTGCCTACGAAGCGCAATTCATGCGCTGATTTTGCTCGCTCGGTGCGCCAACTCAATTGCGCCCCAAGCCACCCGGCAAATAGGAGCGCTGTCGATCTAAATCCGGGCCCGAAATCGATGCGCAGTTTGCTAATGTTAGCGAGGCGATGATGCGAGGCGGGATGATCGAAGAATTGCGCGAGCGCGAAACGAATACTGTCCAGCCGCGTCCAGTTTAAGTCGCAAAGAACAATGCGCTGTTTTGCTTCCTGTTGTGCGGACTCCACCAAGCGCATTTGTGTGCGGAAATCCTTCCAGCTTTGGCTGTCGTAAATGAGTCGATCGACCCACGCCCAAAGTTGCGGATCCATCGGCTCACGGAATTGCTCCTGCCACCATAGATACAACGGGAGGTCCGAATCGAGGTGTGACAGAACGATGCTGGGCAACTGTGTAGCGCACCCGCCTTTGAGCAGGAATGAAATTTGTTCGGAGCAGACTTGCTTGCTTTCAGCGCCACTAACGTGACAATGGGCGCTGATCCAGGCGCTCACGCCGTCCTGTTCTGCGTTGCAATCGGCTTCGATGACAATGGCACGACAGGCGTGGTTCTGGGTAATTCTTGCCATCAGCTGCGTGTTGCTCTGCAATGAGCCCGGCGTTTCGCTGTAAACGGCAAGGTTCATAAGCGAAGCGCGCGTCGCTGCGCCTTCGCCTTCATGCCAGAGCTTTTTCAGCTCCTGCTCAATGTTTCCGACTTCGACCGGAGCGCCTAACGAATATGCTTCAGTAACCGCAGGCATATGGCACTCTATAATCTCCTCCACGCCCGCCCGTCGCGGGCCAACAAATCCTCGGCTGTCTCCGGTCCCCACGAGCCCGCAGGATAAAAACATAATTCCGGTACATCGTTCTTGGCGTGCCACGCTTCCTCGATTGGGTCGATGAAAGCCCAGGCTTGCTCAACCTCGTCAGCGCGGGCAAAGAGCGTGGCGTCACCGCTCATCGCGTCGAGCAGCAAGCGTTCGTACACTTCCGGGCTGGCTTTGCCAAATGACGTTCCATAATGGAAATCCATTTTAACCGGCTCGATGCGAAAGCTCGTACCTGGCACCTTGGCATGAATTCGCAGCGAGATTCCTTCATCGGGTTGAATCCGGATTACGAGAACATTGAGATCTTGGAGATCTTTGTTAAACAGGACCGCCGGCGCTTTTTTGAAGTGAATGGATATTTCGGTTGCCGATTTTGGGAGCCGTTTTCCCACGCGCATGTAAATCGGGACATCGGCCCACCGCCAGTTGTCGATGAACAAACGCAATGCGACAAAAGTCTCCGTTTGTGAATCGGGATTTACGTTTTGTTCCTGCCGGTACCCGATGACCGGCTTGCCGTCTATCGCCCCCTTCGTGTATTGACCGCGCACAACGTCGAGACGCGATTTCACCGTGCGACCAGCGACGTAGCGACCGCACCACTTTGACTTTTTCGTCGCGAATACTGTCGGCACTCAGATCGGTCGGTGGTTCCATCGCGATAAGGCAAAGGAGCTGGAGCAAATGGTTCTGCACCATGTCACGCAAGGCACCCGCAGTTTCGTAAAAACCGGCGCGCGTCCCGACGCCCAGTGTTTCCGCCGCTGTGATTTGCACATGATCGATGTAATGCGTGTTCCAGAGCGGCGCGAAAATCGCGTTTGCAAATCGAAGGACCAGGATGTTCTGCGCTGTTTCTTTGCCAAGAAAATGATCGATGCGGTACGTCTGCTCTTCCTTAAAAGAATTGCGGACGACCCGGTTGAGCTCGCGCGCTGAGGAGAGATCGGTCCCAAACGGTTTTTCGATAATTACCCGGGCCCAGCTTCCTTTCCGCGCGTCATTCAGGCCGGCGGCTTTCAGGTTCTTGAGAATGGGCTCGAACTGCTCCGGACCTGCCGCGAGGTAAAAAAGACGATTACCGCGTGTGCCGTATTGCTTGTCGATTTCATCAAGACGTTTGGCTAGCGTCTTGTAACCGGCTTCGTCGTCGAAATTGCTTTGATGGTAAAAAATCGACTGGGCAAACGTCTTCCAAATTTCGTCGCGCACAGCTTGGCGCGAAAACTTGCGCGTTGATGATTCGAGATCTTGCCGGAATTCGTCGTCACTTTTAGGTCGGCGCGCAAATCCAATGATAACCACGGAGGGCGGCAGCTCGCCGTCGGCGGCGAGGTTATACAGCGCCGGGACGAGTTTGCGATGCGTGAGATCGCCGGTAGCGCCGAAGATTACAATGCTACATGGCTGCGGCACAGGGCGCGCGGCCAGGCCTTCGCGGAGCGGGTTCGGTTCCGGTTGATCTACGGCTCGATTCATGATCTAAACAGATTACTCAATTTCTTCGAAAGCAGATTGGAAGAAAATTGACGAACGCCAGCTATTCTTGTCGGCTTAGTGAACGCAATCGTCGAACATCGACTTTGTCTTGTTCGCGTTCCGTGCTTTTACTCTCGATCAGAGTTTGCAAGTCGACGTAAGGAATTGATACACCTTCGATTCTTGCCTTCAGCGATGTGCCGATTGCATCGGCATAACTCACCTTCCAGGCGCGAGTGCTCACATCTACTTCCACGTCGTCCGCAACTTTTACAACGATGTTTTCGACGAAATCCTGTGGAGTCAGTTCCTCCGCTGCGTGATCCTCGAGCTCCGAAAGTGCTGCGATCACGCGCGTATGATTTTCGAGGTCTTCAGGGATGAGAATGTCCACGTCCACCGTAGCCCGAACGTACCCGTGCAGCCAGCAAGCACGGGCACCGACGATCAAATATTGCGCATCGTGTTTGTTTAACAGCGAGCAAACTCGCAAGAGCGGAGCCTGTTCATTCATTGATGCCGCCGGCGATGTTCTGCGATAAGACGTTGCGACTCCCACCGGGCCAGTTCATCCCAGGTGCGCGCCTTGAAAACGAAACCACGTTTGCGGGTGAATGGTTTCACAACCGAAAGCTCACGATCCAAGCGCGCCCCCAGTGCATGAAATTCCTCCGGCGTTCGCGGCGGTTTTCTCCTGCCAACAATCTTGAGCGCCTTCACCTGTTCCTAGATCGGCAGTGGAAATTTTCGCGTCAGGTCGAGCACTCTTTTGCGCACGTTCTCAAGCGCGTCGGCATCGCTGCGTTTTTCGAGTGCTTCGGCGACGAGGTCGGCGATTTCCAGCATTTCCTCTTCTTTCATGCCGCGTGTCGTGACTGCGGGTGTGCCGACGCGGATACCGCCGGGCTTGAAAATGGGATAAGTGTCGAATGGGATGCCGTTTTTGTTCACAGTAATGCCGGCGCGATCAAGCACTTCCTGGGCTTCTTTGCCATTGATTTCCTTCGGACGAAGATCGACCAGCATCAGATGGTTGTCCGTTCCGCCTGAAACGATCCGGTAACCGTGCTTGGCCAAACCAGCCGCGAGGGCTTTGGCGTTGAGGACCACCTGCCGTTGGTATTCACGGAATTGCGGCTGCAGCGCTTCGTGAAAACAAACGGCCTTCGCGGCGATCACGTGCATGAGCGGCCCACCTTGCACGCCCGGAAAAACAGTAGCGTCGATCTGTTTTGCGAATTCGTTTTTGCACATAACAATGCCACCGCGTGGACCACGCAGACTCTTGTGCGTCGTGGTCGTGACAAATTGCGCGTGGGGTATCGGACTGGGATGCTCGCCACCTGCGACCAGCCCTGCGATGTGGGCCATGTCGATGAACAAAAGAGCGCCTACTGAATCAGCGATTTGGCGCAGCCGTGGAAAATCGATGATGCGTGAATAAGCCGACGCGCCTGCTGTGATCATTGCCGGCCGTACTCTCCTCGGCTTGTTTCTGCAACGCGTCGTAATCGATCTGCTCCGTTTTCTCGCTGACGCCGTACTGCGAGACGGTGTAAAACTTACCGGAGAAATTCGCGGGATGGCCGTGCGTCAAATGGCCGCCGTGAGCGAGATTCATAGCGAGGATTTTGTCGCCCGGCTTTAACATCGCGAAATAGACGGCCATATTCGCCTGCGCGCCGCTGTGTGGCTGAACGTTGACGTGCTCACAGCCGAATAACCGTTTCGCACGATCGATGGCCAGTTGCTCGGCGATATCAACATTTTCGCAGCCGCCATACCAGCGTCTGCGCGGATAACCCTCGGCGTATTTGTTCGTGAGAACGCTGCCTTGCGCTTCCATCACTGCGCGGCTCGTGAAATTTTCAGACGCAATCAACTCGATGTTTTCCCGTTGGCGTTTTTCTTCGGCCGCGATTGCATTGAAAATTTCCGGATCCACTCTGCGCAAAGCTTCGCCGTAACACGGCGCCGGGTTCGAAGCGATCGATCCGGGTTTAAAGTGGCGAGAAACATCGTCCATGGAATAAGACGATAGCTCCGGCGAGCGGATCGCACCAGGCCGGACCAGTTGGCCCTGTTCCATAAACGCGAGCACCCCTGGCAGAGCATTTTTGATAATACGGGCGCACTCCTCGTAGACTTCTCGACCGAGGCCGATTGGGTCGGGCACATCCCGCCACACCGTCGTTCCAGGGTCCTCAAATTCACGCAGTAAGAACGTTTTTTCCGCAGTTTGAGGAAACATTGTTTGGATGGTTTCTAGATGCGCTGCCGGTCATGCGCAAAAATATGCGTGGCCTGATCAACCAAGGCTGGTGTCAAGGGCTGGCTACGGATACCGGTGATGTCGGTGCCTTCCTCTGCGCACACCTGGACCGCATAGAGGCTTGGGGGCTGGCCCGAAACGGCGTGCACACCAGCGGAAGCGACCTCGATGTCTTTCCGGTTCCCAATCATTCGGCGAAATAACCCTTCTGCAATTGGGCTGCGACAAATGTTTCCTGTGCAGACGAAGAGGACGCTTTTCACGGTTCGGAACGCGCAGCGAGCGCGTTGTCCCAAACCTAAAAGCGAACCTTACCAAGTCAATTTCCGACGATCGAAGGAGCGTCCTTTTCTGGCGATTTCTGCCCGCGCTATCCGCAAGCCCAAGCATCCGCTGAGACCGCGGACATGTACCCGACCGCGCATAATTGACGCTTCTCGGCAGCGCACATTGCAGTTATTGTGACCGCCGTTGCATCGGTCTGCCGCAAATGAACGTTGAGACGCTGCGCCAAGTGCCTTTGTTTGAGTCGCTCGATAACGACGCGGCACACGAATTGTGCGAACTGCTCGAAAGCGTTGATCGCAAATCCGGCGCGCTTCTATTCCGCGCCGGTGACGAAGGCGACGCAATGTATCTGATCGAACAGGGGAAGATTCGCATCTGCGTGCGAGCGAAGGACGGACATGAAGTAACGCTAACTGAATTGGCACGCGGCGATTTCTTTGGCGAAATGGCGTTGCTCGACGGTAAGCGGCGCTCGGCAGATGCCGTTGTTGCGGAGGACGCACGGCTGGCTGTGCTTTCGCGCGACCATTTTCTGTCGTTTGTACGTAGTAATCCAAATGTCGCTCTGGAGATGCTCACGGCGCTTACCAACCGGTTGCGACATACCGATGAGTTGTTGCGCCACAGTGCTACGCGGAATGTCAATGTCGAGGAAGCAGCGCAATTGACAGTTGCCGATCGCGCGGCAGACCTCATTGCCGAATTTGGCGGCAGTTGGAAATTCATTATTGCTGCTGTGGTTTTCGTCAACGTTTGGGTATGGATAAACATGTGGCTGGCGTGGATTGGCAAAATCAACTTCGATCCATATCCGTTCTTACTGCTGAGTACTGCGATTAATGTGCTTTCCATCTTGCAGGCGCCGATCATTTTAATGTCGCAAAACCGGCAGGCGCACAAAGACCGGTTGCGCGCGGAAATCGACTACCAGGTCAATCTGAAGAACGAGCTGGCATTGAATGAAATTCTTGAACGCCTGAAGACGCTTGAGCGCAATTACCGCGAGCAGGAATCAGGCGAATACGATGTTAGAAAAGTCGAATAATCCGGGTCGCCCAACCGTGCATCATCTCTCGGCGAGCTTGCCGCATTGAGAGCGCGGATTATCGTAGTGTTCTCAATTCCTATGAAGAAGCTTGCAGCCACAACGCTTTTGATTTCGACGCTCCTTTCATTGCTGGGCTGTGCCTCTTCGGGGCCGAGCCCTGAACAGCAGGTGCGCGACGCGGACCAGCAAAAGGAAGCTGAACGCCAGCAGGCGGAGTTCCGCAAGAGCTTGCCTCCGGTGAAAAATCCCGGGCAGGGATGGTAAGGACGAGCCGCTGATTCGTCACACCGTCGAAGGCATTAGACATTCGAACTTCGTCATTGAAAGTCCGCAATGCGCTCGTGCTGGAAGCGAATCCGGTATCGGCTGGAGTGGCTGGGGCTTCTTGTTGCCACAAAAGTGATACCGCTGTGTTCGCGGCAGGCTTGCCATCGCCTTGCATGTGCAGCCGGGGCGCTGCTCAGTTTTTTTGATCGGCCTCGCTACGAAGTCGCGCTGAGCAATCTCGAGGTTGCATTTGGTAATACGTTCTCGCTCGAGGAGCGCCGAAAAATTGTACGCGAGTCATTTCAACATTTCGCGCGGACCATGGTCGACCTTCTGTGGAGCCCGCGGCTGACACCGGAGAATTTTTCTCAATACATCGAATGGGAAAACTTCGAGGAAACGGCGCGTGAAACAGGACCGGAGCGAAGCGTGATGATCGCCTGCTATCACTACAGCAACTTTGAATGGCTTAGTTTCGCCTGTGGCTTTCTCGATCTGAAAGGCACAATCATTTCGCAGGAATTTAAGAACTCGTTGCTGGATCCACTTTTCAAAAAATTGCGGGAGCAATCCGGACATGCGCTGATTCCACGGGAGCGTGGGATCATGCGGCTTTACAAAGTACTTCGGAGAAAGGGCCGCACCGCGCTTCTCGTTGACCTCACGGTGCCCCCGACGCAAGGTGCCGTGGCGATCGATTGTTTTGGATTAAAGACAAGCGTCACTTCTGCGCATGCATGGCTCCACGAACAAACCGGGGTACCGATTGTTCCCGCGCACTGCGAGCCGCTACCGGACGGAAGGTACCGGCTCATATTCCATCCGAAGATCGGATACACCGCTCAGATGACTCATCAGCAAATTGCGCAGGCCTGCTGGAATTCATTCGAGCCTTACGTTCAAAAAATCCGGCACCATGGCTCTGGATGTACAAACATTGGCGTTACCGTCCCGGAAATCCCGACCGGCCTTATCCGTTTTACGCCAATTTCTACCGGCAGTTTGAAGACATGCTTCAAGGTGGCAAAACCGGGATGAATGACCCAACAAAGTTGTAGAGGGGTTGTCCGTGGCGAATGCCTCTAATTTCCCCTGTGGTTCGTCGACTCTCATGTGCTCTTTGAGAAGTTCATTGAGCAACATCGCGTTGATCGAGTCGAAGCCTGAAGTTTCACGTTTTCCCTGCGGATTGTAACTTCGACAGCCTCAGCAAGGAAAATCGTGATGCTGAACGGTTCGCACTGGAACACGCAGTTTCGAAATAATTCTTATTTGTCCGTGATTGACGTCTCGGGGACTACCGCTATGAAACCGGATTCGTGGTTACTCGAACTAGTTGAATCTGCCGTGGAAGCAATCCGCCTTTTTAAGCTGCTTGACCGCAATCAACGCAACACGTTTCTCGCTTGTTTTCTCGGCTGGGCATTGGATGCGTTCGACTTTTTCTACTGACGTTTGTGATCGTGCCCATGGCACACGATTTCGGCACGACCGTCACCCATCTCAGCTACGCAATTACCATCACTTTGGCGATGCGTCCGGTAGGCGCGTTCATCTTCGGATTACTGGGCGATCGCTTTGGCAGGCGTATTCCGCTGATGATCGACATCATTTTCTATTCGGAATGGAGCTCTGACGGCGTTTTCGCCGAACTACACATGCTACTGGTTTTTCGCGCGCTTTACGGGATCGGCATGGGCGGCGAATGGGGACTCGGCGCCTCGCTGGCCATGGAAACTCTGCCGACCGAAGCACGCCGATTGTTCTGCGGAATTTTGCAGCAGGGTTATGCATTCGGTTATCTGCTCGCGGCGGTTGTTTATTGGATTGTTTTTCCGTTCTTTGGATGGCGGGGTCTTTTTGTCGCAGGCGCACTGCCGGCTATTCTCGTTTTCTTTATTCGGGCGCGCGTTCCTGAATCGCCGGTGTGGCTGCGCCAGCAGCACGCCGTGAGCGACTTTTGGAGCGAGCTCCTGGTTGTGCTGAAACGCCGCTGGGCGCTGTTTCTTTATGTCATTTTGCTGATGACGGCATTCAACGCCATGTCGCATGGCACCCAGGACATGTATCAAACATTTCTCGGCGAACAACGCCACTATGGTGTCACACAAAAAGCTGCGACAGGGATCATTTATGCCTTGGCGCAATCTGCGGTGGAACGATAATCGGACATCTCTCGCAAAAATGGGGTCGCCGTCGCGTCGATCATTTTTTGCGCGGCATTTGAAATAGTGCTGATTCCGTCTATGGGTGTTTTCCCTGGGATACGTGTTCTGATAATCGGCGGATTCGCCGATGCAGTTCATGGTGCAAGGCGCATGGGGAATCGTGCCGGTGCACCTTAATGAGCTTTCCCCCGATGCTGTCCGCGGGACTTTTCCGGGGATTTGCCTATCAACTGGGGAACCTGTTAGCAGCGAATACAGCCGTCGTGGAGGCCCAGCTAGCCTATCATTTTCACGATGTAAACGGACATCCCGATACGCAAAGGCGCTAGGTCTTTTCGCCCTCGTCATCTTTCTAATGCTGATTCTGCTCACTGCGATCGGACCCGAAAAACGCGGAAAAGAATTTTAGGATCACCGACCTTGCCGCAAGGCGGCTGGAACGAGTCCGGCGCCGCCAAGGCGTGTTCCCCTCGGTCGCAGTCTCAGCGCCAGCCTGAGGTGAAGTGCGATAAGCTCCGGCGCCGTAACGCGACTTCGACGATTGCTTCGGCAATTCTATCGGCGAGTAATTCGCGATATTCGGAGTCACGCGCCTGATTGCCTTCAGAGCGATTACTTGATAGCCGCATTCCACCAGCACCGCAGGACAGTTGGCAAGCCGGAGCACACGAAAATTTGCGGTGTGAATTCCACCATTTGCGGAATTCGGGATGGTCATCAGTTTTTGCTGGATCCCGTTGGCCAAATCCACCGACGCGCCGGAATGATAGTAGTCTCGAATCCGTGGGTCTTTCGTCGACGCGAATCGTTAAAATGTATGCTGACAAAGATTGCATTCTTCTGCGCATTCTCCGAGCCACGCGGTCATTGAGAGGAATGAACACATCCGAGTCTCGGGTCATGACGGTCTTTAGCTGCGACTCACGCAGCTTGCGCTCGAGACGCCGGGCGACATCAAGCGTGACCATCTTTTCCGGTGGGCCTAGCGACGATACGCGCCGCTGTCCTTCCCGCCGTGTCCAGCATTTATCACGACTGTATTCAACGTCGTGTTCGTATTCTTGACAGAGGACATATGAACCGTGCTACACCCAGCGAACGAAGCAATAAATGCAATTATGACGACGCGACCTGAACAGACGAAACATTCTGAAATCAATAGCAAAAAACTCGGCGCTCTACCAAAGGATTTTCCATCAAACTCGAACAGACGGACCCGAAATGTGTCAACGATTCGCATATTTCCGATATTCCGTATAAAATGCGCTTGTGTTTTGCGCGACTGCGCTTAATCCGTTACCACTCCTATGATGATCCGATTCGCAATCCTTCCATTACTGCTGGCCCTGAACTTTTCGATGTGCAAAAAGCAACGAGACCGTTACCGAAAAACCGCAATCTGCTGGGCACCGACTCCCGCCACGACGGCTGCCGCGCCCGCCGCCCCGGTGGCAGCGCCACCCCCCAAGATCAAGAAGCCAGTGGTCGATCAAACGGCTCAGGCCCTTATTTTTTGTTATCATCGTCTAGTCGACAAGATCCGTTATCCCGGAACTGATATTATATCCGCTGCATTTGAAGCGGAGATGAAGGAATTGAAGGACAAGGGCATCACTGTCATTTCGATGCAGGATTTGCTCGCGTGGAAGCGGGGCGAAAAGAACATACCGCCGCGCTGCGCTGTAATTACGTTCGATGACGGATGGAAAACACAATATGAAGTTGCCTGGCCGATCCTGAAAAAATTCGGCTATCCCTTCACGATGTTCATTTACACAGAAGGCGTGCGCGGCGGTTCGTTAGGCGGCGGCGAAGCGATCACGTGGGAACAGCTCGCCGATATGCGCGACAATGGCGTGGATATTGAGGCGCACTCGGCGACGCATCAGGATTTGCGCGAAGGGCACGCGCGTCACCGTGATCGAGCCCGGCGGCAAACGAAGCAGGAAGAAACTAACCGGCGCCGATTATGAAAAATGGGTTCAAAACGAAGTCGTCGGGTGTAAGGAACTGCTCGAACAGCGGCTCGGAATTAAGGTGAATTGTTTTGCGGTGCCGTTCGGAAATTACAACGAGCATGTGAAAGAACTTGCACGAAATGCCGGTTACGAAGCGATGTTCACCGTTTACGGCCAACCGATCACTTTCACTTCTCCGATGGATTCGATCGGCCGCTACGCCATTGAAGCAAACAAACCGAAGGTCTTTGCAGACGCGGTGAACATGATCGGCACCTCCACTGGAGGAGGGACAGCGGTCGCTGAAGTCGGTCCGAAAGATCTGAATACACAACC
Organism: uncultured Verrucomicrobiae bacterium; assembly: GCA_963757675.1. Taxonomy (GTDB): domain Bacteria; phylum Verrucomicrobiota; class Verrucomicrobiia; order Chthoniobacterales; family UBA10450; genus Udaeobacter. The sequence goes on along the minus strand of CAVWTH010000013.1, from coordinate 50,796 downwards.
GGCCGACGGCGAAACAGTGCGCACGGCATTGCCGCTTATTAAAGCGAATCTCGGCAGCATAGGCCAGATCGAACCCGGCAGTGTGCAAATGCGGGTGAGTGGCCTTGGCATGGTCCCCGCCAAATACGATGCTAAAACAGGCATCGTTTCATATCAGGTTCCGCAAAAGCTGCATGACAAATCGTGCACCGTAATTGTCAGCGCAAAGTCTGGGAGAAGAAGATTGAAACTCATTGGACCTTCGGAATTGAAGAAGGCGCGACTGTAGGTGCAGCATCGCGCGGCCCTGCGGCAAAAAGATAATTGCGCGACGAGAGGTGGAACGTGTTGTCCTCAACACGTTGATAATGCGTCTTCAACGCGAATATGAGATCGTCTTCGGAGAAGCCGATCCACTTCATGCAGAGTCATGTTTCCACAACTTAGCGACAAACTTCAGGAGATTTTCAAAGAACTTCGTGGGCACGGCGTTATCACCGAGGCAAACATCGACGCTGCATTGCGCCACGTGCGCATGGCACTGCTAGAAGCGGACGTCGATTTTCAGGTCGCGAAAACATTCATCGCCCGGGTAAAAGAGAAAGCGCTCGGCGAAGCCGTGCTTCGCAGCATTACGCCGGGTCAGCAAATCGTAAAAGTTTTTCACGATGAATTGACCGCGCTGCTCGGCGGCGATGCAGAGCCGCTTCGCGTCGAGCACAACATGCGGATTTTGATTGTCGGCCTCAACGGCTCCGGCAAAACAACTTCTGCGGCGAAGCTGGCACTGCTGCTAAGGAAGCAGGGGCGAATGCCTCAGCTAGTCGCGTGCGATTTGCAACGACCGGCGGCTATTGAACAGCTCGCGACTCTCGGAAGAGAGATCGACGTCCCGGTTCATGTTCCCGAGCTGGGCGAGAAAACGTCCAACGTGTCGCCACAGCAGCGCTAGATGGGCAGCGCAAACGATGCGACGCGCCGGGAGTGTGCAGATCTTCGATACAGCGGGGCGCCAGGAAATCGATGAGGCTCTGATGAAGGAGCTCAAAGAGCTGAAAGAATTTTTGCAGCCACAAGAGATCCTGCTTGTCGTAGATGCTGCGACCGGGCAGCAGGCGGTCAGTGTCGCGAGCGGATTTGACGCTGCCTTGTCAATCACAGGAATTATTCTAACGAAGCTGGATGGCGACGCTCGCGGTGGCGCCGCTTTGTCGATGCGCGAGGTTACGCACCGCCCGATCAAATTCGCGGGTACGGGTGAAAAGCTCGATCAGTTCGAACTTCTGATTCCTGACCGGCTCGCCGGACGGATTCTCGGTATGGGCGATGTTATCGGTCTCGTCGAGAAAGCCGCAGAAGCCGTCGAAGCCGAAGACGCAGCCCGACTCGAGCGCAAATTGCGCACCGCTTCATTCGATTTCAACGACTTCCTGGCGCAGTTCAAGATGATGCGCCGCATGGGCCCGCTGGAGAATATTCTTGGCATGTTACCGGGTATGGGTAATGTGCAAGGCCTTTCCATTGACGAGAAGCAGCTTAAGCGCACGGAAGCGATCGTGCTTTCGATGACAAAGGAAGAGCGAACGCGGCCCGACATTCTGAATGCGCGGCGGCGTCAACGCATCGCGCGCGGCAGCGGTTCCACCGTCACGGAGGTAAATGACTTGCTGCGGCGCTTCGATCAGATGCGGAAACTGATGAGGAACAGGGGCAAGATGAAAAAAATGATGGGAGCGTCAGAATGGCGCGGGAACACAGAGGAATGTAAATTACGTTATGGCAGTTTCAATTAGACTACGCAGAGAAGGTGCGAAGAACCGGCCCTACTACAGAATAGTGGTGACCGATAGCCGCAGCCCACGCGACGGGAAATTCATCGAGATCATCGGTACATACGATCCCAAGCAAACCGGTCAGAACAGTTCGTTCAATGTAGAACGCGCCGATTATTGGATCAGCATGGGCGCTCAACCGTCGGACACTGTGCGCAGCTTGCTTAAGAAGCAAAAGAAAGTGCATCCCAGAAGAGCCCATATCTGAGCCCGTGGAAGAAGTTCGGAAATAAGCGAAGCGCCTGAGTCGCAATCTGCCGAAGGCGCCTCAAGCTAACGTCGGTTTTCTGGTGCCGTAGCGTGCGCTGTCCTCAGCGCACTTTCGTTTTTACCCGCAGCTAATCCGCTGGGGACAGCGGACACTACAGCACGGTTTGTCAGCTGATAAGATTGCTGTTTTATCCGCCTCCATTCGTGGTTAATCTTAACGGATGCGAGAATTTCTGGAGTTCATCCTTCGCCAGTTGGTCGAATTTCCCGACGACATGGTGCTCACGGAAATTCCGAGCGGCAGAACCGTGATCTTTAAATTGCAGCTTCGACGCGGAGATGTAGGTCGGGTGATTGGACGATCCGGTCAAACGATTCACGCGATTCGCGCCCTATTGGCCAGTTCTGCCGCGCGTCACGGCCAGCGCGCGTTACTCGAAATTATCGAATAATATTCAGACGTGCTGTAGCGGCGCTCTCGAAACGCCGAGCTTTTGGATTTCGGCGGTCCGAGACCGCCGTACAGTTTCGGCATTGGACGTTGAGCGCTCGATGTTGGACGTTCGATGTTCGTCCCTAATGAGAATCGACATCGTCACATTGTTTCCTGAAATCTGCCGCGCCCCATTAAGCGAAAGCATGATGAAGCGCGCGCAGGAGAAGGGCATCATTGACCTGCACATTCATAGTTTGCGCGATTGGACGACCGACAAGCACCACGTGGTCGATGATGCGCCATTTGGCGGAGGGCAGGGGATGGTGATGAAACCGGAGCCGCTTTTTGCGGCGGTGGAAGATCTGAAACATCAAACATCAAACATCGAACATCGAACATCGAAGGTAATTCTGATGTCGCCTGCAGGAGGGCGGTTCGATCAGGCGCTCGCCAAGGAGTTTTCACAAGCACCACATCTCATCATTATTTCCGGGCATTACGAAGGAGTCGATCACCGCGTGATCGAACATTTGATCGATCACGAGGTTTCGATCGGCGATTATGTGCTCACCAATGGCGCAATCGCTGCGGTTGTCCTTGTTGATGCAATTGTGCGTTTGCTGCCAGGAACGCTCGGTCATGAACAATCGGCTGCCGATGACAGCTTCAGTAACGGGCTCTTGGAAGCGCCGCAGTACACGCGGCCCGCCGAGTTCCGCGGCTGGAAAGTCCCCGAGGTTTTGCTTTCGGGAAATCACACCGAAATCGCCAGATGGCGTAAGGAGCAGGCAATCAAGCGTACACGCGAAAATCGGCCCGATTTGTTGAGCTAGTGACCTGGAAGCGCACGCGTCTCGCGTGCTGGTTTCGGCGTCTCGCCGAAACAATCTTTTGTTCACGCTTTATTGATAGCGGACAAGAGGAAACGTGGAAAAGTCCGCGATCTGCGAGACGCAATCGCCAACGCGCGAGACGCGTGCGCTACCCAGAAACTCTTCCCAACACGATGCACGCATTGATCCCGCCGAAGCCGAACGAATTGCTCATCACATAATTTAACTCAGCGGACCGTCCATGATTCGGCACAACGTCGAGATCGCATGCGGGGTCAGGATTTTGGTAATTGATCGTGGGCGGGATCCATTGCCGCTCCAAAGCGAGCGCACAAAGCGCTGCCTCGATTGCGCCCGTCGCGCCGAGCGGATGTGCGTAATAGCCCTTTGTGCCACTCACCGGAATTCGTCGCGCGTGCTCGCCAAAGACTTGCTTGATCGACGCCGTTTCCGCGCTGTCGTTGAGCTGAGTCGAGCTGGCGTGCGCATTGATGTAATCGATTTGCTCAGGCGCCAGTTCCGCGTCCGCGAGCGCTTCGCGCATCGCGCGGATGCACGATTCGCCGCTCGGAAGCGGCGTGGTCATGTGGAAAGCGTCGTTGTTTAGGCTGTAACCGAGCACCTCCGCGTAAATGTGCGCGCCGCGAGCTCGCGCGTGCTCGAGCTCCTCGATGACGAGCGAAGCGCCACCTTCGCCCATGACAAATCCATCGCGCAACGCATCGAATGGGCGACAAGCCAAGGCCGGATCACCCGCCCATCTGCTCATAGTTTTTATAATGTCGAACGCGCCAACCGTAATTGCCGTTAGCGGCGCTTCCGATCCACCCGCTACAACGACGTCGACAAAATCGTCGCGAATATAACGCAGCGCCTCGCCGACAGACACTGTGCCACTGGCGCAACTGTTTGAATTTGTAGTGCCGACGCCGCGAAAGCCGAATTCTATTGCAATATTCGAATGGGCCGAACCACCGAAGACTTGGACGGCAAGCGTAGGTTGGACGCCGCGGGCGCCCTTCTTTAAATACCTGATGTATTGCTCCTCAGCTTTGCAGACGCCGCCCAGCGCGGTGCCGAAACTGACGCCGACGCGGTCTTGCGGCTTGTCCCGGGAATACTCGATCCGCGCATCGTCCAGGGCGAGCTTTGCAGATACGACCGCGAACTGCGCGTAGCGATCCAGCCTTTTCAAGCGGTGCGGTGAAAAATGTTCTTCCGCGTTCCAATCGCGAATCTCGCCCGCGCAACGCACACGGAACACGCTCGGATCGAAACTGGTGATGCTCTGAATGCCGCTTCTTTCCGCCAGAATTGCATTCCAAAAACTCTCAACACCTGTGCCGATGCATGTGATCGGGCCAATACCGGTAACGACCGTGCGCCTTCGGGCGTGCCGCGCCATAGCTTTTAGTGAAGGCGAGCTCATGCCGTCACCTTGTCTGTCCTTGATTCCACGTAAGCTTTCATGCAGCGCAATGTCTTATTGGCGACGGGATGGATAAAAAAATCGCCAATGATCGGATCGACAATTGGTGCAAGCACGAGAATCCGAAATCGCAAATCGTGGGAGATCGTCACCAGCACGCCGTCGGGCGTATCGGAAAACGTCCAGACCACCTGCATCCCTTTCGTCCACGCCTTTAGATGAAGAAAACGAATTTCGACCTGTTCGCGGTCGATGATTTGCTCGGAGGTCCATGAAATCGGAATCCCGGAACGCCGCGCCGCCATTACGACGACGTTGCGGTCAGGCCCGCGTTCCAGATAATGAATGTAGCGATAATGCGGGAGGATTTTCGGCCATAGCTCCAGGTTCGCGGCCGTCTCAAAGATCGCCATCTTCGGTGCGTGCATGAGAATGGAATTGGTCTTGTGCATTGGCCTGCGATTTTCGACGAAATTCAAACCGCGCCGGTTACCGATACTGCGCGATTTGTAACAGCACACCATCCTTCCCCGAAAACCATCGACACGAAAGAGGAAAATCTTCGCGTGGAAGATGAGGACCCATTCGGCCGGTCCGAGTAAGGTAAAAAGTGGAGCCTAGGGGATTCGAACCCCTGACCTCCTCAATGCCATTGAGGCGCTCTACCAACTGAGCTAAGACCCCGGTGAAGGAATTTAGATTGTAGATTTCAGATTGCAGATTGCAACTTGCTGGACGGAGTTTGCGGCGAAAATTTCGCATTTAAATCGCTGATAATCTTAGCAAAGCCGGTTTGGCGTTGGGGCTGCGTTCCAGCCTTGGATTCCATCGGATCGAACAATCTGGATTGCAGACGCGCATCGCGCGGATGGGAAGCTGACCGCGTTTCTAAAACTGGAATCTGCGATCCGCGCTTCCGGCGAATTCTTGTTGACAATTGACGCGATTTTTTATCAAAACTCGCCGTCGTTAAACGGATCTGAATCAGGCGGCCGACTTTACCCCGCAAGGTTCTTCGGCCTCCTCCAGACCCCCAAAATCCCACACTCAATTTAGCGGGGGAAAGAAAGGAAGAACTGTATGAATCCACCGATTCAGCTAAAATCGACAACTCCAGTATTTCTCGTTGTATTCGCGCTTGCCTGCCTTGGGCTTTTGCCGCAAATGCAAGCAGTCGTTCCGAAGCCCGACGGGTGCTATCCCAATTACACGATAGCAGAAGGGTGCAATGCGCTTAACTTCCTCACCACCGGCGCTGGAAATTCAGGCCTTGGTTGGTACGCGCTCTATCTCCGACACCACCGCCAGCTTTAACACCGGCATTGGCGGTGGCGCACTGGCCCTCAACAACGGGGATTCCAATACCGCAGTTGGCGCGGCAGCGCTTTTGCTCAACACAACCGGCATAGAGAACACGGCCACTGGAACCGATGCCCTCGTCTATAACGATACCGGTATCAAAAACACGGCCACTGGAGCATTCGCCCTCTTCACCAACACGACTGGTAGCTTCAACACGGCGGCCGGTGACAACGCGCTCTTTAGCAACACGATCGGCACGGAAAACACGGCCATCGGCGCATCCGCTTTAAGTGCCAACACGGAAGGCAGCTTCAATACGGCGATCGGTATTGGTGCGCTCAATATGAACACCGCCGGAGCCAGCAACACGGCCTTGGGGAATGGCGCCGGGCTTGGTATCACGGGCGATGGCAATGTCTGTATCGGCGCATTGGTTATCGGCGCTGCTGGCTTGGACGACACCACTTGGATCAGAAACATTAACACGACCTCGCAGGGCTTCATTTCCGGTGTTAACAATTACGTCACTGTCAGGATGACCGACGGCAGACTTGGATTCAGCGCCGCCGGATTCACTAGCGCTGTTTCCTCGCGACGCTACAAAGAGGACATCAAGCCGATGGACAAGGCCAGCGAAACGCTCCTGGCACTCAATCCGGTCACCTTTCGCTTAAAAGGCGAGTTTGATCCAAGTCACCGCCCGCAGTGGGGGCTTATCGCCGAGGAGGTGGAAAAAGTGAATCCCGATCTGGTGGACCGTAATAACAAAGGCGAAGTCGAAAGCGTACGCTACGACATGGTCAACGCGATGTTGCTCAATGAGTTCCTTAAAGAGCATCGGAAGGTTGAAGAACAGCAAGCCGTGATCGGTCGGCTTGAAACGACGGCGGCAAAGGAGGTAGCGACAATCACTGAACTGAAATCCACGGTGGCTCAGCAGCAGAAAGGATTGCAGACGGTTACGGCGCGTCTCGACGAACAGGCAGCGCAAATCCAAAAGGTGAGCGCCCAGCTCGCCGCAGCGAGTTCGTCCGATGGCAGACTTGAAGCGAGCAAATTCGCCACAGGACGAATCCGCCGTGGCGGACCTGCGCCGCAAGTGGTCAATAATCCTTAAACCTCCGCCCGCATTTTGCAATCAGCCGTCACGCTTCACCGCGTGGCGGCTTTTTGCTTTATGCGCGTTAGCGGCTCACAGCTCTTTGAACTCGCCCGCGTGCTCGTGCGTTTCGATCACGTTGCCCGCTGTATCGTAAACGCAAATCACAGAATCATGTGAGCGGCTGTAGAATTCCGCGTACCCAACCGCGTTGCCTACGGCATTTGGCTCGCCGTACCACAAGCGACCGAAAGGCAGTGCATCGGAAATTAGATCAACGCCGCGATGATCTTTGCGGGGGCGCACTTCGTAAACGTGTTGCGAGTTAGTCATCGGAAACGGCCAGCCGGGTTGGTGCAGCGCGTACTCAGGCTCGACAGGCGCTCTTATCTGGATCAAAGAGGCGTAGATGCTGGAGGCGAGGTCGAGCGTCCTGCAAATACCGCTATCAAGAGTAAAGCGTAACTGACAGCGCGCAGCACTGACCACACCATCGAAATGCCGGCCATTACGGATGTACGCTCGACCGCCGTGTGGCCGCTGTGTCCGATCCAATCTTGCACAGCAGTCTGCGCGACTGGAACGGCAAAACAAAGAACCGCAGCGAGGCCGAATCCAAGAAGCGCCCACATCGAGCCCTTGGAGCCCTCCTTCCACCTCCCGAGAATAACAACGCCAGCCACAAAACAAACGAGCAACGTAGGCAACTGTATCGCGAACATTGAGAGCAACAGCCCAATCTGGTTGGTATTATTCATAAATGTCCGATGTGCTCGCTTGGGGCCAAACTATAATTAGACGGCATTTTGCAATCCATTTCTTGTCGCTGCGAGGGGAAGTGATTAAGAGGCTGCACGGCGAGAATTGTGCCGAATTATTCGGGATTTAGGAAGCGGAATCGTTTGAGAACGGTCGCTGACAATCTCAGCAACGCTGGCTGGAGTGGGGGTTGCGCTCTCAACGCACGCAGATGAAAAGCTGACGGCGTTTGTGGAACTCGAATCAGCGATCGGGCTTGCGGCGATTGTGCTTGACGGGCAGGTGAGTTTTTTCAAGACTCGGCGTCCTGAACGGATCTGAATCAGGCGGAGGACTTTTCCCCGCTAGGTTCTTCGCCTCCTCCAGACCCCGCAGTCCCAAATCACTTTAGCGGGGAAAAGAAAGGAAGAACCACATGAATCCACTGATTCATTTCAAACAAATAATCCTGCTATTCCTCGTCGCTGTCGGGCTTGCCTGCTTTGGCTTTTGCCACAAATGCAAGCAGTGAGTCCGGCGCCGGACGGGTGCTATCCCAATTTCACGACAGCGGAAGGATGCGATGCGCTTAGTCTCCTCACCACCGGCTCTGGAAATACAGGACTGGGTTGGCGTTCTCTGTTTTTGGATAGCACCGGCAGCTTCAATACCGGCGTGGGCGGTGGAGCGCTGGCCCTGAACAACGGGGATTCCAATACGGCAGTGGGCGCGGCGGCGCTTTTGCTCAACACCGGCGGCAGCCTCAATACAGCTACTGGGACTGACGCCCTCGTCCATAACGACACCGGCAGTGAAAATACGGCTAATGGTGCATTCGCCCTGTTTAACAACACAGGTGGTGGCCACAACAATGCGGTCGGCGCATTCGCGCTTTCCGACAATGTAGACGGCACGATAAATAATGCACTCGGTGATGCAGCCTTGGCGTCCAACCTATCCGGTAACGGGAATACAGCCATTGGTGATGAGGCGCTCGATCTGTCCACCACTGGCAGTGATAACGTGGCTGTGGGTGACGAGGCTGGGAATAGTATCATCGACGGCGATAATAGCGTCGCTCTGGGTGCCGCCGCCGGTACGGGTGTCGTCCATGCGAGTAATGTCATTGCTGTAGGCGCGAATGTCGCAGGCGAGGACGTGAGCAACACGACTTGGATTGGCAACGTCTATGGCGTGACCACACAAAGCGGCACCACTGCGCCAGTCATTGTGTCCGATAGCGGTCAGCTTGGCACGGTCGCCTCGTCGGAGCGATTCAAAAAAGACATCGCCACTATGGACGAAGCCAGCGAAGCAATCCTGTCACTGAGACCGGTCACATTCCACTACAAGAGCGACGTTAAGGACTTCCCGCAATTTGGTTTGATTGCCGAAGAAGTCGCAAAGGTGAATCCAGCGCTGGTGCTGCCCGATAAAGAAGGAAAACCATACACCGTTCGCTACGACGCCGTGAACGCGATGTTGCTCAACGAGTTTCTCAAAGAGCATCGCAGGGTGGAGGAACAGCAGGCGACGATCACACAGTTAAAGAAAGACTTCGGCGCAACGATTGCGCAGCTTACTGCGCGTCTCGCGAACAGGCAGCGCAAATCCAAAAGGTGAGCGCCCAGCTCGCCGCAGCGAGTCCGTCCCGTGGCGGACTTGAAGCGATCAGACCTGCGCCGCAAGTGGTCAACAATCCTTAAACGAGACCCCATTTTCAAACAACGAGCCGGCAGGCGTCACCGCATGGCGGCTTTTTGTCTTGTATACCTCACCGCTCTCGCAGCTCGCCCGCGTGCTTGTATGTCTCGTCTTGTCTACTCTTCAGTCTAGTCCGCCGTCGGAAATTTTTGAGGGTGCTTGAGAGCAAATGGGATGAATCGATTACTCGATTTACCTGGGTTGAGCACGTCAGATCAAGTGGGGATTATTTAAGGATATCGCCCGCGCGTTGGATCGGGAGCTTGCACCTCACCAATAGTCGTTCCCATATGCCGGGTAAAGTGTTCGTGGCTTAGAGATTTCGCATGTCCGTTGGCTTAACGATGCAAAAAGTTTGCCTTGTGAAGGCCAAAGAGATCGCATCGATCTGATCACCGCCACTTTGCGGTTGCCGTGTTGAGCGCATAAGGGGCAGAATGTGCTGCGTGAGATGCTTGCGAATAATGCTGCCGATCCTGGCCGCGCTGGGTCCCGTCGTTGATACTAACCGAGGATTTCAAAATCATTAACGGATGTTCGAGGTAGTTTCATGATTGAGCGCACAATCTCATCAGATTTGGGCGCCCAAGGCTTTCGGTTTCGAACGGGAACCATTCCCGCCTTGGTAGGTTTTGACATCGGATGGACTAGGGATGACCACCATGTGAAATGGCTTGCGATCGGTCCAAACACCACTGCGCCTTTGGACAGTGGGGACTACCTCGTCGCCCTTCGCGATCAGGACTCCAGTGGACATCGAATTAGCGGAACGATCAAATTTGAGGATTTTCGTGGTGTCGCAGAGCACAGGCAAGTTTCGGCAAGGGGCTTGAGTGGAGAACACCGCTTGCGCATTCCACATCTTAACCCGGATCAGGAATTCGTGTTGACCGGGTTTTTGTTTGAATATGAATCCTCCGACCATCACGTGCTGCACATCAAACTTCGCCAAATGGCACACAACGATCACATTTATGTGAACTTCAGTGACAACGACGGTGCTGCGCGCTACGTCGTTTCGATCAAATATGCCGTAATTCCCAGCTCAATGCTGGCTCATCGTACGGTCTACATGGAATCCAGATCACATCCCCGGTCTGAAGACCGGGTCTCAAGAACCCCGGGCATGGCATTGCTCCAGTCGTTCGAATTCAGATTTCAAAATGGCGACCATCATCTCCAGCGAGTCAGCCTCGACCTGGACGATGGCGCGGTGCTGGCGCGGTTTCGTGACCAGGATGGCAATGATCCGTTCACTTGGATGACTGAATTCGCCATCCTCGGAACTTGAGTGTTTGCGAAAGCTTCTGGGTCGCCCGAAGCGCCGACAACCTGTCGTTGATTAAAAAGGAGCTTCGCGGTTTTCAGGAAAACCAACCCCACGCATTTCTGAAACTGAAGCACGCAATTTTTGCAAAGTAAAAGACAAGCAATGCAGAGAAGGAACACAATGATCAGGTTATCAAAGCGGCCAAGGAGATCATATGGAATACTTGATTCTACTCGCGGTGGTGTCGGCGATAGCCTTGTATGTGCTGATCATCGCCGGATGTTTATGTTATGTTGGGCAGCGTCGGCATCGGACCTTTGATTCAAAATGAGCGCATTCTAATTGCATAAATGCATTTGGGGGCAGCTGGCATCTCAGATTGCAGCTTTTCCGGTATGCTGAGACTCGCCTGCTCGGACATTGTTTTCAGTGAAAGCTTGCAACCAAGCAGTATTCGTGATGTTCAATTGGCGGAGCCGTTTATGAAACAAATCCAATTTTTAATGTTCTGTTTGGTCGCAGCGGTTCTGCCAGGCATCCACAGTGCGTCCGGGCAAGTCGTCAATGCAACCATGCAAACTGTTTCTCAGCGCGCGGCGACCACCCGCAGCGCACCAGCAGCCAAGCCGATCGCGCACGCACCATTTGCGCCGCGTGTCGCTCCCAGGCCTGCGATTACCAACCCTCGTATGGTCAATTCGTTCGCGCCTCGGATCGTCGCACAGCCGGCAATTGTTCCGCAGTGTACTTATTCGCCGCCTGTGACGGCCTTCGAATCCTAATTTAGCCGTGGTAAACACGCAGCGCGGTGTACCAGGGCAACAAACGATCACACTTGATCCAGCGACACGCCAAACTGAGTTGCGCACGTTGGCGGCAATGCATCAACGACGCGGCGTTGTTACCCGTGAAGGAAACATTCTGGATCCAGCGATGCAGGCAAATGAAGTGCGCACCTTCAGACAATGCATCAGCAGCGTGGCCTCGTGACCGACCGTGTGAACACGCTCGATGCAGTGTCACGTGAAACTGAATCGCGCACTCTGCAGAAGATGCGTGAACACCGCGGAATCGGGACTGACAATCAGACCCTGGCGACGATAAATCCTCAACGCCATGTCACAAATCGTGATCCAGAGGCGGGACCTCAGCGGGAGCGCGAATTACCAAAGAACGCTTCAGACAAGAAGTCGCGCCACAAGAAGGATCGCGTCAGTTATGACGATGCGTTTCGCCGTCACTGGCATGAATTCCATGACCGAAATTGGTGGCACGATCATTGTAACACGATCGTTTTCGTTACCACCGGATATTATTTTCTGGACGGAAGCTATTGGTATCCAGCCTATGGCTACGATCTTTTGCAGATTTACTACGATTACGATGGGCCGATCTACACCTACAGTAATTTGCTCCCGGACGAAGTAATCGCGAATGTTCAGACCGCCTTGCAAGATGCAGGCTACTATTTTGGAGCAATAACAGGCTCGCTGAGCGTTGACACGCGAGCGGCCATCGCAAACTTCCAGCGCGATTATGGATTGCAGATTACGGGAGCAATCGACGAAGCAACAGTCGAGGCGCTGGGGCTGTAGCGAGCACTCTTTGATTGCGTCGGCAGAGGTCGTATTCTCCGCGACCATGTTTGGTTCGCTGCATGTGTTGAATCCGATTGCGCTCCGCAGCGCATCAATAAGATAAGCTATGCGCACATTCATTAGCTTCGTCGTCGCGTTCGCTGCAATCGCGCAGGTTTCAGCCGAGCAACGTAGTGACGCGATTCTGATCCAAGGCAACCCGGCCGGCACTCAGACGGTCAAGACTGACCCTGCGGGAATCACTCATGTCGAATATTCCTACAACGATCGTGGCCGCGGCGATCACATCGCCGCAACCTGGACGCTCGATGCTGCCGGAGTGCCGATCAAATACGACGGCACGCGGCAACGATTACATGAAAGCGCCAGTCGAGGAACAATTCGAACTCAAGGACGGCAAGGCGAATTGGAAAAATCGCTCCGAAAAGGGAGAACAGGTAATCAGCGGCGAGGCGTTTTATGTTCCGGCGAATCGCGCCGCCCGAATTTCTCGGTGTGCTGGCGCGCGCTCTGCTGAAAGCGCCTGGTCACAAGCTGCCACTGCTGCCTGCCGGCGAGGCGCGTATCGAAGAGACCGGCAAACTCGCGTCAAGGCGCATCCGGCCAAGGCGACCTGACTCAGTATCGCATTACTGGCCTTGGCTTCACGCCGCAGGCGATCTGGCTCGACCACGACGGCGATACAGCGGCACCGTATCGAGTTGGTTCTCGGTCGTCCCGGCGCAGCCGAACCCGCGTCCCGCAGTTGCAGGAAGCGCAACAAGCGGCCGACGACGCCTGGTCGGCACGTCTGGCGCATGATCTTGCGCACGTTCCGAAAGGCGATCTCGTGATCCGCAACGCGCGTCTGTTCGATCCGCGCGATCTTAGTGTCACCCCGGGAATGAGTGTGCTGGTGCGCGGTGATCGCATCGTGCGCGTCGCGCCGGACGGCGACATAAAACCGTCCGCGGATGCCGAGATCATCGATGCGCACGGCCGCTTCCTGATGCCAGGATTGTGGGATAACCACCAACATTTCAGTGACATCGATGGCCCGCTTGATCTCGCGAACGGTGTGACCAGCGCGCGCGACATGGCTAACGATACCGATGCTTTCCTGAAACGCGTCGCGCGTTTCGACGATGGCACCGAAATCGGGCCGCGCGTACTGAAAGCCGGCATCATCGACGGCACCGGCGAATTCGCCGGGCCCACCAAGATGCGCGTCGACACGGCCGAGCAGGCGATTCAAGGACGTCGACTGGTATGCCGACCACGGCTACGTGCAGATCAAGATCTATTCCTCGGTCAAACCCGAGTTGGTGCCGATCATCGCCGATCGTGCACACGCGCGCGGATTTCGCGTCAGCGGTCACGTGCCGGCCTTCATGTCAGCGCGGCAATTCGTCGAAGGTGGCGCCGACGAAATCCAGCATCTCAATTTCATCGAACTCAATTTCCTGTTTCCGGAGGTCAAGGAAACGCGCAACCGCGACCGCTTCATCAAAGTCGCCGAGCACGCGCGCGAATTTACGCCGGACAAACCGGAGGTGCGCGACTTCATCGCGTTCCTGAAGCAACATCACACCGTGCTCGATCCGACGATGGGCGTATTTCGAAGGTTTGTTTTGCGGTGATCCGACTGCGATCACGCCCGGCCTCGAGGATATCGCGCCGCGTTTTCCGCCACAGGTCCGCCGCGCAGCTGTTGAGCGGCGCGCTCGAAGTTCCGAAGGGCAAAGAAGCCGCGTACCGCGAAGCGTTTCCAGCGATGCTGCGCTTGTTAAAAGCGCTTTATGACGCCGGGGTCACGATCATTCCGGGTACCGATAGTCTCGCCGGCTACATGCTGCATCACGAACTTGAGCTTTATGTGCGAGCGGGTATTCCGCGGCTGAAGTGCTGCGCATGGCGACGCTAACTCCGGCGCTGGTCATGGGCGTCGACAAAGATCGCGGCGTGATTGCCGCGGGCAAACTCGCCGACATGATCCTCATCGATGGCGATCCTACGAAGAACATTCGCGATATCCACAAGATCACGACGGTGATCAAGGGCGGCAAGGTTTACGATCCGGCAGCGATCGAGAAGGCGCTCGGCATCGCGCCGCGCTAAGCTAGACAGTCGGCCAGAGTCTAACAACGAAATCGATCCGCGATCGCCGCGCTTGTTCCAACCAGAAGTGCTCCGGCCGGTTCAATACGGAATCGACAAACGCCTGAGCAGCCGTTTTACTCGCGGCAATATGTTGAACGCTTTGCCTAAATCGGCGCCAAGCAAGGAGCCGGTCAGCTTCGTCGCGATCATAGTCGTGATGATCATTCTTCTTTTTAGCGCTGGTTCATCTTTCGCTACAACGAAAGGTTTGAGTCAGATAGTGACTCCCGATTTGCAACCAGAAGGCGATCTTTCATTGAGCGTCCAAATCCAAGACAAGCGCATTGCGAACCCGTACAATTGCAAGCGGAGCTGGGCCTGACCAAATGGGGCGAGGTGGCAGTGTTTCGCGGATTCCAACCCGACGAATGGATTTTCGGCACGGAAATCGGATTGTTAACGAAAGACCCTTTTCTTCTTTCGGTGGGCTTCGTGAATTGGTCGCCACACCTGGATGTAGATCCTCAGCCGTATATAGAAGTCGGCTATTACACCGAGCATAACAAGCTCATCGCCGGAGCCATTCATGCGGGCTACAAAAACGAAGCGATCCTCGGTTATGCCTACGACTTCAATGAGAGATGGCGTCTGCAGTTGATTTCCGAGCGGCTCCGAATTTACATCGACCATCGGTCTCTCTACGACGGCACACCAGACATCCAGTTTACCCCGCGCTTTACGTCAACAATGGTCCGGGGCACGATCTGTTCGGCTACGTAGTTTTCACCTACACGTTTCATTTGTGGGGAGACAAGTCCGGAAAAGCCGCCGAACCTCCAACGGGACTTTCTAAAAAATAGTTGCAGACTCCGGCCCGCCGTCAGAAACTCGCAGCGCAATGAGCCGGTTCGCGCATTCAACAAATCACGGACGCGCATTTGTTGCGATTTTCGTTTTCGCGGCTTTCGTCTGCGCGCTTGCGCTGAGCGCTTCACCGCAATTACATCAGCGCGTTCACAAGGACGCAAATCGCGTCGAGCATAACTGCGCGGTGACCATGATCGCATCGGGCAGCTACGATCATGCTGCTCATCCGCCACTGGTAAGCGCACCGGCCCCGCCCGTTCACTTTTCGAAAATTCCGGTATTGACCCTGTGCTGGGTTCAGTCGCCGTTTCTTGGCGCATGCATTTTCGAGCATGCGCCGCCTTCGCGCGGTTAGCACACAGCCTGTAGTCGTCGCCTTGTGGGCGACGCGACGCGCGGGTGATTACATTCGTGACTGCGCGTCACACAGCGACGCGGCTACAGCGACTCGTGCAGACGCCATTTCCCATTGCCTCACGGATTCGTTAGGCAATCAAACCGTTCAATTTCAAAATTCAATTTCCAAACAATTACCTATGAAAAAATTGCTGATCGCATCAGTGGCAGTCTCACTTGTGCATAACATTGCCTTTGCCCAAGACGCGCCCCCGGCCCGGTCAGCCCCGGCTCTTACCTGCAGGCCGGAAGAAAATCTGGTCGTCCATGAGAGCGAATCACGCGCGAAGCAGTGGCGAGGCTCCCGTGCCACGCGCTAGACGTTGGGCCTGGCCGGCTAGCGCGCGGCGGACGGTAAAACGCGGCGTTTAATAAACCATCTTCGTTTCCCCGGTGTCGCGCAGGCTTTGTTCGGGCAGCTTCATATCCGAGGCGAACATGCAAATTTACAATACCGCATCGACGATGTGCTTATCCCGGAAAGTATTCCGGGGTTTGGCCAGGTACTGGAGACTCGTTTCGCGGACAACATTTCGCTTATTACCGGCGCTCTGCCCGCACAGTTCGGTTTTCGCACGACCGGGGTAATCGATATCCATACGAAGACCGGCGCCGCTTTCCAGCAGGGCGACGCATCGGTTTATGGCGGAAGCTTCGACACCATCATGCCGAGCCTTGAGTACGGCGGTGTGGCGGTGAAAGCTGAATTATTACCGTACCGTGAGTTATCTGCACGACGGCATCGGCATCGAGAATCCGACGCGCACCGCCAACCCGATCCACGACGACACCGATCAATATAGAGTATTTCGGTACTGCTTACGTACATTATCGATGACACCAGCCGATTCGTGCTGCTGACCAGCGGGTACCACGGTGATTTCGAAATTCCGAATAATCCCGGGCAAACGCCACAGTTCATCGACATGGGAAGATCGACGTTCAACTCGGCCAAGCTCGATGAGACCCAAGTCGAGCAAGATGCATACGCCATTCTCGCCTATCAAAAGAAGATCGACGATTTCAACATGCAGGCATCGGTTTTCACCCTTAATAGTTCGGTCCTGTTTCGGCCCGATAATACCGGCGATCTTATTTTCAATGGCGTCGCTTCCCGCGTTGATCGCGAAATTTTCTCGAATGGCCTCGCGTTGGACGCGAGCTATAAGCTCACCGATCAACACACGCTTCGCGGCGGATTCTTTTTTACTGAACAGCATGCCACCGTCGGAATGGCGACACTGGTTTTCCCAGTCGATGCCAATGGTTATCAGACCAGCGATATTCCTCAGCGCATCGTCGATAACTCCGGCAGATACTGTTATCTCTACGGATTGTATTTGCAGGATGAATGGAAACCGTTCAAACAACTGACGATCAATTTCGGCGGTCGATTCGACATCGTGGACGCTTTCGCGCATGAGAATCAGCTCAGTCCGCGGATCAACATCGTTTACGAGCCACTCGACGGAACGGCCCTGCACGCAGGCTTCGCCCGTTACTTCACACCGCCGCCGTTGGAGAATGTCGATCAGAGCACGATCTCAAAGTTCGCCGGCACGACTGAAGAAGCCGCCGTTAACAAGGACTCCGTCACGAAATCAGAACGCGCTTATTACTTCGATGTCGGCGCAACGCAGAAAATTATCGAAGGTTTAAACTGGGTATCGATGGCTTCTATTAGAGCGCGCATTCGGTTCTGGACGAAGGCCAGTTCGGCGAGGCGCTCATCTTCGTCGTTCAATTACAAGCGCGGTGAATTTACGGAGGCGAATTCACGGCGAACTATGACAAGGGTGGCTTCACCGCGTATCTAAATGCGGCCTATGAATGGGCGCGCGGTACGAACGTGAGTTCTGCACAATTTCTGTTCGATCCGGATGAGTTCGCCTACATCAAGAAGAACTAGGTCTTTCTCGATCATGACCAGCGCTTCACTGGTTCCGCCGGCGTTTCCTACACGTGGAAAGACTGGCAAGCGGGAATTGACGGACTTTATGGCAACGGATTACGCCGGGGTTTTGCCAACACACAAAAGGGACATCCGTACGAGACATTCAACCTACACCTCTCGAGGCGGATCCAGCTCACGGACAAGACAGCCGTCAAAATCCGCTTCGATGTCGTGAATTTGTTCGACAAGATCTACGAGCTGCGTAACGGAAGCGGCATAGGAGTCGGAGCACCACAGTTCGGCCATCAGCCGCGAGTTGAGGAACTGTGCCGACGTTTTCGCCTCATGTAGCCGATGTCTGATTTTTCCGTGATCGTGCATTCCGGCCCGCGTGAAGAAAGTCCAGACGTATTGACAACTGTCGTCATATCTGCCCATTCTTTGGACACGTTGAGACTGCGATGACAATACCGTTCCGTTCGGCAGCGTCGAAAACAGGATTGACTTGATTGCTCCTGCAAAAATCGCTTTAAGATCACGTCATGGGCGATCTCAGTTTTCAAAACAACGTCCCGGATCCTTTACTGGCCGGCAAAGAGTTGCCGACATTCAAGTTCGAATTGGAGAAATCGAAGGGAAAAGTTCTCGGGAACAGTTTCGGCAAAGAAGTAACTGTCGAACAATTGCCAATCTCGAAGGGGATCGCCGGCGTGTCGATGCAACTTGAGCCGGGCGTGATGCGGGAGCTTCACTGGCACGCGACCGCCGCCGAATGGGCGTTCGTCTTGAAAGGTCGCGCGCGCACCACCGTGATCAATCCAGTCGGGCAAACAGAGACGAACGACTTTGATCCAGGCGATATTCGGTATTTTCCGCGCGGCCACGCGCACGTGCTCGAGTGTCTCGGCAACGAGCCGACGCATTTCATTCTGATTTTTGATAACGGCTATTTTTCTGAGTTCGGCACGTTCAGCATTACCGATTGGATCGGTCATGCACCCAAATCGTTGCTGGCGGAGAATTTTGGATTGCCGGAATCAGCGTTTGACGGTTTTCCAAACCAGGAGGTTTACTTCGCACAAGGCGCGATTCCGCCGGAGAAAATACCGGAGAATCTGCAGGGACCGCGGATTGCTCCGCCGCAGACCCATAAATTTCGGATGCTTTCTGAGGCGCCGCATGGCGTGTTCAAAGGCGGCCGCGAATGGCGCGTTGATTCGACGCGATTTCCAATTTCAACGACGGTCACGGGCGTCATTCTCGACCTCGAACCGGGCGCACTCCGCGAGTTGCACTGGCATCCCAACGCAGACGAATGGCAATACGTTATCGACGGCGATGTCAGCGTGACCATGTTTGCTTCCGGCGGCCGTTTCCGGACGGAACTGCTGCACGCTGGAGACGTTGGCTACATTCCGCAGGGTTACGGCCATTCAATAGAAAACGTCGGCAGTAGCCAGAGCCGGATCCTGATCGGATTCAACAGCGGCATTTACCAATCGATCGATCTCTCCGCGTGGATCGCCGGAAATCCAGTGGACGTTCCTGGCAACGAATTTCAATAAGCCAGCATCCCTGTTCGAGAGGTTCCCGCGCAAGGACGTTTTCATTGCGCCGAAACAATAATGGTCAATCACGACGACTTTCAGAACATTTATTGCTAAAGGTGCCGTGTGAAAACAAAGAGCTTTAGACAATACGCATTGCTATTCGTGTGTGTAGTGATCTCCGGAGATACTGCGTACTTACTTGCCGCCAACATGCGCAACTTTATCGAATCGGTTCGGAGGAAAGCACCCATTGTCTACGTTGGCTCTGTAAAGGAGGTCCGCTCCTTGCAACGAACAAAGTTAGACATCAAGGCAAAGGCAGTTGTCGACATTATGGCGGTGATGCGAGCGCCCGGGAGCAATCCTCGCGAGGCGAGCATCGAGTATTCAAGTTTCGACGACAAAACACCCATGATGGCCGGCGGTCCTCAATACCAACTGCGACCCGGCACTACAGTTGTCGTCTTTGCCAACTCCTTCGACGGTGGGATTTCACCTGGATATCTCATTCAAGGCAGCCGCGGAGAGTTGCTGGACCGGGTTGAAGCATTACGTAATGCTCTTACCGGGATGTCGCCGGACCAACTTAAAGTGCACGAGATTACCGAGGAAGATCGCCGGGTTCAAATCAGCTTGTACGAAAAGCTTTCCGCTTATCTCCTGTACTGCCAAATAGCTGTTTCCTGACCGATGCCAGAACCGGAACCAAAACTACGCGACGGAAGAATCGTGCGCTGCGAAAGCCCGCTCAATCTGGAGATGCCGTTCTCGAGTCTGGACAGTTTTCTTACACCCACGAAATCGTTTTACGTCCGAAGCCATTTTCCAATTCCGGCCATTGATCGCGATGCGTGGTGGTTACACGCCGAGGGCGAAGTGGAAAAACCATTCGCCATCAACTACGAAGAACTCATCACACTGGAGTCGGTGACGGCTCCCGTGACTTTGGAATGCGCGGGGAACAACAGAAGTTTTCTCGATCCGAAAGTGAAAGGCGTGCAATGGCATCTCGGTGCGGTAAGCACCGCGGAGTGGACCGGGGTGCGACTTTCGACCTTGCTCGATCGAGCGAGTGTCAAACCAAAAGCATGCGAAGTGATTCTGGAAGGAGCCGATTGCGGCATGCTGGAGGAACCAAAGAGTCCGACCGGCGAATTGACGTTCGCGCGCAGCATCCCGCTGGAGAAAGCGCGCCGCGATGTGTTGTTAGTCTATAAAATGAATGGTGAAGACCTGCCCCCGGAGCATGGCTTTCCAGTGCGCGCCATCGTGCCCGGCTGGTATGCGATGGCGTCTGTGAAATGGCTGCGACGCATTATCGTCACGGACCGCCCGTTTAACGGGTACTATCAAACGCTGGACTACGCGTACTGGGAGAGGCGAGGGGACATCGCAGAACTGAAGCCGTTGACCGAGATGCAAGTTAAAGCGCAAATCGCGCGTCCCGTGGCAGACGAAATCGTGCCTGCGAATAGTAGGGTGCGCGTTTTCGGAGGCGCATGGGCATGTGACGCGGAAATCACCAAAGTCCAGCTGAGCACAGACGGCGGTGCAACGTGGAGCGATGCGACGCTGGTTGGCGAGAGTAAACCGAACGCGTGGCGATTTTGGGAATTTGACTGGCAAACACCGCCGCAACCTGAAAAACGCACTCTAATCGCGCGCGCCACCGATTCGCTAGGCCGGACACAACCGGTACTGCGCGACCACGATCGCGGTAGTTACATGATCAATCATCTTCTCCCGATCGAAGTCGAAGTCGTCTTGTAGCCGCGTCGCTGTGCGACGCGCGCACCCCCAAAGGTGCGCTTCAGCTTTGAATATCGCGTTCCGCCTGCCTGATTAACTGTTCGAATTCGGGTGTGAATTCCAGCTCGTCTTCGATCAAATCGTCGAGCTATTCGCGGATCTGACGAAGCTCCGCCTGCGACAGTTTGCGCAGTTCGGATTCCATTTTCTCTACCTTGCTCACACGCCAATCATTGAATCAATCCTTTCAGGCTTGAAGCGCGACCGTAATATAGCCACCGGCGAGCAGAAAGGCCGCAGTCAACGACAGCGGCTACAGCACAAAGGGTTGAACTCCGGTGCCGCTTCGCGTTAAGTCTTGGCGATGTCGCTCGTTTTTAAAACGATTCAGACCGAAGGAATCGCTGAGCTTTCTTATCTCGTCGGCGACGACGACGAAGGCGTGGCTGCGGTCTTTGATCCACGAGCCGATTGCGATGTTTATACCGACGCGGCGCGGGAGGCCGGCGTCACGATCACCCACATTTTTGAAACGCACATTCATGCCGATTTGGTAAGCGGCTCTCGCGAACTGTGCGCGCGATTGGAAACGGCGAAAATCTACGCCAGCGGGGAAGGGGGCGCGGAGTACGGCTTTGCCCCCGAGAAGATCAAGGATGGAGACCGATTCACGTTTGGCGAAGTCATTTTGACGGCCCGGCATACCCCAGGGCACACGCCGGAGCACATGTCGTATTTACTGGCCGAGGCAGATCATCCTGATGAGCCGTGGGCAGTGCTCACTGGAGACTCGCTCTTCGTGTCTTCTGCTGGCCGACCCGACTTGTTAGGCGAAAAATTCACCAGGCAACTGGCAGAACAACAATTCCATACGCTTCACGATTTCTACCTCAACCTCCCGGATCACGTGATGATTTATCCCAATCATGGCGCCGGCTCTCCGTGCGGCGCAGACATTGGCGCGCGATTGAGCAGCACGATCGGTTACGAAAGAAAATTCAATGACTTTTTGCAGTTTACTGACGCCAAGAGTTTCACCGATTTCGCAATCAAAACCGCGCCCCCCGTTCCGCATTACTATCCGGTGATGAAAAAAGTAAACGCGGAAGGTCCCAAAGTACTGGGGAGTCTTCCACGCGTTTTCGGTCTTTCTCCCACAGCGTTCAAAGATGCGATCGAGAAAAAGGCCGGCGTTCTTGTTGATGTGCGCAACATGCTCGCCTTTGGCGGCGGCCATATTCCGGGCGCGCTCAACATAGCCGGCACACCCATCCTCTCAATTTGGGCGGGGTGGATGCTCGACCCGGAACAGTCAATTCTTCTCGTGCTCGAGGAGGATAACGATCTTGAAGGGGTCCTCCGTTTATTCGTTCGAACCGGATACACCAAGTTTGCAGGTTATTTGATCGGTGGAATGAAAGCGTGGGACGCAGCGGGATTTCCGCTGGAACGAATCGGGCAAATGACTGTGCACGAACTCAATGAGCGCAAGGCGTCGTTGCAGGTTATCGATGTGCGGTCGCCCGGTGAATGGAAAAAAGGACATGTCCCCGGCGCGCAGCACATTTTTGTCCCGGAATTACGTAAGCGAATAAACGAGCTCGACCGGAAAAAACCCACCGCAATTTATTGCGGCAGCGGTTACCGCGCCAGCATTGCTACCAGCATATTGAAACCGGCCGGGTTCGATGACCTGTGGAATGTCCCCGGTAGTTGGGAAGCGTGGAAAAAAGCCAAACTGCCTGTAGAAGGAACGGACGGCAAATGAACGGAACGGCAACTTTTCCACGTCGCTCGTTCGGCGAAACAACCCGCAGCGATGCGTGGTGGATTCAGTCGCTGCTCGTGTTTGTCGGATTATCGACTTTCATCGTTTATTCCACCTGGGCGGCATTTCAGGGAAAAAATTATTTCTTTGGTAATTACGTCTCGCCATTTTATTCGCCGGAGCTGTTCGGCGATTCACCCCACAGCTGGTTTGGACCCAAGCCGACGTGGTGGCCTGCCTGGCTCATCTTTTCGCCGGCGCTTTTCATTCTATGGGCGCCGGGCGGGTTCCGGCTCACTTGTTATTACTATCGTGGCGCGTACTACAAAGCGTTCTGGGCAGATCCCCCGGCATGCACGGTGGGAGAGCCGCGCAAAACCTACTGGGGCGAACGTTCGTTCCCGCTCATCATGCAAAACATCCATCGGTATTTTCTTTATCTGGCGCTCTTGATCATTTTGATCCTTGCGTACGACGCTTGGAAAGGCCTTTGGTTTGTCGACCCGGGGACCGGGAAGAACTCCTTCGGCATCGGGGTCGGCACGATTGTGCTCGCGATTAACGTATATTTACTGAGCGGCTATACATTCGGCTGTCACTCCTTGCGACATTTGATCGGCGGGTTTCGCGATCGACTTGCAAACTCGCCGACCCGCTATCGCGCTTACGCCTGCGTGAGCTGTTTGAATCGCCGCCACATGCTTTGGGCCTGGATGAGTTTGTTCTGGGTAGGCTTTACCGATCTTTATGTGCGCCTTTGTGCAATGGGGATCTGGCATGATTTCAGGATCGTTTAAGCGATGAAGCGAGATGCGTTGAAGCGAATCCAGCTTCCTGGCAATTCCCGCTTCAACCCTTCAACCCTTTAACGCTTCAACGAATCCCATGCCCGACTACGAAACATTCACGCACGACGTTTTAATCATCGGTTCTGGTGGAGCGGGATTGCGTGCGGCGATTGAAGCATCTGCGGCGGCGTTTCGGTGGGCATGGTGTGCAAGTGTCTTCTTGGCAAGGCGCACACGGTAATGGCGGAAGGCGGCATCGCGGCAGCGCTGGCTAATGTCGATGACCGCGACAACTGGAAGGTGCATTTCGCAGATACCATGCGCGGCGGGCAATACGTGAACAACTGGCGCATGGCCGAGCTGCACGCGAAAGAAGCGCCGGCTCGCGTTCGCGAGCTCGAGGCATGGGGCGCAGTGTTCGATCGCACCAGGGACGGGCGCATTCTGCAGAGGAACTTCGGTGGCCATAAATACCCGCGTCTCGCGCATGTGGGTGATCGTACCGGGCTCGAGATGATCCGCACCCTGCAAGATCACGGGATCCATCAGGGGATAGATGTGCACATGGAGATTTGCATCGTCGCATTGCTCAAAGACGGGGACCGGGTGGTGGGCGCGTTCGGATACGATCGCGAGCGGGGCCACTTCAAAATCTTTCGCGCCAAGGCAGTCGTGCTCGCGACTGGCGGAATTGGCAAAGCTTACAAGATCACCAGTAACAGCTGGGATTGCACCGGGGACGGACATTCGCTCGCGTATCATGCCGGTGCGGCGTTGATCGACATGGAATACGTGCAGTTCCATCCCACCGGTATGGTGTGGCCTCCAAGCGTCGCTGGAATGCTTGTGACTGAGGGCGTTCGCGGTGAAGGCGGAATTCTCACGAACGCCGACGGCAAACGTTTCATGTTCGATTTCATCCCGGACAACTACAAAGCGCAGACGGCCGACAACGAGGAAGAAGGCTGGCGTTACACTCAGGGCGACAAGAAAGCGCGGCGCCCACCCGAATTATTAACTCGCGACCACGTGGCGCGCTGCATCGTGCGCGAGATCAAGGAAGGGCGGGGGACACCACACGGCGGCGTGTATCTCGACATCTCGTGGATCGGGAAGAAACTTTCTAACGCGGAGGAGCATATCAAACGCAAGCTCCCAAGCATGTACCATCAGTTCAGGGCGCTCGGCGACGTGGACATTACGAAGGAGCCAATGGAAGTGGGGCCGACCACTCATTACATTATGGGGGGCGTGCACGTGGACGCCGATACGCAGATGTCGGATGTACCCGGATTGTTCGCCGCGGGCGAATGCGCGGCTGGAATCAATGGAGCAAACCGGCTTGGTGGTAATTCGCTTTCCGATCTGATCGTATTTGGCAAACGCGCGGGAGAATTTGCGGCGAAATTCGCCAAGGAAAACGCGCACGGCCAGATCGACAACGACAGGGTTAACCTGTACGCGAGCGAAACATTGAAACCGTTCGAAAACAGCAGCGGCGAAAACCCGTACTCCGTCCAACGCGACTTGCAGGAAGTGATGCAGCACAACGTTGGAATTGTGCGTGACGAAGGCGAGATGCGTTCGGCGCTCGATCACCTGAAAACGTTTTGGGATCGCGCGGCTCGGGTCGGCGTCACCGGCAATCGCGATTTCAATCCCGGCTGGCACACAGCGCTCGACCTGAGAAATTTGCTGACAGTGTCTGAAGCGATCACGCGCGCGGCACTGGAGCGAAAGGAAAGTCGCGGCGCGCAATTTCGCGAAGATTATCCGGAAAAAGATGAGCGCTTTTCGAGGGTGAATACGGTGATCCGAAAAGGCGAAGACGGCAGGATGGAAGTTCGATTGGAACCCTTGCCAGAGATGCCGGATTATTTGAAGCGAGTGATTGAGGAGAACAAATGAGCGCGCAGAAACAAGCCACCTTCAAAATCTGGCGCGGCGATGCCAAGGGCGGCGAATTCCGGGATTACACGGCAGGCATTTCAGAAGGAATGGTCGTGCTGGACGCGGTCAATCACATTCAAGCCACGCAAGCGAACGATCTGGCGTGTCGATGGAATTGCAAAGCGGGAAAATGTGGGTCGTGCTCGGCGGAAATCAATGGCATGCCGAAATTGATGTGCATGACGCGTTTGAGCGATCTGCCCATCGACAAGCCGATTACGGTTCAACCAATGAAAGCTTTTCCGCCGATCAAGGACTTGATCACGGACGTGTCGTGGAACTTTCGAGTGAAGAAAAAGATCAAGAAGTTCAAGCCGCGTCCGCCCGACGCGCCGGATGGAACCTGGCGAATGCAACAGGAAGATATCGATCGTGTTCAGGAATTTCGGAAATGTATCGAGTGCTTTCTTTGCCAGGATGTCTGCCACGTCTTGCGCGACCATCGGATGCACGAACAATTCATTGGGCCGCGATATTTGATTTACACCGCTGCATTGGAGATGCACCCTCTGGATACCGAAGATCGCGTTGAGGAATTACGCGATGCCTACGGGATCGGTTACTGCAACATTACCAAGTGTTGCACGAAGGTTTGCCCTGAAAGCATTCATATCACAGACAACGGAATCATTCCGCTGAAAGAACGCGTCGTGGACGAGTTTTATGATCCGTTTGGATGGTTCTGGCGCTGGCTGAAGAAACGTGAATCGTGAATCGAGCCGAAGGGATCGGCGAGATAGAAGGCAAAGCCGCGAGGGTAGCGGGCGAGCGAGGCGGGAGCCGAGCGCGTTTCAATCGGTTTGTCTTTATCGATGTAACGATTTAACGATGTAACGTATTACGGGGCTCGCCGTGCCTGAGTTAAAGAAACTCCATAAAGACGCCATTCCCGCTGCGCTGGAAAAGGCTGAGCGGTACCGTTTGCTTAACGAACCAGGCGAAGCGGAGAGCATTTGCCTCGATATTCTCGCTGTCGATCCGGACAGCCAGCGGGCCATTGTCATGCTTTTGCTCGCGTTGACTGATCGTTTCGACAAAGGGTACAGCGTCAGCGAAACGCAAACCAAAGAATTGCTCACCCGCGTGAGATCCGATTACGACCGGGCGTATTATTCCGGAATCGTGGCCGAGCGCCGGGCGAAGTTAAAGCTGCGCCAGCACACACCAGGATGCAGATTCCAAGCATACGATCTTTTGTGCGAAGCAATGCATTGGTTCGAAAAAGCCGAATCTCTGAGACCGCCCGGTCACGACGATGCGATACTGCGTTGGAATACGTGTGCCCGCATCATTGAGCGAAACAAACTCGTCCCGCGCGAAGAAGAAGAACGGGTTGAACTTCCTCTGGAATAGCTGTGACGCTTCGCTACGCGAAGCGAAATTTGGCTGCGACAATACCACACCCAACCGTAATTGTGACCACCCAGGATGAATTCACTCGCTTCGAACACGCGGGCTGGGAACGTGTAGCAGACAAATACGATTCCGTTTGGTCGTCGTTAACGCGCCAGTTCATTCCGTACCTTTTGACAGACGCCAGTGTTTCAAAAGGAATGTTGATTCTGGATGTGGCTTGCGGCCCAGGCTATGTGTCAGCCGCAGCGCAACAATTGGGCGCGGTTCCTACGGGAACTGATTTTTCGGAAACAATGATCGCGATTGCGAAGAGAATGTTTCCAGAAATTCCATTTATACAGGGCGACGCGCGAAACTTGCCGTTCAAAGAGGCAAGGTTTGATCGCGTGCTGATGAATTTCGGATTATTGCATATCTCACGTCCTGAAAAGGCATGCGCCGAGGCGTGCCGCGTGTTGAAACCCGGAGGAAGAATTGCTTTTACTGTTTGGGCCGGACCGGAACAGAACCCGGTTGCAAAGATCGTTGACGGCACGATTGAAGCCCATGCAAATCTAGATTTCGCCTTACCCGAAGGTCCGCCAAAATACTTGTACAGCGAACGAGAGGAATGCCGAGAAGTACTGGAACGAGCTGGTTTCGACGGGAACTCGATGACCTACGCGACGCGCTCAGTTGAATGGCAGCTTCCAGACGCCGGGTATCTTTTCAATGCCGAACGGAACGCCGGCGTCCGTACCGTGGGCATCCTGGCGCGTCAATCGCCCGAAGCGTTGGAGACAATTCGCGTCGCGCTTGAAAACGGAATCAAACAATTCGCGCGAGGAAACCGCTTCGTTTTACCCATGGCGGCGCACGTTGTCGTCGTATCCAAAACTTAGGCTTCGGCGGTTATCGATCAAACAGCTTCTGAATTTCCTCGCGATCAAACGTCGTCTGAAGCGCAAGCATCAGTAGAATTCTGGCTTTCTGTGGCGAAAGGTTGTCGGCAAAGATTGCGCCCGCGTCTTTGAGCGTTTTGCCGCCACCCTTATATCCATGGCTGGGCAGCACTCGACCGTTTGGTACGCGCGTCGAAATGACGATCACAATGCCGTTGTCGATCGCTTCCTTGATAGCGTCGAACATCGGAATGTTGACGTTGCCCAATCCGAACGCTTGGATCACAACGCCCTTTGCTCCTCCCGCCATGGCCGCACGGACCAGACTGCCGTCCGCGCCGGTGTACATGGAGATAATGTCAACACGGGGCAGCCGCTCGTCGTTGAGCGTGATGTGCTGACGACGCGAAGGTGCGCGCGAGAAAATTACCCGATCTTGATCAACTGCGCCCAGGAAGCCGAAGTCTCCAGATTTGAACGTTTCAACGTCTGAAGTGTGCGTCTTGGTACCTTCTCGTGCAGCGTTGATTTGGTTGTTCAACACGATCATCACTCCCTTGCCGCGCGCTTGAGGTGACACACAAACGCGAGCCGCATTCAGAAGATTGCGAGGTCCATCAAAATCTTGTTCGGAAGCGTTCCGCAGTGCGCCAACCAACACAATTGGCTTCTCGCTTGAAACTGTCAGGTCTAAAAGGTAGGCTGTCTCCTCCAAGGTGTCGGTACCATGTGTCACAATCACTCCTGCAACCTCTGGCCGAGCTAGTGCTTTGGTGACAGCCTTATATATGGACGCCCAGCGCTCTGGATCCATATGTGCACCCGGTACGTTGAACAGATCTTCTACCTCGACTTTTGCCATCTTTCGTAGCCCTGGAATCGTGGCCACAAGATCCTCCCCAGATAGAGTGGGAACAGGCGCGTTCTTAACAGGATCGATCTTCATTGCGATCATGCCGCCGGTGGTGATTATGTGGCATACTGGTAGCTCCTGTTGTGCCGAGCTACTCGCTACATAAAAGAACACGCAAATTAACCGGAGCCATAGATCGGCAGCGCCCGGCAAACAATAGGGCGATTTCATGACTCCAACGGCGTGTTGCTGTAGAAGGACGGTCTGCATAATTCAGTTGTGTCGACCTAGTCGTCAACAATCGCACCGCCGCAGCTTGATCCCGCCCCTGCAGTGCAGCCGAAGCAGTGATCGCCGGTCATGATCTCGCGACCTTCGAGTGAGTCCGGATCGATGTCCCAAAGAAATAACCGTTCGCTTCCGCCATTGCGCGACCATTGCATCTCTAGCTGCTGATTGAAGTCGCAGTCGTAAACTTCCCCGCGCCAGCCGACGCTGATCGTGTTGCGACACATAAGACCCTCGATCGTGGCTGGATTGAACGCCTCGATCAGAAGCTTCATGTAATCGTCAAGCTTATTACTGCGTCGCAGGTAAGCGCCGAACCGGCCGATCGGAAGGTTGGTGAGCGTGTAGAGTCTGTTGAAGATGATTCCAAAATTCCTTTGCAGCGCTCGCTTGTAATCGGCCTCGAGCTCATCTTGCGCCGCCGGTAAAAGCGCGTCTACGGGATTGTAAACGAGATGCAGCGGCAACGCGGAATCCATTCCATAGCCTAACGAGTTCAGCAGTTGCAGAGCCGCAATGCTGCCTTCGAATACTCCGTCTCCGCGCTGCGCGTTCACGTTCTCCGGAGAGTAACAGGGCATCGACGCGATGATCTCCACCGTTTTTCCGGCGAAGAACCCGGGGAGATCTTCATAGCCGTGTTCGAGTAAGATCGTGAGATTGCAACGGTCGATCACGTGACGTGACGGCTGAAGCGCTTTCACCCGCTCGATGAAATAGCGAAAATCGGGGATCATTTCCGGCGCGCCGCCGGTGAGATCAACCGTTGGAATGTCCGTCCCGGCTAGCCAATCGATAATCCGATCGACTGTTTCGCGCGTCATGATCTCCTTGCGCTTTGGTCCGGCGTTCACATGGCAATGCACACAGGTGAGATTGCAAAGCTTCCCCACGTTCACCTGGAGAATTTCGGGGCGTCCGCGGCACAGCGAGATTGATTGTTCGGCCAGCTTCTGCGCGAAACGATTCATGCCAAAATCAGCAGCAAGCGCCGCCATCGCAGCACTTACTATTTGCTTCCGTGGTCGCGCTGTAATCCTTGCCCTTCGTTTCCTTGGGGTGCCGTTGCGAAGTCCGCGAACAATCAAATGGCTTGGCTTCGGCCAACGGCACCTCCACAAGCGGGTCCACGAACTCGAAGAACTCACGATACGGTGCTTTCTTGTAGAGGCTGTAGGTTTTATCGCACACAGCGTACCGTTTTCCGCGCTCCATCCGATGGTTGTCGTCGTCGAGCACTTCCTTGAACGGGCCGCGATAAATCACCGCCTGACTCCGTTCGAAACACTCGCCCTGTTTTCCTTTGAATGCTTCGATGGTAACGGAACGAAACTCGATCCCTTGCACTGTGCGCCACGGTTGCGCGTCCCGGTTCAAAATTTGGATTCCGTAAAATCCGGCGTGTTCGAAAGCTTGAAGAAAAGCTTCTTCGGTCAACGCGCCGGAAATGCAACCGCTCCATAGCTCCGGATCGGTCTGCATTGTTTCGGGTACTTTTTCGTCGCTTGCAATATCACAGATAACAGCCCGGCCGCCTTTTTTCAGGACTCGGAATATTTCGTCGAAAAGCTGCCGTTTTGATTCGGGCTCGACCAAATTGAGAACACAATTGGAAACGACCACGTCGATCGAGTCGCTGGCGATCAGTGGATGTTTAACCCGCAATTCTCGGGCCAGTTCGTCTGCCGCAAGAAATGAAGCCGCGTTTGTGATCGGGCTCTCTTTCAATTGTCGATCTAACAGTTCGAGATCGAGCGCCAGATCCTGGATGCGGCCCTTCCGAAATTCGACGTTCGCATAGCCGAGGCGTTCGGCGACGACCGGCGCGTTGCGGCGGGCGACTTCGAGCATCTCGTTAGTCATATCGACGCCAATCACTTTCCCACTTGGCCCGACGATCTGCGCAGCGATGAAACAGATTTTTCCGGTGCCACTACCCAGATCGAGGACCGTTTCGCCCTGGCGCAAATGACGCGACGGATCGCCGCAGCCGTAGTCGCGCTCGATCACTTCCTGTGGAATGACGCTGAGATATGACTGTTCATAATTAACCGGACAACAAAGTTTCTCCGCGCGCGCTTTTGCTCCCGCCGCGTAACGTTGCCGAACGATAGTTTCTTTACTCTGGAGTTCCTTCATCTTAATCCCCAAGCTTAAACAGAGTGTTTGATTCCTGAAAGCTGGCAATTCTACGGTAGTTCGGTCTTCTGCAGCGCGTTGCGCGCGATCCTGGTTACCCAGATTGTCACGATAATTGTCGCGACAAGACCAACACTCATGAATGTCCAGTATTGCCAGCCGTGTTTCATTGTTTCGCCACCGGCAGCCGCTGATGCAGCAGCTTTGCCAGCCGTGCCGATATAAACGTAAAGGAATGTGCCCGGCATCATGCCAATCCAGCTCGCCACCACATATGACCAGAATTTTACCGCGGTGAGACCGTAAAAGTAATTGCTCAGATTGAACGGAATGATCGGACTAAGCCGGAGCAGCAAAATCAACTTCCCGCCTTGTTTGCCGATCGCGTTGTCGATCCTCCGGAATTTCTCGTTTGGCTGCGCTATTCGTTCAATCTTGTCGCGAGCAATGAATCGCGCGACGAGGAAAGCCAAAGCAGCGCCGAGAGTCGAGCCGGCGGAAACGGCAACAAATCCTTTCCATAGCCCGAATGCGAATCCTGCGCCGATGGTCAGGACGGATCCCGGCGCGAGCAATACTGTGGCCACAGCGTAAACGATGATGAAAATCAAAATTCCGACCACGCCCATCTGGCCGACCCAGTCGTTGAAATTTCTCAGCCATTGCTGGACCGGCAGGAATTTCATTGTCAGAAAGAGCGCGATGATGATGAGGATCAGCGAAATGATCTGAGCAACTGGGCTTTCTTGTCTTTGTCGCTAGAATCGCATGCTGTAAGCCGTCATTCCGAGCGAAGTCGAGGAATCCCGTGGCGCAACCCGTGGGTAATTCGCGCGAGATGTCTTTCGACATTCGCTCGACATGGACGAAGTTTGAAGAGCTCTTCTGCTCACCTCCGCGCGCGTTCATACAGCCAGACGAAGATTTTTTTAGCCAGCGGCGTTAGCCGGGTCTTGTTGTATTTGTCACCAGCTTTGCGCGCGAGTTCCGCGAACGTGGGATAAGCGTGAATCGTTGACGCGATCGTGGCCAGACCAACGCCAGCTTTCATCGCCAGCACGAATTCGTGAAGTAGATCGCCCGCGTGGGGGGCGACAATGGTGACGCCGAGGATCTTGTCCGATCCTTTGGCGGTCAGAATTTTGGCGAAGCCTGCTTCTTCGCTTTCGACGACCGCGCGATCGACATCTTCAAGCGGTACAACAAACAAATCGTAATCGACATTCTTCTGTTGCGCTTTCTTTTCGCCGAGACCGACGTGCGCAACTTCGGGATCGGTGTAAGTGCACCACGGCACGACAGAGTAGTCCATTTTCTGTCTCAGAAATTGGAAGGGCATGAGAATGTTCCGCACGACTGCGCGCGCCTGCGCATCGGCCATGTGCGTGAACAGAAATGGCCCAATGACATCGCCCGCGGCGTAAATGTGCCGTTGAGATGTTTGTAAATAGTCGGTAACGCGCACGCCGCTTCTCGTTGACCTCGACCCCGGCGGATTTCAGATCGAGACTCTGCAAGTTTGGGCTTCGCCCGATGGCGACAAGGAGCGCGTCTGCAAAGAAAGTTCGTTCAGCCAGCAGGCCCGATTGTCGATCCAGGAATTCAAGCGCGATCTTCCCTTCGTCCGTGGTCGCTACCGCACGCGTATTGGCGTTTTTAATGATGCGTACACCCTCGTTACTCAAGCGGCGCTCAACAAATTCTGCCACATCCCGATCTTCTTTTGGCAAAAGCTGATCACCGCGCTGGATCATCGTGACCCGCGTGCCAAGTCGGCAAAATGTTTGCGTAAGTTCGCAACCGATCGGTCCGCCGCCGAGCACAATCATGCTTTCAGGTTTTTTCTTTAACCCATCGAAAATGGTTTCGTTGGTGAAATACCGGACGCTGTCGATGCCTTCGATTTTCGGGATGACGGCGTGGCTGCCAGTGGCGATCACGAAGTTTCGCGCACGCAGTTTTTGACCCTCACCAAGCGCTGCGCGTCCGCCTCTCCCTGCCAGGGAGAGGATTGAGGTGAGGGCCATCCGCTAATTTCAACTTCATGCGGAGAAACAAAATGCGCTTCACCATGAAAGACATCCACGCCTAACGATTCGAAGCGTTCCTGGGAATCATTAGGTGCAAGTTTTGCGCGGCGCGCACGCATTCGCTCGAAGATTTTCTCGAAAACAAATTGCGGTTCCTGCCGATCCAAACCCCACTTTTCAGATTCACGAATTTGCCGGATCAACCGCGCCGAGGAAATGAGCGCCTTGCTTGGGACGCAGCCGAAGTTCAGGCAATCGCCACCCATTAAGTTGCGCTCGATCAGCGCCACGCGCCCACCGAGTCCAGCTGTTCCCGCCGCCGTGACCAGCCCGGCCGTGCCGGCGCCAATTACGACGACATTGTAAACACCTTCACCTTTTTTCATCGGAACATGCTGTGAAGCCTTCGAGACACGGCCTGGCTCGATTATTCCGTTGCGGACAGGTAGTTAAAAGGAATAAAGGAGGACAAAGAGCCATCCAATAAGTGCGATGTTATGGGCGCGAACATTTCTGACTGAGTTGCATGCATGGCAATGGCTTGGAATTCTCGTGGCTCGCCTTGCAGTCGGTTTGTTGTTTTTTCTTTCGGGGCGAGGCAAACTTTTTGTCCGTGAGCGCCGGGAACAGATGCGCTAAACATTGATCGAAGCGCATGTTCCTTTTCCGGAGCTTAACGCGGCTTTTGTTTCAACCGTCGAGTTTGTCTGCGGTTCACTGCTTGTTCTTGGAGCGCTGACGCCTGTCGCGTGCGCGATGCTGGGTTGCGTGATGATTGTGGCCATTACCACCACCGGGCTTAAGCAAATCAAATCAAAATCGCTGCTCGGCTGGCTGTCAGAGTTTTTGTATCTGCCCGAAGTGCTCTATCTCGTCATCCTGTTGTGGATTTTTTTGTCAGGCCCCGGCTGGTTGAGTATCGATAACCTGGTCCTGTCGGAAACTCGCTTTTAGCCTGCGATCCATCGACAATTATCGGATCATTCAAAAAATGCTTCCTTATTAGGCCGCAGGTCGATTTCCAGACTCCACGCACTGCGATCTTGCTGAATGAGGTTCCAATAGGCGTCGGCAATCGCTTCGGGTTTCAACAGCGGCTCATTAGCGGCAGTTTTGTACCTCTTGCGTACCTCTGGAGTTTCGATCACGCCATCAATGATAACGTGCGCAACGTGAATGCCTTTAGGCCACAACTCGACTGCGAGTGATTGGGCCAGTCCGCGGACCGCAAACTTCGCGCTACTGAATGCAATTGCGCCGCCGCGTCCGCGCACTGAAGAAGTTGCACCGGTAAAGATCATCGCGCCTGCGCCGCACTCGAGCATGTCGAGCACGGCCTCGCGCGCGCAAAGGAATGCCCCATAAACACCGATTCGCCATGACCGTTCGAATTGCTCCGGCGTCGTCTCGATTAATCCCTCCCCAACAAAACCACTTGCGTTCGCGACAAGGATCTCCACGGGGCCGAGCTGCCGCCGGACTGTGAGAAAAGCGGCCGCGACCTGTTTTGGGTTGGAAATATCTGTCGGGATTGCCAATGCGGCCCTGCCAATCTCGGCAGCCAGCTTGCCGATAAATTCCGGCGACCGGGCCAACATTCCGATGCTGCAGCCTTCGCTGGCGAGCTTGCGCACTAGCGCAGCACCCAAGCCGGGTCCAACGCCGGCTACCACTGCTACACGTTTATCTCTTCTGTCGCTCATCTATCTGTGTTCGCATTCACAGACGATATAGCCGTAGCTACGCGCCGGTGAGTAAAAGCGATGCGAAGACGCATCGCACTCCAAAGGCACTTCGTGCAAAATGAATTTAAGACGCTCGTTCATTTCGCGGCAGCTTTGGGAGTGCGCACGCGTCCTCGCGTCGCTTTGGCGCAATTGGTACGTCATGCAAAAGCAGCACCGCGTTATTCCGCAAGTTTATCCACTGGTTGCGGCTGGCGTTCGGGGATCTCACCGTCTGGCAATCGCCATTCGCGTTGTTTGCGAAATGGCAACGCAAGGAGTTTCCCGAGCGTGAGCTCGTGTTCTTCACGATACGCAGCGACACCGATCGTGATCGCATCCTGCGGCATGTCTCGACTCAACGTCCGATGAAGGTTGTCCCACCAGCAGAACATCGTGCCCCAGTTCGAATTCGTCTCGCGCTCGACGATCGAATGATGAATGCCGTGCATCCGCGGCGTGACAATCACCAGATTCAAAATCCGCTCGATCCAAATTGGCAGGCGCCAGTTCGAATGATGAAAGAAAGTCGCCGCCTCAAATGTCATGAAAAATACGACCAACATGATTGGACCAATACCGAAAAGCATCACGGCCAATGAGAGAAAGCCGGTCGAAAGAATCATTTCACCGAAGTGAAATCGCGCGGCGGTGCTCACATCAAGATCGAGGTCGGTGTGATGCACGTTATGAAATCGCCAGAAGAACGGGACCATGTGCAACGCCCAATGCCACCACCAGTAGGCGTAATCCATCAAGAGAAACGTAACGATCACAGCAATCCAAGTCGGCAGGTAAAACCAGTTCAACAAGCCGATATGTCGCTCTTGCGCCCAGATCGCGATTGCTATCGGAATAGGTAACATCGCCAGGCGAGCGATGGCGAAGCCAGGAATCGAAAGCACAAAGTTCCGGACGAGCCGGTGGAGCACACTGAAATGCTGACGGCGTAATGGGTATCGCCATTGCAGCAAAAGCAGCACAAGAACATGCCAGCCAGCAAAGGCCTGCCGACATAGTCCATCAAAGGAATTTTTGGCATCTTCAGCCCGCTAGGCTGCATCCTATCATCAGTTCGTCTGCGGACGCAATTGACCAAAGCGCCGGAGCATCGGCGCACTCCGAAACGCAAGCGCGAATGGAGCGTAGAACTGCGGTCACGTTTTGGACTGCGGCGCTGCTGCGCCGCTTTTCATTCTGTGTTTTACGCGCCGATGCGCCGGAACTCTGAACGTAGTTTCGGGTTTTATGACCTCGCCGTCCATCTCCAGCAGCGGATAGACGAGAAAATTGATCGGCCCGCTTTCGGGCTCCGGATCGACGACCAAATCGCGGCCCTTCGTCAGCTCAAACCGATTGGCCGGATTATGACCAAAATAGTAATCAGCTAGCTTCGGGTTCTTCCATGCTTCGCTGATGTCCACCGGCACCCATTTACCGTCTACGAGAAATTCGGCCCAGCAATGGTAGCCTTCGATTTTGCCTTCATTTTTATCGGATGGAATCGTCGCGCCGATGGCGAAACGCGCCGGTATGTTGATGCTTCGGGCCAGGGCGATGAAATACGCGTGGAAATCACTGCAGTTTCCGGTGCGCGCATCGCACGCGTAGACTGCGTCTCCGCGACCCCAACCAGTGCCCGATTTGTCATAGCGCATCCGGCTGATGACATGATCATATAGCGCTTTCGCCCGCTCGAGATCGTCGGTCTTTCCCGCTGTCGCCTTCTCGGCAAGTGTTTTGAACGTTTCATTGGCCGGCACCAATTTCTCCGGACGCAGATACCGCGCCGCGTCCGCATTGCTTGCGGGATAAGCGGCTTTCTCCTTACGCACTACGCGATATCGCACCTCAATGTTCTTACCGCTGTCCTGCGGCTGCGCATTAATGACGCAAATGTCATTGCCGTAATCGCGGTCCTGAACCTTGTCCCATTTCAACGGGATCTGCAGTTCTTGCACGGTCACCGTTTGGAAAGCATCGGTCTTTGCGAGCGGTATCCAGATGCGAGCCGTGCCGGTGATTTCGGGCAGCTTGACGCGATAGACGAACTCAAACTCATCCGCGCCCTTAACAATCCCAGGGTCGCCGGTAGCAAGCGCGGTTAGCTCGCCTGCCAGAACCAAGGCCGGAAGAATGAAAAAGCGCGTAACCAAGTTGATCATTCTATGAGTTAACTCACCGGCACTTTGTTCCACTTGCCGTTTTCTTCCTTCCAATTGTAAATCGGTTTGCCATCGATCTTGTGAACCGATGTGTCAGTGACCTTCATTTGGCCCGGCTGCCCGGTCAGAAAGAAATCGATGTCGTAAGTTTTTCCATCAGTCCCCTTCATGTCCACACAGGCGAAATATTTTCCGCCGCCGAGATCCTGCAATCGATCATCATGAACCTTTATTAAAGTGAGAGCGAGATCCTGGCCCTCGTATTTAACATGAAATTTCCCGTCGCCCTTATTCGTCTCGGCCTTGATATGCTTCTTTATCCCGGCGGAAATGTCGGCGGTGCTGACTTGCTTCTTGGCGCCGCCTGCTGTCGGATGCTCGGGGTGTTCCTGTGAAAAAATAGCCGTTGCCGGCGACAAGAATAATGCAATGGCTGCTGCCATGGTGATTCTTTCAATCATATGAGTTCCTCCGTTCAGATTTGTTAAGTTCTATTCGTCGAATAGACGCATCGAGCAAACATTTTATTTTAACAAAATTGTTGGCGAGTCATCCGCGAGCGAAAATCAAATGATCAACAGGAGTTCCGGCAACCGTCGTTAAATGCAGGTCTCGATTATTGTTCCAGTTTTTAATGAGGCGTCGTTGATACAGCCATTTCTCGCCCATCTGCGCGAGCGGGCGCCCGGAGCCGAAATCATTGTCGCCGATGGTGCAAGCACCGATGGCACCGATCGTCTCGCGGCAGGGTTCTGCGATCAGCTTCGTCCGGAGCGGCGAACGCAGCCGGGCGATACAAATGAACGCGGGCGCCCGCAAAGCAAGTGGCGACATTCTTCTGGTTCCTGCATGCAGACGCTGAAGTGCCGCCGGGATGTTTGGATGAGATTGCTGCATAATGCGTGATCCAACAGTCGGCGGCGGTTACTTCCGGATTCGCCTGCCGGAACCCAAAGTTTATCGATTAACCGACAGTTTTGCGCATTATGCGGGGCATCCGCTCGGGATTCGGTGTGGCGATCATGGAATTTTTTGCCGGCAAACAGCGTTTCTTGATGCGGGCGGGATTTCCAAGATGTTCCATTGATGGAGGATGTGGAATTTTTTCGCCGGCTTCATCAGCGGCGGGCGCGTGGTGTACAGCAGCAAGCGCATCGTCGATAAGCCCGCGGCGGTATGAGGCAGTTGGGCGCAGTGCGTCTGACATTTACCTATGGATTGATCGCGACGCTTTATTTTTTCGGCGTCCCGTTGTCCATGCTTGCCCGAATTTACAAGCGCGCCTGTTGTGTCGCGGACGAGCAGACCACCTGCTTGGGTAATCGATCAGAAGTAATTTGATCCCGCGCGGCTTGCTTGTGTGCGCGACTACGCAGCCACGGAGAATCCAGAAGTCTTCTCCCGCGACTGCGGGATCAGAATGACAGCGCATGGTTTAGGTACTTCCAACTTGCTCAGATTGATCGAGTGAGTCCTATTTGAGCGCGATGAGCAGTTTGCGTCTTGGAGTGAACGTCGACCACGTGGCGACATTGCGACAGGCACGATATGCCACGATGCCGGAATCCAAAAATGCAGAGCCCGATACGCTCGTCGCCGCGAGGATTTGCGAGCGGGCAGGCGCAGGCGGGATCGTTACCCATCTTCGCGCCGATCGTCGCCACATTCAGGACCGCGACATCGAGCGCCTTCGTCAGAACATCATGACGAAATTGAATCTTGAAATGGGCAATACCGAAGAAATTATTGATGTCGCGCTACGCATTGTGCCGGATGAAGTCTGCCTGGTGCCGGAAAAACGTGAGGAAATTACCACCGAAGGCGGCCTCGATGTCATTGCGCAACGCAAGGAACTCGAGCCAACCATCAAGCGGCTGCAAGTTGCCGGGATTCGCGTCAGTCTATTCATCGATCCCACATTGGAACAGGTGGACGCCGCAGCCGAGCTCGGGGTGGAAATGGTCGAGTTGCACACTGGTAGCCTTGCGAATGCATTTACCGAAAAGATCCAAAAAGAAGAACTGGAACAGCTGCGCGCGGCTGCCCGCGCCGCATCGGAATCTCATATGCAGGTGAACGCGGGTCACGGCATAAACTACAAAAACGTCGCGCTCATCAATCAGATTCCATGTTTGACCGAACTCAATATCGGTCACGCCATCATCTCGCGCGCGATGTGGGTCGGATTGGAAACCGCGGTGAAAGAAATGCTCGCTGCAATGGCGAACTATCCGACGGATGAGCATCAAACTTTTGGATCGTGTTGTCCTCAACGCGATCCGGCATTTCCAGATGAGCGCGATTGGCATCGGCAAAATTGTAGGGCAACCGCTCCGGTTGCCGACTCAGGACAACGGCAGCGGAGCGCCTGCCCTACAATACCAGTGCCTCGGCCAGCCTAACGAAATGAGCGTGATTGGCATCGGCGTCGATGTAATCGAGTGTGCGCGGATCCAGCGCTCCATGGAGCGCTTCGGAGATCGTTTCCTGCATCGCGTTTTTACCGACGGCGAGATCGAATATTCCATGTCGATGAAATTCCCGGAGCGCCATCTGGCTGCGCGTTTCGCGGCAAAAGAGGCTGTTTCGAAAGCGTTCGGCACAGGCATTGGCAAAGCGATGGGTTGGCGTGACATCGACATCCAAAAAAAATCCAGTGGCGAACCGTTTCTGGTTTTTTCGGGATCGGCGAAGGAGCTCGCTGCAAAGCGCGGCGTCACGTCCGCCCTTATCACGCTCAGTCATACTGAGCATCAAGCGATGGCATCTGTTGTCCTCGAAGGGTAAACGCGAAATTGGAACGGTCGCCGCAGCGACTCCTCAACGCGGTGCTACAAACAGCATTGAAACGCGGCACGCTTTCCGGCAAAGAAGGTGTTGATGGAAAATTTCCGCCAACTCATGGAAATCGTTGGCACCGCCATGGATGGGGTGGGCGTCCTTATTGTGGCTGGTGGTGCGCTCGTGGCCACCGCGCGTCTGATGGCTCGTCGAGCGCACAACACAGGCAGCTACTATTCGTCGTATCGGCAGGACATCGGTCGCGCGATTTTGCTCGGGTTGGAATTTCTGATTGCCGGAGACATCATCCGAACCGTTGTCGTCGCGCCCACGATCCAAAACGTGTTTGTTCTGGGCTTAATTGTGCTCATCCGCACGTTTCTCAGCTTGTCGCTGCAACTGGAAATCGAAGGGAAATTGCCCTGGCGGCGCGACGCGACGCGCCCGGACTAGGATCACTGAAGTTGCACAGGCGGCAAACAGATTTGCCCGCTGAATTACTTAGTCCGGCAGCAAGACTCACCGCGAATTGCTGCACCCGCCTCTTTGATAAGGAATGGGATCAACCCGAGAGCGGCGACACTGTCCAACCACCACCAACCTAGCAACCAAGTCGCGGCCAAGCCGATCATCAAGACGATCGACAGGTAGCCGCATGTGATTGATTCGATTGCGTCAGCTCTTAACGCGCGGGAGTTCAGGCGAGCTGCGACTTTCAATTTGTAAGCCGCGAGGATCGGCATTCCAATTTTCGCGACAAGCCCGATGAGAATGCCCCAGACGCTTTCGTGCGTGTCGGTGATGCCCTTGGCAATGAACAATCCATAGCCGGAATTGAGAACCACGTAAATAACCAAGGCGTACAGCGAGTAGCCGATCAAACGCGCTGCGCGACGCTCAACAAGATTCACATGTTCGGATGTCGCGGCGCCGCTTGATTCAACTCGCAATCGCCACAACAAGACTGCCGCGCTGAAAAGTTCGATTACGCTGTCGATGCCAAATGCCTCAAGCAACAGACTCTTCGACGCCCAGCCCAACAGGAGCGACGCCGCGCCCTCGATCGTCATCCAAGCAAGGGTAATGTAAGTAAGCAGAAGCGCGAAACGGAGGTCGTCACTTCGCAACCTAGCAGGCTGCGACTTACTCGCTTTATTCGCAATGAAACGCTCAGCCCGCATGGATTACGCAGAATATAGCCCGATCGTGAGATGGCTGGAGAACTGGAACCGGCGACTGCTTGAACTTTGAGTTTAAACAAAATTGTAGAGCGCCGACAGAATAGCGAGCGCCAGGAAGATTGAGTTATTCAGTCAGAGCTGGTCGTTGGATCACGGGAGGATTTTGAATCTGAAATCGCCACTAGTGGCGTGCGTATCT
The DNA here is from genome assembly GCA_963757675.1 of uncultured Verrucomicrobiae bacterium. GTDB lineage: Bacteria > Verrucomicrobiota > Verrucomicrobiia > Chthoniobacterales > UBA10450 > Udaeobacter. The sequence continues at coordinate 9,728 of CAVWTH010000013.1, read as the reverse complement.
TCGGAAGTCACACGCCACACGACCTTGTAAGTGCCTGGCCCCAGATCAGGCGGGAGAGAAATTTCGAGCAAAGCGCGATTCCTCCTGTCCGAATGCGTGTCTTTCTTGTCCACCTCTTTTCCAGTCGCATTAAAAACCTTGATGCTGCTCAAGCCGGACTGAACGGGTTCACTAAACCAGATCCGCACTCCGGTCGGCGCTTTTTTTACCTTGCTTCCTACACGCGGCTCCGCGCGAACCACGAATGCGTGTGCCTCCGCTCGCGTCAGCGGCGTTAGCAAGCTGAATAATCCAATTGCCAAAGAGATCAGTTGTTTTCGCGACATCTTGTTAATTCCAATTGAACACCGGTCAACCCAACGTGTGCGGAAACAGATCGTCCAGATAGAAATGCAGTTGGCCAATCACGCCCACCGATTTCCCGGTTCGCTCATTAATTGGCACCACCGCTTCCACGCCGATTTGTACGTATTTGCCCGACCAAATCACGCCGGGATTAATTGTGCCGGTAGTCTCACCGCTCTGTCCGCGATCCAGTGGCGTATCAAAGGAAAACTCCACCAGCGGGATGAGCCGTTCGAAGGGAGCGCGCAGGCCGATGTCCTTTACCTGCCCCTGCAGATAAATGAGAGAGTATTCCAGTGCGAACCCGTATTGCAGCCCGTTTGGGTGACGCTCAATATCTCCAGCGCTCATCCGAGTGCTGGCGCTCGTCGGAATCGCGACGCCGACTACACCCGTGACGGCAACGGGTCTTAGCAGCGAGAGCGTGTCAGGTAGATCGCCAAAGCCTTTGCCAAAGAAAAATGCAGGCGTCCACGTGCTGAAGCTGTCCGCGTCGATGTGCTTCTGTCCCGTGCCGCCGATCTCTACACCTGCACCGAGCGAAAGAATCGCCTCGTGCTCAGGACTTACGAGGAACTGATATTTTGCGCCTAGTTCGAGATTGCCAAAGCCGCTGGCTCGGCTCTCGCCTTTTGGATTGAGATCGATGAACTCTTCGCCCAGCTCGATGCCGAGATTCGGTGTAATTCGTTTCGCGATCTCACCTGAAATCTCAGTCTCACGGCCTTCTGCCGTTTCGATCGTTGAGACAGTGGGGAGCGACATTTCATCGCTCACGAACGGATCATCCGTCGCGAGCGTTGCTGGAAAAAACCGTGCGCCGGCAAAGCCGTGGCCACGGGCAGAATTGGCGAGTGCGAGGGTAACAGCCACCAATATTAAGTTCGCTGAGCAATTGGAAAATTTCATTTCGCATTAACTGAAAAACGTTGTTGTGCTCGCCGGCGTAAGAATGGTCTTAATAGACCGCTACCTATGCAAGACGCTTTCTTCAAACGACCTTTCATTCGCGTCACATTCGTCATCGTCGCTCTTGCAGCCGCCGCCGTCGTGACTGGTGACCTCGTGCGCCGAGCGGCCAGGCGCAAGTTGCGCGAGGCGATTCTTGCAGAACTTCAACCGGTCGCGTTGAAAAATTGTACGCTGAAACGCTTCGGCAGCGCCAACGACGGCGGATACCTGATGTGCGAAAACCTGATTGAGCCAATCGACGCGGCGTACTCGTACGGCGTCGGCATAAACGATGATTGGGGATGCGACGTGTCGCGTCGGTATCACGTTCCGGTGCATGAATACGATTGTTTCGATCCCGCGCGGCCAACCTGCAAGGGCGGCGTCTTCATCTTTCATAACGAATGCATCGGCAATCGGACCGGTTACAGCGATTCGCATTTCTTCGACACGTTGCAAAATCAGATAAGAAAGAATGGCGACACCAGCCGGCGCCTAATCATCAAGATGGACATCGAAGGCGCGGAATGGGGATCGCTCCTCGCAGCGCCAGACGAACTGCTCGCGTCAATTCCGCAGATGGCGATGGAGATGCACGGCTTCGACGATCCGAAGATTGTGGAGGTGATCCGGAAACTGAAGCGAAACTTCTATCTCGTAAACCTCCACTTCAACAACTGGTCGTGCACACCGAAGGCCGCGCCGCTGCCCGCGTGGGCGTACCAGGCACTCTGGGTAAACAAACGCATCGGCGTGCTCGATCCGGCGGCGCCGGTTCCCGCGGCGATGAGTCCGCTGAACGCGCCCGATTCACCGACTTGGCCCGATTGTCAGTTGCGCAGACGAAAGTTGGAGCGCTGACAGTGGCCGGAAGAATATTCTTACCAGTGGCCCAATCAATCCGCCGGACGTCAGCTGCGATGAGCGACATAGCAAATGCGTTTCATTCCATCGGGGCAGCGCGGAAAATCAGGCAGTTGGTGTGGGAATTAGGCATTGAACATTTTGCCGAATCCCATTACTAATTGGATATGAGTGAAGCCCGCAGCGCGAGCATGGCTCGGATTCTGACAGTGATCATTGCTGCCGTTGCTTGGTTCTTCATCTCAAATCATTGCGTGCTGGCGGAGTTACAAACTGCGCCGAAGGCAAAAACCAGTTGTCATCAACCTTGCTGCAGCGGTCAGCCTCTCTCTAAGAACAAAAGCGAGAACGCAGGCGAATGTTGCAAGACGCTTCGTGCCACATTGGCCGGAGCTGCAAAAGATTTTGCCGGCTACGACAGTTCGTTATTCGCACTGCAGTTTTACTTTATTGGCCCAGTAATTTCCACGACTGACTCCGGGCCGACTCCTGTTCTTGAGTTAGACACGGGTCCGCCATTCGTAAGCACATTCGCCGAATCTGTTTTGCAGCGGAGTATTCTCGCTCACGCTCCGCCCGTTATAGCTTAACGACTCTTTGCCCGCCGCGTCGGGATTCATAGTAGTCGTTACTGCCTGGCCCTAAGCCGTCACGCGATCGGCAACGCTTCCTGTCGTTCGCGTCAAAGGCTCTGCAAGGGGCTTTAACGTCAACATCTGGAGCGAAGATCAGAAGAAAATTTACATGAGCGAACCGAAAAATGCCGATCGAAAAAAGTGGCGATGCGTGACAATCGCTATCGCGATTTTCACTGCTGTTGCGCTGCTTGCCTCCACCGCAAGAGCGCAAAGAACTGGCACTTTGACGGAGGGCGAAGTCATTCGCGCCGTGCTACGAGACAACCAGACGCTCAAAGCGACGGTAGCAAAGTGGGAAGCGATGAAAGCGCGCGTGCCGCAGGCCAGAGCGTGGGAGGATCTGCGCGCATCCGTAGATTGGAGAACAGAACGTTCCGTTCCGATGGTGCCTAACAACATGATGGATCAAATGGCAATGTTAGAGCAGGAGATCCCAGTCTCCGGGAAAAATCGAAGCCGTTCACGCGCCGCCACTGCAGAAGCGCGCGCAGTGTTCGAAGATCTTCGCCGCATGGAACTCGACCTTATTATGCGCGCACGCTCCGCTTACGCGCGTCTCGCGAACGGTTACGCACAGCTCGAAGTCAACGGCCACAACACCGAACTACTCGATCAATTTGTGCAAATCAGCCGCAGTCGCTACGAGGCCGGTGTGGCGACACAAGCGGATGTTCTCCTTGCGCAGACCGACGCAGCAAAGCTACTCGAGATGCGAGCCGATATTGAGCGTCAGATTTCCGAGGAGCAATCCGCCCTCAACGTGTTGATGAACCGTCCGGCGCAAGCCCCTCTCAGCCGGCCCTCAGAACTTGTCTTCGCTCCGGAAGCGCGTTCTTTGGAAAGCCTGCAGGCAAGCGCCATCGCCTTGCGACCGGAGTTGCGACGCGCGCAAAACCGGATCGATGCAGAGAGGTTTCGCGTCGAGCTGGCGAACCGGCAGTGGTTTCCTGATCCGGCACTGAGTGTCAAAGCGCAACGGTATAATTCGGCCGCCCAGGCAGTCAGCGAAGTAGACGTCGGCATCTCTATTCCAGTTCCGTGGCTGAACTGGAAAAAGTACGGCGCGGGAGTTCTGGAAGCGCGCAAAGGCGTAGAAGATGCCCAACGGGAATTCGGCGCCGCACGCATGGAGACGCTTGGCCTGGTGCGCGATCAACTAAAAAAGATCCAGACGTTAGCAAAGCAATACGAGCTTTACCGTGACGATATTCTGCCTCTCGCGCGGCAGGCTATTGACGCGACCCGCTCTGCGTATGAAGCCAGCACAGGCGGGTTTCTGGAGTTGATCACAGCGCGCCGGACATTGCAGGATGCAGAGTCTGCCGCCCTAAATCGCCTCGTCGAATACGAAGTCGCCATCGCGGAACTGGACGCAATCATCGGACGAGCCAGCCCGCTCATGGAGCAAGGAGGTAAACGTTGAACTCCCGTTTTATTTATCTCATTTGCGTTTTGTTGATGGCGACATGCGCGCCGTCATGTTCGAAACACAAACAGTCCACGCCTGCGGAAAAAACGCTCTACACCTGCAGCATGCACCCGCAGGTGGTGCAGGACCATCCGGGCGATTGTCCGATTTGCGGGATGAAGCTCGTGCCCATACGGAAGCAACCATCGACGGCTGCCGAGAAGAAGGGGAACGCCGGCGTTAATCGAAACATCAAGTATTACAAATCGACGATGCTGTTGGGCGAGATCAGTCAGACGCCCCGGAAAGACAGCATGGGAATGGACATGGTCCCGGTTTACGAAGGCGAGGACGAAACGAACACGATTAGTGTCGATCCCGCGACCGTCCAGGAGATGAACGTGCGCACGGGTATTGTCACCAAAGGTCCGCTCCGTCGAATCATTCGAACAGTCGGCGTAATCGATTACAACGAAACGGCGCTCGCCGACGTGACGACCAAATTTCGCGGCTGGATCGAGAAGCTGTATGTCGATTCGACCGGGAAGCAGGTCCACAAAGGCGAGCCGCTGTTCGATATCTACTCGCCGGAACTTTACAGTGCACAAAGCGAGTATGTGCTTGCTCTGAATCAAGGCGCCTCCGCGCTCAAGCAAAGCGCCCGGCAAAAGCTGAAGCTTTTTGACGTTTCCGAAGATCAGATCGCCGAACTCGAAAAGAGCCGGCAACCGCAACGCACCCTCAGGGTGGACGCACCCATTGACGGCATCGTAGTGGAGAAAAACGTGGTGCAGGGACAGATGGTTGAGGCCGGGATGAAGTTGTACCGGTTGGCCGATCTCGGGATCGTCTGGGTCCAATCACAAATCTACGAGCAGGACCTCGCGCTGTTGAAGTTGGGACAGGAAGCGGAAGTCAGCCTTTCCTACTTGCCCGATCGGAAATTTCGCGGCCGCGTCACTTACATTTATCCGACCGTCGATGAGAAGACGCGTACTGCTCAGGTTCGAATGGAATTTCACAATCCTGGATTCTTTTTGAAGCCGGGAATGTTCGCGACCGTTGAGCTGCGAGCCGAGCTGAAACCCGCTGCACTGCTCGTTCCCGACTCGGCTGTGCTTCGCAGCGGGGAGAAAAACACGGTGTTTGTCGCTCTCGACGGCGGTCATTTTGAACCGCGCGAGGTAAGGCTCGGTCCTCGTGCGGACAACGATTCTTATGAAGTCCTCAGCGGACTCAAGGAAGGCGAACGAGTAGTGACATCGGGGCAGTTCATGCTCGATTCCGAAAGCCAGCTTCGGGAAGCCATTCAGAAGATGCTGAGCCCGAATGCAACTCCAGCACCGGTGGCGTCTTCGCTTCAGCAACCGCCCTCGACCATCGCTTCAACCCAACTGGCGGTTCCGGCGCCGAGCAGCTACGTCTGCCCCATGCCCGAGCACGCCGACATTAAATACAATCATCCGGGCAAGTGCCCGATCTGTGGGATGACTCTGATTCCCACTCCTGAAGACGGGGCTGCGCCAGCTCCGTCGCCTGCGACTACGCCGCAGGAACACCAACACTAGTAAGCGATGTTGCGAGCTATCATCGATTTCTCGTTGCGAAACAGGTTCGCCGTTCTGCTGGCGACGCTGGCGCTCACGCTGGCCGGCATTTTCGCGGTTCGCAATATCCCGCTCGACGCGATTCCTGATCTGTCTGACACGCAAGTGATCATCTACACGGAATGGCAGGGGCAAGCGCCACAGATCGTGCAGGACCAGGTCACGTATCCAATCACGACGAAGATGCTTTCAGTGCCGCGTGCGAAAGTGGTGCGCGGCTATTCGTTTTACGGATTCTCGTTCGTCTATGTCATCTTCGAAGACGGCACGGATCCGTACTGGGCACGGAGCCGGGTTCTGGAATACCTCAGTTCTCTCAGCGGCAATCTGCCCAAGAATGTCACTCCCACGCTCGGTCCGGACGCGACGGGTGTCGGTTGGGCGTTCATGTATTCACTGAATTCAAAGGAGCGAAGTCTGGCCGAACTGCGCTCGATGCAAGACTGGTATTTGAAGTATCAGCTCACGTCTGTCGAAGGCGTCTCTGAGGTCGCGTCCATCGGCGGCTTCGTTAAGCAATACCAAGTGACGGTCGATCCGACCAAGCTTCGCGCTTACAACCTCTCGATTGCCGATGTCAGCATGGCGATCAAGAAGAGCAATGGCGAGGTCGGAGGCCGTTCCATCGAGATGGCCGAAAAGGAGTTCATCCTGCGCGTGCGCGGCTATGTTCAAAACGTCAACGATTTGCGAAAGGTCGCGCTCGGCGTAGGCGCGAATGGCGTTCCGATTTTGCTCGACCAGGTTGCGAACGTGCAACTTGGCCCCGACATGCGGCGAGGCATCGCTGAGTTGAACGGCGAAGGCGAGACGGTCGGTGGAATCGTGGTGGTTCGCTACGGCGCGAATGCCCGTGAAGTTATCGCAGCAGTCAAAGAGCGTCTCGATCATGCCATGAAGGCGCTGCCGCCGGATGTCACCTACACAGTCGCTTACGACCGGACCGACTTGATTGATCGCGCCGTGGCTACGCTCGAAGGAAAGCTGGTCGAGGAGAGCATCGTCGTCGCGCTCGTGTGCATCGTATTCCTCTTGCATTTTCGGAGCGCCCTGGTCGCGATCATCATTTTGCCGGTCGCGGTATTGATCGCGTTCGCAGTGATGTACCAGCAGGGGATCAGTTCAAATATCATGTCGCTCGGCGGCATCGCGATCGCGATCGGCGCGATGGTCGATGCCGTAATCATCATGATCGAGAACGCGCACAAGCACATCGAGCGCGACGGAGGCAAAAACCGCACTGGCAGATCATTCGCGACGCGTCGATCGAAGTCGGGCCGACGCTTTTTTATTCGCTGCTCGTTATCACGGTTTCGTTCATCCCGGTGTTCGCGCTCCAGGCGCAGGAAGGCCGGTTGTTCAAGCCTTTGGCGTTTACGAAAACCTACTCGATGGCAGCAGCGGCGCTGCTCTCCATTACGCTCGCGCCGATCCTGATGGGTTACTTCATTCGCGGACGGATTCCCGCCGAAGAACGCAACCCGATCAATCGATTTCTGATCTGGCTTTATCATCCAGTGATTGATTTCGTGATCCGCCGGCGCTGGCTCGTTATTGCCAGTGCCGCCTTGATCGTGGTGTGGGTGTTTCTGCCATGGAACCGGCTGGTGACGAATTATCTGCCGCAAGGAGTGCTGCGGAACGCGTCCCTCGCGGTCGGAAAACTTTTCCCATATCAGAATCTCGGCTCCGAGTTCATGCCGCCGCTTTACGAAGGCGACCTGCTTACATGCCGACGACGTTTCCCGGCATTTCGACGACCAAAGCGCGCGAACTCCTTCAGCAAACCGACAAAATCATCAAAAGCTTCCCGGAAGTCCATCGTGTTTTTGGCAAGATTGGTCGCGCGGAGACCGCCACCGATCCGGCGCCGATGGACATGATCGAGACGACCATCATGCTGAAAGACGAGAAGGACTGGCCTGCGGTCGATATCAATGATCAAAACGGCAAGACCTCGCGCATCGCAAACGCACGGTGGACGAACTGACCGAAGCGATGAACGCCGCGATTCAATTCCCTGGACTCAACAACGCCTGGACGATGCCGATCAAGACGCGGATCGACATGCTGGCCACGGGGATCAAAACGCCGGTCGGCATCAAAGTCGCCGGGCCCGATCTCGACCAGTTGGAGCGGATCGCCGCTCAGATCGAAGCCGTGGTGCGGCAAGTGCCCGGCACCTCGAGCGTTTTTGCCGAACGCGTGATGGGCGGCAACTACATCGAGTTCAACATCAATCGCGATGAGATCGCGCGCTACGGATTGGCGCTGGCGATGTCCAGGAAGTGCTGGAAGTCGCGCTCGGCGGCATGCCCCTGACGACAACCGTCGAAGGCCTGAACGCTACACCATCAATCTGCGCTACGATCGCGATTTCCGCGAGAACCTCGAAGCGCTACGTGAAATCATCGTTCCCACGCCAACCGGCGCCCAAATCCCCCTCGGTCAGCTGGCAGAAATCAATATCGTCCGGGCGCCGATGGGGATCAAAAGCGAAGGCGCCGTGCCCAATGCCTGGATTTATGTGGATGTGAAAGGCATCGACATCGGCACGTACGTGCAGATGGCCCAGCGGGCCGTCAACCAAGCCATCGCCAATAAGACGGTCCAGCTGCCGAGCGGATATAACATTTTCTGGAGCGGCCAATACGAATACATGCTGCGCGCTCAGCAGCGCCTGATGATTGTCGTTCCCATTACGCTGCTGATTATCATGCTGATTATTTATCTCAACACGCGCTCGCTTGTTGGGACAGCCATCATCATGCTCTCGGTGCCCTTGGCGCTGGTTGGCTCGTTTTGGATGCTCTACCTGCTCGGCTACAATCTCAGCGTTGCCGTCTGGATAGGATTGATCGCGCTCGCCGGCGTGAGTGCCGAGACCGGCGTGGTGATGCTTCTTTATCTCGACCTTGCCTACGATCAATGGTTCGGGAAGGAAAAATGCGAAACGCGACCGACCTGCGCGACGCGATCTACCATGGCGCGGTCAAACGGGTGCGCCCGAAGGCGATGACTGCGGCTGTCATCATCGCCGGTTTGATTCCGATCATGTGGAGCCACGGCGCCGGCGCCGATGTGATGAAGCGCATCGCCACGCCCATGATCGGCGGCGTCATTACTTCGACGATTATGGAATTGCTGGTCTATCCGGCGATTTTCTTTGTCTGGCGCTCACGCAAACTCGGGCGCCAGCCGGTTTCGCCAGTCGCTGAAGTCGTGCCCGCGTGGTCACTGAAGATATGAGCGCAGAAGAACGCATAGTAAAAGATCCGGTGTGCCGGATCAAGCTCTATGAGAGGCACATCAAAGAGTCTCTGTTTATGAAGGGCGGAAATATTACTTCTGCTCGGTCGGATGTCGGGCTGAATTTCAAAGGCATCCTGAGGATTATGCCGAAAGCGCTCAAACAGAAGGTGAGACCGAAAATGTGTAGATTTTTATGCTATAAGGGACCGCCAATTCTCTTAGCGGATTTGCTCTATCGCCCGCGGCATTCGCTATCTATTTGCTCGTGCGATTCTTCGGCCTCGATCCGTAGTCCACCTCAATGCAAATCTCTGGTCCACTCTGCTCAGTGTCGGCGAGATCGCGATGCGCGCGAAGGGGGGAGAAGAAGAAAAGAAACCAATGAAACCGGAAAATGCGGAACTCAAATGGGCGAGCAGTGCGTCGTCTGCTGTAAATCACTTGGACATAGCGAAGGCTTTAGCCATCTCAATATCGAGGGCCAGATGATCACGCTCTGTTGCCCGCTCTGTTCTGAGACATTCGAGAAAGACCCAGCCAAATACGTGCGGCGCCGCGCTGTGCGCAAACTCTCCGAAGACACACATCCGCCGGGATCGTTTTCACCTTTTGACTAATGAAGCGAATTCTCATTCTCGCGCTGCTGATCGCCGGCGCGCGTCT